>CAVZMI010000001.1:0-9843 GCA_963776275.1 Ignavibacteriota bacterium
GTTTTTCCATGCTGTAGGATATACCCAAGAAGGGTATGATATAATGTCTGATATAATTTTATACAAAATCAATTCCAATACGGTAACGACATGTCCTGCTATTGCCAGTCCACGATTTATGGAGACCTATCCAGAATGGTCACCGGATGGACGTTATCTCTACTATTGTCGTGCTCCGCAGCCAGACTCCAGTTCGTTATTTGAAGAGATGTATAATAAAATTATGTACGATCTAATGCGTATATCGTATGACATTGAAACCGATAGCTGGGGCAAGCCTGAAATTGTTTTATCTCACGAAAAGACAGGTCTAAGCGTTACGCAACCACGCATCTCCCCTGATGGTAAATATTTGGCCTGTGCCATGACCAAATGGGGAACCTTTTCTATTCATCGCCCTGGAGGAGATATTTATCTGCTGAATCTCCGGACAGGAGAGTATTATAAGGCGGATGTCAATAGTGATCGCCCTGAAAGTTATAACTCGTGGTCTAGTAACAGTCGATGGTTGGTATTCTCCAGTAAAATGCGGGATAATTTTTGCACGCGGCTGTATTTTACCTATATTGATGAGAATGGAAAAGCCCATAAGCCATTTATTTTACCGCAGGAAGATCCAACTTTTTACGATACATTTATTATCACTTATAATGTACCAGAACTTGTTGATGGGCCAATTCCGGTCACAGGACAAGAAATTATTAAACAAGCTTTAACCGACGGCATTACACAGAAGGCCATTCTTGATCCTAAAATTAATCTGGATGCTCTGACGGGTGCCACCATGAAGTACGAGAAAGAGAATAACTATCTTTTTCGATAACAATCTCTTAAAATAAAAATTGAAAATTATTAATGGATATTTTTAAAAAAATTCCTTTCAAAGAACTCGGAACGGCGATCCGAAGTTTCGTATTTTTTACTTTGTTTTATTTATATCTATGGCTATATGTAAACCTTCATCTTATTTATCATGGTGCAGGGAAAATACGTTACTTCCCTGTTTTTTATAAGGATTGGTTATTTTTCAAGGAGTATCTATCTTACCCCGGTGGACTCGTCGAATATGTGTCCGCTTTCCTATCTCAATTTTTCTATTTTTCCTGGGCTGGTGCACTCATCATAACATTACAAGCCTGGGTGATATGCGCTTTCATTAATAGCTTTATCAAAAGTGTGAATGCTTCACATCTAAAATGGCTTCGTTTTGTTCCCCCAATCTTTTTTCTTGTACTCTACTCTCAATATACGTTTTACTTCACCACTACGATGACTTTGATAGTTGCACTTTGTTTTATATGGTTATACATGAAATTTAATTTTAAGAATAAATCACTTAGACTGATTGTTTTTTTGATTTTGTCGGCAATTCTATATGCATTGGTTGGAGGAGCATACATTGTATTTGCTCTACTCTGTGGTATGTACGAATTACTCTCAAAACGCCAGTGGCAGATAAGCCTAATGTGTTTATTATCAGCTTTAATTATTCCTTATATTGAAGGTGTTTTTATTTATGGATTCAGCAGTATCGACGCTTTCACTATATTAACGCCAATTTCCTGGAAATTCCAGATCTATAATAAAACAGATGGTGTTGTGTTCGTCTATGGCCTTTACTTATTTTTGCCATTAATAACCTTTGCATTAATCATCTGGCGGATATTTAGTATCAAACCCATCTTACAAAAATTCATTTGTAAAGTCTCTGAAATATCTTTTATAAAGAATAAGAACATAAGATGGATTATTGATACAAGTTTCCTGTTTTTGGTTGCGGCTGTTGCCGTTTACTTTTCTTTTGATAGCAAACAAAAGGCATTATTTGAAGTAGATTATTATGCCTTCAATCGGATGTGGCCACAAGTGTTGGAAGCCGCAAAGGACAATCCAAATCATGATCTTGTAATCGCGGCAGTAAACCGTGCTTTATATCATTCCGGCCAGCTCGGTAATGCTGCGATTACTTTACGGCAGAATCCGAGTACACTTCTGCTAGTTGGCAAGTACCACGCGAACTTATACTGGTATCAATTCGACATTTTTCTTGATCTTGGTTATGTGAATGGAGCCGAGCACGATCTGGCTGAAGCGTTGGAATATTATGGAGAACGCCCTCAACTCCTTCAACGAATGGCGCTAATAAATATGATTAAAGGCAATATCGGTACTGCTCGAATTTATCTCGGGGCACTCAACAAAATGTTATTTTATTCGAAATGGGCAAACGAGTACCTTAATAGAATCGAGTCGGATCCTACCTTATCAATGGATAAGCAAGTTCAGTATTTACGTAATCTAATGATTGATCGAGAACATCTCCTCGATTATCCAACAATTGATGCAGTTCTTCTGGATTTGCTGGAAAAAAATCGATATAACCGTATGGCTTTTGAGTATTTAATGACATCTTACATTTTAATGAAGGATTTAAACGGTTTTTTTGAAAATATTGACCGTTTTGAAGATTTCCAATATCCTCGAATTCCCCGATTATTCGAAGAAGCCATCTTAATTATTGCCAGCGATCCGAATAGAAAAGTTCTTCTGCAAGGCAAGAAGCTGATGATTAGCCCCCAATCCATGCACCGATCCAATAGTTTTTTAAAAGCTTTAAGTGCTTTCAAAAGGGACAAAAGCAAAGCCTTTAGAGAATTTCCAGATGAGTTCAGAGACAGCTACTTTTTTTACTATACCTTTTTTAAAAATATTTATTCGGGTAACGAGAAATGAGAAAACAATACAGATATTTTTCAATTGTTATGCTAGTTATATTGACTGCCGGTGTAGTCGTTTTTATTTTGAACAATCATAAAGTCTCCATTGACCAATATAATTCAATGAATCAGCTCCCCAAAATCCATCCTGACTATTGTGGGACGGTCATTCCACCTAATATAGCACCATTGAACTTTTTGGTTGAAGAAAAGGGGATTCAGTATTGTATAAAGATCTATTCAAAGCAAGGCACTCCGATTGATATTCTTAGCTGGACGCCTAAAATTTCAATTCCGGAAGATTCATGGAATGAACTTCTAAGCTTGAATCGCGGTCAGGAATTATTAATTGACATATTTGTAAAAGCTGAAAATAAAGAATGGAACAAGTTTCAAACGATAACCAATAAAATTGCAAATGAAGAAATAGATGCTTTTCTGGTGTACCGGAAAATCCACCCATCACATAATACCTGGTGCAAGATGGGATTGTATCAACGTAATTTACAGAACTTTGAAGAATCGCCCGTCTTAAAAAATGATAGATACAAGTATGGATGTGCTCATTGTCATACATTTTGTAATAACAGTGCTGATAAAATATCGATTAGTACCCGCAGCAGTGATTATAAAAGTAGTTTGTTGATAGTTGAAGGAGATAAAATATATAAAATTGCAAGACAATTTGGTTTTACCTCATGGCACCCAAGTGGTCGATTATTAGCATGCACCATCAACTACCCGCCTTTAATTCTGCATGCGAACAGAAATGAAATGCGTGATATTGTAGACATAGATTCATGGATCGGGTTTTATCATCTTGATTCCAAGGAAATTAGAACAATACCTCAACTTTCCCGAAAAGACTGGTTGGAAAATTATCCTACTTGGTCGCCGGATGGGCGTTATTTATATTTCTGTAATGCAAAAATGTTATGGACGGATCGAAATACAGTGCCCCCTGAACATTACCAAGAAAGTAAATACAGCCTGTTTAGAATTAGCTATGATATCGAGCAAGATCAATGGGGTGAGATTGAGACAATCCTTTTAGCTAAAGAGACAGGTTTGAGTATAAATCAACCACGGGTTAGTCCTGATGGGCGTTGGTTGACATTTTCTATGTGTGAATATAGTTGTTGGCCCAGCTATCATCCCGATAGCGACCTTTACATTCTGGATTTGAAAGCAACTGGAGAAACCGGTAAGCCTGAATACCGGAAAATGGAAATCAATAGTGATCAGTGTGAATCCTGGCATTCCTGGTCAAGTAATAGTCGATGGATCGTTTTTAGCAGTAAAAGAAACAATCCTTTATTCAATCGGTCATACATTACATATGTAGACGAAAATGGAAAGCAATACAAAGCTTTTGTGGTGCCTCAGAAAGATCCTACTTTTTATGACGCTGACTTGAGCACCTACACTATCCCTGAGCTTGTTACTGGACCAGTAAAAGCTACAGGTGAAAAACTTGCACGTGTTATTCGTAATCTTGAAAACGTTCCGGTAGATATGCCGAATCCTGGGGCAACACCTAAAGCGGGGAATTAAGTATAGAGAAGACTGAAGAGATGAATTCAAAATGGCAGCCAGCACCTCACTAACATTTTTTATAGATGTGCATAGGTCAATAGGTGTGGATCAACCCGGCGGAAGATTGATCTTCCGATCTGCAGTACCCTACGAAAAAAAGAATAAAGACAAGAGCAATGGCGCCTATCGATTCTGATAATGCTGCATCGTCAAATTAAATTCCTTCCGGTCCTTCAGAACCTGCAAGTATCCCGACAGCAAGGAATAAAAATAGTGCAGGCACACCAAGGTTGTCTGATAATTTTGCTCTAACAGATATTTAACACATATGGAGTTTGTAAAAAAGTTAAATTATTTAAAATGAATAACTTAGCGGAATAAAAGCCAGAAATTCCCCAAAATGTAGTGCCACGATATTCTGAGATAATGCTTGACAATATCAAATTATGCGATATATTTAGGTGTTCTATTTTTGGAGACCTAAAAGTTCGCACGAATAAAGAAATCTGGGAAAAACTTGAAGACGTACTCTCCTCAGCCGAAATGGGATTGAGAATTAGCCAGCCGAGAATATCTCCGGACGGCCGTTTTCTCATCTTCACCGCGTCCCAATACGGTCAGTTATCGTTTTTTCTCCCCAGCAATGATCTGTATCTGCTCGACTTAACCGGAGGCATCCGGAAAAAGCTCGAGCTCAATAGCGACCAGTCCGATACATTTCATTCATGGTCGAGCGGGGGCCGGTGGATTGTATTTACCAGCGGACGGCAGGACGGTTTGTTCGCCAAGCCGTATTTTTTCTATATCGATTCGCTGGGAAACGTAACGAAGCCGTTTATCCTGCCGCAGGAGGATCCTTCATTCTACGAAACCTGTATAGATACATATAATGTTCCGGAATTTACAAAAGAACCTATTAATATAAGCCCGCAGGTTCTGGCTGAAGCTGCTTTCTCTGAACAGGATACTCTGACTGCGAAGCTGGATCCCAATGTGGTGCAAAATAAAAGTGCCGAAAAGAGAAGATCTCCGATACGGATCCGAATTCCATTGAACAGAACAAGATAAATCGCTAAACAAGGAAAATAGATGATAGAACGTTCGGTCAAATCATTCCCCACGTTTGATTTTTTTGAAACATCGATGCGCGATCAATTATTTATCAGTGCCTCGGTCACGAAAGGGGGTGCGGATGCTGAGCAATCTGCGGAGGAAATCTACGACAGGATTGCCGATCTGTTATCCGCTTCCTCCAGCCAGGTCGTTCATGAACGATGCTTCGGTGACATAGGAATTCAACCCCAGATTCTCGAAGCGCGAGCCCGCGCGCTTCGTAGACATAAAATGGAAATAAATACCCCCGTAACTTTTGTGGAAGGCGAGTCTTGTCTGGAGAATAAATTTGCCGGTGTTCAGATTAGAGCTTTGAAACCCGGTTCGGGTACCCGTGTACGGACAATCCTGGATCAGGGAAATCCAAAAGGCCGAGCCTGGAATCTCAATGGCTCCACATTTTTTATACTCCATAATGTTGATGGGGGAGTACCGACTGACGTAAAAAATATCAATAGAAAATCTCAGTCCGAAGCCATGTTCCGCCAGGCCGAGAGACTTCTCCGCGCCGAAGGCGCCTCGTATCAGGATGTGGTACGTACATGGATATACATATCGGATATTTTAGAGTGGTACGACGATTTTAATGCAGTGAGAAATCGTTGTTATTCAGAATATGGTTTTCTCGAAAACGCCGATTCCAGATTGCAAGCTGAACAGATGTACCTTCCTGCAAGCACAGGCATCGAAGGCAGAAATCCCTCCGGACTCCCGGCTACAATGGATGTATTCGCCGTTCATCGTTCTCCGGGGAGCTCTATTCAAATCCGTCCCGCTTACGGAATCAAACAACGTTCACCGTTCCGCTATGGCTCCGCATTCTCGCGCGCTGCAGTAATCGAACAAACGGACAGTAAATTGATACTGGTTTCCGGTACGGCCTCCATCGATGAACATGGTAAAAGTGTATTCATTAGCGACCCGGCTGCCCAGATCCGGCAAACACTCGATGTGGTTTCTGCCTTGATCGCTTCAGAGGGTGCAACGCTTCAAGACCTCTGCGAAGCTACGGTGTTCCTCAAACGCCGGCAGGATTTTTCTGTGTATCAGGCAATCGCCGAAGAACTGGGCATTTCCAGCATGCCCTCTGTGAATGTAGTGGCAGACGTATGCAGGGATGAATTGCTGTTTGAGCTCGATGCGGCTTTCATTCTTGAGAAAAAGAAAGCGTAAGTCCAACATATGCTTTTTTAAGTTGAATAAATAATTTTATCTTGTCCATAATTGTTTTCCTACACTCTTAACCCTCATATACTAACATCCTTTTCAACCTGTTTAAATTCTTTTTCAGCTGTGATTAATTCACTCTCTCGTTTAATTGCCAGCGCAGCGGCGTAGCAATCAGCATACGACATTCGTTTTCGAGATTTGCGATTAATGCATAACTGTCGATTACGGCCGATCTCATTGTTCACTTTCCCTCTTTTTGTCTTCCATCAAAGGTCTTACAGTTTTCCCATCTATTCCCAATACAATATTGGTTTAGCTGATTTACTTCAGGAGGATAAGCTTTTTTATGGCAATGAAATTGCCGGTTCGGATTCTATACAGGTAGACACCGCTGCTGAGATTTTCCGGCTTCCATGGTAGGTTATATCGTCCCGGGAGTAGTTGTCCGGAAAATATCGTCGCAGCACGGCGACCCAGGATATCAAATACTTCAAGCTCAATATGGCTTTGCTGAGGCAGGGAAAAACGAAAGACGGTGGATGAATTGAACGGGTTAGGATAGTTTTGCTCAAGGATATACTCTGTCGGAGTAGAGCCCTGCTGTCCTTCACTATCTGTTATAAAATTTTGTCTTCCCGGTGAACCTCCGTACTGACCGGACCTGCTCCAGTTTGTGGGAAGCGTGTGGTCTTTGGCAGGATCTATTAATACGATCGTATAACCATGGCCGTTCGCCTCGCCGGGCCAAGGACTATTATTGTCATATAAGACACTATCGACAATTTGACCTTCAGGTATAAAGAGACGTACCTGATCCTTGCCTCCGAAGCCAAACGGAATATTTCCTGAAATAGTGGCTACACTCGGATAGATCGGTTTGAATTCGGCGGTGTCCTCACATAATACCCGGTATCCATTTGCCTGAATGATTGTACCTGGTGGAATGATAAAAGTATGTGCATCATTATCATCTTTCAGGATCCATCCTGAAAGATCCTGAGCCGTTGTTTGTGAGTTGTACAACTCAATCCAGTCTTTCGAATTCATTCCCGCCTGTGCGTTGTACATGATCTCATTGATTATGACTGAACCCACGGTCAATGCAGTTGAATCCGCCCTTCCCATGTTTGTTCCCCGCATACCCCTGTTGATTCCAGGAGAACCGGGACGTAGATAATAGAGAGAATCAAAACTGGGTATTCCTGTGATGCAATACGGTGAGGCATTGTAGTCCGAATCATTTGTCATGGAGTATAAAATTTCAAGCGCCCCTTCCAGTGGTGCATGCGTGCTGTTCAGATAGTTCAGGATATTATCCTTGTTGTTATAGATAATCGAGTTTGTGACTTTCATACTATTATTATATGTCCAGCTGTAGCTGTCACCAATACGCAGACCGACATTGTTTCCGGCTGCAACGCAATGATCGATGAGAACAAAAGGTTCCTTGGTGACTCCCGGATCCGTCCACCCGGCTTCAAATCCCTGGTCGTTATTCAACGCAACGGTATTGAATATCTTCACGGTGTCACGCCCGGAAGCCGCGACACCTTCATGGACAAAATCTTCCAGCCAGCAGTTTGATATCTTCAGTCGTGAAGCATGGTGATCGATCGCATCATCCTTTCCGGTGATAAAATAACAGGAATCGATTATAGAATACTGAGGATACATCGAATTGACATAATCGATATGGAGCCCGTCGGTATCGATATCCTCAGTATAACTTGCATTGTTGTCGTCCGGGAGATTCATGATATGGCTGTTTTCATACCTCAGGAGGACCCTGTGAAACTCTCCACCGAGCCAGACAAATGAGGAGACGGAATTCCGGACTGTCACCTTGCCGTCCTGGACACCAAAGACTTTTCCGGGTGAATAGAGGAAGCAACATTGGTCGAACGTCAGCACCGAATTATTCCTGCCGTAGAAAATATGCTGATGTCCTGTATGCCAGCCGTCGTTTGTCGGATACCCTTTCGACATATCGCCGCCGCCGTTTAACACCATGCAATATTCAAATATTCCGATTGCACCCTTGAATTCCATCCCTCCCCATGGTTCTGACCATTGGTCAGACGTGAAAATCACCGGTTCGCTGTCGGTTCCTTCCACCGTCAGCTGGCCTTCGACGTATATGTTTACGTATTTTTTTAAAAGAATCCATGTCCCTTGTTTTATTGTCAGATGACCTCCGACCGGAATAGTCATATCAGCGGTAATAAGACGGTCGGCAGTGTTGTCCCAAACCTGTTCGCCCGCAGTCAAGGTGCCGGAATATGAAACAGTAGGAACCGATGAGATGGCAATTTGCTTTTGTACTACAGGGACATTAATGTTCTGAACGGACACCTGGAACGATGATGCTGTATTAATCTGAACAATACCCGTTCCTGCGCCGCGCTTAATGGCGATTACAGTGTCTGCACGTGCGTCTCCAAATGTAATGGTGATCGGCGTTTGTTCGATTGGATTGATGTTGCCATTAGCATCGCGTATCCGTACGACCAGCGGCAGGTGCTGGCCCGGCCGTATCCGCTGTGGTGTGATGAGTTCGGCGTTTGAATTACCGGGCTGCGTGAATACGGCAGAGAGTGTCGTGTCTCCCTGGAGATGTATCGTAACAGTTCTGCCTGCAATCGTCGATGTTCCTTCCCATCTCGAAAATTGATACCCTGGATCGGGAATTGCGGTGACCGTAACCGGGATACCGCGGAAATATATTCCCGACCATGGAAAGGTTTCGATCGTTATGGTATTGATGAGAAGTTTGCCATTCCCTGAAATATGAACGGCCAGATTTGCCTGTCCGGAAAGTCCGAAATAGTCCTGGATTTGTTGACGGAGAATGGATGGTCGCCGTTCAGCAAAAGCTCTTACAGAATCAACATTAGTGTTCCATGCCGTCACGGTGTTATTCCATTTTGCTACGTCCGCGGGGATTTCAGCCTCAATATGATGGGTCAGAGAATCGATTATTGCTAACACATTTTCAGGTAAGAATGTTGTATTCAAAAGATCGGATATCCTGTTGATGAACTTGATTCTGTACGATTGATTCTGCAGCAGTTTTTTCGTGATGAGCGTATCGAGATACGTATCGATGGGATTATACCGCGTGGTAAATCCGTTCCAGTTGACTTCGGAATAGGAGCGATCCGGATCCCATATCGTCCATTCCCATCGTCCATTTTCGGTTTTCTGACGGAAAGCGAAAGTACCATAAGCATACGACTTGTACTCGGTGGCGTGAATTAACGCCAGCAGGTCCGTATAATTGTCAAGATCGAGAAGTTGGGAAGCTTCG
>CAVZMI010000002.1:0-41969 GCA_963776275.1 Ignavibacteriota bacterium
GACAATGATACCAGGGATAACCATCTCCGTTCTGCAGATTTTTTTGATGTAACAAAATATCCGGACCTTACATTTAAAAGCACTTCGTTTGAAAAAACCGGTGAGAATGAATATCGAATCACCGGCGATCTGACAATCCACGGCATCACAAAACCTGTCACTCTTGATGCAAAGTACCTCGGACAAATTAAGGATTCGAAGGGCACCGTCTATGCAGGATTCAAAGCAACCGGGAGAGTCAATCGATACGACTATAATTTAAAATGGAACCGCTCGCTCGACGCAGGCGGACTGCTTATCAGTGAAAACGTCGACATTTCTCTAAATATCAAAATGATAAGACAGTAATAAAAAAACACTTAAAAATGATGAAAATCAGAAAACACAATACACGCGGAGTAACCAAAGTCGGATGGCTTAGCAGCTACCATAGTTTTTCATTCAACCGATACTATGATCGTGAATATACCAATTTCGGTCCACTCCGCGTTCTCAACGATGATACCATTATGCCGGGTACCGGCTTTGAGACTCATCCGCATGATAATATGGAAATTATTACTTACGTGCTTCAAGGAGCCCTGGAGCATCGTGACAGTACAGGAATACATGGAGTAATCCTTGCCGGTGAAGCGCAAAGAATGAGCGCGGGTACAGGTATTATGCATTCTGAGTCCAACCATTCAAAAACCGAGCCGGTCCATCTTCTCCAAATCTGGTTTTTACCAGACAGGCGTGATCTTCGACCGGAATATGAACAGAAAAGTTTTTCGAGGGAACAACGGACCAATGTTTTTCTTCAGATCACATCGGTAGAGGGAAAAAACGGTGGGATTTCCATTCACCAGGACGCCAGGATGTCGGTCAGCCGTCTCGAGTCCAATCATTCGCTGAAATATCACGTTTCTGAAGGACGCGGCGCCTATCTCTATCTGATTGAGGGATCCGTTGCCATCAATCACACAGGACTCACGGGAGGCGATGCCGCCATCATCGACACGATGGAGGAATTGACGATTACAGCCGCAGATGATTCAGAGATTGCACTCTTTGATGTTCCATTGTAGGGCGAGCAGACCTGTGGTGAGCTACGTCGAACCACTGCTCGCCCTACTATTTTACCAGCCGAGTTTAAACATATTTGCTTCCCTCTTTTTCATTATGTAAGTTACATTCCAAACTTTTATCAAGTCTGAAAATTCGAAATGAAAAAACCTGTCGGAGCCGGAATCATCCTCTTAAACAGCAAGGATCAAATCCTTTTAATCCTCCGCGAGAATATTCCGACCATTCCCTACCCAAATATGTGGGATCTGCCGGGTGGACATGTTGAAGAAGGAGAAAATCCGGAACAGACCATTCGCCGTGAGATGAATGAAGAACTCGAAATCGATCTTGGCGAGATTACCCTTTTTAAAGAGTACCATCATGAAGCTTTCGACGAGTACGTGTTTCTGAAAAAAATTGATCTCAATCCTGACAGTATGGTGCTTCACGAAGGCCAGCGTCTTGCATATTTTGGTCTTGATGAGATTCTTCAACTCCCACTGGCATATTCCTATCATAAAGTCCTGAAGGATTTCTTTGATTCTTCCCGAGCCAACCGGAAGGGCATCTGAAAAAAATATCCCGATATAATCATTCAATTTTTCCCGCCGTTAGTATGTTATTCGATAAAAAATTTACACACTTTCGAGTGTAAAACATTGACTTTTAGTTCTTTTTTCTGTATCAATTATATTGATCATAATGAACATAATTTATGTCTCTTTTTCATTCATTCTTCTCCCATAGTAAGGAGGCTTTTGTACATGTCCTTGAAGATTGGTATTAATGGATTCGGACGTATTGGAAGGTTAGTCTTCCGTCGCGCACTTAACGTCGGCGGTTTCGATATCGTGGCAATCAATGATGTAACCGATTCCAAAACGCTTGCACACCTTTTAAAGTATGATTCCATTCATGGTATATTCAATGGAACGGTTGCCGCTGAAGAAAACGGCATTGTCGTCAACGGTAAAAAATACAAAGTGACGGCGGAAAAGGATCCGGCAAAGTTACCCTGGAAAGAACTCGGTGTCTCGTTGGTAATTGAAGGTACAGGTGTATTTACAAGCCGTGAAAAAATTTCTGCACATTTCACCGCCGGAGCCGATAAAGTTATTCTCACCGCACCGGCAAAAGACGATGTCGATGCAACCATCGTTTTTGGTGTGAACGACAATATTCTCACCGGCAAGGAAAAAATTATCTCAAACGCATCCTGCACAACAAACTGCCTCGCACCAATGGTGAAAGTCCTTCACGATAACTTCAAAGTACGGCGTGGATTTATGACAACAATCCACTCCTATACGAACGATCAACGGGTTCTCGATTTACCACATAAGGATCTCCGCCGCGCCCGTGCAGCAGCGCTGAACATTATTCCTACAACTACCGGAGCCGCGAAGGCGGTCGGGAAAGTCATTCCTGAGCTTAAGGGAAAACTCGATGGATTTTCGCTACGAGTCCCGACGCCCGACGGTTCGATCACGGATCTTGTGGCTGAACTCGATCGCGAAGTGACGAAGGAAGAAATCAATGCCGCAATCAAGAAAGCTGCAGAGACGACAATGAAGGGTATTATTGAATACAGCGAAGAGGAATTGGTACTCGCCGATATCGTCGGCAACCCGGCCTCATGTATCTTCGATTCAAAACTTACTATGGCCAGCGGCAACATGATCAAAGTATTCGGATGGTACGATAATGAGTGGGGATTCTCCTGCCGCGTTATCGACCTGATGAAAAAGATGGGTGCGTAAATATCCGATGGATAGCAGTTATCCAAGGCTAACGACGTAAATCCTGTCGTTAGCCTTTTTATATGCAATGTTCAACAATGGAAAAAATAATATGAATACTCTTACAATTGATGATCTTCAACTAAAAGGGAAACGTGTTCTCGTTCGGGTCGACTTCAACGTACCGCTCGATGAACAGCGGCGCGTTGCCGACGATACCCGTATCGTTGAATCGCTCCCGACAATCAAGAAAATACTCGCCGATGGGGGTAAAGCAATTCTCATGAGCCACCTCGGACGGCCGAAAGGTAAACCGAAACCTGAATTCAGCCTGAAACCGGTTGCCGAACACCTCAGCACACTCATCGGAAAGCCGGTACGATTTGCACCTGACTGCATCGGTGCAGAAGTAAAAAAAATCATCGACGGCATGCAAAACGGAGAGTGCCTGTTACTCGAAAACCTGCGGTATCATAACGAAGAAGAGGCCAACGATCCGGGTTTTGCAAAAGAGCTGGCAAGCTTCGGCGATGTGTATGTAAACGACGCATTCGGCTCGGCCCATCGTGCCCATGCATCGACGGAAGGTGTCACAAAATATTTTGCACAAAACGCAGCGGGATACCTTATGCAGAAAGAGCTCAAGTATCTCGGGAGCGCAGTCGAAAATCCGGCACGCCCCTATCTCGCAATACTCGGCGGCGCAAAGATCTCCGGAAAGATCGATGTCATTCAAAACCTTATGAACAAAGTCGATACACTGATCATCGGCGGCGGAATGGCATTTACGTTCTTCAAGGCCGAAGGACTTGAAATCGGTAATTCACTGCTGGAAGCCGACAAGATCGATCTTGCAAAACAAATACTGAACGAGGTAAAAACGAAAAATATCGACATGCTCCTTCCCGTCGACATTGTCATTGCCGATAAAATCGACAATGCAGCCCAGCGGAAGGTTGTAAAAAAGAATGAAATGCCACAAGGCTGGTGGGGGCTGGATATCGAGCCGAGACAATCAGGCTCTTCGTGAACGCAATCTGCAAATCGAAAACAGTTGTGTGGAACGGACCGATGGGCATGTTCGAAATGGATAACTTCGCCGTAGGAACCAATGCAATCGCAAAAGCTCTTGCCGATGCAACGTCAAAGGGCACTATCACGATCGTCGGCGGCGGTGACAGCGCGGCATCAATTGTAAAAGCCGGACTTGAGAAAGCCGTGTCGCATGTTTCAACCGGCGGCGGTGCTTCACTTGAATTCCTGGAAGGTAAAATCCTTCCCGGAGTTGCTGCGTTAACAAAAAAATAGATTATACTCTATCTGTCTGCAACCCCGTCCTGTTTCACATAGGGACGGGGTTTCTTTTCGATTGGAAACAAAAGAGTCTTTTTTTATGTTGCAGAAGTGGATGTTTTTTCGTTACATTGAGTCTATCAAACACTTTTAAAGTACATATAGAATGCCTTTTCGATATCAACGCGGCGGTAATTATAACCGTCCGGGTTTTTTCGGCGGGTTTACTTTTTTCCCACCGGTCATCAAATCACTCTTGCTGTCAAACGCAATAGTGTTTTTTCTTCTCTATTTCCTCGGGCGTTTCGAGGTCAATGGAATTCCCCTTATTATGATCATCGACCGTGTATTTGCACTCAACCCGTTTGGACACGGTTTCCGGCTGTGGCAGCTTTTTACATATATGTTCATGCATAGCGGGCTCATCCACATCTTTTTCAATATGCTCATGCTCTGGATGTTCGGGATGGAACTGGAAAATACTTGGGGATCACGACGGTTCTTCACATACTATATTGTATGTGGAATAGGCGCGGGGATTGCCAATCTGATTTTTGCACCAATTTTTTCAGTTGCTGCACCGACTGTTGGTGCTTCGGGCGCTGTCTTTGGGATAATGATAGCATTTGGAATGATGTTTCCGGACCGCCCGGTTTTCATGTTCCCGATATTTTTCCCGATCAGGGCAAAATTCCTAGTGGCAATTCTTATTTTTGTTGAAATACTGGCAGTAACCGGATCTGAAGCGGACACGATTGCTCACTTCGCGCATCTAGGTGGCGCCGCTGTAGGATATATATTGATACTGATCGATATGCACCGTTTTCCATTCCAGAAATTTATCGAACGGTTCCGGCACAGAACTCGGATGCACATATATACGCCGGGGTCCGATACCAATCGGGATATATTTACTAAGGATGCAGAATATTCTGACATTCATGAAGAACAGACACCGCAGTCAAAAAGTGAAAATGAGATCAACCAGGAACGGATCGACCAGATCCTCGATAAAATCGGTAAAGGCGGTTATCAGAGTCTGACCGAAGAAGAAAAACGTATTCTTTTTGAAGCGAGCAAGAAATTGAACTAGTACTTAAATGGAGAACAGACAGAAATATATCAGACGGAAGACACGGCAGGTCAATGTCAGCGGAATCATGATCGGAGGTGGCGCGCCGATATCAGTCCAGACCATGACAAAAACAAAAACTGCCGACGTCGATGCTACCGTGGGACAAATCATCGAGGCGGCAACAGCCGGATGTGACATTGTTCGCGTGACCGTCAATGATAAAGATGCAGCAGAAGCGATCGCTCGTATCGTCAATCAATCTCCTGTCCCGATCGTAGCCGACATCCACTTTAACCATATTTTCGCTCTCAAAGCGCTCGAAGCAGGCGTTGCGAAGGTTCGGCTCAACCCCGGAAATATCGGTTCCAGAGATCGGATTCGCGAAGTGCTCACAATGGCAAAAAATAAAGGCGTTCCGATTCGAATAGGAGTGAATTCCGGTTCACTCGAAGAGGATATTCTTAAAAAACATGGATACCCGACGGCCGAAGCACTTTATGAAAGTGCGATGCGGCATGTGGAAATTTGCGATGAATTCGGATTCAAAGATGTCGTCATTTCAGTAAAATCCACCGATGTACGGTTAATGATCGAAGCCTACCGTCTTGTTGCAGAGCGTACAGATATTCCGTTACATCTGGGTGTTACAGAAGCAGGCCCGACGCGAAGCGGTACAATTAAATCTTCAGTAGGGATCGGGGCCCTTCTTTCGGAGGGAATCGGTGATACGATTCGCGTATCGTTGACCGACGCGCCTGTAAAAGAAATCGAAGTCGGGAAGGAAATACTGCGCTCTCTCGGACTTGCTTCACGAAATATCGAGCTGATTGCATGCCCCACATGCGGCCGTCTTGAAGTCGACCTCTTCGCCATCATGGCACAGCTTGAAGAGAAGCTTGCCGGAATAAAGAAGCCGATCAAAATTGCCGTGCTCGGTTGTGTAGTGAATGGTTCAGGAGAAGCGAGCGAAGCGGATATCGGTATCGCAGCGGGAAAAGGAGTTGGAATTCTCTATCGTAAAGGTGAAATTATAAAACGCGTGAAGGAAAGCGAGATCGTCCAAACGATTCTGGAAGAAGTAGAAAAGTTTCAACCCTAACACTGAATATGGAAGCCCCCCTCGAATTGCTCATTTTTTTGGGAGTATGGCGACTATTGCTATATTGCCAATTTGGCAAGGGCTGCAGATGCGACTGCAACCGATGCGGCACCTGATTCCCGGATCACACTCGCGCATTCTCCAATCGTTGCCCCCGTTGTGATTACATCGTCAACGAGAAGAATATGTTTTCCCTTGAGCTTCCAGGGCATCATTACACGGAAAGCATCCTCAACATTCGACTTTCGTTCATCTATATTGAGGTGGGTTTGCGACTGTGTAGCCCGTACACGTTTCACCGCGGATACTTCTATATCGCGAATGCTCAATATTTTCGCAATGCCCCGTGCAATATATTCACTCTGGTTATACCCCCTCTCACGGTACTTTGATCGATGAAGAGGAATAGGGACGATACCTTCGTACCGAAACGGAAGATTTTCACCAACAATCAGCTCGCCGATTTTTTCCCCCAGTCCAACTCCTAATTTTGTAAAACCTTCATATTTTAATCCGTGTATGATTTTTTGAAGTGTCCCCTGTTCTTCAAAATAGTATGGAGTGAATAACCGGTCGATGGTCCCGATCTCCTTAAAACGCCGCATGAGTACGCGAACCGTCACATCATCAGGCGATACTCGAAGAATATTCTGCCAGCACCACGAACAGGCAAATTTTTCATGCCCTTCCAACGGTTTTTCACATGCTATACAAAGACGCGGGAAGATCACATCGAGAAAAGTACTATGAATATTCCGGATGATGTTGGGTAGAATCATAACAAATCACTCTATATGGCTATGAACTAATATGTGCTCCAGTAGAAATTCACCGATTTACTTCGGGAGTCTATATATTTACCGCTGCGATTGGTAATTTTGTGACAATGAAATAAGGGCAGATTTAAAGTAGTATAAAAACTCCTGAACCCCATGTTTTTTATGAAATGTCTTTCAGATATGTCCACGGCCATGCTTCCCAAGTTTCGACCAACCTTGCGTGTACAGGATTCATGAGAACATATTCGACGATACGCGATAATTCGGCATCATCTCATACTACATGATCGTAGCTTTCGTGCTGCCAAAATGAACCGGTGCGATGAAGTACTTTATTCGATTCAAGAGCTGTGTACCATTTTAAGCTACTCATAATTTTCGTAACTATGTAGGGCGAGCAGTGGTTCGACGTAGCTCACCACAGGTCTGCTCGCCCTACACCAAATACCATATGGACGTGATTTGGCATGATACAATATGCAATTAGATCATATTCTTTTTGATCACGGTGGTGAATGGATTCTTTGACAATGCCGGCAATGCGCGGTTCGCGTAACTAAAGCAGGCTCTTTTCGTTTTTATCGAGCAAGCCGTCGAACCGGGCGAAATAATCAATGTTAAATTCGTACCATTCATCCGATCGTGTTTTCCGATTATTAATTCTCTCGATACATTCGTTCGTTCTCGATCCACACACATTTCCTCAATCACAGCCGCAGGCAACGACCCGGCTAATCTGAACGTCACAAAAAAAATCGCATCCAACGGCTGGTAATGTGGAAGATGACGGCGATAATAAATCATGTCAATTGGATTTGCTTGTTGTGAGCTCTTTATGATCATCTTTAGAACCGCTTCGGGAGTCTATATATTTACCGCTGCAATTGGTAATTTTGTGACAACGAACGGGCGAGAGGCTTAAGTCATTAGGATATTGTTACGGTAGAGCCGGAATGGGGGGACTCAATAGATATTTACTTTTCCATCGCTGTCAGGCGGTTAATCTCATCGCGCAGCAGCGCCGCCCGTTCGAACTCCAGATTCTTTGCTGCATTCTTCATTTCAAGCTTGAGTTCTTCGATCATGTCCGCACGCTGTTCCTTCGTCAGATATTTAACGACCCGCTCTGTGACGGCGGGTATCGCTTCTTTCTCTCTACGGGCATCACGTTGAGCTTTCACATCGGCAACGGCAGTCGCCGACAGTACCTCATCGAGTGTTTTATAAATAGTTTTCGGTTCGATCCGATGCTCTTTATTATATTCCGCCTGTTTTTCTCTTCTCCGGCGGGTTTCCTCGATCATTCTCTGCATCGAGCCGGTGATATTGTCGGCATACAGAATGACCAGTCCGTCGACATTCCGGGCCGTCCGACCCGCAGTCTGAATCAACGAGCGTTCCGACCTGAGGAAACCCTCTTTATCCGCATCCAGAATAGCGACAAGCGATACTTCGGGCAGATCGAGTCCTTCGCGCAGCAGGTTTACGCCAACGAGAACGTCGAAATCGCCAAGCCGTAAATCCCGCAGTATCTCCACACGCTCCAGGGCATCGATATCGGAGTGGACGTACCGCACATTGATGCCGATATTCTGAAGATATTCAGTCAGGTCTTCCGCCATCCGTTTCGTAAGTGTAGTGACCAGAACCCGCTGCCGGTCGGCTGTCCGCTTCCGTATTTCAGCAATCAGGTCATCTATCTGATTTTTTATCGGCCGGACTTCAACGAGAGGATCGAGGAGTCCTGTTGGCCGGATCACTTGTTCAACAACGGCTCCTTTGCATTTTTTCAACTCATACTCACCCGGTGTCGCGCTGACAAAGATCACCTGATTGACCATTTCTTCCCACTCTTCAAATGTCAGAGGACGATTATCGAGCGCCGAGGGAAGACGGAATCCGTTTTCAACAAGCGTAACCTTGCGCGAGCGGTCACCATGCCACATCCCGCCGATCTGCGGCACCGTCACATGCGACTCGTCGATGACAAGCAGATAATCATCAGGGTAGTAATCAAACAGGCAGTACGGACGCGAACCGGGTAGACGGCCGGCTATATGGCGCGAGTAGTTTTCGATACCGGAGCAATATCCAATCTCCTTCATCATTTCGATATCGAATTTAGTTCGCTGCTCGAGACGTTGGGCTTCGAGCAGCTTGCCAAGTCCCCTCAATTCTGCAAGACGTTCATGTAATTCTTTTTCAATATCGATAATCGCCCGATCGAGTGTCTGCTGGGAGGTTACAAAATGTTTTGCAGGATATATCGCCTCATAATCGAGATCACCGAGTACTTCGCCGGTGAGCCTGTGGATGGCCGATATTCGCTCAATCTCATCACCGAAAAATTCTATGCGAAGAGCCTCATCCGATTCATATGCAGGAATTACATCGACAACATCGCCGCGGACACGGATATTACCGCGCGTAAATTCGACATCGTTCCGTATGTAATGAATATCTATGAGTTTCTTGAGAAGTGCGTTCCGTTCAATGTGATCTCCCTTCTGGACAACGACGACCTGCTCGGCCCAATCCTGCGGTGCACCGATACCGTAGATACAGCTGACGGAAGCGACAACAATAACGTTTGGATCGCCGCTAAGGAGCGCGCTTGTCGCTTTCAGTCGGAGCCGGTCGATTTCCTCGTTGACTGAAGAATCCTTTGCGATATACGTATCGGTTGCGGGAAGGTATGCTTCCGGCTGGTAATAATCATAATAACTAATAAAAAATTCTACACGGTTATGCGGAAAGAAACCCCGAAATTCGGCGTATAACTGTGCGGCGAGGGTCTTGTTATGCGACATGACCAGCACCGGCTTGTTAATTTTTTCAATGACATTCGAGATTGTGAATGTTTTTCCGCTTCCCGTCACACCGAGAAGCGTCTGGTATGTATCACCGCGCAGGACTCCCTCGGTGAGCTGCCGTATCGCTTCCGGTTGATCACCGCTCGGTTTATAATCCGAGACCAGACGAAATGCCATAAATTTATTTCCGGATGCGGGATAATTAGATCATTTATTAAATAATTCCATCATTCAATATAGTAATCACTAATTTTTCTATTATCACATATATCTTCGACTTAAAATATTCTATTCATTTCAATTAGTTCTACTTGTACATAAGTCATTATTCATATCCCAACCACTTCTATGCAGTGCTTCTTCTTGACCGGAAATACTATCTCGATGAACCGCAACACAAAGAAGATGGGATGGACGTGACATTCCCACGAATGCCATTTTGAGATTTTTCATTATCGTTGGTTTTGTTGGTAAGGTATACTCACCCTTCATGTAATTCATTATTCTCTTTATGTCATAATCACGAAAGAAAGTTTCGAGGTAGCACGTTGCAGTATGCGTTTCACCTTTAACTCCGTGAATAATCGAAACTTCTATTTCAATCTCGGTTGATCCAGAAGAATATTTGTACATATTATTGCTATGCAAGACTTCTTCATTATCCGCTTCCAAATCGGAAGAATTGATAAAATTTGTAAGCTCAGCATTCACCTGATAATTGAAAAAATCCCTAAATTCACTTGTTAAAAAAATTTTTATTTCGTCAAAAACTTCTTTTTTTCTGTGTA
Source organism: Ignavibacteriota bacterium (assembly GCA_963776275.1). Lineage (GTDB taxonomy): Bacteria > Bacteroidota > Ignavibacteria > UBA10030 > CAVZMI01 > CAVZMI01. The sequence continues at coordinate 10,634 of CAVZMI010000002.1, forward strand.
TCTGCAAACACCATTTAACCAGCCTAACCCGAAAATCCTTGTAAAAATCCGGGTTGTTTTCTGAGATGTATCTATGCAGTTTTTTATCTGTGAACGCCCTATCGTTGTCAGTAATTTCGGAAATTCTTAAACACTTTAAGAAAGCCTCAACTAATCTCTTCTTGTAAAAATTAATCCCTTTAGAAGAAATAAAACTATCAGGTTGTGGAGTTAAATAACTTTTCAGATTGCTAAATTCAGTTCTTTTAACTTTTATTTCTTTGGAGTAGCCGTCCCAGTAGCTTGGTATGGTTCTTTTTCCGTCATGCGGTTTACCTCGCCAACCAACTGCTTTAAATATCCTTTTCTCAAGTTGATGAAGATTATTTCTAATAATAATTTCGCCGTATTTATTTAGAACTTGCTGAACAGTGTTATCGTCATAAACAATGATCACAGGAGTAATTTCATTTTGTCTTCCATTTCCTGTTATAGTCTGTCGACAAACACAAAGGTTTTCCACTTTGCTTGCTATAGAGCTTGGGAATCTTTTACTGCCTGTAATACACATAGTTCTGTTATTATTTACTCTCCATCCGCATTCCGAATCAGCGTCATAGTCAAATATTGATTGATTTAAATCACCTATTTTTTGGACAACTACATTATCATTAAATGTCTCATTTAGAAGTGCAGATTGGGTGGTACTGGAGTCTTGCATTTCATCAATAAAAACATAGGAAAATCTTTTTGAAAATAAATTTCTCAAATTAGGGTACTTTATGATATATTCTGCTGCTAAGAAATATGCATCATCATAGCTCAGTATCCCATCCAAAAGTATCTGCTTTTTTAAACATAGTAACTTATCATATAACAATTTTTGAGTTGTATCATTCGAATCTAAATTAAGGTTTTGACAGACACCATTATTATCTAGTGCAAAATCTTCAAATTTGAGTGAATAAGGATAATTTTTTTGTCCACTTTTATAACAAAAAGCATTTGTTTTTTTACCCAAATATTTTCTCAATCTTTCCATCTTATCAAAATAAATTTCATTGTTTATAAATAATGGTCTTCGGTTGAAGCTATTAATATAAGCGGGTATCGCCAGATATTTATCCACGAAACTTTGAATTGTTCCAAAGTGATTTGGGTAATTAAAGAGTTTTTGAGAAGCAAAGGAAGCGTTATTTTTTATTTCATTTATAGCTACATTCGTGTGAGTTAATACACAAATACCACTATTGTTTTCAAGCGGCATTCTCTGAGATAAAATCAACAACTTGGCAAGTAAAGCCGTTGTTTTACCACTACCAGGACATGCAAGAATATCTTTGGTGTCAAAACACCTTATTACTGCCTTCTGCTTATCATCGAAATGTTCTCCGGTCGGTAAAAGAATACTTTCCGCCCAAGTAATATCGTCATTGGTAATGATTATACTCACTGGTCATTCCGTAACATATTTAACTGCATTCACGAGATATTTTAATTTTTCGTCGCCATCAATCCGTTCTTTTATTCCCCTACATTCTTTAAGCAAAGCAGCGAAACACTGAGCAACGATTGCCTTGGAAATATTTTTATTCAGCATATAATCTTCATAAATCGCTTTTGCAATTTCTTCCTCTGTTTTATGCTCGGAAGTCCAAGTAGTAAAATCAGTCTCAACCTTTTGTTGTACTTCTATGATTTTTTCAGGTGTCAGACCGTAAGTATCACTATTTTGGATTTTTTCTGCTCGCAATACGGCAGTATAAAATTCTTTCTTAAGTCCACTCAAAACAATATCATATTCCAAAGTCCAAACTGGCGAAATGAAAGTCTTTATATCTTGCCCATTGTATTTCGCTTCTTTCTCTGTTCTTTTTTTGTTAATCTGCTCTTGTGTAAGTCTTGAATCGGGTTTGATGTCGTTATCTGTTATCACAGCTACCTTAACACCCATTCCTTCGCCTGAGCTTCTTTTAAAAATTTTTGAATACCTTAAAAAAGCTGTGCTTTGAACATTCACGACCGATACACCATGCTTAATAAGTGACTTATCAAATAAATCTGCTATGATCGGAACCAAAATATTTTCGGCATCACCTTCAACCAAAATAATCCCCTGTGCGAAGAATAAATTAGCCTTTGTAATATCTAAGAAGCGTTCCAAAAATAGATAATCTCCTTTTTCCAATTCGGTAAAATCACTTCCCATTGGGAAAGCTTTGTCACTCTTGCAGATTATAAGATTATCAAGTTTAACTTTTGAAGCCAAATTCGGGCTATGGGTAGTCATTATTAGTTGAACACCGGATTTATCCGCTATTTCATTCTGCAGATATTCGATTAATCTCAATTGTGCTTGTGGATGTAAATGAGCCTCAACTTCTTCAATCAATGACAGTTTTAATCCATAATAGTTAGATCGTTTTAAGAGCAGCAATTCTGTAGCAATGTACAAACGGTTATAAGAACCTAATCCGGAATTTTCTTCAGACAAATTAAGAATTAGTTTTTCTAAAATACCTGATAAACTTTGACCTGAAATTGCGAATTTAGCGATTTTATTAATCTCTTTTTCCGTAAAAAACTCTTTCAAATATTCGTTTATATTTGATAGTAAGTTTTTCCCAGACTGATCTGGAAGATTATTATTGTTTTCATCTTTTCCTTTGAAGTAACCTTCGATTTGTTTATTCGCTTTTTCAGCAATTTTGGTTACCGTATGATCTGCCTCCGGAACAGAAGAAAATGCTTCATGACTTTTTAAAATTTGAGCTAATCGTGATCTTCTACCGGGAATCAATTCGCTTTCCGCATCCCTGAGAGGTTTAAGGTATGTTACTCTTAGAAAGTCCCTTGCGACTCCATCAAGTTGAACTCCTTCGTTATCGGGGCCAGCTTTTATGTCATAACTAATTTTTCTATCCTTTCGTTCAGCGTTTAGAGTTACTTTGAGAAAATATTGGTCACACCCATCAATATTTTTTTCAATACCAAGCCATTCTATAAAATTAGCAGCTTCATTATTTCCAGCATTAAAACCGCGAAATACACATTCTATCTTAATCGATTTTGCTCTATTTATATCAGTTGGTTCTAACCCCGGTTTTAGAAAAAAGTCTTCTTCTTCGAGCCGTTGATAATCATAACTCTGCGTTTGTAAAACGAACTTTATAGCATCAATAATAGCTGTTTTACCTGAATCGTTTTCACCAACAAGTAAATTTAAACCCTTGTTAAACTTCAAATGTAATCCAGGAGTATCGTCTCCACCTGAGCCGTATTTTCTAAAGTTCCATATCTTTAATTCTGATAAAAACATAATAGCAAATTGATCCTTTTTGTGAGTTTACTTTTCTATATTCTTTAAGATGCCTATGAATGTCTCCCCGCTTCCCGTTACACCGAGAAGCGTCTAGTATGTATCGCCGCGCAGAACTCCATCGGTGAGCTGCTTTATCGCATCAGGCTGATCGCCGCTCGGTATGAAATCTGAAACCAGATGAAATGCCATCAGTATCCCCAAGATTCAATCTATAAATCTATCTACTTTACTTTTCAAAAGCAAAACTTGACTTTCATGGTTTTGGTATCAATATTTCAAATGAAACAGGTTGTTCTCAAAGGAATGCCCTATTTTCATCCGCGTTCTACCGATTGGGAAGGAGCTGGAATGAACAAAGGCAACACAAAAGCAGTCAGAATATTCGTTTATATCATCATTATACTATCAGCGATTTACAATCAAGTATCATTCCCAAATCGTTATCTTGATGGTAAAACACACATAGGAAGAAGTATAGATTTTATGATCTACGTGGAAGCTGCAAAGACAAATTCTGTTGAAATTTCTCAGATGAGTGGAGAAGGTAAGTACTGGGGTTGGTTATATCCGTACTGGGTAAGAAAGCTTTGGATACCTTTTACATGGATAGATTTTAAGACGGGCTTTTTTATTTGGATGGTAATTCTTACTACAAGCTATTTGTACCTATCTAAGAGAATTATGGAGCATGATTATGGATTTTTATTCGCGCTTGCAGGGATTAAGCCGTTCTTGTGTAGTCTCGAAGCTGGTAGTATCCTACCGATTTTGGCGGTTGCAATGCTCACACCAATCGGGACTCTACTGGCTGGTTCTATCAAGTATTGGCCTTTTGGTTTTCTTGGTATCCATTTCGGTTTATGGGTTACCGACAGGAGTAAAAGGCGATCCTTTATCGTACCTATTCCGAAAGAATGAATTGCTTTACGTCATCACGACACTTGTGATGATAAAAAGTAGAATACCAGAGAAATCATTTGCTTTGTTGGGGCTTATATTTTTACTCTACACGACTTTTTTCATTCATGTTTGGTAAACTTATAATACGAAGTGATATCATGAATTCGCTTCAATGAAGCGACAAATACCGGTATCTCGTAATTACGGCGGAGAATAAGCGTATCCGGAAAGATCTCGGCACTCAGGATAAATATATTACGAAAATAAAAGCCCGGAACATGGAGCGCGAGCTTGGGACTGTTGGATTCAATTCATCAACAGCGACAGTATAACAGTCCCTTTAGATTACCTACCGTGCTCTCAAAAGAATGTAATGCGGACGAATTACACAAATAGTACTATAGAAGATGATGCGAAAATATTTGGAAGCTGTAAAAGAAAAGCTTACAACCCGTTAGAATACTTTAGAATAAAAACTAAAACCTCTTAATTTTTGTGGAGCTAAGGGGGATCTCCGCCGAAGGCGCCAGCCCGCCTCACACGGCCAATTAAGGCTGGCGGGGATGCGCCTGCGGCGCAGAACCCTTCTCCTCGTTAGAATGCGTTAGAATGAACTTTAAAAACTGCCCTTTTTAGTGGAGCCAGCGGGGTTTGAACCCGCGACCTCGTGAATGCCATTCACGCGCTCTCCCAGCTGAGCTATAGCCCCGATTTATACATAAATATAGCCGAAGCAGGATTTAAAGTCAATAACTACATTTTCTAACGTTTTTCATTGCGACTTTTGAGATGCACGATATTTTTCAAGTAAATAATCATCCGCACCCGTATTCATCAACCATATTTCCTTTAACCTATCAAGACTGAAAATATCCCCACGGATGATCGTCCGCAATTTTCTATAATATATTGTAAGATCCGGATCTTTGATTGCAATTGTATCGGTAAGTATCGACTCCGGATATCCATCGGGAAGTCTTCTTCTATAATGACCGATTTGCCAATCTCTGCCAGCAGGCAATCGCGCCAGGAGCGGATCCGTTAAAGACCAGCGGTCGACAATATAAACTCCCGGCCCTGCAGCATAACCAAAAAATCCGATCGAATGCCGAATAACCAGAGGCACTTTATTCTCCCCCGCCTCTCTACCGGAGATAATCCATGGATGCTGAGGAACTTGAAAACCTCGAATCTTTTTTTCCATACTTGTATAAGGATAATACGATGCTCTCTCGTCATAAATATTATCTTTTGTCCTTGACGAATACTCAATGCCATAGTTAGTTTTACTGAAGATAGTTGGGTGTGGTGAAACCAATCCCGCAATTACTACAACCAGACCTGATATGCAGACGCGCCAGTAAGATGTAAATCCTATCCCCATGATAATAACGACTGAAGCCATGAGCGGTGGTGTAAAAAACCGGCCGCTCATAAAGTCACCGCCGATCTTCGCAACATAGATACAATACAGGAGAACTCCCACACTCAGGGGTATATATTCTTTCCGTCTGACTATAATGGGGAAAATCATCCCACTGCAGATTACTATCAGTGTGACCGGATCGTTCAGAAATGAATTCAAAAAATATCGGAACCCCTGAACCAATAACTCACTGTCGGTTATTCCGGCACCGAGTTTAGCGTAAGCTGTGTTCGGGAACGGGAAACCGTAGTACATAATTGAAAATAATTCCCACAGTATAAATGGGAGACTCCCGATAAACGCAATCAAAATTCCTCTCGGACTTCGCTCCTTCCACAATGCATAGAGAATTGCCGAACCGTACAGCAGTACCGTATCCATCCGCGTCAGAATCCCCAACGACCCGACCAATGACAATAGAAATATTTTCTTACTGCCCCATTCCTCGCGTATGTACACTATCCCAAATACCACAATTATTAAATGCGAAAGCGCGTTCTCCAAACCCGATGTCGAAAAATCGATGTATGCTTTGGAAAATATCAATACGAGCAGTCCTAAGATGGAGTAGTAACGAAAATCCAATTGCCCCGATCCGGCTGAGCGTGACACTCGCGTGAAAAGCAATACTACCGTGAGTATCGAAATTACAATCGATGTGATAATGCTGGTAAAATATATCTCATGGGTTATTGAATAAAGTCCGGCCAGCAGAAACATCCATAACGGATGGGTGTAGGACTGCACTCGCTCTATTACATTCCATCTCAATCCGTATCCCTTCATGAAATTATCTATCGTGCGAAATGTTATGTAGGCATCATCGCACAACCATCCGGTACGAAATAGAAGCAAAGAAAAGATTGTAGTAAGAAGAAGGAGGGAAATCAGCAGTACTCTATCTGTCAATCGGGGAATTTCCATCGTCCGTTATTATGTTATAATATTGTGGACAAGTCAAATGAAATATTAATTTTAAGGAAAAAGGAAAAATTAAAAAGTAAAAAAGGGACAAAAATCCTTTTCCGAATTATTCCACACTTTTCAATTCTATCCCTTTGTCTCGCTTCGTCCGGCGAGATGTGCTCATCCAGACACAAGACATAGGAACTAGTTCGCGATAAATCCCTCAATGAACCAGAATATACTTTTCCCTCAGACAAAGCTATTGAACCGTTTATTCTCGGACAGTAATACTATGATAATGGGAAATATATAAAATAGTCAATTGGAAATCATTATTATTTTCATTATGTTTTTTTATTGCGCCAGAGGTGTATCCCCGCCTGCCACTTGAGGTTCTTTGAGGCAGGCTGGATCCTATGGCTGAACATCATTGAGGTGTTATGAGTGCTCGTATATTGGCAGTGATTGCATGTGCAGGGGCTATATTCTGCAATAATATCCTGGCACAGCGCAGGGCTTCGCTTACAATTCTTCATTATAACGATTTCCACGCACAATATCTGCCGCTGAAAGTCTCGAGGGCCGATTCAACGGGTAAGGTTACAAAGTACGACGTTGGCGGCGCAGCAACATTCAAAGCATTCTTGAATGCATTGTCGAAGTCGGACACCAATGCGTTTATTTTGAATGCTGGGGATAATTTTCAGGGTTCGCCTGTTTCCTCAATCACACGTGGAGACGCCGATATTACAATGATGAATCTGCTGTCTCCAGATGTGACGACACTTGGAAATCATGAATTCGATTATTCGATAGATACGCTGAGGGTTCGACTCCAAAAACTCCTCGTACCCATCGTCTCTGGAAATCTATGGGATACGAAATATGGAAAATCGTTTGTCCCCTCGACAATCGTGAAAACCGTCGGCAATGTAAAAATCGGGATTATAGGGCTCGCTCCTCCTGACCTGGCGAGATTGACAATGCGCAAGAATATTCGTGGATTGAAGGTGCTCAACTTGCTGAAAACGGTAAAAAATTCAATCCACGAACTTCGGTTAAAAGAGAAGCCGAATTTGATTGTTGTTCTCAGCCACATGGGCGTACCGATGGATTCGGTTCTTGCAACAAAGGAAAAAGACATCGATATTATTATAGGCGGTCACTCACATACCGCGTTGTTTGTACCCAAAAAGGTCAATCATACCGTCATTTGTCAGGCAGGCGTGAACAGCCGGTTTCTCGGTGAATTGCGGTTGGAGGTTGATCTCGATGGGGATTCACTGCTAACCTACTCAGGACGTTCTGTCGAAACGGTGAACGGCGTCTATCCTGCGGATACCAAAGTCGCTGCCGTAGTGGATTCTCTCGAAAGCATCGTAGGCCCGGCACTTAATCGAGTCATCGGCACGCTGGCTGTCCGTTGGGAACGAAGATATAACCAGGAAAGCAATATCGGCAACTGGCATACCGATGCGATGAGAAGGTTCGGAAAGACCGATATTGCATTTCTTAATTCCGGTAGTTTGCGGAAAGATATGGATCCCGGAGCTATACGCATTCGCGATATCTGGGAAATCGATACATTCGGTAACGAGCTTGACACTTTTGAGGTCACCGGATCTCAGCTCCGCGAAATGCTCGAATGGCAGGTGTCTGACAAAAAGGAATTGTTGCAAGTCTCCGGACTCGCATACACCTTCGATGGAAGGAAACCCGAAGGTCACCGGTTGATATCGGCACTGGTTAATGAAAAACCGATCGATCTGCGTCGGCAATATTCGATCACAGTGAACAGTTTTACTGCAGATCATTTGCACGACTATTTCGGACTGCCGGAAACGAATATTAATATACATCATTGCGGAACCGCTGACAGGGATATTTTCGTTCAAGAAGTAGAACGGCAGAAGATTATTACAAGCGCAGTAGAAGGCCGAATCGCCAATATCAATCCGGGATTTGCACACTGAACAAGTTGGATAGTATCTTATCACGTCTCATCGCATATTTGGGAGGGAAAGTATGAAGATATATAATGCATTTCTCATTCTTTTGATTGCCATTGCATTGAGTAGTATTCCCGGCTGTAAAGATAATACTACCGATACCGGAACAAATGATACTTTTCCCGCCTCAAAAATTGGTTACTACGATCACATTCAGCCGATTTTTAATACTTATTGTGCTACTATCGACTGTCATGATTCGTACACACGCTCGGGCAATTTAAGTCTGGCTTCATATTTCGATGCTACAGCCCGTGCGGGTATTATCGTCAAGTATAATGCCAACGCAAGTATTCTTGTTCAGAGGATCGAAGGGAAGATACAACCGCAGATGCCGCCGAATCGTGCGCCGCTGTCAACGAACAAGATCCAGGCAATCAAAACGTGGATCAATGAAGGAGCGAAGGATACTACTTATGCGGGGAATTGACCGCCTTTACAGAATACCAAATTTGATATTTGGGATTTATAATCTTGTGCTTATACCGGCTCCTCAACGCAACATCACCATTTTCTTCACCGAGTTCCATTTCGGCGTCGATATTCGATAGAAATAAACACCCGAAGAAACAGTCGTTCCGACCTCATTTCTGCCGTCCCAGGTTAATTCAATGTATCCTGCAGGGTATTCGTCGTCAGTGAGTGTCCGTACTTCACGTCCGAGTGCATCGTAAATAACAAGCTTAACCTTCGATGCCACCGGTAATTCGAATGCGATTTTTGTTGTCGGGTTAAATGGATTCGGGAAATTATCGTATAGGTGGAATTCCTTTGGCGGACTGATTGTAAACGCTATTTCCTTCATCCAACTCTGACCATCGGCTGTTTTTATCAGCGCTTTGATTTTCTGCTCTTTACCGATTGGTGCAAACCGTTCAACTGAAAACAGAAACTCAGCGTCTTTTGACTGCTTTGCCAGTATATCTTTCAGCATGATTTTAGAGGATTCCAATTTCAGCCATGACGAGGAATTCTGGATCTCGACGGTGACATTCTTTGCGGCAACTGCTGCTGTGTTTTCAACGGTCAGCGCGAGCGAGTTGCCTTTGGAGTTATATGGGATTTCGTAACCTTGAGCCAGTAGAATTAACGGCATCAATATTGATGTAATGAATATTGTTTTCATAAAGCCCTTTCACAATTTAGAAGATAACCACAAAGGTCGCAGAGTTATAAATGAGGACACGGAGTATAAACCTCTGTGACCTCATCTTTCCAACCTCCGTGTACTCTGTGGTTATATTTTTATCTACGGCAAACTAAACTCCACCACATTATTTGTCGATAAGTTCTGCGCTTTGTCCTGTTGAACTGTTCCCGACTTCACCCTGAATGTCAAATTCACCGGCAGTAATTCCTTGGTTACCTCGCCATTCACAGTGTTTCCAATCTGTCTCCACGCACCTGAATAATAACTCGCCTGTGCATTGTCAACCGGCTGATTCTGTGAATTCTTAACTCTCACAGTACATAAAACAGTCGAGAAGCTCACGGTATTATTTGTTGAAATATCCTGTGACTTATCCATGGATATATATTCATGTGTCATTCTGAATGAATAATTATTGGGCAGTAGCTCTTTATTTGCTGCTCCACCACTTGTTGTGCCGAAACTCCTCCATGCACCCGAGTAATACTGTACCGTTCCCTGATCTATTAAACTGCCCTGACTGTTCTTCAACTGGACTGCTGCATTGACTGTCTGGAAGACCACCGTTGGATTTGTTCCTATATCCTGCTGTTTGTCTTTACTTGCAAATGCGTATGTCATTCTGAATGAATAATTGTTCGGTAATAGTTCTTTATTAGCGACACCATTTGCTGTTGTTCCGAAACTTCTCCAGGCACCTGAGTAATACTGGACTGTCCCCTGGTCAATGAGATTTCCCTGGCTATTCTTAAGTTGTACTGCTGCATTGACGGTTTGGAAGACTACCGTAGCATTTGCGCCTATATCCTGTTGTTTATCCTTACTTGCATAAGCATAAGTCATTCTGAATGAGTAATTATTTGGTAATAGTTCTTTGTTAGCAATACCATTTGTTGTTGTTCCGAAACTTCTCCATGCTCCCGAGTAATACTGGACTGTCCCTTGGTCTATGAGATTTCCCTGGCTATTTTTAAGCTGTACTGCTGCATTTATTGTCTGGAAGACTACCGTTGGATTTGTGCCGATATCTTGTTGTTTATCTTTGCTGGCAAATGCGTAGGTCATTCTGAATGAATAATTGTTCGGGAGAAGCTCTTTTGTGGCTACACCGCTTGTAGTAATTCCGAAATTTCTCCAGGCACCGGCATAATATTGTACCGAGCCTGTGTCTATCAAGGCACCACCGCTGTTTTGCAGCTGTACTACTGCATTGATCGTCTGGAATATTACTATAGGATTAGCACCGATATCCTGCTGCTTATCCTTGCTGGCATTTGCGTATGTCATTCTAAATGAATAGGTATTTGGCAGCAGCTCTTTGGCTGCAATCCCATTTGTCGTTGTTCCGAAGCTTCTCCAAGCACCGGCGTAGTACTGCACCGTGCCTGTATCAATCAATGCACCGTTGCTGTTTTGCAGTTGAATTTGCGCATTGACGGTCTGAAAAACCACTGTATCACTAGTAACGGGCATATTTGATTTTGTTTGTGTGCCGTACTCGTATGTCATTCGTAAGCTTAGTGTTTTTGCAGTTGTATTGATTGTAAAAGTGCCATCGTTGTTATTGACTGCGTCTTTCCAGGAGCCTTCGTAGTATTGAAGAGTGCCGCCAGTGAGTTTAGTGCCGTTGCTGTTAATAAGCTTCACGATCAACCCTGTTGGTGGAACCGGAAGCTGCGCCAACAAATATTCCGTGTTGTAACGAATGAGGGCGTACGCTTCGCTGGTCAGAGTCGATGAGCTGTCTATATCTACATCGCGTAGAACATTATTGAGCGTATCACGAGTTGCTCTGATATTGTTTTGTTGGAGATTAGTTTTCGCGTTGTTGAAATAGCCGATGTACTTCTCTGCTATTTGTTCTGTGGTAATCCAACCGTATATTATAGAACGATTTGTGAATGAGAGAAGTGTATCTATCCAGACTAACGGCTCGAAGTTCATCGGTGGTGCTATTGTGCCGATTGTCCAACCCGTAAATCTAACTCCATATCGTATCGAGTCAATCTCGCGATGACTTGCAGTAGCTGAATCATTTATTCTTTTAAAATAATCTGCGGGATCGAAAAATGGTTGAACTGTTACTAATCTTATTCCAGGCAAGGCTTTACTCATCATCACGATATCTTTAATGTAAGTACCAGGAGAGATTTTCATAGAATCTGACGAGAAGGCATAACACGCATTTAGTTGTGGAGTAATATCAGCAGTCCAATTTAAGACAGGTTCCGGTACTTTTGGAAAACCAACTGCTATCACTGAATTTACAAGTTTTGGATAATTTCTCCTGAAAGTCTGCTCTGTATACTTTGATTCAAAAACAAGTCCTATAGTATCATTTGAAACAGAGTGTGTGGATTTTGAAATATCAATATTGATAATCCAAATATTGCCTTTATTTTCTGGTCGATTAAAAAACTCGTAATTGTAATAAAACATCTTCGTTATCTGGTTATAGTCCACAAAACACTTCGAATCTACCTTATAAATCCATGGGAAATTTGCAGTCCTCCAATCTTGAGGACATAACTGAGAAGTGAGACATACAAGTAACGATATTACAAATAGATATTTTTTCATGGTTGTTTCCTTGTCAGTTTTGTTTAATAAATCCAAAATGTATTGTAGGTTCGTCGTATTTCCGGCCGCCATAATCTTCCATGTATTTGAATAATTGAGTTCTTCTATTCTCAGTGTTAATGTTTGTATTGTTAATATCGATACTGTACCCGACACGATGAAAGCAATGGTGTGACCTTGTATTCCATGTTCCCTGATATTCAAATGCACCACCCCACTCAAGACTCGCATCATTAAGACTGACACGAATTGGAACTCCTCCACCTTTTGGCGATCTTGACCATAAATAGAACTCCGTGATCGCAGCCAAAAGACTATCTGCTGCAACCGGATTCATCCAATAAGGACTTGCATGAATATTATACATTGATATATCTGTCTGGTCAAATGTGCAAATCATATCTGTTGCTGTTGTATCGGGGATTGCGATATAGTATGGACCCTGCCTGACAAGTCCTGGCACTTTAACCTCGAGATTTACGGTATCATATACGCTGAGATCGGATTTCAGGTATGCTTTAATGGTATAATGTCCGGAAAATTGTGATTGTGCAAATGAATCTACTATAGCCTTACCATCCGAATTTGTAACGAGATCTAACGTTTTTTGACCGCTTCCACCTTGTCCAAAAAAATAGCCGTACTTATCGGTGTCAAGGGCACGACGTGTACCGGCTGCATTGTGGTGATGCCCACCGCTGCCCTCTGTAAATTCTACCTGGATAGTTACCTTTTCTCCAGAGAGTGGTCGATCTTGATGATCAAGTATCTGAATTGTGAATGATCGCTTCGGCAAATATCCCGGTAGGTCGGCTCCTCTGCTTTCATTGCCCACCGCTGGCAGATATGGCCAAATCGTCCATGGACTATGATCTAGAATCTTCAGCTTCTTTTTCCCAACCTTCACCTCTCCCACGCCAAAATCGTTATAGTGAAATGTTTCCAGATTACAAAACTCCAGTGATGCCAACTTTGCAGGCAATTTCTTGTTACCCCGTACTAAAAGGTTTGGTGTAATATTTTTGAGCCTCGAGAGGGCAGACTGCTTCTTCATCTTTAAACTATCTTGTGTAGTCCCAATCTTCCCATCCTTAATCGAACCCGCCATACCACCCTGATCAATATACATACCGACACGAATCTTGATCTTGCTATCTGTCGTATCCACACTATCAGCCGCAACGAATTTGAATGGAGGAAGTATATCTCTAAAATATGTATCTTTCCCGACCGATGTCAATATCTCGCCTTTCATACAACCGTTTATTATCCCGACCTCAAACACCTGCTCGGTCGGGAATTCTTCAATACTTCCATCAGGATTTCTCTTCTTCAGTATTATATCCGCTGTATCACCCGGCGAAACATTAGACGGATTTATCGTGACAACGATCGGTGATGGTCCAATGAGAAATCTCCATTCAACTGCTGAAATATTCGGATCACTTGTGCTGACATATAACCCAATTGTATCTGTAGTTAAAACAATCTCTCCGTTTGCGTCAAATATAACCCCTGCAAATTCGCCATCACGCTGAAGTCCAGTGAAACTCTTCCCTCTTTCACCTGTATTTAAATCTATCAATTCACCGTATTTACCGCCTGCAACCAGCGATATATTCATCGTCGTACCTGCGTAACTATCCGGTGGCACTGGACAAAGACTCCTGTCATAGAGTCCCATATATAATTCACATAAAGATCCAGAACATACGTATTCAGGTGTACTTATTTCAATTTCTGGTTCGTCTCGAAACGCATCGAGCGTTAATTGTGTCTACTACTTCTGTAAATCCATGTCGACAATCTCTAGCATCAATATATATAAGATTGGCACCTTCGTGAAGCGTGACTGTCTGTGAGGGAAAATATTCTAGCACAAAACTATCACCATCAGGATCAATAAAGGATGCGGTAACTCTGACCGTATCACCAACTATATAATCCGGCCCTGGAGGTTCTTGAGTTATTCCCGTGAGTATCGGCGGATCATTCGGTATAGTTAAAAATACAGTGACCCGAAACCATTCCCAATCGGTATAGTTGGCATGCATAAAAACGAACTCCACTTTTATCCTTCCGAATTTATAGACCTCGTCATAATCATCAGTAAGCACGTTAATATGATGAGCATAAACATACTGAACATCTCCATCCTTAGGTTCATAAAAACAGAACATCGATACCGTGGTTCCGGTCGCGAAAACAGTACTGCCACCGGACCACCCGTAGCCACCCTGACCAATATAATTCAGAGACAAACCCGGACTATCGAAATAAACCATTTGATCTGATCCCGCTTCCAATGTCCCCGCACACGGTGTTGACCAAGAGCATCCCATATAACTATAACTCTTCAGTGGAGATTGTGGAACAAATGGGATGGTGGGATTTATACGGATTCTCTCGTGGATTTTAACCTGGCTTAGTGCAGATGGAGCATAAAAGAATAATAGTGCAACACAAACCAATAGGAATAATCTAAAAATCCTGATACAAGGGGTAGAAAATATACGAGATGCCATTACTTCATTTCTTGTAAATTTAGGGTCGTATTATTTATCCTTCATATTATTACCGCAACTAAATATCGATATGTGACAAAATATTGCTCGAGTAGCTAAGGGATGCCTGTTTATACTCTTGACAGTAACTTAATACTCAAATAATGAAATGTCAATAGTTTTTAGAAAATATTTACGATGGGGGGTGAATTCAGGAATTAGAATGCCGGTCTCAGTCCTTCAAAGTTCGGAATGAAATTAGGCGGCGAAAAAAATGATAAACCTCAATATTCTTAATCCATTCCATAAATTGGTATCTGGTTTTTCTTACTTCGCCGCTGAAAATATATCTACTATATCTTCTTCAAGCGACTTCCTCGGTGCTTCAACAATCCTGCCGATCTCTTTACCGTTCCTTAAAAAAACAAATGTGGGCACGAACCTGATTCCGTATTCAGCCGGAAGCGCCTCTCCACTCTCTTTATTTCTATTGAGAGCGTGATATTCGATGACACGGAGAGGGATTTTTTCGGTCTCGATGATTTTCTGAAAACGGGGAAGCTCTCTTTGTGTGTCGCCGCACCATGTACCGAGAAATATAATCACATCGAGCGAATCTTTCTCATGCCGGATGCTATCCAGGCCCTCGACTGAGGCGTATATCTTTGGTATTCTTCCTTAAACCACGACAGATCGGATCTATCGAATAATGCACGATCAACTTTTCCAACATAGATCGTTTGATCGCGATCTTTCTCTGTTCTGTATGAACCGGAACAGCAAAAGCCTGATATCATAATAAGGATACAAATGCATCCCACTAAAAAACGATTCATTATACTCTCAGAAATATGCTCAGGATTTCTTACGAGTTGACCGGATATCCTGTCCCCACATCAGTTTCGTGCGGAGAACGTCGAAATAGCTTTGATCCGTTCGCGTGACGAGGCGGATGGTAAAATCGGCCTTCCGGACGACCAGCTCCACAGGGGGCGCATAGATCGCGTTCACCTGTCCGTCTGCAGCGACATGGACGCGCTCGGCCTCCGAGTGTATAATTGCGCGGATGACGCTTGTATCCGGAACAATCACCGGCCGCGCCGTCAATGTGTGCGGTGTGATGGGATTGATGATGATCACCTGTCCGCGCGGGACAACAATCGGTCCCATCGCAGAAAGCGAATACCCGGTTGAACCCGTCGGTGTGGAGATGATAAGTCCGTCGCAGCTGTACGTGACAAGATACTCGTCGTCGACATAGGTTTCGATATGAATCAGACGCGAATAGGCCCCCTTATCGACAACAATGTCATTGAGAGCATACAAAATCGTCCGGTCATCCCCGGCGACTCTTCCGTTCAATACCATCCGGTCTTCAATTTGATAATTCTTACTAAGAATCCGATCGATAAGCAGCGGGATGTCGTCTGCGCTGAATTCTGTGAGGAACCCGAGTTTCCCGAGATTGACGC
The DNA here is from genome assembly GCA_963776275.1 of Ignavibacteriota bacterium. GTDB lineage: Bacteria > Bacteroidota > Ignavibacteria > UBA10030 > CAVZMI01 > CAVZMI01. Next base: position 26,882 of record CAVZMI010000002.1, read on the forward strand.
CGATAATCGGGATGCCGCGTCGGCCGATCAGACGCGCAGTATGGAGAATTGTGCCATCTCCGCCAAACGCAATCATGACGTTGCATCGATCGGGAATACTCTCGATAGGAGCCATTGATTCTTTTGGGATTGAACAAGACGGCTCATGGCGAACAACGATGCTCGCCAATTCATCCTGAATGATATAGTCAACCTTGCGTTGTTGAAAACTGACGAGCAGATCGCTCGTCGCTTTACATAACTCGGTTTTTGAAAGATTTCCAACTATGCCAAATTTCATGGTTTTTCCTCGGGTGGCGGTTCCAAAGGCGGCTCGGGCTTATTCATCTCATCGATATAATTCAATTTCAATTCCTGCAGTACAGTTGAAAGAAACCTCTCTTCTTCATTCGACAGATTCCCCTTCATCCGTTCTTTAAGCATATCAAGCATATCGATTGCCGATTGTGCCTGTATGAGACTACGTTCAATCTTGTCGGTGAGCGGGTTCTTCAGTTTTCCCATATGCTGCATTGCAGCAGTGTGAAAAATAAGCACGAGTTGAGTGAACAGGGCGCGATATGTATCGTCTTTCGTCATTATGACCATCATTAGTTAAAAAAGATAAAAAAGAACCGATTGAAAATCAATCCGATTGCTATGTCACGGTGATGATTTCTTTTTCATCAGCGATTGTACGATTGATCAAACGTTCTACGGCGATAGCAAGTCCTATTGTAAACCAGAATAACGCCGCGATCTCTTGATCTCCAAAATTCCACTCGAATAGACCGTTCACCTGAAAACCGATGAATACGGCTATGGATCCGAGGATTATACTTCGCGCAGGTGGATGTGCAAAAACCTTACGAAAAACCGAAAATTCATAAAGAATAACTCGAACAAATATCGCCACGACGGCGGAGAACCCGATGATCCCCAGAGTCACCGCAAGCATCACGAAATTATTGTGAAGATGTCCCCCTTCATTAATATCAATGGGGGTGGTATACTGGATATACGTCTGTTTGATATCGGTATCGCCTATACCGACTATGGGATGATCGCAGAAAATGCGCCACCCCGTCTCCCACATCCGAATCCTGAGATTATTGGAAGGATCGTGCGGATCGACAACGCTCAATGCACGATGTTGTAACGTCGACGGTGCAAAGAAAATAAATAAGACGACAAAACCTATGATTGCGAATACGAACGATCTATTTTTGATAATTCCAATCACGACGGCACCGCAAAGAAATCCGAGCCAGGAGCTCCGTGTCTGTGTGAGTATAAGTGCAACGAATATCGGAACGAACAATGCAACTAATGCGTACCGAAGCCTCCGGGAAAAACTCTTATCGAGAATAAATGGGAGGATAAGAAGCGAAACGATCATCTTGAGCCCGCCCGTCGTCATATAATGCTGGAAGACGTTTAACCGCGGTTCATGCGTGATTAACACATTACCGATTTCATAGAGCGATAAAAAGGCGGCCGTGCAGAAAAAGGTCCCCAGCAGCGTTTTAATTTTCCACTCTTCCTTCAACGATGCTGCACTAAGATAAACGATTGCAATCAGGATCAACCGCTTCATATTGATCAAAGACTCCGATGGATGAAGGCTGAAAACTGTAGAAAGTATCTCGGCAACGGCATATGCCAGAAAGAAATAATCTAACGGTGTCCGGCGTACTTCCCATTTTCGGGCGACGACCATCTTTATTGCCCATAAAATCAGCGCGGCTCCAAATCCGATGGAATGGACGGCGATGGAGAACATGGGACTGACAACGACGAAAATCAAACAGTAAAAGATTGCCCTGTCGAAAATTCTCTCACTTGTTCTATGGGATTCAACTGCAGGAAGACTCATGAGGATTCTCACATATTGAACTGAATTTCATAAAGACGTTTGTACAATCCGCCTTCGGCTTCCATCAACTCGGTATGGGTTCCCTCCTGAACGATTCGCCCACGATCAAGCACGATGATACGGTTTGCATTCCGGATGGTTGAAAGACGGTGGGCTATGACGACCGATGTCCGGTTTTGCATCAGGTGTTCGATTGCCTCCTGCACAAGAATTTCCGATTCGGAATCGAGTGCGGAGGTCGCTTCATCAAAAATCATAATTGGTGGATTTTTCAGCAGTGCCCGTGCAATCGAAAGCCGCTGACGCTGTCCGCCCGAAAGTTTTGAGCCGCGTTCGCCAATGATGGTGGAATATCCGTCCGTCATCGCCTGGATGAAATTATGCGCATTCGCAGCGCTTGCTGCGGCAACGATCTGGTCCATCGGACAATCGTCCAGACCATAGGCAATGTTGTTGCGGACCGAATCGTTAAACAATATCGTCTCTTGTGTGACAATTCCTATCAGTGCACCAACCGACTGTACTTTATAATCACGGAGATCCTTTCCATCGAGTAGGATTTCTCCTTCAAAAGGATCATAGAAACGTGGAATCAAATCGACAAGCGTTGTCTTCCCTCCACCGCTCGGCCCTACCAGTGCGACTATTTCTCCACGGTTGATCCTCAGGTTCACGCTATGAAGTACCGGACGATCAGCCACAAACCCCGGTCCGCCATATCCAACCGTTAGAGGCTGGCGGAGATAAGTCTTTGACCCGGGAGCGGTTCTTTCGTTCAGATCATGTACATCATAGGCGAACGTGACATTGCGGAACTCGATACCTGATGTAAACTGATCGAGCGTGACGGCATGCGGACGGTCGATAATATGCGGCCTGGTGTCTAGAATTTCGAATATCCTTTTTCCCGCCGCACTGGATTCCTGCATTCGATTAGCGACGGTACTTAACTCTTTCACCGGCGTCATTATCTGGAATATAACCATGATGAAACCGAGGAATTCTGCCGGCCGGAGTGTTTCACTCACAAGGACCTGGGTTCCACCGTACCAGATAATTATAACGCCGGCCACTACACTTAAGAATTCTGTCACGGGTGATCCAAGATTCCTGAGCCGCGCAATCCGCAGCACAAGTGTGAAGAATTTTTTCGTCTCCCGTGCGAACCGGCGATTTTCCCACTCCTCCATACCGAATGCTTTCACAACCTTTGCTCCGCTGATGGTTTCCTGGAGAACCGATGTGATATCCGCCATCTTTTCCTGAATCACACCGCTGACCCTGTGAATCCTGTTTCCTATCCGGCTGATGATGAATAGTACAATGGGGAAGACAAGCACAGAAATTACCGTCAACTTCCAGCTGATGGCAACTGCGACTATAAGAAACACAACGATCGACAGAGGTTCACGTATCAAATTTAGAAAACTTGCAGAGATGCTCTGCTGCAGTACGTTGACGTCGTTTGTCACGCGAGAGATCAGATCCCCCGTCCGCTCATTGGTGAAGAATCCGAGGGAAAGGTTGTGGATATGCCTGTAGAGATCGTCGCGAACATCTTTCATCACCCCCTGTTCTACAAAGGCAAGGAGATATGCCTGCCCATAACCGAATAGATTCTTCATCAAGAATGCGATTAAAATGATGAAACAAATCCGAAACAGCGCCTCGCTCTTCGTTCCATAAAAAACGTACTCGCCGATCATTTGATTCACGGCGTTCTTCAGCGATTCTATGCTTCCCGTCGATGGAGACTGACTCGGTGTCGTGGATTGTACGACGGGATTCTGATTGAAGAGAGTATCGAGAAGCGGGATCGAGAGATAAATCGAGCCGGCATGAAAGAAGGAAAAGAAAATGGTACATATCACCGAGCCGACAAGATGAAGCCAGTACCGACGCACATATGTCAGGAGACGCCAATAAAAATTCATTGCGGTTTCTTTCCCGGCGATGAGGAATGCTGGATTTCCCACATTTTCATCATTGTGAGAGCATGTGTAATTGCGTGGATCAGACTCACCATCACCCCGCGAACGCCATCACGATACCCCTTGCGGACAATCAACATCTGCAGAAAGGCAAGAAAGGGTTTAAATATCAATCCGGCCGTCGATATCTTCTGCTTTTGATATTTCTCTGCCGCCCGCAGCGAAGAATATTCGTTCACTTTCTGGATAGTTGTTTTGATACTGGAATGAGTATAATGAATTATATCCCCTACAAGCGTACCTATGACTCCATCGACTTCGAATCTTTCATGGACAAGGCGCTCATTCATATGAACCGACTTCCGACGAAACAATCTCAACTGATATCCGGGATACCACCCGCAGGATTTGATCCATTGATTTAGAAAATAGCTCCGGCGGGGGATCCGGAAACCGTTGTACGGAACATCGGAACTTATAATTTTCAAAATCTCATCTTTCAATTCCGGCGAGATACGTTCATCGGCATCGATGCTAAGCACCCATTCATGCGTTGCCTGTTCGAGGGCGTAACGTTTCTGCGATGCGAATCCCTCCCACTTTCTCAAAAATACGTGGGGCGTATATTCACGCGCAATCCCGACCGTCCGATCATTAGTAATGTTGTTCACGACGATGATCTCGTCCGCCCATCGCACGCTCTCAAGGCACTCACGGATATTTTCTTCCTCCGCCCCTGCGATGATTGTAACCGACAGTTTATGCATTTTCCTTCACCACAAAATTCACCAGGCGATCCACGACTACTATACTCTTAACAACGTTCTTCCCACGAATATATTGTTGAATTCTCTCATTTGCACGGGCCCGGTTTTCAAGCTCTTCTTTCGTGATTCCGCGGGCGACCTGGATACGGTCACGGATCTTTCCGTTTACCTGAAGAACAATTTCCACTTCATCTTCCGTGGCAAGTAAAGCATCATATACGGGCCATGTTTCGTAGGCGAGTGTGTACGAATGACCCAGTATCTTCCACAACTCTTCAGCCAGATGCGGTGCGAACGGAGCCAGGATCAACACAAATTTCTCCATTTCCTTTCGTGGATAGACCTCGCGCTTGTACATTTCGTTGATGAAGATCATCATTTGCGAGATCGCGGTATTAAAACGCATCCCATCGAGATCACCGGTCACTTTTTTTATCGTCTGATGAAGAAGTCTGAGCATCTCCTGATCGGCGGGGACATCCTTCATCGATGGAGCTATAGCTCCATTTTCGGCGACAAAAAGTCGCCATACCCGATTCAAGAACCGAAACACACCGTCCACTCCCTGCATGCTCCACGGCTTTGTCTGTTCCAGCGGACCCATGAACATTTCATATAACCGCATGGAGTCTGCACCGTACTGCAAAATCACTTCATCGGGATTCACCACATTCCCGAATGATTTCGACATTTTGCGTGAATCCTCGCCCAGGATCATTCCCTGATTCACAAGCTTCAGGAATGGCTCGGACGTCGAAACATGGCCGAGGTCATAGAGTACTTTATGCCAGAACCGGGCATAAAGCAGATGAAGCACCGCATGCTCGGCTCCGCCGACGTAGAGGTCGACCGGCATCCAATATTTTTCTTTTTCCTTGCCGACAAATTCCTTATCGTTCTGAGAATCAATATACCGGAGATAATACCAGCATGACCCCGCCCATTGGGGCATTGTATTTGTCTCACGGCGTCCTTTCCGGCCTGTTTTCGGATCAACAACATTCATCCATGAGTCCATGAGGGCGAGAGGTGATTCACCCGTTCCGCTTGATTTGTACGATTGAACTTCCGGTAGTGTCAACGGAAGGTCGTTTTCATCCAGCGGCTCGATTGTTCCGTCATCATAATGAATGAGAGGGAACGGCTCGCCCCAATACCGCTGACGGGAGAACAGCCAATCGCGAAGCTTGAAATTGACCGTCCTTTGACCAAGACCTTCTTTTTCCAGCCATGCAACTATTTTTTCAAAAGCTTCTTTGTATCCTAATCCATCTAAAAAATCCGAATTTACGCATCTACCATTTTCCGTTTCGACGTATGCCGCCTTTGTGATATCGCCGCCAGAAATTACTTCAACAATCGGGAGTTTATATTTTTTTGCAAATTCCCAGTCCCGCTCATCATGTCCGGGTACCGCCATAATTGCACCGGTGCCGTAGGAAATGAGCACATAGTCGGCGATCCAGATCGGGATTTGTTGCTTATTGACTGGATTGAACGCATAACCTCCGGTGAAGATACCGGTTTTTTCTTTGCTAAGTTCAGTTCGTTCAAGATCGCTTTTCCGTCTTGCCGAATTAATATATTTCCGGACATCCTTCTGCCGTCCGGCAGCTGTTACCCGTGCAACCAATGGATGCTCAGGTGCAAGCACCATATAGGTTGCACCCCAGAGCGTGTCGGGCCTGGTTGTAAAGACACGAAGACGTTCCTGCATACCGACAATCCCGAAATCTACTTCCGCACCGATGGATTTCCCGATCCAGTTCCTCTGCATCTCTTTGATCGATTCGGGCCAATCGAGACTTTCGAGATCACTCAGTAACCGCTCGGCATAGGCAGTAATTTTCAGCATCCACTGGCGCATCGGCCGCCGGATTACCGTGAATCCTTTTTCGATCTGTTCCGGAACTTCCTCGTTGGCAAGAACTGTCCCCAGTTCAGGACACCAGTTTACCGGAACCTCCGCAAGATATGCCAGTCCATTTTTATACAGCTGAAGGAAAATCCATTGCGTCCATTTATAATATTTCGGATCGGTCGTGTTGACTTCCCGGTCCCAGTCGTACGAAAATCCGAGTGCCTTAATCTGCCGCCGGAATGTGTCGATATTCTGCTTCGTCGTGACGGCAGGATGGGTTCCGGTCTTGACTGCATATTGTTCAGCCGGAAGACCAAAAGCATCCCATCCCATCGGATGCAGGACGTTTAATCCGGTCATGCGTTTATACCGTGCAAGAATATCGGTCGCTGTGTATCCTTCCGGATGCCCGACATGAAGTCCGGCTCCAGACGGATACGGAAACATGTCAAGGATATAATATTTTTGTTTCGATGGATCTTCGACAGCACGAAAGGTTTTATTTTCCTCCCAGTATTTTTGCCATCGTACTTCTATTTCCTGAAATGCATATGACGCCATAAAAATTCCGAATCCTTACCAACAAATGAATGTCAGTTCTGTAGTGTTCCTTTTTGTTTTAGATATACCTCGGCCGTCAATACACTGCCGAGGCGAAGCTTTTTCATAAGTTCTTCTGCCGATGCGCCCTGTTCGACGAGCATAAGTGCCGCAGTATGCCGGAGTGAAAAGGCTGTAATTCGTCGAGCTTTACCCTGTTTGACTCCCGATACCTGCAGATAATAATTCACCCGTTCACGAATCCCACGTGTTGTCATTCTCAGTCCCCGTGTTCGATTTCCGGCGCTGACAAAAAGCGGCCTATCCGGATGTATATCAAGCCGCATTCCAAGATATGCCTTAAGAGCGAGTGCGACGTCCTGCGGCAGACAGACCCTCTCATCCTTTGTACTTCTTCCTTTTCCCTGAACGGCAAGGAAAGGTTTTCCCTCATCTTCGCCCATGTCACCGACATCAGCACGAACGATCTCAATCTCGGAAAGTCCGCACCCCAGCATAGCTTTGAGAACCGCATAATCACGGGTTCCCTGTTCTGTATTTACATCAACCGATGCGAGCAGACGTTCGATATCCTGGTAACGGATGATCTCGCGCGAGTGATGCATCGGCCGGGCGTTTCCTTTGACTTCTTTTGCAGGATTTCCTTTGAGCGCACCGGCCCACTCAAGATACCGGCAGAATTGCCGCAGTGCAGTGAGATATGTCGACACCGAGACCGCCGATAACTTTTTACGCCGCGTCAGATATTTTTTATATCGCTCGATATCACGGACCCGGAACAGACATCCGCGGTCTTTGTCAAACCAACGGAGAAACTCCCGCAGCGCACGCTCGTATGTCCCTTTTGTTTCCGGCCGTTTCGCATCAAGCGACCTCACAAATTCATCGAAATATCCTTTAAGACGCTTATGGGATATTCTTACTGCTTTCTGGGGATGATTGTAAGCCATAGAGTTTTTTGGAAATACTTTTTCTCAATAACAGAATTTAAAGAATTATCGAAGGAATGTCAATGAAAATGGAACATTTACTATACAGCTGCGTCTGAAATAGAAAGAAGGAGAGTGATTTTTAATGATATATTCACTTATCCAAGGAGGAATGCCCATGAAACAGTGGTTGATTATCCTGGCAACTGGAATATTCTTAATTCCGGTTTTTAGCAGTGGAGCACACGATCCAATTCAATCGAAAAAGAGTGCCGTGAAGGTCATAAACGAGAAAAAGGAAAAAACAGGATGGCTTGGAGTAAGAATTGCTGATGTGACAGAAGAACTCGCCAAAGAGAAAAAGCTCGGAACGGAGGAAGGCGCATATGTCGAGAAAGTCGAAGGTGAAAGTCCGGCAGATTCTGCCGGTATTCAAAAGGGAGATGTAATAATTGAATTTGATGGAAAGAAAATTTCCGATGCTGCCGATCTCCGAGAATTTGTCGGGAAATCTTCTCCAGGCGCAGCAGTACCGATTGTGATTCTAAGAGAGGGACAGAAGAAAACGCTCACCGCTACCCTTGGTGCTGCAAAGGAGCACAACAAACAATTAAGGATTTCTACACCCATGCTGCCGAAACATATACCGTTTATCTGTCACGGCCCTCGTCTCGGCATGAATCTTGAAACACTAAATGAACAATTAGGCGCATATTTCGGTGCACCAAATAACGAGGGAGTACTCGTCTGTGAAGTATTCAAGAACAGCACGGCGGAGAAAGCGGGATTCAAAGCAGGAGACGTGATCATCCGTGCCGGGAAAAAATCCGTCAATGACGTGGGCGATATCAGAAGGGTGTTGAGCAAAGCCGAGCCGGGAAAAACACTCGACTTTGAAATTATCAGGAAAGGATCATCCAAAACCATCGCGGGCCCTATCGAAAAATATGAAAAGGAGGATGCTCACGGATATCGTTTTAATATACCCGAATGTCCATCCTGGGAATTCGACCGTGAATATTTCGACATTCCCGATGCCGACATCGATATTCAGATAGAGAAAGAGGAACTTCCAAAAATACAGGAAGAGATGAACCGGCTACGGGATGAGTTGGGGAAAATGAAGATCGAAAAAAAGATCAGGGTTTTGGTCTCACCGCGTGATATTTAAATAAGGAATAGGTAAAGTTTACCCCGCACTAAAGTACCACTTCGTGGAGCGAGTGAACCCGTCTCGCTCGCCTCGCTTCGCTCGTCGAAGCGGGCCGAGGCTCAACGAGGCGGACGCAGTGAACGAGTCGAGGGGGTTAAGGTTGACCCTTCGACTCGTCCCGATATAGTATATCGGAACTCGCTCAGGGCAGGGGTTGAGGTAGAGAAGTTACGGAGAGAGTATTAGATGTAAGATAAAAGGAAAGAGGAAAAAGATAAAAGACGAACTGGTGAAAAAGAGGACTCTCGTTTTTTGTCTTTTTTCCCCTTGATCCCCCCTTTCCCGCTGAAAGCCGAGACGGGGTCAGGACTCGGGGTAAGCTTTTTCCTTATATCTTTTTTCTTTTATCTTTTCTCACTCCACCCTGAACCTGCCTTTTTCATCAAATGCCCTTTTATCGGGCTCGGACATTCTGTCGCGTAATACACGAAGCGTATACCCACCGACTAAAACCCCATTATCAATAATCATCCAATCCGACACTCGCTCTAGCGGTACTCTGACCGTCTTCCCGAATGAAATAGTTTTCAATGCGAAAGGATCATTTGCCACATTACCTTCGAATTCTTTTCCGTCACAGGTAATAAAATTTAGCCATACATGTTCAATCGTTCCATTTTCTTCAAACTTAGCCTTCAAGGCAAAGTAGCTGATTGTTGGTTTCGGGTTCTGGAGCATTGCAATGAATTCGTCAATACTCCCCCTTGCTTTCCCGATCGCCTCATGCATCTTCGGATCCGTCTCTTCAATTGAGACATACAGATGTTTCCTCCGCTCCTCTTGTTTCGACCGGATAGACTTCCAGATTAGAAGGCCGATTAGGATCACTACAAGAATGCCGAGACAGATTACAATCAATGCCTGATTTTTTTGTTTTGTTTCCATCCCGCTATTTCCTCTTCCGTGCCAGTATATATGCACGTTTACTCTGATATTCTATTTCAGGATACGGGGGACGAACTTTTATTTCTTCAATCGTGAAACCTACTTCAGTAAGCTTTTGACCGATAATATCCGGATCGAGAAATCGGAAATCAACGGCAACGACTTCGGAGGTACCTTTCTCGATGCGAAGCACTTCGGTACCGATATGAAATGTCAGCAGAAGCACCCCATTGGATTGGAGGACACGATAAAACTCGTAAAAAGCATCCTTAGCATCGTTATAGGTACAATGGACGATTGCGTAAAATGCTGTAATTCCTGCCAGAAAATTATCGGGGAAACGAAGATGCGTCATATCTCCAATCTCAAACGGGATGTCCGGACTCAATCGCCGTGCCTCACGTATCATTTCCTCGGAAATATCGATGCCAATGACAGTGCATCCCCTCGACCGGAGATAGACGGCAATTTCGCCAGGGCCGCATCCGATATCGCATACAGTTCCATTTGCTGATACCGAAGAAGAAAAAGCATCGAGTATCTCCCGGTCAAACGGTTTATGATCGAGTTCATGAAAATAGATCCGTGAATACTCCTGGGAAAAAACGTCGTAGAACCTGGCTATTCTTTTTTTCGTTTCATCGTCCACGTCAATTCAGAAGGTTTCATACAGCAATGAATTAAGGAAAAATTAAAAAGTAAAGAGGAAAAAATTCTTTTTACTATTGAAGGAGTTATATTCAAATATCATACTGTGGAATTTTTTCCAAAAAAAATCTAAAGAATTCCTTGGCAATACAATTTCTTACTTTCTCCTTTCTCCTTTTTCCTTCTCGTCCTGTACTAAAGTACTGCTTCGCTGAGCGAGTATTCCCGCAGGTAGTCGGTGTCGAAGGATTTCCTTGATTCTTTTATATCGATTATACCATCCCGATATTTTTTTCCAGTATGAAAAGAGACTGGTACCCGGGAATATTTGGATACGCCGGATCTGATAAAGATCGCTCCAGAAATTCCAGGGGCCGGATTCCGTAGCAACGCCAAATTCATAACCGGCACGGAAGATGCATTCTTTCACCTGTTCGTTAATCGCACCGTATGGATAGGCAAAGGAAATGATTTCTTTTCCCAACCGTTGTTCGAGCAATAACTTCGATGCTGTAACGTCGTTCTGTGCCTCCTCGACCGAAAGCTCCGTGAGCTTTCTATGATCCATCGAATGTGATCCGAACTCAATACCATATTCCGCCATCAACCGGATCTGTTCATCATTCAAGAGGTTCGCTTCCGGTTCGCCGTTCTGCGTGTCCCATACGTTGCTTGTAATCGCTCTGTTGCCGAGGAGGAAAATGACCGCCTTCATCGAGTGTCTCTGCAGAATCGGAAATGCATTTAAAAAATTATCCTCATACCCATCATCGAATGTCAGGATAACCGGATTACGCGGGAGCGGCTTTCGCAAGGCGAAAATTTTCGAGAGATCATAATATGCGAGTGTCGTAAATCCTTTTCGCTGTAGGAATGATAGCTGTCGTTCAAATTCATCTGTCGTCACATAGATAGCGTATTTCGTCCGCGGTGGAACTCCTTCGGTGACTCGATGATACATAAGCACAGGAATTTCGTGCTTTCTTGTCTTATCTATCATGGCTTCAAAGTAAATACTGGAAATACGCGGGGTCACCGCCTCAAGCGCAAATTCCCTCTCGATGAATGTCCGTCCCCACTCCGCCGTATTCCGATTATTTTCGGTCAGTACGGAGAGTATATCATGTTCGATAATAGAATAGTTGATCGGTTCGGGCCTACCGGCATCGCCAAAATTTGTTTTCAGAGCCTGCTGTTCCGTCTCAGCGCAAACCAATCCGATATAGGACGATTCACCGATCGCGATCACCTGATTCCCGCATGCAAGGGCTTCGATAGCTACTCTGCCGGAACCGATGACAATAGAAGCCTGATGATACACTTCAACAATATTTTTTAAAAATCCACGGAATATGATTTTCTCCGATCCGATCGCCGCATTGGCATCCAGAATCAGCCGATGGATTTCTTCCGTCTCCTTCATCCCTCCCACTACCCACAATTCTATGTTCGGAATCTTTTGAACAATCCGTGGAAACACTTCGGCAATGATATGGCGTGCCACTTCTCCCTTGGGACCCGAGAGTCTCCCGACAAGCGCAATTGCCGTTTTTTCCCGCCGGATATCCGGCTTGAACGGCCATTGGAGTACATCGATCCCGTTTCTAACGACAGCAATCGATTCCGGGGAGAAATGGAGATCAGAAATCAGATGCTCGCGGATTTCCTCACACACTGCTATTATTTTTTCACCGTAGATATGAAATGTCTTCGAGGAAAAATGAACGTGCTGGCGGCCGTGTATCGTCGATACAAGAGGAACGTCTCTACCTCGTGCTGCCCTATGGCTTACCCAGCTTGCTGCACGCGAATGTGCATGAATGACATCGATCTTTTTTATGCGTAGAAGCTCCCGTATTGCAGAAATATTTCTCAACTTTTGTGAATATGTACGAATACCGATGGGGAGAGTATAGATTTCGGCTTCAGTCGCCGTATGAAATGTATCGGAAACGATCGTGACGGAATGCCCGGTGCGTACTTGAAAATCCGCCAGAACGGCCGCATAGGTTTCGGCGCCCGTGACTTCAAACTGCGAAAGGACATGGAGTATATTCATGGGATGGCTATTCTCAAAAGAAATCCGGAATCCGGCGGGGATTAATTGCTACGATCAATTCTACATTCATGCGCAAAAAGATATATTACATCAATCGAAAATAGACAATAGCCCCGATGATAAGCAAAACGAAAATAATAAGAATTATTTTTACCAGCTTCTTGATGACCTTAAAGCCGAACAAAAAAACCAGACATCCTACTATGACAATCGCTATGACAAGTAATTTATTATCCATAATAGTCACTATTGTGTTCGTTTCGCATAGGGAAGATTCGCTGTCGATTGATAGGAAATATCAAGATTGACGAACACTTTCGTACCAAATGCGGGCGGTATATTTTTTACATACAGCCGGGCGTAATGACCATCCTGCGTCTTACAAAAGTAGATAACTTGAGGTTGCAGTGATACAACAGAATCAATAAATGTACTGACCGATGGAAACGATGTCATGGGCAGAGGTACGTCAGATGCCTGTATTTGCGTCGTTGAGAACAATGTACGTCTCCAGCCTGTACCCTTGTCACTGGTACTTCTTAATGTTAAATCGCTCTCAAGATATAGGTCGCCGGAGGCTTGCGCTCTGGGATCATCAAGATTGATTACCGACGGACCGGTGGGGGTGTGTGTTGCATCGTATATTTCCAGGACGTTCTGGTTTGGCAATGTTGTAACTCCATAATTCATTGCCGGTGCCCAACGGATGCTCGTATAGGGTCGCACGGCAAAGTCCTGCGGAATTGTATAGAGAGTAAAAAGGTATTCGACACCCTGCGTCAGCCCTGTGACACGATAGCTGGATGTCCCACGGAGGAGATCTACACTATCAGGTTTGACAAGACTACTGTCCGCACTATTCGCATATGTCCAGAATAACTGATATTTCTGAAACAACGAGATCGAATCATTCGGCGACGGCACCCATGTTAACAATACCGAGGTCGAATCGAACGATGCAGCTTTTAATGCCGTCACCGGATAGAGCATATCTTGCGATCCGGCCAGATCTTCTTCAAATGTACAACCTGAAAGGAAAATGAAAATAACGCAACAGACAGTACAGAAATATTGTGATAACTTCACGGAAGACTCCTTATTGGAAAATTACTTTGCTAATTTGTCACGCAGATATTGCAGAAGCTGCGTGTTTGCGACTCGATCCTGTTTCATCGAATCGCGCTCACGGACTGTGACTGTTTGATCCTCCAGCGTCTGCGAATCGATGGTGATACAGAACGGTGTTCCCGCTTCATCCTGCCGGCGGTAGCGGCGGCCGACGGCACCGCTCTCATCATAGAACACGCGGAGATGTTTCCGAAGATCCTGCTCGATCGAGCGGGCGAGCTCCGGCATACCGTCTCTGTTCACGAGCGGGAAAATGGCGGCTTTCGTTGGTGCAAGCCTCGGATCGAACCGCAAGAGAGTCCGTTGCTCATCTTTTACCATCTCCTCATCGTAGGCATTCACCAGGAACGCCATGAACGAACGGCTTGCACCGGCAGATGTCTCAATAATAAATGGAGTGTACTTTTCTTTTTTCTCATCATCATAATACTGCATATTCTTACCCGAAAACTGCTGATGGCGCGATAGGTCGTAATCCGTACGGTTATGTATTCCTTCGATCTCTCCCCATCCAAACGGGAACAGGTACTCGATATCATAGGCATCTTTTGCGTAGTGCGCAAGCTTACCGGGTTCGTGCCGATTAAATTGGAGCCGCTCTTTCTTCATCCCTAATTCGATAAACCATTTTAGACGTTCTTCTTTCCAATAGGCAAACCATTTTTCGTCTGTGCCGGGTCGGACAAAGAATTGCATTTCCATTTGTTCAAATTCTCGCGTCCGGAAAAGAAAATTCTTCGTATTGATTTCATTCCGGAATGCTTTCCCGATCTGCGCTATCCCGAATGGTACTTTCTGCCGGGATGACGATTGAACATTGAGAAAATTTACATAAATCCCCTGTGCAGTCTCCGGACGCAGATATACGACAGCGCTGTCATCTTCAACCGGCCTACAAATGTCTTGAACATCAGGTTGAACTGCCGGGCTTCTGTAAATTTTCCCTCCGCGGCACATTTCGATGCCTTGCGGCCTTTGTATGCAGGGTTTCCACACATATTCTCGTCAATCTGGTCGGCACGGAAACGGGCTTTGCACTCTTTGCAATCGACCATCGGATCGGTGAAGTTCTCAACATGGCCGGATGCTTCCCATACGCGCGGGTGCATTAAGATCGCTGCATCAATTCCCTCAATATCCTCGCGGAATGTCATCGCCTGCCACCATTGTTCTTTGACGTTTTTCAGCAGCTCGACTCCCAGAGGGCCGTAATCCCAGCAGCCGTTCAAACCTCCATAGATTTCGCTTGAC
>CAVZMI010000003.1:0-80606 GCA_963776275.1 Ignavibacteriota bacterium
ATTTTCCCCAAACTTGGGTGGAGCGACTCGAGAATAGCCCAACCGCGTGAGTGATCGATGGGGAGTGTAAACTCCCCTCCATGAATCCATATCCGATTTTAACGCAGCATGTTTCGGCAAAGTTGATAAGTGCCGAGAGGTTTTGATCGGTTGTGGCCATCCTTGGATCATGGTGATATTTCATGGTTTCAACATATGCTGGCGGAAGATCCCATCGCTCCGCAAGCCATCCGCCAATCATTGCGTGTGTTGCCCCCAGCAATTTATTCTCAGCATCGATATCATTCATGGATGTTTGTGTGATGGATTGCTGGATTTGATTACACTGATTTGGTTGGAACTGAATAAGGTACAGCTTGCCGAGATCGTGTAAAAGTCCCGCAATGAATTCTCTGTTTTCGGTTTGAATTCCGAATTTCATAGCCAGCATACGGGAAACGTGTGCGCACACGCAACCGAATCGGACCAATATTGATGCATCCACTCTTGCTGTTCCGATTTGAACCTGAATAATTTACTGTATACCGTGAAATGAAAAAGAATTGTTCGTATCTCGTACAATCCCAAATGTGAAATTACTTCATGGATGGAAACGATTGTCTCTGGCGACTTCTCGCGTATTGATCGGATAGCTCTCAGGATTTTTGTCGTAAGTGCAGGGTCGGTCTCGATAATCGCGGCGATATATTCGATCGGGACATCTTTCGATTGAAGAATAGACAGCAGTTCTGCAGTCACACCGGGTAGTGTTGCGAGTTCGGGTACTTCATCGACCCGTTTTTTCAGATCGCTGAATTTCACACAGCACCTCGTCACTATTTTAAAATCTGACCGGTTTCTTCCGACCAGAATAACAAATCGAGTTCATCAATCGGAATAGCAACTTCAAGTGCAAATTGTTGAAATTTTTCCTCGAGTGCAAGATATTGTTTTCGAGTCAGCGTCTGTGGAACCGAGCGGATAACCCTGAGATTGACCAGGTTCCTTAGAATATGCCGGTCGAGGATGGCCAGACCTTCATTTTTCCCGATATTTCGAAGAAAATGGGTTGATTCCTTATAGCCAAAACCCCTGACATGCCGGACAAGCCATTCGCGGATATCGTACGCTGATTTTCCCGATGCCAGGATTGTCAATATCTCGGGGAATTGCGCCTTCATGAGGAGTAGTAAACGCGATTTTGTACGGTGAAACCGGATGTAGGTCTCTTTCTGCCGGAGGTAAGTTTCAGGATCGAGTTCCACCTCGTGGAATCTGTGCTTTTTTAATTGGTGCTGGACCTGTGCTGCATGGACCGCGCTCGACTGCGGTGTCAACAGACAGTATACAAATTCGTAAAAATATTGTTCCGGCCGGATCCGTTGAAATTCCACAAGCCGCAAACGAATCTCGGTGCGCTGTCTCTTGTACTTCGCACGCAGTGCTTTCCAAAGAACTTGCCTATCAAGTTTTCCGTTCGCAAGCATTGACTCTCGTACTTTTATGCTCACTTTATAAGAACCATTTTTTTGTTTTAAAAAATTTCCGACCTGAGTGTTGAAAATACATTTCACAAAAGAGTATAGAAATAGTGCGCCCTATAACCGATGAATGTACCGGCGGAGTCAGTGTTCACAAGAATGGATTCTTACTGATTTTTCGGATTACTTCGAGGTTTCCTTCGAGCACATCATATAGTTGCAGATCGGCGATATCAACCCACCGGATTCTGGAAAAAGCTCTGTTCTCGGGTACTCCTTCGAATGTGCATACCGAGTAGTACCTCACATCATATGAACCGGAATCGGCATAGACTATGTGTTGACGATGTAATTCTTTTCCAATTGTAGCTGTGATTGCTAATTCTTCCAGCAACTCTCTCCTCAAACATACTTCCGGTGTTTCACCACTTTCGATCTTTCCCCCCGGGAATTCCCATTTGAGTGGATACTTCGCACTTTTTTTTCGCTGACAGAGCAAAACCGATCCATCTCTCCATACCACACCGACCGCGATCTTAATCATGTTCCTAGGATATTCATGAAAGGTAAATGACCGGACTAATATATCGAAAAAAAGTGGAAACTCAATCGGAATAGAAAGGAAAAAAAGGGAAATAAAAACCCGCAATCCCGACAAGTCGGGACTGCGGGGTTCTTTAGTTCTTCGCGCATCCACGAGCGAAGATCTATCGTGCCGAGAATATGGAGATGGGGGGTAACCACATCCCCGTGCACAATACAACCTCTTAATTTCATGCACGTAATATGCCAAAAGAGAGAAAAGAATATAGCCGATACAATTCCATAATGAATTCGGATGTTTTTCAATGTTATATATTTTTATGAATTTTGACATAGGTTTGAAATCGGTAAAATAGACTGCCCAGCGGAAATTGTTTCCGTAGTAACAGCAGAAGTGCCAGATTAGGTTTTTTCATGGAAATTTCTTATAGTAATACCTATATATTGATTTTACCAGAGAATGAAAATTACCGATATATTTTTATCACAGGAAAAAACCTTCTCTTTTGAGTTTTACCCTCCGAAAGACGAACTTTCAGCGGTAGATTTCGGGATTAACATCGGGAGGTTAATGAAACTTTCCCCTTCGTTTGTCACTGTCACATATGGAGCGGGAGGGTCTACTCAGGAGCGTACGTTTGCCCTTGTAGAATACCTGCAGAAAGCGGTTGGACTGACCACCATCGCGCATTATACCTGTGTTAACGCAACGAGAGAAAGGGTAAAGAACGATCTTCATAATCTTCATCAGATAGGGATAAAGAACCTCATGCTGTTGAGAGGAGATCCCCCAAAAGACCAGGGGAAATTTATTCGCTTACCCGACGGTTTCCAACATGCAAACGAGTTAATCGAATTTGTCCGTAAACACTTTGATTTTTGTATAGGAGCCGCAGCATATGTCGATAAACACCCAGAAGCAATCAATCTTGAAACCGACATAAAGAATCTGAAAATCAAAGTGGATGCGGGGGCTGATTTTCTCATTACCCAGCTTTTCTTCATTAATGAACATTATTTTCAATTCGTTAAACTTGCGCAAGAATCAGGGATAAACTGCCGCATCATTCCCGGTATTATTCCCATTACCACCTATCGACAGATCGAGCGTTTTACAAAAATGTCTGCAGCAAAGATACCTGCGGAACTTGTTGTCAAACTCGAAGAATATAAAAACGATCCTGAAAAGATCCATACTATCGGGGTGGAGTATACCATCAATCAATGCCGCGAATTGTTGAAGTGGGGTGCCCCCGGGCTCCATTTCTTTACCCTCAATAAGTCAAGGGCGGCCGTGGAAATTTTTGAGTCTTTATAAATGAAAACATCTTTTACACCCAAGGAAAATACCGAATCAGGTCTGGCGCTGATAGCCATACTGTTGATAGCGAGTCTTTTCATGCATTCTTCACTTCTCGTTGAGATATCAATTGGGTTCATTGTACTCGTCATGGTCGCCCCTGTAGTATTCTATCCTTTTTCACTGATATGGTTGAACGTATCTCACATTCTTGGGCGAATCAGCTCATTCGTTATTCTGACCTTGATATTTCTAGTTATTGTTACTCCTACGGCATTGTTCCGGAAAATAATCGGAAAAGATAGGTTGCTGCTAACTCAGTTTAAAAAAACATCAGCATCTGTTTTTCATGAGAGGAATCGGCGTTTTGTAAAAGAAGACATACTGCATCCATTCTAATTTGAATGAAACATACTATGGAATTTTTAAGGGAACTCTGGCAATTTTTAAAAGTGCGAAAAAAGTTTTGGTTACTGCCGTTGATTATCATCCTGCTCGTTTTTGCCTTGCTCATAGTATTGACGGCAGGGACGGCCATTGCACCATTCATTTATACGTTATTCTGAAATGCGCGAAGCAGTATTAGGAATATCGGCATTTTATCATGACAGTGCGGCTGCTATCGTCGTAGACAATACGATAGTCGCCGCAGCCCAGGAAGAACGTTTCAGCCGGAAAAAACACGATTCGGGTTTCCCGCGTCATGCATTGAAGTACGTGCTGGATGAAGCCGCCGTCGGAATATCCGACCTGAAATGTGTGGTGTTTTATGATAAACCCTTCATCAAGTTCGAGCGTTTGCTGGAGACGTATCATGCTTTTGCACCGGATGGTTTGAAAAGCTTTTCTAACGCTATTCCTGTATGGCTCAAAGAGAAGCTTTTTATGAAAAGATACCTTCGCAAGGAATTGAAAGAAGTCGGAATCACAGGCAATATCCCTCTATTGTTCCCTGAGCATCACCTTTCGCATGCAGCCAGCGCTTTTTTCCCGTCTCCCTATGAGGAAGCAGCCATTCTTACCGTCGACGGCGTTGGAGAGTGGGCGACCACAACCATCGGTTTCGGCAAAGGCACCGATATTATCATTTATAAGGAACTTCATTTTCCGCATTCACTTGGCTTGCTGTATTCCGCTTTTACATATTACTGTGGATTTAAAGTGAATAGCGGCGAGTACAAGCTCATGGGACTCGCTCCGTATGGACTGGAAGGATCTGAGAGAGTTGAAAAGTACAAAAAGCTGATTAAAGAACATATCATCGATATTCGGCCGGATGGATCGATGCTTCTCAATATGAAATATTTTAACTATGCAACCGGTCTGACTATGTGTAACGAACCTCGATGGGAAAAACTTTTCGGAATTCCGAGACGGAAAGAAGAGACCGAGCTTTCTCAACCGTATATGGATATGGCTCTGGCAATCCAGGAAATCACCAATGAAATGATTCTTAGACTTGCAGAAACGGTTAAGAAACTAAGCGGTAGTAACAACCTTGTGATGGCCGGCGGTGTGGCATTGAATTGTGTCGCCAATAGTAAAATACTCGAGAATAAAATATTCGATAATCTATGGATCCAGCCTGCAGCAGGAGATGCAGGGGGAGCTGTTGGCGGTGCACTCATCGGGTGGCACCTCTATCTTGATAAGCCACGAATTCCCATTCCAACCGATTCAATGAAGGGGGCGTATCTTGGTCCTTCGTTCCAGAATAATAAAATACAAAAATTGCTGTCAAAATATGGTATGAAATATTCATATTTTCAGAATTTTGATGAGCTCTCCCAGAAAATTGCACCCCTTATAGATCAGGGAAAGGTCATCGGCTGGTTTCAGGGGCGGATGGAATTCGGTCCGAGAGCACTGGGAAATCGCAGCATCATTGGTGACGCGCGCAATCCGGATATGCAGAAGAAGATGAATTTAAAAATAAAGTACCGCGAGAGTTTCAGGCCTTTTGCCCCGTCGATACTCGAAGAGAATGTGGGCGAGTACTGTGATAATCCTGTCCCGTCGCCATATATGCTGCTTGTTCTGCCGATTGCTGAAAAAAGACGCATTCCCATGCCGGATATTGATTCCAATCCGGATATCTTCAAGCGGTTGTATCATCTTCGATCCGATATTCCGGCTATCACACACATCGATTACTCGGCACGCGTCCAAACGGTGAATAAAGAGACGAATTCGAGGTTCTGGCAGCTTATCCAGGATTTTAAAAGGCTTACAGGTTACGGCATCATCATTAACACAAGTTTTAACAGACGTGGTGAACCGATTGTGTGTACTCCCGAAGATGCATTAAAATGTTTTATGAATTCAGAAATTGATTACCTGGTCATGAACGATTTTATGGTGGATAAAAGCGAGGTACAGCATTTGAAAAGCCAATTCACCGAAACGAAATTTACTCTTGATTGATCTGCATTAAGAACCTTGCACTGAGACATCCTGCTGTTAAAGGTCTTCTCTTAAATCACCCGCTCATATTCGGAAATATCAAGCTTCCATACTTTAATACCGCAGTAGCGATTTCCCTCCGGACAGGGCGGTTGTATTCCTGCGAGATCGCGGATTGAACAGGGAGGAAGTAGGTATTTTCCGATCCGTGGATTGACTTCGCATATCTGCTCGGCTTCATCAAGCGAAGCCTTCCAGATTTCTTCCTGTGCATTGTAGCAGAGACGCATCTTGAGTTTGTGATGCAGATTTAGAAGATCGGCTGATTCGGTGAACCGGATGCTGACTGCATTGGGGAGAAGGTAGAGTGCAAACTCGTCGCTCACGCCGTGGGAATTTTTCAATGTATTGATAGCCGACCAGACCCGGTCCATTGCCTCAGTGTAAAATTTTAACGCTTTGTCATCACGCTTGAGAATTTCGGGTATGATATAGTCCGGTTCACCGGAAAAATGAGTGTGTAGACACGGACGTGATGCAGGCGTCATCCGGTGACGCTGATCCTGTGAATCGGCGGTATGGCTTATTTTTCGCCGGAATGTATAGAATGGATGAACCATCGCCCGGCCGAGCTTCGATTGCGTTGTCAGGGTCAGCGTCTCGCCGAGAAGGCGGTTCTTTGCAGGGTGAAGCACCAGTTCGATCGCATCGTTATCGTTCATTTCAGATTGAGGGATTCCGAGGACTTCGCGGACCGACTGTGCCAGGATGGCTTCGTTATAATGCTTGTAATCCACTAATTTTGACACACGGCCGGTCAAGCTCCGGTCAAATTCATCACAGAAAATCTTTCGTGATGAAAGAATATCCGTAGGATGATAATGATCGGTAAAAAATTCGTATTCTGGCGTTGCTTCAAGTGCTATCGGTTCTTGAAGGATATTTTTATACAGCGGTTCGACACGAAGAAGCTCATCGATCATCTTCTGTACTATAATCCGTTGTTCAAGGGGTGCATCGTACTGTTCGCACAGCCTGTAGTATCTGAGCAGCGTGATACCGCTGATCGTGTGGTACATGCAGGCAAATGCCGCGACAGGAAGAATATAACGGGCAATCTCCTGACATTTCTTTTTTATGTTGTTCTGATACTCTTCTTCAAAATTCTGACGGGCGGGAAACCGCTTGAAATATTCTTCAGTTGTTATGGGTAAAAGCAGGCGTATTAATGTATGATATGCTTCTACCTGAAAATTGACAGTCGATGTATAGATAGCGAGTGCCTCTCCAACGAGTGGCGGGATAGCAATGTTGCCGGGTTTTACTTCAACATAGCGCTGACTCACCTGTTCAGAATTATAAAAGGGATGACTGTGAAGAAACGACCAAACGCTCTGGCGTGAGATATTGCCTAGCTGAAATTGAAAATGTGCATGTTGAAAATTCGTGTGATGTCCCGCTTCATACATCGACTGTGCCAGCGGCAGCCATTTTTCTATCGGTTCGAGTTGTTCGTCGGTGATGATTCCTCTTGATGAATAACATGTCCGCCCTGCGCTGATAATGCTTTTAAAGGCATTCGGGAAAGCTTTGTATAGAGTAACTTGTGGCTCGGGTGAAAGAAATTTCATAGGTGCGAAGGATTATTAATCATTTAATATAGAAAAGTTTTAATAACATGGCAATGGAATTAACAGAAATATTGCGTGGAGAGTTCTTAAGAACAAGGTTGAGGTAGACCCTTCGACTCGTCCCGATATCTCTCGACAAGCTCGGGACGAGTAATCGGGACTCGCTCAGGGCAAGGGTAAAGGTTAAGGTTGAGGAATAAAAAAACGATCCCTGGATGGGGATCGCTTTTTATAAAAATTTAATCGCTCTATTTTTTTTCTGCCTGTTTTGCTACGGCATTGATTGCGGCTGCTATGGCTTCTTGATCGCCAAGGTAGTAATGCTTGATTGGCTTCAGGTTCTCATACAGTTCATAGACCAGCGGAACGCCGGTAGGAATATTGAGTCCGACTATTTCCTCATCTGAGACGTTGTCAAGATATTTTACGAGCGCACGGAGACTATTTCCGTGAGCGGAGATAATCACACGCTTTCCGGATTTGATCGTCGGTGTGATGGTTTCATGCCAGTAGGGGAGAAACCGTTCTACTGTGAGTTTAAGACTTTCGGTAAGTGGAATGTCTTTTTTAGGGAGATTCTTGTATCGTGGATCGTGTCCCGGATAGCGTTCATCGCTCTCTTCTAGAGCAGGCGGAGGGATATCGTAACTGCGGCGCCAGAGAGTCACCTGTTCATTACCATATTTTGCGGCTGTTTCGGCCTTGTTGAGTCCCTGCAGCGCGCCATAGTGTCTCTCATTCAGACGCCATGATTTTACCACCGGTATCCACTCCTGGTCCATTTCTTCAAGCGTGATATTGAGCGTTCGGATGGCCCTTTTGAGAACCGAGGTGTAGGCTATGTCGAAAACGTACCCTTCTTTTTTCAGGATCTGTCCACCCGAATGTGCCTCCTCGAAACCTTTTTCCGAGAGATCAACATCAGTCCAACCTGTAAAGAGATTCAGCTTGTTCCATATACTTTCACCATGACGGAGTAAGACGACTTTCAACATATTCGATATCACCTTTCAGATTCTCATTTATTCTTTATTTTTTCAAGCAGCTCCGCGGCTTCTTTCCTGCTATCGTCGTCAAGTTGATACGATTTTGGCAGGGTACTGATTGCATTCAGGTTAGCACGTGCTTTCTCGTAATCATCCTCTTCAATGTACGCCTTTGCCGCATCGAGACGATACATGATATAATTTGGGCGGAGCGAAATCGCAATTTCAAAATTCTTGATTGCCTCGTCGATATTTCCCCATCCGAGGCCGAACGGCCAGCGAAAGAGTATCGTTTTCTCGCTCACTTTTGCATGTGTTCGCCCGAAAATATAGTACGCCAGAGAATTATTCTTGTCGAGTTCGATGGCTTTCTCACAGTCGTGTTTGACCTGTTTGACCAGATCGATCGATTCCCATACCCCCTTAAATAGTGCGATTCGGCCGTTGGCTATAGCTCTTCGCGTATATCCCATTGATCCCGTGGAATCTGCAGCAATAGCTTTGTTTGCATAGTCGAGAGATTTCTCATACAATTCGAGTTGTTGCGTCTTCTGTTCATCGGAAATAGCGTTTATCGCTGCCCCCATATCGCTATAGGTGCGGCTCAGGCGCCACACAATGTCGTAGTTACCGGGATATTTATCGGCAGCTGCACTCAACACATCGAGAGCTGGTTTGTTTTGAAAGGCAACATCGGCAAGGCTATCGCTCTGTGCTGTGATCTCGGCGACGGTCTGTGCTGTGACAGCGGTAATAAAGAACGCGCATGAAAATGCAAGTACGAGAATCACATACTTTAAGATACGCATCGTATCCTCTGTATAATGGTGAATAAAATTGTGAGTTAATCTCCCGACTCGAGTCGGCGAATCTCGTCACGGAACTTTGCCGCCCGTTCATAATCCTCTTTTTCGATGGCTTCTTTGAGTTCATTACGAAGCTGTTCGAGTCGTGTTACTTTTGGGACAAGCTTTTTCGGTGGGTGTTTTTCAGCGGGTTTCTTTTCTTCTTCGGCTTCCTGATCAGGAAGGAACGATGCCTCCTGCATCACGGTTTCTGCTACAAAAATCGGAACGCCATAGCGTACGGCAAGGGCGATTGCATCACTCGGCCGGGAATCTACTTCATGGTTGATGGTCGCACTGTCGAGTTCAAGTTGAGCGAAAAAAGTCCCATCGCGCAGATCGTTGATGAGTATTTCTGTCAATGAAGCACCCATCTGGTCAATGATGTTCTTCATCAGATCATGTGTCAGCGGTCGCGGCGGTTTGATCCCTTCCATTTCCAGAGCGATTGATTGCGCTTCGAATGCGCCGATAATGATGGGTAAGCGCCTGTCCCCGTTGACCTCCTTGAGAATAAGTGCGTATGCCCCGTTACTCGCCGGACTTGTCGAAAGTCCCAAAATATCAACTTGCACCTTCTCCACAGAACCACATTCTCCTTTTTGTACCGAAGAAGCTATTACTTAAAGATAATCTACGAAGTAATTTCCTAAAATCAAGTCCCGATTTTCTGCTGTATTTCTTGTGTCAATACAGGCAGTATCTCCAGCGCATCGCCGACGATGCCGTAATCTGCAATCTGGAAAATTGGAGCATCCTTGTCTTTATTAATTGCGACGATGAATTTTGATGACGACATTCCTGCAATATGTTGAATGGCACCTGAAATTCCACATGCTATATAGAGCGACGGTGAAACGGTTTTTCCGGTCTGACCGACCTGCTCGTCATGCGGACGCCATTTTGCATCGACAACGGCGCGGGAAGCACCGACCGCACCATGCAGAACATCTGCCAGCTTTTCAATGAGATGGAAATGCTCCGGCCCCTTCATCCCGCGACCGCCCGAGACGACAATATTTGCCTCGGTAACATCTGGTCGTCCTTCGGTAATCCGGACTTCGTTCACGACGACGGCAAAATCAGCATCCGCGAAATCTATCGTTATGTTCTCGACCGCTGCAGATTGTCCACCGCTTGTGCCTGCTGCAAAGACATTAGGCCGGAGCGTAAATACCTTCACTGCAGATGTGACTTTGACATCGAGCAGGACTTTCCCTGCGTACGCAGGTCGGGTTGCAACGATTTCACCGTTTTCGACATTCAATGCCGTGCAATCCGGCGCAAGTCCCGCGTCAAGCTTCACAGCGACTCGCGGTGAGAGATCTTTTCCCATCGAACTTGCCGTCAGTAAGACAATCGCCGCCTGTTCTTTTTGTACAACGGTCGCGATTGCTTTGGCATACGCTGTTGTGGAATACTGTTTTAAAAGGATATTGTCGACCACCACAACTCGTGATGCTCCATATCCTCCAAGCTGAGCGGCAATGGAAGTCACGCCCGTGCCGAGAACGATAGCACAAAATTCTCCCCCAAGCTGGTCAGCAAGTGTACGCCCTGTTCTGACCATTTCAAAAGCCGACTGTTTAAATTTTCCGTCCCGTTGCTCTGCAAATGCGACTATCTTCATTGAACAATCCTTTATTTTCAAATGACTTTTGCTTCATCATGCAAGAGGCGGACCAGTTCAGGAACGGCACTCGCATCGGTCCCAATAATTCGACCTGCCGATTTCCCTGAAGGTTTTTTCATTTGTAAGACTTGCACCTTCGGATCAGTAGCAACAGGTTTTTTCTCTTCGATAGGTTTACTCTTTGCAGCCATGATTCCTTTCAGCGACGGGTAGCGGGGCTCATTGAGTCCTTTTTGTGCCATAATAACAGCAGGGAGTGTTGTCTGGACGACTTCGTGTCCGCCTTCAATTTCACGATGCGCATTCACTTTGCCGTCGAAAATCTCAAGTTTTACCGTTACGGAGATTGACGGCCAACCGAGCATTTCAGCGATGAGACTTCCCACTTGTGCGCCGTCGTAGTCGATCGATTGTTTACCTGTGAATACTATTTCTGCTCCGCTTTCGCGGGCAAAGTCGGCAAGTGCTTTTGCGATACCGAACGAGTCGCGCGGGGCATCATCTTTCAGAATGACAGCCTTATCGGCGCCCATCGCGAGTGCCTTACGAAGTGTTTCCTTATGTGCATCGCCGCCGCAGCTGACTGCAATCACCTCGCCTCCGAGTTTCTCTTTCGTCCGGAGACCTTCTTCGAGGGCGTATTCGTCGTAAGGGTTGAGAACATAATTAACCCCCGTTTTGTCAATTGTGATATTGTCAGCCCCAACTTTAATCTTTGCTTCAGTATCGGGAACGTGGTTCACACACACAAGAATTTTCATCCAGCCTCCAATGCGGCCTGTTAATGAATCAATCTTCGTAATATATCGATAAATTGTTCGTTTTCTTCCTCGGTTCCGACGTTCACACGCAGACAGCGTTCAAGCATCGGATATGAACTTACATCTCTCACAAGAACGCCTTTCTGCAGCAGCGCATCCATCAACTCTGATGATGGACGGGCCGTCCTGAAGAGGAAGAAATTTGTATCCGATGGATAGAGCGTCACACCGGCAATTGAACGAAGAGATTCTTCCATCAAGCGTTTTTGATGTTTTATATATTCTATATGCTCGCGTATGACGTCGAGATGGTCAAGCAGCGTCATCGCAGTAATTGCTGAAAATCTATTGACAGTAAATGGAATTTTTGGTTTTAGAATCTCGTTGCGTATTTCCGGGTGAGCAAGACAATAGCCGACCCGAAGTCCTGCAAGGCTGAACGATTTTGAAAGTGTCCGAAGAATAATTAGATTCGGATACTTCTTTAAAAGATCGAAGCAGCTCTTTTTATCGGAGAACTCGATATACGCCTCATCGACTAAAACCAATGCGCGCGTTTCTTTCAGAATACGTTCGATATCATCGTACGGCATCGATTGTGCGGTCGGACTGTTCGGTGAGACGATGATGATCAATGACGGGTCTTGTTGTGCGGCCACTTCGAGAAAGCGGTTGGCATTGTAGCTCAGATCGTCGTTCATCATCACATTGATCACGTTACCGTCGAAGATTCTTGTCGCCTTTTCGTAAAGGAAAAATGCGGGAGACGGGAGCAGGACGGAAGTTCCCTTAGTGACAACAGCCATCAGGATGGTGTACATCAGTTCGTTGGAACCATTGCCGACGATGATCCCTTCCGCAGGATACTGAAGATAGCCGGCGAATGCTTTAATGAGATCCTGTGGAAATGTCTCGGGATACCGGTTCCACTGCTCACGAGAAAGTCGTGACAGAACTTTTTCCTTGATCACCATCGGGATATCGAAGGGATTCTCATTCTGGTTCAGCTTGATGCGTGCTGTCAGTCCTTTTACCGAATAAGGTTCGAGTGCGCGAACGCTCGGTTTAATACGATTGACAAAATTCATGATCGTCGTGTACGAATTGTGATTGACTTGCTATGAGCCTGGAGTCCTTCTTTTTGGGCGAATACTGCAACCCGCTCGGCTACTGCCGAGAGGTGATCGCGCGTATAGGCGATTACGCTGGTCCGCTTAAAAAAATCCTCGGTGCTAAGAGGCGATGAAAACCGGGCCGTGGTACTTGTCGGGAGCGTATGATTCGGGCCTGCATAGTAATCGCCGACAGCGACCGGTGAAAAATTCCCAAGGAAAATTGCGCCGGCGTGTTTCACAAGCTTCATCGTTTCCCAACAGTCTTCGGTAATGATTTCCAGGTGTTCCGGTGCGAGACGGTTGACAATAGCCGCACCTTCTTCGATCGTGCCGGTGATTATCACCGCACTGTTCTTATCAAGCGCCCTGGCAACGATTTTTTTTCGCGTCAACAGTTTTATCTGCCGCCGGATTTCTCTTTCGACCTCTTCCGCAAGTTTTTTCACATGTGTAATCAACACCGCGGAAGCATGCTCGTCATGCTCAACCTGCGCGAGCATATCGGCAGCGATGAAAGCTGGCTGCGCGCTGGAATCGGCAAGGATTACAATTTCACTCGGTCCCGCGTAGCTGTCGATACCGACCGTTCCATAGAGAAGTTTCTTTGCGGTTGCCACATAGATATTACCCGGACCAACGACTTTATCGACGCGCGAAATTGTCTCTGTTCCATATGCCAGTGCGGCAATCGCCTGGGCACCTCCCACACGGTATATATCGGTGATGCCGAGAATTCGAGCGGCAACCAGCACGTTATCGTTGACACAACCGTTCGTATCCGGCGGAGATACAAGATGGATTGAGGGGACACCGGCAACCTGAGCCGGAATGACATTCATCAAGACCGTTGACGGATACGCCGCCTTGCCCCCGGGTACATATACCCCGACGCTTTCAATCGGTGTGATTCGTTGACCGAGTGTGCTTCCTTCCGGCGTGTTGAAATACCACGAACTCTGCAACTGTTTTTTATGATATGCACGTATATTTGCGGCAGCTTCCTCAAGAATCTCGATGAATACCGGATCCGCCTTCCGGTATGCTTCTTCGACCTCGGATTGTGTAACAATGAGTGAGGAGATTTTTGCACCGTCGAACTTTTTCGTGTATGCACGGACAGCTGCATCGCCTTTACTCCGTACCCGATCGAGAATTGTACGCACGGTCTTTTCGATGGAACCGGTTTCTGACCGCCGCCGGTGACAAAAAAGGTCGATTGCCCGCTGATTCCTTCTGGAATCGAATATTTTCACAGAGATTTCCTTCGCTGTGTTCAGGATAAGAATTACATTAAACTGTAATATATTGAAAAAAGAGATAGAAAAAAAGCGAGAGGCCGTATAGCGATCCCCGCTTTTCTGTCTAAAAAAGAATAACTCAGCCTGCGCGAAGCGCAGTTACGATATCCAAACGTGCGGCACGGACAGCGGGGAAGAATCCGCCGACAATTCCCATGATGATCGAAAAAATCATCGACCAGAGAATTGTATCGGGAGAGAGAGCAAAACCAAAAGCAAGTTCCGAGAAATTCTGAAAATTTGTAGTTGATATCGTTATCGCCTGCATAAACGAAGCAAGAAAAAGGCCTATGATTCCGCCTAGAAGCGAAAGAACCATTGATTCCATTAGGAATGCGGTGAGTATATTCCTTCGTTTGAAGCCGAGCGCGCGTAATGTTCCGATTTCAACGGTTCGATTTGCCACCGCAGCGTACATCGTGATCGCCGCACCGATCATCGCTCCGAGGCTGAAGATTATAGTGATGATAAGTCCAAGAGCACGGATGAACGTGGTCATAAGAAACGATTGGCCCTCGTAGTATTGCTTCTCGCGTTTAATGCGGAGCTGCTGAAGCCGCGGCTCCCCCTCGATCCGTGTTTTAAGAGTTTCAAAATCGTTTGCATTTTTTAAGCCCAGTGTCATTGCTGAAAAAACGGGACGGCCGAATGCCGGCCCAAGTTGTTCGAACGTCTCCCCAGATTTCCGAATCGAAACCGCTCCCGTTTGCATCCATTACACCGACAATTGTCCACTCGCGTCCGCCGAAGTGGAGTACCTGACCCGGCCGGGCTCCTTCAAAACGTTTTTCAATAGATTTTCCCACGACGACCTCTGATGAGCCGAATGTAAAAAACCGTCCCTCTGCCAGGCGGATCTGTGGACGGAGCGAGAATGCCTCGGGCGATACCCCGCGAGCCGTGACATTTCCCATATCACCGGTTCCATATTTCAGCAAGTTAATGATAACAACGTCTTCTGTTGAGACGAGCGGTTTTCCATCCGCCGATTGACGAAGTTCCGGGAACGTCTTGATGGTATTTGCATCTTCGCGCGATAGGTAGCTCATGATTTCTGCATCGGCGGATTTCCGGAGGACAATCACATTATCCTCTGAACCGGTGCTTACGAGGGTCTTTTTCAAACCGTAGGCGAGCATGAGGACTGCGGTAAACACAAACACAACCAGAGCAATACCCCCGATCGTCAGGATTGTTGTGAGGCGGCGTGTCCAGAGACTTCGGATATTATAACTGAGAGGAATTGCTGCCATTCTCTATTCCTTTACATTCGGTTAACCAATTTGACGTAATCCATCGACAATACTGGTATGCATTGCCCGGAGCATCGGGAAAATTGCAGAGATGATCCCCACTAGTAGTGAAAAAGAACCTGCCAGAATCATTGTCGATGGTTCCACAGTGAAAACGGGGAAAAGCGTGGAAAATTGCTCTGCGATGCCGGCACTGAGCGGGAAAGCAAGCCATAAACCGAGGATACCCCCTGTTACTGCGATTGCAAGAGATTCGCCGGCGATAAGACCGAGAAGATGTCCCGTTGAAAATCCAAGAGTTTTAAGTACGGCATATTCCCGCACACGCTCGCGTGCCGTCATGATCATGGTATTTGCAAGTACAAGAAGAATGATTCCGATGATGATATATGACACGACGCGTATAGCGGTAATGATTGCACCCGACATGGAAACAAATCCAAGCTGGAATGCTTTTTCGGTCTCTGTTTTAGTTTCAGCCGGAGAATTTTTAAAGTGTTTGTCAACGGCATCTGCGACTGATGGAATCATGCTTTGATCCTTCACTTCTATCACATACCAGCCGACCAAACCTTCCATACCGGACCACTCTCTCTTGATCCACTCATTAAGATACTCCCAGTGAAAGAGTAGCTGTGTCTCATCTGTCGTTTTATCACGGCCGCGGTAAATTGAACGAACGACGAATTGCCAGTTGTCGGGATAAATATCTCCCCGGATATTTACTATATCGCCAATCTTCAAGTTGTACTTTTTGGCGATTTTTTGTCCGATGATACAGGCATTCCTTTCGCGCTTAAACGTCTCGAAGTCTTCCTTTGATGTTGGTACGAATTCTGGATACACATCGAAAAACGTGTTGACGTTGACAGCCATACGCGGGAAAAAATTTCGCTCATCAATATAGACTCCCTGAAACCAGTTCGCGTAAGTGACGTTGGCAACCCCCGGGATACGGGCAATCTGATCCCTGTACGAATAGGGAAGTGGAAAGACGAAGGAAACAGAATGCCGTGTTATCAGCCGGTTCTGCGCCGAGGCTTCAACGGATGCGTACCAGGCGGTAATGATAGTACTCAGCAGTGTAAATGACATCACGGCAATGGTAATACCGAGGATGGTCAGAGATGTCCTCAGTTTGTGGCGAAGCAGATTTTTAAATATAAGTTTAAAAACTTTCATGCTCTATTCTCCTGCCGATGTGCATTTACTGGAGCTCGCCTTTATCGAGATGGCGAATTGTGTGTGCTTTCTCGGCAGCCCGGGGGTCGTGTGTGACCATGACGATTGTTTTTTTAAATTCCTGGTTCAATCGTTCGATAAGAGTTAGAATTTCGTCTTCAGAGCGTTTATCGAGATCGCCTGTCGGCTCGTCGGCGACGAGAACGAGCGGGTCGGTAATTATGGCGCGTGCGATGGCGACGCGCTGCTCCTGTCCTCCCGAGAGCTGTCGTGGATAATGCTTCATTCTATCTGTGAGTCCGACAATGGCAAGGGCCGCTTCGACATGTTCTTTTCGTTCCTTTTTCGACAGACCGGTGAGCAGCAGTGGGAGCTCCACGTTTTCGAACGCTGTAAGAACAGGCAGTAGGTTGTAAAACTGAAAAATAAATCCAACGTGACGCGCTCTCCACTTGGCCAGATTTGATTCGCTGAGCGATGGGACGTTGACCCCATTGACAACGATTTCGCCGCTATCAGGCCGGTCGATTCCGGCAATCAGATTCAACAGCGTTGTTTTTCCGGATCCCGACGGTTGCCCATCAGCGCGAGAAATTCACCTTCGGGAATCGTGCAAGAGAGATTCTGAAGAACCGGAATTTCGATGCTGTCACGATGGTATGATTTTGTGATATTCCGGATATCGACTATTGGTTCTGGCATAGAGGAATCTTCCATTCAATTATTGTTGTGTCGTTTTTACATGTGAGCCGGTGTGAAGGTCGTCTGACGGCTTCAACACCACCCGATCACCCGCACGTGCTCCCGAAAGAACTTCCATGAGATTTCCGACATTTCCCCCAAGCGTTACAGGTGCTTCGGTCAAAATGTCTTCTTTGATTATAAAGATAACTTTTTTACCATCCCGTGAAACGACAGCTTCAGGAGAAACTGCAAGCTTCGGTTTCTGGGCCACTGCGCTATCGCTCAGCGCTTCAGCCAAGAATGCCACCTTCGCGCTCATTTCAGGAAGCACACTGTCATCCCTGTCGATGAATTTTACTTTTGTTTTTACCGTTGCCTTTGCGCGATCGACAGTAGGGACGATTTTATTGATTTTGCCACGGTATCGTTTTCCCGGAAAGGCATCGAGAGTAATTTCACAGGGCTGCCCCGGTCTCAATCGCTCTATATTTGATTCGGAAACATCAGCTTCAACCTCCAGAGAGTTCATGTCGGCTATGGTCACTACGGCCCCGCGGGAACTAGCGGAAGTTGAAAACGGAGCAATCACTTCGCCCACATCGGCGTTTTTTGAAAGAACGGTGCCGTCAAACGGAGCACGGATAAGAGTATTTTCGATGGCAACTTCTGCAGCTTCAACTGTGGCTTTGCCATAGGAAATTGATGCAACGACACGGTTGTACCGCGCCTCAGCGGCGTCGAGCTCTGCCTGTGATGACAGAGACGAGGCAAAAAGTTGGCGTGTCCGCTCAAGTGTCTGTTTCGCGTCGATGAGATCAGCCTGACTGACCGCAAGATTCGCCTTCGCCTGTGCACGTGCCGCCTGGACGTCGCTGTCTTCGAGCTGGCCGATTATCATATTTCGCTTAACCCGGTCTCCTTCCTGGACAGTGAGACGTACAAGCCGTCCTGTTCCTTTTGAAGCGATCGCTGCTTTTCGCTGGGCAACCACATAGCCGCTGGCATTAAGAAGAGCGCTTGTTTGCGCAGGACTAGTCAACACAACAGTCGTTGTTTCGACTTCCGGAAGCGGAGCAAGGGTGCTGCGAAATACGATAAATATCAAAACCAGAAAGGCCACGATTCCTATGATCCACAAGAGCCTTCGTTTTGGAAGGATTTTCGATTTGGCCGTCTTGTCGTGATTGATTTGAAGTTTAGATAAATCTGCGTTGTGAGAGTCTGCCATTACCATACTTGACGGAGATGGTGTGTAATATCCAATAATTACTTAAGATACGGAATAAAAGGCCTCTTTTCAATAGATATTAAACGCTATCTTTCATAGAATGTTACAATATTACTGAGATGTTTTTATCGATAAAAAAGGAATCGAAGAACGTCATAGGAGGTATAAAAAAATCTTGCTGGTGATTTTTCTTTAGGTTTGTCGATGAATCTGCTTCTCACATCAATTTCAATGCCCAGAATATTTTTTTTGTGATCTCAAGTCGTGCTTTCCCGAACAGATCGGTGGGATCTTTTTGCTCGATGCTTGTGGCAAAGAAGTACACATTCCCGTTACGTTCCAGATAACCCACGAGCCAGCCGATTTCTCTGTCTGTCCGCAGTGCCAATCCGGTTTTAGCGCTCAGTGTATAGGCGTTGGTTTTTTCAAATACCATGATCTTCTTCAGTATATCGATGCTCCGTTTGGAGATTGGCAATTGGTATGTGTACAGTCGCCGGAGAAAATCGATTTGTTGAACTTGCGATATCCGCAGTCCTCCTTCCAGCCAGAAGCGATCGATACCGCCTGAGATATTTCGATTTCCGTATTGCATCGTATCGAGGAAGTGCTGCATTCGTTCAGGCCCGATACGGCGGGCAATTTCCTGGTAATACCAGACGACGGAATTGGTAAAAGCAGTTTTCAGAGTATGATCCCGGTTCCATGTTTCGATGCCGTACCGGGTGCTGTCCCATTTGATAACGAAATTTTCGTCGGTAGCGACACCGGTCTCAAGGGCGATTAGCGAATTGGGTATTTTGAATGTCGAAGCAGGTATAAATTCCTTCGTAATCCTATCACGGTTGTAACAAATGGTCGAATCGTTGTTGAGATCGTACAGAACGAACGACCCGACCACGTCATATTCTTTGAAATATTGGCCAAGCTCGGGAATCTCCCGGAAATTATGCTGAGCATTGAGAAGCTGAAGTAAGACAACTGAGTGGAAGATAAAGAAAATGACTTTACTTATAGATTTTAATACGTACATACCGTTCCCCCGGCGCGATTATTATAAATGAATACTACAACGCATAATTTAAAATTTTATATACTAATTTTGCAGTTGTCTCATCGGCATAATGAAGTTTTTTTATCGGTGCGAACTCTACGACGTCGAAGCCAACAATTTTTGTCCGCTCACTCACTTTTCGCAGCAGGACCATTGTTTCATGCCAGGTTAATCCGTCTGGCTCGGGAGTACCTGTCGCAGGCATGATGGATGGATCTAAACCGTCTATATCGAACGAGAGATAGACTTTGTCCGTTAATTTTTTAACAACGATATCCTGCCAGTCTTCAGAGAATCCTCCATCATGGATATAATGCGCATAGAAAGTCTGAACCTGCTTCTCGGCGATGAATCGGGCTTCTTCTGAACACTGTGCACGGATGCCGACCTGGACGAGGCGCCGTGGATCGAGAAATTCGCAAACACGGGCCATGACACAGGCATGGCTGTATCTGGTTCCTTCGTATTCCGCACGAAGGTCTGAATGTGCATCGATATGCAGCACAGAAAGATCGGGGAATTTTTCGAGATGTGCTTTGATTATAGCAGCCGATATTGTATGCTCACCGCCAAGTGTGATGACGAATTTCTCTTCCTTCAGGAGATTTCTGACTGTACGTTCAATAAGATCGAGTGCGCTCTGGTTCTTTTTCCCTTTGAAATTCAACGGTGGAAGTGTGGCGATTCCATATTCCTTATACAATTCCCGTTTCAGTTCTTCATCGTAGAACTCGACATAGTGGGATGCTTTAAGAATCGTCCCTGGGCCGAATCGCGTCCCGCCGCCATAACTTACGGTGTGTTCATATGGGGCGGGGAGGACAACGACGCGTGAAGTTTTGTATTCAGAATATTTTTTTTCGATCCCCAGGAAATTCGATTTTTTGCCGAGGGTTTTCATCCGTTCTTAACCGACGATAATTGATATGATTATTATGAAAAATAAAATATAGAAGAAAGACAAGGAAAAGCAAATAAGGAAGGAAAAAGTAAAAAGAAAAAAGGAAAAAGTCGTGCGTTTTAGGAAAATACGGTGATAATATAGAGTCTCCATAATAACTTTTTACTTTTTAATTTTTCCTTTTTCCCTATCAATTATTTCCCAGTGATGCTCTTGATTCTCTCTCCAAATTCTTATATTTTGATCTCGATGAAAGATACATCACTGATATATTTTATCTTACTCATTGCAGTTTTATTCTGGTGCGGTCTGATACTATTAGCTCCGCTCGCTACACACTATGGCTATGCAAAGGAGGCGGAGCTTCTCTATACGATGTTCGGCCGTGTCTGTCATCAGCTCGATTCTCATTCGCTCCACATTGGCGGAGAGAAACTCGGTGTTTGTGCGCGGTGCAGCGCGATCTACTTCGGTTTTCTTCTAGGAGTTGTGTTATATCCAATTTCCCGGCGGTTCTCTGATGCGAAGCTGCTCCAAAGGCGCTGGTTGTTTATTGCATCCATTCCGATGTGTGTCGATGTCTTTCTTTCGATTGCCGGCGTTTATGCGGCAACGCTGTTAACCCGATTATTCACCGGGGGTATTTTCGGCTTTATCCTTGCACTCATTATCATACCGGAATTACTACCGGCGATTTCATCACTCTTATTATCATCAAGGAGGCACCATGCCTACAAAACCTGATAAAATACTCCCCGCTCTTTATGGAGGGATCATTATTGCCGTCATCTCTACAGTTCCGGGTCTCAGCCTGATTAATTGTCTTTGTTGCGCGGGTGTGATGATCGGTGGTGTGATGGCGGTCTACTTTTACAAAAATACACTCACTCCTGAATCAGTTCCGCTCGAATCGAGTGACGGGGTGCAGCTTGGACTCCTTGCCGGAGCATTTGCAGCAGTGATTGCGACGGTTATTTCAATATTCATCCGGCTCCTCTTTGGAGACATCGGATCGAAAATTATAATGGATGTGCTTGATCGGCTTGCGGAATCCGGTACGATCCCGCAGGAAGCAATGAATGGAATACGACAGGGAATTGAACAATCGGTGGAACGGGGACTGGGGTCCATTCAGATACTCCTGAGTTTTGTCTTCAATATTATTATATATCCATTGTTCGGGTTATTCGGGGGTCTCATCGGTGTGTCGCTATTTAAGTCGAAAAAACAACCGCCGGTCGTTCAACAGCCGCCACCAATGGTACCGATGGCATAGAGGAACCTTGGAGATTGATGATTTCTGATTGATGATTTCTGATTGATGATTTCTGAGTCTAAATAACCACCTGATGAGAATTTTTAGATTAGGTGTAGGCTCTGAAAATACTAATGGTTGGATTTTTTCAAGTGCAATCCGGTGAATTACATAATACGCTATCTAAACTCGGAAATCATCAATCATATATCATAAATAGTATAACAATCGAGACATTTATTTCGGCAGTTTAATGCGGAAGGTTGTTCCTTTGCCCGGCTTGCTTTCCTTGACGAAAAGTTTTCCCTTGTGGTAAATCTCAATAATCCGTTTTGAGAGACTTAACCCTAAACCCCATCCCCTGAGTTTTGTACTGTATCCGGGGCGGAAAATTTCTTTGCGGAATTTCAGGTCAATCCCTTTTCCCGTGTCGGTCACATCTATGATGACTTCTTCAGCTTGATCGAGGACGGTTACCGATACTGCCCCGATTCCATCCATTGCATCGAGTGCATTTTTCACCAGGTTCTCGATCACCCACTCGAACAATTCACGATTCATCGGGACGGTAAGATTGTCCGGAGCGTCGAGTGTCAACGAAATGTTCTTTCCCATCTGGGGAATTCGTCGTTGAAAGTATGTGAGAACGTTTGAAAGTGCATTCCTGATATTCTCCTCTTTCAAATCGGGCTTCGATCCGATTTTCGAAAATCGAGCTGCTACTTTATTAAGACGTTCCAGATCATTGTGCATTTCCGAAATGGTATCCCTGATCTTCGGATTTTCCTCTCCTATGAGACGAAGAATTTCGATCCATCCCATGATGCTCGAGAGAGGAGTGCCAAGCTGGTGTGCTGTTTCTTTTGCCATCCCGACCCAGATGTTACTCTGTTCGCTTCTTCTGATATGATTAAATCCGACGTATCCAAGAAGAATAAAAAGCGCTGCAAGTCCAAGTTCAATATACGGGAGCCACCGGAGTTGAATGATGAGAGGTGATTCTCCATAATGGACGTATTGGAGAACGGTAGAATCTTGATAGAGAACCTTAATCGGAGGATTTTCCTCATCTATGTGCGCGATAATCTTGTGAATTTGGGCAAGCTGTTGTTCGTACGAGAGAGTCGAGTCGATATTTACATTACGGATATTAATCCTGATTGGTTGGAGAGGATTATTGGCCCCATCTGTTAATATCATCGGAAAATCAATCGTACGAATAATCTGGTCGAAAACAAAGCTGTAATCTCCCTCGGGCGTATGAGCATTGGCGATATATTCAATCGAACGTGCATAGAGATCGGCAATATACCGTTGCCTTTCCTGGAGCCTCGCAACAATCGATTGTGTATAGATCAGTGTTGCGACGACGATGATGATTGCGCCGGCAAGGAGGGCTATTTTAATATTATTTGCGCGTAATGCCACGTTAGCCTCACGTTCGGTTGTGTATTCAGGTTGACGGTGGATTCAGAATGATCGTTTGATCTCGCCTTGCACCGACAGAAACAATAGAAACGCGGGTATTTATTGATCGTCCCAGAGCTGCAATATATTCTTGCGCACGGTGAGGCAGTTCAACGAAATCCCGTACTCCCGATAAGGACTGTTTCCAGCCCTGAAAAGTTTCATAGATCGGAGTGATTTGGGAGAGGGATTCGCAATCGGTCGGGAATGTCTTAATCCGTCGTCCTTGATATTCATACCCGACACAGATATTGATTTCTTCGAATTCATCAAGGACATCGAGTTTTGTAATAGCAATGTCGGAAATGCCGTTAATCATTATCGAATATCGAAGACTGACAGCATCGAACCATCCGCATCGACGCGGCCGGCCGGTTGTGGCTCCGTATTCATGACCGATATCGCGTAATCGCTGTCCTATACTGTTGTCGAGTTCGGTAGGGAAAGGTCCGTTCCCGACGCGCGTTGTGTACGCTTTGGTGACGCCGATGATTGACGTAATGCTCGTCGGCGGAATTCCTAGTCCCGTGCACGCTCCCCCACTTGTTGGATTGGATGATGTAACATAGGGATATGTTCCATGATCCATATCGAGAAGGGCACCCTGAGCTCCTTCGGCAAGGATCCGCTTGCCTTGTGCGATGGCGTTATTGAGCATAAAGGCGGTGTCGGTGATGTACTCATCGATCTTCTCATCGAATTCCTGGTATTCAAGTATGATCTTTTCGACATCGAGTTCTTCGCTATCGTATATCTTTCGAAGAAGTTGATTTTTTTCTTCGATGTTTTTCTTTAATTTGTCGGCAAGCGTTTTCCGGTTCAGGAGGTCGACAATCTTGATTCCGACACGAGACGCTTTATCGATATAGGCAGGACCGATGCCCCGCCCGGTCGTTCCGATTTTTGCCGTACCCTGTCCTTCCTCCCGCATTTTATCAATCATTTTGTGGTACGGCATGATGAGGTGTGCATTGTGGCTGATGAACAGTCGTCCCTTGATCGATATTCCGAAGCTTTCGATCATCTTGATCTCATCCATCAAAGCAACAGGATCTATCACAACTCCGTTACCGATAACACATGATACATGATCGTGAAAAATGCCAGAGGGGATGAGATGGAGGACATAATTCCTGTCGTCGATGCACACGGTATGACCGGCATTCGCCCCGCCTTGATAGCGTGCGACAATGTCAGTGTCTTCGCTGAGCAAATCGATGACTTTTCCTTTTCCTTCGTCTCCCCATTGTGCACCAACGATAATCGTGACTGGCATAATAATGTCCTTTGCAGGAATTGGTTTTCAAAAAAAACCGATCAGCGGGGTATGAACCGATGATCGGAGAATAGGCGTATGAGATATTTCCTTAATACCGTTTCATGAAAAGCTTTGTACTGCCTCAGTGATGGTGTTATAGTGTTCGAAAAAAGCCATCAGCTTGGTCATTGTCAAGAGTCCGCGGATTTTCACAGAAGCTGCCGCGAGTTTAAGCTGTCCGCCAGAATTCTTTATTGCCGTCAGACTGCTGATCAGCATTCCCAAACCTGAGCTGTTCATTGCATCGACCCCGGCAAGATCGAGGACGATATTCTGCTTTCCTTGCTCTAGAAGTTTATGAATCTCCCCGTTCAGCATCGATGCATCCGGTCCCCCCATGATGCTACCTTCAAGGGAGAGGACGATGATGGAGCTCTGCTCACTGGTTGTCACTTTCATAGTGTTCTCCTTATGATGCAGGAGCAATTGCTTTACTTTGAGCGTTTTTCCTTCGTTCCTTGTAGAGAGTCCAGTCAACGACAAGTGCGCTTGCGACATAAATTGAAGAATATGTTCCCGTCACAATACCGATCAGAAGAGCAAAGGCGAATCCACGAGTCACTTCACCGCCGAAAATAAAAATCATAAGCAGAACGAGAAATATCGTTCCGGATGTTATGATCGTTCGGCTGAGCGTTTCGTTGATACTGCGATTGAAGATCTGTATGAGACCCTCTGTTCGATAGAGCTTCCGGTTTTCACGGATACGATCGAAGATCACCACCGTATCGTTGCTGGAAAATCCAATTAAAGTCAAGAAAGCAGCAACCACTGTTTGGGATATCTCCAGATTGAGATATGGTGTAAGTCCGTTGACAATTGAAATAAGACCGAGTGTAACAAGAACATCGTGGAAAAGTGCAATGACTGCTCCTGCCCCATAGATAAACTGGAAACGGAATCCCAGATAAATGAGAACTACAACGAGCGATGCGATGACCGCTTTCAATGCATCGAGCCGCAGCTCGCCACCGATCTTCGGACCGATCTTGTCTTCTTTCAATACACTGAGTTCATTCTGCGTAAACTGGTGTCGTAATGCACCTTGAATCTCGATCGAGACTGAAGATCCCTGGTCCTTGTTTCCGTGTCCGAATGAGAATATCGTTTTGGCTGCCAAAATTTTTTATTTCGCTTTCTCCAAGTGCGACAGTACCAAGAGCCGCACGGACATCTCCGATGGCGACAGGATTTGTAAAATGGACTACGATCTCCGTTCCACCGAGAAAATCTATTCCGTAATCAACACCCCTCACCGCAAGTGATATCAAACCGGAGAGTATGATTGTTCCGGAGATTGAATAGCAGAGGAATCGTTTTCCAATAAAGTCGATGGTTGTTTTTTTAAAAAAACGCATGAAAATACTCCCGGGTCTGAGAAATGATTAACCAAAACTGATAGCACGTATGCCGCGTTCGGTCATCGCGTCAAAGATGACACGCGTAATAACCAGCGCAGAGAAAAGACTCGCTAAAATACCGATCATCAACGTCAAAGCGAATCCCTGAATAGGACCGGTTCCAAACTGATACATAATCACACCGATAAGAAAACTCGTTACGTTCGAGTCGATAATGGCCGAAAATGCTTTATGGTACCCGGCGTCAATCGAGGCAATCAATGTTTTTCCACCGGCACTCTCTTCGCGAATGCGCTCATAAATCAGCACGTTCGCATCCACCGAAGTTGCAAATGTCAGAATAATACCTGCGATTCCAGGAAGTGTCAGCGTTGCCTGAAATCCGGCAAGCACGCCGAGAATGAAGAGTACGTTGAAAAGTAATGCGCAGACGGCGACCGATCCACCTGTTCTATAATAGATAACCATAAAGAGAACAGTGAAAATAAAAGCATATGCTGTAGAAGTGACGCCGGATCGAATGGAATCTTCTCCGAGTGAGGGACCGACATTCCGTTGTTCGATAATATCCACGGGTGCAGGAAGCGCGCCGGCTTTAAGAACGATCTCTAGCAGCTTTGCCTCGTCGATGCTCTGCATCCCGGTGATCTGCGAATGTCCGCCGGTGATTTTTGTGATTACCTTCGGAGCAGAAAAGATCGCGTTATCCATGATGATCGCGATGCGTTTATTGACGTTGGCTCCCGTGATGCGGGCCCATTCGCGGGCTCCTTCACTGTTCATTTCCATCGTGACTTCAGGCTGGTTATAATCACTGCCGATGATAGCACGCGCATTTACGATGACGCCGCCTGTAAGCTCGGGGGTAGCCTTTACGATATACAATTCGAAATAACGACGGCCATCCTGAGTGGTTAATTCCGGTTTGTTACTCCAGAGGAACTGGACATCGTTAGGGAGCAGGAGCTTTACGTCGTCCCGGTTCAGAATTCTATTGACTTTTGCCCGATCGTCTTCGGCAACATAAGCCGTACCCATGCCCTGAGGATGCGGCCTGGCAAGATAGTAGAATGGATGACGTTGTGCAAGCAGCGTTGTGTCACCCTGGGCGAGTGCCATGCTATCGGAAATAGCGGCTGAAGAATCGGTAGTATTCAACGAATCGCCGAATTCCTTTCCCGGCGAGGAATTTATCGATCGTCTCCATGATTTTATAAGAAATCTCGGGATCTTTCAGCAATTTGAATTCGAGCAAAGCGGTTCCCTGAAGAAGCTGCCTGACTTCGCTTTCTTTTGAAATACCCGGTAGTTCTACGATAATCCTTCGTACCTCCTTGTTTTTGAATCGTCGGTTCTGAAACACCGTACTGGTCAACGCGGTTGCGGACGATTTCCATCGCCCGGTCAACTGCTTTATTCGATTCTGACTCCAGATTGCTCAGAATATTCTTATCTTCATCGCGAATATTTTTGCCATAGTACCGGCTCAATCGGATTCCTTTTGACTTCGAATTTCTTGGCAAAGACTGAGATGATCGACTCATCCGTCGTTTGTGTCTCTTTTTCAATTTCTGCCATAATGCCGTTAAATATATCATCTTTACTCCGAGCCATGTCTTTTAGGAACTTTACAACATTGACCTCGAGAACAACGCGCATACCACCCTGAAGATCCAGGCCCAGTTTCATGCGATTCAGACGGGCATTACGGATATCTTTTTCATTACTATCAATAAATTTTAGACTATCATCTCCACTCTTATTCTTCAGTTGTTGTGTGTATCGATAGTCTTTATACGTCGGGTATAAAAAATACAATGCAAGAGCAACTGCCCCGACAATTAAGACGATTTTAGCCCTGTTCTTTTTCACGAACAAACCTCCATCTAAAAAGGGAACTTTCAGAATAGCGATCGAGATAGGACTCTCCAAAAACTATTTAATATAACCGCAAGTTGTTCAAAAGTCAACAAAAAAAACATTGCATTTCAGACGCATTTGAGTTATATTTTTTATCTCAATTAAAAAATCTTCTCCTTGATCTCACTTTAATTCTGCTTGAGGAGTGTTTGGCATATGCCTTTAATGTCGAAAATCCGAGAACGCTTAGCAACCATCTTCGGTGTCTTTGCCGCTTTTTTCATCATCTATATTATCTTCGATTGGGGGATGGATATTACCGGACGAAAAGGACGTGGGGGAAGAAGTCAGGGTGACGTGATGGGTGAAGTAAACGGACGAATAATCCATGCATCCGAATTCAACGAGTCTTGTCCGGCTGGGCGCTGAACACCAAAAACAGCAAACCGGCAAAGAACCCGATGATGATGCCTACCAACAACTCCGTCAACAGCAGTGGGATAACCTTGTCACCCAAATCCTGATCGATCAGGAGATTGAAAGACTGGGACTGACCGTCACAGATCAGGAACTCATCAACTGGGTGCGCGGTGACAATCCACCGGAATCATTGGTGCGCCGGTTTACCGATTCAACCGGGAAGTTTAATCG
This sequence comes from Ignavibacteriota bacterium, assembly GCA_963776275.1. GTDB lineage: Bacteria > Bacteroidota > Ignavibacteria > UBA10030 > CAVZMI01 > CAVZMI01. Next base: position 28,190 of record CAVZMI010000003.1, read on the forward strand.
CGAAGCGTATGATATGGCACTCAACGATCCCCGTCTGAAAAAAGAATGGGCAAAAATTGAAGATGACCTCCGACGGGAAAAAGGTCAGCAAAAGCTTGTAACGATGCTCTATTCGTCAGTCAACGTGAGTGATGGAGAAGTGATGCAGAGATATCTCGATCAGACGATGAAATTGACCGCTAACTATGTATTGTTTGATCCGGGCCGTTACGTTACAGATACGGCGCTGAAAGCGGCTGATGATGAAATGATGAAATACTATAAAGAAAATCAGGATGACTTTAAACAAAATGCCGTCCGGAAACTCAAGTATGTACAGTTCCCTGAAACACCGTCGTCATCTGATTCTGCAATGGTGCTCAACGAAATAAATACATTGAAACAGCAAACAGAAAAAGGTGTGGATTTTATTGAACAGGCAAAAACGTATTCTGAAACACCACCATCGGATAACTATATTAAACCTGGCGAAATAAGTCAGAAGCGGGAAGATGCAATTTTCGATGCGAAAGTAGGATCGGTCATCGGCCCCGTTCTGGATGTCGATGGCTATCATCTGATGAAAATTCTTGATGCACGAAAAGGAAAGGATATATCCGTCCGGGCCAGTCATATCCTCTGGATGATTAACCCGGGAACCGATACTGTTCAGATATATAATGAAGCAAGAAAAGTTCTAGCCCGCGCCAAAAAGGGGGAAGATTTTGCATCGTTGGCCCGAACGTATAGCCAGGATAATTCGACAGTCAACGGCGGAGATCTTGGATGGAACGGTAAAGGACGATGGGTAAAACCATTCGAAGATGCGGCATTTCGAATGCGGGTTGGAGAAATTTCCGGTCTGGTTCGGACTCAATTCGGTATCCATATCATCAAAGTGACCGGGAAAAATGATCGTGAGGTCAAGATCGCCGATATCTTCATGGGCATCAAGCCGAGTGCGCAAACCAAAGATTTGGTTTTCCAAAATGCACAGGATTTCGCATATCTGGCAAAACAGGGAGATTTTGAAAAAGAAGCTGCATTAAGTAAATACCAGGTCCAGGAGACCGGACAATTCGCAAAAGGTCCAGTTGTTCCAGGCATCGGGTATAATGACATTGCAATGAAGTTTGCCTACGAGCGCAAACTCGGCGATGTCAGCGATCCGATGCGCGTCCAGAGCGGATATGCTGTCTTCAAGATAAGTGAAATTAAAGAGGAAGGAATTAAGCCGTTTGATGAGGTTAAAGAGATTGTTCGGCAGCGGGTAGTAAATAAGAAACGAATGGCAAAAGTAGCCGTTATCGCCGAACAGGCATATGCAAAATTAGGACCCAACGACGATATCTCAGCATTGAAAAAATTCGATCCTATGTTGCAGGTCGTTTCTGCCGAGAATTTCTCACTGAATGGCGCGATACCCGGTGTCGGCCGCGATTTCCAATTCATAGGAACTGCAATGCGCCTGAAAAAAAATGAAATCTCCAAACCATTCGAAGGCACCCGTGGATATTATATTCTTCAGCTTATCAATAAAACCGATTTCGATTCAATCACATTCAACAAGCAAAAACAATCGCTGCGAAATCAACTGTTTCAGGAAAGACGGCAGCGGTTTGTGAATGATTGGCTTGCAAAAGTGAAGGAAAATGCCAAAATCGAGGACGAACGGGAGAAGTTTTTCCGTTAAGAATTGAATCATGAAAGCCTGCAGACTGACTTGGCTCGGGGTCGCCGGTCTGATAATGCTCCATACATGTCTAGTTGCGGAAGAAGGCGACTTCATCATCTGTCTCCGGACTACTTATACAACGTCCGCCCGCATCTATCTCTTACCACAATCTTCAAGTGAAATATTCTATAATAATTATTCCTCGTTGAGCGGGATAATGAGCTATGGTGGCGAGATCCGGTACCACATTCCATCAACAATTGTTGAACTCGGAATTGGAACCGAATACCTCTCGATCACACGGAACGGCCAGTTCTCTATTGTCACCGGAAATCAGGTCTATCTGCTGCCAACCGAAGAGAAATTCAGCATGATACCAATCGAGCTGAGCGCATATATCGTGCTCCCATTCGGTGAACCTCGGTTCCATATCACAATGGGGGGAGGGACAGGTTTCTATCTCGGTAATCGGACATGGCACATGGCCGATATCGATGCACCGGTCGAAAAGACCCCGTTTGGCTTCGGAATTCATGTGCAAACCGGAATCGATTATGTTCTCACAAAAAACCTTGCATTCCGCGGTGAAATAAAGTTTCGCGACCCTCAGTTCGAGGCCACGAATCGCTCTGATCGCATGATCGTTCACTACCAGGGTAAAAACCTCCCGCTCGAACAGACCGAATTTTTCTCGCGAATAAATGTCGACGGGATTGCGTTTACCATCGGAATTGTGTACTATTTTTAAGGAATAGCATCGCAGTCCCGATTTTCTATTAAGCAAGAAATCGGATTCATCCCTGGAATGTCAATCATCGGTATGAATACTCATAAAAAAAATATTATTTATCTTACTGGATTCATGGGAAGCGGTAAAAGTACAATCGGTCCGATTCTCGCAAATACACTTGGATATCGGTTTATCGATCTTGATCATTATATTGAAGAGCAGACTGCGAAAACTATCGCGCAGATTTTTTCCGAACAGGGCGAACCGGCATTCCGTGCACTCGAAACCCATGCGCTTAAATTGCTGATTCCCGAACAGAAAGTGGTTATAGCTCTTGGCGGGGGGACGCTGGTGGCCGAGGAAAACCTTCAACTGGTAAAAGAATATGGGATATTAATTTACTTAAAGACCAATGTTGAACAAATAGTCCATCGAATGAAGAATAAAATGGATCGGCCGCTTCTCCGCGGGCCAAATGGTGAACAACTCCCGGAACAAAAGCTGCGTGCACGTATTCAACGTTTGGTCGGCGAACGGGAAAAATACTATAAGAATGCTGACCTCATTGTATCAACTTCAAATCGGAAGGTTGGTGTTTCTGTCGATGAAATTGTCCACAAGATACGACATTATGCATGATGAGTCATCACACCGGCAAACCGTTACTGTCGATCTCGGTGATCGAAGCTACCCGATCGTGATCGGTGAAGGTATCCTGTCGTCGCTGACGGCGATGGTTCGAGAGAGGCTGTCCTCCACAGAAGGCGTAGTGATCAGTGATCGGACGGTTGCCGAGCTTTACATGCCGACTGTTCGTCGTGCATTACGGAACACCGCGATTTCAATCACTTCAATCGTTATCCCGCCGGGGGAACAGCAAAAGAATATCCATCGAGTCAATACGATTATTTCGATAATGCTGCGAAAACGCCTCAGTCGGTCGGCAGCAGTGTTTGCTCTGGGCGGAGGTGTCGTCGGTGATCTTGCAGGATTTGTTTCAGCAATTTATCAGAGGGGGATTGATTTTATTCAGATTCCTACGACACTTCTCGCTCAGGTCGACAGCTCGGTTGGCGGGAAAGTCGGAGTCAACCATCCCTCGGGCAAAAATATGATCGGTGCATTCCATCAACCACGTTTCGTCCTTGCCGACAGCACCGTTCTTGCTACATTACCGCCCAGAGAATTCATATGCGGTCTCGGCGAAGTAATTAAGTATGGAATCATTGCCGACGATGAGTTCTTCCAATATCTTGAAAAACACCTGAACGAAATCGTCTCGCTCGATCCGGAAGCAGTCATGCATACCGTTGCACGATGCTGTTCGCTCAAAGCCGACATTGTGCGAAATGATGAACGTGAGAAAGCCGTTTCCGGAGGACGGGCGGTCTTGAACTTCGGACATACAATCGGTCATGCCATAGAAGCTGCGGTCGGGTATCGTGGAATAAAACACGGCGAGGCAGTCCTGCTTGGCATGTTGGTCGAAAGCCGGATGGCGAACCTCCTCGGTATGTTGGAGGAGGGTGAATACAAGCGTATTGCATCGTTGATCAATCGGCTCACACTTCCGCATATCCTTCCATCGCTGTCGAACGGAAAACTTGTCGCATTCATGTCCCACGACAAAAAAGTGAAAGAGAAAAAAATTCATTTTATACTTCCGATAAAGATTGGGGGTGTACAAATTGTCGGCGATGTCCCGCAACGGGTGGTGAAACAAAGTCTTGATGATCTGAAAAACTTTTTCCGATATGGAAAGAAAAAATAATCTGATCCGTTGGATATCGTTCTGTATATTCCCGGCAATATTTTTGTTTGCCTGTGTAGGTTGTGTCTCCCGATATCCGTTTGTTGTTGTTGTGAAAGACCGCGTAGTACGTACCCGGACAATTGAAGATACGGTCAACAAGATCCTTTATTGTTACGATGCGAGTTATACCGTGAAGAAAAAGGTCTCTTCACAAATAATTCTGCTCATTACTAATAACAGCCGTGGAGTGCTATCGCTTGGGAGCGGACGAATTCGGATAACATCCCGGAATATCGATTATGAAATGAACGACCGCTTTCTTCCGCTTCCTGACATAGAAATCGAACCGCACGGAAGATACGAGTTAACGTTTTCGGGAAGCGGCCGGAAGATCGTAGATGAACCGTGGCAATTGATAGCCGGAGAACAGATGGTACTCACGCTCCGCGGATTATTATTAAACGGAAAAGAGATACCCGGACATGTTGTGTGCCTCATCCCCGTAAATCCTCAGTTGTAATTGACAATGGAAAGGCTCCTTGTATGAATATTCTTACAGTTCGTATCGAAAAACCGGATGATATGAATTTCATCCTTGGTCATTCTCATTTTATTAAAACAGTGGAAGATCTTCATGAGGCCATAGTGCAAACTCAACCGGCCATGAAATTCGGCATCGCTTTTTGCGAATCGTCGGGTCCTGCACTCGTGAGGTTCAGCGGGAATGACGGGCGATTGATCGAGCTGGCACAAAAAAATGCCCTGGCACTGGGATGCGGACATTCATTTATTATCTTTATGGAGAACGGGTTCCCCGTAAATATTCTGAATACTGTTAAAAATGTTTCTGAAGTATGCAGAGTGTTTTGTGCCACAGCAAATCCAACCGAAGTAATCATTGCAGAAACCGAACAGGGAAGGGGAATACTGGGGGTCATCGATGGAGTATCGGTGAAAGGCATCGAAACGGAGTCGGATATTACGGCAAGAAAATCATTTCTCAGAAAGATCGGATATAAGTTATAAAAAGGAAAATGGATGAAGGAGAATAATATATGAGGTTTTTCCATGTTGGAATTTCCTTTGGCGCTATTTTAAGTCTGGTCTCCATGCAGAATCTTTTTGGACAGGCGTGTGTCGAATGTCATGCGAAGGTCACTCCAAATATCGTCTTGGATTGGCAGAATAGTAAGCACAGTCAGAATGATGTCGATTGTGCGACATGTCACGGCGACTTGCATCGTACGGCACAAGATATTGCCAATGTTGAAATTCCCACACCGTCGACGTGTGCGCAGTGTCATGATGACAGAGTAGCGCAATACAAAAAAGGGAAACATGCCATTGCATGGGCAGCCATGAAAGCAATGCCCACGGCGCACATGCAACCGATGGCGATGATGGAAGGAATGAAGGGCTGCGGAGGCTGTCATAAGATCGGCATGAAGAGCGAGGAAGAAATTAAGGCGTTGAAGAGTAACGGCGGGGGATTTGGCGTTGCTTCATGCGATGCATGCCATACGCGTCATTCGTTTTCACTCAAGGAAGCCCGGCAGCCGCAGGCCTGCGAGACATGTCATATGGGTTTCGATCATCCCCAATGGGAAATGTATTCGGCATCGAAGCATGGAGTCCGGTATTTGTTGAAACAGGGTGGTACGCTGCCGCCTCAAACACCCGCTACGACATGCCAGACATGCCATATGCAAAACGGCGATCATGAAGTGCGAAGTGCGTGGGGTTTCCTTGCCGTTCGGTTACCAATGCCCGAAGATAAACAATGGGCGGATGACCGTGCTATAATACTCGAGGCTCTCGGAGTGCTCAGTCCAGGACGGTGCGCCGACACCCCGGCTTGATGTTGTGAAAGCTGCCGACGTTGCTCGATTGACACAGGAAAGCTGGCAGGCGGAGCGGGGGAAAATGATCAAGACATGCAACCAATGTCATTCGGCGAATTTCGCAAAAGGTGAGCTCGAGAAAGGAGATGCGATGATCAAAGCGGCCGACCATCTCATGGCCGAAGCGATCCGGACAGTTGCCGGCCTGTACAGGGACGGGGTTATCGAGAAGCCGAAAAATTATGCGTCGGCATTCCCGGATCTTTTGACATTCCACGATGCACCGACAGTCATCGAGCAAAAGCTCTTTGTTATGTTCCTCGAACATCGCATGCGTGCATTTCAGGGTACGTTTCATGCAAATCCAGACTACGCACTATGGTACGGATGGAGCGAGATGCGGCGGGATCTCACCGAGATTAATACGATGGCAAAAGAGCTCCATGAAGCAAATAAGAAAAGTGTGAATCCAAGGTAATCTAACATATTTTCTCAGGATTTCTTCCTTCTCTGTCCTAATGTCGAAGAACGATGACGATAACGTCCGTGATCTCCTCTATCGGTCACGCCGGGGAGATGTCGATGCACTGAACAGACTCTGTGCGATGCTCCGTGAGCAGGTGTTCCGGCGGATCATGGGGAAAATTCATGATGAAGACGATTCGGATGAACTGGCGCAGAAAACAATCATCTGGTTCCTTCGAAACTTCAAGGATAGAATTCATGACGAAAATATCCCCGCCCTCCTTGCCGCAAAAGCATTTTTCTTATTAAAAAGTCATTTTCGCACGAAATATATACTGAAAGAAGTAGCGCTCGAATGTGTGGAAGAAGGGCATCTTGTCGATAATTCGGTCGCCGATACACTCGATGAAAATGCCGATCGTCGTGAAGCTTGGAAGAAAATTAAGGCAGAGGTTGAAAGCCTGCCGGCGACATATAGAGAAGTAATTGTACGCCGCTATTATCAGGATTTATCGGTTCAGGAAATCGCCGTAGAGCTTGATCTCTCCGAGGACAACGTGAGGCAGAGACATAAGCGCGGTATCGATATATTGAAAAAGCGGATGCAAGAAAAGAAATGAATAAACGGTTGATAATTTTTAAGTTAATAATTAGCGTCGAGACAAACAAAGATCACAGTCACGGTTTTAAACCCGGAAATCATAAATCAACAATGGAAGATATTCAAGGACTTCAATTGTTGTGATTATATTTTTGTGATTTTACTGAATGTTTCGGGAAAAGCTGGACGAGCCTATCAAGCTCGCTCTGCCGTACACGGATATGCATCTCGACATGATCGTGAGCATAATGTTGAGAGAGGACTTCTGCGACATCATGAATGCGTGCGATGAGGTCGTATTGATTCTGCGAAAAAATAAATGTCCGATCGATATAGGCATCCTGAACGAGCAGTGAAAGCTTTTCCTTTAGTGTGGAAATATTGATCGCGCGCGCAGCGGATATACAAACGCTGTTCTGATACTTTCTTCCCACCAATTCGAGAATGCCTCGATCCTCGAGAAGATCGATCTTGTTGAATACCATCATCGTGGATTTCCCCTCGGCTGATATTTCATGCAGCGTCGATACGACAATCGCAATTTGTTCTTCCCAGAGAGGATGGCTGATATCGATTACATGAAGAAGTATATCGGCCTCAGTAACCTCCGCAAGAGTGCTTTTGAACGATGCTATTAAGTTGTGAGGAAGTTTTCTGATAAAACCGACGGTGTCTGAAAGAAGTATCTTTGTCCCGGCATCGAGTGGGATGCATCGCACGGTAGAATCGACGGTAGCAAAAAGACGGTTTTCTACAAGGACGTCGGCTTGCGAGAGAAGATTCATTAATGTTGATTTACCGGCGTTTGTATATCCCACCAGGGCGACCCTTGTCAGTTCTTCCCGTCCATGGCGTTGGATTTCACGCTGTTGGCTGATGCGTTCGAGCTTTTCGCGGAGATGGCTGATGCGTTTCCGGATCATACGCCGGTCGGTTTCAATTTGCGTTTCACCCGGCCCTTTTGTCCCGATGCCGCCGTACTGTTTCGAAAGATGCGTCCACTGCCGCGTCAGGCGCGGCAGGAGGTACTCGTATTGTGCGAGAGCGACCTGCGTTCGGGCTTCATTGCTCTTGGCGCGTTTGGTAAAAATATCGAGAATTAGTCCGCTCCGATCAATCACCTTGCAATTGAGAACGCGTTCAAGGTTGCGAATCTGGACGGATGAGAGGTCGTCATCGAAAACAGTGAGATGGATATTTTCATCGGTGATGATCGCAGCAATCTGTTCGGCTTTCCCCTTGCCGATAAATGTCGCCACGTCGATCGTGTTGCGATCCTGGATAATCCGGTGGATTACATCGGCTCCGGCTGTATCGACAAGGAGGGCCAGTTCTTCTAAATATTCTTCTGCCTGAGCACGGGATGCGGAAGGACCGGTGATGCCGACGATGACAGCGCGTTCGCGAGCGCCCTGCTCAATATCAATGAGTTTCTTCTTTGAGGTCATCCGATTGACTCTGAAGTGTATTCCGGATTATTTCTTCCGTCTTTACACGATGAGAAGCAGGGATGATTAATGTCGTATACCGATCGCCGGCCGCTGCAGGTGATTCTCTCCACCGAAATTGCCAACGGAGACGATTGCCTGGTTTCTCCGTGAATTGGTAGTGGTAGATCGCCTTCCACGAGATCATGCGTCCGTTCCAAAAAACTCCAGAGCTGCCGATTGCCGCACGGCCAAAGAAGAAATAAAAACCAAGCAATACGAGGCCGAGCCAGAAGAAGAAAATGTAATTCGGATTGAATGTGGTAAAATAAAGATAAAATCCGATTATTATATATGAACACATGATTCCGATTCCAGACAATGCCGGTAAGGTGTACCACCAGCAGACAACCTTTCCGATTTCGTTATATCTCCGTTTGAAAAGCATTTGTATTCCCCATATTGTACTGCCCGCAATGATAAGGGATATGATGAAAGTAAGCCAATCCATGATATTCTCCAGAAAAAGTGATTACGACTGGATGGTTGCACCTTTTTGCATTGCCATCTCGATCTCAGAGCGCCGCCCTGACGGAATAACAATCTCGGTAACGTCGATATGAGATGCCGCAGGATCTTGTTTAAATTCAAGTCGGAGAAACGCACGCCCCTCATTTTCTACAATCGACCAGCTTGTCACTTGATGCCAATAAAGTCGAAGCCCGCCATTCCTGACAAGGATCCCATCCTGGCCAATGTACTCATACCCCAGAGGTCGATACATATATATTGGCAGCAATGCGATAAAGGCGAAAATAATTAATGGCTCAATGGTTCGATAGAGTACTATACCGAAAACTACGACATAGATAATCATCATGATAAAAAAACGGATTTTCGAAACCTTGGTTTGCCATCGAAATTCGATAATTCCTATGCTCTTGACCATCGAGCGTTGCTTATAAATGCCAAAAGCCGAAAGGAGAATCGCAGCGATAAGTATTACTACCAATTCGGTTTTCATCAATTGCTCCGTGGTAATTGAATCGATGGAATGAAATTTTGAAAGAGCGCAAGAGTTACTTTTACCATCCGCCGTGGGATAACAAAGTTGACAGTCTGTCCTTTCTGCGCGGAGTTGTCATCACTCCATGTCACGCTCATATGATGCTTTCCGGTTTTCTCCCACACGGAAAATTGTGAGATATTTTTCCAGAGAATCGACCTGCGATAAATAAAAATTCCATGTTCGCCTATGATTATCGTACTTCCCAGGACATTCATTAGTCCCGAAAAAAAAGCCCCAAGAAAAATAAGCTTTGCATAGCGGCTTGTCGAATACTGGTATAATATGACCGAGAACGATACTCCGAGGATACACCAAAGAATAAGCGCAAGCCGAATCTGTCCCGGCCGCCATTGGAGAAGTGTCTTCCCTACCACTCGCCGTTTCCGGATGGCAGTATACGAAAATGTGATCGGAATTGCCAATACCAATATCACGAGAACTATAATTGTGATTTCATCCAGTGATATATTGCTCATAGAGGCTCCCGTTGCGCATACCGTTTCGAGCTGTAGGTAACTAACATTTCAAAAAAAGCGCATGCCAGAGCACAGATCATCGCAAAACGCCATAATTCCTGACCATAGCGAGATTCAAGAATCATCGCTTGTGCGCTCTTCGTCGGATCAATCCCGACGATTCGGTTGTCTGATATCCCGTAGGCTATGATGTGTGATCTGAATGCCGGCTCGTCCAGAGGAGTCAAATCTGATTCCTTCGGATCCATGTTTACGGCGCACTGAGCATAAGGACTTATTCCGTGCATGATTGTATAGAGTCCGTTCAGCGAAGTTGAATCCGTCACTGTAGATGAATGCCGTCCGGAATTCAGGAGAGGTTTGACCCGCGTCTCATCGCCATCCGGGGCGACAACCGACCAGGGCATTTGATCGCCAGATAGGAGCGATGGAATCGAGAAAGTGATGGGATCGCCGCAAAAGGCTGCATTGATAGGAACAGCCACCTGTGCACCATAGAGTATTGTGCGATACAGAAGGGGGACAAAAAGGCCTTTGAGCGGGAATTCCGACCACTCTGCTGTCGGCGGAACGGCGTAGAAAAGTATCTTACCCTCGCCCGAAGGATATTCGGTCAGAAATCCATTTCCATCGGAAAGTGCGATGAGAGTGTTACTTCGCGAGACGGGATGGATGACCACCGATTGAAACACACGGGGTGCGTCGGAAAGCTGTATTTCGTTTCGCGGCCGGGCTCCGGATGCGCGATCGTGTTCATGAGATTCAAACATTCCATTGAAAATCGGATGGCGGTCATCGACGTGTTCGAGTGTCCGAAATCGTTCACGTTCCTGCATATTCCCGTTGATCGAGTCGACACCTGAAAGATTCAAAGCGGACGCAAGTCGGTGCAGTGAAGCAGGGAAAATATTTTTCCCGGGGAATAGGATTAGCGTTCCGCCGCTCTTCGTATATTCTTTGAGTCGTTGAAGAGCATCGGCCGACGGTTCGTTGGAGATGGAGGAGATAACTACGTTCATATCGCGTAGATTTGTCGAGGTCACGCCGTTCCATGTTGAGGATGTAGTCGAAAAGATAGAGGAATGTGCAGCGGATTGCGAAATTTCAAGAGCTGTTCTGACAAATGTAAAATCCTCGGGTGATTGAGCCACGAGAAGAATCCGAATTGTTTGTGGAATATTTACCGAGAAATACCGGATGTTGTCGTATTCACATTGATCATCCTCGATGCGGATGCTCCCATCATTCAAACCGCGGTGCTGCAGAAGAAGAGGAAATTCTATCGTAGCGCTTTGCTGCGGAGCCAGATCGATCGATTTTTGTTGAACCCTTGCTTTTCCCAGATAGGCGCTGACCACAAACGTATGGAGTGGAGTCAGTCCGAAATTTTTCACCGTTGCCGAAACGATGCACGGCCGGTCGAGATCGAAGAGTGTATTTTCAATTCGGGTATCGATAATCCCGGCATTATTTTTTGATGAACCTCCGAATGTCGAAAAGAAAATTTTTACGTTATTGTTGAAGAGTGTGCGAATTGTCGAAGAATCAGACTGAGGTTGAATAGTGCCTCGCTGCATATCCGAGAGTATAAAGATTTCTTTATTTGGATTGGTCGAATGTTGCAGCAGTCGTGCGGAGGCACGAAGCGCATCATCAATCGGTCGATAAACCGCCGAGAGTTTTGTTTCGCGAACGATTGCTTTAAGAAGAGTGGTATTCTGTGTTGGAGCATCAAATGGTGTTTTTCCTCCTCCGGAGAGCTTTAAAACAAGTCCGTCGTCTCCTTCACGAAGCATTGAAAGAAGTTCGTTGGCACGGGCCTGTGCTTGTGATAGAAGTATTCCGTGTTCATCCGTTCGTCCCATACTATATGAATCGTCCAGGATAATGATCATAGTCGTTGCCGAGTGTCCTCCGGACCCCATACTGAAAGTACCGCGGAGTACGGGCCGCGCAAAAGCTAACACGATAAATAGAATGAGAAGAGTTCGAAGAATAAGAAGAAGCCAGTATTGAAACTTCAACCGCCGGAGTGTGCTTTTTTGGAGTTCCTGAAGAAACGAAACGGTACTAAATTCTATGACCCTAAGCTTACGCAGATTGAAAATATGGAGCAGCAGCGGAAAAGCAGCCGCGATTAAACCGACTAATACTGCTGGATTGAGGAACGTCATTCGATGCGCATGCCTTCGCAACGATTCATAAAAAAATTAGATGGTAAAACAATTTTCCTTCCGACTATCCCGTGACAAAAAATATTGATAGATCATCGAGATTATTGTACAATAGCGACAATTGTCACAAAAAGCAAGGTACGATATTTCTCCCGATATGGGACGTGCAGACAATAGAATCCGGGAAAGTCATTGAATTAATTCGGAGGGAAAGACTCAAATGTCTGCTCTGTGTTGTGTGGGTACTATTTTTCTGGTTAGTACCGCTCCAGCTATTATTTTAAAATAATTATATGTGTTGGAGTCCCGCTCTCCGAGAGGGATGCCACTTTTATAGTGGTAAAAAAAGTTGGAGTGGCACTAGTGTCGAGTACCAAAAATAACTTGACTTGTGTCGAGCATCAGTCGGGACGCGAGTGCCCTAACAACATTTCATTCCTACTAAAAAAGGGCATCCCGCTCTTCGAGCGGGATGTCGACTATTAAATTCATTTAGAATTATATAATTGGAACAGTGAGAATTCAATTGAGTGAATTCAGTCGATTCCGCCCGGGAATGCATGTTATTATGCTCCGACTTATTCAAGTAATTTTTGAATCGAGACACTAGTTGTGAAGATATCACGAGCGGCGTCGGAAAATCATTGTCAGACCGATGAGGATCAGGAGAACAGGCCAGTATTCCCCTTTGTCATATATTACAAGGAAGAATACTCCTGCAATTCCAGTCAGGATGAAAGCGGGTATCAGAAGTCCGGTATCATGCGGGCCAAAAACGTACATTGCAAAGAAACCGATTCCCGGTGCAGCGATGAACAGTGGCCAGAGAGTGTTCATGTATTCCCATCCAAGCCATGCACATACGGTAAATATCACTCCGATGACGATAAGAATGCTGGCCGGCATGAGCACGCCGAAATTTTTTCGGTCACGGGCGTAGAGTACAATAAATCCAATCCCGCCGATGATCATTACCAGGGGCCAGAGATGTCTCCAGCCTAATTCAGTCGCATTTAAAATCAGGAATATTATTCCCAGGAAAATGAGGATGATTCCTGCAGTTCTTGACTCTTTTGAGGCAGCCATAACGGGCCTTTCGGTGTCTACAGAATTATTGGGAGAAGCATGCAAGCGCCTCGTTTTGATCCTTATACACTTCGAATATCAGCGCAAGTTTTGTAATTATGAAAATGCTGTTAATTTGTTTTTCAACATTACAAAGAACAACGCGGCTGTTTCGTTTCGTGTAGTTCACGTGAGTCGACGTCAGCAGTCCGAGTGCGGTACTGTTGATGTAATGAACTTTTCCAAGATCGATCACAAGCTTTGTATTTCCCTGGGTCACAGCATCGTTGATGGCATTTCGCAGCTCATCGGTTTCGGTTCCGCCGATTAGTTCCCCTTTCGGTTCGATGACGATAATTCCCCCCTCCTCAAATCGTGTCACTTTTGTCATACTCTTTCCCTCCTCCTGTGAGACGCATTCGGTTCATCTGTCTCACGTTTATAATAACGTTTCTTTTCTTCGTATAAATATATACGAGTTGTTGCCTCACGAGTTACGTATTATTTCCCCTATACCTTTCTTGGTTTGTTAATCCTGGTACAAATCATCATTACAAAAATGTTGAGGGTTTTTTACAGGACCTTTTGAATTCCACGCTCTTTCAGTTTTTGCAGGATTATTGCATTTACTTCTGTTTTGGTGATGAGCAGCCGGGATCGGGCAATGCGAATCGCTTCTTCCAGATTTGGAATTTTTCCTGCAAGGAACTGCCACACATGGTATCCGAGACGAGCACGATCGTTCGGTTCACGAACTGGAATCGTTTCAACAGATGCATAGGCAATTTTCTCGAGGGCGTGGTCGGGAAATCCCACAACAGCTGAATGGTGTCGTGTTGTCAATGTAAAGGATTCCTGCTGATAAAAACAGCTTAAAAATTACAAGTGAAATGAAACCTGTGAAAGAGGAATTCGTTCACGTTTAAAAATCTGCTCCCAGCGATATATAGTAACGTGGTTCATAAAATCCCCGGATATCATACCGCCAGGCGACATCAATCCGAACAAGGAATCCCAGGAAGAACACGCGAACCCCTGTGCCTGTCCCCATCAGAATGTCACGCGCGTAAGCGTTTCCTTCGGCGTCGCGGTCGACTCCTTTAAAGTCGCTGTTATGTGTCCATGCAGATCCGATATCCGCAAAGAGTACACCGGTGACATTCTGAAATGCAAAAGGAAGAACGCCTGGTATAAAATATCGAATAAACGGGAAACGCAGCTCAAGATTCATGAGAGCCGCTTTCGTCCCAAGCTGTGCGGCATAATCAAAACCGCGGAGCGGCAGCACCGGTGTCAGGAATACAAAATCTTCCGCATCCTGGATGGGGATTCCGCTATATCCGAACGACCGGTTGATCCAATTCTCGGTGCCTCCGATAAAATACCGCTGCGGTTTCGAGCCGAAGCTTGTTCCGCCAAAGCCGCGCATCACGAATGTAAAATCCTTCCCAAGCCTGATATATTTTCGGTAGTCTGCGTCGATTTTCATAAACTCGATGCCGTTTGAAAAAACCCGTGGGCTTGCCATAAAAGTCAGTGAATAACGCTCGCCGTTGTTCGGTCCGGTGTATCCCCACAGTGTATTATCGTGCGTATAGCCGATGACAGGGAGTAGGAGAGAACGTTCCTGTGAATTGTATCCGGAGTAATCTAGATTTTCTTTCAGAATTGTGTACCATGCAAGTTCAAGATCGATCCTGTTGAATTTATCAATCGGATAGGAAGCAGAGAAAATGCCGCCATACGTTCTGAACCGGTAGAGATATGCCGTTCCATCCGGGTCATCGATATACAGAAAGCGTGCGCTGTGGAAACCTTGAATTCCGAGATCAATGCGGTTGGGTAAATAATAATATGCCAGATAGTAATCGCTGTTCTTGAGATCGATATTCAGGTTTGTCGCAAAGTATATCTGGTGGTCGCCCAGCATATCGCTGAACAACATTTGCGTCGTTCCCTCAACGCCGAAGAATGTGCTGAAACCTGCATTCCCGTATATGATATCAGGTGAAAAGTTCAGTTTGTACTTATTCACCTTATAGTGTCCACTGGAATCGATATTATTTGATATATTGAAAACGTCATATCGCGTTGGAGTTTTCCGCTTGGTGGTGTCGAATGCGAATCTCTCGGCAAACACATAGTTTTTGAAATCTATGCGGATATTCTTGCCGTACACCTGAGCGAGCGAGTCGCTCTTTGCTTTTTGTGCTGTGCTATCGTTCGGTGTTGATGGCGGAATATTCTGGGTCGAGTCAACAGCTCCCCGCTTGAGCCATTCGGTCAGCTCAAGTTTCTGAATTTTCAGATCTCTCTCGAACGGAGTCTTCATCAAATAAATATCGAACCCGGCTTCGGCCAGCGAGGCAAACACGAGTTTATTTCCATCGTGTGACAACGAAAGCTGGTAAATTCCGCTTAATGAATTTGTTACGGGTCGTTCCTTTCCCGATGCAATGTCTTTTTCATAGATATTATTAATCCCGTTTCGATTGGAAATAAAGAGTATCTTTTTCCCGTCGGATGATACAACGGTAGAAGTCTCGTCGGCATCAGTTGTTGTTGTGACACGGGTGATGATACCTGTCTCGACATTGATGTTGTAAATATTTATCTGACTGTGGGTGAAGTCCTGTATGCGGAAATCTGCCGGGATGCTTTGCCCGTCGAGGTACTCGCCTCGTTCGGAAGAAAAATAGATACTTTTTCCGTCGGGTGCCCAGACAGGATCGAGGTCGGTAAAAATATCATCAGTCAGGTTCTTCATCTGATGGGTCGTGAGGTCGTATATATAGATATCCGATCGGTCGCTGGTATTTCCGACAAAGGCTAATTGATCGCCTCTCGGAGACCAGTCGACTGTGAACACGCCGTCGAGGGGGATTGAAATTTTTTCCTCATCACCACTTTCGACGTCGACAAGAAAAATCGCATCGTGTTCTCCTGCTTTCGTTGCAAGGGCGATCCGTTTTCCATCGGGAGACCAGGTTAGCCCCGGTGTAAGGAGATGGAGCTCCTCAAAATTCTTTGTCCGCTGTCCGCTCACAACTTTATTAAGAATTTCGCCGTCGAGAGCCGACATCAGATAAATGTCAAAATAATCGGCGCGGTCGGAGAGAAACACGATCTTATCACCCTGCGGGGAGATTGCCGGACTGGTGTTGTAAAAATTGCCCCCTTTCACATGATTTGTCAACCGCTTGGCGAAGCTTGCGGGCTCCTCGCGTTTGGCAATATCAGGCCAGTACATGACCTTCTGTTCTTTCTGCCAGCGTTCGTTAAGTTCTTCGAGACTCAAACCGAGAGTCCCCTTCATTCCCTGTTCGACGCTTTTTGTTGCCCGTATGTGGTTGAGAATTTCTCCGATTTTTTGCTCGCCGTACTTGTTAGCGATATACCACCATATCGATTGCCCTCCACGATATGCAAAATAACCGCCGAGATATTGGATCGGGGGAATGTATTGGTGGATTGTCGCATCGCGCATGAACATGTCCGAGTTCGTTTCCCACCTGCTCGATTCATATTCCGCAAGACCCTCGTTAAACCACATCGGCAGCTGCAGGCGGATGTTATTCGTGATGATCGATTGTATTGAACCGCCGTAGAACATATCATTGATCACGGCATGAACAAGCTCGTGGTGGATTACATGACGGAATTGCGGATAATTCCCCTCGAAAGGAACGACAACACGATTCTTAAAGAGTTCGGTAACGCCGCCAATCCCTTCTTCCAGATAATCGGAAACGACATTGGTCTGCTGCCAGTCGTTGTGTGAATTGTAAACGATGATGGGAATACGGTTGTTTATCTGGTAGCGGAATTCTTTGCTGATGGAACTTAGCGCATTTTCCGCGACGTTGGCAACATATCGGGCGAGATATTCACCGTCCTGCGTAAAGTAAATGTCAAAATGCGTCGATTGTATGAACGAATATTCAAATTTTTTATATTGGACCTTATTCTTCCCGAATTGTGCCGTAAGGAGCGAGGGAAAAACTATCAACAGTAGAAAAAATAAACTCCGAAAAATTATGTCTCTTTTCATTGAAGTCCCTTTAAAATTATACCTTCCCACAGGGTTTATTCTATTGAATTTCTTCGCGAAAAGCAATGTTACAGACCAAAGCCAATAAAGGTTTTGAGACTCTTTTTCATATGTTTAGACACATAAACAAACAACTAGTTTGATAATACGGAAGTTCTTCTGTCGGGAAAGCCGTTTGTTTAGCAAAAGCTGGAATTCCATGTAAATGCCGGGTTATTCCAACTGAATAATTCCAGTTGGAGAGGGATTAGCTTACGAGGGTAAAATCGACCTCCCGATTCTCGATACTAACGCTTATAACCTGCACCTTCACCTTATCGCCGATTCTATATCGCTTTCCTGTATTACGGCCGATCAAAGCGTATTTTTTTTCATCATACATGTAATAATCGTCTTCCATGTCCCGTACCCGGACCATTCCTTCAATAAGAAAGTCGTTAATTTCAACAAAAATACCAAAATTCGACACCCCTGACACTATTCCATGGAGTTCATCTCCAATATGACGATCCATATATTCTACTTGTTTGATCTTGACCGATTCCCTCTCGGCGTCGGTTGCTTTCCGCTCGGTCTCGGAGCACTGCAGACAGACATTCGGAAGGATATTTGTAAAATGCGTACGTCGTTCCGCAGACATCCCCACCGCGTATTCCTGAAGAAGTCGGTGGATAAAAAGGTCGGGATACCGGCGAATCGGTGAAGTAAATTGAGAATAATGCCTGAATCCTAATCCGAAATGACCGATGTTCTTTTCCGAATAGATTGCTTTTGCCATCGATCGAATGGCCACATCATTTATCACATACTCTTCTTCTGTCCCTTTAACGGCTTCCAGTAATTTTTGCAGATCCTTTGCTTGAAGATGGTCGGGATTGAGTCTATAACCGAAATTTGCGACGAATGTTGCGAGATCTTTCAACTTTCCGGGATCGGGAACATCATGCACGCGATAAATGAACGGATTTTGATTTTCGTTACTCCTTGAAGCGCCGATATGACGGGCCACTGTTTTATTTGCCAGCAGCATGAACTCTTCAATCAACCGATGTGAATCGAGTCGGGTTTTCTTAATAATTTCCACCGGGTATCCGTCTTCATCGAATCTGAACTGAGCTTCGGGCGTTTCGAAATCGATGCTTCCTTCTCGCATCCGTTTTTTCGTCAGCATTGTACTGAGCCGATGCATTGCGAGGATTGTGTCGTCAAATTCACCCTTACCCTGATCGATGATCTTTTGGACTTCTTCATATGTAAACCGCCGTTTGCTGGAAATTATCGATTTCACGATTTCATATTCCTGAACGGTTCCGCGGGGAGTGATATTCATAAATACGGAGTAAGTGAGTCGGTCTTTATGCGGCTGTAAACTGCACAGATCGTTCGACAGATGTTCCGGAAGCATCGGGATAACGCTGTTGGCTAGATATACGCTGGTTCCCCGCCGAAGCGCTTCGGCGTCGAGTACGGAACCTTCGCGGACGTAATACCCGACATCGGCAATATGAACGCCAAGGCGCGCAGTTCCATCTGGAAGATGTTCAAGGGAAACAGCGTCATCGAAATCGCGTGCGTTTTCCGGATCGATCGTAAAGCAGAGAAGCGGCCGGCAATCTTTTCTGCCTGCTAGTTCGTCTCTGGGAATAACGGCGGAAAAATTTTGCGATTCGCGTATGACATCGCGCGGGAATTCCGTCCTAAGATCAAACGCCCGGGCCACCGATAGAAGTTCTGCTGAGGGGTCGCCTGCTCTGCCCAGAATTTCAATGACCCGGCCTTCAGGATTCAAATGCTCCGATTCCCATGGCTCGAGTTGTATGACAACCTTGTCACCGTTTTTTGCACCACCGAGAGATTGACGAGAAATATAAATGTCCCGCCGTACACGGGCGTCGTCGGGGATCACAAAAAAGAAATTCCGTGTCTTGGTAAGTTTTCCGACAACTGTTGTGCGGGCACGATGGAGTATCCGGATGATTTCGCCTTCTTCCCGCCGTTCGGTTTGAGGAAGCTTTCCCCCTTTTTTGGGCATTGATACTGCAAACAGCGAGACTACGACGGTATCGCCGTCAAGCGCTGTTCCCATAAACCGCTGGCTGACGAATGCCTCTTCTCCATTATCATCAAGAACAAAACCGAACCCCTGTTTCGTTACTCTTAGTGTTCCTGTAATCGTACTTTTTTTCTTCACTGCAGTGTATCGCCGCCCCTTTAGCCTTTGGATTTCTTCTGCATCGCTCATGGAGTGAAGAAGAGTACGGAAATTGCGGTAGTCGTCTTCATCGCGAATCGAGAGACGTCGTGCAAGCTCTTTGGATTTAAAGGACTCATTTGGATGATGGGCAAAAAAATCAAGTATCCGTTGTTTTAGCATAGGGATATTGTGGGAAAATCTAAAATGTGAATCGGTAGAACAGACGAAGATTGTTCGTCAATTCCCGTTTCGTTGAGATTGTGGCATTCTGTGTTTCGAGCCGGCGCTCAAATTCAAGAACCAGGTTGATAAGCTGGTTCACACTGATCACCCTGCCGACAGGGATTTCGACACTGACGTTCCCGTTACCAAAATCGGTGATCCGGCCACTGTATCGCCATACACTTGCTCCAACACTGGCAATCACACGCAGTTCGGGTTGTGTGAAACTCTCGGATCCAAATGACACCTCGGCAGATTGGATGGCCGAGCTGAAATTATTTCTGAGAAATTCAGTAACCGGGCCCGCCAGAACCGATGACGAGATCCCGGATAGTAACGAGCTATACGATTGAGGGGTGATGCCCCCGGAACGCTTTCGCGCGATCCTGTGGAGTCAGATCCTCGGCAAACTGTCCGTTCGTCAGTATGAACATACATGCATCATTCTGAACGTCTCCCTGGCGGCGTACACCATTTTCCGTCAAATCAAATTCAACGTGCGGTGCCTGACGGGTTCCTGAAATTTTTAAGGTGACCACGACCCACTTCCCTGCTACTGTGGTATCCAGCGATTTTCGTTCTCCGGAGAAACTGGCTTCGAAATCGAGTGTCGGATTATCGAATGGTCCGTGTAAATATCAGCTTCCCGCTTGCGATAAAGTCTTTGATGAACCGGTATCTCGATTGATTACCAACTTCAATCTCACCTACAAATTTTGGCACACCTTCGGATTTCTGCACTGTGATTTCACCGCTGAGATTGGCGGATAATTCTTCTACCGGAGTAAACATCATTGTAATCGAAACCTGGCCTGCTGTTTGAATGCGGAGGTCGTAATCAATTCCCTGTAAAAATGCTGATTGCTGTTCGATATCCCGCACCCGTTCGACTGAAGTATTAGATTGCTGATGAAGCGCGGCGTAGTACAGCGAATCTGTCAGATCGTGTATTATAGTGAGTGTATCATCGGTATAAATGATACCGACAAGATTCTCCGATGCACCGTATGAAAGCTGTTCACGCGCGGGCGGGAATGTCAGTAGTGCATTTCGCAACTCGATCGACCCACTGAGGAGCGATTTTGCAGGTGTCCCCGTAAAATGAAGACCTTCATCGCCGATCTGGGCGAACAGAATACCGTAGACACTGCTCATTGCCTGGTGTGATTTCTCGCTAAGAATTTGCAGTGCGCCAAAGGCTGTCAGATTAAATGAATCGATCATAAGACCGCGAAGGTGAACCGACCCCATGACCGATACAAGTCCGTCAGCCCGGTCGGTGAAATCGTTATTGAGCGTTAATTGAGATATGGTGATGCTGTCTCCCTGTGGTTCAAATTTTCCGTACATCCAGTATCTCATATTGTTCGGGATAAACAATGCTTGCACTGAATCCACAGTGATGGAGCCAGTATAGAAAGGCTTGGATGCAGTTCCCCCGATGTGAAGTGTACAATTAAGTTTACCGGAAAGTTGATCGAACGTCGGTATAAAAGGATCGATGAGATCGAGCCGGAAATCTTTTGAGGTAACATCGAGGTTAAACTCCCCTGATGAATACCGATCGGCGACGGAGGTCAGGGCCAGGTTCAGAGGAATTGTCCCGTGAATGGAAAAATCGGCCCTCTGTGTTTCCTTTGATCCGACAGCGCCTTGGAATGAAGCGTCGACCGTCGTTACGCCTTCATTATGTCCGAGCGTTCCCTCGAATGTACCAAGCTTCACTTCGCCGTATGTAAGATTTGTAGCGCGAGCGCTTGCCGAGATAACCGGTTTTTCCAGTGTTCCAGTAACTGTTGCAGTTGCATTGATAAAACCTGAAAAGCTCCGTGTGTCGTTTTGTGATCCATTGGTAAAGAAATATCTTATATTCAACAGGTTTAAGTTATCAAGAGTAAGCGAAGCGTTGATCGTGCCGCCCGCCCGTAGTGATCCCTCAAGTGCAATCGTTTCGTTTCCGTGAACAAGTTTCAATTTCGGTATGGTCAGACTCGCGGTATCGAAGGGAATCGAGATTGTTGATGGAAGTTCCCAATCGTATCCCCGGTACTGTGTAATAAGGTTTTCGATTGTGAGCATATACGGTACAGCTGCTATTGCCAGCCGCCCATCGATATCGATTGTTACGATTGAGTCGATCGTCCCTCGAAGTGAAAATGTTCCGGCTTGTTTCCGGTATTGGATATTCGCGCGGGCGTTTGTAAATCTCATTGAGCCGAGGTAGAAGTCGCTGGCCGACATCTGCAGTCGTACTCTCATTGAATCAACGGCATTGGTTGGCGTGATATGGTCGATTTCGAATGATACGATTCCTTTATTCAATAAATATTGATGACGTGAATCGTTGTACACTACGTTCTCGACCTGATAGTCGCCTCCTACGAGCATGTCCGAAGTCGTTCCGGTCAGGAAACCTTTAAATGTTCCACGAGCTGCACAGGTAGAACGTAAAAATAGTGCGACGGGAGAAAGGTCTTTCAACTTTACCTCATAATCCATATTCACCATTTCGTTCTGACGGAGAACGGACGGTAAGCGGTGTGCAGATTTTCGACGAGCCGTCGGATGACTGGAAAGAAGAGTCTGAATGCCGATTGTAGAATCGGAAAGGAAAATCTTTGCGGCGATGGCATCGCTGACGCGCTGGAGCTGTTCGACAATGATACTCCCGATTTTGCTTATTGTAAATTGACCGCGCATTGTCGCATCGGCGATATTCGAACTGAGTGTAATCGTTTTATTACGTGGATCATGCTGATTAAGTTCCAGTGTAATTGTCCGTCCTTCAATCGGTTTCTCCCGTACCGAAGAGGGCATTACAATAAGGTCAAGCCGACCGGTTGCATCGTCTAACGATGTCCCCGATCCCCGGGCGTGCGTGATAAAATGGATGGAACTTTCATATTTCTCGTCGTGTAAAAATTCGGCGGCATTAACATTTGCACACTCAACGTCGAGTGTATACGCATTAAGGTCTTCCTCGCCGGTGATGAGCGAGGCGATTGCAGTGATCCGGGTGCTCCCGATCGATCCGGATATGGAGGATTCGAGCGTGCTTGGTTTTGCATCCACTGACAGGTGCGTACGGTTGACCGGAAGGTGGAACAGCATCGATGAATCAATATCGGCGGTCGCTGTAGTTGTTAATTCATCGATACGGAATCCCGAGCCGCTGACCGATGACGTTACGGAAAGCTGTCCGTCGAGCGATGGAATTCCGAAGATCTTTCCGATGTTTGCATTATGTGTCTTCAGCGACAAGGAATATTTTGTCGGCATTGTGCGAAGATCCATCGCGAGTTCTGCATATGCCGATCCCGCATCAACAGTTGTGCACTGAACCGAACTTCGGAAATTAAGCGGTTCACCGTGATATTCAACAGCAAATTTAACAGGGCCTAGATGACCGTAATCCGGGATTTCGAAAGGCGGAAGAAGATCGACGACTTCTGTGGGATTTATGACACATTTGTCTAGTTGTGCATCGATGAATAATGCCGCGGGGCGATGAAGATTGCGAAGTCGTCCCTGCCCCCCCACGTATGATGCCCCAAAGGACACTTCCATGGAATCAATGGAAATATCTCCAAATTGACCGCTCAACGAAGTTTCAACGGCTCCGGTGCCTTCCAGGAATGAGAGTGAAGGTAGGAATTTCTTCAGTTCGGCAAAATCTACTCGCCGTGCATTACATTTTAGCTTCACCGGCGTATGTTCGAGTGATTCCATGTTTGCCAGACGCAGGATGTTCACCTTCTGCAGCGATGCACTGCATTCAACCGATGTTTCTTTGGTTTGAATCGTAAGATTCTGTATCTCTGCACGGGTCGTGTCGATGTGAAAAATTCCGGTAACTTTTTTTAATACTATTCCATTCCGGGGAAGAGAGCAATTGATATCCTGAATCTGAGCTTCGAGCATTTGTGCGGAAAAAACGCCGGAGAGCTTGATTCCCAGGTATTCAAGAGTGAGGTGGCTGTAGTCGATCCTTTGTTCGACAAGAGAGTCTGTCGCCGGCAATGACGTTGAGTCATAGAAAGCGAGGGTACCGTCGATAATTTCGAGGTTCTTAATTTCGATCGTCTGCTGGAACGGCCCTGCCGGTTTTGTTTTCTTCTTTGCGAGACGATCGATATTCCAGACGCCGTCGCGCCCGCGCAGAATCTGAATTTTTGGCCTGGAAATAATCACATTGCCTGCAGAGATTTTTCGATCGATGAGCTTCAGCGGGTTATAACGGAGTTCTATTTTTTCGGTGCTGATAAATGTCACACCGTCGACAACGAGCGAAACGCTGTCGATGGTCAGACCCGTGAAAATATTTCCATGAAATGCACCGAGCGTGAGCCGGCCGTTCAGCTCGTCGTTGGCAGTGGAAAGGAGAAAGGATCGAAGTAATTGACGGAATACCGATGTTTGCGTAAAACCAAATGTCAGGAGGGAGAGTAGCAAAACGCCCCCCAGCGTGTACAGCAATATTTTCCGGAACTTCTTCACGATGCCTCAACCTGAAGAGGTCGGTCAGCAGTAGCGTTCGATGATTCGCTGAACGATATTTGTCGTTGAACGATCTGCAACGAATGGAATTGTGAGGACACGCCCTCCGGCGGCTTCTACAATGTCTTTTCCGACCACCTTGTCAATCGACCAGTCGGCTCCTTTCACGAGTATATCAGGGACGATTGTTGAAATTAATTCGTATGGAGTATCCTCGTCGAATATGCCGACGTAATCGACCGATTGGAGATTTGATAGAACGAATATCCGATCGTTCTGTGGGACGATCGGCCGCTTTTCCCCTTTAATCCGTCGTGTCGATTCATCGCTGTTGACGCCGACGAAGAGTCTATCTCCTAAAAGTTGGGCCTGGTTGAGATACTCTATATGACCGCGATGAAGAATATCGAACACGCCGTTGGTGAACACCAATCGTTTTCCTTCGCGCCGTAATTCAGCCCGGAGAGGAAGAAATTCCCTGACCGTCACAACCTGTCCCATCATGCTCCCGTATTCAGAGTATCATTATCGTTGGTGGCCGCTTGTGTCAATCCATCGAGAGTGATCGGGACGATACCGATCTCGCCGCATACAACTCCACCGGCATAATTGGCCAGTGTAGCTGCCTCTTGAATCGAACCTCCGCCGGCAAGAACCATCGTCAGCGTTGAAATCACCGTATCCCCGGCGCCGGAGACATCGGCGACCTCGAGTGCTTTTGTCGGCATATGCGTTGCATTCCCTTCACGTTCAAAAAGGGACATTCCTTTTTCTCCCCGCGTGAGCAGCACATACCGTGCATTTAATTTTTCCAGTAGAATTTTACCGGCTTCTTCGACTATTTTTTCATTATAGAATTTCATTCCAAGGGCTTCTTCGACTTCTTGACGATTAGGTTTGAATACGGTGACATTCTTGAACTCGAAAAAGTTGTTGAATTTCGGATCCACGGTAACAGTTTTCCGATAGTCGTTCGCAAGCTGAATCAGCGGAGCAATCAGATCGTTGGCGATCACTCCTTTGTTATAATCTTCGATAATCATCGCATCGATCGAATAGATTTGCGACCGGAGATAAGCGAGCACCTGCTGCTGGAGAAATGGAGAAATATCGTGTTTCGCTTCCTGATCGATTCTCACCACATGCTGATTATGGGCGATCACACGGGTTTTCACTGTTGTCGGCCGCCGTTCGTCGACGATCACTCCCTCGGTCGGGAATCCGTTTTCTTCCATGATCGACCTGAGGATGCCGGCTGCGGGATCGTTACCGGCCACGCCGATCAGAATGGGTATTCCACCGAGGGATTTAATATTATTGGCGACATTCGCAGCCCCGCCGAGACGCGAGGATTCATAGTCGACTTCGACGATCGGTACCGGAGCTTCGGGTGATATTCGAGTGACGGTACCCCAGAGATACCTGTCGAGCATGAGATCGCCCACCACCGCAATGCGTTTCCCGGCAATATTGGTGTAGAGTTCTTTTAGGCGTTGTTCGGAGAATTTTACCACAGACGAATTTTTATTGTGTTAGACGTGGTACTTTATTAAAAAGATATAGATTCCGGCAAAGAGAAGCAAGTTAAAAAGAGTCAATGATTTACAGGCGTTATTAAAGCTCTTTTATCACACGTACGACTTTCCAAATGAATGATACGTCCTTCCTGTGCACAACCATCGGTTCGAAGTCGCGATTCAAAGGAATAAGATGTATGAAATGACCCTCGAATTTTATACGCTTGACGGTATCTTCATCGCCAACACGAATAACGCAGATATCGCCGCTTCGCGCTTCGCGTTTCGGGCTTACAATAATGATATCTCCCTCTTCAAGTCTGGGTGCCATGCTCTGACCGCGCACAACAAGTCCGATTGCCGACGGATCTTTCACATCATCGATGACTACATATCGTTCGACAAAATCGGGATGAAAAATCAACGCCGGCCGTCCGCCGGGAACGGAGGCAAGGAGCGGTACCTTCACCAGACCGACCAGGTGGAGATTCACTTCGGCGTGACGATCAACGGAACGTTGCTCGGGAGCATACATATTACCTTCGCCGGTGAGCAGCCATTGTGACTGCGTATGTGTCAGGTGGGCGATTTTCAGAATTTTATCGGCGTCGGGTATCTGTTCACCTCTTTCCCACCTCTGGATTGTCCGCGGTGTGACCTGGAGTTTACGGGCAAGTTCAGCCTGAAGCAGACCGCCTGCTTCCCGCGCATTCTTTATTCTTTCACCGATATGCTGTCGCATGACGTCTCCCGCTTCATGATATGACAAAAATGTCGTGTATCAATAATACATAATTTTAGAGGTGAAGTCAAGTATCTTTTGCATTTCGAAGCGATTTTTTATAAGTTACGAGGTAAACTGAATGAAACCCCATACCCGACTCAATACAATGAATCGCCATTTGCCACCGATCAGACATATCCCGGTAATTCTCATTGTCTTATGGGCACGGTGTCTTCACGCTCAGCCATCGACGATTGTGCTGCCGGAATACGGCCCCATGCAAAAACGCACATCGACGATTCTTCCCACTAAGACCTTCAAAGAACCAAAAGTAGCTCTTGTCCTAAGCGGTGGAGCGGCCCGCGGGCTGGCACATATCGGCGTCTTGAAATCGCTTGAAAAACATGGAATACCCATCAATCTTATTATTGGTACGAGCATGGGAAGTATTGTCGGCGGTTTATATGCTTCGGGGTATTCACCGGCGGAGTTGCAGGCGATTGCAGACACTGTCAATTGGAGCGATGTACTCTCATTTAGTGACGAGGCACGACGCTCGGATTTGTTTCTCGATCAACGGCAGGCAGAAGAGAGATCATTCCTCACAATCCGGTTCAAGGATTTTCAGCCGATTATTCCATCGTCATTTTCGACCGGACAGAGGCTGACTAAATTCCTCAACGGATTGCTGTTGAAAGCCGTTTATCACCCTGACTCATCGTTCGATGAACTCAAGGTGCCTTTCAGGGCGGTCACGACAGATCTCATCTCGGGACGTCAGATTATTTTGTCACAAGGCGACCTTACGGAAGCACTCCGTGCAAGTACAACGATCCCGCTTCTGTTCAGTCCCGTAAGCCGCGACAGCACATTATTGCTTGATGGCGGGTTGATCTCAAATATCCCCGTTGACGTGGCTCAGAAGTTCGGGGCGGATATTATTATCGCAGTGAATGTAACGAGTGGAGTGCGAAATGGCAATGAGGTTCAGAAACCGTGGGAAATGGCCGATCAGATCATGAGCATTATGATGCAGGTTCCTAATCAGCTTCAACTGGGGAAAGCAGATGTTGCCATCACTCCATTGATCGGAGATCGTTCTTCATCCGATTTTTCGGGAGTAGATTCATTGATCGATGCGGGCGAGCGTGCAGCGGATTCGGCCATTGCGGCGATCAAACAAAAAATCAGGACGGTACATACTTCAACAACAATAGATGATGCACCTTTATCAAATGTAAAAATAAAATTTCAAGGTGATCTTGGTAGCTTACCGGCTCTCCAGAAAACTCTTTTACAACAAATATATAACGGAGAAATCTCCCAATTTTCAATCCGGCGGCAGTTGCATTTCTTGTATGCATCGGGAGACTATTCTGACGTCAGGGCTGAGATTCAACACGGCGATTCGACAACTGTTGTAACGTTTCAAGCCACACTGAATCCGCGATTGACCGGCGTAGAATTTTTAAACAATACAATTATCCCGTCCGATACGCTGCTTATTCCTTTCATTTCGTTGAAAGGGAAGATTATCAATACCCGCGAGTCGACAGCGGCACTTGAAAAAGTAATCGAAATCTACCGGCTTCACGGATATGCTCTCGCAAGGATCGATTCGATCTCATTCGACACACAGACCGGCATCGCATCGATCCGGATTGATGAGGGAAGAATTATTGATCGGAGAATTGAAGGGAATTTAAAGACAAAATTATTCGTGGTATTCCGTGAAGTTTCACTCAATGAGGGAGAACCATTTACGATTGACAGGGCGATTCAATCGATTACAAATGTGATGAGCACGAATCTGTTCGAGCAGGTTATGCTGCTCGTTCGGTACGAAAACAAAAAACCCGTGCTCATCATTAAGGTGCAGGAGCGAAGTTCGGAGATTCTCCAATTGGGTGTGCACGTTGATAATGAACGTGGTCTGCAATTTTTTGTTGATGGACGAGATGCGAATTTCCTGGGAACAGCAACAGAATTCGGCGCAACTTTTATCGGCGGAATACGGAATCAGATCTATAAACTTGAATATAAATCCAACAGGATATTCAATACATATCTCTCATTCAACTTGAGCGGCTATTACAGGTTCAAGGATATCAACACGTACAGCGATGAATTGGGACTGCCCTCGACTCGCTGGAACCGTATCCAGACAGGCGAATATCGAGAGATCAAATACGGCAGCGCATTCAGTTTCGGAGCACAGCTTGAACGGTTGGGGAATGTGTCGGTTGAAGGTCGGTATGAACAACATGAGATTCTCGATAAAAGCGGAACGGCATTAACGGCCGGATATACACCGTCCCGCTATCGCGTGTCGGCACTGCGAATAGCATCAACGGTTGATACGCAGGATAAATACCCCTTCCCGACCAACGGTATCCTGATGACTCTTTTCTATGAATTTGCTACCAGAACCCTGGGGAGTGAGGTTCCCTATACAAAACTCTTCCTTTCTTATGAGCAATTTCGAACTCCCGGGAAGCACCTCACGATTCATCCGCGTGTGATGTTCGGATTTGGCGATGAAACGCTTCCGCTCTCGGAGCAATTCACTTTCGGCGGTCAGCGGCTCTTCAATGGACTCCGTGACGAAGACGGCCGCGGTCGGCAAATTTTCCTGATCAATCTGGAAGCACGATGGCTGTCTCCCGTCTCGCTCCTTTTTAATACGTATCTTAGCATCCGATATGATCTTGGCTCAGTCTGGCGCATGGCCGAGGATATTCGTTTTAAGGATTTCCAACATGGGCTCGGTATAACTCTCGCACTTGATACACCAATCGGACCGGCGGAATTCGGACTTGGCCGCAGTTTTATTTTCAGGAGAGATCTGCCTGATAATCCGGTCAGTCTCGGTCCTTTCCAAATCTACGCCACTATAGGTTGCCGTCTGTGAGACTTGAAAGCTTCACTTCATATATACAGTAGAAGTGAAAAAAGTATAAGTCATTTTTCTATCGTGGACATCCGTGAACGCATTATGAAAAACACGGGAATACCGACCAGAACAATTATCAATCCGGGCCAAGTGTATGTCGATTTATAAATCAGGAGATCGACCGCAATAAGCGTTGCAGTAATCATATAAAACGCAGGTAAAAAAGGATATCCCCATGTTCTGTATGGTCTTTCTGTATCGGGGCGGGATCGGCGAAGAACAAACAATCCTCCGATTGTCAGTACATAAAAGATAAGCACTGCGAAGATTACATAATCGAGAAGTTGATTATACGAACCAGATAGTGTGAGAATTGAAGCCCAGAATCCCTGAACGATAAGGGCCCTTGCCGGGACGCCGTTTGCATTCAATACTCCTGCTCCGCGGAAAAAAAGCCTGTCGCGTGCCATCGCATAATAGACGCGTGCTCCGGCGAGGATCAATCCATTATTACATCCGAATGTCGACACCATGATTAAGATTGCCATAATGATTGCTGCAGCACTTCCGAACATTACCTCGACAGCGGCGGTTGCGACACGATCCGATGTAGCAAATTGAATTCCCCGGGAAGCGACATCGGAACCTGCCGGATTTCCATGGAGCGGGATCACGGTCAGATATGTGATATTTGCCAGAAAATATAACCCTCCGACAAGAACGGTACCGAATATCAGGCTTAGTGGAATATCCCGTTTTGGATTTTTCACTTCGCCCGCAGTGAATGTAATGTTGTTCCACGCATCGGAAGCGAACAATGAACCCACCATCGCCGTTCCGATGATTGTGATGAGGGCAAATCCCGAAAGTGGAACTGCCGTTCCATCGGTCATGATATGTGAGGCGTTCCACATCTCAGAAAAATTTGCAGAGAGTGCCTGGAGGTTACGACCGACGATAATACCGAGAAGTATCAGACCGATAATCGCCGCGATTTTCGCAAAGGTGAATGTGTTCTGAACAATTTTTCCGCTGTCGATACCCAGGGTGTTTATCCATGTGAGGAATGCGATCGATGCTATTCCGAGGATCTGGGCGGCGGAAAGCGATAGAGGTCCGACCGTAAGAAGAATATGCGTTTCACTGAACCATGGAAGAAGCACGCCGGTATATTTTGCAAATGCTACGGCGACGGCGGCGATTGTTCCTGTTTGAATGACCATGAAGAGAGTCCAGCCGTATAAAAACCCCCACATGGGCCCAAACGCTTCGTGAAGATATACATATTGGCCGCCGGCTCTCGGCATCATCGCAGCAAGTTCACCATAACTCAACGCCGCGGCGATCGTCAGAAGACTTGTAAAAAGCCACACGGCGAGCAGCCATCCCGGTGAACCGACCTGTCGTGCAATATCTGCAGAGACTATGAATATTCCGGATCCGATCATCGAGCCTGCAACAATCATGGTCGAATCGAGCAAACCGAGTGCGCGTTTAAATTCACGGACAGGTATCGGTTGTGTCATTGTGTCTTTCATAACTACATGTTCGATTCCGGTGGACTGACGACTTCACCCTTGCGTATTCGCGCCATAATGCTGTGTCGGCGTCCGTATGAAAAATAGATTGTGAATCCGATCAGCAGCCACACAATAAGTCGCCACCAGTTTTCCGCTGGCAGCGAGAACATCAGCAGGAGGCATGAGAGGATTCCCATGATCGGTACAAAAGGAACCCACGGCGAGCGGAACGGCCGTTCAGCATTCGGATGCGTTCTACGCATGATCAGCACTGCCGTACATACTATCACGAACGCCAGAAGTGTTCCGATATTCGTCAGTTCTGCCAGCACACGCAGCGGCAGAAGGGCGGACATTGTACCTACAAATAAGCCGGTGAGTATGGTGGATTTCCATGGGGTCCTGAATTTCGGGTGTACTGCACCAAAGATGCTCGGGGGCACCATACCGTCTCGCGCCATTGCGAGAAGTACACGTGGCTGACTGAGCATCATGACAAGCAATACAGAAGTGATCCCGGTGATTGCCCCGATATCGATAAGCCGTTGAGCCCAGGGTAACCCTTTCTGCATGAAGGCGTTTGCTACGGGCGCATTTATATCGATTTTATCATACGGCACCATACCTGTAAGAACGGCGGATACCGCAACGTACAGGACGGTGCAGATGAGGAGCGATGCGATGATGCCAATCGGAACATCGTGATGGGGTCGTCGTGCCTCTTCAGCATGTGTCGAGACGGAATCGAAGCCGATATATGCAAAGAAAATAATGGCGGCTCCGGCAAGCATTCCTAATGGAGCTCCGCTTGCAGATGTTTGTCCGAATAGTGTCTTCCCAAAAAAGCTGATGCCTGTGAATCCATATGGTGCAAACGGTTGCCAGTTATTCGGGTCGATGAAGAATGCACCGGCGACAATGACGAACAACACAATTGTGAGTTTCACAATGACCATTCCGGCATTGAACGAAGCGCTCTCGCGAATGCCCTTCACAAGAATTGCCGTGATAATAGCCGTGATGATGATTGCTGGAAGGTCGAAGTATGAGCCGGTCACAAGTATTTTTCCCGATACAAGATCGAAATCGAATGGGGCAGATGAGATCGATGCGGGAGTATGAATTCCGAAACTTCGAAGGAGATCCTGAAAGTGAGCAGACCAACCGTGCGCCACCGTTGCGGAACCGACGGCATATTCGAGTACGAGGTCCCAGCCGATGATCCAGGCGAATAGCTCACCGAGTGTTGCATATGCATAGGTGTATGCCGAGCCGGCGACAGGTGCCATTGAAGCGAATTCTGCATAGCATAAGGCAGCGAAGGTGCATGCAACACCCGCCGTAGCAAACGAAAGGATGAGAGCAGGCCCTGCCTTGTCGTGCGCGCCGACGCCGGTCAGAACGAATATACCGGTTCCGATGATAGCGCCGACACCGAGACTTGTGAGTGTTACAGGTCCAAGTACGCGGCGCAACCGGTTTTCTCCTTTCATTTCTTCTAACAGCAGCGAGAGCGGCTTCTTGGCAAACAGTTGATTCCACATAAATACGATCTCCAATTATGAATTGACACAAAATTAAACAAAAAAGGGAGGAACGCAAGTCCCTCCCTTAGATTTTATAATAAATCAAAAGATCATCCAACCAAAGAATCAAGGAATTTCTGAATTTTAGAATCCCGCGGATTCAGCTGTTTCGCCCTTTTAAGGAGATCGATTGCCTCTGCAGTCTTTTTCTTGTTTTCAGGGAACTCGCCTGTCACGCGGCTCTGGATAAGGACCTGCGCGAGCCAGAACATCGCTTCTGTGTTGTTTGGTTCAAGCACGAGAGCTTGTCTGAGGTGACGGGTTGCATCCTCGGCTTTTCGACGTAATTCATCTTCTTTAGTTCGATCAAATGAAAAAACAGCCGCCTGTCCATAGAGAATATGAATCTGCGCATCGTCTTTTCGATACTTGAGAGCTTTTGAGAAGGTTTGCATTGCGGATGAGTATCGCTGGGATACAAGAAGTACTCCCCCATAATAATAATAAACATCCCCGATATCGGCATTCTTGTACTTACCCTGTGGAGCCGATTCGATCCGGTTGAGGGCAGATTCATATGTTTTTATCGCTTCCGAGTAATCCTGGTTATTTGCAAAGCATGAACCTATATTTATGTAAAATTGCAGGAAGTCGGGATTGAGTTCAGAACCATGCCTAAAATAATTTATTGCATCGGAGTAACGCCTCATCGACATCAGCGTGATACCGATGTTGTAATATGCAGCCGGATTATTCGGATTAAGAGCGATATATCGATCGAAAGTCTTCACCGCCTTGTCAAAATTCCCCTGTGCCATGTAAATTCTGGCAAGTTCGTTCATCGCCTCGATCTGTGTGGTATCGGTGACGGCTGTTTCATAATGAATAATTGCATTTATCGTATCTTTTAATCCGAAATATGAAACAGCCAGCCGGTAATGATCATCGGATGTGGCTGCCTGTGTTCCCGGCGAAGAATTGATAATCCAGTTCAGTGATTCCACGGCTTTAAAATATTCTTTCCCAAAATAGTAAGCATACCCCGCGAGGCGATGTGCTTCGACCGAGTTTTGATTCACCTGAAGTGCATGTTGAAAAGCATCGGCTGCTTTAGCGAAGTCTTTATTTCCATAATAGGATTTACCGAGATTGATCCACCCCTCAAGATTTGTTGGATGGAGCTCTACAAACTTTGCAAACATTTCGATTGCGTTTACATAGAATCTTGTGTTTCCTGATTGTGACTGTGCGGCTGCAAGGTAGACACGTCCCGCTTTATCGTATGCATTTGCATTCGCAGGATCGAGCGTGATAACATCCTGAAGTTCTTTGATAGCTTCCGGGAACTTACGAGTTTTCAGATAAATATTTGCCAGGGCAACATGCGGCTCGACATTTTTCGAATCGAGCTGGATGGCTTTGAGATAGAGATCGATCGCGTAATTCCAGACGTGTTGTTTTTCCCAGACGCGTCCCAGTCCCACATACGGAAGTGCACTCTTTTCATTTAATAATTTTGCTTTTTCGAGTGTCAGATTTGCGGCGTCGGTCGAATCAACATCGATATAAGCCAAGCCGAGTCCAAGCATTGCATCAAAATCGTTTTTCGAGAGCTTCAATGCGTTCTTGAAATACACAATCGCTTCGGAGCTCCGCTTGGTATCGCTTAGGAGCGCCCCAAGACGGACAGTAGCTTTTGTATTTTCATCGTCGTACTTGATTGCACCTCTTAAATAGATTTCGGCTGAATCAAGAATCCCTTTTTCATAATAAGCATCGCCAAGTTCAAAATTCACCTCGGAGGAGCGGGGTGATTGCTCATATGCACGAAGGAAACTCGAAATCGCAAGATCAATATCCCCCTTGTGTCTGGCAGCACGGCCGATTTCAAGATAATCCTCTGAATATGCTGTATATGCAAGAAATAGGAGAGCAGCAAAGATGCCGAAAGTGATACGGTGTTTCATAGTTCTCCTTCTACTGATGAAGATATTTAATTCGGCTTACCGTGATCCGGCAGGAACCAGTGTAATTGGCATCCGTGAATTGCCGGGAACCATGCCTGCGTTCAGCACCGTCTTCTGGCCGGGAGCGCTCATTAAATATACTGTAAATCCGGCTGGTAATCCAGCGTCTTTATCAGTTGATAGGGCAAAGAGATCCCTTGTGAAGGGATAGACCCTTTTCCATAAATAAAACTGGTATGGGAAGAGGTCCGAGAATTTGACACAGAATCATATGAAACGGTTGCATCCCCGATTTTTAATTCTTTTACATTTAGATGCTCGGCTCCAGTGAGCCAGTTTATTCCCACATAACCGATGGCGTTTTGATTCTCCTCGACATATTTAATCACCTGGTTACTGGTGGTACAAGGGATGAGGGTGCAATTCATTGTTTGACCGTTCAAAAGCGTTCGTGTGAGGATTTCGTATGTCGCAGTATTGACTCCGGTTATAGCGTGGGAAATGTGCCCGGTGAGATTCTGTTGGATCTGCCTCCATTCGGTTGTTTTTCCTCTGAACATCGCGGTAATTTGCTGTGTCGTCAGTGAATCAAGCGCACTCTTTTCGTTTGCGATTACCGCAATGGCATCTATGCCGAAACGGATTGAGTTGACAGTAATTTTATTCTGTCGAATCACGAGCTGTTCTTCAGGATTAAGATCGCGTGCGACAATTGCCAGTTTTGTTTCACCATTAATTAATCGGACAATTGCATCGCGGTCCGTGGTTGCTCTGAGATTGATTTTTGCATTCGGATAGACTTTCTGAAAATCACGTACCTGTTGTTCCATCATCGGCAATATTGATTCCGAAACAAAAATAGTTGCCTCACCACTTGAATATGTTTCCTTTCGCTCTTTTCCGCAGCCTAAAAGTAGGAGTGAAGAAACGATCAAAAAAATCCACCATGTTCCGTGCCCGTTCATATCAATTCTCCCCGTTATGATATTGGAAATTTTGTCCGTGTTGCAATTCCACGGTAAAGAGCCCATAAAAGTAACACAGTACCCAGCAGCCAACGTAATTCGCCTGGAAGCGTTATCGGATAACCGACCAGCACCGATATTCCAAGGATTGCGAACAGCATTGCGATTGAATAATTTATAATTTTCAACCACCTAACGGGCTTTGTTCTCTCCGTATACATACATGATATTATTGAAGTTTATATTTGAACGGTATTTTAACCCATGCCGGGCCAGGGCCGTTGTTCATCATTGCCGGTGTAAACCGATATTGCATGACGGCATCGATTGCAGACTGATTAAAAATTTCATGGCTCGTCCAAACAACGATGGCTTTTTTTATTTTTCCTTCCTTATCAACTAATGCTTTAATAATAACTTTCCCCTCGATTTCAGATCGCCTGGCAATCTCAGGATAAACCGGCGGAATAGTATAGATAAGTTTAGGTTCCTGTTCGACAGGCCTCCAGTCGGGTACATCGGTTTCATTCTCATCCGGCGGTTTCGTCGGTATAACAATAATATCACCTTGATGACCATCCAGAACCGTACCGGGATCTTTTGAGAGATCGTCCTGTGATGGAATGGTTTGATTGGGATCTACCTGGTTATCAGGCACCGCAGTCGGCACACCATTCTTTGGTCTATCGGTCAATCGGGGTATATCCACAGGTCGTATTTGTGTATTTATAATTCGAGGCGGGACAATAATATCATCCCGGATGATGATGGGATCTCGCCCTGGAGATCCAGTCTTCTGGATCATATGGATGCCAAAGGCAATCCCTGTGCAGAAAAGAATCAATCCTATTCCGAAGCTGAGTCCAAACGAGAGGTACTGATTATAGAGAAGCTTTATTTCGTGTGCACCGTAGGGACGAGTGACGGCTGTTGCTAGTTGTGCTGCCATGACGCTAACACCTCCTTCCTGATGTTGTAGCTCGGGTATGGTGTAAGCCTAAAGCAGGTGGAACCGGTAAATCTTCTTACTTAAATTTTTTCTCCTCCATTTGGAGTTTTTTGTTGAGCATATTGCAAGCATGGAACACACCCTGGACCCCACCGGTACCTGCAAAGCTGGTACCGGCGAAGTCTATGTTATACATTACTGTTTTTTCAACTGAAAATTGTACGGTACCACAACCCAGACCGAAACGGGACCGTTATTCATTATTGCCGGCGTAAAAATCCATTGGTATGTGGCATCGAGAGACGACTGGTTGAAAACTTCTGCATCGCTCTTGTATATGACGGCTTTCTTCACTTTTCCTTCTTTATCGATCAGGGCTTTCACGTACACTTTTCCTTCAACGCCGGCCCGTTTTGCAATTTCAGGATACGTCGGTTGAACCGTCTTAACGGGTGATGGATATTTCTCGACAGGAATGAATGCATTGATATCCGGTTCATCCTCAACCCTTATATCCTCCTTGATCTGGATCTCGGTTCCTCCTCCTCCACCTTGCTCGACGGCCGGTGCCTGTTGACGTGAGAGTTCCGCCTGTGTCGAAATTGTCTGGTCTGGTGAAACTTCCGCATCGGGAACGGGAACCGGAACACCGACCGTGGGACGGGCCACCGGTGCATTGACGGCAACCTGTGCAGGTGCCTGTGCGATGGAAGGAGGCGGACCAAGTTCGGTATAATTAATGATCCGGACGACAGGAATAGTCTCTTCTTCTTCGTTTACCTTTGTGACGACAAAATATGTAATGATCCCGATTAACATCATTGAAACTGAAAAGATTAATCCAAAGGATAGGTGCCTTTTATAAAGGGCTTTAAGCTCAAAAGCACCGTACAATTCCATTTTTAATACAGCTTGTTGGACTGTCATGATAAATTCACCCCCTATCCTGCAATCCTGGAGAGGAGTTTTAAATCCTCTTCAGTTAATGGTTGGAGGCTAAACCGATTGATTTTAGCTATTTGTAGTTCGTCGAGAATGTCAACCGTCATATGATATACTGCTTTCCGATCGACTTTTAGAAGAACTGTCAACTTAGGTTTCTCTTTGATCTGTTGAGGCAGGAAGGTATGCAAATCATCCATTGTAACCTTCTCAGGTTGATCAATTCCGTAATTTTTGAAAATATTACCTTTCTCGTTGACCCTTATAGTGAGAAGGTTTGACTCGGCGGTCTCCACCTTCACCTTATTGTCAGGAGGAAGGTTAATTTCCATCGCCTGCGGCTTACTAAAGGTCGTAGTCAGAATAAAGAATGTCAGCAGCAAGAATGCAACATCGACCATCGGTGTCATGTCGATACGGACACCGAGCCGTTTCTTCGTCTTGTGTTTCTTTTTATGTCGACCACCACCCCCGCGTTGCGGGGTATCTACAGCAGCCATGTATTATACTCCAATCATTGATTTTAGTGTTCGATCATTTTGCCTGTCGCTTCAACTCTGTGACGAGGTTGAAGCGCGTGATATTGATTTTCTGGAGCACATCCATTACGTCCTGGATATTGCCATAACTTGTCTCAGCGTCCCCTTTAATCACTGTACGAATTTTAGGATTACTGATACGGGCGCTGATAAGCGTTGAAGCAAGCCTTTCCTTCGGTACCGGCCAGCTTGCCTTGAATTTGGCTTTTTCGCCGAACAACTTGACCATTAATGGAACACGATCGGTGCCGACGAACAGGCGGCCGTCTTTCGCAACGTTAATTGTCAGAACATCGGACTCCGGCAGTTTGATATCCGACGTAGAGCTGGGCAGTGCGATCTGTACCTCTTCTGCTGGGCGGAAGTTCGATGCGAGCATGAAGAAAGTAAGCAGCAGGAATGCCACGTCCACCATCGGTGTCATATCGATCGCTACGCCTAGCCGTTTTGGTTTAATTTTTGGCATACAACCGTCCTTCGCTCGATGTTATTTTGAACGTGATGTAAGAATTTGGATCACATTGAATGTTGCTTCATCGATCATATAGGTAAAGCTGTCGACCTTGTTTACAAAGTAATTATATGAGATAATTCCGGTAATGGCAACGATGAGACCGATGGCGGTGTTAATCAAAGCTTCGGAAATGCCTATTGAAAGCTGAGCGGCATCGACTGCGCCCTGCGCGCCCAATGCGCCGAACGACCGGATCATTCCGATCACTGCGCCGAGCAGACCTATCATGGTTGAAATCGAAGCGATTGTGGATAATGCGATTAGGTTCTTTTCAAGAAGGGGTGTCTCAAGCATCATGGCTTCTTCGATTGCGCGCTGAACCTCTGCCATCTGTTTTTCGGCAGCAAGTTTCGAATCGCCGGCAATCTGTTTATAGCGCTCGAGACCGGAGCGTATGACGTTTGCGCATGAACC
Organism: Ignavibacteriota bacterium; assembly: GCA_963776275.1. Classification (GTDB taxonomy): domain Bacteria; phylum Bacteroidota; class Ignavibacteria; order UBA10030; family CAVZMI01; genus CAVZMI01. The sequence goes on from CAVZMI010000003.1 coordinate 66,879, forward strand.
GCGCTGCTTGTTACAAACATCGATGGCGCCGTCAACTTTGCCATCCATCAAACTCTTTTCCATGCTCTTCAGAAACATGGTGATAGGGCCTTTTCCATTGGCTCTTCTTAGCGATAAGTAACGTTCGACGATGAATGTCACGACCATGATCAACAGCGACATCAGTATTGGTACAAGGAAGCCTCCCAAATAGATGAAACGCAGGCCGTACGCGTCGCCTTCTGCGCCGAATATGAATACATACACAAGGACCGATACGAGGACCGCGATGACGATCAGCGCCCCGATAAAGAATGATTGTTTCATTGATGTAGTACTCCTCCAAGTTAAGTAGGATAATATATTGTGTTATTTGATTGTCATTTAGTCAACATTTATAGAACCATCGTTGTGCTATAAAGCAAAACTTGCGATTGCTTCTTTTTGACTCTCAAAAACATCAAACACAAGCGTCAGCTTTGTAATGACAAAAATGTTTTGAATGTTTTTGTTCACATTGCACAGCTTAATTTTTCCGCCGCTCTTCGAGTAGCTGGTGTGTCCGGAGACAAGAACGCCAAGCGCCGTGCTGTTAAGGTAATCAACATTGCCTAAGTCGACGATGAGCTTCCTGTTTCCATCCTGAAGAAGCTTCGTGATAGTGTTTTTAATGTCATCAGTCTCGTCACCGCCGATGAGAGAACCCTTCGGTTCAATAAGCATGATATTACCACTGCTCAGGTTTGTAATCTTCAGAGCCATAGTCTTGTACCTGTGTGATGTTTATAGGATTATCGAGGTTCAGCGTCTGTACCAGAGTACATGTACCAGAGGTAATTCTCGAGGGAAACCTGTATCCGTCAGCGCAAAAGAAACCTTGAAACATATAATTTATGACCTTTTTTTAAAAAAGCAATCATTTTTTATATTGAATTGAGGTTTTTCTTCTCATACAGTAGATGCGTGTTTGTACAAAAAGTTTCCCCGTATATAATAAAAAAAGCATCCTTGGCCATGTTCGCCCGCTTATTCTGAGCCTTTGGTCAGAGCATTCGACCAAGCGCCGCTCCCACCGGCTGCGGGATTATTGAATTCAAATATATTGTATTCAAAACAATATTGAGGCGACCTAATAGGATTTTCAAAGGAAATCCGAGGATCGGTCGATCCAAAAAACCTTGAGAAGAAATCAACAGGGAAGATGAACCGTAAATGTAGTTCCTTTATGGGGTTGACTATGAACTTCGATCGAGCCATCGTGGGCTTGGACCACCCACTGCGCGATGGCTAGTCCGAGTCCGCTTCCGCCCATCTCGCGAGAGCGCCCTTTTTCGACTCTATAGAACCTGTCGAAAATTCTCGGTAAATCCTCTTCAGGAATTCCGATGCCGGAATCCTCTACAATGATCTGAGCCTCGCCGTTGAGACGGATAAGAGTAAGCGTGACTCTGCCGTTCTCAGGCGTGAACTTGATGGCATTGTCGAGCAGATTTAACAGCAGCTGTCTCAGGCGGACTTTATCACCATTGATCTTGATTTCGTCGACATGATGCAAATCAACCGTGATGTTTTTTTTCGATGCCAGAATGGCGCTATCTTCAAAAAGCTCGAGTACGATCTGATCAAGCTGCAGCGGTTCCCTGTGAAGTTCAATTTTTCCGCGTTCGGCTTTTGATAGCGTAAGGAGGTTCTCAATAATAGAAGCCATCCGCATGATTTCATCGAGACTGCTTGTGAGTACATGACGATAGTCTTCCGGCGATCGCCTGCCGCGAAGAACCATCTCGATTTCACCTCGTATGATGGTCAGAGGTGTGCGCAATTCGTGCGATGCATCCATCGAAAATTGCTTCACCTGCTCAAAGGAGTCGCGCAGGCGGGAAATCATATCGTTAAACGTAGATACCAGCCGCCCCAATTCGTCATCAATCCCATGCGAAGGAATTTTTTCCTCAAGATTCTCGGCAGTAATGCGACGTGCAGCCGTCGTGATTTCGTCGACGGGCCGCAGAGATTTATTTGCAAGAAACCAGCCGCCGGCGAGCGAGAGGATGACGGCAACCGGTCCGATCAGTACAAAAATTGAAAAGAGGTTGTCAAGAAGTTCCCCAAGCTCCGCCAGAGGATAGGCCACTATAATAACATAGTCTGATGTTCTAACCGCCGCCATACGCAAGTTGATATTACGAATCCCCTGAGTCGTCACAACCTGAATCTTATAATCGTTCGGCAGTTGCTGCGGAAATTTGAGCGTGTCGGTCCCGAGGGTTTGAGAATGGAATAGCAGCACCCCTTTTTTATTACTCACCTGAAAGAACTGTTTCCGCGGATTCAACAACGTATGCTCGTAAATCTCCTTCCAGGTCGGATCGGTGACGTCGATAATTTCCGAAGAATCTTTTGATCCTATGGAGGGTGGTGGAATACGGCGGACGCGATTCGGGTACTTCTTCTGCATGATATCGTTCAGATACCCGATTTCATTCCGAAGTGAGAGATCGAGATTGTCGCGGAGCGTCTCGCGTACGTAGAAATAAGTTGTGATACCAAATGTCAACAGGATCGCGATGACAACAAATGTGTACCAGAGTGTCAATCGGACCGGATGGATCTAAGCATCAGGACCTTCCTTCATCACATATCCAACACCGCGTACCGTATGAATCAGCTTTGAGTCGAATTCACCATCGATTTTGTTTCGAAGATGGTTGATGTACACATCGATGATGTTTGTCCCTGTATCGAAATTGTAATCCCAGATGTGCTCCGAAATAATGGTGCGCGATAAAACTTTATTGACATTGCGCATGAAATACTCGAGCAGCGCATATTCTTTTGCCGTCAGTTCGATTGTCCGATTTTGACGCTTTGCTTTGTGGGCGACAGTGTCAAGGAGCAGGTCGGCCACTTTCAGCCGTTGATTTTTCTACTGCACCGCGTCTAAGCAGTGAACGAACCCGTGCCAGGAGTTCTGCCACGGCAAATGGCTTCGTCAGATAGTCGTCTGCTCCTTTATCGAGGCCCTGGACGCGGTCTTCAACAGCACTCTTTGCAGTGAGCATTAAGATCGGCGTTGAATTTTTCTTTTCCCGCATCGCTTCTAAAACCTCAAAGCCGTCTTTCTTCGGCAGCATCACATCGAGAATAATTAAATCGTAGTTCTCGTTGCACGCAAGAAATTCGCCTCGTTCACCGTCATAGGCGATATCAACGGTATGATGATCCTCGCCGAGGGCTTGCTGGATGAATCGGGCTACTTTTTTTTCGTCCTCAACTATAAGAATACGCATGAAGATATACCTGTCAGTGCGTTCTGAATAGTATTTTAAAGTGTTCTATATGTTGAAATTAAAATAATTTAAGCTCAGTTGCAACTTGACGCGTTGCTTCTTTCTCTTAATTCCTTATATTATCAGGGACATTTTTCGTGCGATCATGTTACAAAAATCCTGGTATATTTTTCCGTTTCTCCTGCTTTTTGCAGGCTGCAGCATCCAGAAACTTGCTATCCGTTCGATCGGCGGCGTAATGGATTACGGGTACGAGTCGATGAATGAAGAAACCGACCTCCCACTGGCCGAACAGAGTCTCGCCTCAAACCTGAAACTTATCGATGCCCTAATCAAAGGGGCCCCGAGAACGAACAACTCCTGCTCCTTGGTTCTCAGGGTTACAGCAGTTATGCCATGGGATTTGTCGAGGAAAAGAGTCCGGAGAGAGCAAAGGTATTTTATACCCGGGGCCGCGACTACGCCTTGCGAATTCTTGGAGAAAATAAAAAATTTGCAGCGGTGCGCAACGGCACGGTGGACGAATTCACCGCTGCACTCGAATCGTTCTCGAGCGATGATGTCCCGGCCATGTTCTGGGGAGCAAGCGCGTGGGGGAGCATTATCAAGCTGGGTTTCAACGATCCCGAGATCATGGTCGATCTTCCCAAAGTTCTCGCAATGATGGATTTTGTAATAAAAAACGATTCAACCTACTATAACGGTTTTGCCTTTGCCTTCTATGGGACAATCGACGCTATCACGCCGAAGATGCTGGGCGGAAAACCCGACCGGGCAAAGCAGTATTTCGAACGCTGCCTCGCGATCAACGGCGGGAAGTTTCTCTTGTCATATGTTTTCTATGCCCAGTACTACGCGGTAGGAATTGCGGATCAGGAATTGTTCGAATCGCTCTTAAAAAAAGTTGAAGAAGCCCCCGATAATATTCTCCCCGGACAGAATCTTGCGAACATGATCGCCAAACAAAAAGCAAAGGCCCTTCTCGCAAAGACATCAGAGCTTTTTTAATGAAAATATCATGGAGGTTTATGTGAAACATTCTCGTGCTGTTATTCTTGTGATGATTCTAGGTTGCTCTATTATATATAGCCAGCAATACATCATCAAGTTTGCAACCGTTGCTCCTCAGGGAAGCACGTGGTACAATGTTATGAAGGAATATGACGATGCAATCCGCAAAGAAAGCGGCGGGCGGATGGGATTTAAAATTTATCCCGGCGGCACCTCGGGCGAGGAAAAAGATGTCATCAGAAAAATGCGCGTCGGCCAGCTCCACAGCGCCGGGTTTACCGGAGTCGGCCTGGGTGAAATTGCAACGAAGGTTCGCATCCTCGATGCGCCATTTCTCTTTAGAAATTATGCCGAAGTGGATTATGTCCGCGATGCTTTCAATCAGGAATTTGCCAAAGCATTTGAAGACGGCGGATACGTGAACCTGGGATGGGCGGAAGTCGGCTTCGTCTACGTTTTCACAAAAGTGCCTGTCAGGAATGCACAAGACCTCAAGGGAGTGAAGATGTGGATGTGGGAAGGAGACCCGATTGCCGAAGCTGCATTCAAAGCCCTGAATGTCAGTCCGATACCCCTTTCACTCGCCGATGTTCTCACCTCACTCCAGACCGGACTCATCGACGGGATGTATGCGTCGCCACTCGCAGCAATTTCGCTGCAGTGGTTTACACGCGTAAAATATATGATGGAGCTTCTCCCTTGCGGACTCTCAAGGAGCTGTTCTGATCTCTAAAAAGGAATTTGACATACTGCCGAGCGATCTTCAGGAGATACTCGTGCGTAACGGACGACTCTACATGAAAAAGCTGACGGATCAGAGCCGGAAGGATAACCAAACGTCACTCGACCAGTTGAAGAAAAAGGGGATCAATTTCCTCCAGCCCGGGACAGAGAAAGAACGGGCAAATTACGAACAGATAGGTAAGATCGCCCGCCAATCGCTCGTTGGAAAATTATACGACCAGAATTTCCTCGATCGTATAGAGAAGGCTCTCCTCGAGGCCCGAAAGCAGTCGAAAGGAACTAGTGTCGAGTTCCAAAAATAACTTTGTTAAAATACTTATCCAAAACAAACTCAAAAAAATAATTATCAATTAATTACCAAGTCCCGATAGGGACGGAATCTTGGTAGAATTTTGAATAGCCAAAATACTTCAAAACCCCGTCAGGGGTGGTATCTGCTTTTTCCAGATGCCGCTCCTTCAGGAGCTGGAACCTACTATTGCTTGTCGAATCCTACCAAGGTTTCACGCCTACGGCGTTCTTTTTTAAAAAACGAAAATATCAATCGAGACACCAAATGAAACTGCTTCATCGGCTGGATGGTCTTCTCGCGAAAATTGAGAGCGCAGTTCTGATCCTGTTCCTGAGCTCGATGATGTTGATGTCGTTTCTACAGGTTGTACTCAGGAATTTTTTCAATTGGGGATTTATATGGGGAGACTCGTTCCTCCGCTATCTTGTTTTTTTCATCGGACTGCTTGCCGCGTCGCTCGCCACGCGCAATGAAAAGCATATCAATATCGACGCCCTCGCAAGAATTCTCAGCCCCAGGCTAAAAGAGATTTCCGCAATTGTCACGAACCTGTTCGCAGCGACGGTCACTTTTTTCCTTACCCGTGCATCCATCGAATTTATTAACGTAGGCCTCGACCCGGCGGATACGATGTTTCTGGGTTTACCGATCTGGTATGCGGGTGCGGTGATCGTGATTTGTTTTGGGATGATGACCTTCCGGTTTGCACTTCGAACCATTGATCATCTGATTGCTTTATTTTCCGGAACTGCGGGGAAGGAAGGGGAAAAATAATGAAAATCCTCTTCTGGTTTAGCCTGCTCGTAATCATTGCGCTTCTAGGAGCGCCTCTCTTCACGGTTTTTGCGGCTGTGGCAATGCTTGCATTTAACGGCGAAGGGATAAGTTCGTCCGCTGTCATCATCGATATGTTCAGGATGACGAGCATGCAGGCGTTGATTGCCATCCCGCTCTTTACGTTTGCCGGATATATGCTGGCCGAAAGCAAAACACCGCAGCGGGTGATCAATCTTTCGCGTGCACTGCTCGGCTGGATGCCGGGTGGACTTGCTATTGTAGCACTCTGTACCTGTGCAATTTTTACGGCATTTACCGGAGCCTCGGGTGTCACAATTGTAGCGCTTGGCGGCCTGCTCTATCCGATCCTCATTAAGGAAAAATATCCCGAGCGGTTTTCTCTGGGATTGATGACAACATCGGGCAGCCTTGGTCTTTTATTCCCGCCCAGCCTTCCCATAATACTATATGCTATAATTGCAGAAGTCAGTATCGATAAATTATTTATCGCGGGTTTGCTACCGGGTACTGTGCTGGTAGTTCTTCTGAGCCTATATTCTGTGCGCATCGCAAAGCATGCTGATGTTCCCCGTCAAGAGTTCGATTGGGCAGCCGTCAGAAAATCAATCAGAGATGCCGCGTGGGAAATTCCGCTTCCGTTTCTGCTTCTCGGCGGACTCTACGGCGGATTGTTTACCGCCACCGAGGCTGCAGCAATTACCGCCTTTTATGTCTTTGTCGTTGAAGTGCTCATCTACCGCGATCTGAAACTTTTCACCGATGTCCCCCGTGTGATGAAAGACAGCATGCTCCTTGTCGGGGCAATCCTCATCATCGTCGGTTGTGCATTGAGTCTTACAGGCTATCTCATCGACCAGCAGGTGACGCAGAAGCTATTCGAGTTCGTTAAGGGATTTATCAGCAGTAAGTGGGTATTTCTTGTCGTACTGAATCTATTTCTACTTGTTGTCGGGATGATGATGGACATTTTTTCGGCTATCATCGTCGTCGTTCCGCTGATCCTTCCTATCGCTCAATATTATGGTGTCGATCCGATTCATCTCGGAATAATTTTCCTGGCGAATCTGGAAATCGGATATCTCACGCCGCCATTCGGATTGAACCTCTTTATAGCGAGTTTTAGATTCCAGAAACCTTTTATTCAGGTATTTCGCTCTGTCGTCGTGTTCATCGGGATCCTCATCGTTGCACTGCTTATCATCACGTACGTTCCCGGTCTGAGTCTCTGGTTGGTAAATCTGCTGCACATAAGGTAGGGGGGAAGGAAAAGGTAGAGTAATAGATAAAGGAAAAAGTAAATCCTTCGACTCGTTCGCCCCGTTGAAACGGGACTCACTCGCTCCACGAAGTGGTCTCCTTCGACAAGCTCAGGGTAGTACTTTAGGGCCACGAAGTGGTACTTTAGTGCAGGGCAGGGGTAAAGGTTGAGAAGGAAAAGACGAACGAAATTGTGGATTTCGGATTATCTATTTGGAGGTTTAGCCTTTGGGAATTCTATATTCCGAATTCAACAATCCGCAATCCGAAATCTCGTTAGTATTCTATACCGGGTTTATAAACTTTCTTACTTGGCTACTCTTTTTATCTCCCCTCTTCGACATTCAATCGATATCCGATTCCCGATTCCGTTACGATGATCTTCGGATTTGACGGATCGTCTTCGATTTTTTTTCGTAATTGACCGACATAGACACGGGTGTACTGCGCCTCTTCGGCAAAATTTGGTCCCCATATCTGTTCAAGAATGTAACTGTGCGTGAGAACCCTTCCTGCATTCCTGACAAATAGCGCGAGCAGCGCGTACTCCGTGGCTGTGAGTTTTATTATTTCGTCTTTCTTTTTTACAATTCGAGCGGAAAGATCAACGGAAAAATCATGAAAAACAAATGATTCATCTTCCTGCAATACCGGACGATGCCGCAGTGCAGTCCGGACTCGAGCGAGTAGTTCACCAGTCCGAAAAGGTTTTACCAGGTAATCATCAGCCTTCGCATCAAGACATGCAACAATATCCGCCTCGGCGCTGCGAACAGATAAAATTAAAACTGGCGTTGAAGACCACTCACGGATTTTTTTGAGCACCTGGACGCCTTCCATATCCGGTAAACCGAGATCGAGTATAATGAGCTCGGGGCGCTCGCTGGCGGCTTTCATTATGCCCTCTTCACCATTTGTCGCGAAACGGACTGCATAGCCTTCCTGCTCCAGCGTCAACTCGAGCAAGCGACGGATCTGGATTTCATCATCAATTATGAGTATGGTCGGCTTATTACTCACGATTCTCCTTCTGCTTTTTGTGTTGCCTCGGCATGCATCGGGATTCGAATTGTAAACTCGGCGCCGCCTTCAGAACGATTCTTCACCGAAATCGTCCCGTGGTGTGCTTCGATAAATCCTTTTGTGATAGTCAGACCGAGCCCCGTCCCGCCTGTCCGGGCACCTCGAACACGATAGAATTTTTCGAATACTTTTTCAAGATCCTCCTCCGGCAATCCGGGACCGTCATCGGCAATTGTTATGACACATTCGTTGTTCTCGATCCGCGCTTCCACGAGAATTGATGTTCCCTCAGGTGTATGCTGCGTTGCATTATGAATCAGATTGGTGAGTGTTTGTTCAAGGAGTCCGAAATCTGCTTTGAGCAGCGGCATCGTATCGGGTACGTTGATTGTTACCGGATGACGTGCGAGTTCCGGTTCCAGTCCTTTGATTGTCACATTGATGAGATCACGGAACGTCGCACCAGTCGAGTTTAGGCTGAATGAGTCCCGATTCTAGGCGTGTCATATCGAGCAGATTCTCGACGAGTCTGTTCAGGCGTTCGGCAGCGATGTGAATTTCTTTTGTGTATTCAAACGCTGCTGTCGATTTATCCGATATATATTTATTGAGCAAATTTTCCGAAGCGCCCATGATCGCCGCAATGGGCGTTCGCAATTCATGAGAGATCGAATTGAATAATGTTTGATAAAGACGCTCCGATTCGGCTATTACAATTGATTTTTTTGTGAATTCATTCAGGAGCTCCCGCTCGATTGCGGAGGAAATTTGTGAAATAAAATTCTGGAGGAGCGTTTCCTGATCGATCGTGAATTTCTGATTATGTAGCGGCTTTACTCCTATTACGCCCAGCGGGTAACGCGGGCCCGACATCGGGAAATATGTTGCCTGCGCAAACGGCAGTGTCTCGGAAAACTTTCCGGCCTTCTTCTCGTTCCAGTAAACCCATGCCGCAACGCCGAATTCTTTCGGATCGGGCTGTATGGTGCTAGCTGGATGAGGTGCCGGAGAAATATCTCCATCGGGTTCGCCGAGATAGACTGCAACATCTGCATTGAAGTATTTTTTGATATTGGATACCGCCGCTTTAATCACTTCGTCCTGAGAATGTGTAAATGCCAGGTCTTTTGTCAGAGCGAAGAGCGCAGAGGTTTTTTCTTCACGTTGCCGGACAGCTTTCTCACGTGCCCGGACGCGTGCAGAGAGAACACCGGTGACGATCGCGACGATAATATACATTCCGAGCATGAGCACGTCTTCAACGTGTCCGACCGAGAAAGTGAAGAGCGGAGGGATGAAGAAGAAGTCCCATGCGAATGCGCCGAGTCCGGCCGCCACGAGAACCGACCGGGCCCCATTCTTAATGGAAGAAGTGATACGGTCAGAAGAATAATCAGTGAAACCGTACGATACCCGATATACTGCGACAGTGGAAAGCAGATCAACGCAACGATGAGAACAATCGCTGAAGCGATGAGATATTGGGGAAAGGCGGATTGTATCTGGAAAAAGCCCTGACGGTTTTTTCCCTGTGTATCTGTCTCTTCATGTCCGACAATATAGATATCCAGGTTATGGCTTCGTTCGATGAGGTCGTTTAAATGTCGCGATGCACTTGAAAAAAGATGCCGCTCCGGCTTTCCGACGAGAATCTGTGTGACATTTTGTTCCCGAGCCACACGGATGAGTGCGCCGGCTATATCTTCATCTGATGTGGTGAAAATTTCTGCGCCAAGTTCGCCTGCGAGTTTTATATTTTTTGAAAGTTGTTCTTTTTCTTTCTCATTCAATGACTTCGATGTTTCGACATACACTGCAATCCACGATGCGTCCATTGTATATGATACGCGGCGTGCCCAACGTATCAGATGAGTCGAATAAGGACTTGGGCTGATGCCGACGAGTATGCGCTGCCCCGATTTCCATGGTCCTGAAATTCGCTGCCTCCGCATGTAATCGCGGAGCTGCCTGTCAACCCGTTCGGCGGTCAGGCGGAGCGACATTTCACGCAGCGCAGTTAGATTTCCTTTCCGGAAAAAATTCTCGATGGCCTGTTTTGACCGTTCCGAGGTATAGACTTTTCCTTCAGTGAGGCGTTTTAGTAATTCGTCGGGAGCGATGTCGATGATTTCAATTTCATCTGCCGATTCAAAGATTGAATCCGGCACGGTTTCACGGATTGTGCTTCCCGTTATTTGTGCAACGGTATCGGCGCGGCTTTCAAGATGTTGAACGTTCAGAGTGGTAAATACATCAATTCCATTATCCAGAAGTTCAAGAATGTCCTGGTAACGTTTCGTATGGCGGCTGCCGGGTGCGTTCGTATGTGCCAATTCATCGACAAGTGCCAGTTTCGGTTTTCGGGCGAGGATGGCGTCGAGATCCATCTCCTCTAGTGTCGTACCGCGATATTCGAGCTGTTTCCGGGGAACAATTGGAAGTCCGGCAAGGAGAGCTTCGGTCTCGGAGCGCCTGTGGGTTTCAACATATCCAACCACAACGTCGATGCCCTTCGATTTCGCTTCGCGAGCATCCTTGAGCATGTCGTACGTTTTGCCGACTCCGGCGCACATGCCAAAGAAAATCTTTAGTTTCCCTTTTTTTCTTTCTCTTCTTCCTTTTTCAGAAGATTGAGAAGAGCATCGGGATCGGGACGTTGTTGATCAATAGGATCCATGTTATAATATAGAAATAATCAAAATGAGATTCACACCGTGAATATAAAGCATTTTTAGACGTATCATCTTCTATCCATTATGAGTTTTTCAGCTTTACAACCACCCACGACTTTTCCCTCGAGACGTTGAGCATCAACCCGCCCATCACCTATAATTTTTAAAACCTTCACTTTACCGATAATTTTTCTTGCCCGACCACTGGAAAAATATACGCCTGGGTACGATCCTAACGGGCGGAGGATAAGGAGGCAATCACCCACGGCTACCTCCATCGAGGGGGGAAAAGTAATATATATCCCATCCTTATTCAATTCAACGACCAGGATATCGTATAATGGTCCAAATCCACAAAAAATGAATGGGCCGAAAGCAATTCGTAGAAAAATTTTTTTCGTGATATTACTATAATTCAAGAGTGCCATTTTCCCCACCTCAAACTAAATGTAGTCCGACCAGGAACATATCGATGAGTTTGATTCCGATGAAAGGAGCAATCACTCCGCCGACTCCATAAATGAGCAGATGCTTTCGCAACAATTGCACGGCGCTGATTGGCCGGTATTTTACACCCCTGAGTGCCAGCGGAATCAACGCGACGATGATCAAAGCGTTGAATATGACGGCGGAAAGAATCGCGCTTTCGGGTGTTGCAAGCTTCATGATATTCAAAGCGTTCAGGGCCGGATATGTCGTTGCGAATGCGGCAGGGATGATCGCGAAATACTTTGCCACATCGTTGGCAATACTGAACGTCGTAAGTGTCCCGCGCGTCATGAGCAGCTGCTTGCCGATTTCAACAATCTCCAATAACTTTGTCGGATTACTGTCGAGGTCGATCATATTCGCCGCTTCGCGGGCCGATTGCGTTCCGGTGTTCATCGCCACGGCAACGTCGGCCTGCGCAAGAGCGGGCGCATCGTTCGTGCCGTCACCCGTCATTGCGACAAGCCGTCCGCCTTTCTGATATTCACGGATCAATTTCAGTTTATCTTCGGGTTTTGCTTCTGCAAGAAAATCGTCGACACCGGCCTCGGCTGCAATGGCAGTAGCGGTGAGCGGATTATCTCCGGTAATCATCACGGTTTTGATTCCCATATTACGGAGATGTGCAAATCGCTCCTTGATTCCACCCTTAACAATATCCTTCAAATGGATAACACCCAGAACCTCCTTGTTCTCCACAACGACAAGAGGAGTAGCTCCGAGCCGGCTTATTTCCTGTACTATTTGCTGCACTGCAGGCGGGTACAGACCTCCCTGCTGTTCGATAAAAATTTTTATTGCATCGGAAGCCCCTTTGCGGATAATTCGGCGAGGTACGCCATCATCCCCCTGGATATCGGCTCCACTCATACGGGTCTGTGCACTGAAAGGAATGAACTGGGCGGCGATTCCATGAATGTCCCGACCGCGGAGTCCGTACTTCTCTTTTGCCAGAATAACGATTGACCGCCCCTCGGGTGTCTCATCAGCAAGCGATGCCAGTTGTGCAGCATCGGCAAGACGCTCTTTCGTAATTCCCGGGGCCGGCGAGAATTCCGTTGCCATACGGTTACCCAGTGTCACTGTTCCTGTTTTATCGAGTAGCAGAACATCAACGTCGCCTGCGGCTTCGATTGACATGCGACCAGATGACTGTGTTGTTGAGGAGCACAGATATGTTGTACCAGTTGTCATATGAGGTTTTGAATTCTGTGTTGAAGCTCAGGTTGCTTATGCCTGAGAGGTTGACGCCAGTTTGTCTTATGTATGCGTAGGCATGCTGGTCAAGATTTAGTGCTGGACCCTGTCCGCCAGGGGTGTCATTGCCAAACATGTAGACATAATTACGTTCCTTGGGATATGTGTAGTACTGCGGGCTCAGCCTTGCAGCATACCAGTCAGGGTCGGATTCGAAATAGACCCACTCTGATTGGTTCAACGCCTCGAAACCCCAGTTTCTGATTGTGTTGTTTGTCACCTCTGTTGGCATCTTGTTTTCCGTGCCGTTGATTACAAGGAATGATGCAGGATTGGCACTTCTGATATGTGCACAGCTTTGCTCAAGGTCATTGAAGTGCATGACTACCGGCTCGTTTATCCTTGTCGTTGAAGCTGTGTCTGTGAGGTTTACCTTGCAGACATATGCCCTTGAGTAGAGCGTGGAGCCCAACTCAGTGCTGTCTGAGTATATGTGTATCACCGTGTTTGCGACGTCAAGTCCGCTGGTGAGCTCTGCATGCCCACTCACCAATGGACTGTCCTGCGGCGGTGTGAGTCATTGAGATTGAGCGTTATGCTCATGTTGCTTATTGTAGTCTCCCACGTGGCTGACCAGTTGCTCCACGAGCCTGATGTATCGTTGGCCTTGACCCTCCAATAATACTTTATGCCCTGGGTGAGCATCACTATGTGTTGCTCAGCAGTTGTAGTGTTTGTTATGTTGATAGTTATTGGGTTGGTGAAGCTTGACTCATTGTCTATCTGTATCCAGTAGGTGTTCTGTCCGCCTCCTGCTCCTGCTGTATAGTTCCACCTGAACGTAACTGTCGTCGAGTTAGAATATGTGTTGTTGCCAGGGGAGTACAGGGTTATAGTGGGAGATGATATATCTCTGATTGTTAGGTTCGCGGAGCACACAATGCTTCCATCTTCCAATCCGTCATTTGGCGTGACA
>CAVZMI010000004.1:0-21217 GCA_963776275.1 Ignavibacteriota bacterium
CCGAATGAGCCCGCCAAAAGATGAAGCACGGCGGGCAGGCGTGGTACGTTAAGCATGGCTTGTGAAGGGTTTTAGTTTTTATTAATATGTTCTTTGTACTTCATAACTTTAGTATTAATTAATTTCGTTATCAGTATGAATCAGTTTCGGGTATTACATTTTGAAAGTTTTCACCTGCCTGCCGAAGTGCCTTCGGCACGTAGGCAGGGTGCGGCAGCTCCCGCTTCAGCGGGATCCTCGATTCGACCACAATTTGTTTGGAAAACAACAAATTTGTCGAATCGGGATTATTTATCCGCCGGAGTGTTATTTACGTAGGCGGAGCCGCCATCCGTTAGGCGGCTTCGCAAAGCCAAAGGATGGTACTATGAGACATGTCATTGAATTATTTTTCAGGGTTGCCCTTTTAGCGTTTATCTGGTTTATCTGGTGGTGGGTGTTAAACGCACCACTTTCAAATGTTATGAATCTATCTATCATTGTGGGAGGGGTATTGTTGACATTTCCTCTTGCTTGGCTCGGCAGGAAGATACTAGACCGACACCAAACAATAGGCCACGCCGTCTGGACAACGACATTTGTACATTTTGGTCTGGGTTTTACATTTGGTGTTCCTATCGTTCGGGCAGTATCCACTTATCAAGATTGGTCTGGCTGGGTACTCCCAATACCATCTGAAATCGGCTTGGTTCTGGTCATTATTACTGGGGCAGCTTTTTTGCTGATAGTGGTAAACCTTGCCTTGAAAGGATTCGGTGCGCCCTTTTTCATTGCGCTCAGCGGAAATTGGCGGCAGATTGGTTGTATGCCTGGACGCGTAATCCTATGGCGCTTGCAGGTCTGGCTTTTTTCCTGTCATTAGGCATCTGGTTTCAGTCAGCGCTGTTTGTGCTCTGGGTACTCATCGTGTTTGCACCGGCATATGTTTTCTTTGTGAAAGTGTTATGAAGAACGAGAGCTGGAGATTCGATTTGGAGCATCCTACCTGGAATACAAATCCAGAACGCCTATGTTTTTCCCAAGAAAACCAAGAGGTTAAACGATGTACCGCCCAACCAGCGGTTCCCCGCAAACAACACGGGGTTTCACACAAAACGTTCAACAAGCTGACCGGATGAGCCCGCCAAAAGATGAAGCACGGCGGGCAGGCGTGGTACGTTAAGCATGGCGCGTAGAGGTTTTATGAAACTTGAAAGTAAATTACATGGAACCCGCCTTTGGCGAGGCTCGCCTTCGGCGGCTCGGTTCGTGCAGTGGTACATTTTAAGTTATCGGTGCCGCAGTCCGATCCCGCTTATGCGGGATCGAGATCTCGTCCCGACTTAGTCGGGACGGACTTAGCACCCATCCGTTAGGCGGCAAAAACAATCAAGGAAGGAGCAGGTCATGAAACGATTATATGGTCTCTTTGTTTTATTTATCGTTCTTGTCTCATGTACCCAAAACGCCCCTAAAGTACTTCTCTTCGTACGGGATGGATCTCCACATTTAGAGTACATGCTCAATAAAGAAGTCGGTACCATGAAAGAATTACTCGAACAATCCGGTTTCGAAGTTACGATTGCGACAATATCCGGTGGAGTTTTAAAAACGGATTCGATATCTGTAATGCCTAATATTAAGTTATGCAATGTAAATATTGCTGATTATGCGGGATTCATTTTACCATGCATGGCCAGCGATTCCACACATTCAGAAACAGTATCTTTTATCAAAGAAGTGGTAAAACAAGGGAAACCCATAGCGGCTCAGTTCGGTTCAGTAGTGACTCTGGCCCGAGCAGGCGTTCTTCAGGGTAAGAAATTTGCCTTTCCTGAAGAGAAAGACATAAATGCGAATATGTATCCAGAGTTTAATGGTAGCATTTATAGTGGGAAAGGTGTTATTCAAGATGGGCTCATTATTACCTCTGGAATCTGTCCCTGGATGGCGAAAATGCCGGGTTATCAGGATGGTACTGATGAACTTACTCGAGCATTAATCAATACGATAAAGGCAACAACTAAATAGAAACAATTAATGTTTAATTCAGTTGACAAATATTTATTTACATCATTACTGATGTTTATTTATGCCTAACACCCGCATCAAGGTGGACGCGACCCAACCTCGCGATTTTTAAAGTTGACAATACGCAGCCAAGAAAGTAACAGAATTTAACTTTGTGGGTCGCGCTACTTATGCTTATCGTTAGCCCGCAGAAGGAATGTTGACTGCAATGGATCAACAAGGAGCAAATAATCTATTAAAGCAATCATTTGATATCTGGTTCCGACCAGAAATCGAACGTCGAAAATCCGCAGGAGTACTTCCCACTGGTTTTTCAGTATGGGCTGCTCAAGTTATTATGGATTTAGATATCGAATCTCCAATTATCAGATTAAATGAAGAAGTTCATGGTATATTCAAAATGAAGGCGACTAAACCTGTCACAGCAGGAGAAATTGTTGATCTAAATGATTTTTCTAGCATTGAAGGAATGACTCTTGGCGATGAGTTTCCAAATGCTGGCCATTTGACTACAATGTTACATAAGAATATTTGGTACATAATTTTCGATTTCCAGTATAATGCAGGTCGAATTCAAACACAATTGTCATCGGCTGATCAATTTTTAAAGGCATCACAATATTGCGTCGAGGCCAACATATCGATTCCAGCTATAGACAATTTGTATGATGCGGTTCAATTGATGGCTAAATGTTTTTTACTAAGAGTTCCTGATAAAAATGTTCTTGAATCATCTAGCCATGGTTTTATAGAAACAAATTTTAATTTACAGGGTAGATATAAAAATGTTTCCGCGACTTCAGTTGATTTGCTAAATCGGCTCGCTCAACTTCGGCCAAAGACCCGATATGCTGCGGAGCCAATTCAGGTTTCTCAATCAGAACTTAAGCGGCTTTTTGATCTTGCACAAAAAATGAGAGACGAAATAGAAGTTGCAAGACCTAAAAGAGAAAAACCGTTAAAGCCTTCTGCCCGCCTAACCAGCGGCTCAAGCTGACCGGATGAGCGCACTGCAAAATTCATGGTTTGCAACGGTCTGGTGGTAATTTGAAAGACATCTATTTGAAACTTGGTTCGTTTAGTACTATTTTGAAAATTATCAATGCGGCAGCTCCCGCTTTGCGGGATCCTCGATTCGACCACAATTTGATTGGACAACATCAAATTTGTCGAATCGTGATTATTTATCCGCCGGCTTGTCCGCCGGAGTGAAACGAAGGCGGAAGTGTTATTTACGTAGGCGGAGCCGCCATCTGTTAGCTGGCACAAAAAAGAGGGAACAATTATCACAAAAAAGGAGCATCTTATGCCAAAGAATATTTCTGCTCTTATATTTACTGCATTCGCGACGCTGTTCATCACGTTTGCTTCTGCGCAGGAGAAAAAACCGGCCGAACCTCCCAAGCCTGCGATGAATTCTTATCAGGAGTTGATGTATTGGTGGAATGATATCGGAGGAAGGGTAATCGCAATGGCGGAGGATTTTCCCGAAGACAAATATAACTTCAAAGCCCAGAAGGATGAGAGAACGTTCGGCGATAATCTCCTGCACGTTGCAGCAACTTACTATGTAATGATCAATCTCATCAAAGGGTCAGCGGTGGGATACACCGGGGACTACGATTCCTTGTGGAAAAAGTATCCGACAAAAACAGACATCGTGAAATACTTGAAGCAGTCGGTCGCCGACGGCTTTGATCTAATCAAAGCACAAGGGGACAGCGGATTGACGCACGAGGTTAAATACCCATGGGCCAATCAGATGGTTCACGCTTCGTTTTGCTGGTGGACCATTCTTTGGCATGCTGGCGATCATTACGGACAATTGGCGGTGTATTACCGTCTCAATGGAATGATACCGCCTGCATCTCGGCCGAGAAAATAACAAGAAGTTTCATAGTGCCAGCTAACCAGCAGCTCAAGCTGACCGAATGAGCCCGCCACAAAGACGGCGGGCAGGCCCGCCTTTTACGTCTCGGTTGGAGTTTTATCCCAGCGATTCTTCGGCGCGTAACCGCAGAGCCAGTTGAATGTGTGATGACGTTCGAATGAAACGCAGCGTATGTTTGTCCATTCTTTGTCCGTCAGATCGCGGTATGCTTTTTCAAAAGCCGGGAAATCGCCCTCGATGAGGGGTGGAAGTCGGCCCTCTTCAAAGTGTTTTGCAGCGGTGAACCTTACAACTTCATCCATTGTTGCAAAACGGGATTTCTTCGGCGGTATGACTCCCTGTTCTTCAAGCTCACGCGTCCGGCTGCGCCAGTGCCATAATTCCGCCGTGTCCCTCGCCTCATCGATTTCAGCTTCCTTTCGAAGCTTCGCCTGTTTGATCAATTGTAGTATGTGATCATGGTCGGGAGGAATTTTGACGATGATTTTTGGATCGGTTTCGGAATCATAGGGTGGAAGTTCCGAAATCATGCCCAATGCCCACATAAGACATACGGCAGCTTCAACCTTCCAGCCTGCATCGTAATAAATCTCCTGGTCAAGTTCATATGCCGACGTGGAGATAAATTGTTGCTCGCTCTGAGTCATTACATCCCACAGACCTGATACGCGGAGTGCTGCACAGAGAGAATTTCGCCTCTCATCCCATTCATGTATCGATTTTTTTCTGTCTGCATCGCTGGATTCCTGCAGTTGTTCCGCAAGATATGATGGTGGCGGATTGAGCACCGCATGAGCTACCTGAGAACGTAAAATAATAAGTCGTTGAGCCGCTTCTTGAGCCGTCGGTCGTAAATTCTTTTTATTTCTAAATGCCATTATGAATCCTTGTCAGGATTATTACTTAATCATATTAAGAAAATACCAAGTAAATATCAATTAAATATTAGGTGTCCGTGCACAGCATTTATAATTTTCTTCGAATTCTAAGCAGCAGGTCGTTTGCTCCCAGCAACATTTTTATAACTATCGATGCCTGCCAGCGGATATCATAATAATTGACGAGCGTTCCGCCGAATGAGCGCTTGAATTCGACGATGCTGGGTGTATTCGCCCCCAAAAAGTCGAATTGGATCACACCCGATTTTGAAAGCCGCTCGAAAATCTCCCACAGCAACAGATGCGTCCCGTTTTCTTCCATCGTTCCCGGATTGGAACCGGCGATCCAATCAAAAGCTTTCTGTCCGGCTATTACGACAGCACGCGAAGAATAAATGACCCCTTTCGAATCCCCAATTGAATATATTTTCAATACTCCTTTTGAAAGTAGTGCCGAGCACAGGCTTCTGAATTGATAACGCTTCATAATCGGACGAAGCGCCGAACGGGCATAACTCTTTTCCTGCAGCGTCAGGAGAGTTTCGAGATCGCCCGATTCCGAAATGGCCAGCGATTTTTCGCGCGCACGATTGATTTTACGGCGAGCCGACTGGCTCAGCGATTCCCATGCCTTCGGAAGATCTTCAAGAGAATTTCTGTAGGTGAATTGAACCTCTGTCTTCCATCCCTGCCACTGAAAAGGTCGGACGTCCGCGATCGCCGGAGAAAGCGAGAATTGTGCAAACCGGACATTCTTCTGAATTTCTTTTGAAAGAAGCTCCGTCACTTCAGCTTCATCAGTTTGTTTTTTCTGAGGTTTTCGTTCATGATCGGCAGCGTGAAGTATCCCATTATAGGACGTTAAGGGCGGACGGGCGGCAATCGGGACACCCATCTTCTTTTTATAATACAGCACAACGCCGCCGGCAATTTCATTTCCCTCTTTTACAACCATGATTCGAGGTTGAAGATGAAATTGTTCCGAGATGATCACGATCCAGCCGGAGGTCTGAAAGATTGATCCCTGAGGGGAAGAATCGACAAACGAATCCCACAAGGGATAGTCTTCAACAGGAATAATTTCAACCACGCGTGTCGGCATTATTCTCTATTATTAAATCACGTCGAGAGAGCGTACTCCAACCCGAAATCATAAATCCGCCTGCACTTCGTTACGGCGGACAGGTCAAAAATTATCTATTTACACTGCTTTCTCACAAGATATATCTGCTCAGGTCTCGATTCTTTACGATCGTACTGAGCTTTTGCTGAACAAGCGCGCCGTTGATATGGAGCGCCGTAGATTTCACATTAGTCGGCGCGTCAAACAAAATGTCCTCAAGCAACGTTGTGAGGATCGTGTGCAATCTCCGAGCGCCGATGTTTTCAACCTGCTCGTTCACTTCGGTGGCGACTCGGGCGATTTCCCTGACGCCGTCGTCGGTAAACTCAAGGGTGATCCCATCGGTTGCAAGCAGTGCCGTATATTGTTTGATCAGTGCATTCTGGGGGATTGTAAGAATCTTGACGAAATCTTCTTCTGTCAGACTGTTCAATTCGACGCGTATCGGAAAGCGGCCCTGAAGCTCGGGAATCAGATCGGACGGTTTGGTTGCATGAAACGCTCCTGAGGCGATAAACAAAATGTGATCGGATTTCACGACTCCATATTTCGTATTGACGGTCGAACCTTCGACAATCGGCAGCAGATCGCGCTGGACGCCTTCGCGTGATACATCGGGTCCGGATGTCTGTCCGCGTGTCCCGGCTATTTTATCAATTTCATCGATGAAGACTATGCCCGAGTTCTCGACGCGGCTTATCGCTTCCCGCGTCGCTGATTCCATATCGATTAGTTTCTGTGCTTCATCGATAATCAGGAATCCGCGCGCTTCGGCAATTGTAACCTTGCGTTTCTTGAGTTTTTTCGGCAGGATATTCCCAAAAAGATCCTGAAGGTTGACGCCCATTTCTTCGAGACTGATCGGTCCGAAAACCTGCATTGCAGGAATCGAATCGGACGGGACATCGAGCTCTATGATCCGTTCATCGAACTTTCCTGCTTTCAATTTTTCGCGGAATCGTTCGCGGGTCTCCTTGTTGGTTTCCTCGACAACAGAATTCGATTCGTTGTTTTGAGATTCCGCTTGACGCCCTCGATGCACCGGCGGCAGGAGAATATCAAGTATACGTTCTTCAGCCATCTGCCGGGCTTTATCCTGCACCGCGGCTGTCCGCTCTGCCTTTACCATCGTCATTCCGTACTCTGTGAGATCGCGTATCATTGATTCAACGTCGCGGCCGACATAGCCGACCTCGGTGAATTTCGACGCTTCGACTTTAATAAACGGGGCATTGGCAAGTTTTGCCAGACGGCGGGCAATTTCGGTTTTTCCAACGCCGGTTGGGCCGGATCAGGATGATGTTGTTCGGCATAATCTCTTCACGAAGTCCCTGCGGGACCTGCTGCCGGCGCCAGCGGTTTCGAAGCGCAATGGCGACGGATTTCTTTGCGTTATCCTGTCCGATGATATATTTATCTAGTTCACGGACGATCTCGTGCGGTGTGAGTTCAGTCTTGATATTGGAATTCATTTATAATTCTTCGATGACGATATTGCTGTTAGTATAGATGCAGATCTCGGCCGCCGTTTCGAGCGATTGCTGTACGATCTCACGGGCATTCTTGTCGGTGAATTTCACCAGTATTCGTGCGGCGGCGAGGGCATAGGACCGCCCGATCCGATTGCGATGATCCCGTCATCCGGTTCAATAATGTCGCCGGTCCCTGAAATAACCAGTGCGCGTTCATGGTCGAGGACGCCGAGAAGAGCTTCGAGAACGTCTTAGGTATTTATCGGTGCGCCAATCTTTTGCGAGCTCGACGGCGGCACGGTCAAGATTGCCACGGTACTGTTCCAGTTTTTCTTCGAAACGCTCAAAGAGTGTAAATGCATCCGCCGCCGCACCGGCGAAACCGGCAAGGATTTTTCCGTTGTACAAACGACGGATTTTTCGGGCGTGGTGTTTCATGACAGTATTACCGATGGTAACCTGACCATCGCTACCGATGGCAGAAACGCCATTACGCGTTAGACCGACGACGGTCGTTGATCGAATTATAAGGTCTGACATATCAACCTCCTCCGGAACACTAAAGTACGCAATGATGGGTCAAATTGCAATTTTTAGAACAGGCATAGTGCAAAATAAAAATCCACCGCCAATGGCTGTGTCTATATTCGATTGGATTTACCGTTCAAAAGAAGAAGATGCAGAGAGGATATTTCTAAATTCAAAACTATTAGCTGATTTTTCTTCTCAGCCGTGCCACCGGAATCATCATCGATTCGCGGTACTTGGCAACAGTGCGGCGGGCGATGTTATACCCCATCTGGTTGAGACGCTGGACCAGTTCGTCGTCACTCAGCGGATGAAGGTGGTCTTCGGCGTCGATCAACTCCTTCAGGATTTTCTTCACCTCTTTATTTGCCACATTCTCGCCCGATTGCGTCGATATACCGTCGCTGAAGAAATATCGGAGCTCGTAAACGCCGTAATCGGTCTGGACATATTTTCCGTTCACCACACGGCTGATCGTTGAGATATCCATATTGATTATTGAGGCAATGTCTTTATAAATAAGAGGTTTCAAACCTTCACCGTCGATAAAGAATTGTTTCTGCTTTTCGACGATTGCTCTCATCACGCGAAGCATGGTTTCGCGGCGCTGGTGAAGCGACGTGATAAACCATTTCGCAGCTTCAAAATTCTGACGAATAAAGTTTTTGGTCTCTTTCGATACTCCGTTTTTTTTCTTGCGTGAAATCAGGTCCCGATATGCCTTGTTGATGCGAAGCGGCGGAATACTCCGGTCGTTCAACAGCACCGTCGGTTCGCCCTCAACATCCTGCACAATAAAATCGGGGATAATGTAGTTTTCCTGTGCCGTGAATTCACCTTCACCCGGTTTCGGATTCAGTTTCTGTATGACATCAAGTACTGTTTTTAACTCGTCTAGAGTTATACAAAGCTTTTTTGCCAGATCTTCGAAGTGTTTCATCGTGAATTCTTCAAAGTACTTCTCGACGACGATCAATGTCAATTGGTGAACTCTGTCTTTCGACGGCATGGCATTGAGCTGTGCGAGCAGGCATTCCTGCAGCGTTCTCGATCCAATGCCGACCGGATCGAGACTCTGGATTTTCTTAAGTACTTTTTCAGCTGCTTCAAGGTTGATCTGGAAACCGTGCGTAAGGTTTAAGTCCTGCAAAATCAGGTTCAAGTCCCGCCTGAGATATCCATCTTCGTCAATATTTCCTATAATTTCTTCGCCGAGTAGGAATTCTTCCTCTGAAATATTTAGCATCCGGAGCTGGTCGAGAAGATGTTCGGCTAATGACGTGCGGGATGGCGAGGGTATTTCGCCCTTGTCATCTTCATCATTTGTATTGATTGCCTCGGGGGCCTTATAGCCGGCGTTGTCATCGTTTATATAGTCTTCGAGGGAGTACAAATCTTCGGTTTTAGTGCTTGTTTCAGCTTCGGTTGCCGTTTCCGATTGCGGCTCATCGGCTGTTTCCGGCGATTCCTGGAGCATTTCGAGTTCTTCTTCTGTACCCTCTTCTAATAACGGGTTCAATTCGATTTCTGCTTTGATGCGTTGTTCGAGCACAAGTGCCGGCAGCTGGAGCAGTTTGAGATACTGCACCTGCTGGGGAGACAGCTTCTGCAGGAACTTTTGTTGTTGTGACAAATTTAACATAAGACGCTCAAAACAGAATTCTTACTTTTTCTTATATATTAGCGGTTCCATTGAATTTTTTGCACACATCACAAAATTTTCCATACCATTGATTGCCGTAAGCACGTACAAGCGCATCCTTAGTAAAATCTGATAGAAGAATCCCTTCTTTCTTCCCTTTCAGTAAAGCTGCTTCACATCCCGAAAACTCTTCGAAATACAAAATATCACCGCCAAAATGTCTTATGCGGATCGGGAAAAGATGACAGGAAAGCGGTTTCTGCCAGAGAACTTCTCCCTGAAAAAATGCATGTTCAATTGCGCACCTTGCAATCCCATCGTTCATCATCACGAATACACATGCCTGGTGATTAAAGCAGGTTGTAACCCTGTCACCGGGCGAGCCTTCAAAAACCCCCTGTTGCTCGATGACCTTGAGATGATCAGCGTTGAGATACTTGCGGACGTATGGAAGGACGGCTTCGAGTTCTACGATTTCGTGGTCGAGCAGCGGAGCCCCGCGTCCACCTTCAACGGTACAGCATGCACCCTTGCATCGAGCGAGGTCACAACGGAATTGTGTACGTGCGACTGTATCTTCAATAACAACTTCTCCAATCACAAACATAGGTGATTATCCACGCCGGTAAAATAATATAACAAAATAGAAAAAGCAAATCCTCAATGGCCGATTTATTGTTTTCGGAACATTTTACCTGGCAGCTGCTTTACCAACCCTTTGAATTCGAGTCCTAATAGGTGTACCAGGACGTCGGAAACCGAAAGTGTAGTTCTTTCGGCAATTGTGTCGACATGTAATGGATTATCGGACAGAATATCGAAAATCCTTTGTTCGAATAAAGTGAGCTCCGGCAAAACCGGTTGATTGTCGCGCGTGGAAACGATCGGTTTCAGTTTGGATCCGAGGACGCCGATAATATCGTCAACCGATTGAAGTAATGTCGCCCGCCCTTCTTTTATCAGGAGATTTGTTCCGGTGCTCCGCGGCTCGGTGATATTTCCAGGAACCGCAAAAATTTCCCGATTCTGGTCGAGGGCGGTGGTGGCCGTGATCATAGCTCCGCCCGATTCGGTAGTCTCGACGACAATTGTTGCCAGCGTCATTCCGCTGATGATGCGATTTCGTCGTGGGAAATTACCGGCATCGGGTGATGTTCCCATCGGATATTCTGAAACGAGGGCCCCGTTTTCGACCAATCTCTCGACGACCGGTTTATTTTCAGGAGGATAGATGACATCAATTCCAGATCCGATGATTGCTATAGTACGCCCTTTGTTTTTGACGACGGTTGAATGGGCGATCGTATCGATACCGCGGGCGAGTCCGCTGACTACCGTCAATCCGAGTTGTACGAGTTGTGCGGCCAGCCGTTCAGTAATTGTCCTACCGTACTCCGAAGGCTTCCGTGTACCGACGATCGCAAGCGCGTAGTTGTCGATCTGATCGAAATTTCCACGCACGAACAGAAAGGGTGGAGGATCATATATTTTTTTTAAAAGGAATGGATATGAAGCATCCCAGTATGTGCAGAGCCACCCGCCGGATTTTTTCAGTTTTGAAAGCTGTTCAGAGCTGAATCGATCTCCTCCCTTATGATGAGCTATAGTCACAGCGACTGTCCGGTTCATACCTTCAACAGATGCCAACGATTTTGCCGAAGACCGGAGTACGGTTTCAGCATCGCCAAAATGGTTGACGAGTGCTCTAATTCTTTGCGGCCCAACTCCGGGAATTGTCGATAGTCGAAGCAGCGCAGATAAATCCTGTGTTGTTTGTCGGGATGATGAATTCATGAGGTATTGTCGCTCTGGTAACTTTTAGAATGAAAATGTTTTTTCCTATAGTGATTGTAATTCTTTTATAAATTTTTCGACAACTTTCTGTGCCTCGTCCAGTGTATGTGCTTCTGCGATGATGCGGATGATGGGCTCGGTGTTCGATTTCCGCAAATGTACCCAGTAATCGGCAGAGTCGATCTTCAATCCATCGTCGGTGTTGATTTTTTCGGAACTGTAGCGACTCTTGAACGCTTCGATTACATCATCGGGATTCCTGGAGCCGATTTCAATTTTACTTTTTACTATCGAATACTGCGGCAGGCTGGCCTTAAATGCCGACATCGTTCCATTAAATTCTGCCAAACCCTGGACAACGAGTCCGACACCGACCAGAGCATCCCGGCCGAGATGAACACTGGGTAGAATAACTCCTCCGCTTCCTTCACCTCCGACGAGAGCGCCGATTTCATGTATTTTCGTTGCCACATTGATTTCACCGACCGCAGTTCGGACGACCGTTGCCACAAACTGCCTGGCAATATCGTCGACTGCGCGGGTTGTCGAGAGATTGACTACGACTTTTACCCCTTTTTGCTTATCTTTTAATAGCACAAGCCGGATTGCGCTAACAACTGTATATTCCTCACCTATAGGATTGCCATGTTCATCAACGAACACCACCCGGTCGACATCGGGGTCGACCGCAATGCCAAAATCGGCCTTTTCAGCGACTACACGTTTTGATAGATCGGTAAGGTTCTCCGGGGTCGGTTCGGGTGCATGTGTAAATAGGCCGGTCACTTCACAATTCAAAGGAATGATTTCGCATCCAAGAGAGTTCAGGAGTTTCGGAATGACCAGTCCGCCGGCGGCGTTCACACAGTCGAGAACGACGCGGAATTTTCGTTTCGCTATGACATTGATATCGATATAAGGAAGAGAGAGAACATCCCGAATATGCCGGTCGATAAAATCTTCTTTCACCGAGTAACGGCCGATTCGGTCCCATGATGCATATTTCGGAGTTTGTTCCGCCAGTTTCCAGAATTTTTTATTTTCTTCACCATTCAGGAACATCCCGCTGCTTGCTAAAAATTTTAAGCCATTCCATTGTATCGGGTTATGACTTGCGGTGACGGCAATACCGCCGGCCACGTGAAGTTTTTCAACGGCGAGCTGGATGGTAGGGGTAGGACATATTCCCAGATCGATCACGTTGCATCCCATCGCGAGCAGTGTCGACGAGGCAATATCGGTAATAATTTTTCCGGTGATTCGTCCGTCGCGGCCGATCACGACGGATCCGCGGCTGCAATATTCGGCATATGCCGCGGTATATTTTACAATTACTTCAGGTGTTAGCGTTTCACCAGCGATACCGCGGATACCTGAAATACTTACCATTAATGATGACATAATAATTTGAATTCAATGGAATTCTCTTACTTGTGATTTCCTTGCGTGATCGCTAAAAAATATTTTCACTTTCCCATAATCTTCTTCACAATCCCATCAGTCTCGTTCAGCTCATCTTTCAATTGTTCGCGGACTTGAGAGCGCAAACGGCCGAGTTAACCCCGCGTTGCTTTATATGTGATCAGATTAATAACCTGTTGAGATCCATTCGATGCGCTTCCTTCAAATGCCCGTCGCGCGACTTCAATTCCATCACAATATCACCGGGATTGCATCGTATGTGCTTCCTCATTCCATGGAACATGCTGCCCGCTGCTATCTTGTATGTCGTGAATAATCCGATTTTTTTACCTTTGAGATCCGGTAATCTTTTTGAGAATTCAACCCAGACTTTTTCGGGATGCTGGAAGAGTATCATTAATCCGCTCGTCCAGCATCCCAGAAAGATATAATCTATATCTTTTATATCATCATCTCTGTAGTCATTAATCGAAATAAATTCCGATTCGATGTTGTTTCGATTCAGAAAATCACTGATCTCTTTGCCGAATGTTCTCGTTATGCCTGTCTTACTATGATAAATGACCAGTGCCTTTTTCATTATTTATAATCCGAATAGAATCCCGGCAATGATCTTTATATCCCGTGATTTATATTCGCTGTTGACACTGAAGTCACGTGATCCACCGATTTCTGTAAGGCCGAGGGAATATCGTCCGTCGATAAAAATAGCCCACTGGGAATCTGCTTCAAATAAAAGTCCACCCCCGAAGTCGAGGGCGAAGTCGGTTGATTTCGTATTTTCCTTGACGTTTTTCGAGTATGTTTTTCCCAAAGCCTCAGCTTCTAGTTCTGCAGAAAGCCTGATTCCGAGATTGGGTCCGGCGAAAATATATGGTTTGAAGCTGCCGGACCGAATTTTACTCCGATGACAATCGGGATCTCGAGATATTCAAACTTCGCCGTCATTGAACTGACATATTTAGGATCGGAAGCTGTTGCTCCGATACCTTTTTGAGTGTATCGTATCTCTCCACGAATGAAGGCCACGTTGTGAAATGACAATTCTGCGACTCCTCCGAACGTTGGTACCGTCCGTGAGTTAAGAGTGATTGCGGATGGAACATTGGTAACAGAGGCATTGGCGAAATTCAATCCTCCATCGATGCCGAGGCGAACCGACGCTTGAGCCGGTGCATACGAGGGAAGAAGAGAAATAAGGACGAAAAGTACCAATGCTCGAAAAAGCAAGGATTTTGTGCACATAATTCCTCCGGTGAGATGGTAGTTATTACTTTATAGTGAGATCGATATGTATTTATTCATGAACTGAAATTGTTTTTTTCAACCGTATGTCTCTTGATGAACTTCCGGCGAGAATTATAAAATCACCCGGTTCGATCACCCATTTCATTTTTTCAGGATCGAAATATTGAAACGCATCGGCATGGAGCGTGAAATGCACCTCTTTGCTTTCTCCGGCTTTCAGCGCGATTTTTGCAAATTCCTTCAGCTCCTTCACGGGTCTTGGAAGAGAGGAAACCGGATCCCCCACATAGAGTTGAACCACCTCGGCACCGTCAACCTTCCCTGTATTTTTAACTGTCAATTGTACTTCCACCGGCTCGGACGGGGAAAAACGATCCTTGTTCACAATAATGTTAGAATATTCGAACGTGGTGTAGGAGAGTCCGAATCCGAACGGGAATTGCGGCTCGATATTATCCTTATCAAAATGTCTGTAGCCGAGAAAGATGCCTTCAGCATATTTCACGTGTTTGTCGCCGTCGTCATCGTAATAGCTTTTATAAGTTGCGTTATCCTCCCAGCGTTTTTCGAAACTTACCGGTAATCTTCCGGAAGGATTGGTAATTCCCAGGAGAATTTCGGCGAGCGCGATATTTCCTTCCCCTCCCGGATACCACGCGTGCACAAGTGCTTTGGTGTTACTCAACCATCCGTTCATATCCACGTTGCCACCGGCATTGAGCACCACAATAAAGTCTTTTCCGGTTTTCATGATTTCGTGGATCAATTTTTCCTGTTCCTTGGGTAACGAAAAACTTCTATCAATACCTTCCCGTTCTATTTCGTGATTGAAGCCGACACAGAGTATAGTAAGGTCGCTCTCAACAGCAAGTCGTACCGCCTTTTGGAGGGTAAGCGTTTCTTGTTGTTCGCACACTGCCGCTGCCTCGTATCCCATCCTGAGTACACCATGATCATCCCATTGTACATACTGCAGGACAACGGTGTTTTCATTACCCCCTTCAAGTTTTACCATTGCAGAGTGAGCAGTTTCTCTTATGCTGCCCCACGATTCAAGCACCAGTTGGTCATTAATTATCAACCTGAATCCATTCCGGGTAGACACAACAAAATGGTATGTGCCACCTTGATCAACTTTCAAGCGTCCGGAAAATTGTGCGGCAAAACGCTGTCTTGATATCCCTGGCATAGAATCGCTGAAAACCTGATTTATTTTTGGGAAGGTCTGTTGATAATCCGGTGTACCCTCAGGCCACTTTTGTGAATAGAATTCGCCTTTCATTCCCGGGGTCTTTTTACCGTCGACGTAGCTATAAAAATCTGTCCGATTAAAAAACTCATCCGGCATTAAGTCATCCTCGTAGATACCCGATTCACACTTGATTTTAAGGTTGCTTCCGGCGATCTTTTGCATTGCTTCGTAGAATGAAAGAGAGTTGCGCGGATAAATAAGCGAACTTCCGCCGCCTCCTGTGACGGCAGGATCTGCATTCGGACCTATCAGCGCGATGGTTTTTATTTTCGATGTATTCAGCGGCAGGATATTTCCCTCGTTCTTCAGCAATACAATTCCTCCGCGGGCGGCATCAATGGCTGTTTTCCGCACCGAGGCGGAGTCGAGCAGATATCCTTTGCTGTTATCCGGATTTTCAAAAAATCCGAACCGTTCGTATTGACGGAGTATTCTTCGGATCTTATCATCGATGGTTTTTTCTGAAACCCTTCCGTCTTTAATTGCCGGAATTAACATATCGCGGCACATGAATTTTCCGGAGGGCATTTCGAGATCGAGTCCTGCATTTGCGGAGGCAACTCCATCATACGTTGATCCCCAGTCCGACATTACTATGCCGTCGAACTTCCACTCGTCTTTCAGGATTTTGTTGAGCAGATAATCATGTTGTGATGCATGCACACCGTTGATCAAATTGTACGATGTCATGATTGCCGCGATGTGTCCCTCGGTGACCGATGCGTGGAAGGCCGGGAGATAGATTTCGCGCAATGTCCTTTCATCCATATCGGATGAAACATTATTGCGGTCGTATTCCTGGTTATTGGCCATATAATGTTTGGCGGTTGCCATCACGCCTTCTTGCTGCATACCTTTGATGTACATCGCGGCAATTTTGCCGGCCAGATAAGGATCCTCGCCGAGGTATTCGAAGTTTCTACCGCACATCGGCGCCCTGTGAATATTCATCGCGGGGCAGAGCATGATATGGACATTTTTTGCTCTTGCTTCCTTTCCGATCGCATTTCCAAACCTGGAAGCCAGAGCAGTATCCCATGAAGCCACCAGCGTGATGGTTGCCGGGAAAG
Organism: Ignavibacteriota bacterium; assembly: GCA_963776275.1. GTDB lineage: Bacteria > Bacteroidota > Ignavibacteria > UBA10030 > CAVZMI01 > CAVZMI01. The sequence goes on from CAVZMI010000004.1 coordinate 16,331, forward strand.
CTGTCGCAGGGCCGTAGTTGCGGACACCGACCGGACCGTCGGCCATCCGGGTCTGTGGTACTCCCAGACGTGGAACAGCGCGGATGTTAAAATCCTCGAATCCGCCGATGAAGTCAATTTTTTCTTCCAGAGTCATTTTAGAAATGATGTCCTCAATTCTATTATTGGATGAGGATGGCTGGCTTGATGCAGCCGAAATTGTTATCAACATGGTCATGATTAGAAATGAGATTATGTTTTTCATGGTTATTATTTTCTACGAGGTTTTTATAAATATATTGGATTGAGTAAAGTCAAGAGGAAAAAATGGATAAGACCTGTTTCCTTTGATTAAATATACCAGAATTATGTATATGGGGCAAATATTTTCTAAGTTTTTTTAATACCGGTTCGTTAAGTTTATTAAAACTTAATGTCTCTATTCGCTGACCTCTCTCGATGGATCGAATAAATCCCGATATACTGGACGATTTGCTAATTATCGGACGGCAGCTATTTTTGTGTAAAATTTTCTATCCTGATTGTATAGAAATATATTCCGCTGCTTAAATTCATTGCATTAAAAGAAATAGTATTCTACCGGCGGTTTTTTCTTCGTTCACTAACGTAGTTATCTTTCTTCCGATGATATCATATATTTCGAGGTTTAGAAATGAAGTGTGAGGGATTTGAAAATAGATTTTAATTCATGGGAGGTGTCGTTTGAACCGTAAGAGAATTGTAAGTAATTGCATTATAATAAGCGACAAATAAAAGGATTAGATCGGTTTTCAAAATAATGAATTAGTGCTTTTCGCTCAACCCTGTTCTATTCTTTCTTGAAACTCTTACTTATTTTCATTATTATAAGTACAAATTTGGTCAAATCATGCGTCTTACTGATGACGATAAACAACTCCTGCTCGATATAGCCCGAAAAGCTATCGAACGGGCCGTACAGGGTCAGTCTCAGCCCGAGATTCCACAGCATTCAGAGGCACTCGATCAGCCATGCGGTGCTTTTGTAACACTGACAGAAAAGGGAGAGCTCAGAGGGTGCATCGGGTACACAGAGGCCGTACTTCCACTCATTGAAACCGTCCGCGATGTGGCGCCCCGCTCCGCCCTCGAAGATCCGCGGTTTGCGTCTGTCGAACCCGAGGAAATCGGCGATCTCGAAATAGAGATTTCCGCTCTCTCGCCGATGCGGCAGATTGCAGATATTAATGAGATCGTTGTCGGAACACACGGCATCATGATGCAGCAGGGATATTCAAAAGGACTCCTGCTCCCACAGGTGGCAACCGAATATAATTGGGACCGGGATACTTTTCTGCGGCAAACGGCTCGGAAGGCCGGACTTCCGTACGATGCCTGGAAGAATCCGATGACAAAGATTTTTATTTTTTCTGCCGATGTTTTTCATGAGCAGAAAAAGAAAAGGTAAAGTTCAATGTGCCCGATGATACGAAAGCCTGTTGTTGCCGGCATGTTTTATCCCGGTTCACCAGCGCAGTTGTGGAGTGATGTCCGGTCTATGCTGGCAGAAATCCCCGGCCGTACCGGAGCGGGAAAGGTCATCGCTGCGATTGTGCCGCATGCCGGTTATGTGTACTCGGGAAAAACCGCCGCAGCTGCATATGCTGCATTACGCCAATCGGATGCTGAGACGATTGTGATTATTTCGCCGAGTCATCGCGAGTATTTTTTTGGTGCATCGATCTATGAGGGAGATGCATACGAGACACCGCTCGGTGTCGTAGAGATCGACACGGTATTGCGTTCACGTTTGGTAAAAAGTGATGAACACATTGTCAGCGGGGTCGAAGGGCACCGGGCCGAACACGCGATTGAAGTCCAGCTTCCTTTTCTGCAGGAAGTATTACCCGGGAAAAAAATTCTTCCGATCGTTATGGGGGATCAAAGACGCCAGCTTTGCTTTCTCCTTGCACAGAAACTCGCAGAGTGTTTGAAGGGAAAACCTGTTGTGATGATTGCCAGTTCAGATCTCTCACATTTCTATCGCTATGAAGTTGCAAAACAGCTCGATCAGATCGTTATCGATGACATAAACCAGTTCGATTATGAAAAACTCATGAGCGATCTTGAGTCCGAGAAAACAGAAGCATGTGGAGGAGGTCCGATTGTGGCGGTGTTGATGGCGGCTGGTCAGCTAGGCGGTACCAAGGCGAGCGTTCTGGCTCATTGTAATTCCGGAGATGTCACCGGCGATCGTGAGGGCGTAGTCGGTTATATGGCTGCTGTTGTTGAATCGGCGGTGGTACACTGATGGCTCGAAACTTACGGCCTTCCCTTCGACTCGTCCCGACAGAGTCGGGACTCGCTCAGGGTGCCACCCTTCGACTCGTCCCGACAGAGTCGGGACTCGCTCAGGGTGCCACCCTTCGACTTGATCTCGGCGAGGGCCTCGGGTGAACCTCGGCCGAATCCCTCAGTCGAGCTTCTCAGGGTAAACCCTTCGACAAGCTCAGGGTAAACCCTTCGACAAGCTCAGGGTAAACCCTTCGACAAGCTCAGGGTAAACCCTTCGACAAGCTCAGGGTAAACCCTTCGACAAGCTCAGGGTAAACCCTTCGATGAATTTGGAGTAGACTTTTTCTTTATATTAATAAAGAACAGACATTGTTAATCGACTATCATACACATACAAAATTCTGTAAACACGGCGATGGGCAACTGTTGACGATTATATTGAGTATGGAATTCAGTTAGGACTGAAAGAAATCGGTTCTTCCGAGCATATTCCGATGCCCGATCAATTCGATGTTCAGCATCGTATGAATATGGAAGAATTTCTTGGAATCTATAAGCCAAGCTTCTTTCGTGCGAAAGAAAAGTTCAGCAAACAGATAACCGTCAAATGGGGGATAGAGGCGGAGTTTTATCCGGGGACTGAATCGTACATCCGGCATTTTTCCGATACCCATTCGTTCGATTATGTCATCGGGTCTGTCCATTTCCTCGGAGAGTGGGGATTCGATAATCCGAAGTATGTCTGGAAATATGATATGCGGAATATCGATGAGATATATGAGGAGTATTTCTCCGCCGTGGTGGCATCTGCGCGTTCAGGACTATTCGATATCATCGGTCATTGCGATCTTGTAAAAAAGTTTGGTCACCGTCCGACCCGGAATTTCGAAGAAATTTATCGTGAAATAATGAATGTGATCAAGAAGAACGATCTGTGCATTGAAATTAATACATCAGGACTGCGTAAGCCGGCTGTAGAGATTTATCCGAGCACGCCGATACTTGCGCTTGCGAAAGAATACCGGATTCCACTGACCCTCGGTTCCGATGCCCATCGACCAGAGGATGTCGGACGGGATTTCGATATAGCATATCCATTGCTCCTGGAATATGGAAATGGAAAGATTGCGACATTTTCGCAACGGGAGCGGACGATGGTAAAACTGAAATAATCCTTTTCCAAAGAAAAGAGCAGAATCCGTGAAAGCACTCATAGCAAGTGGTGGTCGGGGAACGCGGCTGCGTCCTATTACGCACACTCAAAATAAGCACCTTATCCCCATCGCAAACAAACCGATTCTTCATTATGCAATCGAGGCGGCACGTAATGCGGGAATCAAGGAGATCGGTATTGTTCATAATTCCGATAGCAGGGAGGTTCCGTTGGCCATCGGCGATGGAAGCCGGTGGGGAGTGAAAGTCACATACATCCAGCAGGAAAAACCGGGAGGACTGGCGCAGGTTGTTGCAATCGCTGAACCTTTTATCGGTAAAGAGAATTTCGTATTTTATCTCGGCGATAATATGGTGGTCGGAGGAATTCGGAGATTTATCGACGAGTTTGAAAAAAGTAAATGTAATTGCTTCCTCACGCTTGCAAAGGTCAAAGATCCGGAACGTTTTGGAGTGCCGGAGATTGTGAATAACCGGATTGTCGGAGTTGTCGAAAAGCCAAAACAACCCAAAAGCCAGTTTGCAGTTGCCGGCATCTATATTTACGATTTCCATATCTTTGAAGCTGTAAAGAACCTGAAACCGAGTGATCGAGGTGAACTTGAAATCTCCGATGCTCATCAATATCTTATTGATAAGGGGTATGCTGTAGGGTACAGCGAGATTACCGGCTGGTGGAAGGATACCGGAAAACCGGTCGATCTCCTCGAAGCAAATCGGCTTGTACTCGACAACATAGCACCGGCAATCCATGGTGAAGTTGACACCCATTCCACTATCGCGGGTAAGGTAATCATCGAAAAAGGGACAAAGATTATCAATAGTGTGGTACGGGGTCCGGTCATTATCGGAAAGAACTGCATTATCGAAAATAGTTATATCGGACCATTCACAGCGATTGGCGATCAAACGGTTGTTAAGTCCAGCGAAGTGGAATTCAGTATTGTACTGCGAGATTGTAAAATTCTCCATGTAGGGATTAGGATTGAGGGAAGCATCCTCGGTAATGATGTCGAAATAGTTGAGGCGAATGGAAAGCCTCACGTGCACCGTTTCATGATCGGCGATCAGAGCAGAGTCGAAATAGCAAGCTAAGTGTACACTCAGTGTTCTATGCAGACTCATTGCTACTTCAGCCATAGAGGAAGTTTGGCTATGGAATACAAAAATATTATCGTCAATATCCATGATCGTCTTGCTACCGTAACAATCAATCGTCCGGATAAGCTCAATGCATTGAACGAGGAGATCAAAACTGAGCTTGAGGAGGTTTTCATATCGTTTGTTGAAAATAAGGATGTCGGTGCAGTTATTCTGACGGGTGCTGGCGAAAAGGCTTTCGTGGCGGGGGCCGATATCGTCGAATTGGCTTCTCTTACCGTCGAATCGGGAAAAGAATTCGCACGGAAAGGACAGGAATTATATTCGCTCATTGAGAACCTCGGGAAACCGGTGATTGCC
>CAVZMI010000005.1:0-118175 GCA_963776275.1 Ignavibacteriota bacterium
AAGGTAGGAATGTTTCTTATCGATGATAATATATCCGAGTATATCCATTTGACTTTTGGCGCATTATTTTTTCTTTCATTGTCATTTAATTCGATGTACCTCTTCACAAAGCGTGAACCGGGTGGTCTTAGTAAGGAAAAAAGGCGAAGAAATATTATATACCGTTTTTGCGGTTTCATTATGATCCTGACAATACTCTGTATGATTATGTATACACTATTCTTGAGGGACACACCAATATCGAAAATATACCCGGTATTAATACTCGAATCTATTGCATTATTAGCGTTCGGTATTTCATGGCTGGTAAAAGGAAATACATTATTTAAAGATAAAAAGAATTAATATGGTTTGTTAAAGAAATGGGCACTGCATTTAACGGCACAAAAAGGATTTATCAATCATGAATAAACAGACCTGTCCAAAATAGATATCGCACCCCTACAGGGTGAGAAGTAACTTTCTTTTGACCCGGAGTATCCAACCCTTCGGGAGTCCCACATACGATGTGGGACTCCAGCACTTTAGTGACAGGGTCTGAATGCAATGTAATTTTTAAATTTCGCAGAATGAATATGCTTTTAAAACAACCCCAACACTAAAGTGCCATCATCCCGATTCTATCGGGATTCAGGGGGGGTGGGATATGTCCGCAAGGGGCGTAGCCCCTTGAATCTATAAGGAAGAACATCAAAAACCCTGAAGGGGTGAGATATTTCTCAAGGTGGATCATTAATCATATTTTCATTCTTGAATGATTCTTTATACCATGTCTTGGACAGCATACCGGGGCCTTCTATGTGATGCTCGCATCACCATGTCCAATACTTCATGTTTTCACCGGTTCTTCGATAAGTATTAATTTATTTTGGACAGCACTGTACCGAAAGGATTCTTAATCATGAATAAAAAATACTACATAAGACTTACAAGCATTCTTTTACTGCTAACCTGCGCTCAGGGAAACATTTTTACGCAACCAAACCCTGATTACAATTTTCAAGGAGTTTCATTTCATCAAGTGACGATCAACGACCAATTCTGGCTGCCGCGTATCGAAATCAATCGCACTGTTACTATTCCCGTATCGTTCAGGAAATGTGAAGAAACCGGACGAGTTGAAAATTTTATCCTCGCTTCGAAAAAGAGCGGCAAATTTCTTACCACTTTTCCTTTCGACGATACGGATATATATAAAATTATCGAAGGCGCTTCCTTTTCAATGGCTGTTCATCCCGACCCTGCTCTCGATAAGTACGTAGATAGCCTCATCAACATTATAGCACAAGCACAGGAACCCGATGGATATTTATATACTGCACGAACAATAGACCCGCAGAACCCGCACGAATGGGCGGGCAAAGAACGCTGGGTGAAAGAATCGATGTCAAGCCATGAGCTTTATAACTCCGGTCATTTGTTTGAAGCTGCAGCAGCACATTACATGGCTACCGGAAAACGGAACCTTTTAAATATAGCACTGAAGAATGCGGATTTGTTGAATACTGTCTTTGGTCCCGGGAAACGAAATGATGCCCCCGGACACGAAATCGTTGAAATGGGCCTGGTACGGCTTTATCGCATTACAGGTGAAAAAAAATATCTTGACCTTGCCAAATTTTTTATTGATTGCCGCGGCAAAAAGATCGACCCCAAGCGAGCCTACTTCCAGACCACGAACCCATAAACCAACAGGATGAAGCTGTAGGTCATGCTGTGAGGGCCGGATATTTCTATTCGGGTGTTGCCGATGTGGCCGCATTGACCGGAAATAAGGATTACATTCAGGCGATCGATAGAATTTGGGATAATATGGTTTCGAAAAAGTTTTACATTACCGGCGGCATCGGCGCAGTACACGACGGCGAACGCTTTGGAGAAAACTACGAATTACCCAACCTTACCGCATACAATGAAACGTGTGCTGCAATAGCCAATGTCTATTGGAATTACCGTATGTTTCTTTTACACGGCGACTCCAAATACATAGACGTATTGGAACGCAGTCTTTATAACAATGTAATCTCAGGTGTAGGACTGGACGGAAAAACATTTTTCTATGTGAATCCGCTGGCATGCGATGCTGAATTCAAATTTAACCAGGAAGCACTAACCCGTCAGCCCTGGTTCGATTGTTCATGCTGTCCGACAAATATATGCCGTTTCCTTCCATCGATTCCCGGTTATGTCTACGCGCAGAAACAAAACAATCTTTATGTAAATCTATTTATCGGCAGTTCTGCAAACATCAGGCTCAACGACAATATTCCGGTTGAAATCAGTCAGGAAACCCGGTATCCATGGGATGGTGCCGTGAAAATCAAAGTGAACCCGGCAAAGAAAGCTTTCTTCACCGTTAATCTCCGTATTCCCGGATGGATTCGTAACCAACCTGTCCCGGGTAATTTATACTCTTACATTTCGCCCATTAAAGAAACATTTTCAATTAAGGTGAATGGCAAAGATGCTGAATATAGAACCGAAAACGGTTATGTAGCAATGAAACGCGAATGGGAACAGGGTGATATTATTGAATACGTGCTGCCGATGAATATTCATAGAGTATCGGCAAACAATGAAGTTTCTAACGATAGGGGAAAGATTGCTCTTGAGCGCGGACCTCTTGTTTATTGTCTGGAGGGTATTGATAACGATAGCCAGATTGAAAATATGATTCTCCCGGACAACGCAGAATTGTCGACCTCATTTAGGATTGATAAATTTAATGGAGTCAGCACGATAACCGGCGAAGCCGTTGTATTTAAATCCTCGTCGGATAGTCTATCCATTCAGGGTGGTAAATATAAATTTACTGCAATCCCGTACTGCTTTTGGAACAACAGAGGCGTCAATGAAATGAAAGTATGGATTCCTCGCAAAGTTAATGCGATCATAATAAGTAAGGATTGAAGAAATTAACGTACGCTGACAGGACATATTAGCATGCCTCGACTGGCCTTCCGCCTACGTCCGCCAAGTGCGGACTTCGGCGGACAAGCGGGTGGGCTCGGCCCGAGATGCTCGGCATGATGTGGACACTTTTTAATCTTTAATAGACACGACAAAAAAGGGAATACGTCGGCCCGCAGTAAAGTTTACCCTGAGCACGCTGAAGGCGTGCCGAAGGGTACGACTCCCGCTAATTAAATGGCGGAGAGGTCGTCGAGCGGCTGGGGCTGAGCTAGTGGTGAGCCCCTCGATATACTCGGGACAAGCTTGCTCGCCGTGAGTCTACCTGCCCCGAGTCTTGGTTCGAGCTTGCCTGCCGTGAGTCTATCGAACGGTCGAGAACTTATCGAGGGGTCGAACGGTCGAACCACTTGCCGAAGCCAGTCGAGGGCCGCTAAATGTTTCTCGGATTCCGCCCGTCAGCTTCCAGGCAATGATAGGTTCAACTTGACTTTGTACATTTCAATGTATATATTGGTTATATACATTTTGACCATCGTCAACTATGCAGCAATTTCTACAATTTCAGGGATTTGACTGGGACAAAGCGAATCGGGACAAAAATTGGCTTTGCCACAAAGTGACATGGTGGGAATGTGAAGAGGTTTTTTTTAATCAGCCGCTCTATGTCCATATCGACAAGCGGCACTCGTTAACTGAAAGGCGTTTTTACGCACTTGGCAGAACGAATGGCTCACGTCTGCTTTTTATAGTATTCACGCAGCGTAAGGCAAGGATTCGTATTATCTCGGCACGTGATATGCACAGAAAAGAAAGGAAAGTATACCTTGAAAAAGCTCAAAGAGATTCCAAAGTTTAAATCTCCGGTGGATGAAGAAAAATTCTGGTCCATTCACGACTCCACCGAATACATAGACTATTCAAAAGTCGAGCTGGGTTTTTTCCCGGAACTCAAACCGTCCAGTAAAACAATTTCGATTCGCCTTCCGGAATCTTTGATCGAGGCAATTAGACTCTTAGCAAACAAGCAGGATGTCCCTTACCAATCAATGCTTAAGATACTATTAGCCGAAAAGGTTCGCGAATCCTTAAACCTTCATTCTCAAAAGAACAACGCTGCCTGATCCCGCAAAGCGGGATGTCGGACGGAGGGGGGAATTGAATGAATGAAACCGATGAATCGGTCATAACACCACGATTAATCGTGGTGCTAAAAAATGATACCAGCTACAAAGGATAATCGTTTAAACGATTTACTTATTTCAATAGAAGCCTATTATGAAATATAATCTGCAGTTGAAATCCGTTTATCTTGATGCGGTCGAGAGCCAATTGCGCAATAATAATCCACCGGAAACCCGGCAGACGCTTGAACGATTGCGGGAGGAAGGATTAAGCGAGGATGACGCGAAGCTCCTGATCGCATCCGCAATCGCAGCCGAAAGTTATTTCATTCTAAAGTCCAGAACGGAATTCAATCTCGAGAGGTTTGTCCGTAATCTGAAACGGTTGCCGGATCAGTCGTTCGACAGCGAGTGATATAATATGCGCCTCTTGCATTCGACCTGAATTTAGTCTAACCTCGCTTCAAGAACGTCTGTTGCGATAGCTGCTACGATGATCTATCTTCTTGCCTTTGCCTGGATGCCGGATACAAAGCAAAATCAAAATACTGGCGATAAGAAGTCCCACAAGAGACAAATCAAAGAATTCAGCCGAAGATGTAAAATCAGGCGATCTAAATCTACGATAAAAAGTAAAATTCTATGGATAGAGTGAATCATCAATCCTGACTACTTTTGCAGAATTTAACTTGCTTTTTTTCTCGTTACTACTTACGTTCTACTAACATACACCGGTGAACTATTCGTCTATATTTTTTTAGGCGAAATAATATTCGTGAAGAAAATATAGATAGTAAAAACACACATACTTCTTAAACGCCACTCGAGAAATTCCATTTTTGGTTTTTCAGGATAGGTTTAATTAAAAATATTTTTTGGTTTTTTGTGCTAATGGTTTTCATATTCACTAATACAAACCAATTGTATTGCACAATGAGTTCCAACTAATCGGACCGTGTACTGGAACTATTATTTCTTTAACTATCGGCGTCAGCGGTACGAATCACTATGGCAGGGATTTGGAATTGCGGTGTATGGCTAAGGGCCCTGTACGAAATGACCACTGGAATCGAGGTAAAATAAAAATAGATTCCTCCACTTGATGGAGGTTAAGATGGTACGCTATATTATATTATTAAATTCTCATTAAGTATCTCGTTAATGATGCTTTTAACCGGTTACGCCGCTTCACTGAAAGAATATAATGAAAAAGTCGAAAGGGTTTGGATTATTTCAAATTACCAATCGAAGATACAAAAAGGAAATACCACACTATCCGTCTCGATCAGCAACCGCTCATTTCGAAATTGTCAATTGTATAAACAAGAATGTTGTATTCAAAAAGGATTATTCCCAGATGCAATCCGGTATGCACTGGATTTATAATATGGGAAGCCCGGACGAGGATCTGTACGAGGATGTCATCCCGGATTTGTGCGTTGATTTTCTGGATGATGTTAAAAAAATGCCGACGACTGACTGGAAGTAAGAACATAGAATAATTCTTAACTATTCGAAAATAACTGAATCATTACAAGGCTGGTGTTGGCTGCCATGAAAACTACTATGCGCTGCACCGTAAAAACAATTATCATTTTCTACGTCCTGCTCACGATAGGATATCGTAGTAATGCCCAAAATTCTTCGTGGAGTTCGACGTTAATAATAACTCCAAATCCATCTCCGTATCTTTCAGCCTGGCAGAGCGATCCGCGTATTCTAATGTTTATGGTGAATTACACCGGGAAATCGTCGGTCACAATAACTTTCCAGGGTGCCGTAACGGGAAAGAGGTATGGTAATATTGCGACGGTCAAAGGCAATACCATATTAATGCCTCCCGGGCCGCAAAGCCGTGTTTATCGAAACACAGACATACTCAAGATTGAAGAATCTTCCTTCGAAGGAAAATTACCGGCAGTCGTAAGACAAACCGGACGATTACCCGAAGATAATTATACGTTATGCATTTCTGTTCTTGACGAAAACGGAAACATTCTCACAAGACAGTGTGAACAGTTTTCCATTTCATTACCGGATCAGCCTCAGCTCGTGATGCCGCAAAATAATGATACTGTTGTATTTGCCACGCCTACCTTCCAATGGACGCCGGTTATTACACCGCCGGGTGTGAATGTCCGATATGTAATTCGTATTTGTGAAATACTCTCCGGGCAACTGCCGGTTAAAGCGCTTACAGCCAACGTGCCTCAATTTGAACGTATTCTTACCGGTCCAACATTGATTGTGTATCCATCGTATGCTCTTCCTTTCGAATCGGGAAAAACATATGTGTGGCAGGTTCAGGCGATCGATGCAAACGGCCAGCCTGCAGCGGCAAATCAGGGGAGGAGTGAAATCTGGATCTTTACATATAAGAAAAGTACTCCATTGATTATCAGTACCAAGCCTTTTTATGTAACGTCAACGTCCGTGCACGGGACCCTCCAATATGAATGGCCCGGTTCCACTCGGCCCAGGCATGCCTTGGCGAATACATTGATTTCGCTGAATATTGAATATGTTTTTTATCCAAAAGGAGAACTCCCGGTTATTCTTCAAAAATCACAGCTGCCTGCCTCAACAACCGATGTTGGGAAGGAAATCGCTACAACGACCACGAATGGGAATGGCGGCTTTTCATTTTCCCTTAGTGCACCGCAAGGTATCCCTCGAATCAGTAAGGATACTTCAATTCAAATTCCAAATCGTGGAGCTGTGAAAGGCGATTTATACCGGGTAGTACGAGTTATTGTTCATAATGCTTATTATCGCAGTCCCGACCATGACGTATCGTTTAACACCGGTTCTAACATCGATGTCGGTACGATAATCGCCCAAGCCCGCAGATGGGATCTGGTTGTGCAAGTAGGTATTGCAGGACAATCAAACAACACAATGCCAAGTGGATCAATTGCGTATCTATATCAGAAAAAAGTTTTTTCAGCCGCTCCGCAAGACATTGGCGACCTTAATCTCAAACCTCGTCCAATGTGGGGATCACGGACGTTAATTGCAAAGGATTCTGTCAGAAATGGGCAGGTTCTCTTTTCGTATCTTGTTCAGAATAAAATACCCGGAGATGAATATCTTGTCTTTATCCAAGCTCCGGGAATGTCCCAGATTAACTATGTCGATTCACTAACGGTAATGTACAGCGGGAAGCCAAATAAGAATTTGAATATCTTTTACAATGACAATTCAATATTCACAGATGAGGTGAAAAATTACCAGACCGGTCAAGTCAAAATTAGTCTGAAATACATTTCAAGTGTTGTAACTGGGCATTTGACCTACAGTTTTTCATGTCCGATAATAATTCAGCAATCGAATAATAAATCCTTAAATATATCTCCAGGTCAGCAGCCAACAAATCAAACCTCGAATCCATTACAAATTCAAAATCCAGCGAATCAATTATCGAATATAAACCCTAACCAACAGCCGACAAATCAAACTTCGAATCCATTACAAATTCAAAATCCAGCGAATCAATTATCGAATATAAACCCTAACCAGCAGCCGGTAAATCAACCCTCGAATACATTACAAATTCAAAAGTCAACAAATCAACCATCGAAGATAACCCCTAACCAACAGCCGACATATCAACCCTCTAATGTACACCTTCAACCAATGATGGTTCCTATTTGCAAACCTCTTGCAGGTGTCCGGGCACGGCTGGTTCTCAAATATGTTTTGGTTCTTACTGATGGGACGGAAAGCGTTAGTACCTTAGCCAGTTTTCCCGATGCAAATATGGAACTTGGAGTAGCAACAAGTGATCCCTCCGGTACCGTGAGTTTCTCTGTGATGGTCCCCACCGGCTTTTTTGACAACTTAGGGACTTTTGGGTGTGTTGGAACAGGCATCGCATATTGCAAACGTGTCATACGCGTGATAATCGATAATCCCTACTATTGCAGTCCAAACTCCGATATCGAACTCAAACCATTGAATTCCCAGGATTTTGGCACCCTCTGCTGTCAGGTGCGGACATTTCAGTTATACCTTGCGACCAGGGATGGCATCACAGACGATCCCATACCGTTTTTGTATGTGTACCTACTTCGTACGAAGCGTCCGCCGACTGTGCCCGAAGATGAATGCCCTGATTATAATGATAACATCTCCAAAATGATGTATGGCGGTAAAGTATACAACGTTATTGCAAAAATAGAAACCGATACATGTCATTGGATCATGTTTGCTGGTCTCGTTAAAAATGATAGTAAGAATAGCCAAGATTATTACTTTCTATTATTAAAACCGGATCCAAAGAGTAATATAAATTATGATACAACCTATAGGATTATACAATTTGATTGTCATGGAGAACATGCTGTTTTCAATGATGAATATAACCAGAATACATACATAGACACATTGATCTGTAAACTTAAACCGCTTCCGCCGTATGTTTCTGCGACAGTCATTAGGAGTGATGGTGGGAAACCGGCACCTGGTGCGCTTGTTGAATTGAAGAACATTGATAATAATAATTCTCCGAATGATATAGTAAAAATTGGCATAACTGATATTAATGGTTATGTAAAATTAGATAATCTTCCAGCGAATCCCAGCGGACCCGACCGAGAATTAACTATTAATTGCCCTGGATTTGAGGTTAAAAAAATTGATACTATACCACGAATGCCTATGGGAATTAAATGTGATATTCCATTGATATCAATCGATCCCGCAGGAAGTGTTTATGGAGAAGTAATCGATGAAACAGGCGAACCGGTTCATGCCTGGGTTAATGTTACGGGAGGTGCTAGTATAGAGACAGAATGTTTTCAGCAAATAAAATATATGAAAGGTGGAAAAACAGAAGTTGGTACTATGGTTGCTCCGGGAGCTGCCCAATTAGGACAAACCAAGATTGTTCCTGCAACTACTCCAGAGGTTATTAAGTCAGGGCAAACAAATATTGGACCTGCAGTAACTTTAGGACCTGCCCAATCAGGGCAAACGAAAATTGGAACTGTGGTTGGTCAGGCAGTTAGCCAGCCTCTAATTTCCAAATGTCCAAAGTATGAATTTCATCTTCCGGCACCTAAAGGAAAGCAAATAATCCATATAACCGCGGATAGTAAATATCTAGATGCCGACACAACTATTAATATAACACAAGAAAATCAAAATGTAGGTAAACTTATCATCTATAAGAAACTTCATAGATTCCAAGTTATTGTTAAAACAATACCAAAAGTATATGATGACACGGCCTCTTTTGCACTTGAAGGTGCACAAGTTGATTTTCTGGGTCTCAATAATGTTTCGAAAACTACTGATTCATATGGAAGTGCGTATTTTGTTTTTGAAAGCGATGCCAAGGAATTTACTATTCAGGTGAAAGGACCACCGGATCGCGATCTTGAAACACAATTTGTGACATTAACCGATTCATGCTCAAAGACCTGGCGAACAGTTATAGTGACTCTTCCGATAGCCGGCCGTGTGGTTGGTAAGGTCTACGTTGGTAAGAACAGACAGCCTGTAGAAGGCGCACATGTGTATATGGAAAGTCAGACAACTAATGAGGTTGCTCGAATTGAGACCTATACAGGACCCGATGGGTCGTTTATACTACGAAACGTTCCACTCGGGAATCATACATTTTCCGCAGCAAAGGGCGGTTCTTTTACTATAGGTGATTCCGAACGTGTCGTGGTCACTGATACAGGATTTGGAATATATACTAATGTCCCCGGATCGATACAAGGAGGAATACTGAGAGATATCAAAATATACCAGCAGCAGATATTAATCAGCCCTCAGTATTCGACAGCAACATATACCTATAATTTTAAATCTATCGATTCATTACGATTTCTATTAACGATTTACAATAATATGGATATTGACCGGCTGCTTGGCTTCCCCATTGAGGTTACACAGCTCAAGCAGGAAGGAGAAAAGGTTTCTATATGGGGCCAGTTTATTCGCCTGCCGTCAAATAATCAATTCAAGATTAATTCAAGTAAGTGTCTTCGATTTTCTAACATCGCCATAGTCCCGGGAAATAAAGTTGATAGTATAAATATACCAATCGCCACACCGGCATCAGGAGTTGTTCCGGTAGATGACAATATGTTCGAGATTGATACAATTATGCAATCATTTAACGGCACCGTTACAGCCCGAAATGGCACACTCCAGGTAAAAGATGTAAATAATACCGGATCGGGAATCATCCGGGGGAAAGTAGCAATTTATGCGGGTTCTTTCCAGACCGGAGGAGCTGTTTCGTTTCCTCACGATAGTGTTGTGTTGATGCTCCCCGGGACTTCAAGTGTAAACGAGCGGATGAATGTGCCTGTTGTGGCGGCGTCGGAATCGGATCTTGCGAATGTTCCGGATGGTTTCAATGTTGTCGATATCAAAGGGAACCCGCTCCGCTACACACTTTACACATTTGATACAAGCGCGGTTGCTGATCCAAATGCATCGTTTGTTACTAATGGATTATTAAAACTCGCTACACATCTCCATACAAATATTCCCACTGTTTCACCGTCCGACCTCAATCTTGATATAGGTATTGTATCTATAACTCCTACCAGTGTGCAATGCAATCCAAAAGGAGATGCAATTTCTATTCAAATTGAAAAATGGAAATTGATGAGCAAGAATTGGTCTTTTGATAATCATGGATTGGTTCTTCATAATGATACGTTGAAAACAGGGGTGGTAGATATTCCAGTCATAAATGATTTTCCGATTTCTCCAACAGATTTAGAAACAGGTAGTCTACAGTTTGATTTTAGTAATATGAAACTCGCTGGTTTTGTTCCAATGATGATAACCGGTAATCCATTCTTTGTATATAACCAGTCTATAGGAATTGATAAACAGGGACATTGGTCTATCATGGTAGTCCCGAAATCGGGTACAGAGGAATGTGCCAGAATTAATTCACTTCCGGGTATGAATGCCGGCGATATTATTTCAATAAGTGATTTCTATGTGTTAAGCAATGGAGAAACCGGTATTACAGCAAATCAGAATGCACCGGCTGTTACATTATATACTGTAGCTTCATTTAAACCGCTTCAAGTAGTTGAGTATGAAGACAAAATTGTTATTCAGGGGAATCTGAATTTACATATTCCAAATTTGGGAGAACAATACACATCGATTATCTATACAAGGAATCCTGATCAAAGTATCGCTTTTACATTTGTGCCGACGCGAATTGAGTTCGATGTAAATGATGTTAGAATCACGATTCCCGGAGATGTTTCAATGCAATCTCTTGATAAGAAAGGATTTTTGGCCCAGGGGAATATTTCCCAAGAGGGTAAATTTAATTTCAAGATGCATTTTTATCGTACTGTCGATTCGACATCTCTCTGGGTCGGTCCGGGGGATTCATCAAACATCTCATCCACTGGCAGCTCAAAACTTACAGGTATCGTAGGCAACATGTTTGTCACGTCGGATCATTGGAATAATTTTTACTTTGAGGGCGATCTCACTGGTACATATGGTGTAAGTAGTCATATGAAATTTAACGTATCCAACGAGGTAATAGCCGAAGATCAGATATTCGGTATAGAGAATCTCGAGCTGCCGATCGGCAATATCACTATAATGTACGATTTTACCAATCACAGATTTATCGGCAGTGTCGATTTTACAAAGGGAATTGATTGGGGAACAATACGTATATACGGCTGCGCTGAGATTGTGATTGACGAAGGTGGCTGGTATTTTCTAAGTGGTGCATATGTGAAAATTCCCGGATATGAGGCGTCGGCGGGATTGATAATAGGTAATTATGAAATGACGGAACATATCAAAAGTGTCTTTGCAAATTATTCATGGGTATATCTAAATAAAGGAGATTTCCCTCCAATTTTCCCGAAAGTGGTAAAGGGAATGTATACCGAGGGAGAATTGGCAGTACCACTTATTCCTCCCCTTATCGTTGATCTTGTCGTTGTCAATGCAGAAGCCGGGATTCAAATTGGAGCCGATGTGCGGTTGGGTATTACATTTGAACACGGAGCAACGTTTGGTATAGGTGCTGATTTATTCGGACAAGCTTACGCACAGTTAGGCGCTTCAATTATTGTTGCATGTGCCTATATTAATGTTTCAGTGCCGGTCGATTTATCATTCGACGGGCAAATCTCGACGGACGGAACTTGGTTTATGGACGGTGATGCTTCGATAGGATTGTGCGGTTCAGTTACAGTCGGATGGGGGATTTGCGATTCCGATTGCAGCTGGGATACCTGTGATACTGATTCATGGGGGGGATGTAAATATATCGGTCTGAAGTCACATATTGGCAGCGATGGCTTTTCGATCACACCATATATAAAAGAAGAGTAGACATTGGAAATAGAAAGAGAGAATTAACAATGAAAACAATAGGATATCCATTCATTTTCTGGATATTGATAGGAATTTCGTGCGCTTTTGCTCAGAAGTCGGAGAAAAGCATTGCAATGGGTGGGGCGCGGGGAATTTTTATCCACGCTGGAAAGGATGTCGCCTCAACATATTCACCGGTCAACGGGAAAATTGGATACAGAATCGAAAGAAAGAAAAAGCTGGAGAAAATATGGTCTCGATTGATTGATCTCGAAGGCCCTACATCTGAAAATGATTTCATAAATCGCTTTCGGGAAAGTGCAAATCTGGTTCCGGATCCTCTTACAGAGAATGAAGCACCGATATCTCTTTTATGGGAAAAAATTAACAGGTGGCATAGAATTGATTCGTTGCACATGTGGAGTTCCGTTCTCCAGATACGAATAGCGTTGGGTGTCATGTATGTGGATACGACCGCTGAGAAAGGGATACAATATGAATATCGTGTTTCCACTCTTACATCAGAAAGAAACGTGGGTACCGTTGCGATTTCGGCGCCGATATCGTATCCCGAGAAAGTTCAGTTTGCCGCAGTGAAGGCGAGTCGTAAAACCGCCGATCGGTATAAAATTGAAGTCAGGTGGAAAATCGGATACGGAAGATCGCCGGCAGCTTTTTCAATTTACCGGAACGACGGCCCGCAATCAGAGTTTCACCGGATTATGCCGAAGAGATTTTTTATAAGAGAAAAAGGTTCACTTTCGTACGTTATTCAGGACGAGTCGTTCCTGGGGCAGCAAAATTATTCGTATTATGTCGTCCCTCACGATGTTTTTGGTAACATCGGTTCGCCCTCCGATACGGTCGTCGTTGCTTCAACACCCATTTCTTCAATCAAGCTTCCTGAACGATTGAGGGCAGAAAGTCTCGATACTTTAGGCGGACTCCGTCTGCGATGGAAACTGGATGAGCCTGAGGCGATTAAAAGCCTTCTTATATATCGGAGTGAGGATTGGGATTCCGGATACCATCTGCTTGCATCAGTCGCACCCACGGATACAGAGTACATCGATCAATCGGTTCAGGCGATGAAACGTTATTTTTATTGTATGACAATGAAAAGTCCGTTCGACGAAGAATCCGGGGCGACGGTGAAAATACTCGGATACTACAGGAGTGCTGATAAGCCTTTGCCGCCGCAGAATCTGCGCGGAGAAGGGATTGCTAAGGGTGTCCGTCTTCAGTGGGACATGAGTTCTGAGGATGTAATCGGATTTTATGTATTTCGCGGAAGAGGATGGAGCGATTCTTTAGAGCAGATATCACAGTTAATTCCATATAACAAAAAAGGGATGACCTATATCGATACAAGCTCTGCACTTGTCGGGAATATCTCTTATATCTATACCGTGAAAGCCGAAAGTAGAAGTCATGTTCTGGGTGGTTTCTCGGAGAAAATATCCGTCAGGCCCTTGATACCGACAGAGCCCCTCATGCCGTTAAAATTTTCGGCTGAGTTGGACGGAAAATATGTGCGTCTGCACTGGCTGGATATGAAAACCTCGGATGTAAATATTGCAGGATATTTTGTTCTCCGCCGTGAAAGTAAAGATAAGGAATTAAAGAAGAAAGAATTTGTAAAAATTGTAGATTCACTTCTTCCCTATACTCAAAATTATTATGTAGATAAGAGCATAGAGGAAGGCCATACATACGAATATGCGATCCAGTCTGTCGATTATTTTAATGGAAAAAGCAAGCTGAGCTCCGTAGAGCGTGTTGTTGTTGGAATTGAATTACCATTGGCGCCGGTTGCTGTTCAAGCCGAGGTAAGATCAGATGGCGTTTTCATTCGGTGGGGAGCTGTGATTCATCCTAATGTTGCATCGTATAAAATTCACCGTTCTCAGCTTGGAGGGAAAGAAGCCGTCATTGCGACTGTCAAACCGAACAAACTTGAATATCTCGACGACAAGGTCAAAAGTGGAACATTATATTTTTATACTATAACAACAATGTGGAAAAACGGCCGTGAGAGTATTCCAAGCAAAGAAATTACGATTCGTCCATAATAATCATCGAAAAGAGGATGCACCTGTGCATCAGACGAGAATACCATACTGGTTCATGACCCTGTTCTTTTGTATCGGTATCCATACCATCGTGTACGGACAAAATGGGCCCGATCGGGTTATCTCAAATTACACATCGAACGAACTCCAACCCGCCATACCACCATCATCGCAAATGACGGATTCTTCTTCGCTAATTCAGAAAGCATTTTCCTTTTACGGTGATATTGGAACGTATGGAGAACTCTATAGTGTGTCAGGGATCGAAAAACGGAGGCCGACGGGAACCGGGAGAATATTTTTCCGTCCGACCCTTTCAATATTCAATACACTCACTTTTAATTTCGATTTGTTGCTTTCTACGGAGGGAAATGCTGCACGTCAGTCGATGAATCAAATCGCGGTCCATCCTGAATGGTCATGGGGGCGTGCGCAGCGCCGGTGATTTTGGTTTGCAACTTTCGGAACTGACAATGAACGGTGTCCCAATTCGGGGTGGTGGTCTCGAATTGTACCCCGGATTGCTCCGGTTTATGGCTGTCGGGGGGATGACGAAACGGGCCGTTGAAGGAAATGTTGTTGACGCATCCTTCGACCGGGTTATTGCCGGGATGAAGCTAGGAATAGGCCGTGAAGGCGGGGATTTTTTTGATATCAATGTCGTTCGTGCCTGGGATATAGGCAGTTCATTATCACCCCCACAGAATATCGATTCGCTGTATAAAAAGGATAGTACCAATGTCATTGACTCTCTTTATGCCACCACAGCAAATGATGCTTTTGTCACCACACCACAAGAAAATCTCGTTGCGGGAATCAGCACCGGCTTTTCGGTGTTCGACGGGATGGTGAAATTTAGTGGCGAAGCAGCCGGTAGCCTATATACAAGCGATATGAATGCATCTGGTATTTCCGATAGTTCTTCGTTGAAATTAAAGGCATTCAAATCACTGAACTCATTGTACCACATACGGCTTAGTACTTCGGCAGATTATGCTCTTAAGACACAACTTTCACTGAATTTCCGCGCGTTGAACATCCATGCGGGATTTACCCGCATTGGAACGAGTTATACCTCGCTCGGATTGGCTTCTCAGATCAATGACCGTCAGGGTGTTAACTTTGGTTTAACGACACAATTTCTCGACGGCGCCGTCGTCCTCACAGGCAACTATGATAATTCATCCGATAATCTTGTGAAGCAGAAGTTATATACAACCACCCGGTCCTCGATCACGGCAAATCTGGGTCTCCGTCCGAGCGCCATCATGTATGTTATGCTGGTTTTCAGATCTGACATCCTCGGAAACGACGCAACCAACGACACTATGAAAATTGATAATAAAATCGCTTCATATATGGCAAATGTTTCATTCTTTTTTACTTTAGGTACGATAAGCAATACACTGACGTTATCCGGTGCATATCAGAACTCGGATGACGGCAATATTTTGAGGATTGGATATAATACCGGATCAACGAACTTGATGGTAAATATATCAAGTGCATTGAGTGCGGATCTGAGTATCAGTCCGTTTGTCGGTTTTACGGGAACAAAAACAGGAGAGACAAAAACAAATCTTATGACATTTGGCGGCGGCCTGAACTACCGTGTATTTGATGGAAAATTAAATAACAATATTTCGATCTCAGTGAGCAGCGGACAGGAAGCAAAAAATACTAGTATCCAGCTCCAGAGCAGTTATCCAATATGGATGAGCGACGCAGTAAGTTTAAGTCTGCGTTATACAACTGCCAGAGGAACTCAAACGAACTCTTTTAAAGAGAGCCTTGCTAGTTTGACCTGGACTCATAGATTTTAATCGGCTGATTAATTGATATTAAGCGGGCAGTCAGGCGCCTACGCCGTTCAATAACCTCCAGTGAAGAATTTGCCAGAAAACTAAATACGTCGGAGAAGAAATATAACGCTCAATTCAAGGTTATTTTTTGCGCCGGGGGTGCATCAGCCATTGGTTGAAAAGCGATCCGAGATTTATTTACGCCTCTCGAGCCGAAGTGACATCCGGTCGGTTTCAGTCAATATGTGGAATAAAGTTTTTGCGGCGGCTGGAAAATAGGTGTCATAATGATTACATTTTGCTTGCAGTATGAGTTCACTTCCTCAGTATTTTAGTATTACGAGTGTGTAGAAAAGTAATTTGTATTGGAAAGAAAAACTGTATGAAATATTTTTTAAATGTTATTTATTTCATATTTCTCTGTGCTATTGTGACGTCGTTGGTTCAATATACGTTATACAGCCAGACTAAAACCGAATCCTGGTTTAAAGTAAAACAAATTGCAGACAAAGTGTGGCGCATTGACGATCACGGTAGTGATAACATATATCTTGTTGAAGGCAGGGATGAAGCCTTATTAATCGATGCAGGAACAGGCGTGGCTGATTTGTCCGGATATATTAAATCCATCACCGCACTACCTGTCATTGTCGTCAATACACACGGTCATCTCGATCATTGTGGAAGCGATTACCAGTTTAAAGAGGTATATGCTCACCCACTGGAATTTGAGATGATTAAATTTTATTGCAACGAAGATTATCATAGAGGAGCGGTTGAGAAAGTCGAAAATGACTCACCCCAACTCGCTCCGTTGTTGGTGAGAGATTTTGAAAATGTCGGTATGCCTGACCTATTGCCTGTAAAGGAAGGTTTTATTTTCGATCTCGGGAAAAGGAAACTTGAGGTGATCGAGGTACCGGCTCATACAAAAGGAAGTATTTGTTTGTTGGATGCTGAGGATAAACTGCTGTTTACAGGAGATAACAACAATAATGTTGTATGGCTTTTTATGGATGGATGTCTTCCGGTCGAATCCTATTTAATGATTCTACAAAAATTGCAGCGGCGTTCGGGAGAGTTCAATACCGTTCTTTCAGGTCATGGTGAACCTATTGATAAGGAATTTATCGATGAACAGGTCGTCTGCGCTCAGAATATTCTAAGCGGCGATTGTAAAGGAGAACCGTATAAAACCTTTGTTGATTATGCAAAAGTGTGCTACTATAAAAGAGCCGGGATTGTTTTTAATCCGGATAATCTCCGTGTGAAGTAAGAACATATTAAACTATACAAGCGTCGTTCCAATCACGGCTGTCGGTAAGTTGATCTATTACACCAAGGGCAAACGGCGAGCGCCATAAATATCATGTTTCGAAAAATTATTACAGTTACTTTAAATACTTCAATCGATGTTATAATTGAAGTCCCGCAATTTACCGATAATGCCGTACTCGATGCAGAATCGTATACCAGAATTGCAGCAGGGAAAGGAATCAATGTCGCGCATGCGCTTGCAGCGTTGGGCGAGAAGGTTCTGGCTATGGGAATCGTCGGCAAAAAGTCGAAAAAAGACTTTGCCTCCGTCGCATCCCGGCGAATACAAACAAGTTTCGTCTATACAGAAGGATCAACCCGTAGGAATACAACCGTTATACAGAAACAGAATGGAGCTACAACACATATCCGCTCAAAAGGGTATCAGGTCAATGACGCGATTATCTCGCGTATAAGGCAAAAATTAAAAAGTGCGGTTGATAAAAACGACATAGTCGTTTTTTGTGGAAGTCTCCCGCCTGGTGCAAAGGGTGGAGTGTACGGTGATTTCACTGAGCTTTGTGTCGCAAAAGGGGCGTTTACAGTGCTGGATACATCCGGGATACCGCTTCTTGAAGCGATCGCAGCAAACCCGCAAATGATCAAGCTTAATCGTGCTGAGTTTCAGACAACCTTTGGTGTAAGTAGTTGTGATGATGAGCAAGTTATGCTTAATCGAATGAATGTGTTGGTGAATAACGGTATTTCGTATGTATCGGTAACGCTCGGTTCAGATGGTGTCATTGTAATAAAGGAAAATGAGAATGCTGCAATGAAGGTAAGTATAGATTTGGGTCCTGAATACGCAAATCGGAAAGTAGTAGGATCGGGTGATGCATCACTTGCGGGATTTGTCTACGGGATAAAGAAAAAGCTGCCATACAATGAAATGGTACGGTGGGGAGTAGCGTGCGGCGCGGCGAATGTGTTGTCGAAAATTCCGGGTTACATCAATATTAAGGATGTAGAACGGCTGATGAAACGGGTGAGGCTAGAGTATATACAATTTTAGGTAGAGCAGGCTTGTGGTGAGCTTGTCGAACCACTGCTCTACCTACATTGTGTGCAGTAACAGGAGGGCAACTCCAATGAATAAAAAATTGACCTTTAAACCCCTTACCCACCAAACATGGGATGACTTCGTAGAACTATTCGGATCGAACGGTGCGTGCGGCGGATGCTGGTGTATGTGGTGGAGGCTGCGGCGATCTCGATACGAAAAGCAACGAGGTGCAGCGAATAAACGAGCTATTAAAAAGATAATCGATAATGGAGGTGTTCCGGGGATTATCGCCTATATGAATGGCGAGCCGGTTGCCTGGTGCTCAGTCGGTCCGAGAGAAGATTACATACTGCTTGAAGGTTCACGTGTTTTAAAGCGGGTCGATGAAAAATCCGTCTGGTCTATTGTCTGCTTTTTTATCAGGAGGGGATATAGGCGGCAGGGATATCTTGAACTGTTGATAAAAGCGGCACTTCAGTTTGCGAAGAAAAAAGGTGCGAAAATCGTCGAAGCATATCCGATTGCTCCGAAGAAGAAAACGGCCGATGTGTTTGTCTATACCGGATTATTGTCTTCTTTCAAGAAGACAGGATTTGTAGAAGTTGCACGAAGATCGGCAACAAGGCCGATCATGCGATATTATTTATAATGAATACAATGAAAAAATCATTTCTATTCTTTTCCTGTCTTACTGGAATTTTTTTCTTACAACCGGCATGGGCCCAATCCCATGAAACTATTGTGGACGACATACGAATTCAAGCTCTTTCAGAGAATCTCATTAGGATCGAGCAAAAAGGGCTGAAAGGATTTGAAGATCGTAACACCTTTACCGTGGTTGATCGTCACTGGCCCGGAGCGTCGATCGAGATTCAAAAAGAAGAAAATCGGACAATCCTCACGACCTCTAAATGCCAGATTGAAATTCCAAACCACTCTCGTTCACTTGAAGGTATTCTCATTCGTTTAAAGAATGGGACAACTCAATATCAATTCAAAGGAATGCCGGTCGCGAGTTTTTTCCCCAGACCTGTGAGCGGTAATCAATTCTGGTTTCTAGCTGATAGCCCGCGGTTGATTCCACCCGAATGGGGTGCGACACCGCCGCCGGAAAAATTCAAGGATCATTCCACTTCCGGATGGGACACGACCAACGATGCACAGGATGTTTATGTTTTTCTTCTTGAGAAGGGACAGTACAGCCGTTTCAGGAGCGATTTCCTGAAACTCACGGGTCCGATTCCCATGCCGCCACTTTTTGCTTTCGGTCTATGGGACAGTCGTTACCATCCCTATTCCGAAGAGACGGCGCTTAACACCATCGATACCTATAGAAAGAAACAGATACCGCTCGATATGTTCGTTGTTGATACCGACTGGCGACTCGGTGCTTCTCATGGTTATGCGGTAAACGATACATTGTTTCCGGATATGAAAAGGTTTATCGACAGAGCGCACGAGATGCATGTGCATCTTATGTACAACGACCACCCGGAAGCACAAGGAAAAACAGCATTAGACCCTGAAGAATTTCACTATCGATGGAATGGACTCACAAGTCTGTTCGATAAGGGCATAGACATCTGGTGGTATGACCGGAACTGGTTCACCGGACTCCATGAACCCATGCCTGGCATCAGCAAAGAGATCTGGGGTATGTGTCTCTATCATGATATTACACAGAAGTATCATCCGGACAGACGTCCCATGATCATGTCGAATGTCGACGGTATCGACAACGGATTTTGGAATACACCATCACATCCGGCCTCTCATCGTTACCCCATATGGTGGACCGGCGACCAAAAATCCCGCTGGGAATATCTGGAAATGGGTGTGGCCAACGGGGTCAACAGCGGTATCTCCCGTTTGATGCCATACGTCAATGAAGACCTCGGTGGGCACACAGGGGGTAATCCGGAACCGGATCAGTATGTACGGTGGATTCAGTACGGAGTATTTTCACCGATTACTCGTCTTCATTGCACACGCGGATTAACGCGATATCCCTGGGAGTATGGAGAAGAGGCCGAACGCATTGCTTCAGAATACATACGGCTGAGGTATCGATTATTACCCACACTTTATGCAGTGGCCCGCCGTGCATTCGAGGATGGTACACCCATCATGCGCCGCTGCGATCTGGAATGGCCCGATGAACCTGAGGCCAGACGGGACAAACAGTTTTTCTTTGGAGAAGATTTACTGATCGCTCCTTTCGCACTCAGTAAAACAAAAGACATTCCCTTGCCATCTGATTTTTTACAGGCCCTTGATGGAAAACCGGGGCTTACGGGTGAATACTTCGATAATCAGGACTTAAAAGGGAAACCGGTTTTTATCCGCGTCGATTCCGTATTGAATTTTGTCTGGGGGACTGGAAGTCCGGATCCCCGAATTCCTTCCGATCACTTCTCGGTACGTTGGACAGGGACAATCCATGCTCCGAAAAAAGGAGGAGTGTCGAAATTGAAAGTAATCTCAGATGATGGAGTACGTGTGTGGATAGACGATAGCTTTGTCGTCGATGCCTGGCACGATCAGGCTGCCACCGACTATCCGATAACAAAAGATTTAGAACCCGGTCGCTACTATTCCGTTAAAATTGAATTTTTTGAAAATATGGGTAGTGCGCACTTCCAGGCAATACAGACCATCGATGTTGAACAGGTCTTCAATGTCTGGATTCCACCCGGAAACTGGCAGGATATCTGGACAGGAAAAATGCTGCAAGGCCCGGAGATGATCGTATTGAATCCCATCTTATGGAAATGCCCGATCTATGTCCGGAACGGTGGTATTATTTTTTCCTTACCGCAGATGCAGTATACGATGGAACATCCCTGGAATAGGATAATTATAGATGCTTTTATTCCGACAGAAAAAACTGCCGGTACCACCCGTATACTGTACGAGGATGATGGTTTATCGCCCGAATATCAGAAAGGTGCTTTCTGTAAAACGCCGGTGAGTCTGACCAGAAGCGAGGAAGGGATACAGCTTGTGATTGATAAGAAACAAGGGAGCTATAACGGTGCGATTTCTTTACGGGACTGGGTTATTCGATTTAACTTGCCCGAAAACAGTAAACCGGAAAACATCGAGGTGAATGGGGAAAAGCTGGAACCCAATTCATCGGATGGATTGAAACTGATTACCGAGACAGAACTTCGGGAAGAAGTCATGCCCTTTCTTGGCTCTGGCAGAAAACCCCGTCCTAAGGCCGGCCCAGTTCTGGAATTGACCATCCATCAAAAAGATGTAAGGGAATCGATTCGGGTGTCTTTTAACGTGAAATAGAAAACAATTACATAGCAACCGATTGTGCTAAAAAGGAGGGAACGATAAAAGACACAATGAAGGCATTTATAAAAGTACTGGTTCCAGCCAAGTTGCATCCGGGGCTTGGAGCAACATATAATAGGATATATTACTTTGGATTCAGGTATGAATGCCCGTTCTGCAATTCCTTTCTAAGGATATTCCTCCCGTCTGATCTCAGGTTTCCCGTTATCAAGGAAAAAAAAATTGTCGGGGGCGGTTATTTTCCGAATAATCGCTGCCCTGTTTGTGGTTCCAATAATAGGGAGCGACTTTTGTATCTTTTTCTTTTGCATAAAACAGATATTTTTAAGAAGCCTCAAAAAATACTGCACATAGCTCCTGAAGCATGCGTGGAGGATAAATTACGGAATCAAGCCGCTGTAGACTATCTGACCGCAGATCTCCATTCGAAAAACGTCATGGTCAGGATGGATGTAACGAATATTCAATTTCCTGATAATTCTTTTGATGCAATCATCTGTAACCATGTTCTGGAACATATAATCGATGATCGTAAGGCTATGTCCGAGTTATATCGTACTCTGAAACCAGGAGGTTGGGCAATCCTGCAGGTACCTTTTTCATTATCGTTGGAGAATACCTATGAAGATTTTTCGATAACAACTGCAACAGGTAGAGAAGAAGCCTTCGGTCAATGGAATCATGTAAGAATTTATGCAAAGGATTACAGGGATAGACTCGAACAATCCGGCTTCAAGGTAAATGTTTTCAAATGGATAACTGAAGCTGAGAACTTTGGCGGCCATAAAAATAGGTTCGGTCTTGATGAGGAAGAATGCGTTTTCATGACAAGTAAGCATGTAGAGCCGTAATCAAAGGATTTATCTCAATCTCAACCTCAACCTTTACCTTAACCTTTAACTTATCCCTCTCTTTCATTTTTCCCCTCTTTTCGCTATATTCAGTACACATTTTCTTAGAAAGCAGGTTTCCTTGTCCACTACTCTTAATATCCTCTTTGTCGGGGATATCGTCGGA
Organism: Ignavibacteriota bacterium; assembly: GCA_963776275.1. Lineage (GTDB taxonomy): Bacteria > Bacteroidota > Ignavibacteria > UBA10030 > CAVZMI01 > CAVZMI01. The sequence continues at coordinate 22,880 of CAVZMI010000005.1, forward strand.
ACGCCCGGTCTCGAAATCACAACGAAACTCCTGAAAGGATTCCAGGACAAATACCATATCGACTTTACAATTGCCAACGGTGAAAACGTCTTCGAAGGGAAAGGACTTTCGGAAGAGCAGGCAAAACAATTGTACGATCTCGGAGTCCATGTCATTACAACCGGCAATCATCTGTGGGATCGATGGCAGGCGCGTCAGTTGATAGCTAAGGACCGGAACGTTCTGCGGCCCCTGAATTACCCGCGTGAAAACGGCGGAAACGGCTACGTTGTGTACGATATGAAAGAAAAGGGGAAAGTCGGTGTTCTTCATCTTCAGGGACGGACGTACATGCAGCCTATCGACTGTCCTTTTAAAACCGCCGACTGGGTAATAAACAAAATTCATGAAGAGACAAAAGTTATTTTCGTTGATTTCCATGCCGAAGCGACCGCCGAGAAAATGGCAATGGCGTGGTATCTTGACGGTCGGGTGAGTGCAATGATTGGAACGCACACTCATATCCCGACGGCCGACGCTCATATATTTCCAAAGGGAATGGCATACCAGACGGACTCGGGAATGACAGTGTCCATACGATTCCGTGATCGGATTAAAAAAAGAAATTGCATTACGGCGCTTTATTCATCAAACCCCCTATAAATTCGAGATGGCATCGTATGATGTGCGGTTCTGCGCTGTCTATGTGCAAATAGACATAGAGAGCGGGAAAGCACTTCAGATCGAGCGCATCATTTTCCCGGAATACTGATCAGAAGGATAAGCTATGCAGGCAGAACTTATCGACGGAAAAAAAATAGCTGAAACGATTCGACGAGAAGTAACTGCTGCGGCAGAGGTTCTCAAGTCCCAGCGTGGTATCGTTCCCGGATTGGCTTTCATTCTCGTCGGCGACAATCCTGCATCCCAGTCGTATGTGAGGATGAAAGGAAAAGCCTGCGAAGGATGCGGGTTTTATTCCGTCACCGAGCATCTCGCTGAATCGACAACCGAAGAACGTCTTCTGCAGTTGATTAATAATTTCAATCAAGATCCAAAAATACACGGAATTCTTGTCCAGGTACCGCTTCCGAAGCACATACACGAGCACAGTGTTATAGCGGCCATTGATTATAGAAAAGATGTCGATGGATTCCATCCCATCAATCTGGGACGGTTGGTGATTGGTCAGGACACATTTCGTCCGTGTACACCATGGGGTGTGCAGGAGCTTCTCATCCGTTCTAATGTTCAAACGAGCGGTAAACATGTGGTCGTTGTCGGACGGAGCAACATCGTCGGTAAACCTGTAGCCAATATTTTACTTCAAAAGGCTGCAGGAGCGAATGCAATCGTGACTATATGCCACAGTGCCGCGACGGATTTAGCATACTATACGCTACAGGCGGATATCCTCATCGCTGCAATCGGTAAAGCCGAGATGATTACAGGCGATATGATAAAGAAAGGGGCCGTCGTGATCGATGTCGGAACGAACCGCGTTGACGATCCCTCCTCGCCCAAAGGCTACAGACTTGTGGGCGACGTGCATTTTGAATCGGCAAGCAGGGTTGCATCGAAAATAACGCCATCGCCCGGAGGTGTGGGACCCATGACGATCGCAATGCTGATGAAAAACACGTTGCGAGCGGCACAAGGAGACGTACACTGGTGAGAAAAGTTCTTTAAATTGATGATTGATGTCTACGACCCAACGGGTCGTAGAACCTTCGGGATTTCTGATTTATGAGTTTAAGAGTCTTTTTATGATTTTTTACCGACGAAATTCCATCAATGTGATTTATCCATTACAAACATAAATGGCCATTTCTACTTATCAATCATCAATCCGCCTTCTACCGACATCGTCAGTATTCGGCGGACAGGTCAAAAATCATAAATCTCTTAGCGCTTTTTATACCTTTTTTTCAATCGCAAGGAAACAGCCATGAACATCGGTATTGCAAAAGAGAATCCGCTTCGCGAACGTCGTGTTGTTTTGACACCGGCCGCCGCTCAGTCGCTCGTCAGAGAAGGGCACACCGTCTATTTCGAGAAAGGGGCAGGAGAACGTGCACGTTTTTCGGATACAGACTATCTTGAGGTCGGCGGAAATATTGTATACTCTGCCGATGAGGTGTACGGCCGTTCGAATATCGTATTAAAAATTACTCCGCCTTCGGTGGAGGATATCGAAAAGCTGAATACGGGTGAAGTCATTCTCTCCTCATTGAATCTTCCCGTTGCGGGCAGAAGGGTGACCGAGAAACTCCTTGAAAAACGGATTACCGCAATTGGATATGAATTGATCGAAGACAATGACGGATCATTGCCGGTACTTACCATTATGAGCGAAATTGCCGGTCAGATGGTAATTCCGATTGCCGCGCGATTTCTTGAAAGTGGAAATGAGGGGCGCGGAATACTTCTCGGCGGTGTTGCGGGCGTACCGCCTGCGGCTGTAGTGATTCTCGGCGCCGGTACGGTAGGGCAGGCTGCGACACACGCCGCACTCGGCATGGGGGCACAGGTCATAGTTGTAGATAAAGATTTGAATCGACTCCGGCGTTTTGAAACGATTTTCCAACACCGTATTACGACGGCGATTGCCAACCAGTACGCAATTGAACGCGGAGTCCAATTCGCCGATGTATTGATTGGTGCGGTCATGGTGAAAGGTGAACGAACACCGCATCTGGTAACCGAAGAAATGGTGAAGACAATGAAGCGTGGAGCGGTGATCATCGACGTATCGATCGATCAAGGAGGATGTATTGAGACAAGCCGCCCGACTACACACGACAATCCGGTTTTCGTAAGGCACCATGTTATCCATTATTGCGTCCCGAATATTGCGGCAAGTGTGGCGCGGTCGGCAACATATGCGCTTACAAATGCGCTGCTTCCCTTCGTTCTGGAAATTGCGAAAAAGGGGATAACCGAAGCGCTCCGTGATAATCGCGGACTTGCTGCCGGTGTGTGTATACATAACGGGATCTGTACGAATAGTCATATCGCATCGTTCTATCAACTCCCAACAAAACATATTCTCGAAGCCTTATAATATGAACTGGATTGAGAGTTATAAAGGAAAAGTTGTCGCAATCGAGGAAGCTGTTCAATCCGTTAAAAGCGGTGACCGCATCTTCCTGAGCGGGAACGCGGCGACTCCGTTTGAATTGCTCCAGGCGCTCGCGAACCGGAAAGATGAGCTGCAATCTGTACAGGTTAACCATCTGCTAATGGTCGGCGAAGATCCGCTGTCGCAGCCGGGAATGGAATCGCATTTCCGGCATAATTCTTTATTTGTGGGACCCGCCGATCGTCCTGCTATTGGTGAAGGAAGAGCAGATTATGTTCCTGTCTTTCTTTATGAAATCCCGTCTCTATTCACACAGCGGATTATTCCTCTCGATGTTGCGCTCATTCACGTTACCCCGCCGGATGAGCACGGTTTTATGAGTCTTGGTGTGGAATGTGTGGCATCAAAAGCTGCCGTCGAGAGTGCAAAAATCGTCGTTGCCCTGGTAAATGAAAGAATGCCTCGTACACTCGGCGATTCATTTATCCACGTCTCGCGTGTCCATAAAATAGTCGAGTGCACACGGGAGCTTCCAGAACTCCATAAGAAAGGATTTTCCGAGGTTGAACAGCAAATCGGCCGGAATATAGCGGGACTGGTCGAGGATGGCTCGACACTGCAAATGGGAATCGGCGGAATATCGGATGCGGTGCTGGCGGCACTCGGTGATAAACGCGATCTGGGTGTTCATACAGAAATGGTCTCCGACGGGATCGTCGAAATGATCGAAAAGGGAGTAATCACCAATTCGCGAAAAACAAAGCATGCCGGCAAGGTCATCGGAACATTCATCTACGGTTCCAAATCACTCTATGACTTCGTCGATAATAATCCGCTGTTCGAAATCCATCCCTGCAACTACACAAACGATCCTTTCATTATCGCTCAGAACGAAAAAATGGTGGCGATCAACTCGGCGATCGAGGTCGATATAACTGGACAGGTATGCTCCGATTCCATCGGGCATAGAATTTACAGCGGATTTGGCGGGCAGCTCGATTTCATCCGCGGCGCCGCATATTCGAAGGGAGGCAAACCCATCATTGCCATGCCTTCGGCAACAAAGAACGATACAGTTTCGCGCATCGTGATCTCGTTGAAACCGGGAGCAGGTGTGGTAACAACGCGCGCTGATGTCCATTATGTTATTACCGAATACGGAATTGCAAATCTTCATGGAAAAAATATTCGCGAGCGCGTACAGGCACTCATCAATATTGCACATCCGAAATTTCGCGATGAATTGACACAACAAGCCCGGGAACACCGGTTACTATAAAACTGCAAAGTCTGCCGACACGATGGAAAAAATAACCGTTGCCCTTCCATATTCGCCGGAAGTATCTTCAGGTTCAACGCTCCAGCAATGGAGTAATTCTCCGCTCGTTGCAGAGATCATCATTCTCCATCGGGGTGATTACCGCGCTTCGCATCCGAAAACCCGAGGATTTGCATGTGATTCCCTTGCTTCGGGGAAAGTACTCACACAACTCCTCAATGAAATCTCGACGCCATACCTCATCTTTGTTTTGCGTCCTGTCCAGATCACCCTCGGTCAGTTTTCACTCGAGCGATTGTTAGCCACGGCCGAGAATACCGGTGCGGGCCTTGTATATGGAGATTTTGATGAAATCAAGGATGGGGCAGTTCTCCATCATCCTCTTGTTGATTACCAGCTCGGGAGCGTCCGGGACGAATTCAATTTTGGTAATCTCCTTTTTTTCTCCACAGAAGCAATTCACCGAGCTTTGATCAATCATGGTTCATTGCTCGACACAGTCGCTGCCGGTTTATACGATCTCCGTTTGAAAGTATCTATCGACTCACGGATCGTTCATCTCCCCGAATATCTTTATACAATAGACGGGAGTGATATAAGAACATCGGATGAAAAAATGTTTGATTATGTCGATTCGCGAAACCGTGAAAGCCAGATCGAAATGGAGAGAGTCTTCACCGCGTATCTCAGGCGCATAGGCGCTTTTATCGAACCATCGACGCTGAAAAATTGCGGGGGTACCGACATTTTCCCGGTAGAAGCAAGCGTAATTATTCCTGTTCGCAACCGTGAGAAAACAATCGCCGATGCACTCCAAAGCGCACTTTCACAAAAGCTCGCCGTTCCATGGAATGTTATTGTTGTTGATAACCACTCGACGGATTCGACATCGGCTATAGTGCGTGAGATTGCCGTCAAGAATCAACGGATTATTCATCATATTCCGCAGCGGACGGATCTCGGTATCGGCGGATGCTGGAACGAGGCGATCTCATTGGCTTCCTGTGGTCGGTACGCTATCCAGTTGGACTCGGATGATCTGTACGCATCCGAGAACACGTTGCAGATGATTCTCGATGTTTTTCATCAGAACAGGGTTGCGATGGTGATCGGTTCATACCGGCTCGTGAATTTCCACCTCGAAGATATTCCACCGGGGATAATAGATCATCGTGAATGGACTCCTGAAAACGGCCATAACAACGCACTCCGGGTCAATGGACTCGGAGCACCACGTGCCTATAATACCGGTGTGATCCGGGCATTGCGGTTTCCGAACGTCAGTTATGGTGAAGACTATGCCGCCGGCCTTGCCATTTCACGGCAGTATATAATTGAAAGAATTTACGAACCTCTCTATCTCTGCCGCCGCTGGGAAGGAAACAGCGATACAGGGATAGGTATTGACAATATCAATAGAAATGATTATTACAAGGATACAATTCGTTCGACGGAAATCCTTGCCCGGCAAAAATGCAATTCGAACCATAAATAAAGGAAAATCATGATGAACATCGTTGTCCGACAATTGGAGGTGCGCGACATACAATCGGTACGCCATGTTACATGGGAAACTTGCCTTGCGACTTATGCGTCGTTTATCCCGGAGGCCGATCTGCGCGCCTATTTTGATGAAGAATACAGTATCACGGCACTTACCGAACTCTTTAAAAATCCGGACGTCACAGGATATATAATCGAAATCGATGAAGTAGTTGCCGGATTTACAAGGACGGAATATAAAAAGAATGAAAATCGGTTTTATATTTCATCTCTCTATGTTCTTCCGATATATCAGGGAAGCGGATTAGGACAAAAGCTGCTTGAAATCGCGGAACGCAAAGCCCGTCAATATGGGATCGATAGGATGTGGTTGGGTGTGATATCAGATAACATCACCTTGTTTTCGTGGTACAAGAAACTCGGTTTCGAATTCATCGAAGAGTCACCATTATTAATAGGGAAAACGAAGGTTGTGAATCGCATCGGGTATCGCGTCATTCCTCCGGAAACAGCATCGCGTGTCAGTAGAACCCAAAATAATGAACGATAGCGTATCATCATAATAATTCTATCTCCTTGATCTACGAGAAAATTTTCGCATCATATTCTTCTGCCGGCACATCGTCCAGTACGCTCCCTGAGCTCTGTGCAGCATTGTTAGATGAACAAAAGTCGTCGTGGCCGTTGTTGCATGAAGGGTGGAACGCACTGAAAAGCAGTGCGAACCGTGAAATTGCGTGCAAGGGTTTTTCGGTTCGCGTGCAATATAATCCGAAACGGATTATCAGTACCGGAGCAAAACTTGATGAACAGTCGATTCGCGGACGGGAGTGTTTCCTTTGTTCCAAAAATCTCCCTGCAGAACAAAAAGGAATTCTCTATGAGGATAAATTTCTGATTCTTGGTAATCCTATCCCCATTTTTCAGCAGCATTTTACCGTTGCGTACCTAGAACATATGCCGCAGGCATTTAATCCCTTTGTCGATGATTTTCTGACTCTAACCGCCGCGCTCAGTCCGGCTCTGACCCTTTTTTATAATCGGACCTCGATGTGGTGCTTCCGCCCCCGATCATATGCACTTTCAGGCCTGTTCTTCAGGTGCAATACCGATTGAACGTGATATCATGGATATATCGAAAAGACTACCTTTAAGAACGGTAAACGGTGTTTCTTTTTCCACTATCAAGGATTACGGCCGCGGAGTGATTTTGATCGAATCGAACGATCTGAAAAATTGTGCACATATGATACGTCGATTAGAAAATATCATGCAAGAGCCGGGCAACGATCCCGAAGAGCCGATGATGAACATACTCGGTCTATATCACGACAGGAAATGGAACATTGTGGTTTTCCCGCGCAGGAAGCATCGCCCGTCAGTGTATTTCAAAGATGAGCGTGTTGTGATAAGCCCGGCCGCCGTCGATATGGGCGGATTCATCATCACACCGATAGAAAAGGACTATCGAGGCATCGAGGCAAATCTGATTGAGTCGATCTATCTTGAAGTCGGTGTTTCGAATGACAGCATTAAAAAGTACATCGAAAAAATATGAACGAACCGATCATAAAAATCGGACTTCTCGAACATGCATCCGTCGTCCATGGGACATTCGAGGGCAAATTTGAAGTGAACAATGAGTTTACCCTTGAAGGAAGTTTTGAGGTTCGGAATGATCACGGTTCGGCTGTTATCATCGATAGAATGGGGAAGCCGTATGCCCGTGGTAATGAGATAAGGTGTCGAGCGGAGTCCGGATCGCGCTGTCGTATTCACGATATGGTGGTAGGACAAAAATTTCACTGGGAAAGAAGGGAAGATCAGGTTTTCGACGGAAATTTTCTCTTTCTTAATCAACCTGATGGTACTCTGATAGTCATCAATGAGATTCCGCTTGAGCAATACCTGGTGAGTGTCATTTCGTCCGAAATGAGCTCATCGGCACCCTCCGAATTCTTACAGGCTCATGCTGTGATCTCGCGAAGCTGGCTGATGGTGATGATAGAGAAGGGGAGGAGTAAGACCGGAGTCACGGCTCAATGTACAATAGAAAAAAAGGGGGAGATCACGCGCTGGTACGGACGTGAAGATCACCTCGATTACGATGTATGTGCAGACGATCACTGTCAGCGTTATCAAGGTCTTGGCCGTATTCAATCGGAATCGGTTCTTGCCACCGTTCAGAAGACACGGGGTAGATTTCTAGTGCACAATGGCCAAATCTGTGATGCACGGTATTCGAAATCCTGCGGCGGGTGGACAGAAAATTTTGAGAATACATGGGAAGATATTCCGGTTCCATATCTGGTCAGTGTGAATGATTCATCGCTGAATCGCACTCCGCTGAAAACCGAGAAAGAATCGATTCAATGGATATTGTCAACGCCGGAGGCGTATTGCCATACAAACGATGAATCGATCCTCAGAAAAATTCTTCCTTCGTTTGATCAGGAAACAAGGGATTTTTACCGATGGCGGGTGAGCTATGAACGCGAGGAACTTGAAAATATCCTTCTTGAAAAATCAGGAATCGATTTCGGTACGGTGATGGATATTGTGCCGATACGGCGCGGCTCCTCAGGACGAATTATTCAATTGCGGATATGCGGAACGAAACACACCATCAACGTGGGTAAAGAGCTTGAAATTCGCCGTTGGCTTTCGAAAACTCATCTCAAGAGTTCGGCGTTCGCCGTTGAAATAGAACAAGGTGCAAAAGAAATTCCGCAGAGATTTATTTTCCATGGAGCAGGATGGGGACACGGCGTCGGCTTGTGCCAGATCGGTGCTGCGGTAATGGCAATGCATGGAGTGAATGCAGAAAAAATCCTTCAGCACTATTATCGCGGCGCGGCGATAAGGAAACTTTATTAACGAAAGAAATTAAATGTGCGGGACGCGGAATAACAGTTCAGAAATCATTCAGAAAGATCGGATAGCCGGCCTCTGGGTTTCTGTACTGTACTTTGCCGAAGGATTTCCCTTCACGATAGTCAACCAAACGTCGATTGTTTTCTTTAAAGCTCTCGGGGCGAGCAATCAATTCATCGGACTGACGAGTTTCCTCTACCTTCCGTGGGCGCTCAAAGGTTTATGGGGCCCTATCGTTGATTTGTATTCCATAAAGCGACGTTGGATTCTTGGTGCCGAGATTATATGTATCGGACTCTTTCTCGCTGTTGCCCTTGGAACTCTCACAACATCGGTAATTACCGTTTCGATTGCCTGTTTTGCATTGATCGCTTTCGTATCTGCTACACACGATATTGCAATCGATGGCTTTTATCTCGACGCATTAAACAAGGATGAACAGGCATTATATTCCGGATTTCGTACGACCGCCTACAAAATATCCTGGCTTGTAGGAAATGGCGTATTCATTTTTCTTGCCGGCCATATTGCCGATGGTTATGTCACCGGATTGAATGATGCAGGAGAAAAGATTTATCAATTCGTCAAGATCCCTCTTATAGATCGGATGTTCTCGTTCCATCCCGTTCAATTCGGATGGGCGGTGGCATTTGGACTATCGGCTTTTATTTTTCTCATCATTTACATTTTCCAGACCCGGTACCTGCCATACCCCGCAAGCGAGATGAAGCAGAACACTTCCGCCGGCAACCGATATCAATTCTTTAATGCGTTTAAAACATATTTTGCACAGGAACACATCGGCTGGATCGTGACATATGTGTTGATCTTTCGTCTCGGTGATGCTTTTATGCTTAAGATGGCTCCTCCATTCTTGATGGATTCCGCTCATAAAGGCGGATTGGGGATATCCACCGCCGATATAGGAATTCTCTATGGTACAGTCGGGGTGATATTTCTCCTGGCCGGAGGAATTCTAGGCGGATATCTTGTATCACGGCATGGCTTGAAACGCTGGATGTGGCCAACTGCACTGCTTCAGAATTGTGCAATTGTAATCTATTGGCTTCTTGCGATCACCCGTCCTTCGATGTCATGGGTCTATATCGCCAATTCATTCGAACAATTCTCGTTTGGAATGGGCGTCTCTGCGTATACCATTTTCCTGATGAGGACTGTCCTGCCGGAATATCGTGCCTCGCATTATGCCATTACAACGGCGTTCATGGCCGCAGGGATGCTTATCCCGGGCGTCGTGAGCGGGTATCTCCAATCATGGATGGGATATCAAGATTATTTTTTAATGAGTTTTCTGGTTGCAGTTCCCGGATTGGCGACCATATTCTTTTTACCGCTGGAAGAGAAAAACTGAATCACCTTTAGATATGGAGTGGAAAATTTTCTATGTGTTATCGATTCATTCTTGTCACCTTGCTGTCGATAGGAATTTGTTGGAGTTCGTCAGGTGGAGTCGTTAATTCTGAAAATCCACCTCACCCTAAAAAGCATATGCTACGCTGGGCAGATCCCAATAAGGCGGGCTTTAAGGGGAAAAAACTATCGATGGTCGATACCATAATTTGTAAGGCAGTCAGAGATTCAGCTTTTCCCGGCGCTGTACTTCTGGTTGCTAAAGATGGAATGATTATTCATCATAAAGCATATGGTCATCTTGAATACGGAGTGAATGCGGAAAAGGTCGACACAAACACCATATTTGATCTGGCTTCGCTCACAAAAGTGATTGCAACGACGAATGCCTGTATGCGTTTGATCGACGAACGGAAGCTGAGATTGAAAGATCGGGTCGTTAAGTATCTTCCTGATTTTGGAAAGAATGGGAAGAGTAAAATTACAATTCAAAATCTTCTTGTCCATAATAGTGGACTTCCCGCCTGGAAACCATTCTATCGGAATTGTCATGATCCAAAATGCCTGCTTGATTCGATTTTCGCCTTACCGCTTGTCGCAGCAACTGGAGATTCAACTATCTATAGCGATTTCGGTTTCATCGTGCTCGGAAAAATTATCGAGAAGGTATGTGCAACGACTCTTGACAGGTATGTCGATTCGGTATTTTTCCGGCCGCTCGGTATGCGGACAACGATGTATAATCCACCGGCAAATTTGATTCCGAGGATTGCTCCTACGGAGATCGATACACTACGGGAAAAAACAGGGAAGGCTTTACGCGGACGTGTTCATGATGAGAATGCGGCTATTCTTGGAGGCGTCTCCGGTCATGCGGGTGTATTTTCGACGGCATCTGATCTGGCCGTTATTCTTGAAATGATTCGAAATGGTGGAGAATATGGGGGAGAACGTTTTATACGAAAGGCGACGGTCGAGCAATTCATCCATAGACAATCACAGAAAAGCACTCGTGCTCTCGGTTGGGACACAAAAAAGCCGCAGCGTTCATGGGCCGGAGAACTTCTCTCAAATAAAGCTTTCATCCACACGGGCTTTACAGGAGCATCCGTGGTCGTCGATCCACGATGCGGCGTTATAATAGTTCTTCTTACAAATAGAGTATTTCCTTCGCGGGAAAATGAGAAAATTGCCGAAGTTCGCCCAAGAGTTCATGATGGTATTCTAAGAGCTTTGAAATAATTGATTCTCTCGCCATTTTTGGGTAAATTTCCATGATTTGAACAAAAAGGGTATGATGAATAATATAAAAAGTACAAACTTAGTTATAGGAATTGACGGGGGCGGGACAAAAACAGTAGCGCTTCTGGCCGACGAATCGGGTGATGTGTTATCGGAAGAAGTTGGTGAACCATCGAACTTTCACATCATCGGTGTCGAAGTCGCCGCAAAAACTCTGGTGAAACTCATCAAAACCTGCTGTGTAAAAGCCGGTTGTGCGACGGATATGGTCTCGGTCATCGTAATGGGATTAGCCGGAGCCGGGCGGTTACCGGACCAGAATCGTATGGCGGAAGGAGTAAAAAAGGTTGCACGTTCCCGTCGTCTTAAGCTCAATAAAATCATTGTTGAAAGTGATGCACGGATCGCGCTCGAAGGAGCTTTCCGTGGGGCTACCGGAATAGTTATGATAGTGGGGACTGGATCTATCGCGGCCGGAAAAGACAATGATGGCACCATTCATCGAGTCGGCGGCTGGGGGCGTACCCTTGGCGATGAAGGGGGCGGTTATTTCCTGGGTCAGGAAGCTCTTATCGCCGTTTTACGGCAGTATGACGGACGGGGAGAATCAACAATACTCACAGATTTGATTGCCGGTAAACACCAGCTCGAAAACGTCGAAGCAATCATCACCGCCGTGTACAATAAAACAATCGATATAGCATCACTCGCTCCGGATGTAATCGAAGCAGCCCGGGAAGGGGATCGGGTGGCCGAGAAAATTCTTCAGCGCGGGGCTGTTGAAATCGAAGAACATGTCCGCGTCTTAAGCTCGAAACTCAATTCCACCCAAAAAATTCATACCGTCCTCCTCGGCGGATTGCTCTCGGGTGACAACCTGTACTCAAAAATTGTTCGAGAAAAAATATCCGGATCTTTGCCGAACGTTCAGATACAACCCGCAATGGCATCGCCCGGGTATGGTGCAGTTCTTATGGCGTTATCAGCTGCTCGGACGAGCTGACGTTCAAAATATATTCATTGGCTGGATCAAACCTCTGCCACGCGATTTTTAATTATTGCTTCTATTTGTTTTTCGATGGAGACCGGTATGGCACGGCAGCAGTTTAAGAACAAGATATATACCGATTGGTCAAAAAAAGAAAATCGGTCCAGGATGGAGAAAGCGATCGCGAAGATCGAATCGGAATTTAACAGGGAATATCCAATAATCGTAGGGAATGAACAGATCATTCTCGATGCGAAACTAACATCATATAATCCGTCGAATCCCAGCCAGGTCGTGGGGGTTTTTCAAAAAGGGGGTCGAGAGGAGGCTCTAAAAGCGCTGAATGTCGCATTGAACGCTTTTGAAACATGGCGCTGGGTTGATTACCGCAAACGGGCTGCATTCCTCTTCAAAGCCGCAAAGGTAATGCGGCGTCGAAGGTTTGAAATAAATGCGACAATGACTCTCGAAGTTGGCAAGACATGGCCCGAGGCCGAAGCCGATACATCGGAAGCAATTGATTTTCTTGAGTTCTATGGCCGCGAGACGCTCCGCTATGGAGCCAAACAACCTGTCGTGCAGCTCAAAGGTGAGCGCGATGAGCTCCTATATGTTCCGCTCGGGGTGGGGTTGATCGTTCCACCATGGAATTTTCCACTGGCAATTCTGACGGGAATGACGATGGCTGCCGTTGTCACCGGGAATACGGTGATTCTGAAACCTTCATCCGATTCGCCTCTGACCGGGTGGCGACTCATGGAAATTCTCGATGAAATCAAATTGCCGGGAGGAGTGGTGAATTTTATGACAGGCCCGGGGGCAACGGTCGGTGATACGCTCGTGTCACATCCGAAAATCCGCTTCATCTCTTTCACCGGATCAAAAGAAGTCGGCATCCGCATAAATGAACTTGCAGCAAGAGTACAGCCAGGGCAGATTTGGCTGAAACGAGTCGTGGCCGAAATGGGCGGGAAGGACTCGATGATTATCGACGATCAGGCGGATCTTGATGAAGCCGTCGCGGCGACAATTGTTTCTGCATTTGGATTTCAGGGGCAGAAATGTTCGGCTTGTTCGCGTGCAATCGTTGTTGAGAAGATATATGATGAATTTATTGAACAACTGAAAAAGCAGGTAGAGACGATTAAAGTAGGCGATGCAAAAGATTTTTCGAATTACATGGGTCCTGTTATCAACAAATCTGCGAAGGAAAATATACTGAAGTACATTCGCATCGGGGTTGCGGAGGGAGGACGCCTGATTACGGGCGGAGGAGAGGTACCCGGTGATGGATATTTCATTAAACCGACAGTGATTGCTGATGTCGATCCGAAAGCAACAATAGCGCAGGAGGAAATATTCGGCCCCGTCCTTGCGGTAATTAAAGCAAAAAATTTCGACGAAGCAATTGTGATTGCCAATAATACTGAATTTGGCCTCACCGGCGGGATTTTTACACGCAATAGAAAGAAGATAGAAAAAGCAAAAGATATCATTCATGTCGGAAATTTCTATATTAATCGTAAGATCACCGGAGCAATGGTGGGGGCGCACCCGTTCGGCGGATTTAATATGTCAGGAACAGATTCAAAAGCGGGCGGACGCGATTATCTGCTTCTTTACCTTCAGGGTAAATCCATTGCGGAAAAAGTGAAATAAGCGATGTGAGTCGGAGGCCGGTCGATACCGGGATATCGTGAGGGAGATGTTATGAAGATTCATGAATACCAGGGAAAAGAAATTCTGAGGCGATATAATGTTGCGGTGCCAGAAGGCAGTGTGGCTTTTTCTCCCGAAGAAGCAGTCAGAGTAGCTGAATCCCTTGGAGGTTTTGTATGGGTCGTGAAAGCGCAAATTCATGCCGGTGGGAGGGGAAAGGGAGGCGGTGTCAAAATTGCAAAGACCATCGAGGAAGTTCGGCAGCTTGCAACACAGATGATCGGAATGCGCCTCGTGACACATCAAACAGGACTTGAAGGAAAAATTGTCAAACGACTTCTCATCGAGCAGGGAATCTCGATCGCACGCGAACTCTATGTCGGCATCACACTCGATCGTCAGCGCGCCCGGAATGTTGTGATGGCGTCCACCGAAGGAGGAATTGAGATTGAAAAAGTGGCGGCCGAGACTCCTGAAAAAATATTAAAAGAGTATGTCGATCCTGCCGTCGGGTTTCAACGATTTCAAGCACAGATACTTGCATTCGGACTCGGTCTGACGGGCGAAGCGCTCGGATCAGGCGTAAAATTTCTAATGGCACTCTATAAAGCGTATGAAGGAACCGATGCTTCACTGGCAGAAATCAATCCTCTCGTGGTCACTGATAACGGGAAAGTGCTGGCATTAGATGCAAAAATAAATTTCGATGACAGTGCGCTTGGTCGTCATCCGGATTTTGCCCGGCTTCGCGATTTGGATGAAGAGGATCCGCTCGAAGTCGAAGCTTCGAAGTCGAATTTGAACTATATCAAACTCGATGGTAATGTCGGCTGTATGGTAAATGGCGCAGGACTCGCCATGGCGACTATGGATATCATCAAACTTGCAGGAGGAGAACCAGCAAATTTCCTCGATGTCGGCGGCGGTGCAAATGTCGAGACAGTGGCGGAAGGATTCCGTATCATCCTCTCCGATGCCAATGTGAAAGCGATTTTGATTAACATTTTTGGTGGAATTGTCCGCTGCGATAGGGTAGCCAAGGGTGTTATCGAAGCGGCAAGACAGGTTCGGTTCGACATCCCGGTAGTGGTTCGGCTTGAAGGAACGAATGCCGTCGAGGCACGAAGCATACTAGCGGCATCAGGTCTGAATTTGATAGTTGCCACAACACTCGAGGATGCGGCTCGAAAAGTAACGGCAGCAATTACCTCTTGAGAGAGAAAAAAGGTTGCTAGTGTCGAGTACCCAAAATAACTTTATTATATCAGAGGATACTTTATGCTCAAATATGCCGGAAAAAGCGAAATTAAATACTATTATCTCATAAAGTTATTTTTGAATCGAGACACTCGATGAACACAAAATATGAACCGGTCATTGGTCTTGAGGTGCATGCCCAGCTCCTGACTAAGAGCAAAGCATTTTGTTCATGTACTACACAGTTCGGCAATGATCCGAATTCAAATACCTGTCCTGTCTGTCTCGGCCATCCGGGTGTGCTTCCGGTACTCAACCACAATCATGCCGAATATGTTATCCGTATGGGACTGGCAACGAATTGTCGAATAGCCCCCAGATCGATCTTTGCAAGAAAGAACTATTTCTATCCGGATCTCCCAAAGGGATATCAGATCTCGCAATTTGAAGAACCGATTTGCCAGAACGGCCGGATTGAGATCGAGGCTGAAAAAGGAGTGAAAAAAAATATCGGCATTACGCGCATCCATATGGAAGAAGATGCGGGAAAATCGATTCACGATCTGGATATAGACACGCTCGTTGACGTCAATCGATGCGGTGTGCCCCTGATCGAGATTGTAAGTGAACCGGATATCCGAACGCCGAAAGAAGCGTATCAGTATTTGACAATAATCAAACAGATTGTGACATATCTTGGTATCTGTGATGGGAATATGGAAGAGGGAAGTCTGCGATGCGATGCGAATGTTTCGGTTCGACTGAAGGGTGCGGAAAAATTCGGTACGAAAGTAGAAGTAAAGAACATGAACTCCTTCAGGAATGTCGAACGTGCACTCGAATATGAAATCAATCGGCAGATCGAGGTTCTTGAGGAAGGAGGGACGATCATCCAGGAAACCCTGCTCTGGGATGCAGATCAGAATGTGGCAATACCGATGCGGAGCAAAGAGCAGGCCCATGATTACAGGTACTTTCCTGATCCCGATCTCGTTCCGATTCTTGTTGATGAACCGTGGATCGCTAGTGTCCGGAAAAGTCTGCCCGAAATGCCCTGGGTTCGGCGCGACCGTTATGTGCGTATGTACGGATTACCCGAGTACGATGCGGATGTACTTACCGTAGAAAAGGGAACCGCTGACTATTTTGAGGATGCTGTCGAAGTGCTGACAGTCAAGTCGAATGAAAATATAAAGCTCATATCGAACTGGGTGATGACGGAAGTGATGCGTGTGGTTAAAGACCGGCAGATCGCGATTCGTGATTTTCCCGTTTCTCCTGTATCAATGGGGAAAATGATAAATCTGATTGTGAATGAAACGATCAGCGGCAAGATAGCAAAAGAGGTATTCGAAGAGATGATTACGACAGGCGGGGATCCTTTGACAATTGTCCAGAAAAAGGGGCTCACCCAGATTTCAGATGCCGGATCCATCGAGCTCGTTATTGACCGCATTCTATCGGATAATAAAGAGCAGGTTGAGAAATATCTGGGAGGGAAGCAACAGGTGTTCGGATTCTTTGTAGGCGAAACGATGAAGGCGACAAAAGGGAAAGCGAATCCTAAAATGGTCAATGAGATATTGCAGCGGAAACTAGCAGGGATGAAACAGTAATGTTCTAAAATTGACAAGAATCAATAAAGGAGAGACATGAGAAAGAAAGTTATTGCTGGAAATTGGAAAATGTATAAGAATATTCAGGAGACAACTGAACTCATTAATGGATTAAGGGCCCCGCTCGCGCCGTTAACAGAAAAAGTTAATGTAATCATCGCGCCGCCGTTTACATCGCTCACCGTCGCGAAGGGACTGATTGTAAATACAAGAATTCACTTGGGTGCACAGAATATGTATCCGGAAACGGAAGGAGCATATACAGGAGAAATCTCGCCAAAAATGCTAATATCAATCGGAGTAGAATACGTCATCCTTGGACACTCTGAGCAACGTCAATACTTTAAGGAAACAGATGGGTTTATCAATATAAAAGCTAAAAAGGCCCTGGCAGAGGGTTTGAAACCGATTATTTGTGTCGGAGAAACACTTGAACAGCGTGAAGGGGGCGTGACAACACAGGTTGTCACAGAACAAATGAAAGGAGTTCTTGCCGGATTGACTGCAGAGCATCTCGCGAATGTAATAATTGCATATGAACCTGTTTGGGCAATAGGAACAGGAAAAACCGCTACGCCTCAGCAGGCAAATGAAGTACATCAACTAATCCGGGTGTTAGTGTCTGAGTTATATACGTCCTTGGTCTCTGAAAAGCTTATAATCCAATATGGTGGAAGTGTGAAGCCGGAAAACGCGAAAGACCTTCTCTCACAATCAGATATTGATGGCGCGCTTGTCGGAGGTGCATGTCTGCGTGTCGATTCGTTTACAGCTATTGTATCTGCCGCACTATTGTAGATAGGATGTAAACGCCATTTTTACAGACTTAGGACAGAATGACCGCCAGGATTGAGAAGAAGCATCCTGGCGGCTACATATCACCGCAATTTTTCACAACTAGCAATTTTGCATTGCTTTCCCTACCTTTTTTTGTTATATTCCTTTAAGTTAGGGGGTCATGTCCTGATTATTAGCACTTTTCTGAACAATTAAGCTTTCTCGATGCATAAATTCCTGCAGTCATTTCATATCTCAATCATCGTTTTTCTTGGCATCAGCGGTATTTCCCTCTCACAACAGCGTTTTCTTGAAAATGGGGAGCCTACATATCGAGGAACAGGAATCGGGACGTATATTGATACGCCGAAACGCATAAAACTCGATCTTTCAGGCGTGTGGAAATACACTCTTGATGACGAAAAGTGGGATGATGTTCGTGTGCCGAGTGCCTATGATTTCCAGGGGAAGGTGACATTCGTCCGCTCTTTCGACGTTTCATCAGATTTGGTTGGAAATGCTGCATTCACACTTGTATGCTATGGTATAAACTATAACGCAGAGGTTTATCTCAACGGATCGTTTGTCGGCCGGCATATCGGTGGATCGACGTCCTTCTCATTCCCGATTCCTGATAATTTGATACAGGTAGGGAGTGAAAACTCCATCCGTGTAGTAGTGAATAACACGTTGAACGCGAAGAATACCCTCCCATTGCGTCAGCAGATATGGGGATGGAGGACTTATGGAGGCATTACACGTGATATCTTCATCCTTGTCACTCCCCGTGTATGGGCAGGGGATATCGAGATACGTTCGGCACTTGCTGAAAATCTTCTGAGTGCAACAATATCGTTTAAAGCTCGCATTGAGAATAATTATAATGAACCCCAGCGTGGTGGACAGACAGCTACGGATATTCTATCGCTGTCTCACTTTATGGTATATTCTGAAATCGTCGATCAACAAACAGGAAATATTGTCGCCCACTCCGGTTTTATCCCGGTTCAGCCGGCATATCGAAAAACTACGACTTCCGAATTCTCTCTTATCCTTCAAAATCCAAGATTATGGTCTCCATCGGTACCCGATCTTTATGTAGCAAAATTATATATAACAAAAGATGGTGAGATTGTTGATGAATTTGATGAGAATATCGGTGTTCGACGGGTGGTTAAAGAAGGGAACGAACTTTATTTAAACGGCTCCAGACTTACTCTGAAAGGTGTTGTATGGCGGGAAGATGATCCTCATTATGGCAGTGCGATGACATATGATGCGATTGAAAGAGATATCGCTTTGATTAAGAGTCTCGGTGCAAATCTCATCCGTGTCGCCAACTCCAGTCCGCACCCATACGTTGTCAATCTCTGCGATCGGTACGGAATATTTTTAATGGAAGATCTCCCCGTCTGGGACATTCCCGCAGAAATTCTGGCAAAAGAATATGTGCAGGAGGAAGCCCGCACAATGCTTCGGGAAATGATCGAGCGGGACCGGAATCATCCATCGGTTATTGCATGGGGACTTGCCGACGCATTTGATTCTTCGGATCCCCTGAACCCAGCAGTTTGTCTTTTCACTTTATACATTGGCCAAGACTCTCGATTCACAATTCACCTATGTTGCCACGAGCATGCTTGCCAACGATACGTGTTGTTCTTTCGTGGATCTTGCTGGTTTCAACTGGACCGGTTCGGAGGCAAAGGAATTTCGCAGTGCATTACAGCAATGGAAAAAAAAGCATCCTCGCCAGCCGATCATTGTCACTCGATATGGAAAAGAAATCGAACCTGAAAATCACAACGGATACAGCGATCCGATGTCGCTCGAATCGCAGGCCAGGTATTTTCAGCTTAATTACAAAATAATCCAGGATGCCGGAATCGCCGGCAGTACGGCCTGGGCCTTTGCAGACTGGCGTGGCGACCGTCCACTAATGACGGTCGATTCTCACGACCGGTATCTCTATACAATGGGGTTGGTGAACGCGTATCGGGAAAAGAGAATAGCCTTTGAAGTATTTAAAGCGCTGTTGAACGGAGAAAAAATTTCCGCTCTTCCAATAGGGAATTATAGTGAAATCTCACCAATGATCTTTCTGATTGTCGGGATGATTCTTCTCCTAACGGTTGCATATTTCTATAACAGCAACAGGCGCTTCCATGAAAATATCAACCGATCATTGCTTCGGCCGTATAACTTTTTTGCCGATATCCGTGATCAACGATTTCTTTCGCCGCTCCAGACAATTATTCTTGCCTTCTTTATTGCCGTAACGATTGCGATTGTGACATCTAGTGTGCTGTACCATTTCCGGAACAGTAAATTGCTTGATTATGTACTCACACATTTTATCGTATGGGATTCACTCAAGGCGTCCATTAGCTCTCTTGTGTGGAGTCCATGGCAATGCATCATTGTATTAACGGCCGGTATGCTGTGTAAGTATCTTTTTTTAATCATGATCGTTTTCGGATTGCAGCTCTTTACAAAGCAGAGAATATTTTTTTATCATGCATTTTCCATCACTGTGTGGTCGACGTTACCTATGTTACTTCTTGTACTGGTCGCGATGTTTCTCTATCGTGTTCTGGAGAACGATACCTTTGTGCTCCCGGTGCTCATATTTCTGGCGATTATTTCACTCTGGGTGATTGTACGACTGTTGAAATCGATCTCGATTATTTATGATATTTCAGCCGGAAAGGTTTATAGTATCGGCGTAGTCGTGATGATTCTCGTAGGCGGGAGTATGCTTGCGTATTACGACTTTACACAATCGACGATCGCATATTATAAATTTTTTGTCACCATGTTGCAACACGCTCATTAAGGAACGGATTCGATGTATCTCTCGAAGCTCGAAATCGTCGGATTCAAATCATTTGCCAACAAGACCGCGATGCGATTCGACGCAGGAATAACAGCTATTGTCGGTCCGAATGGTTGCGGCAAAACGAATGTTGTGGACGCAATACGCTGGGCATTGGGTGAACAAAAAGTTACGACGCTGCGAAGCGATAAAATGGAAGACGTAATTTTTAACGGAACACGCAATCGCAAGCCGCTTGGAATGTCCGAAGTCTCGCTCTCAATAGAAAACACCAGGGGTATATTACCGACCGAATATTCAGAAGTAACGATATCGCGAAGATTGTTCAGGTCCGGCGAGAGCGAATATCTTATCAATATGACTCCATGCCGACTCAAAGATATAATCGATCTATTTATGGACACAGGTATGGGAGCTGATGCCTATTCGGTCATCGAACTGAAAATGATAGAGGTGATTCTGAGCGATAAAACCGAAGAACGGCGGAAACTATTCGAAGAAGCAGCCGGCGTTACAAAATATAAACAGCGGCGGAAATCAGCCTACAGAAAACTGGAGAGTGTGCAACAGGATTTACTCCGTGTCAATGATATTGTCAAAGAAGTCCAGAAGGCGGTCAACTCCCTTGAACGCCAGGCGAAGAAAGCGGAACAATATAACGAGATTGCCGCACGGTTAAGAACCCTTGAAATCGATCTTTTCGAGCATGAGTATGCTCAGCTCATCGCATTCACAAAACCCCTGCAGGAAAAACTTACAATTGCTCTTGATGATAAAAACCATATTGACGAAGAACTTTCACGGCAGGAGGCTCTTCACGAGGTTCTGCAGGGTGAACTTGTCGCTCTTGAATCGAAACTTATCGATGCCCAGCGCGGGCTTTCACTGCAACTTGAACGTATTCGAAATGTCGAGCAGCGGAATCTAGTCGCCGCCGAGCAGGCGAAATCTCTAACTGCAAATATCAGCCGGTACGAACAGGAAAAGATAGATCTGACAAATCAACGGGTTCGTCTCATCGATGAAAAACGGGAAACTCACAGGAAACGAGAGGCGGTGCATCAAGAGCTCAATGGCAGAGAGGCTGACTATACAACACGAAAAGAAGAACTCGACCGTTTCGAAGAAAAACTTCTGAGAAAGAAAACCGAGGTAAAAGCCGTTCATGAACCGGGCCATTGAATATGTGCATCGGATTAGCGAAAAAAAGGGGGAACAGGAAAGGCTGAAATCCCGGATCGAGAATATTAGGGGCCGCGTCGAACATCTTCAGGAAGAAAGTACCTATTATAAAGAAGATATAAAAGAAAAAAATGAGCTTGTCGGACGATTGAGCAATGAAGATCGTGAACTCCGGAAACAATATGCGGGTGCGCAGGTCCGGTTGAGCAGTATTGAAAATCTCCGCCAGCAGCTCAAAAATGAAATTGATGAGCTTCGTAATTCCGAATTGGAATTGCGGGCACAGATCGACAGGAAAACGTCGCGTATCGAATTCCTTCAGGGTCTGATCGAACGGCATGAAGGAATGACCGACGGTGCGAAGTATCTGCTGACATCGGCGGAATCGGACTCCGCAAGTCAAATCACCCTTGGTGATACGATTACGACCGATGAGCGTTACCGCATCGCTGTGGAGGCCGCCCTCGGCAATAGTACACATTTTCTCGTAGTGAATTCGGTTGAGGATGCATATCGCGGAATCCATATGCTGAAGCAAGTCAGGCAGGGGAAGGCGACGTTCATCTGCCTCGACAGGATTCCGGCCGTAAGATTGCAGAAAGTGCTTCCCGATAATCAGGGAGTCTATGGTTGGCTTGCCGATGTGATCACATGCGATCTGCAATATTATAATCTCCTTCACTATCTCCTCGAAGGGATCGTTCTTGTCGAAAATATTGACGTGGCGAAAGCCTGTCTCGATCAATCCACCGGTAGCAGTATTGCTGCGTGTGCGACACTCGACGGCGAAGTAATCAGTCACGATGGTGTCGTCAAAGGAGGAAGTCTTCGCCAGGACGAAGGCGGACTCATCGGAACGAAATCACAGGTCAAGGAGTTGCAGCGCGAACTTAGCGCACTTCAGAAGAAACTCGGCGAAACACAGACTTCGATCGAAGAGAAACAACGACAGCAAAACGAAATCGACACCTCATCGAATGTCGGCGAAGTGAAGAATATAGAGAAAGAAATGACCGCTGTCGAGATGCGAATTGCCCAGGTAGAGTTTGAAAAAAAACGTGCCGGCGATTCGATCCGGCGCAATGAAGAAGAGTGTGATAAGCTTCAGCAGGAGATCGCAACTATAGAAACTCCTCTTTCGGAATTTACTCCGTTGATCAATCAGCTGGAGAAAGAACGATCGGAGGCCGAACGAAATCTTGGTGTCGCCCAGAATGAGCTTGAAAAACTGGAAGCGGACTGGGACAGGCATTCAAAAATTGTTAACGATCTCAGCGTTCAGATTGCAACACTCAAAGGAGAAGAGCGTAACCTGACCCGCGAGAGCGAACATGCCGATGAAACAATGAACGATATTCAAATGATGCTTGAAAAGCGTGATACTGATATCGACCTCGCCAGAAAAGAGATTCACCAGCGGGAAACCGAGCAGGAGAAGAATCTGCGAATTCTTAAGGATCTGAAGGCCGAATTTGAGGCCGGTGAAGGCAAACGTGACAATGTTCAGCGTGAGTACATCGCAAAAAAGGATGAAATTCATTCCCTACAGATGAGAATCCGGGATGAGCGGCAACTGCACGATTCATCGATGAATAGTACACACGAACTGGAAATGAAAATTTCAGAGCTGACAATGAAGGCCGAACATCTGGTTCAACGGGCCAAGCAGGAGCTGGACGTTCGATCTCATCTTGAAAGTCTATCCGGAAGAAAAACAGTTCGATTTTACCGGTGTGAATGACGACATACGCGCATTGAAAGACAGACTCCGCTCGCTCGGCTCTGTCAACTTTGCTGCATTTGAAGAATATACGACGGAAAAAGAACGTTACGAATTTCTTGAAGCCCAGCGGAGCGATCTGTGGGAAGCTGAGAAAACACTGCTCAATACAATCGAAGAGATCAATGCCACAGCGCAACAAAAATTTAACGACACATTTGCACAGATTAGGGAAAATTTCATTGCCATTTTTAAAGGATTATTTGAAGAAGGCGATGAATGCGATCTGAAACTCGAAGATCACATCGATCCGCTCGAAGCAAGGATTGAAATCACTGCGAAACCGAGAGGGAAACGACCGACTTCGATTGACCTGCTTTCCGGCGGTGAAAAGACACTGACGGCTATCGCCTTGTTATTCGCGATTTATCTGGTGAAGCCGAGTCCTTTCTGTATTCTCGATGAAGTGGATGCACCGCTTGATGATTCGAATATCGATCGATTCGTGCGCATTATCAGACGGTTCAGCGATAACACACAGTTCATTATCGTAACGCACAATAAAAGGACAATGGAATCGGCAAACGCCATGTACGGTGTAACGATGGAAGAAGAAGGCGTATCGAAACTTGTATCGGTTCGATTTAAAGAAGGAGCGACAGTATCAGCAGAATAAAATGGCATATTCGTTGAAGATTTTTTGTGATTTTGACGGTACGGTTGCGGCCAATGACGTTGGCAGAAGATTTTTTGAGACATTCGGAAACGAGGAAATCCCGAAGATCTTTGAGGATCTCTATAAAGGGATTATTACTCCCAGGGAGTGCTACAATAGAGAGTTTGCAGCGCTGCACGGACTGACGCTGGCATCGTTTGAGGAGTTTGTCCGGAAACAAGCAATTGATCCGCATTTCAAGGAATTTGTCGAATTCTGTCGTGAACGAAAGATCGATTGCTGGGTCCTGAGCGACGGATTCGATTTTTATATCGAACGGATCCTCGCGCGATTCGAATTGAAGGATGTACCGTTTTTTTCAAATCACCTTGTGTACTCAATTAGACAGGATTCGGACGAGTTGCTGGTTGAGCCGCAATTCCCATTTACCGACAGTGAATGTGATCGCTGTGCAAACTGCAAACGGAATCATATGCTGACACTGTCGGGCGATGACGATATTATCGTCTATGTTGGAGATGGAATCTCCGATCGCTGTCCTGTACGGTATTCGGATATCGTGTTCGCAAAAGAAGAGCTTGTGAAATATTGCCAGGAAGAAAATATTACTTATTTCGAGTATAGAACATTCCGTGAAGTGATAAATCGTCTCACAGAATTGCTCGGGCGGAAACGTTTAAAAAAACGCAGGGAAGCTGAAGTATGCAGGCGCGATGTCTTTGTACAGGGATAATATCATGGATCTCCGAAAGGTATTATTTACTTACAGAAGCTACACGCCGATCCCTTTTCTGGTTGTGATGGTTCTCTGGGCGCATCCGACACTCGGAAGCCTTCTCGGAGGATTTTCTCTTGCACTCTTTGGAGAAACCTTACGGTTCTGGGGAGTCTCCATTGCAGGAAGCGAAACACGGACAACAGGAACAGTCGGCGCGAGTCGGCTGATTGTGGGCGCACCGTTTGCATATGTCCGTAATCCGCTTTATATCGGAAATATTATACTGTATTGTGGTATCGGCATCATGGCAAATGCGCTGTTGCCCTGGTTGCTTATCATCGCTTTCGTGTACTTCGTGTTTCAATATCTGATGATTGTTTCGAGCGAGGAGGAATACCTTGCACAGAATTTTGGCAAAGAATATACAGAGTATATGCGAAATGTTCCACGGTTTATTCCACGGTTTGTCCCCTGGGTGTCGGAACAACAAAAAGGGCAATCTGCGGATATACACCGCGGGTTACAATCGGAGCGAAGAACTCTTCAGGCAGTTGCTCTCATCACGCTCCTGCTTATTTTGATCGGGCTCATACGAGGCGGGGCATGATCAATCGTGTTCTTATTGTTGCGGGTGATCCATCGGGCGATCTTCATGGTGCAGGGGTTGTCGATGAACTCCGCCGCCGTCTCCCGGATATCGATCTATACGGAATCGGCGGTAACAGGATGAAAAATGCGGGAATGGAATTAATATACAATGCGAATGACCTCTCTTTCATGGGATTCGCTGAGGTTGTGAAACATTTACCGTTCATCCGTCAGGTCGAGAAAAGTCTTGAGGGATATCTTGTCTCGCGGCGCCCGGATATTGTCCTGTTAATCGACTATCCCGGATTCAACCTGCGATTTGCCCGGAGAGTGAAGAATCATGGAATTCCGGCGGTTTATTATATCAGTCCGCAGGTGTGGGCCTGGGGCAAAAGAAGATTGAAGAAAATGAAGCATGTAATCGATAAAATGCTCGTCGTTTTCCCTTTTGAGAAGGAGTTATACGAGAATGAACGTATCCCCGCGGAGTTTGTGGGTCATCCTCTGCTCGATGTCATGCGCGTGAGATTGACGCGTGCTGAATTTTTTTCAGAACAAAGATTCGATAACGGGGATAAATTACTGGGGCTGTTTCCTGGAAGCCGCGCACAAGAAATCGAACGAATGCTTCCGGTGATGCTGGATGCGGTGCAATTGATACGCGAGCATCACAATATACAGGTTGCAGTGAGCAAGGCCCCGAATCTGCCGGCTGAATGTTATCGGAATTTTCTGTGCCGCTCACCGGACGCACGATTGGTGGAAGATAGAACATACGAGTTGATGAAATATTCGGATGCGGCAATTGTGACATCGGGGACGGCGACCCTCGAGACTGCGTGTTTCGAAACACCAATGGTGGTTGTGTACAAAGCTTCACGGATTTCGTATTTTATCGGCCGGTTATTGGTGTCGGTGAAAAGCATCGGACTTGTGAATATCGTCGCCGGCAAAAGGATTGTTCCGGAACTTATCCAGCATGAAGCAAATGCTGAAGCAATTGCGTTTAATATAAATCAGTTTTTTGATAAACCGCTCCTCGCCGCAGAGATAAGAAGTGAACTTGCGAAAGTCAAGGGAAAACTCGGTGTTCCAGGGGCGGCGGGAAGAGTTGCTGAAACACTTATTAATTTTCGGCTCAACCGGGGTTGAAATAAAATCGGAGTGGTTAACAATCGATAAGCAATGGCAGTCGTGACGTGAAAATCATTCTGACGCGGAAGCTTGTCTCTGCCCGTCCGCCTGTTTTTAAAGAGCGAACTGGCGAACGCCGTTGGCTGAGCGGGGCACTGATTCCGATTTCGTTGTTGTACGGTCTAATCATCATGTTGCGAAACTGGCTCTATGATCATGAGTTTCTACGATCAGTTGATGTCGGAGTACCGGTAATCTCGATTGGGAATATCACGGTTGGGGGTACTGGAAAAACTCCACTGGTTGGATTGATTGCTTCACAATTGTGCAGAGAAGGGAAGCGCGTTGCGATTGTAAGCCGAGGCTACAGACGAAAATCAGCGGGTCCGGTAATTGTTAGTAACGGCAATGCCATCCTTGCTGATGCTGTGCAGGGAGGGGATGAGTCTGTAGAACTTGCTATAAAAGTTCCGGCGGCCATGGTTGCAGTAGATACAAGAAGGGTTCGGGTGAGCCGGATGATCGTCCAACAAGGAAAACCCGATGTGATTCTGATGGATGACGGGTTTCAGCATCGCGCGCTTTATCGCAATTGCGATTGTGTCGTCGTTGATGCTAATATGTTGCCGGACGAAACTCGGATTCTTCCTGCCGGGATGCGGCGGGAACCTCTACGGTCGCTGGAAAGAGTCGATGTATTTATTCTTTCAAAATGGCAGGAGGGAATCGACACGGAAAAAGTCCGGGCATGTCTGCATCGGTACTCTGACGCTCCGGTCGTGGTGTGCCGTTATGTTCCAATAATGTTGCATGACATGATCAATAACATTGCCATGAATGTCGGTCAAGCCCGTGGACGACAGGGTATTGCGTTCTGCGGCATCGGATCTCCGGAGACATTCTATCGGACACTAGGTGAACTGG
Source organism: Ignavibacteriota bacterium (assembly GCA_963776275.1). Taxonomy (GTDB): domain Bacteria; phylum Bacteroidota; class Ignavibacteria; order UBA10030; family CAVZMI01; genus CAVZMI01. The sequence continues at coordinate 50,225 of CAVZMI010000005.1, forward strand.
GGGTTTCGATTGTATCGGTAGTTCAATTTGCCGATCATCACTATTACACTGCGAGTGATATAAAAAAAATTGTCGAACTTGCATATGCTCAGGGAGCGGAGATGATTTTTACCACCGAGAAGGATGTAGTGCGGTTATCGGGGTCGTTAATGAAGGGATTCAAGACAGAAGTGCCGCTGGTAACCGTCGAAATGGCTGTGAGATTCGTCGAAGGGGAAGACCTTCTCTGGTCGAGGCTGCGGAAGGTGATGCAATGAACGTCAATCCGGAGCGTATGGTGATCGGGGTGACGGACTGCGGTGTGAAGTTCGAGAACTATACACGCTGGCTTGAAACATCGGCCCGGCAAATGCAGATCATAAGGCTTTCCGTAGCATTGCACAATTACGGTGAAGTGGATCGATGTGATGGGGTATTGCTGACCGGCGGTGGTGATATTCATCCAAAGTTTTTTGGTAAACCGGATGCTGTTGAAGAACTCGATCCGAAGGAGGTTGATGAATACCGGGACGAGTTTGAGCTCAAGATCACAGAACGGTTAGTCAGGCGGGATATTCCGCTGCTCGGTATTTGCCGGGGGTTGCAGGTTGTCAATATATATCATGGTGGAGATATTATTCTCGATCTGATGAAATTCGGGAAGAAGGAACACGGGACGATCAATGGTTCCGGCGACCCGGCTCAACTGAGTAATAGGGAGCAGGTGGAAAGTCGGGATCGGATGCACCAGATCGTCGTTGAACCCGGTTCACGGTTACAGGCCTATGTCCGGGCAACACAGGGAGTTGTCAATAGCTCGCATCATCAAGCAGTCGGCCGTGTGGGCAAAGAGCTTCGCAGCACGGCATGGTCCAACGACGGTGTGATCGAAGCGCTCGAATCAGCAGAGACCGCGGAAATTTTTTGCTGCTTGTTCAGTGGCATCCTGAGCGTTTGGCGGTGGAGAATACATTCTCGATGGGTGTGCGTGATGGGTTTCTGGATGCCGCCAGGCAGTATGCGCTGGCGCATTGACAGAACTAGTTTAGTAATTCATTGATGAATAAAAAAAGCACGTCTTACTGATTTAAGGAAGGATACAAAAACATGGCACATAAGTATGTTTACTTTTTTGGAGGGAAGAAGGCGGAAGGAAAGGCGGTTATGAAGAATCTCCTCGGAGGAAAAGGTGCAAACCTTGCCGAGATGGTGAATATCGGTCTCCCCGTCCCGCCGGGATTTACAATGACGACCGAAGTATGCATATACTACTACTCGAATAAGAGATCATATCCGAAATCTTTGCAGAAGGAAGTTGTTGCGGCTTTGAAGAAAGTCGAAAAGGAAATGGGTGCGAAATTTGGCGACCCGAAAAACCCGCTTCTCGTCTCCGTTCGTTCGGGCGCACGCGCTTCAATGCCCGGCATGATGGATACTATTCTAAATCTCGGTTTGAACGATCGAACGGTCGAAGGATTGATTGAGAAAACCGGAAATCCGCGTTTTGCCTACGATTCATATCGCCGTTTCGTTTCGATGTACGGTGATGTTGTTCTGGGTTTGAAACCGCAGCATAAAGATGAAATCGATCCGTTCGAAGAAATTCTTGAAGCAAAGAAAAATGCCCGCGGTATCAAACTCGATACCGAGCTTACGGCTGATGATCTTAAAGAGCTCGTTGCAGAGTATAAAAAGGCCATCAAGGAACGTACCGGACATGATTTCCCTGAAAATCCGATGAAACAGTTGTGGGGAGCTGTCGGTGCGGTTTTCGGGTCGTGGATGAACGAACGTGCCGTCGCATATCGGAAAATGTACGATATCCCGGCGTCTTGGGGTACGGCCGTCAACGTGCAGTCGATGGTATTCGGTAACATGGGTGACGACTCCGGTACCGGCGTGGCATTCACACGCGATGCTTCAACTGGCGAGAATGTTTTCTATGGCGAATTTTTGATGAACGCACAGGGTGAAGACGTTGTGGCCGGGATACGAACGCCCCTGCCGATTGCGAAACTGGCTGTTGAAAATCCAAAGATCTATGCTCAACTTGAAAAAATCCGTCAGGCTCTTGAAAAACATTATAAGGACATGATGGATATAGAATTTACAATTCAACAGGGAAAATTGTACATGCTTCAATGCCGTGTCGGCAAGCGAACGGCATTTGCAGCAATCAAGATTGCGGTCGACATGGTTGGCGATAAGCTCATCGACGATAAAGAGGCTCTTCGTCGAATCGAACCAGATCAATTGAACCAGCTCCTCCGTCCTGTCTTCGATCAGAAGCAGAAAGAAGAGGCAATAAACTCCGGTCGTCTGATCGCAGTAGGATTGAACGCCGGTCCGGGTGCCGCATACGGCCGCGTTGTGTTCAACGCGCCCGACGCCGAAGAATGGAAATCGCGCGGCGAGAAAGTAATCCTCGTCCGTATCGAAACTTCACCTGAAGATATCAAAGGAATGAATGCAGCCGAAGGTGTTCTCACAGCACGCGGCGGTATGACGTTGCATGCTGCACTCGTTGCACGTCAAATGGGGAAAGTATGCGTTGCAGGTTGTTCGGTTCTCGAGATCGATTATTCGAAACATATCATGAAAATAGCCGGCCGTAAAGAAGCCGTGAAAGAAGGCGATTATATTTCTTTGGACGGTTCGAAGGGCGAAGTAATCCTCGGTCAGGTACAAACGAGGAACTCGGAGGTAATCCAGGTTCTCATTGAAAAATCGTTAATACCCGCTCAGGCTCCTATCTATCAGCAGTATGCAAAAATCATGTCATGGGCCGACAAATATCGTAAGCTCAAAATTCGTACGAATGCCGATCAGCCCGATCAATCGGCCAATGCCGTTGCGTTCGGTGCCGAGGGTATCGGTCTCTGCCGCACGGAGCATATGTTCTTCGGTGAGGGTAAAATTGAACCGATGCGCGAGATGATTCTCGCGGATACGCCCGAGCAGCGCAAAACCGCACTTGCCAAATTATTGCCGCTGCAGCGTGTGGATTTCGAGGGAATTTTCGAGGTAATGGACGGGCGTCCTGTTACAATACGCACTATCGATCCGCCGTTGCATGAATTTGTTCCGCACGAAGAGAAAGCGCAGCGTGAACTCGCAATGCAGATGAATGTACCGTATGAGAAAGTACACCAGCGTGTCGAGGAATTGCACGAATTTAATCCCATGCTTGGTTTCCGCGGATGCCGTCTTGGTATCATTTATCCTGAGATCACGGAAATGCAGGCGCGTGCAATCTTCGAAGCCACGGCAAATGTCATTGCACACGGTAAGAAGGTGGAACCCGAGGTGATGATTCCGCTTGTCGGCAATGTGAAGGAATTAATTAATCAGGAACAGATTGTTCGGCGCGTTGCAGCAGAAGTGATGGCTGAAAAGAAAATCAAGTTCAAATACCTTGTCGGAACAATGATCGAAATTCCGCGTGGTGCACTGACTGCCGATGAAATTGCGGGTGTTGCGGAATTTTTCAGTTTCGGTACAAACGATTTGACGCAGACTACTCTCGGTGTGAGCCGTGATGATGCGGCACGATTTCTTATTCCATACGTGGGAATGGAAATCTATCCGAAGGATCCGTTCGATTCACTCGATATCGTCGGTGTCGGTCAGTTAATGGAGATCGCATTGAAGAAAGGACGTTCTGTTCGTCCGGATCTTAAGGTCGGTATATGCGGCGAACATGGAGGTGATCCGGCGAGTATTGAATTCTGTCATAAAATAAAACAGAATTATGTGAGCTGCTCACCGTTCCGTGTGCCGATTGCGCGCCTGGCAGCCGCTCGCGCTGCTTTGAAAGATATCGCGCCGATGAAAAAAGTGAAGAAGGCGGCGCTGCACAGACAAGCGAAAAAAGCGCGGAGAAAATAAGATACGATGTGTAATGCACAACACAGGAGAGTATCTCCATGAAGCTATCGGATTTTAAATATCCATTGCCACGGAACCTCATCGCTAAGTATCCGGCAAACCCGCGGGATCACTCACGATTAATGGTTCTGAACAGGGCGGATGAGTCGATTACCGAGCTTCGATTTCATGAAATCACCAGATTTTTTAAAAAGGGGGATTGTCTGGTAGTCAATGAAACCCGGGTGTTCCCTGCCCGTCTTTTTGGCAGGAAAGAAAAAACGAATGCAAAGATTGAAGTGTTTCTTCTGCGTGAACTCAATATCGAAGAAAGCATCTGGGATGTAATCGTTGATCCTGCCCGAAAAGTGCGAATCGGGAATAAAATATTTTTTGACAACGGGAGACTCTGGTGCGAAGTGATCGACAATACCACATCTCGGGGACGAACCGTACGGTTTAATTACAAAGGCGATTTTTTTAGATTGATCGATCGGATCGGACAAACGCCGTTGCCTTATTACATCAGGCGCGAGCCGACCGAGAAAGATAAAGAAACCTACCAGACCGTATTTGCCCGCGTCGTCGGTGCGGTTGCCGCCCCGACAGCCGGGCTCCATTTTACCAAACGACTGTTGAATCAGTTGAAGAAAAAAGATGTTCGGATCGTACCGCTGATTCTTCATGTCGGACTAGGAACGTTCCGAAATGTCGAGGTGGAAGATCTCACGAAACATAAAATGGATTCCGAGTACTATGAAATATCCCCAGAGACATCGACCATCATAAACAGGACAATCGATAACAAAGGGACAGTCTACGTGGTAGGAACAAGTTGTGTCCGCGCCCTTGAATCGAGCGTTACCAGCGATGGACATGTAAAACCGACAAGAGGCTGGACCGACAAGTTCATCTATCCGCCGTATGATTTCAAGATTGTGGACCGCCTGATCACGAATTTTCATATGCCGGAATCGACCCTGCTTATGCTGGTGAGCGCATTTGCAAATCGTGATTTCATTGTAAAGGCGTACAAAATTGCCGTGAAAAAAGGATATAGATTTTACAGTTATGGCGATGCAATGATGGTTCTCTAATATAATGGAAAATATATCTGTCATTATCCCCGCCGCTGGGGTGGGGAAGCGAATGGGTGGGAACGTCGACAAACAATTTATGTTGCTTGCTGGCGTTCCCATTCTTGTCCATACGCTTCGTGTGTTTCAGGAATGCGAAAGGGTGCGGCATATTGTTGTCGTGACTTCTCTGACCTCCATTGCTTGTGTGAAGGAATATGTCCAACAATGGAATATTTCAAAAGTCAAAGATGTTATCCCTGGAGGCGTACATCGGCAAGACTCGGTGTTTAACGGACTGCAGGCGCTCTCTCATTTGACAGACGATATCGTGATGATTCATGATGCTGTTCGTCCTTTTATACGCCAGAGAGAAATCCTTGCGGTTGCTGAGGGTGCTGAAAAATACGGTGCTGCCGTCATAGGTGTCCAACCGAACGATACAATCAAGATTTCGGGTGATGGGATATTTTATGATGCGACATTGGATCGTGCAGCCATCTGGGCGGTTCAGACTCCACAGGCGTTTCAATGGAAGGTACTTCTTGAGGCGGCTGTGAAGGCACGCAACGATTCATTCTATGGCACCGACGATGCGCAACTTGTAGAGCGGCTGGGAGCGAAGGTAAAGATTATCCCCGGATGTTCCGATAATATTAAAATAACAACACCGGATGATCTTGAACTGGCAGAGCGCTTATTTTTACGTCGAAAACAAGAGAATTCACAGCGATAGCGTCGGGAAAAAGACCTTGATTTTTTCTTTTGGTCTCTCTATCTTAATTAATAATATTATTCAGATGGTATATTTGAAGAGGATGTAATGCTCGCACTTGGTATGATGATTGTGTTGAGTTATATGGTTGGATCGATTCCAACCAGCATAATTGTAAGTAAAATTAAGAGCGGCATTGACATTAGAAAGTTCGGGAGCGGTAATGCAGGGGGAACTAATATTATTCGTGTCTTCGGTTGGAAAACCGGCATCCTCGTTATCCTATTCGATATCCTTAAAGGTTTTATTGCAACCAGTATTATCGCACGATTGTATTTTGATTCAGCACTCCCCTTCAATAATAGAACACCGTTCGAAGATTTTACCGTGCTGCAAATTATTGCGGGTTCGGCCGCCGTTTTAGGACATATCTGGACTGCCTTTGCAGGATTCAAGGGCGGTAAAGGGATTGCCACGGCGGGCGGTATGATGATCGGCATTGCACCCGTTGAAGTATTGGTCTCACTTATCATTTTCACGATCGTATTCGTCGCATCACGCTATGTCTCTCTCGGCTCACTATCCGCTGCAGTCGCATTCCCGCTTACCATGGTGGTGCGGGTAAATATTTTCAATGTCGAAATTGCGGGATATCATACACTCATCGTTTTTATCATCGGTATTTCACTTCTCGTCATCTTTACGCACCGTGACAATATCAAGAGACTGATCGAAGGAACCGAAAGCAGACTCACACATTTCCGTGATTCTTACAAAAAAGGAAACCGAATATCATCCTGATCCATGTCGAACGGTGGAGAAGGTATTTCATAAAGTGAATTTCGTATGAATGTTGCGGTAATTGGAGCAGGAAGTTGGGGGACTGCCCTTTCGATTCTCCTCTGGAAAAACGGCCATACCGTGCGATTATGGACTTACTCCACGGAATATGCAGATGAGATTACAAATCATCACGAAAATTTATCATTCCTTCCGGGAATAAAAATTCCAGAAGAGATTTTGGTGACAACGGATTTTATCGAGGCGGCAGCCAATAAAGATATGGTCGTCTTTGCCGTTCCATCGCAGTTCCTTCGTTCGATTGCCGGTCAAGCCGCAGGTGTTAATTTTTCACAAACGCTGATTGTCCATGTTGCTAAGGGGATCGAACATCACTCTTTAAAAACCATGTCCGAGGTTCTTATCGAAGTGATACCGACAGCCGCACCGGATCGGGTTGCAACGCTGTCAGGTCCCAGCCATGCTGAAGAAGTGAGCCGGGATATTCCCACTGCTGTCGTTGCGGCAGCCACCAATGGTCAGGTTGCGAAATCGATTCAACAATTTTTTATGAACCGGACATTTCGCGTTTATACCAATACAGATCTTCGGGGTGTGGAACTAGGCGGAGCACTGAAAAATGTCATTGCCATTGCCGCCGGTATTTCAGATGGAGCGGGTTATGGTGACAACACAAAAGCTGCTCTCATGACGCGCGGAATTGCAGAGATAACGCGGTTGGGCGTCGCAATGGGAGCAAATCCTCATACGTTTTCGGGATTGAGCGGTGTAGGCGATCTATTTGTAACATGCATGAGCAGACACAGCCGAAACCGCTTTGTAGGTGAGCAAATTGGCAAAGGACGGCGGCTGGATGACGTATTGAAAGAAATGGTAATGATTGCAGAAGGTGTCGAAACTGCTCGTTCAACCACAGAATTATCGCAGAAGTATAAAGTGGGAATGCCTATTTTTTTTGAAGTTCATAAGATGTTATTTGAAGGAAAAAATCCCCACATTGCAGTCGAAGAACTGATGACCCGGGATGCGAGGGAAGAACTCGAACATTAGTATTCACAGTACAATATTCATAAACAAGGGATAGGAGGATACGTATGAATAATTCATTCAAATGCTTTCGATGGTTTGTTGTACCGATGCTGATAATTGCTCTTATGGTTGGCGGCTGTAAGAAATCATCATCGACGGGGCCAGATACAGATATTCCTACATACCCGGTGACCGCAAAGGTTCTCGATCCGCAGGGATACCCTCTGGGCGGAGCGACACTGACGCTCTTAAATCCACCATTTGAAGATCCAAAATTCACATCGCTGACGGACTCCACGGGAAAAGCCACGATTCAATCTCCAGCCGGGCAGCAAACATTGCTTGCAAAATTCGGTACTGTATTTGAGGGAACGCTGAATGTGACTGTTGCAGCCTCTTCGACTCCGACAATCGTGACGACACCAATTCAAGTGCATCAGAATACTAGTTTAGGAAAAGTACTTGTCGTTCTGGCAAGCGCCGAACAACTCGAAGATGTGTTGCATGCTATCGGTTATACGACATTTGATTCAATAAGCGTCGAAGCGTTGCGCGATTCGGCGGACACAGATTCGACCAAGTTGTTGCAATATCTGAAACAATACAAGCTTATCTTCTCTGATTGCAACGGCGGCGATGAGTATCAATATCCGCTTCTTGCTCGTACCTATGGTCGCTATGTTACCGACGGAGGAAAAATCTATGGTGGACATTATAACTACTACATCTTGCAATATATCTGGCCGCCATACTTCAAACAAAGAGATTACCAGGGTGATGTCTCGACAGATACATTGAAAATCGTCGATAATAACCTGCAGAAAGCCGTTGGCACGTACCTCGATTGGACAAAATCGGAGGATTCACGCCATCTTTCAGATTATCAAAAGTTTTCGGATCTACCACCAGCTCCGATTTCGCATACCTATGGAGTAATCAAAGGGACTAGTCCTGAGGTCGGTGTCATCGTGGAATGCTATCCGAATCCCAACCCTAACGGCGGTAAGTATCTCTGGACGGATTACCATAACCAGGACATCCTGAACAATACCAAACTCCTGAAAATCGTAACATACTTCTTGAACGGAATGTAAAATATTTTATAAATCCGCTTCTAAAAGCCGGCATGTATAATATGTGCCGGCTTTTTTATATTGCCTAGCGTTTCATTTTTTTGTATATTAATAAACCTATTATCGATTGCTGAAGTAGCTCAGCGGTAGAGCAGTCCCGACAATTTTCTTATATGCTGGCGTAGCTCAGCGGTAGAGCAGCGGTTTCGTAAACCGCAGGTCGTCGGTTCAAATCCGACCGCCAGCTCAATGTATGAAGAGAAAATTTTCGGGATAAACCGCAGGTCGTGCCTTCCCGCTAAAGGCGGGAAGGCAAATCCCACCTTCAGCTCAGCGGTAGAGCAGTCCCGTCCCGACGCAGTCGGGACGGGATAAACCGCAGGTCGTCGGTCCTCCGCCGCGCTTAATGACCGGGTGAGGCGGATCCGCCGTAGGCGGAAAATCCGACCCTTCGACTCGTCCTCCTTTGTCGGACTCGCTCAGGGTAACACCGCCAGCTCAATGTATGAAGAGAAAATTTTCGGGATAAACCGCAGGTCGTGCCTTCCCGCTAAAGGCGGGAAGGCAAATCCCACCTTCAGCTCAGTGGTAGAGCAGTCCCGTCCCGACGTAGTCGGGACGGGATAAACCGCAGGTCGTCGGTTCTCCGCCGCGCTTAATGACCGGGTGAGGCGGATCCGCCGTAGGCGGAAAATCCGACCCTTCGACTCGTCCTCCTTTGTCGGACTCGCTCAGGGTAACACCGCCAGCTCAATGTATGAAGAGAAAATTTTCGGGATAAACCGCAGGTCGTGTCCGCCACTGGCGGACAAATCCCACCCTTCGACTCGTTCATCCCGCTATCGCGGGATTCACTCGCTCAGGGTGAAGCCGCCAGCTAAATAAGAGAGAAGATTGACGATTCACTCACCGTCTTATTCAGTGTCATCCCAATGAGTACCTGCCTATTCATAATATCTTCTATTATAATTCCAGTATAGATAGAGTAGAAAAATCCAGGCCAGCTTGAATCGCCAGTTAAAGCTTTACGAAAAATCTCCAAATGAAAGCCCTTTTCCTGCCTCGAAGAGACCTTGAAGTATAAGCGTTTCTTATCTATATTTAGATTTACTAACGTCGTTTATGGGAGATTTTCTTATGTCTGAATATGTCGAGAAGCTGATGAATGAGGTCAGAGCGAAAAACCCGGGAGAACAGGAATTTCATCAGGCAGTCCAGGAGGTCGCCGAGTCGCTTGATCTTGTTCTGGAACGCCATCCGGAATATCGTGCCGCAAAAATATTGGAGAGGATGGTCGAACCGGAACGCGTTGTCATTTTCCGCGTCCCATGGCTTGATGACCAGGGTGAGGTCCACATCAATCGCGGCTTTAGAATTCAGATGAACAGCGCCATCGGACCGTACAAAGGAGGCCTGCGCTTCCACCCCTCTGTAAACCTGAGTATCCTGAAGTTCCTTGCATTCGAACAGGTTTTTAAGAACAGTCTTACATCTCTTCCGATGGGTGGAGGGAAGGGGGGCTCCGATTTTGATCCGAAAGGAAAAAGCGAAAATGAAGTGATGCGGTTCTGTCAGAGTTTCATGACTGAGCTGTTCCGTCATATCGGTCCGGATATAGATGTTCCTGCAGGAGATATCGGCGTCGGCGGACGTGAAATCGGATATCTTTTTGGACAATATAAACGGTTGACGCGTGAATTTTCAGGTGTGCTGACGGGGAAAGGATTAAACTGGGGTGGATCGCTTGTGCGACCGGAAGCGACCGGCTATGGAGCGGTCTATTTTGCAGAGGAGATGTTAAAAACCCGCGGCCATACAATAGAAGGACGGATCGTGGCAGTGTCGGGATTCGGTAATGTCGCCTGGGGTGCGGTTCAAAAAATTAACCAGCTTGGCGGCAAGGTCGTTACACTCTCCGGTCCGGATGGATTCATCTATGATAAAGACGGGGTGAAGGGAGAAAAGATCGATTACATGCTCGAAATGCGTGCAAGTGCGAAGGATCAGGTTCAGGATTATGTAAAGAAGTTTAAAGTTGATTTTTTCCCCGGCAAGAATCCGTGGGGAATTAAAGTTGATGTCGCCATGCCGTGTGCGATACAGAATGAACTCGATGAGAACGATGCGCAAGAGCTGGTGAAGAATGGATGCATCTGCGTTTGCGAAGGTGCCAACATGCCGACCACACTGCGGGGAGTAAAGATATTCCAGCAGGCCGGCATCCTTTTTTCACCCGGAAAAGCATCGAATGCAGGCGGTGTGGCAACCTCTGGACTCGAAATGTCACAGAATAGCATGCGGCTGCCCTGGCCAAGAGAGGAAGTCGACAAACGTCTCCAAGAAATCATGAGAAATATTCATCAGACGTGCGTTGAAACTGCGGAACGATTCGGCACACCGGGGAATTATGTCAACGGTGCCAACATAGGCGGTTTTCTCAAAGTCGCAAACGCGATGATGGACCAGGGACTTGTGTAACAATCATGGCTGATCAGCTGACTAAATCTCATCCACTATTCGGCGGTAAGAATCTGGATGTTACCGATAGCGCGAGCTATCAGGGATTCCAGAGTCTTATGCGCTACCGGATCAGGGATATCCTCCTGGTATCCAGTCTATACGACTCGTATATTTTTGAAGAAGACGGAAGACTCTATGAGCTCATTCGAAAAGAATATCAGGGGCTCGATCTGAGTCATACTCCGGAATTTACCCATGTCGGCACCGGACGCGAAGCGATAGAATTGGCAAGTCAGGAAAACCGCTTCGACCTGATCATTGCAACACTGCACATCGAAGATGTCCATCCTGTCCGGTTTGCAAAAATGGTCCGTGAATCGGGGCTGAACATTCCAATCGTCCTGCTTGCGTACGATAATCGGGAAGAGGCCGAACTCATTGCCTCGCACGATATCTCGGTCTTCGAGCGTATTTTTATCTGGCAGGGTGATTATCGAATCCTTATCGGGATTATTAAATATGTTGAAGACCGTTTGAACGTCGATGAAGATACCCGCCTCATCGGTGTTCAATCGATTATCATCATCGAGGATAATGTAAAATTTTACTCTTCATATCTTCCGATCATTTATACTGAGATCGTGAAGCAGTCGCAGCGGTTGATTTCGGAGGGTGTAAATCTCTCGCATAAATATCTCCGCATGCGGGCGAGGCCTAAGATTCTTCTCTGTACGACCTACGAGGAAGCATGGTCATATTTCGAAAAATACGAGGAGAATATACTTGGTGTCATATCGGATATCGACTTTATGCGCAACGGTGTTCACGATCCGACCGCCGGGATAGAATTTGCGAAGAATGTGAAGGCGCGGCTCTCCGATATACCGATTTTGCTCCAGTCAAACGACCCGTCGAAGGAATCGATTGCGAAAACGATGGGTGCATCGTTCATTCTGAAAGATTCGCCGACGCTTCTTAATGAGCTCCGCAGGTTTATGATACAGAATTTCGGTTTTGGCGACTTCATTTTCCGAATGCCGGATGGAAAAGAAGTCGGCCGGGCGACGGATCTGCGATCGCTCGAAGCGCAGTTGCGGATTGTCCCCGATGAATGCATCTACTACCACGCTGAACGGAATCATTTTTCCAACTGGCTGAAGGCACGGACGGAATTCTGGCTCGCGCACAGGCTGCGGCCGCAAAAAGCCTCGGAGTTTCCCTCGATTGCGGTCATGCGTGAGGACCTTGTATCATGGCTGCGCCGTTATCGCCATATACGTCAGCGCGGTCAGATCACCGATTTCACGAAAGAAACGTTCGACCCATACACGAGCTTCGCCCGCTTAGGCAGCGGATCGCTGGGCGGAAAGGCACGCGGGCTGGGCTTTTTCAACCGGCTTCTCCACAGCTTTGATATTCGCAACCGGTTCCCCGGCATTAAAATTATGATTCCGCCGGCGGTTGTCCTTGCTACGGATATTTTCGATCAGTTCATCGAGGAAAATAATCTGCGGGAGTTTGCCCTCAGCGCCACGAACGATGAAGAAATCACAAGGCGATTTGTGGAAGCGCCCTGGTTTCCGCCCGATGTTCTCCATGCGCTCTCGGCGTTCCTCGATCTTATCCGCGTCCCGCTTGCAGTCCGTTCATCGAGCCTGCTCGAAGATTCGCAGTACCATCCGTTTGCCGGCGTCTATGCGACATACATGATTCCGAATAATATGGAGAATTCTCATGGCCCGGTTGAACGATCTTGTTTCTACTATCAAGCGGGTCTATGCGTCGATTTTCTATCGGAGCGCAAAAGATTATATGAAGGTCACTTCATACCGCCTTGAAGAAGAAAAAATGGCGGTCATCGTTCAAAAGATGGTCGGGAATGCGCATGAGAACCGCTTTTACCCCGATTTTGCGGGTGTTGCACGGTCATATAATTTTTATCCGATCGCGCCGCAAACACCGACCGACGGCATCGTCTCCGTCGCATTGGGATTGGGAAAGACCATTGTTGAGGGAGGAATAACCGTCCGGTTCTGTCCGAAGTATCCCACTCACCTATTTCAGCTCTTTTCGGCGGAAGAGGCGCTTCACTATAACCAGAGCCAGTTCTATGCACTTGAGTTGAACGGTAAACCCCTCGATGTCAGTGAAACTCACGATATGCTTTTAAAACAATATAATCTCTCCGTTTCCGAACAGGATGGAACGCTGACGTATGTCGGCTCGACATACTCATCCGAGAACGACGCCGTCTACGATGGATTATCGCGTCCGGGCCGGCGGATTGTCACGTTCGCACCGATCCTGCGGCAGCGCATCTTTCCGCTGCCGAATATTATTGAACTTCTTCTGAATCTCGGGAGCTGGGGAATGGGTGCGCCGGTAGAGCTGGAATTTGCGGTCAACATGACGTCGGTTCCGCGTCTGGGGAGAGAATTCGGACTTCTGCAGGTACGGCCCCTTGTTATAAATCGCGAGCTCGAAGAACTCAACGTTGAAGACGTTGAGCAGGAAAAAATTATCTGCCAGAGCAGTCATGTGTTGGGCAACGGGGTCATCAACGATCTATATGATATTATAGTCGTGGATTACCATAAATTCGACCGGGGCCGCAGCCGTGAGGTTGCCGTCGAGGTAAGTCGATTTAATGAAAAGCTCATCTGGGAGAACCGGCCTTATTTAATCATCGGCGTCGGACGGTGGGGAACGCTCGACCCATGGCTTGGTATTCCGATCAAGTACGATAATGTTTCGGGCGCCAAAGCGATAGTTGAATCGGGATTCAAGGACATGGATGTAACGCCGTCGCAGGGTTCGCACTTTTTCCAGAACATCACGTCATTCATGGTCGGATATTTTACGGTTCATCCGCGGGTGGGGCAGGGGTTCATCGACTGGGATTGGCTGTTGAGTCAGCCGATCTGTGAAGAGAAAGAGTTCACCCGGCATCTGCGGTTCGATAAGCCGATCGTAGTCAAAATGAACGGGCATCGCAACAAAGGATTGATACTGAAGCCCGGTGTTTAAGATTATCGCTTCGAATCAGCTCGAAGAGTAATTCACATTATCCACCATTCTCGTTATAACTGAATTGCCGCCTTGTAAACAATGTATTTTTACTAAAAAATGGTCACATTTTTTGTTATTTCCTTGACAAATGGCGAAATATTTTGTATATAAGTTTAGAAAAAATTCAGAATCAATTTCTCGAATCGGTTTCTCCAATTATTATTCCTGATTCTTCTTTCGTCATCAATTTCATTATCACTTATATTAATAAATCGATATTTTCCCGTTTTCAGGTTTATGGTTATTTCGAGTCGATAATTCAAAAGTGATTTTTTTCGACAATTTTTCTCAGTAAGGTAAGAATTCAATGAAGCAGATAATTCCATTATTATTCCTTATAATGAGCTACAATGTTTTTGCTCAAGAAAGTTATCCTCTCTCACCCGAAGTCTGGAGTGAGCCTGTCCCGCTTGATACTTCATTTGCACGCCCTTTTTTTTGGGAAGAATCCCCCTCGCTGACTGCAAGTTTTGACACGATGTATTTTGATAGAGGGGATGGTACTATCCATATATCAATCAAGGTAAATGGCCGTTGGCAACCATCGATAAAATTAAATAATAACATTAACGGCTTTTCATCAAAATATAGGCCTTCAATAAGCAAAGATGGGAAAAGATTATATTTCTCTGCTTGGGCCGGTTATAGTGACTGGGATATTTGGTATAGTGATTGGGATACTGTAACCAACGATTGGGGTGTAGCAAAAAACATGGGGCCGGAAATAAATCTTTCGGGTGGGCAGTACTATCTATATGAATTAGGTAAAGATACAATATTTTGTCTGTCCTATGGTTCCACAGATTTGTATGCTTGGAACTCTGAAAGTGATAGATGGATGAAGATCGATAGTTTTTGGTATCACAAATTGGGTGTTGGTGATCTTATGGGTCTTAGTGAGACAAACGATCGAAAGAAGATATATTTTGGGCTTACTCTATATCATTTGTATCAAAAAATTCAGTTTGATGTTGACATACTGGTCACCTATTGGGATTCGACTAAAAATTATTGGGGTGATGTTTACTCGCTAAATATCGATACAAGACCAAAGCTTGGGCCCGATTCTGTTACAGTGTATGGAGGGGGAGAATGGGATCCATGGATTTCGCCGGACGGGAAAATATTATTATTCTCTTCAAATAGAGATGCGGCGTATGATTCAATTAATACCGACAACTCTTCGAATCTCTATATAAGCCATCTTCTTGTGGATGAACATGGAAACCCTGTGAGGATTATCAGTTCACCTTATACGAAAGATTTTCATTATTCCCTATCGAATTTTCCCAATCCGTTTAATTCAACAACAACGCTGGAGTACGAAATACCTACTGAAGGTTTAGTAATAATAAAATTGTATGATACTTTGGGTAGGGAAGTTGATACGATTATACGAGAAAATAAAAAACCCGGGATTTATAGGATAGCGATAGAATTTGACAGTAGAAAATTAAGTAGCGGTGTATACTACTCTACATTATACATGCATGGGGCATTTATAACACATAAGTTAATTTATTCAAAATAAATGGAGGTCGATATGAAAAACCACAGTATCGTTTATATTCTGCTTCAGTTGGAAATGGATTTTTTGGCAATTAAATTAAGATAGAAGCCAAAGGAGAACCTATGAACCAACGGAAACAGATATCGGCCCAACAAAAAGTTATTATTCTCCGGGAACACTTGGAAAACAATGTTCCACTGAGCGAGTTAGGTGAAAAATATGGAGTTCACATCAACCTTCTCTATCGGTGGAAAAAAGAGCTTTTCGAAGGAGCGATTGACACCTTCGCTCGAAAACATGAGAAACAATCCAAAGCAGAGACACGAGCCGCTGATCGCCTCACCGAAAAACTCAAAGCGAAGGATAAGCTCATTGCTGAGCTTGTCGAGGACAACATCCGGTTAAAAAAAAGTCTCACTGGCGACAATTGAACGATTGTTGGGTCGACATGGACATACGTGATAGTGTCATCGAATACGTTCAGATCATACATCAAAGATCGAATATATCGATCCAGAGACTTCTAAGCTGGATCGGCATATCACCCAGCAAATATTATGACTGGGTCGATCGTTGTGGGAAAGCCAATAATCACAATGGTAGCATAGTCAAAGAACACTGGCTTTTACCCTGGGAACGAGAGGCAATTATTCGATACTACAGCTCTCATTCCGAAGAAGGATATCGCCGCTTGGCCTATATGATGCTCGATGAAAATGTCGTTGCCGTCAGTCCGTCGAGTACCTATCGTGTGCTGAAAACAACAGATCTGTTTAATATGTGGAATACAACACCAAAGAACCCGAAAAAGAAAGGATTTGATCAACCGACAAGGCCCCATGAGCATTGGCATATCGATATCAAATATGTAAACTTTCTTGGAACATTTTTATTCTTCACGAGCATCATCGACGGATTTTCTCGTTATATTGTCCATCACGAGCTTCGTCTATCGATGCAAGAATTTGATGTACAATTAACTCTCCAACGTGCTTTGGAAAAATTCCCCGGGGTCTCTCCACGGATTATTTCGGACAATGGGACCCAGTTTATTGCAAAGGAGTTTGGTGAATTCTTACGGTTACGAGGTCTACAACATGCACGGACATCAATCGGCTATCCTCAGAGTAATGGCAAGATCGAGCGATTTCATCGATCGCTCAGTGAAGAATGTCTTCGAACATCAAGCTTCATTGATCTGAACGATGCTCGACAACAGGTTGCCACCTATGTCGAATATTACAACACTCATCGTCTTCATAGCTCGTTGTATTACCTGACCCCAGAAGATTTCTTGGTCAACAGAATCAATAGTCGTCTCAAAGAACGTGATGAAAAATTATATCAAGCTAGAGCCAATAGAATCCAACAACACTCCACCAGCTGCGTTTCAAGTTATGCGTTACACCTTAATTCATAAAGCTGTAATTCCATTTTCCGCTGAACCAGTACATTTACTCTATTCTTTTCCTGTTATCAATTTTTGCATACTCAAATGCTCAGAACCTCAGTGTTTCTGACTGGGTGGATCCCGGTTATGTTCCCCCGCCAGCACCAATAACGCTCCATGATGTTGTTATAATTTCTGTAGATTTTGGTGCAGACGCAGTAATTCCTTCATGGTTTAATGATTTGACTACTAATACTATTCCATCCTTCTTTTTACAAGCCTTTTTCAACAAATATAATTATATGATCGATGTTTTAAAGAAGGATGCAACTCACGCTTTTACAATGCCGACATATGCTCTACCTAAATTCGATGGTACTTGTGAACATGTGCACCTGTTGTCGAATATTCAAGCTGTTCTCCAAGAGGCTGATAATATTTATGATTTTAGAAACTATGACTATGACAATGATGGTATAGTCTATGTCACTTTTTCGTCGATTGGTCCAAGTAGTGGTGGAGTTGTCGGTTATTGCATGTCATACACTTCTAATGATATCAGACTTGATGGAAGCCATGTACAATTAATTGTGAAACGTCAGATCAGAGGAACTATCCCAAGCACGTTTGAGTCGGTATTCTATCATGAAGGGGGACATGATTTCTTTAACTTCCCGGATATGGCTCACGCTGGTGTTAATGATTACAACCATTATGCTCTTGGTGGCTTTGATGTCATGGCTGGCGGAGGTTTTCAGGATCAGCCATCGCCATATAGTCCTGTGTTGAGACATTTAATGAACTGGTTCACTCCAGTACCTATTACAACGAACTTACCGGGTGGAGAACTGAAAGATTTTCAAATGAATGCGACATGTTATTTATTCGCTCCCGCGTCTTTACCATCTAATGCGATGCCCAACGAGAGGTTCTATATCTCCTATCACAAATTAGATGTAGTGAATAATCCTTTATTCAGAAAATATCCTTTTTCGAATCCACAAAAAGGTGGAGTACTAATTTGGCATTCCAATGTAAACAGTATCCCTACGACAGGAAATTTCAATGATAGGAGAAAGCTCCCAATTGACATCGAATGTGCCCATGGGAAAACGATATGGAATGAAACAGCAGACAATGTTATAAATACAGGCGAACAGGATCCTTTGACAGGATTGGACAAATTGGAAATACGGAAAACTGCGCCTAATGCACGTGGGTATTATAAAGAAATTGCTGGACCTTATTTTCAGATAGATCAAGGAGATGGTTCTATTTTCTATACTCCTGATGATGGTAAGAATTTCACCTTTTATACAAACCCAAATGCTAATTGGTATTATAATTCAAGTACAGCAAATTATGCACAAAATATAACTTCTGGTTTTTCGGTCAAGAATATTAGAATCGAAAATGGAACTGTAAAAGCTGATTTCTATACGAACGATTATACAATAACTCAAAATGCAACTCTTATAAAAGGAACGTGGAACATCACTAATACGGTCACTGTTGCTGCTGGTGTCACATTAACAGTGAATCCTGGGGCGGTTTTAAATTTTTCAAACGGTGCCTCAATTGTAGTGAATGGGAATCTGAATGCAACCGGAAATGCTTCAAATAGAATTACGTTTGATTTCGTTTCTCCAAATTCATCTACACAAAATGGAATAAAATTTAACAGCAGTTCGGGCAGTTCTCTCTCTTACTGCGACATCAAGAATGCTTACGCCGCGATTTACTGTAATGGCGCCAGCATTTTGCCGCCAATAAGTTATTGCGTCATATCGAATAACACCATGGGAATACGCTTGAATAATGTCGGAGTGTCATCTAGCCAAATTTCACATAATAAAATTATATCCAATTCTTACTATGGGATTCTGCTTTACAATTCATCGCCAACAAACATAAGTATTGATACCATCTTAAATAGCCCCTACTACGGAGTTTATTGTGTGTCGGGCTCGACATCATATTTGTATTACACTATCATAAAAAACAATACCTGCGGTGTATTTTGTGACGCCAGCATCGCTCATCTAGCCAATTATCCGGGTGATTCGGTGGGGCATAATGTGATAAAATTGAATGGTACCGGATTATCCTGTGCCTATGGCAGCGACGCCAAACTTGGTTATGCAAATCATCGTGGTCTAAACAGTGTTTACAGTAACACTTCGTACGCCATCGTTGCAGCTTATACTACAAATATAAAGGCAGAGTATAACTACTGGGGTACAAATCCTGTCTTTAATATTCAAAGCGGCAGCAGCATCGACACTTTGAATTCTTTCCCACCCAACTCCGATCCCAACAGCGGAATGGGGAAAGCTGTTGTGGCAGAGAATTGGGAATCGGAAGGAAACACAACTGAAGTACCTTTCCGACAGGTCGTAACTGTTTCCGACACTACACCGGTATTCGATTCCGAATTTGAAGCGGCGCTTGATAATATGAGTAAAGGCAAATTTGATGATGCAATAGCTCAATATGTTCATAAATTCAAGAAGGAGAAGAACATAGGAAAGAGAAGATATGCTTTGGCACAGTTGGCTGAATGTTATCGGTCGGCCGGAAAAAAGGACTTCATTGATTTTCTTGACAGAGAAATCCGCCCAGTTTTGTCAAAGAACGATGAGCTTTACGCTAAGACATTGGAATTGGAGAATCTATTCTTAATAGGCGATGGGAAATATGACCAGGCGATAAAGAATTATAATACAATAATGAACGATTTTTCCAGTAATAAGGAAATGTACAAGCATGCGTTATTCAATATTTGGTATGTTTACTATAATGAACTAAAGGATACTATAAACTCGAAAGGATATATTAGCGAGTTGAAAGCTAAATACCCTGACGATGATCTTACTATGTTTTGTATGGTGTTACTCGGAGAAATTACCACACCTAAGAGAATTGCTGCACCTCCAGGTTTAGGGAAAGGAGAAATGGCGTCAAAAGAGGAAGTACCGAATGAATACGCCTTATTTGAAAATTATCCTAACCCATTTAATCCAACGACATCAATAAAATACCAAATACCTGAGGAGGGATTTGTTACAATAAAGATTTTCGACGTTATAGGGAGAGAAGTTGCTTCTCTTGTGAATCAGAATCAAAAAGCCGGTAAATACACTGCGGAGTTTAATGCGTTAAATTTCTCAAGTGGACTGTATATCTATCAGTTGAAGGTTAATGATTTCATATCAACAAAAAAAATGATGCTATTAAAATGATTTAATGTGATAAAGAGAAAGCCCCTCATCTCCCAATTGATGTGGGGCTTTTTTTCTTTTAAAAGCTGCTGAAAAAGAGGGCAATGCAGAAATTCATGCATCGCCCCTTGAGTCACAATCCTCTCACGTATGAATCATTTATTCACATTGTAAATTGGAAATAAGCATATCACGAATCGAACTTAGTTCTTCCGGCAGTTTATCGTAGAGGCTGTTGAAGAGTTCATCATGGAGCTGGATTTCTTTTCTCCACAAATCTTTATCTACGTTCATTAAATCGTTAAATTGGTCTTTTGAAAATTCCAATCCCTTCCAATCAATGTCTTCGTATCGCGGTATCCAGCCGAGCGGACTTTCTGAACCGCTTGCACATCCGTTCACACAATCGACAATCCATTTCATGACGCGCATATTTTCTCTATAGCCCGGCCATATGAAATTGCCGTTTTCATCGACACGAAACCAGTTGACTCCAAAGATTTGCGGTGGATGAGCGATACGCCTTCCCATCGTCAACCAGTAGTTAATGTAATCAGCCATGTGATAACCACAGAACGGCAGCATTGCAAATGGATCGCGACGTACCTGTCCCACTTTGCCCGCTGCTGCTGTTGTAGTTTCGGAACCCATGGTTGCAGCAAGATATACGCCGTGTGCCCAATTATTCGATTGAACGACCAACGGTATTGTATCGCTACGGCGCCCACCGAAGATAAATGCCTTAATTGGTACACCATTCGGGTTTTCCCAGTCGGGATCGAGAGAAGGACATTGGCTTGCCGGAGTTGTGAAGCGTGCATTTGGATGTGCCGCTTTACGTCCGCAATCCGGCGTCCATGGTTGTCCGGTCCAGTCGATTAACTCGGCCGGCGGCGTCTTTGTCATACCCTCCCACCATATATCGCCATCGGGAGTGAGTGCAACGTTAGTATAGATTGTATTCTTTTTAATGGTTGCCATAGCGTTCGGATTGGACTTTTCGGAAGTACCCGGCGCTACGCCAAAGTAGCCGTATTCAGGATTAATGGCGTAGAGCCAGCCATCGCTTCCCGGT
Organism: Ignavibacteriota bacterium; assembly: GCA_963776275.1. GTDB lineage: Bacteria > Bacteroidota > Ignavibacteria > UBA10030 > CAVZMI01 > CAVZMI01. Next base: position 71,490 of record CAVZMI010000005.1, read on the forward strand.
TTAATCCATGCAATATCATCGCCGACAGTTGTGACTTTCCATCCCTTAAAGGTATCGGGTGGAATAAGCATAGCAAGGTTAGTCTTCCCACAGGCACTCGGAAATGCGGCTGCTACATATGTCTTCTGACCCTGCGGAGATTCGAGTCCGACAATGAGCATATGCTCAGCCATCCAGCCTTGATCGCGAGCCATAGTGGAGGCGATACGGAGAGCAAAACATTTTTTGCCAAGCAAGGCATTGCCGCCGTAACCGCTTCCAAACGACCAAATGGCATGTTCCTCCGGGTAATGAACAATATATTTTTCTTTACTACACGGCCATGGGACATCTTTTTGGCCCGGTTCCAGTGGCATTCCTACCGAATGAATACATGGAACAAATTCACCATGATCGCCCAGTACATCCCATACGGCTTTTCCCATACGAGTCATAATGCGCATATTAACTACGACATAAGGAGAGTCCGTCAGCTCAATGCCTATATGAGCAATATGCGATCCAAGCGGTCCCATGCTGAATGGAATGACATAGAGCGTACGTCCCCGCATACAACCGTCGAAGAGCTTTTTAAGCGTCGCCTTCATCTCACGTGGATCAACCCAGTTATTTGTCGGGCCGGCGTCGCTTTTCTTCACGCTGCAAATAAATGTGCGATCTTCCACGCGCGCCACATCATTGATATCCGACCGGGCGAGGAAACTATTGGGCCTTTTCTGTTTATTCAATTTTAAAAACGTCCCCGCCTCCACGAGCCGTTGACACAAATCGTCATATTCGGCCTGCGAGCCGTCGCACCAGTATACTTCGTCCGGTTTTACAAGTGCGGCAATTTCTTTTATCCAGGTGATTGCTTTTTCATTTCTTATGTATGATGGAATTGTCATCATTAAATAATGAAAAATTAATATTGGTGTATCGTTTTTTCAGGATCTGAGAGAATCTACCAATCGCGAACTACCGTGCGATTACCTATTTTGATCTCCCGTGGTGAATTCGGGTCTAATGCCCACTTGATTCGGGACATTCCTTCGGCAACTTCATCGGCTGCTCCGGCATAACTAATTCTCAGGTGGCCTTCCGCTCCGAAATCTTTCCCGGGCACGGTAACCACAAGGGCTTTTTTCAATAAAAATTCTCCCATTGCCATCGAATCCTTATTGTAGGCGTTGAAATTGGGCAAACAGTAGAAGGTTCCTTCCGGTTTCACCATTTTAATTCCGGGAATCGATAGTAATCCCTTCATAACAATATCACGGTTTTTCTCGAGCGTAGATATGAGAGTATCAACGCAGCTTTGGTCGCCGTTTAGCGCCGCTTCGGCGGCAGCTTGACATATCGGAGAATTGCATGTTGTGATTTGTCCCTGTACATTCGCCATAACCTTCACAAGCTTGCGGTTGGAGACGACCCAGCCCACACGGAATCCTGTCATTCCATATGTCTTGGAAATCCCGTTGACGACAATGACATTTGTCGATTCGACATCTTTTTTCGTAAAGTTATATACAGGTGCGATCTTCTTCCCGTCAAAAACAAGTTTATGATAAATGTCATCCATGATGAGATAGATATTTTTTCGTTCACAGTATTCAACAATCTGTCCGATAAATTCATCAGGAAAGACAGCGCCAGATGGATTGTTAGGACTATTCACGATAATTAAACGAGTCGCTGGAGTAATAGCCTTCTCGATATCCGACAATTTTGGGTAGAAGCTTCCGTCTGCCGGCGTAACGATCACTGGAACACCGTTGACCATTTTTACCATTTCCGGATAGCTCACCCAGTAGGGGGCCAAAATAATGACCTCCTGTCCCGGATCGATAAGCGCATACAGCAAATTGAATACGGAGTGCTTGGCACCATCGGAGACAATTATATTTGACGGCTCGACTGTTCTTCCGTAGTTCCTTTCGGTGTACTGAATAATGGCCTTTTTTAAGGAAGGTAAGCCGTCCGAAGGGGCGTACTTTACCTCGCCAGTATTCAATTTCTCGATGGCGCTCGATATTGCATGCATTGGGGCTTTATTTTTCGGTTCTCCGGCCCCAAGGTGAACGACAGCTTCACCTTTCTCTTTGAGTATCCGCGCCTCCTGGTTGAGCCGAAGAGTCGGCGACTCAACGATGGATTGGGCAAGTCTGCTTATGCTCATGAATAAAATGACCTCCGAGGTTTTTGTTGTGTTACTTTCAAGATAATACATTTTTATTAATTTACAACACAATAAAAAAATTTGTAACTTTTAATTTCCAAAATTCGTATCATTGACATAGTCTGCATTTAGAATAACCGTACTTTTTTTATGACCACAACATCACAAGGAGGACTATGAAATCTTTTCTTTTTATGCTTGCAATCGTTTTACTCACCATCCCGGTTCTGGCACAGGAAGAAACTCTGATAGGAGAGGAATTCCACAGCGGGGGTTTTGGCGGGCCGGAGGTCAAAATAGGTCCGATGCTGGGAACGACCGGGGTATTCGTCGGCGGACGCGGTGGATGGATCATTAACCATACCTATGTCATAGGAGGCGGGGGGTATGGACTTGCGAATGATGTGCGTGTTAAAGATATCACAATCAATGGCCAGCCGGCATACCTCGGCTTTGGATATGGCGGTCTGTTCTTGGAAGTTATCGGTAATTCCGACAAGTTGATTCATTATACAATCGGACTTATGATTGCTGGTGGCGGAGTGGAGTACCGTGACAGTCTCTATGACTGGAACGATCATAATTGGGATGCCGTCTTTGTGCTCGAGCCTGCCGTAAGCGTCGAGATGAATATAACAAGTTTTTTCCGGCTCGGTCTTGGAGCAAGTTATCGTTTTGTAAGCGGCGTTAATACCTATGGATTAACAAATAAAGAGCTGAGCAATGCAACCGGTACGATTATATTGAAATTTGGGACATTTTGAACTCTGTGTCCTTGTCTTCTCCTCCGTGTCCTCTGTGGCCCTTTATTATATAAAAATAATTGTTGGGTCACCGCCACGGAGGATACAAAGGACTTCTCTAGTGCAATCTAGCGCAGAGGACGCAGAGTCATGTTGGCTGTTGATTATTTTTGTTGACTATCCTCCTTTTTTTCTTATTTTAAATAGATAGATCATCATTGATTCAACAATTCCATTTTACTATGTCGAAAAGAATGAATATTTCCTGGCTTCAATGCGTTCAGTGTAATGCAATTTACGACATTGACGAAATCCGTTTCAGCTGTACCTGCGGCCATCTTCTTGATGCCGTGCACGATCTGGGAATGATGAAATCGATGGTTTCTCGCGATATGTTTGACGATCGATTGGGCTTGGTTGATGCCCCGTTATCGAGTGGAGTGTGGCGGTTTCGCGAGCTTGTTATGCCCGAAGTCGCCGATGAAGCAATAGTCACGAAATCCGAGGGAAATACACGACTTTATAGAAATAAAAAGATCAGCAAATGGACCGGCCTCGAAAAATTATTTCTGAAACACGAGGGAGAAAATCCAACCGGCTCGTTCAAAGACCGGGGAATGACAGTTGCTGTAACAAAGGCAAAAAGCCTCGAACGACCTGCCGTTGTATGTGCATCGACTGGAAATACTTCTGCATCGCTTGCTTCATATGCTTCTGAAGGCGGTTTGGTAGGAATCGTGCTCATTCCACACGGGGATGTCGCCTTCGGTAAAGTCGCTCAGGCACTTGCCTATGGAGCAAAGACTCTAATGGTGCGCGGCGATTTCGACGATTGTATGCGGTTGATTCAGGAAGCGGAAGCCTCGCTCAAAGCCTACCCCCTGAATTCAATCAATCCGTTTCGCCTCGAGGGACAGAAAACTATCATGTGGGAGACGCTTCAGCAGCTCCACTGGGAGGTTCCGGATTGGATCGTCCTTCCCGGCGGGAATCTTGGAAATACAAGTGCATTCGGGAAAGCGTTTTATGAAGCAAAAGAACTTGGACTTATCGATCGTATGCCGCGCTTTGCCGTGATACAGGCTGAAGGTGCAAATCCATTCTATAGTGCGTTCAAACGCAATTTCGAATCGCTGCAAACTGTAAAAGCTTCTACTATTGCGACAGCAATTAAAATCGGGAATCCGGTGAATTACGAGAAAGCCGTTCGGACACTCCGCTGGACCGACGGAATTTCGGAGCAGGTGACCGATGAAGAAATCCTCGATGCCAAAGGAATCGTCGATTCCTCGGGTATTGGAGCCGAGCCGGCATCATGCGCAACTGTTGCCGGTGTGCAGAAACTGGTCTCAAACGGTGTTATCAAAAAGTCAGAGACTGTTGTCGGACTCCTGACCGGTCATGTCCTGAAAGATCCAGATGCGATTGCAAAATATCATGATCGTGAGCCGTATCATCGCTATTCGAATCCTCCGCGTGAAATTAATCCGTCACTCGACGAGCTTGCGGCAATCCTGAATGAGTAGTCTTTTTCTTATTCTTTCTGAAAGAACTTCAGTTACTTATTCACTCCACCTTTATCATGAAGAGGCTCCAACTTTCGCAGCCTCTCCGTTGTTTTCATCATCATCCTGTTATTACTCTCAAAATCTATTCCAAGGTTTTCCTGTACGCCGTATTCTTTCGGATGGATATATTTCCCCCGCTCATTTCCTGTTTTCTCGACTTCGACCTGGATTCGATGCGCTTCAGCGAATGGATCGTGGCGAATACCGGTCACCTGCCAGGAAACCTCCAGGCCTGATGTCCCACCGGTAATCTTGAACCGATTATTCTGAACTTTTTCAGCGACATACACCTGTGCAAAGCCGCCAATGCAGGTGAGCTGATAACGGAAGTCCTGATTCAGAGTTTCAAAATATGCGGGCAGTTCCACCCAAGCTTCTCCTCTCGAGTCAAGCACTACATTGCCGTTGTATATGTTCATCATGTCAGGTGACTCTACGAATGAGTGGTATAGGTATTTGTTTGCAGGATCAAGAGGGTGATCGATCTTGAAGGAGCCGCTCGCTTTAGAGAGTGTGCCGGTGATATTGACATTGCCATCAAAATATCCCGCATAGCTACTGCTGCTCTCACCATAAACGCCATAGCCGTTAATGCTCCAACCAACCACTCCATTAAAATCATGGCTTACACCAATCACACCAGGTCCTGAACTCTCACCATATACACCTATAGTTCCGACTATATGGTTGTTGATGTCTGCACCGCTCTTACCAAATAAACCAACATTGTGTCCCTCACCAAATACACCATACGTTGTAGCCTCACCACGTACACCGATATAAGGGCTTTCACCACGTACACCAACACCATATTCGTTGTCGGTGTGACCATAAACACCACTCTTACCGGCGGAAGTGTAGTCATTACCCGTCCAACCTACGATGCCATTATCATTATCACTACGTCCTGTAACTCCTCTGCCGTTAGTGCTCGATCCATATACACCACTTTTACCACTGGCGCCGGTCCATCCTGTGACGCCATCGTTTGCGGTTCCCCTTCCGACGATTCCAACCCCATTTGTGCTTTGTCCTTCTATTCCAGCTCCATCGCCTAAATTTGATCCAAGTAACATGGGATTCGTACTTGTACCTATTGAAGTATCAGGCACATTTTTTTTTAAGTAATCACCTGTCGCACTGCCACCGGGTATAACGCTTGCCGGGAACTTACCGCTGTTATCAAGCGGCAATAATGTATTGGGTTGAGGTGTAGCATTTACAGAGATTCCCAATAGCTTATCGGCCTCCTCGGCGCGGATGGCATAGGCAGCGCTTGTGAGCGTCATGCGCGGCTGCAACTCGGCATCGCTCCCTACCTGTATGCCTAAGGAGTAAGGTTTGTTAAAAGGAATGCTGAATGGAGTCACTGTCCCCAGCAGAACCTGAAACAGACCGCCGCTTATGGCTACCTGATTATGTACCTCAGTCCATATTACATTGCTAGATTCGTCATATAGCTTGAAAGTGATATTATAGTTTCCATCAGGTACCGGCTGTCCGTTCAAGCCCATAAGTTTACCTTGATAATTGATGATTCTCGGGATTTGTGACATGACAACCGTTGAGAAACAGGCAATGATTATCAGAAAAAAGATTGAACGTTTCATAAAAACCTCCTATGAAAAATCATTAAGTTATTTTTTATTTTCATCTTATTTGATCAATAACATTTTTTTTGTTTGCTGAAATAGAATATTCTTCCCCTCTACCGATGAGATAATAAGTTGATAGAAGTAAACACCTGAGCTTACAATCTTATTGTTCTCGTCCCTACCGTCCCAGTGTACCTGCCCATAACCCGGGTTCTGAATTTTTGAATTCAGCGTACGAATCCGCTGCCCCATGATATTAAAAATATCAATCTTTACCAGACATCGGGCAGGCAGATCATATTCGACGGTCGTCTCCGGATTAAAGGGATTCGGATAATTCTGATGCAGTTTAAATTCCTTTGGAAGTATGTCTGAAGGCGATTGATCGATTGCCACCGGTGTTTCGTTTTCCAGGGACCGCCAAAATCCTATCAACAAAATATAGTTGGTTCCCTGTATTCTACCTGCACAAGATTCACCGACAGCGGCGTTATGCCGATAATTTGTACTTGTATCACCGATAATTCCTCCTGAACCGATTACATAGTCAGAGAGGATGTAGTCGACTTCTACTTTTTTAAGACTCGAATCTGCTGGAGTATCGGCAAATCCAATATTAGCAAACACGCATAGCAAACGAAGGTATGTCAGCAAACAAGGTTTAAGAATATTCTTCATCTTTTTCATCTCCTTTTTTTCAAATTGTGCAAGGCGACAGATATTTGAACTATTTGATTAGCATGAGTTTTTTCGTTTCGATATACTTTGAGGATTGTCCGAAGGCTCCTACGGACAACCGATAAAAATACACGCCGCTCGACAGAGTGCCGGATGTCGAATTCCGGATGTCAAACGTGATGCTGTGGGTTCCTGCTTCTTTCCAGTCGTTCACTAACGCTGCAACTTCTTCTCCAAGCATATTGAAAACCTTCAACGTAATGAAACCCGGCTGAGGAAGCGAAAATTTAATCGTGGTCGAAGGATTGAATGGATTAGGATAATTCTGAGAAAGTGAATAGTTAATTGGTAATTCATTCATTCCGTTCTTTTTATTTACATTTGTAAGATCTGATGCTGGATCATATTCTTCCACAGTTGAAAGAATCTGAAGCGTGGTTTTATGGATTGCGCTTCCGATAACATAGATCTTTCCTTCCACCATACCGGATGAAATGCCGCCTCTCGCTCCGGGCATAGGAGTTTTTGTAATCCAGGTGTCCGTGATCGGATTATACTCCTCCACCGAGGTAAGTTCATGATACTGTCCGGGTCCTGTACTTGTCGATCCACCGATTGCATATATTTTTCCTCCCACTACTTCAGAGCAATGGGCCCACCTCGCTTCTAACATTTGGGCTTTGTTGGTTGCATGTATCTGTAGTCGGATCATATGCTTCTACTGTGGAAAGTCCCGGCCAGGGATAGCCTACCGTTCCCCCAATGGCATAAATCTTTCCATCGACAACGCTCGTGGATAAACCAGCCCTTGGTGTTGGCATATGAGCTTTAGTCATCCATGTATCTGTGGTCGGATCATAAACTTCCAGTGTATTGTACATTCCACTTATCCCGGAAGATGACCCACCGATTACATATATTTTGCCATTTACCACACTGGCGGATGAATACCCTCGAGCTGTTGGCATGGGGGACTTTGTTGTCCATAAACCAGTTTTTAAATTGTACACATATACACTCGTAAGCGCTGTTCCAAATATATCTGTGGCACTACCAATAACATATATCTCACTGTCGATATAACATATAGCGTTACCGTATATCGCCCGTGGCAATTTGGATTTCGTAGTCGCGCTATCAGTAGAAGGCGTATACTCTTCTACAGTCGATGAAGTCGCAGGTGAAAGACCTCCAATAGCATAGATTTTTCCATCAATTGAACAGCTGGATAAAAACATTGTTGCAGTTGGCATGCTTGCTTTAGAAACCCATCCCCCCCCCGGCCAGACACAGAGAAAATGGAATAAAAAGAGCAAGCATCAGGATTGGGATCCTACTACACTTTGAAAGGTTGTTGGATGTCGTTTGTTCCTCCTTTTTATTTTGTTGTCCGATACATACAGCATGACACGATGATTAATACGTACGATGATTTATTCATCTTTATACAAAAGAAATGCCAATGCACCAGTGGGGGGTATAGGTATTCTAATCAGTTGATATTATTCAGATTATAAGGATTCTTTTATGGCGAGGAGTGTGAAGCGGCTAAGGATGAATCGACAAATATGGCGACTCAGGAGGCTACAGGAGTTTTCCTTCGACAATTATGACGGGAAGCAGCGATAAAAAAAATACATAGCGGGAAAACAAACAGACAAACTATCGAATGGAGGACCTTACCTCATCTTAGGACTGGTGATCAGGAGGTTTATCAAGCTTCAACTTTTCAATTTTATATCTCATGGCATGCTCGGAAATATTTAGTATCCTTGCAGCTTTGGACTGGTTCCAGTCACAATCATTCAATACTTTTTGAATGACCTGCTTTTCGTAATCCGACAACATTTTTTTCAGAGGGCCTTTGGAGATGGTCTTCTCCTCCGAGGCCTTAATTTTTTCACTTTCCTTCCGGAATTCTTCCGGTAACAGATTACGATCCAATACTTTGGCATCCGGAGGTGCCAGTGTGACAAGACGTTCTATAAAATTTTCAAGCTCCCGTATATTACCGGGCCAATCCCGAAGTTTTAGGAATTCCAGTAACTCTCCATGAAATATTTCAGCGGCTTTGTGCTGCTTCTGAGAAAAATTCTTGAGAAAATAATTGGCCAGAACGGGGATGTCTTCCCTGCGATCAGCCAGCGACGGCACAGGAATAGGGTAGACGTAGAGCCTGTAAAAAAGATCCTCTCTGAATTGTCCGGCCGATACCAGTTGGCGTAACGAGGAACTTGAAGCAGCGATAATCCGGACATCCACCTTGCGTGACTCATTACTCCCCAGCGGGCGAATCTCACCTTCCTGAAGCATACGCAACAGTTTTACCTGTAATTCCATAGGTAAATTTGTGATTTCATCCATGAATAGCGTTCCACCATCGGCCTCTTCCAAAAGTCCCTTTCGTGCTATTGCAGCACCGGTAAAAGCGCCTTTAATGTGTCCAAATAACTCGCTTTCGATCAGATTCGCCGGTATGGCGCCGCAATCGATGGCAACGAATTTTTTCTGCATTCTGGAACTGCATTGATGGATGGCTTTTGCAATCAACTCTTTGCCGGTACCGCTTCCACCTTCCAGTAAAACGCGGACATCACATTTTGCAGAAGCTTCGATAGTGTTCAATAATTGAATGAATGCCCGGCTCTTGCCAAGTAATCCATGAGATTCATATTTTTTTATAAGTGTTGCTTCAGGAATTATTACCGCAAAATATTCCTGTATTTTATGGATATTTCGTAAGAAGGGTGATACTACAGTAGCGAATTTTTTTAGGTACTCAAAATCGTTTTTTGAGAATTCCTTTCCATTCATTTTATTCAGCAACAACAAACTTCCTGTTATTATCCCTTCTGCCATCAGGGGAACACACATCACGGATTTTACAGGCAGGTCTTTCAGGATATCTCTGTTGAATCGTGTATCGTTTTGGATGTCCACAGCCAGAAAAGCCTGCCGGTTATCAAAAACCCACCCGCTCAGATATGTGTGCATAAATTGATATTGTTTGTTCTCTGACCCGCGCTCCTCGCGATAGATCGTTTTTACCGTTTCCCGTGTCGATGGATTGACCATCATTATCAAGGCTGTTTCCGATTCCATCAGACTGGCTGACTTCTGAGTAGTGAGGCGCAGGACCTCCTGGAAATCGTTTTGTTTTTCAAGGATGGATGCAAGTTCAATGAGCGATTCGAAGTCATTCATACAAATGTTCCTTTTCAATTTCGTGAAATCAGATCCATTTTAACGATGAAATACAATGAAGATCTGAGATCATGGGGATCGTCATGGTATAGGTCCTAAATATTTATCCAACCAACCGAGGGTTTCTTTAATCAGTTCATCTCTGGGGACGAAATGCCATGAATTAGAAACATAATGCTTTTTATGCTCCTTCGGTGTCCGCAGAAATTCATAAAACGGAATTTGCGCCATTTTATAGGGATAAATGTCATCATTTCGGCCGTCAAGCATCAGTACTGGTGTTGTGACTCTCGAGGGGAAATTCAATGGCTCTATTTCTGGTAAAAGGGGTTTATTGTATATCCAAAATCCGCCGATATATAATATACCTGCTTTAAAACGTTTTTCGATAGCAAGCATGATCCCGCCTTGTTCTGCTCCCCAGCTTAAACCATAATAAGCCAGCTTCGAAGTATCTATATCCGGTCGCGTTACTATATAATCGATAGACCTGCGCAGATCTTTGGCAAACATTATTGTGAAATCTCTTTGAAGATATCCTCCATCCCACATTTTGTATGGCGGAGTATAACTTCGTTCAAAAGTCCCCTGATATACAGGATGCAATACCGCACGTCCACTTTTTAAAATGTAATCGAAGCAGCGCGTGTGATAAGGCTTCAAAATGCCATCCGGATGCATACCCATTACACTGCTTCCAGGAAAGTGAACCACGGTCTGATAGGGGGGGTTCCCTTTCGTGGGTAAGAACAGATAAGCACTGACTCGTTCATTGCCGTAGGCTGCATCGTATGTAATTTTTTCAACCGTCCAATCCTTTTCATGCGTATCTATTTTTTCCACAACTGCATGAAGCGGAGTTTTGGGATAGTCGTACATGCGGAGAATGACATTGAATTCCTTGTCGGATACAGGTTTTTCGTTGTACACATTGCGAAGATAGGATTTTACGGGTCTGTTCAGAGCGACTGTACTTGAATCCGTCGTAATATATTTCATACATCGAAAACCATTAACAACCGACCGGTCAAAAGGAGATAGAGCCACTTGATTTGAATTGAATTCATATATCTGATCAGTGCAAGCGCCACCTCGAATAAAATGCTTTTCTCCTGGGATTTTTTGATTCCAGCACCACTCTCGAGCATTCCCCGCCATGTCATAGGTTCCATATGGGCCTAATCCTTGATACTTTCCTACTGCTGCCGGACCCGATTCATTAAAATTGCTGAGGGGAATAATCTCGGGCGCGGCATCGAGGCCTGCTGCACGTTCCCAGTTGTAAATTGACGGCAGACTCTTTCCCGCAAATTCTGCATAGGCAGCGGCTTCAAACCAGCTGACGCCAGTTACCGGATAATCTTCCTGCCCGGTTGGGTAATCTCCTGCCTCCCATGTCGCCGGCTCGACTCTGCCTGTTTTATCTTTAAATAATGCCGTAGCTCTTTCCCAGGGAATGATTCGGCCGTCTTTGAGAAAAGGATTTTTCCAGTATTCTTTTCTTTGATATCCCCCGCTGTCGGCAAATACCTTATATTCTCTATTAGTGACCTCATAGGTATCGATGAAGAAATCATTGAAATGTTCTTCTTTGACTTCATTAGTCGTATTACTCAACATTTTCACTGGGAATACACGAACCATGTTGTTCGGGATGTCCTTCTCTCTATCAAGTGCGAGTCCGTCAATAATAAGATGGTAGCTTAATTGACGCAGATGGATGTTAGGGTGCATGGAAGGTGCGAGGTATCGTGTCTGAAATCCATCCTTCACAATCATGAAGCGTTTTAATCCCATGGGCAATCGGACACTATCAAGCGGAGTTCGACCCATGTGAATCCAGGGCGCATCGACTGCGGCATATTCTTTCCAGAAAACCTCTGCTCCTTCTGGATGGGTGTGAATGGTAATATACATTGAGAAACGGTCCCACAATTTTGCCAATGCTGAATCAGTAGGGATTACTTTTTCCGCCTGCACTGCAAGCGTATATGATTCGTGTAATTTATCTTCGTCTGCAAGACGCACGATTTCCGGAAGTGCGATATTCCTTGCCCAATGAATTTGTTGATATTGATAGATTAACCATGTCACGAGGAATAAAACTACCACAATTATGATTAACACCGGAATAAATATTTTTGGCTTTCGATAGAGGATCTTCAACTGATTGATATATGCATGAGATCCCGATTCGGCATCTTGTTCATTTTGTATCGCCCTCAAATCTTCAAGCATCTTATGGATGGACTGATAACGTTTGTCAACTTTCTTATTCAAGGCTTTTAGGATGATATTTTCCAGGCCTTGTGGAATAGTACTTCGTATTTTCTTTGGAGGTACAGGATCTTTATCTAAAATACAATAAATCACCGCTTGTTCATACTCAGCCTTGAAAGGGACGGCCCCGGTAATCATTTCATATAAGACAACGCCTAAAGACCAGATATCAGTCCGGTGATCGACCTTCCCACCTCTGGCCTGTTCCGGTGACATATAGAGAGTTGTACCGAATGTGGTACTTGTTTTGGTCATTGTCGCCTGACCGGCCAGTTTGACAAGGCCGAAATCCAGTATTTTTACCACACCATCATTCGTCAGCATGATGTTGGCCGGCTTGATGTCACGGTGAATGATCCCTTTTTCGTGCGCCTTCGCCAGTCCCTGTGCTATCTGAATTCCGATATGAAAAACTTCGGAAACAGGCATCGGCAGTTCATTCTTCGCGTGAAGCCGCGATAATCTCTCCTTCAGCGTTTCCCCTTCATAATAATCCATGCAGAAAAACATTTCACCGTCATTGGTCTCGCCGATTTCATGAATGGTACAGATGTTATGATGTTGAAGGGAGGAAGCGGCCCGTGCTTCACGGAATAGGCGTTCTTTGGCTTCTGCGTCGAGTGTCAATTCGGGAGGGAGGAGTTTCAGGGCCACAGTCCGTCGAAGTATGGTATCCTCGGCTTTATAGACCACACCCATTCCTCCATGGCCGAGCTTTTTGAGGATTTTATAGTGGGATATTGTTTGGCCTATCATCAACCGGCTCCATCCAACATAGACGTCATAAAATTATTCTCTACAATCGGCCGGGAGATGAGTAGAAGCAAAGTAAGAGAAGAAACTAACTACTGTTTCGCCGATTGTATATTAATATGTTGAAGGATATGATGAAAAGAATATGATAAAGATAATGGTAAGAAACAAGAATTTCTTAAAACAATTAATGACTGCTAAGAAAAATATTTTCGATCGATATACTAACTCTTCAGGAAGAACTCCATCAGCTCATAGCCGTTGTTGAAGATAATTCCCGTTCGGGCGGCATTTGTCTCGCCGAAGGGGAGATGTTCATTACCGGTGATTCCTTCTCCCGCCATGGCAAATGGTACCGGTTCACCGGAGTGCCCCCGGGATAGTACCGAGGTCGGATGGTCCGGCATCACAAGTATTCGCCAGCCTTTATAATTCTTGAGTTCCTCCATAACCGGTCCGACGATGTGCTTGTCGATTTCTTCCACAGCTTTTTTCTTTATAGCCGCATCGCCGGCGTGCCCCGCTTCATCCGGCGCTTCCACGTGTACGAGGACGATATCATATTTCCCGAGCGCCTCTATTGCCGCAAGCCCCTTGGCCCTGTAATTTGTGTCGAAATATCCTGTCGCACCTTCTACCTTTATCCATTCAAAGCCTATCAGCTTCGCCAGTCCTTTGACAAGGTCAACCGCTGTTATTGCCGCTCCCTTCAATCCATATTTCTTTTCGAATGGTTCCATTCTGGATTTTTTGCCCTGGCCCCAGAGCCAGATCGAGCTTACTTCATTCTTTCCAAGATCCCTGCGTGTTCGGTTGATTTCGTGATTCTTGAAAAGTTCTCGACTTTTAATTATGAGAGTGATAGGAAATTCTGAATTCTTCCCCTGCGGCAGTATGCTAATAATTTTCTTACCGATCATATCATGCGGTGGCTGCGTGTGGAGTTTCGTATAATCATGACCTTTTTCTATCATCAGATGCCGATATCCGACTCCCGGGTAGAATTTTATCTGTTCACTGCCGAATGCTTTATTGAGCTCCTCGATGAATATCTTGCCATCTTCGCTTGAGATATGTCCCGCACTGTGGTCGGCCATCTTCTCATCGGTAATCGTTACCAGATTGCAGCGGAATATCCAGTCGTCTTCCGTGACGTTGATACCCTGTGCGACAGCCTCTATCGGCGCCCTGCCGCTGTAATATTTCACCGGATCGTAGCCGAGCACAGCCATCATTGCCACATCGCTGCCAGCCTGAAGGGAAGGGGGGACTGTGTGGCACAAACCCTGTCTGCCATTAATGGCAATTGCATCCATGTTCGGTTTCTCTGCGGCTTCAAGCACCGTTTTTCCATCGAACACCGGCAGCGGTTTATCGGCGGCTCCATCAGGTACGACGATGACATATTTCCTGCTCAATGAATATACTCCTTTTACTGGGGTAAATAATGCAATAATTTCAGAAGATCGGAAAAGACTCCCATCGCTGTTACATCCGCACCGGCGCCGGGCCCTGGACAACCAGTGGTGTTTGCGAGTAGCGGTGGGTGGTGAACGCAATGATGTTATCGCTCCCTTTTGTCGTAGCAAAAAGATGATTGGCCGGAATTTCCCTGATGCCTGCAAATGCTGTCCGTCCTTGCAGCACACCGACGTACCGCAGCACCGAACCATGATTGTGTGCTGCCTCGAAAAGGCGTTTCATCGCATCATCGTGTCTGGCATATCGTTGGAAGAAATCTTTCGGCAAAGATCCGCCCCGCAACGATTGAGGAACCAGATTTTCGACCTTAACGTGCTTCATATCCATCTTCAATCCGATTTGACGGGCGAGAATCAACAGCTTCCGGGCAACATCGCCTCCGGATAAATCCTCGCGCGGGTCCGGCTCGGTGTAGCCAAGCTCAAGAGCTTCCCGGACGAATGCACTGAACGGGCGTACGCCGTCGTAATGGTTGAAGAGGTGACTCAGCGTTCCGGAAAACATACCTTCAATTTTTACGATCTCATCGCCGCTCGCGATCAAATCCTTTAGTGTGGATATGATTGGCAAACCTGCCCCGACGTTTGTTTCATATAGAAAATATTTCTGACGGTTCTTCATCAATTCGGTCAGTTGTTTATATCGCTGCCACGGAAGTACATTCGCCCGCTTGTTCGGCGTTATAATGTGCATGTTCAGCCGGACAAAATCTTCATACATATCGACAATCTCGGAACTTGCCGTACAATCAACTACAACGGCATTTGTCAGCTGGAGTGATGCAAGCTGCCGCAGTAATTCCGAACGCTCGGTCCGATAGGGCGAGTTGTTGAAGGCCTCCTTCCATTTCTTCAGATCGATTCCTGTCGAAGAGAGAACAAATCGGTCGATATCTACAATTCCGCATACATGGACATCAAATCCCTGCGAATGAAGATACGATTGCTGTTGCTGGATCTGCTTCAGAAGAGTGCCGCCGATATTTCCCGGACCGATCAGAATCACTCCAAGCTTTTTCGTCGGTTCGAAGAAAGCTTCGTGAATAACGTTCAATGCGCGGTATTTCTGCTGTTCATCGATTACAAAAGAAATGTTTCGTTCCGACGCTCCTTGTGCAATTGCGGAAATATTGATGTTGTTACGTCCCAGGGCCTGGAATACTTTTCCGGAAACGCCGGGAGTGCCCTTCATTCCGTCTCCCACAATAGCGACGATCGTCTGGCCGGGTTTATCATCGAGTGAAGTCAGTCTGGATTTCAGCTCATAGTGAAACTCTTTTGCAACGGCTTTCTTCGCTGTCGTGACGTCTTTACTGTTAATGGCGAAACATATTGTGTGTTCCGACGACGCCTGTGATATCAAAATGGTATTCACACCGTGTGATGCAAGTGCACGAAATAACCGTTCTGCAACTCCAGGAACACCGACCATGCTCATTCCGCGCAATGTGACGAGAGTGCATTCGTCGATAGCTGTAATTCCCTTTGCAACTTTTTCCGATCGATCCACGCGGCGAGAAATGAGGGTTCCAGCAGCGGATGGATTTAACGAATTCTTTATAATGATTGGAATACGTTTTGCCACAGCGGGGGCAATCGATGATGAATGAAGCACTTTTGCCCCAAAGTAGGATAGTTCCATCGCTTCTTCGTACGATAGCGACGGCAGAACAGACGCGTTGGAAACTACACGTGGATCGGCACTAAGGATGCCATCGACATCGGTCCAGATTTCTATCAAAGACACGTCAAGCGCCGCCCCGATAATTACTGCCGAATAATCGGATCCGTTTCTGCCGATCGTGGTTGTGAGGCCGTCTTCGGTCGAACCGATGAATCCGGTAATGACGGGAATTAACCGTTTCCCGGAACCGGCGAATAGGTGTTGGAAATATGTTTTGATCGCCCGGTTGGTTTTATCGAATAGAATACCTGCTCGTGTGAATTGATCGTCGGTTTTCACAAACTCACGTGCATCGATATATCGCGCAGCTCGTGATCGCTGTATAAAGGAGGTGATTATTAGCGTCGACAGGCGTTCTCCGAAACTTGCCGTCAAATCAAGCGTACGCGGAGAACAATGATGAAGCATATAAATCCCCTGAAGCACATCGCGCAGTTCCGTGAGCATGACCTGGAGTTCTAATGCGATACGTTTTGGCGGAAGAGCGTTATGAAGAACGCTCAATGTTTTTGAATGCCGTTCAGCCAGCTTTTGGTAGATCGAATGAAATTTCCTGTCGCCTGCTTCTGCCAGGCGGGCGCATTCCAGTAATTGATCTGTCACTCCCCCGAATGCAGACACAACTACAGCGACGCGTTCTTTCTTTACATTGCTGAGAATAATTGATGCGACATCGCGTATTCGCTCGGGAGTAGCAACCGATGAACCGCCAAACTTCAATACCTTTTTAATAGACATTTCTTTTTCCTATATTCTTCACGGCATGTTCAGAAAAAGCTTTTCCGGCATCAGATACGTCGGGAGCTTCAGGCAGGCAAAGGTATGATACGAAAAGGCTTCTAAAAAAGCAAGAAAGTGGAGGAACCGGGTCGCAGTAATTAGAATGGCTGATGATATTTCTGTAAAATATCGGGCACAAAATCCCGGGTTAAAAGCACATCGTATTTTATGCGTCTAATACATCGCGTATTTTATTCAGAAGATCATTCATATTGTACGGCTTTTGTACAATTTCTTTTGCCCCATCTCTGAATATTTCCGATCTTTCGCCCGGATCGGTGTAACCTGTAGCCATGATGAATTTGATTGCAGGGTTGTGTGCCCTCAACTTCTTAAGAATTTCTCGCCCGCTCAAAATAGGTAATCCAAGATCAGAGAGTACCAGTGCGATTTTCTGTTGGTTCTGCTTGTATACTTCGATTGCTTCTTCGCCGTTTGAAGCCGTCAGGACAGTATAGCCGTTTCCTTCAAGGCTGATATGAATCAACTCTCTCAATAACTCCTCATCTTCGACTACCAGGATGGTTTCCGTACCGCCGGGAACACCCTTCTTTACTTCTTTTTCATGATCGATGCTCTTTGCCGACAGTAATTTTTTTACAGGAAAGTACAGAGAGAATGTTGTGCCTTGTCCGATCTTGCTCTGGACATCGATGAATCCTTCATGACTTTCTACAATACCGAAGACAACCGCCAGGCCCAACCCTGTGCCTTTTCCAACTTCCTTTGTTGTGAAGAAGGGATCGAAGATACGCTGAATAGTTGCCTCATCCATACCGACACCCGTGTCATCCACCTTGACGGAAACATATTGTTCGAATGTTGCGTCGATAAACCGGGAACGTAAAGATTCACCGGAAATAATTCCGGTTGAAATTGTGAGTGTTCCGGTCCCCGACATCGCATCGCGGGCGTTGACACAGAGATTGAGTAATACCTGATGAAGCTGTGTTGAATCGGCAGTAATGAGAGGGAGACCATCGGTCAAGCGGCACGATAACGTCATAGTCTTCGGGAATGTTTCGTGGTAGAGTTTTTCGATTTCCTTGACGGAATCATTTACTTGAATCGGAGTGAATTCCACGTCGCCCTTGCGAGCAAATGTGAGCATCTGCCGGACCAATGATGCACCGCGCTCCGACGCCTTGTCAATGGCAGCAATACTCGCTTTCAGCCTTTGTGGATCACTATGAGAGATCGATATTATCGATGAATGTCCCATGATGATACCGAGGATATTGTTGAAGTCGTGTGCAATGCCGCTGGCAAGAGTCCCGAGGCTTTCCAATTTTTGCGCCTGATGCATTTCTTTTTCGAGATTTCGCTGCTCCGTGACATCGCGCTGAATACACAGAAATCCGACGATTTTCCCCTGAGAATCTAAAATTGGGTTAGCGGTAATCTCGATATTAAGGAGACGACCGTCTTTCGTCCGATTAATCCATTCTTCCTTTACGATCTGTCTGTTCAGAAGGGTATGCCAGAAAGCTGTGTACTTTTCACGTTGTTGTACACCTGATTTCAGGATGCGTGGAGTCGCCTTACCGATTACTTCATTCGGTTCGTGACCGTAGAGTTGAGCGAATGCCGCATTCGCAAATGTTATAATGCCGCTGCGGTCGGTCATGAAAATTACTTCGCTCGATGCTGCAACCGCCTGATTTAATCGCATCAAAGATTCTTCGGTACGCTTTTGTTCCGTGATATCTTCGACGATTCCGTCATAGTACAGTGTCTTTCCTTGAGAATCTCGAATTACGTGTGAATTCTCTCGAATAAAAACCCTGGTCCCATCCCGTTTAACCCAACAGGACTCCAGGCCTTTCACCTCACCCCTGCTTTCTACGCTCTTGAGGAATCGAGAACGATCATATGAATGATCAAGACCTTCTCTCTGGAGATCTTTGGCTGCAAATTCTTCTAACGACGAATAGCCGAGCATATTGATCAGAGCAGGATTTGCCAATAGAATTTTACCATCCGGTGTTGTTCTATAGATACCGACGGTACTGTTCTCGTACAGAGATCGGAAGCGTTCCTCACTCTCACGCAATGCCTCCTCTGCCTGCTTTCGTACCGTGATATCCTGATTTACGCCATAGGTCCTAATCGTGCGGCCCTTATCGTCTTTGATGACAAAGATACGGACGGATATATAGCCGATACTTCCATCTGCAAAAATAATTCGATGCTCTATATCCCGCGAGAAATTGGGATCTGTTGTTTCCAGTGCTTTCTGAATCTCGGTACCAACCACGGATAGATCATCAGGATGAACGAATCGCTGGGCATATTGAGCGGATGACATTGTATATCCACCGACTTGTTCTGCTGTTGTGCGGAAGATATTGTAAAAGTGGTCGTTAAATAAAAAAAGATCTTTATCGACATCGTATTCCCAGTAACCCATACGGGCAATCTTTGAAGCGGTCGCCAACTGCGTTTCTCTTGTTCGCAATTCAGTTTCCACGCGTTTTTGTTCGGAGATATTTTGCACAGCGCCATAGATCCCGGCCAATATATTCCTTTTTTCGTCCCAGACAGGATGAGCATACACCCGCACCCAGACTACCTTGCCGCTTTTCATAATCGTGCGCAGCTCTGTCACAACCTGTTGATTCGAGCGCAGTTTTTCCATGTCATGATCATCGATTGCGTAGTCATCCGGATGAACAATTGCGCGCCAACCGCCAATGGATGCATATTCTTCGAATGTGTACCCGGTCATCGCTTCAAAAGCTCCGGCGACCCATTCGGCGATAAGTCCGCCATCCGCTTTTACATTTGTCGAGAAAACATAATCGGAGACCACATTCGATATAAGGCGATATCGGGTTTCGCTTTCTTTCAGCTTTTCCTCTGCTTGTATGCGCTCGGTTATGTCTAGAGCGATTCCGACCATACCGAGGAGTGACCTTTCCTTGTCGCGCAGTGGTATTTTGGAAATAAGTTCCCACCGCTGTCGGCCATTTGAGTCAACCGAACACTGTTGCCTTCCTAATATTGTTTCCCCATCTCTGATAATCCTTTGATCCTCGGCAAAATATTCTTCTGCAAGCTCCTTTGGATAAACCTCAAAATCAGTCTTTCCGAGAAGATCGGCCTCGGTCAGCGGCTCTTTACGTCCAAGCGTGACCCCAACACGTTTTAAATGGGCGGTATTGACAACCGTCTTCTTATACTCTTTATCCTTCACAAAAACCGAGTTTGGGAGATGATCGATCAGCGTTTTAAGAAGTACGCGTTCCTGCTCTCGAGATGCCTCCGCCAGCTTGTGCTCGGTGATGTCTCTGGAGATGCCAAAAGTACCGATGATTTGTCCTTGCGCGTCACGAAGAGGGACCTTGGTTGTTGAGACCCATGTCGTTCGGCCATCGGGCCACGTTTCCTTCTCCTCCAGATTTATCAAAGGCTCGCCGGTTTTTATAATTTTCTGTTCGTCCTCGAATGCCGGCCGGGCGTGATCCTCGGTGAAAAAGTCAAAGTCTGTCTTACCCACGGATTGCGCACGTTCGCTGAGGTTAAATTTTTCAGCCAGCGCCTTACTAATTGTAATAAAGCGGCTATCGGTATCCTTGAAGTAGATGTTATCAGGAACGTTATCCATGAGTGCCCTCACTAGATTCCGTTCCTTACTCAATGCTTCCTCCGCCTGCTTACGCTCGGTGATATCGCGGCACAGCGAAAGGATCCTGACGGATTCTCCGCTGCCTACCACTGTCGCGTTGATCTCAATGGGAGTAATTTGTTCACTACGGTTTATGTAGTCGATTTCAAGATTTCTGACATAACCCTGCTCAGCACACTTCTTCACTTCGATGGCATTTCGCTCCAGGTCATGTGGGGCGGTCCGATTCAACCACGCTTCGGCCGAGGATCTCATCCAGCGTATCGTAGCCCGTGAGCCGGATATATTCTTTATTGGCGTCGATGACTCTGCCTTGGGCATCTAGAATGAGATACCCTGTGTCGGTCGTCTCGATCAAGGCCTTGTGTTTTTCTTCGCTATCCCGTAAAGCCTCCTCAGCCCGCTTGTGCTCGGTGAGGTCTCTTATGAAAGCTGTAACTCCAACAATTTCTTCATTTTGATGTATCGGATTCCAACTGAACTCATAATAAATATCCGGCTCTGGTTGATGTTGTATTTCCGAAAAGGCTTCTCCCTTTAACGCACGATCCATGCTTTGTTTTGCAAGTATACGTAATTCAGGTATCCGCATACATTCAAGCAGATTCATTCCAATTTTAATGTCAGCATTCCATACTCGTTTCATTTCATTACGATGCTTTTCATTAAATGTGGTATAGCAGTAATTTTTGTCCAATGAGAAAATAAAGATATCGCTTGCGCTATTAATCAAAGCATCTAGCAATGCATACTGAGCTTTCAAAGTTTCCTCCGCCTGCTTGCGCTCGGTGATATCCTGTTCACTGTGCTTACGTTTCTTCAGCAGCGTTTCCAGCTTCTTCACTTTCGTACGAACAGATTCCAGTTCTTCAATCAGTTCATTCTTCGTTTTCTTATCATTCTTCATTTGTCGTGTTCTCCTACTTGGAGTTTTGTTCGAGACGCTAGGACCATATCGCAAGAGACGTGGACAAAAATCAGGAGGAATATGTACCCGGTTCGATTTTCTTTGGTCAGATTTTTTCATGGCGGACATCTTTTTCAAACTACCCCCGGTTGATATAATGCAATTGCCATTTTTGAGAGATCGTTCACGACTCGGTCTTGATTTCCCCAGTCGCTCCAGGTAACACCTTCAGCACGAATAACGCGGAGGTGTTTCGCATTCGGTTCAAGTATAGCTTTGGAGAATCCTTCCGACGGTAGTCGTGTGAATTGACCGTCAACTTGAGCAAGACCATTTGGAGAAGTGATTAACGATTTTATTGTTTCCATGCGGCCGTTTAACTTCGGCATCGATTTCCGGTATAATCCAAGGAGGGTTTTTACCTGTGCTGCAAAGACCATCGAATTCCAGAGACCTTTTTTCGCATGCAGAGTAACGGCAAGTTCTTCTGGCGGCTTTTCTATAAACCGTATAACAGAATAGAACCGATTTCCGCAATAGCGTAAGAACGATGAAGACGATTCAATCCATCCGTAATTTGTATCGGCATCTTTTGAAGGAATGCCAATCAGTACGATCGTCTCCGGGCAATGATGGACAAAATCCACGGCAATTTCAACAAAATTCATGAAGCGTTGTTCTTCCTTCACAAAGTGATCGGAAGGAAATACCGTTATGAATGCAGAAGGATCCTGTGCAGCTATTTGTACAACGGGAAGAAGAATACCAACAGCAGTTTCGCGATTGCAGGGTAACACTGTAAGAGATTTTCTATCCCGTTCTGGAATCTCCGCATGAATATATTTCAAATGTTGATTGTTCACGACGATGCGCATGCGCTGGAGGGGAACAATGCGTTTCACACGCTCAACGGTATGCCGAAGCATAGAACGCGTTCCAATGATATTTGCAAATTGCTTCGGACAGTCGATACCTCGCCGGGTTTTAAGATACTCGCGCATCCGGACGCCTTCACCTCCTGCCAGGATAATAGCCCAAAGATTTTCGAACCGCTTGCTCATATTGACGACTCGGTACAAACAAGTACATTGCGACAGTTCAACATACCGGCAATGTAATAATAAACTTTGATCCTTCTCCTACTTTTAATTCGACGGCGATTGTCCCGTAATGTGCTTCAATGATTTCACGGCAGATCACTAAGCCCAATCCTGTACGGATGTTGGATTTTCTGAATTCTACATTTGTAATTCTGCTTTTTTCGAACAGAGTAGGAATCTCCTTATCAGAAATCCCGCAAAATAAAAAATCCGATTGGTCGCGGGTGACGGTGTTATGGCCGTTCTTCCATAACCATCCAGAGCAGAAGGATTCACCGGTCATTATGTAGTATCAAGAACTCGATCCAGCGAGTATCTCGCTCTAATATATTATCGGCATTTTCTAGAGTTAGATTACGATATTTAGGGTCAAGGACTCGAAAAATGAGAAAAAAGCTCTTCATATTATTTAAGGAGTCAGGAGTATCGGGAGGCAGTGGTACTGTAAAAATAAGCTCAATTAAAAAGCAAGAAAATAGCAAAATTATAATGGAAAGGCTTGAAAAACTGAAAAACAATATTAACGTCCTATATCGAGTCGGTAAACCTTGGGGATTTTCCGATTGACACCTACGATCTGTAGGGAAGCGTCACTGGAGCAGCATGTCTCTGAGTCCTTTTTTTGATGGCAAATCCCCGAGAAAATCGTTGAAGTTTCCACGACCGAAACAACTTGCAGGCTCTATAAAGCGCCGAAATACAACACTCCCCTTTCCTATTTGCTATAAACTTGCGAACCTCCCAACCTTCAACTTTAAACTATGCTCTGGACTATTTCAGTATATTATCGAAGGAGTATAAGTTTTTTCGTCTCCATAAGATTGCCCGATTCGAGTCGATAGAAATACACGCCGGTCGAAAATCCCGATGCATCCCATACTGTTTGATACGTCCCGGCATCGAATTGTGCTGACACCAGCGTTGTGATGAGTGTTCCACACGGATCGAATATCTTCAGCGTAACAAATCCTGGTTGTGGAATCGAAAATCTGAAGGTGGTATTCGGATTAAACGGATTCGGATAATTCGCACTTAAAACAAATTCATATTTCTGCATCGAGGATGACGCTGTATCTGTGTAGCCGGAATTTCCATCCCAGCCTGCAAGCCGCGCCCATAACCACCACGCTGCATATGCTTTACTATTGGCATTGAGCGGCTGGCTGTGAGCAGAAGAGCAGTTATACCAGTCAACGTTTACAGTATGGGAATTCTGCCATATTGTAGCCCAGTTGGCGTCAAGGTTGTGGTCGCCGTTACTGTCATAATCACAATTATCATTGGCCGAAAGCTGCATGTAATTAATCTGGCCGTCAGGATCATAGCTCTCAATATCGGCAAAATCAAATAATATTTTATTATTGCCGGTACAGTAATTTCTAATCTGTTGATTGCGAAGATTGACATTCCCCGAAGTCCCCGTCCCGTTTAAATGACCTGTCATGTAAACAAACTTTATATTAGGATAATCATGTTCCAACCCAGACATAAGGTTCAAATAGAGGTTTATATCTGATTCCGTTCCATCCACCTGGCCACACCATGACCAGATAATTACATTGATCTCCGGGTGTGCATTTAAATAAGTCCTTGTTGAGGCTTCCCATGCTGTGCGATTAGGGTTTCCGAGATCGCTTGCTCCGCTGAAAGGTCCGTCTTTGAGATCCAAC
Source organism: Ignavibacteriota bacterium (assembly GCA_963776275.1). Classification (GTDB taxonomy): domain Bacteria; phylum Bacteroidota; class Ignavibacteria; order UBA10030; family CAVZMI01; genus CAVZMI01. Next base: position 95,719 of record CAVZMI010000005.1, read on the forward strand.
GCGCCATTTGTTCCCCCGTTGTTGAAGGCATAGAGATTTTGAGGATATCCTAAGCCGTTCATGAAAGCTACTAGGCTACTCATTCCATCAATGAGTTGACTGCCATGAGAAGTGTGTCCGTATGCAATGTGAAGAGTGGATTTAGCCTGGGAAATATATTGTAGCGGTATCTCGCTTATCTTTGTACATGTATGGTCGGCTATGATAGGGCCGGCTATTAGAGTGAATGGTAAAAATAACGCTATCGTTAACAGAGTCATTAGACTCATATCCGTTTTTAGGGTGTCTGGTTTCATGATGCATTCCATTTAAATCATTTTACGACTACCAGCCTCATCGTTTTCGTGTAAGATCTGGATTCCATACTGCGATTACCGGCCGGTGCCGTCGATAAAGCGGACAATCTATAGAAATAAATGCCGCTCGAAATACCCTCCGCATTCCACTGGCGCGAGAAATAGCCCGCCTGAAGTTCTTCCGATACGACGGTCGTCACTTCTCTGCCCGTGACATCGAAAATTTTTAACGTCACGAAAGAAGGAGCCGGAAGGCCGAATCGTATGGTTGTCGACGGATTAAAGGGATTAGGATAATTCTGGCCGAGTGTGTACTCGAATGGAATATTACCGCTGTTTCCGCTCATTTGGGTTGGAACGGTATTGATGTGATAAATGTGTACGGCATTTTTCCAAAATGTATCCTGAAATTGGCCGTCCACCACCGGAATGGTTCGTGCTCTCATCGATGATATCCGCCTCCATGGTACCGACGAGGTTGCTTACCGATACGTTGACTTGTATCAGCTCGGGTTCGATGCCGGTATAATTTGTACCGGGTATCGGATCGGGTTCGGTAATGCGGGCGGCGAAAATATAGACATCGGTTCCACTCTCGCGTATCATCAAGTCGACTCGTTTAAGCGGAATATTTGCATCATCGGAAGCGGTGCGCGAGGGTTCGGGACTAAGAACAACTGGAGCCAGTATCTCCATCTGATCGGCGAATTTTTTCATGGCGGGCCATCGTATCGAGCTATATACAAAGTAGGGGAACCAGTTGATTCCCTTAGCGCCGTGGATGACGTTCATCCATGCTTCGAGGTACACCTGTTCTGCCGTAACCGGCGGTGTGTTGTCACCCTCGGTCTCTTCACACACCTGCAGCGCCGGGATACAGGGCACAAGTTTTTTATTGTTCGTCTGCATTCGATCCAGAGCGTCGAGGTAGGCAGAATACGGACCCATGTCGGTGTAATTCAGTGTCGGATGCAGCCGGTATTGGATCGGGTAAATATCGCCGCCGATGACATCCTCGGTTCATTTCTTTCCACCGAAAAATTTATCACTCTGGAGATAATCGTACAGTCGCAGACCCGTTCCATAATACTTCAACCAATCGTAGCAGGCCAGTTCATTGTAATGTGGATGTTGGGGATCCTCACGATGACTGACGTACTGCCATGCAGCTAACACGGGCTGATAGGCTTTTTGCGGCCAACCTCCCAGATTCGGTTCGTCTTCCCAGCTCCACATCAACAGCGCCGGACTATCGCGGTTTGCCCTTATATATTCCGCCATCCTGTTGATGTCGTGGTTGAATTCCTGACGGCGTGGTTCGACTTCTCCCCAGTCATAATCGCCGCGAGTCGGACCGATGCACATCAGTCCTTTGGCCGCAGCCTTATTGAGATAGTCCGTCCACGTTGAAACGCTGTGCGAAGGATACCATCCCTCGGTATGCAGCGAGTTGATCGATGACGAGTCGAGATATTTCTGGACATTATCGTTATCGGTCATGTAGGTCATAATCGGAAAGAAAAGTTGTCCGTTCACACGAATAGCATTATTTTCGTCGATGCCGACCTGCGGTACGCCCGGGTATCGTTTGGAAAATTTATCGTGCCATAAGCCTCCGGGTAGTCGCTGACCATCCGCATCGAGGAGTTCTGCAATCACCACATAGTCGCCCTGGGCAAGTTGTTTCTGATCGAACAGAATTATTTCCTCGGAGGCTAAAACGGATTTCGAAAAAATTATTGTTGATTGTTCTCCCGGTTCCGCCAGTGTTACGCGAAGTGTGGTTTGATTTCCCTGGCAGGATGGAGGAATTACTGCATAGAGATATTGTGCCAGACGCACATGGAACGGGGCATGGAGGAGTTCGAAGCCCGTCATCGGTGCTTCGCCCGTCACGGTGATGAATTTCGTAACGGAATCTTTTGCGATTGGAGTGTCCTGTCGGATTTCCTTCACCGTCGAAATCATTATACATCGATACTATCAATTTTACGGCGAATGTTCCTGGTTTCATGAAGTAATGCACACACGCTAATCCTGAACATGCGGTATAGTAGTAAGGAAATCCGAACCTGAACGAGTATCCGTCGTCAAAGTCCCACTCATACCGCGCTTTTCTCAGGAGCGTTACGTCTCCCTGGTATGTTGTGCTGTCGGCACTGAAAAAGACTTCCTCGCCGACATCCACGTTCGTGCCCGGTTGAGTCGATATCACAGGACTCAATCCCTGTGAAAATATCATACCGGAAACCGATACCAAAAGAATTGTTAAAGCAATCAGCCGCATTTTATCTGTCATGATGAAGTGAGAAAAAAAATCAAATGCGTTTATTATTCTTTCTCCGGTTCTTTTATAAGACCAAACTGGAGCAGGTGGTGATAGCAATGCTTGAAATTTATTCGCTGCCACTCCTCTGCTCCGACCGGACCGAATAGCGGGTGAGTATGGATTGCCTCCGGCTGTGTTCGGAAATGATTGATGTATCTGGTCAACTCTTCCAGGAATCCTGTTTTTGCCTCTACAAGATCCGCGTACAGAAGGGAAGGTGGTTCTTCGCCCAGCATAGGATTTTTAAAATCATGCGGTGTCGCCCTGTTGTTATATAGGAAATCTTTCATCCGCGCAAGGTTGTTCTCCGGAGTGTCGAATGGAACGTCATATTTACCTGTCGATAATTCGAAAGTCCAGATAAGATGTTCCACCATGTGCTGTGCGGTCATTTTTCCCCATAGGGATTGTGCATTTTCCTCGAGGTCGTTTATACAGTCGGGTAATATTTCTGTGAGAAAAGAATGCCGGAGTTTCGCATCATTAACATCGAATGGTACGGTAAGCATAGCAGGATTCCCCCATCTTTCTGGATGTATGAAAATTGCAAATAATTATAATAACCGGGTATGTCGTCTATCACAAAATTCGCGTATGTGATCTAACCCGATATCATGGGGATGAACATACATTTTATAGGAGAGGTTGTAAAGAGCATTTTAAAACCAAATGCCATTAGATGCATGGGTTTTCGATTACATTATTAAGTCGAGATATATAGTACTGGCATAGGGTCCGTTTGTTTGGATCCATTGTGCATTCGTTATATTTTTTAAAAATAAAGCGATGAGAAGTGCTAATGTGGTGCTACCCTGAAGCATCTTTCGTATCCCAGAACAGGTTTTTTAAAAATACTGCCCTTTTTTCCTGAGCATATCTCCATAATGCTCCTGCAGGCAATCGGGGCAGAGACCGTGGGAAAAAGCTGCCGCGCTATGCGATGAGATGTACTTTTCCATCGGCTGCCACTCATTGTTTTCGTCGCGTATCTTCTTGCAAAAAGAGCAGATTGGCAACAATCCCTCCAGTAGGTGAACTTCCTTTGACAGCTTGCGTGTTTGATTCGCGGTGCGGTCAATAACAAGTGAAAATGCAGAAAGAACCACGATTCTGATCAGGGCATTAAGACCGGCTTCGACCGTGGTCCATGGGATTGTCCAGAGTGCTATATTGAAATAGAAGCGGACCAGAGGCATGATTAATGCAAATGCGAGTCCCCACCACCGGCCGTTATACCAGGATGCTAAAGCAACCGGTATCAAAAAAGAGATAGGGAATTGGATGAACGGTCCTGAGAAATAATCGGCAATCAGAAGTAATATTGAAATCCCGATCCATATGAATGGAAAGATAGGATTTCTAATTAAGGGGTTATTTGACTTCATGGTGTTGATCCTCTATAATGAGAGTTCCTATTTTAACTATACGCTATTAGAAGCTTAGATTTTCGATTACAATATTAAAGATATATCACCTTAACAGAATAAGCTTCTTAGTCTGGAAAGAATAATCCGTTTCCAGTCGATAGAAATACACGCCGCTGGCAAATCCGGACGCATCCCAATCTGTGGAATATGTAGCGGCACTCAAGCGTCCTGATATCAATGTTGCGACTTCCTCTCCAAGAACGTTGAATACCTTCAAGTTGACGAATGAAGGTTGTGGGATTGAAAAACTGATTGTCGTACTCGGGTTGAATGGATTAGGAAAATTCTGAAACAATAAAAATCCTTCAGGAGCACTTGCTTGATTCCGAATTGAGAGGATAGAACCATGTACTGTATCGGAAATTACACAGCCCATGAGTAATCTTTGTGTATTCGAAAGACCGGGAGGGTCACCAAGGTCATGGGCTAAAATGGGTCCGAATTGATCAGATATCGAAATATAACTTAGTACTAATCCATCGAGTCGGTAATTCAGAATACGGGTTGTAATATTAAAAACATCGATAGTATCTACTCTATCCAATGTGATAAGATCGAACCACCCGAAATTCGCTTCCCACTGATCATTCGGGCTCGCATTGAGTTTTAAAAATGATACATCGGCAGAATCATTCTCGCGGTAGTAATGAATCCAATTGGAATCGACTCTCACATAACGGCCTCCCAATAAATCTGGATTGTCTAAAACATAGTAGTACAACCCGTTCGGCATTTTTGAATAGGAAATCACCTTGATCGAAGTAGTATCAATGCTGCCATTAACTGGAATCCATTCCCACGTCGTGTCGGTAATATAATGTTGATTCCACTCCCATGATGTATCAATATAATTCCATTTATTACCGATTTGTAGTGGGTAATATTCCTGAGAGAACAAAACGCCCTTGAGAAGTATTAGAAATCCCATTAACGAAATTATGGATTTTTTTATTTCCATCTTCATTGATCTTCAGTCTCGTGATGATCAGGTCAAATATACCAATCGGCACGCGTCAGCGGCAGCTTGCTTTCCTCCCGGTCGGATTTTACGAGAAGCGTTTGATATATGGAAAGTTGTCCTGTCTTAAATCCATGAGCCGAGCCTGCATGGTTTAGCCGCCAGATACGATAGGTCGGTTCGTCAGTAAGTTTCACCGCCTCTTCATGATGCGCTTCCAGACGCCGGCGCCAATGACGAAGCGTATGCATGTAATGCTCCCGCATGCTTTCGACATCTCGTACCTCGAAGCCGCATTTCTCGGCAATACTTAATGTTATGTTGATCGGCAATAATTCGCCGTCGGGAAAAATGTAACGATCGGAAAACGATGCCGCCTTCTTTGACGGTTGATTTGGTCCATAGGCAATTCCGTGGTTGAGAAATACACCGCCCTGTCTGAGTAAACGCCGCGCTCTGTCGAAATATTCCGGAAGCATCGACTCGCCTACATGTTCAAACATTCCCACGCTCACAATCTTATCGTAAGTGTCCGGTTCCCCGATATCGCGATAATCACGGACTTCTACACGACATCGATCTGGTAATCCCTCACGGTGGATAAGCTCGTTTGCCAGCCGGGCCTGTGGCTCGCTCAAAGTAATGCCCAGAGCTTCGACGCCATATTTTTTTGCAGCATGGATAATCAATCCGCCCCAACCGCAGCCGATGTCGAGAAGTCTCTCGCCGCGATGCAATCTTAGCTTTCGGCATGTATAATCGAGCTTCCGCTCCTGTGCGATATCAAGGTCTTCTTCCGGTGAAATAAAATATGCGCACGAATAGACCATCCGTTTATCCAGCCACAATGCGAAAAAATCGTTCGATACGTTATAATGGTACGTGACAGCCTGACGGTCGCGCTCTCTGGAATGAATGGAACCTCGTAACGCCGCAGCCTGTCGGCCAATGCGAGGTTTTCCTTCTGTAGGGAGTTTGTAGAGGAGTCTGCCCAGATGAATTTTTTTTGCCAGACTTAATTGCATGCCGAGAAGATAATCAGCCATTGTCAATGCCGCTTCGATATCGCCTTCAATATCAAAGTCATTATAGACATATGCCTCGCCCAGGGTCACTTCATTTATATGGAGGAACATTCTCCGCAGCGAACCGGGGTGCTGAAGAACCAGTGTGAAGAGTGCTTGTTGTCCGGACTCAGGATCCCACGTCGTACCATCCCAGAAACGTACTGCAAAATTGCGCGGATGATATTTATTAAAAACCTCTTGAAGAATTTCAAGGCTGGTGTGAATATTACTGTTGTAAGTCGGAATGGGTTCTGTTTGCATCGCCCTTTCCTCCTATATGTATTTTCGCTTCACCGCAGCAGTATCATCTTCTTTGTTTAAAGAAGGTCTGATACAATCCATTTATCGGGCATTATAGGAAGCGAGGATACGTCCATCCCTACCTATAAGCATCAGTGCCGCTCTTCCAGGGGCGAGACTGACGTGGAAATGTGTGCCGCTCATCCTGTCTCGAAACTCAACCGGGGTGGTGCTCGTACTTTCGGAAGTCAGAACATATAGTGTCGCTTCCGGTAATTGCGTCGGGCAGATCAAAATGCCGGGGTCTCCACAAGAGGTTTCATAGGCAGTACTCACTCCTGCGCGTTCCATAGCATACTTGTAAATGCGCCCGATTTCATTCAGTTGATCTGCAAGCTCGAGCGGCAGAGCAAAGTAGAGTATCCGGCCCTTGCCATGCGGGATATCGAGGAATGTCCGGCCGCTAGCCAGGACACCCCGTTCGATATAGGTTGTCTTATCGCCTGAATAACTCAAACGCGCTGAGCCCCCAGGCCAATTCACTACCGCTTCCCGGGTGGTCAACGCCGCCGAAGTATAATCAGTATTCCATTCACGTGTGCGTTCAGGAACCGAGAACCAGTGCTCGTCTGCATCGATTCTCCCTGAAATAAGCAGCGTCGCCCCGGCCTTTACCTTGCTCATGAGCAGATCCCATGCCTCCTGATGAAACACCCAGGGCGCGGGAACGATGATTAATTTAGCGTCGGTCATTCGTGACAACTGATACTCACCGGTCACGAACGCTGTCGCCCGGGCGTGATGATACAGTGCGCGTACGGCGTTTTGCTGTGCCGCGACCCCCCAGCCGCCAAACATGGAGAGTTGCAGCGATTGCGGAAGCACCAGTGCGATATCGGGCAGCCGCGCTTCTGTAGTGTATGCTTGTGCATCGCGGGCAAAGGAAGCTATGCCCTTGAGGACATTCATCCATTGTTTTTGCGAACCATCGCGCCGCATCAGGCCATAGGTATCACTGTGTGTCCAATCCCAGTGCAGAACGCCCGCGTTCGCATTGGCGAAGCTCAATGCTAGTTTCCGTTCAAGAAGCGGCATTCCCTGCACGTCGTCTAAACGCCATGAGCCGTCCATGGACCATACAGGTTGCAGACCTGTTTCACCGATAATGTTCGGTTTGTTCAGACTCTTTGCCGCTACCGAGCTCCACAGAAGTGCATCATCGCGCCACCAGCTATGATTCACCGTATAACTTACCGGAGAATCCGCCCAGAACTGATTTAGTACACGATCCGATACACCTCCTTCATCCTGACCGATTGTGATTGCCTGCTGAGTACCCGTGCTGCGAATTGCTTGTATAATAGTGTCGGCCCATTGTCGAAAGGCATCCTGTGCAAAAAGGTTATAGTCGACTGCACGTACGATTCGCGGATTGCCGTAACGTGCCGGCCCCAGGTCCGCAAAGCCGGGCAGCGGCACTCTCTCAAATGTGCCCAGTTCAGCAGGCGACGTGCGCCATGCCTGCGCGAGTCTATCGATTGTAACGTAGCGTTTTTTAAGCCAGCGCTGCCAGACACCTAATTCAATTGAATCTCCGTTTGGTGAATTACCGCTCCAGAGACGTTTGGGATTGGAGAAATTGGGTTCGTTGATGAGATCGAAACTCAGAAATGGTAGATTTCGAAAATGGGCGGCGATCGAACGGACGTAGGCAATCTGCACTTCGATCGATACTGGATCAAGGTACGGGTTGGATCCCGGTCCCAAACGGTTTCCTTCCTGACCCGGCCCCTGTTGCATTTCGGTCTGGGGCTCAAATGCAAAGAAAGTGAAAATGACTTGCATATTATGACGTGCTGCTGCGTAAAGGTAGGCTTCTATGGCTCGCAACAGACGTTCATCCGCTGCACCGCTGACTACGTCCAGGGTATATCCCCGATTGATCCAGATTCCCGTGCGAACTATGGTCAGGCCTTGCCGTTCCATCTCGGCAAAGTCCCGTTCCCAGACCCATGCATTCCCACCGAGGCTGCCGATAGCGAAGAAACCCGTCGTGTAAGGATCGGTGCAAAAATAATTTGCTCCCGCCATCAGATACGGTTTTCCGCCAAGCCGGAAGTAATCGCGCCCGGCTTCCAGATGTTTGCCTGATCGCAGCAGTGCGGAATCGCGCACGCATACTCCCGACGTATACCGCTCAAACAGTGTATCGCCGATGGATAAAGTAGCACGCAGTTTATATAGTCCGGGATTGTTCAATGGCTGTGTGAGTCCGATCTCTTCGTGCATTAAAGTGCCGCAGGTAATCGTTCTTGTAGCAAGAACATTCGAGCCGGACATCAATTCAAGAGTCAATTGTCCGGGTTCTCCGGATCGCAGCACATCTATTGTTCCCGACACATGTTCACCTGAATCCAGTGTAAGCTGTTGCAGATTGAGCCAGAGTCGAATGCCTCCGCAAGACGCATAGATGGCAGCCTTTCGTACCAGCTCAATTCCTGTCCAGGAATTCCAAAAAGCCGGTTCAGAGTCGAAGCTTAGATAAACACGCCGTCGCGGTGGAAGAGCTTGGCCCGTCAGATCTTCGGCAACGACAGGAGCAGCAAGGCGATTGCCGTCAGCATCGACAAGAAATCCAAGACCCCGATACCTTCCTCCATATCCTGCATTCACGAAAACGTGGCGTGGATTCAGAGCGAGGTCGTGAAACCAGGGAGCGTCTTCATCCCACTGAAGGCTCCATGGTCCGTGCTGCGGCACAGCATAGGAATGCTCAATGCCGAGAGACCGGGCGTAGCTGTTCTGCGGTTGCCCGACCCGCCAGCCGGCGCTATCGCGATAAACCGGGACAAAGAAAGGCCGGCCGCCCAGCACGAGCAGATTGCCATGGTTGAGGTGATTGCGTATCGTTTCCCAGGCGTCTGCTGGAAATGCCGACCCGTAAGGGAGTATTAGCAGATCACCTTCTGCGAGCGCATCGCTCTTCTGCAGATCAGCAAGGCTGACAAAGTGAGGACTCAAAGATGCAAATGCACGCTCGAGCGCAGCGCGACTGATAGCACCGTTCTCGACAGGGGGGAAGTCCTTCTCAAAAAAAACGACTGTTTTTCCGAAGCTTGGTGCAACGACTGCAAGGAATATACAGGTGAAAAAATTTAAGTAGTGCGTAAAATATTTACGCATGGTATTGGCAGTGAATAGAAACATGTGTTAAAGATTTTTGTAGTAGATAAGATATGGAGAAGATTGAACAATTTCCACTCTTTCTAGCTTCTTTACAGGACAGATTTTTAGAAGTTCTCCGAGCCTAAGGAGGAAGAACGTTCTTTCAATAAGTATTTTTCACTTCAACGAAGCAGGAGAAACCGATAATGTTGACGCCTTGATATATTTTACAGCAAATTGAAAGAATGCCGGCCAATCCGGAGCATCCGTATGTCCTCCATTATGATATCTATAAGCAATATCACCCGAGATATATCCGACATCGAGTTGAGGTTTAGCATCAGGCATAATTATTCCCTTTTTCCCGAGCAGCTCGTACACAGGAGTCGCACCTACGCATGCAAGGTACATGCCGTACGGATCTGTCCAGGAGTCCTGATTACCGCCGTTGATAAAAACAGGACGTGGTGCACAGAGCGAGAGCAATGAGTGGGCATCGACAGGACAATTTTCTATTTTGCGAGGCATGTAGCTTTCAGTATTTAACGGTCCCATCCATTTGAAAAAGTTACCGGCCATCCAGTGGTACTCTTGATCCCAGCCGGAGTTCTCGAGATCTTGTCCCCAATGTCTTCGATTCATTTTTGTTCCCAGGCTTCCTGCGCAGCTGGGGAATGCGATAGCGAGGCGTTGGTCGTAAGCCATTGCTACGATGGCTGCTTTTCCATAGCGGGAGTGTCCGCTGACGCCGATTTTATTTACATCGACATCGGGGTCGGTCGCAAAGTAATCGACAAGTCTGCTCACTCCCCAACTCCATGCCGCCAGTGCACCCCAGTCCGTTGGTTTTCTCCAATTACCCTGATTCACCAGACCGATGAGGTAGCTTGTGAGGCCTGCGCCGTTATCGGGTTGAAGAAAAGACGGGTCGAAGATACACACACCCCAGCCGTACGGCGCAATCGTATTCCAGTATTGGCCCAGCATCGTAATATCGAAACTGGTGCCGCCGAAACCGGCAAACGGATTGAAAATCACCATCACCGGTACCGATCCCGTCGCATTTGCGGGAATACGCAGCCAGGCGGATATTTGCGGTACATTTCTGACCTGGGGATATCTGGAAGTATTAATGGTCCCTGTGATGTTTTCCTGTTTGAAAGCCGTTGTTCCGCTTCCGCCCGTTGAAGTTGTTACCGACCATATCACTGCCGGCAGGATGCTGTCCGGAGGAATCACACCCCACATCTGCTCCTGGACATCCTTAAGAATTTCGGGGCGACGTATCGTCCACCATTGTTCGGCAAGTGTGATCGGTGTGTTATCCTTCATTTTTAATAGGTCGATAGATGTATACGTGCCGACTCTTAACGATTCCGGTCCCGCGAAAAAACCTGCAGAGTGATCGTCGTAATTATTCCAGAGGCCGTGACCTGATCTTGTTATGGTATGGCTTGCTGCATCCGTCCAGTTTCCTTCAGAATTTGATGCGCTGGACGGATGTGTATTCGGCGGCGCGTTTGTGTCCTGCAGTTTTGGTGGAAGTGAAGGGTATGAAAGGCCAAGCTGCCACATCATTTGATCACGGTCGTTGGTGTTCGTTACGGTACCCGGTGGGAAATCCGGATATTGAGCAATCGCTGTGAGAGTTGATAGCGAAAGAATAGCTAAAAGTACAATAATTTCTCGGTGTAACTTCGATCGGGTAGTCATCATTGTTTTTCTTCTCTCATGAGTGATTTCATATATAATAGCTGGGAACTTTTGGTAGGCGAGGGGAGAGTACTAAATAAATTCTTGAAATGCAATGTTAGGGAATAAATTGTGAGTTGTGACCTGTCCGCCGGATCCCGACTCCGACAAAGTCAGGGGTAGAAGACGGAATTATGATTTGTAAACGGCCAGGTGGCCGAGTTAATTTGCGATGTAGAAAACCATACCGAGGCCACCACGATTTTCATACAGCCAGGTGGCCGAGTTAATTTGCGATGTAGAAAACCATACCGAGGCCACCGCCCTCGGTTGCAATTTCTATATGGTTACCTCGATATGACAAATGATATTGCTGATCATGGTTCGACAAGCTCACCACGATACTCGGTAACCTGGCTATTTATTTCTCATCTAGGCATCAACAGCCAGGTGGCCGAGTTAAGACGCCATTTCGACAGCCATATCGAGGCCACCGAATAAGAAGTCGGGGGGAGAAGGCGGATTTACGAATTATGTATATCGAATTGAAACAGCTTTAGATTTTTCTATTTACCGGCGCATTCTTTTTCTATTCGTCCAGCACACGCCGTATTGTTCTCAGAAGATCGTTCGTATTGTACGGCTTTTGTACGATCATGTTTGCTCCGTCTTTGAGTATTTCAGATTTTTCTATCTGATCATTGAATCCACTTGCGAGAACGAATTTCAGCGAAGGATTAATCTTTTTCAATTTTTTCAAAACCTCATGTCCTGTGAGTTTCGGCATTCCCAAATCGGATAGCACGAGTCCGATCGTATGTTGATTGAGTTTATATTTCTCGATTCCTTCTTCACCGTCCGAAGCCATCAATACTTCGTATCCCTTCTGTATAAGATTGATGCGTATCAATTCTCGTAACAACTCTTCATCTTCGATGACGAGGATCGTCTCTGTGCCGCCCGGGATCTCTTTTGGGACTTCTTTTTTGTGGCCAGGTTTTTCATGTTGTAAAGGTTTTATGGGGAAATACAGAAAGAATGTCGTTCCGTGACCAACCTCGCTTTGGACATCAATGAATCCCTCATGGCTCTTCATAATACCGAAGACGACAGATAAACCGAGTCCTGTACCTTTCTCTGGATCCTTTGTTGTAAAGAAGGGTTCAAAAATGTGCTTGAGTGTTGTTTCATCCATGCCGATACCGGTGTCGTTTACCTCGATTGAGACATACTGATCAGACCTCGCATCGACGAAATGCGTGCGTAAAGATTCTCCCGACACAAGTCCGGTTAAAATCGTAAGTGTTCCATTTCCTTCCATTGCATCGCGGGAATTCACGAAAAGATTAAGCAAGACCTGATGGAGCTGCGTCGAGTCGGCATTGATTGATGGAAGATTCTCGGAAAAATGGCACGCGAGAGTCATTGTCTTTGGAAAAGTCTCATGAAAGAGTTTTTTTATTTCCTTAAGGGAATCATTCACCGATGTCGGTTTGAATTCTACTTCGCTCTTACGCGCAAATGTAAGCATTTGCCTAACTACCGCCGCACCGCGTTCTGCTGCTTTTATTATCGTGTCGATGCTTTCTTTCAGGCGTGCAGGATTACTGTGAATTATCTCTATCAGCGACGAGTGCCCCATGATGATGGCGAGAATATTGTTGAAATCATGCGCTATGCCTCCGGCGAGAGTACCAAGGCTCTCCATCTTCTGAGCTTGTATTAATTGTTCTTGAAGGCGTTTTTGTTGGGAAATATCGACATACATAAAATAAAAACCCATGTTCTGGTTTTTAAGTATAATGGGATGACCGGAGATAAGAACTTCAACCAGTGTTCCGTCTTTTCGTTTTCTTGCCGTCTCGAACATTTGTACTGTACCACTCTCAACAACCTGACGTAAAAGGTCATGCGCTTCTTCCATTTTATTTTCGGGTACAATGATTGTATGGATATGTTTTCCTTTAACTTCATCAAGCGAAAATTGGAAGAGGTCGACAAATGCTTGATTTATATTGAGTATCGAAAATTTGGTATCGAGCATCACCGTTCCTGCGGGCGAGCTCTCAAATAATTGTTTAAAGTATAGAGACTGTTCCTCGAGAGCTTTTTCCGCCCGTTTAGACTCTGTGATGTCCCTGGAAATCCCAAACGTCCCGGTGATCCTACCCTCCTGATCGCGGAGAGGAACCTTAGTCGTAGAGGCCCACGATTCCCCGCCATCAGACCAGGTCTCCTTTTCTTCTTTTCCTACTATAGGCTGGCCGGATTTTATTATTTCCTGTTCGTCATTGTAGGCCGGTTGGGCATGCTCCGGCATGAAGAAATCGAAGTCTGTCTTATTAACTGCCTGTGCAGGATCGCTCAGTCCAAATCGCTGAGCCAGGGCCTTATTGATTCTGATAAAGCGGCTGTCAATATCCTTAAAGTAAATGGAGTCAGGGATGTTGTCCATGAGGGCAAGTATCAGACTCCGCTCCTTATCTAAGGCTTCTTCTGCCTGTTTGCGTTCGGTCAGATCACGCGCCATGGCCGCCGCTCCGATTATGGTGCCGTTTTCATCCCGGATTGGATTATAGGATACTTCAAAATATCGACGCGATAAAGCATCTTCGCCAGAATATGCCTCCTCTATAACGTGTTCGCCGTTAAGCGCACGATTGAGATTTTGCTTCGCTGTTCTCCGATCCTCATCGACAGTTTGATATTCGAGGATGCTTTTACTAATCTCGATATCTACTCCATACAACGTTTTCATGACTGCCGCGTGATTCCTATTATAACTCGTGTAGCAATAATTTGTGTCGACCGAGAATATCGGGCTTTCGGTGCTTTCTATAATGCCCTTCAGGGTCGAGTATTGTTCCTGGATTTTTGCCTGTGCGCGCTCGTATTCGGTGACGTCTGTGAATACTTCAAGTATTGATTTCTTTCCGTTGAACAGCATACCGGTAAAGTTTATCTGGTATGTTTTTCCCTTGAAGATTCCACGCGTCGTCACGACGCCGCTGTTTCCAAGCCCGATGCCTTTTTTAAGTGGACACTCGGGGCACTGGGTTTTGTCATCATTATATACACTCCAGCAATTCCTGCCAAGTGCATCCTCTCCCACGGCATCTCTCAGCCATTGATTCATAAAAAGAAGCGTTCCATCCTCAGCCACGATATTTATTCCTGAGGGTATCGCACGAAGCAGCGACTTATTCAGTGTATTGCTTTCTCGCAGCTGTTGTTCAGAGTGCAAGCGTTCTTTCTCCGTCCTGATCGCTACGATCGCATAAGCGATATCTTCTTTTAACTCGTTGAGAAGTTTCATCTCTTCATGGTCGAACATATCCGGCTCTTTCGAGTATATCTGCAATACTCCCAGGTTTTTCAGATTGGCAGCCAGTGGAAGTACCGCGAAAGAACGATATCCTATTCTATTAGCTTCAGTTCGTAAATGAGAATAATGCTCGTCAATCATAATATCATTACAGATAACATCTTTGCCTGAGGCAAGCGCTTTGCTCAGAAGGCTTCCGCGGTCCTGCTTGAAAGAGGCAGAAGCTGATTCCGGAAACTGGTCCTGCTCTAAACCAGCCGATGCAACTGGCCGGATTGACCGACCATCCTCTTGCTCGATAAAAGCGATCCATGCAAATAGATGCTTCCCGATTGCAACAATTGCACGACATATCTTTTCTGCCACATCCTGTTCTTCAGTGGTTCGGACGATGATTTCATTGCATTCGCTTAACATCTGCAGGGCTCGATTTGTCTTGCGCAATATTTTTTCAATGACCTTCCGTTCGCTCAATTCTTGTTGTACCGTTTTCAACAAACCTGCCCGTTCGATCGCGTACGAGATCGATCTTGAAAGAAGCGAGCCGTCGATCTGTCCCTTTATCAGATAATCCTGGGCTCCTACCTGTACAGATTTTATCGCCAGCTCTTCATCGTCCGTACCGGTGAGAATGACGATGGGAATTTGTGGTTTTCGAGCATATGTTTTTAAGAACGTATCGAATCCCCTACTATCCGGCAAAGAAAGATCCAGAAGTAATACATCGTAATTACCCTTCATGAGAGCCTTGAGTCCGTCAGTAAGGTTATTATAATTGTCAAGGACAAATTTTCGTCCTTTTGCTTGCCGGAGTATCTCTTCAATGAGGCGCGCATCACCGGGATTATCTTCGATCAGCAAAGCACGGATTGAATTTTCATTCACATTCATAGCTTCTACCCTCTGGGAAGTCGCACAATCGTCAACCAGAAATCTTCTATTGACCGAATGACTTTCATGAACTGATCAAGATCGAGCGGTTTGGTGATATAGCAATTTGCATGGAGATTGTACGTTTTTAGAATATCTTCTTCCGACTTCGATATCGTTAAGATTACCACGGGAATTCGCTTCAGATCGTCATCAGATTTGATTTCAGCAAGCACCCTACGGCCATCCATTTTAGGCATATTCAGGTCAAGCAGAATCACATCAGGTCTCGGCACATTTGTATATCTTCCTTGCCTACGCATAAATGCCAATGCTTCGACGCCATCCTGCACCCAATGGAGAGCGTTGAGGATTTTGCTTTCCTTAAATGATTCCAGCGCAAGTCGAGCGTCGCCTGGATTGTCTTCGACTAAGAGAATCTCGATTGGTTTGCCCAAGTTTTCGGTATTCATCATGATCGTCCCTTTAATGTGATGGCAGCTTGACAATTGTGAGCCAGAAATCCTCGATCGACTTTACCACTGTTACAAATTGGCTGAGATCGAGCGGCTTGGTGATGAAACAGTTTGCGTGCAGGTTGTACGACTTCAACACGTCCTCTTCCGCTTTGGAAATCGTTAGAATCACAACTGGAATTCGTTTTAAGTCCGGATCGACTTTTATTTCTTCAAGAACTTGACGACCATCTTTCTTTGGGAGATCGAGGTCGAGAAGAATAAGATCGGGACGCGGTGAACTTGAATACTTTCCTCTCTTATAAAGAAAATCCATCGCTTCAATACCGTCTTCTACGACGTGGAGAGTATTTCGGATCTTGCTATCTTTTAGGGCTTCAACCGCGAGCCGTGTATCTCCGGGATTATCCTCAACTAAAAGTATCTCGATGGGTTTACCATATTCTTGTGTTGCCATTGATTACCTCCTTACCTTATAGGAATTGTAAAAAAGAACTTTGAACCATTTCCAACTTCCGATTCAAACCAAATCTTACCTCCGTGTCTTTCAACAATACGCTTACAGATGGCTAATCCGATACCGGTTCCAGGATATTGCTGCGACGTATTTAAACGCTGGAAAATTTGGAAAATTCTGTCGGCGTACTGCGAATCTATGCCTATACCGTTGTCGCTTACTGCAAAAACATAATAAGCCCCCTCCTTATTTACTGAAATATGCACATGGGGAGGTGCGTCTCTTCTGAACTTGAGCGCATTCTCAATCAAGTTCTGAAATAGTCGCACCATCTGCGATTCGTCCGCTTCGACTACGGGAAGATCGTCCTGCGTGATGATCGCATGCGATTCTTCAATTTTGTTTTGGAGATTTGCAGACACTTGACCAACGATTGAGCCGATATCGATCCGTTCAAACTTCTTTCCCCGCGTTGTAACACGGGAATAATCAAGAAGATCGTTGATTAATCGCTGCATCCGGTTTGCCCCATCGACGGCGAAATTGATAAAATCATTAGCGTCCTTGTCGAGCTTATCTTTGTAACGCCGCTCGATAAGCTGCGTGAAACTTGAAACCATGCGCAGCGGCTCCTGAAGATCGTGCGAGGCAACATAAGCAAACTGCTCAAGCTCCTCGTTGGAGCGCTTTAGGTCCTCAAGTGATTTTTTGAGTGCCTCCTCAGCCCGCTTGCGCATAAACGCCTCAACGAAAGATACTGATAAATCTTCAACGGCATCCTGGTCGGCATGGGTATAACCCGCTTCCTTATTAGCAAGGCCGATAAGACCGATCGTCCGCCCGGCCTGTTTCAATGGCACTCCTAGGAAAGAGATTATCAGAGGATGGCCCGGAGGTGTCCCGACACGGTCGGGGTGCGATGCAGGATCGTTGACGATTATTGAGCGACCTTGGTGGATGACACTGGACCAGATCCCGCGAACTTCCAGGTTCTTCAGTGCTATGAGTGCGTCAGTTTTGGG
Organism: Ignavibacteriota bacterium; assembly: GCA_963776275.1. GTDB lineage: Bacteria > Bacteroidota > Ignavibacteria > UBA10030 > CAVZMI01 > CAVZMI01. The sequence goes on from CAVZMI010000005.1 coordinate 113,043, forward strand.
CATTCTGCAGGCTTCCCAGCCGGGGTCGCTTATGGCAAGCGAATCTACCTTCCCTGATGCGTTCAGCTCGTCAACGAAACCGAACTTGCTGCTAGTCAATTTCTCTGCAACAGCAAGAAAGGCGCGAGCTACATCCTCATCGCTTTCACAGATTAACGACTCTTGAAAGACTTTATTGATTGCATTCAGCACAGCACTTTGCTGAAGGATTTGTTCTTCCACCCGCTTGCGCTCGGTGATGTCTCGCGCCGCTGCAAATACACCCTGTATTTCCTCCTTCTCATTACGATACACCGTTGCATTGTATAATACGTCCGTAGTTTTCCCAGACGTGTGCCGCAAGGTCAACGGATAATCTATCACCAGCCCATCCGCCAGCACTTTCCGGTACCCTACACGCGCCTTCTCCGGCTCGGTGAAATAGTCGGCAAAATCGCCGCCGATGAGTCGCTCGCGGGAAACACCGGTGACATCCTCGGTCGCCTTGTTCACATCGGTGATCTTGCCATCAGCACTGATGGTCACCAGCGGGTCAAGGCTGGCTTCAATCAGGTTGCGGGTATAGATGGATGCCGCACGGAGCTCCTCATCCTTCCGCTTGCGTTCGGTGATATCATGGCCTTGAGCGATTGTGGCAACAAGAGTCTTTCCGTCCGGCGACATGATATTTGCTGAATTCCATTGAAGTGTCCGGAAAGAGCCATCGATATGAAGGATAATAATTTCGACTACATCCCACCGTTTGCCCTCAATGGTTTTCTTGATAAGTTTCATCGAACTATCAAGAAGGGCAGATGGAAACAGGATTTCCAAAGATTTACCAATTACATCCTTTTCAGCTCTTCCAGTAAGGGATTCGAAGGCTTTGTTGAACCGTGTGATTTCATGATGGGTATTCCAGACAATAATTGGAGCATTAGCGTAGTTGAGTAAATTTTCCAGGTATTCGTTAGTCTCCCGGCGCGCCTCATTAGCTATAATTAATTCTGCTGCTCGTTTTTCTTTCTCCTCGTTTTGAAAGGCAAGCTCTTTGTTGGCAATGATTAACTCTGCTGCTCGTTTTTCTTTCTCCACTTCTGCCTGCTTGCGCTCGGTGATGTCGCGCTCTGTGGAGGCAATACCAATCGGTTTTCCGGTATCGTCCACTAGTTTCGTCACAGTGAGCCAGATATCTAAAATGCGGTTGTCTCTGGTCACCCGCTGGGTTTCAAGTGAGGTGATCGCTTCGCCCGCTCTCAGCCGGCGGGTAAACTCCTTCCGCTCTGCTTCTCTATTGGGGGGAGTCAGGTGCTCGATATTCATCTGAAGTGCCTCTTCCTCGCCGTAGCCATACATCAGTTCAGCACCGTGGTTCCAGGTGGTGATCCGGCCCTCAAAATCCTGTATTATAATTGCATCGTTTGAGTCTCTCACTATAATTGCCAGGCGTCTCAAGTTCTTCTCTTCCTGCTTGCTCGCCTGGAGCGCAGCCTCCCTTTGGGATTCAGCGAGCTTGCGCTCGGTAATGTCGCGCTCTGTGGAGGCAATACCAATTGTTTTGCCCGTATTATCCACCAGTTTCGTTACTGTCAGCCACACATCGAGTATACGCCCATCTTTGGTCACCCGCTGGGTCTCAAACGAGGAGATCTTTTCGCCCGATATCAACCGGCGGGTAAACTCCTTTTGCTCTGCCTCTTTGTCGGAGGGCGTGAGGTGCCAAATGCTCATCTGAAGCGCCTCTTCCTCGCTATAGCCATACATCAGTTCAGCACCGTGGTTCCAGGCGGTGATTCGGCCCTCAAAATCCTGTATCGTAATCGCATCGTTTGAGTCTCTCACTATAATTGCCAGGCGTCTCAAGTTCTTCTCTTCCCGGTTGCGCTCAGTGATGTCCTGTTCAGTGTGCTTACGTTTCTTCAGCAGCGTTTCCAGCTTCTTCACTTTCCTACGAACAGATTCCAGCTCGCCAATCAGTTCGTTCTTCGTTTTCCTATTATTCATGTTCATGTATCCTCGGTACCCGTTGCTTGAATTACTTCGATAAGTCATTCGATTGTCATACCATCTGCTTCCTGCAAAATTACCTCTGGACGACAGCGCTGAAGGAGTGCTAGCGCGTTGCGATAACATCTTCTTGATTCGTGAATCTCCCCTAAGCCGGGCCGTAATATTTCCCATCGTTGATCGAGAATAATACAAACTGGTTAGTGATACTCATATCCTATCCTCCTCTTAGGAGTCTTGTTAAAGGCGTCGAAATCGTGTTATAAAAAACGTATTCTCCAATGAGGCGAACTGAAATCAAGCAGTGCGTCTTCCGATGAGACGAAAAAGTCTGATAGCAATTACCGCGGCTATGATTTGTAGAGCGCTGGTACATGCCACAACGTAAGATCGTACTCATAAAGAGATCCTTCACCTACTATGTGTCATGACGTCGATTATCGAAGGGAATGAGTTGACGGCTAGTACGATAATTGGCGGTCTAGATGAAAACCCTTACAAAATTGAATTATCATTAAAAGCATACGGGATTTCGCAAACTAAATTTTCATACGTATCATATAATATTATCGACAAATTCATGGAAAATATTAGATATTAGTGACTTTACATATACATTGATTGAAGGAAACTTAGGAAGGCAGGAGAATTTTAACAAAAGCTTATTAAAAGTCAAGGAAAAAGCAATAAAATGTGAAAAATTGGGGAGTCTTCTAATTTTCAGATAGTAATTGTTCAATATCAGACTTGTCCAAAATAGCTGTTATGAAAGAACAGTGTTAATGGTGTCACTTTCTTTTCAAAAAGAAAGTGACACCATTAACACTGTTCTTTCATAACAGCTATTTTGGACAAGTCTGATATTGAACAATTACTATCTGAAAATTAGGAGAGTTCCACATTTTTCACATTTTATTGCTTTTTCCTTGACTTTTAATAAGCTTTTCGTTAAAATTCTCCTGCCTTCCTAAGTTTCCTTCAATCAATGTATATGTAAAGTCACTAATATCTAATATTTTCCATGAATTTGTCGATAATATTATATGATACGTATGAAAATTTAGTTTGCGAAATCCCGTATGCTTTTAATGATAATTCAATTTTGTAAGGGTTTTCATCTAGACCGCCAATTATCGTACTAGCCGTCAACTCATTCCCTTCGATAATCAACGTCATGACACATAGTAGGTGAAGGATCTCTTTATGAGTACGATCTTACGTTGTGGCATGTACCAGCGCTCTACAAATCATAGCCGCGGTAATTGCTATCAGACTTTTTCGTCTCATCGGAAGACGCACTGCTTGATTTCAGTTCGCCTCATTGGAGAATACGTTTTTTATAACACGATTTCGACGCCTTTAACAAGACTCCTAAGAGGAGGATAGGATATGAGTATCACTAACCAGTTTGTATTATTCTCGATCAACGATGGGAAATATTACGGCCCGGCTTAGGGGAGATTCACGAATCAAGAAGATGTTATCGCAACGCGCTAGCACTCCTTCAGCGCTGTCGTCCAGAGGTAATTTTGCAGGAAGCAGATGGTATGACAATCGAATGACTTATCGAAGTAATTCAAGCAACGGGTACCGAGGATACATGAAGAATGATAGGAAAACAAAGAACAAACTGATTGAAGAGCTGGAATCTGTTCGTAGGAAAGTGAAGAAGCTGGAAACGCTGCTGAAGAAACGTAAGCACACTGAACATGATATCACCGAGCGCAAGCAGGAGGAGCAGAAGCAATTAAGACGCCTGGCGACGATAGTGCGAGACTCAAACGATGCGATCACAATACAGGATTTTGAGGGACGGATCACCGCATGGAACCACGGCGCTGAACTGATGTATGGCTATAGCGAGGAAGAGGCGCTGCAGATGAGTATTTGGCACCTAACGCCCCCCAATAAAGAGGCAGAGCAAAAGGATTTTAACCACCGGCTGTTAGCGGGTGAAAAGATTTCCTCGTTTGAGACCCAACGGTTGACCAAAGACGGGCGTTTACTCGATGTGTGGATGACAGTAACGAAACTGATGGACGATACGGGCAAAATAATTGCTATTGCCTCTACGGAGCGTGACATCACCGAGCGCAAGCTCGCTGAATCCCAAAGGGAGGCGGAGTCGAGGCCAGCGAGCAGGAAGAGAAGAAATTGAGACGGTGGAATAGTGAGAGACTCAAACGATGCGATCACAATCCAGGATTTCGAGGGAGGATCACCGCCTGGAACCACGGTGCTGAACTGATGTATGGCTATAGCGAGGAAGAGGCACTTCAGATGAACATGGGCGCCTCACGCCCCCCGACAAAGAGGAAGAGCAAAAGGATTTTACCCGCCGGCTGATAGCGGGCGAAGCGATCACCTCGTTTGAGACCCAGCGGGTGACCAAAGACGGCCGCATTCTCGATATCTGGATGACCGTCACGAAACTGGTGGATAATGCCGGAAAACCGATTGGCATTGCCTCCACAGAGCGCGACATCACCGAGCGCAAGCAGGCAGAAGTAGAAAAGAAAAACGAGCAGCAGAGTTAATCATTGCCAACAAAAAAGCTTGCCTTTCGAAACAAGAGAGAAGAAAAACGACAGCAGAATTAATTTATAGCTAATGAGGCGCGCCGGGAACATAACGAATACCTGGAAAATTTACTCAACTACGCTAATGCTCCAATTATTGTTAAAATATCCATCATGAAAATGACAGCAACTAACGGAAAAACCTTCGAATCCCTTCCACTGGAAGAGCTGAAAAGGATGTAATTGGTAAATCTTTGGAAATCCTGTTTTCCATCTGCCCCTTCTTGATCAGTTGGGACCTGAAAGCTTCTGAGAAAAAAACCATTAAAGAGGCAAACAGTACCAGGATGTACATCGAAAATTATTATCCTTCATATCAATAAGCTTCTTTTTCCCGGACACTTCAATGGAATTCAGCAATTGTAGTATTCAGGCGGACGGGAAAGACTCTTGTTGCCACAATCACTAGAGGCCATCAATATCACCGAACGCAAGCGGAAGGATGAGGGGAGCTTCCGTGCGGCATCCAGTCTATACCCGCAGACCTGATTGAAGCCAGGCCTGACTTCGCTGGTGACCGTGAGGATCCTCTCTAGATGGCAAGATCACCGATGTGAACACAATCTGA
>CAVZMI010000006.1:0-166452 GCA_963776275.1 Ignavibacteriota bacterium
TTATTCATAATGGCATTTCCTACCGCTTTTATTTCTAACTTAATGAGAGTGGTGGCGTTATGTCTTGTGGCATCAATTTTTGGCATTCAGAAAGTTACAGGCTTTATGCATGATTTTACCACATACATGGTATTCCTAACTGAACTTGCCGGCATGTGGTTATTGTGGAGCATACTTTCAAATGAATAATTTTTTAAAAAGTGTCGCGCCCCGCGTGGGCGCGTGGATTGCCCCGACAGCCATCCAAATGAAAAAAGACTATTTCAAAACTGACTGTCGGGACCGCACAAAGAACGTGCGGAAACATTCTGTAAGATAATTCTTTACTCTAATTTAGAAAAAGAATCTCCTTGCTTAACAATCTCTGCAAGTATTCTCATTCATCACTCACAATTCACAATTCTTCATTGACAAGCGTGGATTGCCCCGACAGCCATTCAAATGAAAAAAGAACACGTCAACACTGGCTGTCGGGACCGCCCATCCCACTGAAAAATGTGGGACGTGAATCTCACTGGAGATCGTGAGACGGAAAAAACCGAAACACGAAATCGGGCGGAAACCTGCTGAAAACTTTACAATACAAAATCGGCGATTATACTGGCTTCGCAAAATGATTCATCATCCAAAATTCACAATTCTCCATTTACAGACCCCACGCGGACGCCTAGACTGCCCCGACAGCCATGCAGGTGAAAAAATATTCGTAAACCTAAATGTCGTAACTGTCCACAAGACAGGGGGAAAAACATTTTGAATAACTCAATATTCAAACCCACGGATTCATCTCAACGAGTCCGTCGTTCTTTGACGACCGTGGGTCAAACAATCTTTCTTTTTTAAGAACCCATAGCTAAAGCTATGGGTTCTCCTGCTGATGATATCGCCTTCAACTTTACCAAAACTACTATCTTTTCATCAATTATTTTCTTATCTTTTTTTATTTAGCAGGAAAATCCATGCTCGATCTGAAATTCATCCGCGAACATCCTGACATAGTCAAAGCCGGAATTAAGGCGAAGGGCGAAGCCGACTATATCGACGATATCCTTTCAATCGACGAAAAGCGACGATCGGTCATAGGCACGGTCGAATCGATGAAATCGAAGAAAAATACCGTGTCCGAAGAAATCGGCAAATTGAAACGGGCGGGTAAGGATACTTCGAACCACATAGTTGAGATGGAACTGTTGAAAAATCAGATCAGACAGCTGGACGACGATCTTAAGATCCTGGAGTCACAGCTTCACACTCTTCTTCTCCAGGTCCCGAACGTACCACATCCATCGGTCCCCATCGGTACTACTCCAGCCGACAATCAGGTTGTTACAACCTGGGGTGAGCCTCCGGTTGTGGACTTCGAGATGAAACCGCACTGGGAAATCGTGGAACGTCTCGGTATCATCGATTTCACACGCGGAGCGAAGGTTGCAGGAGCGGGATTCCCGTTTTATGTCGGGAAAGGCGCACAGCTCGAGCGCGCTCTCATTAATTTCTTCCTTGATCAGGCAGCCGGGCGGGGTTATCGCGAAATCTGGGCGCCTGCCCTGGTTAACGAAAGAAGCGCTCTCGGGACAGGACAGCTTCCGGACAAAGAAGACTTGATGTACAGCATCGAACGCGATCAGCTGTATCTCATCCCGACCGCTGAAGTACCGGTGACAAATTTCTACAGAGACGAGACACTGACCGAAAAGCAGTTACCAATCCGTTACTGTGCATATACACCCTGTTTCCGCCGTGAAGCCGGATCGTATGGAAAGGATGTCCGGGGTCTTAATCGATTGCATCAGTTCGATAAAGTCGAGCTCGTAAAGTTTGTGGTCCCGCAAAAATCATACGATGAACTCGAGAGCCTCCGGCAGGATGCAGAACAACTGCTGCAGCTTCTGGGGCTCCCTTACCATACGCTCCTCATGTGTACGGCCGATATAGGATTTACCCAGACTAAGAAATACGATCTTGAAGTATGGGCACCCGGTCAGAAAAAATGGCTTGAAGTCTCATCCTGCAGCAATTATGAGGCCTTCCAGGCCCGCCGAATAAATGTCCGTTTTAAGCCCGAGAACGGATCGAAACTGGAATTTGTTCATACATTGAACGGTTCTGGACTTGCACTGCCGCGTGTCATGGCGTCGTTACTCGAGCATTACCAGACTCCTGAGGGAAAGGTTATCGTGCCGAAAGTTCTGCACCGTTATACCGGGTTTGAAATAATTGGATAGAAGGATTTTTTTCGGTTCACATGAAATCGTTACTGCGTCTCAAGCCGTATCTCCTCAAATACAAACGAACTCTCCTCGCCGGGTTCATCGCCGTTCTTATCAGCAATGTGTTCTCGGTATTCCAGCCGATTCTTCAAGGACATGCGATCGATGCGTTGAAACACGGTATTGAAACGCACTCCGTCGACATGGTTCGTGCTTCTCGGCTACGCCGGGTTGATTCTCGGCTTTGCTCTCTGTGCAGGGTTTTTCATGTATCTGACACGGCAGACAATCATTGTCACTTCTTGGAAAATTCAATACGACCTACGCAACGATTTTCTCCGGCACATCCAACGCCTTGATCTCCATTATTTCCAGAATACACCGACCGGTGACCTGATGGCACATGCGACGAACGACATCGGTGCAGTCAGAAACGTCGTCAGACGGGCATCATGTATCCTCTCGATACATTAATGACATTCGCCATGGTCCTTGTCGTTATTCTATCTCTCGATTGGAAACTCACTCTTATTGCGCTAACCCCGCTCCCCCTTGTATCATATGCAGTGTACAAGTTGGGGAAATCGGTTCATCAGAGGTTCGAAGAAAGGCAGGTGCAATATTCGGCCCTCACAACGCGCGCACAGGAAAATCTATCCGGTATCCGCGTCGTGAAAGCGTACGTGCGCGAGGCGTACGAGACAGATCTTTTTCACTCCATGAGCTGGTCGTATCTGAAGAAAAATATGGAACTTGCGAAAGTACAATCGCTGATGTGGCCATTGATGTTTCTTCTCATCGGCTTTTCTCTACTCCTCACGCTGTACTTCGGGGGCATGAAAGTAATTAAAGGTGAATTCAGCATCGGGACGCTCTGGGCATTCCTCGGATATCTTACACAACTGATCTGGCCCATGATCGCTTTCGGATGGGTGACGAACATGCTGCAGCAAGGTGCCGCGTCGATGACCCGGTTAATAAAAATTTTTGATACAGAACCTGCAATCAAGGATACACCGGAAACCGACACGACAATACGTACAATCGAGGGATCCATCGAGTTTCGTAATGTAAGCTTCCGGCATTCCACCGGTTCCGAACCGACACTGAAAAATATCAACCTTACGATTCCAAAAGGAATGTCGCTGGCAATTATCGGAACCACAGGTTCCGGAAAAACGACGCTGGTGAATATGATATCACGGCTGTACGACGTTACCGCAGGTGAAGTTCTTATCGACGGAAAAAACATCAAAACAATTCCTCTCGACGTGCTTCGCTCACACATAGGTTATGTCCAGCAGGAAACATTCCTGTTTTCCGAGAGCATTGCAGACAACATCGGCTACGGCGTTGAGCTGGCAGGTTCGGCGGCAATCGAGGCGGTATCCGAAACCGCACAACTAAAGAAGGATATAAGCACATTCCCCCATACTTACGAGACGATGATAGGCGAACGGGGCATTACGTTATCGGGCGGACAAAAACAGCGAGTAAGCATTGCCCGTGCACTGATACGTGATCCTGCCATTCTCATCCTTGATGACGCATTATCGTCGGTCGATACCTACACCGAAGAGGAAATTCTTCACAGACTGAAAAAAGTGATGGAGAATCGGACCAGTATTTTTATCAGTCATCGCATTTCGACGGTAAAAAATGCCGATTTCATCATCGTGATGGATGACGGGGAGATCGTTGAGCGCGGCACGCACGACGGTCTGGTTGAACTTGGCGGAATTTATGCCGACCTGCATTATAAGCAATTGCTTGAAGAAGAACTCGATCATTTAGACTGAAAATGGCAACCATCGGAATTCATGAGGAAGAAATCCTCGGAAAAGCATACGATAGTCGACTCATGAAGCGGCTTTTAGAGTATCTGAAGCCGTATCGGTGGCATGTAGGATTGGGGATTCTTCTAAGCATTATCATCGCCGCATTCGAGGGTGTCCGGCCGTACTTCACAAAACTGGCTGTCGATACGAATATAGCGCAGCATGATTTATCGGGACTCCTGATTACCATCCTGTTGCTTTTTGCCGTAATTGTCATCCGCGGTGTGATTCAGTACTGCAACGCCTATCTCACTCAATGGATCGGACAGCGTACAATCTTCGATATCCGAATGCAGGTATTCCGGCACGTTCAGGGACTTTCACTGAAGTTCTTCGACCGGAATCCCATTGGCAGACTGGTCACACGCCTGACCAACGATGTAGAGGTATTAAATGAAATGTTCTCATCGGGAATCGTGATGGTATTCAGCGACGTATTCACGATCTTCTGGATTCTCTATTTCATGTTTTCGATGAGCTGGCAGCTTTCGCTTGCAACACTCGCCGTATTGCCATTGTTATTCTGGGCGACGGCTCTCTTCAGGCGAAAAGTGCGGGAGGTGTATCGTCTCCAGCGTATCCTTGTGGCACGGCTTAATACATTCCTTCAGGAACACATAAGCGGTATGATGGTCGTCCAGATATTTAATCGCGAACGGCGGTCGTATTCGAAATTCGATTCAATCAACGCGGAGCACAAAGATGCAAACATCAAGTCGGTACTCTATTATGCAATGTTTTATCCGGGGATCGATTTGATTCAGGCGATCGCTTTCGGCCTTATAATCTGGTATGCCGGCGGTCATGCGCTTCAGGGTATAATATCGCTGGGCATCGTTATGGCATTTTTCCAGTACACTGAAATGTTTTTCCGCCCCATACGCGATCTCTCGGAAAAGTACAACATTTTACAGAATGCCATGGCATCATCCGAACGGTTATTCAAGCTTCTGGATGATAAATCAAGAATCCCGGAATCATCATCCACCGTCCCTTTGCTGAACGTGAAGGGTAAGGTCGAATTCCGGAATGTCTGGTTCGCTTATAACGATGAAGAGTGGGTGTTGAAAAATATTTCATTCACCATCGAACCGGGGCAGACGGTCGCCCTCGTCGGCCACACCGGGGCAGGAAAAACATCGATCATTAATCTTCTGGGACGCTCATACGACATCAACAAGGGAGAAATCCTTATTGACGACATCGATATTCGCAAATTAAGCATCAGCGAACTGCGGCGAAAGATTTCGGTGGTGCTTCAGGACGTATTCCTGTTTTCCGGCGATATTTCAACCAACATCTCTCTGGGGAATCCTGCAATTACACACGAGAAAATATGCGAAGCAGCGGCGCTTGTCGGTGCAGACAGGTTTATTGACAGATTACCGGGCGAATATCGGGCGGAAGTGAAGGAACGTGGTGCAACGCTATCGGTCGGGCAAAAGCAATTACTTTCATTTGCCCGTGCGTTGGCGTTCGCTCCGGCAATTCTTATTCTTGATGAAGCGACATCGAGCATCGATACAGACACCGAAACTCTTATTCAAAACGCCACACAACAATTATTACAGGGAAGAACTTCAATTGTCATAGCGCACCGGCTCTCGACAATCCAGAACGCCGACAATATCATCGTCCTTCATAAAGGGGAAATTCGTGAGATGGGAGCCCACCAGGAACTTCTCGCACACGGCGGAATCTACTACAAATTGTACCAGCTTCAGTATAAAGACCAGGAAATTCGGCAGAGAACGCGAAAGCAATGATCCGACCTTTTTATCACGACTGTTGCAGCTGTCTACTGCCAATATCCATAAAAAACAAAAAGGCCATTGCTCCACGCGTCTGGTGGAGATGGCCTTTGAGTTTTCAACCTTTGTTTCTCGATTGACCGAATTACCTTATCTTTGCCAGTTCTTCCTTCGCTCTGGCAACATATTCGCTTGTGGGGAATTTATCGATCAACGTCTGATATGCTTCTTTTGCTTTTGCTGTATCTTTCTTTCTCAGATAAACGTGTGCAAGCATATATTGTGCATCATCACGTTTGTCTGAGCCTTTTGTTGCAATCACTTCTTCGAACGTCCTGATAGCTTCATCATACCGTTTCAGACCATTCAGGCATTCACCGGTCCAATATTCTGCTGCCGATTTTACTTTTCCTGAAGCAGCTTCTTTTACACTCATGAATGCATTCAGCGCCTCTTCATATTTTCGAGCCTTATACTTTGCCATGGCATCGCTGTATGCGGCGGACACATCGCTTACCGGTGCCGTTACTGGGGCTGCTGGTGTTAGTGTGGATTTTGATTTATCCGTATCTTCTTGAAGCTTTCGCTCAAGCTCGACAACCCGTGCATTCAAGCTCCGGTTATTCTGTTCCGCATCGGAAAGTTGCGCGTGCAAACTATTGATAACAGAGCGAAGTGAATCCACCTCCCTCAGGTGACGCTGTGAGTCTTGCTGTTGTGCGAGTTCTTCTTCACCCGTTTCTTCGGAGCCCGCACAGCCGCCTATCACAAGCATCCCGCCCAAGAGGATGATCGTCCCTACAAATATTCCCATCGTGCGAACCCATAGCTGAAGTCGGCTGTCTTTCATTGGGTTAATCCTTTCCTCTAAAGTGACAGATTGAACACTCAGTGTTAATGTAGCAATGCAACAAGAAAAAGTCAAGTAAGAACTAATGTTTTTCTCTTGTTATTCAATACAGGAGTTGATATATTTCATTGTAATGTTAACAAGTAATCATAAAAATAACGGATGCTTTGTGGGAGAGTACGTTTTGCTGTTCCTTTGGGTACTCTTCCTTGGAGGTTGTGCAAACCTACGGCAGACACTCGATTCTTCGGGGAAACGATCGTCTGAAATATCAAAAGAGCAGCAAAATCAAGCTACAATTCGAGTTATCGACGGAGCATTATACGACGTAAAGGAAGATCGGGCACGGGCAATCCTGGAGTATGAAGAGGCTCTACAGTACGACAGTGCTGCCGGAATCCATCTGGCTATCTCGAAAGATTACTCCCTTCTTGGGAAGCACACCCCTGCTATTCGTCACGCCAGAGAAGCACTCCGCCTCGATCCGGAAAATACCGATTATCGCCAGAACCTGGCTGATATCTATCTGGCAGCCCGGGACCTTGAATCGGCACTAAAGGAATATGAAGCGATCGTTCAGCGCGATCCAACTTCAATAAGAGTACTATACACCATCGGCCGTATCCATCAACAGCGGCAGCAATACCCGAAGGCTCTTGAGATCTATAAGACTATTCGAGATCGATTCGGGCCAAGCTGGCAGACTCTTTTTCAGATGGCAACGGTTTACGAATGGCTGAAGCAACTTGACAGCGCGGCAACGATGTATCAAGAAATGTTGATGCTCGATCCCAATAACTCTGAATTAAAAAAACGTCTGGCCGGAACATATTTAAGAGCAAATAAACCGGACACGGCACTTGTGTTTCTCAATGAGCTGCACCGGCAGGATTCGGCCGATGTCGAAATCAATATCACGCGGGGAAGCGTATATATCCAGAAGAAAGAATGGGAAACCGCATTCTCAATTTTTCTACCGATTGTCATGCGCGATTCAATCACGGTCGAAGCGGCGTTAGGTCTCGGTGTGGAATTCTTACGGGCCAGCCCGATACATCGGGTGCTCTTCATTATGCTAGAATTCTTGGCGAGCATATCCGCGATCGCTTTCCCCGACAATGGCAATCGTATGTTTTTCTCGGAGATGTCGAAGTGACATCACGGCATGATTCGCTTGCTGCTGAGTACTACGAGAAAGCGATCAGCCTCAATAACAGGATTGTGGATCCTTATATCCAACTTGGACTTCTTTACTTTCAACAGAATAAACTCGATCTGGCAATCAGTGTGCTTGAGCGGGGACGCATTCTTTTCCCAGATGAATTTCGGATACTTTTTTATCTCGGTCTAGGCTACACTCAGAGCGGGAAGAATGAGCAAGCACTTCCTCTTCTTGAACGTGCCGTACGGATGGATTCAAAAAATGTCGATGCACTCGGAGCTCTCGCTCAGAATCTCGATGCATTGAAGCGTTTTACTGAATCAGACAGCATCTATGACTGTGCACTTTCACTCGATCCGAAAAATCATCTTCTTCTCAATAACTATAGTTACAGCCTGGCTGAACGAGAAACGCGGCTCGATGATGCACTGAAAATGTCGACCGTGGCTGTCGAGAAGGATTCTACAAACAGCGCCTACATGGATACCCTTGGCTGGATTTTTTTTAAGATGAAACAATACGCCGATGCACTCCGCCTGATCCAGCGAGCTGTCGATCTGCGGCAACAGGCCGGCGGCAACGATGCGGTTATCCTTGAACACCTCGGAGATATTTTTCAGGCACGGGGTGAAAAAGAAAAGGCAGTGGAGACCTGGAAAAAAGCTCTCGAGACGAATCAGACAAATCAAGGGCTTCGGGATAAAATTCAACGCTATCAACAATGACATTCAGACGCCTTATATTTCTTGCTGTATGGTGCGGCTTTCTCTGGACCGGCTGTGCCCCGACTGCCAGTCGCCGCACACTATCTGTGAAGGATATGGATATCCAGACACTACTCTTGAAAGTCGCGCAACATCAGCGTACATTCAGGTCGATCGAAGCCGAGGGTTCGGTTGCCGTTGAAACACCAACATTTTCGAATTCAGGAAGTATTGAACTCCACGTAAAAAAACCCGACTCGATGTACGTGAAAATTGAAGCTCCGATTCGGTATCGATGTGGCCGATATATTATTGACACAAGAGACGTTTCTTATATACAATAGTTTACAAAATCAACTCATACACGGTACGACGTTGCGACACGCAATCGGCTCGCTACTTAATCTCGATATCGATTTTTCCGATATTCTCAACCTGTGCGGCGGTGTCGTTCCTATTGAACATGAACCTGCTGTTCCCTCGGAATATTCCACTGATGATGATAATTACATACTCGTGTTCCGCAAGCCGAAGGAGACTTCACGCTACTGGATCGATCCGATTACATTTTCAATTACACAAATCCAGGTACAGAATCCCGAGGGGCAGCTCGTGCGTGAAGTGAAATTCTCGGATTTTCGCTCTCAGAATACGACCTGGCTCCCATTTCAAATGAAGGTAAATGATTATCAAGGTGGCAAGAGCGTCACACTGATGTATACCACTGCACGCGTAAATATACAAAACGTGACTTTCCCGTTTACATTCCCTGAGAATGCTGAACAAATTGACTGGCAATAGCATGCGGCATTGCATCGTTCTCATAGTATTCTCGCTTCTTCTCCGGCCGGGTTCACCGGCTGAATCCGATGATAAAGAAAAGGACATCAAGTCAAAGCAACTTGAATTGGAACAGCTGCAGAAAGAAATTACGCAGTTTGAAGACAAGATCAAAAGCACTGAACAGCGTGAGCAAAACACCCTTGAGATGCTCGATACTTACGATCGTCAGAGCACGCTCATTAAAAAATTACTCCGCACGCTGCACGCACAGGAACGAAAACTCCAATACGACATTTCAGAAGTTGAAAATCAGATTTCCCATCTTGAAAAACAGGTATCGTTCCTACAGGACCATTATGCGCGATATGTGATCGGTGCATATAAATACGGGCGACTTTCCGATCTTGAACTTGTTCTTTCATCGCGTTCATTAAATCAATTTGCAGTCCGTATCGAGTACCTGCAGCGATTCTCCGAACAAAGGAAAAAAGATCTTCAACGACTTAACACAAAAAAGGAACTCCTGGAGGACAAAATCGCGCTCCTTGCAGAAAAACTTGATGAAGAGCAGCATCTTATTACAGTCAAGAGCACCGAGGAACAAAACCTGACGAGAAAATCCGAGGAGCGGAAGGCGCTCCTTGAGGTAATTCGGAAAGACAGAAAGAATTACCGTCGCGAAATCGAACGGAAATCACGGGCTGCAAAGGAACTCGAAAAATTCATTGCCGATCTGATCGAACAGGATCGAATTCGCCGCGAACATGAGGAAGCCACTCCTCGTGATAAGACTCTTACGACACCTCCGATTGCACCAACCGCTTCGTTCGAGGCGCAGCGGGGAATGCTGCGATGGCCTGTAGCAGTTCATGCGAAAATTGCTTCGCGTTTCGGGAATCAGATCCATCCTCAATTAAAAACGATTACGCAAAACACGGGCGTCGATATTTCGGTTCCGAATGGAACGGATGTTCTTTCGGTGGCAGAAGGGGAAATAGCTCTCATATCATGGCTTCCATCCTACGGCAATCTGGTTATCATTAACCACGGGAATGGATACCGGACAGTGTACACCCATCTGGCAGAAATTACGGTGACAACCGGAGATAAAGTTAGCGGAGGGCAGGCAATCGGTACAAGCGGTGACTCGCTGTCCGGTCCGATGCTCCATTTCGAACTCTGGCATGAACGAGAAAAACAAGATCCCGAAAACTGGCTGGCACGGCGGTAATATGACACTCAAACATTTTCTTACCGGCATCCTAATCGCGTTCATTGTGTCGTTAGTTCCGACACTGATCGACGGTCCTTTCAATCAACTTGAACAACAAGCGACAGACCTTAAACTGTTAATCCGTGGACAATCGACAATCGATACCAATATAGTTATTCTCTATCTCGACAATAGCGATATAAATGCATTGAAACGCTGGCCGCTTCCACGAAATTATTATGCGTTACTTCTTATGGCGTTACACGATGTGGAGGTAAAAGCCGTTGGTTTCGATTTTAGTTTTTCCGATCCACAACCGGAATATGCTGAAAACGATTCTCTTCTCGTGCGAATGACCCGCACCATGGAGAATATCGTCCAGAGTGTATATTTCGACCGTCTTACGGGGACTGCCGCCGACACGTTGGCACCGCAAACTATTCCTGCTCGATTCGTTTATAAAATTCCCGAACAGCATTCATTCAGATCGGGAGGCCGGATAACATTACCATTCCCGGCATTACTGAATGCCAGCATGAGTATCGGTCATGCTAATCTCGCCGATGAAGCTGTAGTTCGAAATTTCCCGTTGTTCATTGAATACAACGGACAGCTTGTTCCTGCTCTTTCATTCGAGCTTGCCCGGTTATTTCTCGAGGGTACCCGATCGTCGGTTGTCGTTGCCGGCTCGTCAGCACTCATCAAATATCCTGGTGACATGAAACGTATTCCAATTCTCGATCAGGGATATGTTCGCCTTAACTATTCCGGAGGTACATCATCCCTCCATACAATTCACTTTGTCGATTTCCTCCAGGCATACGGTGAACGAAGTTCCCAGCCCCAACCTGCACTTCTGACATCATTGAAGGGGAAGATTATTCTTATAGGTGTAATAGCAGAGGGGCGAAGCTCTTTTGTTGCAACACCCTATGCAGCAAAATTCCCTGCAGTCGGCGTTCATGCGACAGCGATACATAATATTCTTCACTCGAATTTTCTTGTCAGTCCTGCATGGTGGGTATGCCTGGCAATCTCGTTTTTACTTGGTCTGGCTGCTTTTGTGATGATTTTTCGTTTCCGGGAATTTCGAGGATTATTACTAACCATCGGACTCTTTGCATTGTATTGCCTCCTTGATGTTCTTATATTAATTATCATCGATCTTTCACTTCCGCTTGCGATTCCCGGTATTGTCGTTCTACTTGTCAGTTTCCTTACCGTTGTGTACGAACGAAACATCATGAAAGAGACCGTCACCGAACTTGCCCGTGAAAAAGATGAAATTACCCGGCAACTTCGGTTGAAAGAATCTCGAGTACAGGAGCTTGAAAAAAGACTTACACTTTCGTCACAACAGAACACCCCAGCAGTAAGTCTGGTCGAAGAGCTCGAACGGCAAAAACGGGCCCTTGAAGAATTAAGTTCGCGTGCAGCCGATTTACAGGTATACCAGCCCGAAGAATCTGGAGACGATGGAACACCCGAAGCATTTTGCGGCATCATTTACTCTCCAACAGGCAAGATGGCACCGTTGATCGCAATGGTAAGAAAAATTGCCTCCGGAGACGCCAATGTGATGATTTCAGGTGAGAGCGGGACCGGAAAGGAACTGATCGCCCGGGCCATTCATAGCGAAAGCCCGAGAAGAGAAAAACCGTTTATTGCAGTCAATTGCGGCGCTCTCTCCGAAAGCCTGCTTGAAAGCGAACTGTTTGGCCATGAACGAGGCGCTTTTACGGGAGCAGTAAAGGAACGGACTGGAAGATTCGAATTGGCGAACGGCGGCACGATCTTCCTTGACGAAATTGCCGATACGAGCGAGGCGTTCCAGGTCAAACTCCTTCGTGTTGTTCAGGAGGGAGAATTCGAGCGGGTCGGGGGAATAAAAACGCTCAAGGTCGATGTACGCATCATCGCCGCAACTAATAAAAATCTCAAACAGGAAATCATGGCAAAGCGATTCAGGGAAGATCTGTATTACAGATTGAATGTGATATCGCTCCACCTCCCCCCACTTCATGAGAGAAAAAGCGACATTCCACATCTGGCGGCACATTTTCTCAACCGCGAAAATACTTCGGTACAATTCTCGGCAAATGCGATGAATGCTCTCGTGAACTATGAGTGGAGAGGAAATATCCGAGAGCTCGAAAGTATCGTGAAACGAGCCGTAATACTGGCACAATCGGAAGACCGGACACTTGTCCGTACCAAAGATCTCCCGCCCGAAATCATAGCGCAATTTTCGGA
Organism: Ignavibacteriota bacterium; assembly: GCA_963776275.1. Lineage (GTDB taxonomy): Bacteria > Bacteroidota > Ignavibacteria > UBA10030 > CAVZMI01 > CAVZMI01. The sequence continues at coordinate 12,765 of CAVZMI010000006.1, forward strand.
TACGCGTAACATCGAGGAGAAAATTATTACATCACTCCGCGAAAAGAAATTTTCACGAAGTGCAATAACTGATACCGCCTCGGAACTCGGCGGTTTTAACCGCGGTACGATCGCCGAATATTTCCGCGGTTATTGTTTCAAGATATTGAACGAACAGGATTGGGATATCGAAAAAACGAGCCTTGCCATTGCCGGGACAATAGATGATCAGCTTCTCGATAAAGTCAGGAAAAAACTTGATGAATACATGACAAATATCCGATCCTCCGTCGACAGACAACAAACATTCGATGAAAACATGCAGTTACTGAAACCGAAATATAAAAATCTCCCACTGCGATATCACAAGTATCTGGACGAACTCATTAAAGCACTTTGTGAAGGCCGCGTTAAAGACTCTCAATGATCTCTATTGCACTGCCTGGTAGACTTCTCTACTGCGGGATTCTATTATTCCCGCGTTTCATATAGGGAATTCCATCATATCCATCTTGATTGCGATGATTGATTTCATTCATCATCCCTTTTATAACATCTTCATTTATATATAGTTACAATTTTTTCTTTAACAGCCCTTAAAAAATATCGATGGCATGACGTTTGCACTTCCTATCATTAAGGTATTATATACCTTGGGCATGCGTTCATCATCTTGACCGATCAACTTCCTGCAGAGGAGACAGGCAAGAGATGAACGTACGCTTTTCAAAGGATCAGACCGGAATTGATGATAAAAAACAATGTTAACCTGTTTGTTTTAAGGGAAAATTGCTTTTTTTGTCATTTCTTTCTTCAACCGTTCATTTTTTTGTGTTGAGGAAAAGGTAGATTCTGTGCGGTTTTTTTTCTATATTCGTTTATGTTTTCCCGATACCGCACATATTTTATACTACTATCTCTGACCCTTTCTGTTCTTTGGCATAGCTGCAAAGATCCGTTACCGATTGTCTTCACGGCGGATGTAATCAACATTATTGGGCCGCTCACCGATATATCGACTCCACTCAAGGACCCGGTGGCTTTGACGACCGTCGATTCGAGCGGGTGGGAAATCATCTCGAACGACACTTCATATAACGCGATTGCACTCCTGAGTACGATCCAGTACGACTCGGCAACAACACACCATCAGGTCGTTCTCTCGAAAGTACTGGTTCAGGATAGGTCTCAGCCGGTGTACAACAGCAGTCAGACTCAACTTGTTGGGTACAAAGGACTCCAACTCTCGCAGGTAAAAGGAGACGATGTACCAATGCACATCGAGAAAAGACGGGTTCCTATTGGCCTCGGAGACACTGCGCTCGGTTATCAATATTCAGCAGTGAATATCGATAATGAGGGACCGGACAATTCTCTTCACTATCGGGAAGGGGAGATTTTCAATTGGACCGTTCAACTCCAGAACGCGAATCCAGTGAATATCGGTGGTATACCGCCCGGTTTGATCAGGCTGATCCAGCCATCGCCTGATTCGGTGGAAATTCTCGATGTGAATAAGGAATGTACAATCCAGTGGCTTGGTTCGAACGAATCAGTCGATCTCGTGATTAGCGATTACTACAACGGAAGTGTCAAGCCGTTAAAACATATCAATTTTCAGCATATCCAATCGAACACGGCAAAAATTGATATCCATGAAATCCCTGTGGGCCAGTGTCTTTTTACATTTTCAACGACGACAGAGGTGACGTCAAATATCAACGGAATTCCGATACTATTGAGATTTGCATCGATCCACAATGTGGTGGTACGAATGAAATGATCCTCACCCGCAAACATACCATCATATGCTGGTTGGTTATTCTCCTGATCATCGCGGGGACAATGGGGGAGTCGACAGCGCAGCAGGTAAGTTCCGCTCGCGGATTATCGCTCGGTGCAAAGACAGCCGATATCAATGACCTGCAATCGCTCGATTGGAATCCGGCAGGGCTGTCTCAGATTATCGATTGGGAAGTAACTTCAACAAATTTCGGGAACATCACGACACCGGACAATCGAGCCTCATTTTCTGGTATTTATTTCCAGAATTTCGGAATTGCGAAGAGGTTTCTCAATACACATTCATTCGGAATACGATATTCCCCGGGAACGATTTTTGAGGCAACAATTCCCAGTACTTATACATATTATCAGACAACGAATCAGGGAAAAGACAGTATCGCAGTCTCGTACCCGTACAATAAAAAGGTGCATTACGCTGAACGGTATTCGATAGGGTACAGTTATCTGCTTAAAGGAAATTTTTCGTTAGGAATTGCTGCACGGCTTCTGGAGCAGCGGATCGACGACGCTATCATCAAGGAAGAATATATTCCCGGTACGCAAACAAAGAATCCCAAAGAACAGCCGTTGGAATACACAAAGAATTCATGGAATGTCGATATCGGCGCTCAATGGCAGGTATCCCCCAGTTTCTGGATCGGAGCCGTCGGAAAAAATGTTTCGTCGTTTGATGTCGGGGAATCATCGACACAGCAAAAGGAAAAAATCAATCAGATTCTTTTCAATGTGCCCCACTTTATTCGTTTCGGCATCGGATATTACCCGAGACGGAATATTGAGGTGGGAATCGACGCTGATACCCGTGGGGCATTTTCATGCGGGTATGAATGGAATATCGCAGGCGGACTAATCGTGAGACAGGGTCTGGCTCTTTCCTCGGATGAAGGGGCAGGGATGAGTAGTACATCGATCGGTGTTGGATATTCCTTCAGTTCAGTAACGCTGGACATAGGCTATTTACATTACTTTCAACAATTGCTGAGAAACGGAAAAGCCCTCGCCAGCGAATTTATACGATCAGGGATATCGAATATCGAGTATAACCGATTCACACCCGACCGGCTGGCGATTTCGTTGCACGTGAGTCTGGGACAGCTCAGAGTCTCGGCAGCGAAAATCGAATATGTCGATATGAAAACGACGGAAGTGTACCCATCGACATCGATGTCATATGCCGGCAAACCGTTGGGAAAAGCAAGAATACGGAACGTTACAGACAGGCCGATCGCTGCACGGGTAGGATTCTTTATCAACAGGTATATGGATACTCCAACACAATCGGAATCCTATACAATCCCACCACAATCGGTGGCAGAAATTCCGTTTTCGGCCATATTTAATCCGGTGATCAAAAATGTGGCCTCGATGGAGTTGTGCGAAGGGAGTGTAACGGTCTGCTCCTCGAATAGTGACGAGAACGACGATCAGGCCCCAGTACGTATGATTGTGTATGGAAAGAATGATTGGGACGGGAAAGTACAAACACTCGCCTCATTCGTGACTCCACGGGATCCTGACGTGATGTTCTTTACACGGAGCGTTCTGAATGCACACAAGGATTCATTACGAGCGGTTCCAAAACAACTCGAGCGGTTTGAAAAGGCACGGCTGCTTTTCAACGAGTTTTCAAAGCGAATGATGTATGTGAACGATCCGCTTCAGAGTAAGGACAATGTCCAATATCCCAACGAGACGTTCGCACTCAAAGGCGGCGATTGTGATGATATGACTGTGGGATTCAGCTCGATGCTTGAGAGCGTTGGTATTTCCACGGCGTTTGTGGATGTTGTGCCCCCGGATAATCCGGGGAACTCTCATGTGTATTTGTTGTTCGATACCGGACTCGAACCTGAATATGGCAGACTCCTTACCGAAAATGAAAAACGATATATTATTCGCGTCAACAATAAAGGGAGTGAAACCGTGTGGATTCCGGTTGAAACAACAATGCTGATAAGCGGTTTTGAGATGGCATGGGAAAAAGCAGCGGAAGAGTTCCTGGAAGAGGCTCGTGTGAAAGATGGACTGGCAAAAGGCTGGGTACAGATTGTTAATGTTACATCTCAATAGGATATTGATTCATTCAAAGAATTCTTTTATATTAGATTGATAGAAGGAGGTTGGGTATGAGACGCATTTTTACTATTCTTGTCCTTATTACATTTGTCACCCTGACGCTTCAGGCTGAGGATTTTATTGTAAAAAGCCTGAAAGGAAAGGCAAAAGTCCGTCATGGTGTACTAGAGACTTGGACTACAGCCAGCGTTGGTGACACATTGAAACCAGAAGATACGATTCTTACGGAACGCGGTTCGACTCTGGTCATTATAAAACCGGCCGGTATCCGTTATTCGATTCCCGAAGCGTCGATGCTCGATATCACCGATCTTCGCAGTCTGACACAGGACGAGCTTCTCCTCAGGCTTGCGATGGAAAACATTAAAAGCGTTCCTGTCCAGCAGCGCTCAAATGATATCATGGTGCCTAACACGACAATCGTTCACGGCGATGACATCTCTAAAGACGCCGAAGCGTTGAAGCTCCCGCGCACCGAAGTAGGTTCACTTCAAATGCACGGAGTCGAGGTATTGTATGACAATTCTTTCTATGCGAGCGGCATACTGAAATCGAAAGCTCTCATGCGGCTCTTCCCCGAAGCGCGGGATGAGTTTACATTCCGTTTCCAGCTTGCAAAAGCTTTCGAGCAGGTTAATCTCTATGACGAAGCATTGACAGAATACGTTTCTCTATCCCAGCAACATTTTTCTAAAGAACAGAAAATAAAACTCGATAAAATGATTCAGCAATTAAAGAGCCGCAAGGAACAATAAAATTTTTATCATAGATTAAAAAAAAGCCCTGAGATGACTCAGGGCTTTTTTATTATATTGACTAAAATTATAAACAGGAAATCGTTATCGCAGCATCACCATCTTCTTCACAGAGTTCCATTTCGGCGTCGAGATTCGATAGAAATAAACGCCCGAAGAAACCATAGTACCGATCTCATTTCTGCCGTCCCAGGTTAATTCATTGTATCCAGCAGGGTATTCGTCGTCCGTGAGTATCCGTACTTCGCGGCCAAGTGCATCGTAAATAATTAACTTGACCTTCGATGCCACCGGTAACTCGAATGCGATCTTTGTCGTTGGGTTGAACGGATTCGGGAAATTATCGTATAAATGGAATTCCTTCGGCGGACTGATTGTGAATGCTATTTCCTTCGTCCATGACTGTCCATCAGATGTTTTTATCAATGCTTTGATTTTTTGCTCTTTACCGATTGGTGAAGACCGTTCAACTGAAAACAAAAACTCAGCATCTTTTGATTGCTTTGATAGGATATCTTTCAGCATGATTCTAGATGATTCTAATTTCAGCCATGATGAGGGATTCTGGATCTCGACGGTAACATTTTTTGCGGTAACTGCTGCCGTGTTTTCAACGGTCAGTGCGAGCGAGTTGCCTTTCGAGTTGTAAGGGATTTTGTATCCTTGAGCCAGTAGAATTAACGGCATCAATATTGATGTAATGGATATCGTTTTCATAAAGCCCTTTCACAATTTAAAAGATAACCACAAAGGTCGCAGAGTTATAAATGAGTACACGGAGTATCGAACTCTGTGACCTCATCTCTCACCTCTGTGTACTCTGTGGTTATATTTTTCCCTACGGTTAAAAGACAAACTCCACCACATTATTCGTCGATAAGTTCTGTGCCTTTTACTGTTCTACCTGTCGCTTGTTTTGCAGCAGTTCTTGCTCCAGGCCGGTTCCATCTTTGGCAGTGGCTTTCCAATTGGCTCAGAGAGTTTTTCCAGTATATAGCCCGCGCGGTAATATAACGACACATATCCTGCCGGTTTCATGTACAGCCTTTCGTTAAAGCGTTTCTTCGTCAGCTCATAGGTCAATCGTACCGTCTGTTGGAAAAGCATCAAATGTAATGCCGTCCCGGCCGAGTCTTTCCGCTGTAACCGTTTCTGAGCTCCTTCAACCATCATCTCAAGACCGCGTATCAGTATTTCTGTCCCAAGCAGGCCGCTGCCGGCATCCGTACGAATTTGGACTTTCAGAGCCGCAAGTTGATCTGAGATTGATACCTCAGACCGCGTCGGTAACGTTATGACCAGTTCTATAATAGATTGTGCATAGGGATAAAGATATTGATATCCGTCTGGTGTTACGAAGCGTTTATCATTTTTCTTTGGCTTGGCAAGGTATTCGGCTTTTATCTGTTTTTGAAATGCTTCTAATTCTTGGGCACAGGCGATAGAATCGCCAGAGATAAGGTCTTTCTTTAAATTTTGAAGGTTGCGGTCGAGTTCCTGCATGAATTTTTTATCGCCAAGCCAGCCGTTTGTGAAAGCCTGTTGTAAGCGGGTGCGGAGCGTATCGAGCATATCCAATGCTGATAGGGGATTTGGCAGATGATCCAACAGATATTCAGTATTGAATCTCAATAATGCGTATGCTTCGCTTGTCAGCGTGGATGAGCTGTCCTGATTGACAGATGTCAACACGGAATTGAGTGTCGCTCTGGCAGCACCAATATTATTTGCCCGGAGTAGTGCTTTAGCTGATATAAAGAACGCCAGATATTTATCGGCTGTTGGTTGTGTTGTTATCCAGCCGAGGTCGTGGGAACGGGTGGTGTAGCTGGTGAGAGTGTCGAGCCAAATGGTCGGTATAAAATACAAATACATTGGAGGAGCTGTTGGGCCGACAGTCCAGCCGTGGAATTTGACAGCTTCCTTAATTGAATCCTCTTGCGCAGCAGTCAGAGTACTTGTTGTATCACCTTCTTCCGGGAAAAATCGTTCAAGCCAAAAATAGGGATCCGCATGAAATGACCTGATGCCTGGAAGTGCTTTGCTCATCATAATAAAATTAGATAAGTGTTCTCCCGGTACAGGTTCAAGAGTATCAGTATTGAAGCTGGCACAAGGACCGCCCATACCTAAAATCGCAGTCCAGTCCATACTTGGCAGAGTCGGAAATCCGACAGGGATTAGTTCATTGGCCGTCAGCGAGTACCAACGACGAAATTCTTTTTCTATATATTTTGACCTAAACTTCAGATCAAGAGTATCATAAACAATTGAATTTGAATTTCTTGAAATATCTATTTCAAACGTAGAAATATTCCCTCTATTTGAAGAATCATTAATCAATGTATAATTATAATAATACATCTGCCCTTGAACACTTTTTGTTACGACACAATTCAATACAACTTTGTAAAGAAAAGGGTAATCAGTGCTTAAATTCTGAGCCTTCAATTGGATGGAAGCTAATAAAAATATTATTAAGTAAATACGATTTCCCATGTTATTAAACCTCCGTCTATTTATTCCCATTAAATTCGAAATGAAGTGAATATGGTTCAGATATGTGATCGAAGCGTTTATTTAAATTGAAAAAACTATTTAATTTTTTGCCTGATTTTGTAAGTATGCCGATTGATTTTGTAGTATCCTGTGGATTCTTTTCTGTCTTCATTAACTCCGGATTATGATAATTGATATCAATACTCTTTCCAACACGGTGAAGTGAATGATCCTTGGCAACACCCCATTGACCGTTTATATCAAATGACCCTCCCCAAAGAAGACTCATGTCGTTTAAACTCAACGTTAACGGGATTCCACCACCTTCTTCAGATTCAGACCAATCATAAAAGCTTAGAATTACATACAACAGATTATCTCCCATCTCAGCTGTACACCATAAATTATTAGGATGGTTTGCTGTACCTAAATCCGTCTGCCCCCATGGATTATAATATTTATCCAATTTTGTTATGTCTAAATCCGGATAGTATGTCGGCAAGATAATTATATCTGTAAAATGTATGAGTTGTGGTACTTGAATATTCAGATTAACAGTATCAAAAACACTCGGATCAGATTTCAAATATGCTTTAATGAGATAACTTCCGGAAAATTGTGACTGCGTAAAAGAATCCACCAAAGCTTTTCCATCTGATTGTGTAATAAGATCAAGTGTCTTTGGACCTTTTCCTCCCTGCCCAAAGAAATATCCATACTTATCGTTGTCAAGAACTCGGTGAGCATTTGTGTAGCTATGTTGATGTCCGCCGCTGCCTTCCGTGAATTGCGCCAGTATTGTAACTCCCTCATCTCCCAATGGTTTATCATTACAATCAGAAACCTGGATTGTAAACGACCGCCATGACTTATATCCCGGTCGATCTGCTCCTCTGCTTCTATGACTTATATTCTCAGGTGGCAGATATGGCCAAATCGTCCATGGACTATGATCTAGAATCTTCAGCTTCTTTTTCCCAACCTTCACCTCTCCCACGCCAAAATCGTTATAGTGAAATGTTTCCAGATTACAAAACTCCAGTGATGCCAACTTTGCAGGCAATTTCTTGTTACCCCGTACTAAAAGGTTTGGTGTAATATTTTTGAGCCTCGAGAGGGCAGACTGCTTCTTCATCTTTAAACTATCTTGTGTAGTCCCAATCTTCCCATCCTTAATCGAACCCGCCATACCACCCTGATCAATATACATACCGACACGAATCTTGATCTTGCTATCTGTCGTATCCACACTATCAGCCGCAACGAATTTGAATGGAGGAAGTATATCTCTAAAATATGTATCTTTCCCGACCGATGTCAATATCTCGCCTTTCATACAACCGTTTATTATCCCGACCTCAAACACCTGCTCGGTCGGGAATTCTTCAATACTTCCATCAGGATTTCTCTTCTTCAGTATTATATCCGCAGTATCACCCGATGAAATATTAGACGGGTTTATCGTGACAACGATCGGTGATGGCCCGATGAGAAATCTCCATTCAACTGCTGAAATATTCGGATCACTTGTGCTGACATATAACCCAATTGTATCTGTAGTCAAAGCAATCTCTCCGTTTGCGTCAAATATGACCCTGGCAAATTCGCCATCACGCTGAAGTCCAGTGAAACTATTCCCTCTTTCACCTGTATTTAAATCTATCAATTCCCCGTATTTACCGCCTGCAGCCAGCGATATGTTCATCGTCGTACCTGCGTAACTATCCGGTGGCACTGGACAAAGACTCCTGTCATAGAGTCCCATATATAATTCACATAAAGATCCAGAACATACGTATTCAGGTGTACTTATTTCAATTTCTGGTTCGTCTCGAAACGCATCGAGCGTTAATTGTGTCTACTACTTCTGTAAATCCATGTCGACAATCTCTAGCATCAATATACATAAGATTGGCACCTTCGTGAAGCGTGACTGTCTGTGAGGGAAAATATTCTAGCACAAAACTATCACCATCAGGATCAATAAAGGATGCGGTAACTCTGACCGTATCACCAACTATATAATCCGGCCCTGGAGGTTCTTGAGTTATTCCCGTGAGTATCGGCGGATCATTCGGTATAGTTAAAAATACAGTGACCCGAAACCATTCCCAATCGGTATAGTTGGCATGCATAAAAACGAACTCCACTTTTATCCTTCCGAATTTATAGACCTCGTCATAATCATCAGTAAGCACGTTAATATGATGAGCATAAACATACTGAACATCTCCATCCTTAGGTTCATAAAAACAGAACATCGATACCGTGGTTCCGGTCGCGAAAACAGTACTGCCACCGGACCACCCGTAGCCACCCTGACCAATATAATTCAGAGACAAACCCGGACTATCGAAATAAACCATTTGATCTGATCCCGCTTCCAATGTCCCCGCACACGGTGTTGACCAAGAGCATCCCATATAACTATAACTCTTCAGTGGAGATTGTGGAACAAATGGGATGGTGGGATTTATACGGATTCTCTCGTGGATTTTAACCTGGCTTAGTGCAGATGGAGCATAAAAGAATAATAGTGCAACACAAACCAATAGGAATAATCTAAAAATCCTGATACAAGGGGTAAAAAATATACGAAATGCCATTGCTTAAATCCCTTTAAGTTTGGGTTTGCACTACTTATCCTTCATATTATTACCGCAACTAAATATCGATTTGTGACAATACATTGATCGAGTAGCTGAGGGATGCCTGTTTATACTCTTGACAGTAACTTAATACTCAAATAATGAAATGTCAATAGTTTTTAGAAAATATTTACGATGGGGGGTGAATTCAGGAGTTAGAATGCCGGTTTCATCTAGTATCCTCTTGTATACACCCCGCCCTGCTTTGTAACCTTCAGATCTCTAAGTTCCGGCGCCTTGACGCGGAGTTCAAATCTGAAACCCCGGAAGTATCCTGTAGGGTACCAGTTGAAATTCATCTCCCAGCAATGGAGATCGCGATAGATATTAACTGTGACACCTGCCACCTGCTTCGAAATTAAATCGTAGCTCCCACTCATAGTGACACGCCAGTTTTTGGTGAGCTCGAGATTTATATTTCCCTGGATATTCGAAGAACGAATCAACGAGTATGGATTCGAACGGTCGATCGAGTAATCCCATGTGAGCGAGATGTTCCAGGGGATCGAAAAAGCCGGCTCCTTATCTTGAGGACTTTTTAAACCGGTTTTTCCGCTCCTTGTGGTTGTATCAACTGCCGTCGTTGTTGCGGACCGGCTTGATGCGCTTGATATTTTTCTTCCGCCGGATAGCGATGTCGATATATTGAACGAGAACCGGTTCAGGCGTGCAAGTCCTTGTCCATCCGATACAAGAAACCGATTGATCCGATGTGGATATCTTCCTCCCGTGGTATCGGTTTGATAAAAGCTGTATGTTGCATTTCCCCCGACATTAATCACACCGCCAAAATCAGTACGGTAATTAAGATTGAGATCCGAAAGACGAAGGCTATCGGCTGCTAGATTGTACGAAATATTGGCACCGAGATAGAGCAACTGATATTTTTCGGCTTCCTTTGTCGTATCGGTCTGCTCGGCTTTCGCTTCAAAATTATTTGAAATACTTAAGCTAATATTTTGCTGTTCGCCTGCAGAGGCACCACCATAGAGACTCTGCTCATAACGATCGTACCTAACGGTTGTACCAGCTTTTGCATCATAATATTGGCCGTAATAGCCCCAAAAGGACTTACTAAAATCCGGGGTATAATTGTAACTGAGGCTCGGCATGAGGGTGTGGCGGAATCCCTGCAGCCCGAATACCCGGATAGGAAAAATTCCGTAGAGTTTTGCCGACGCTGAGAGTCCTGTCGAGAATGTGCGCACAGCTTTAAAGCCTTTATTGACGCGGGTTTTTACCGTAGAATCCGCCGTATAAAATTCCTTATCGATGTTTTCAGGATACCATCGTTCATGGTAGCTGATTTGAGGCGAGATGGTTATATATCCTGCTTTGGGAGAAGCTGATATGCTCACATCATGACTTGCCCCGTAGCGGGTGGTTTCATCGAATGTTCCGGCTGAATCGTTCCGACTCGTTTTATCATACTCGCTCGAGAATTGACCGCTATAATTTACCCCGATTAATTCATACCATGCAAAATCGCCCGAGGCACTTTTTCCACGCTTACTCCGTCGAAACGGATACGATTGAGAATGAGAGAAGCTGAGACTGGGCAGTCGCATCCGGATATTTCCATTTCGCAGGTCCTGATCCCGATAAAGGTTAATCGTAGCGCTGTTTGGTGTTCCCTCCCAGCTTTTGCTCAGTGTGGCATTCGAGACAATGTTCTGGCGAAGATAATCGTTCAGATTTGTCGTAGTATTTTGATAATATGATGAACTTGCAAATGAAAAGTCGACATCCAGCCTTGTAGTCGGATTGAAATTTTGATGGTGGGTAATGCTGAGATTGTAATCCCGTTGAGTTAGATAACCGGGATCAGACTGCAGACCGTAATGCTCATTCGTCCAATTCGCACTCAGACTGCCGTCGAATTTATATCGTAGCGCGTAATTGAAAACGCCGTGAAATACCCAGCCTCCTTTTGTGTACCAATCGGCCCGTGCCGTAAGATCGGTATAATCGCTCATTGCCCAATAATAGCCCCCGCCTGAGAGATAGCGGCCGAGTCGCGCATCTTCACCAAACGACGGAGCAATGATACCCGAGCGTCGGCCGCGCTCGTTTGGAAAAACGCCGAAAGGAAGTGCAAAGACCGGCACATCGGCAATATAGAGGTAAATAGGTTCCGCAATAATTTTATCATGTGGAATTACTTTCATCCTGCTGCTTGCAAAATGATAATGAGGCTCGGGCTTGTCACACGTCGTATACCGGCCGTCCGAAACGAAAAGAACATCCTTATCCATTTTTCGGATTTCTTCACCATAGTAAAACGCACCGCTCGACTCAGTTTCTGCCAGCTTTATCATTCCTCGCTGGGTCTTGAAATTATAGGCGATCTGTGCACCCGTGTATTGTTCACCGCCGTCGGACATTACAGGGTTACCTGTCATTTTCTTTCCCGTCGAATCGGTAGAATCCTTCACGCCGTACGCGACAAGCGTCGATGTATTCCAGTTGATATCGACCCGTTCGGCTTTAAGTCTCGTCTCTCGATACCCGATATCTCCCTTTCCATACATTTTCATAAATCGTGTAACCGGCGAAAAGCTGATGGAATCTGATGCACTGTATACGACAACAGTATCGACACCGCTTCGTGATGTTGTATCGGGTATGGTAACTTGTTTCGCCGTATCAACCGGAACGCGCAGTGAATCACTGATCGTCTGTCCGGTAATGACGACATACGGAAAGCACGCCAGGAGTATTATGGAGAAAAATATCTTCACCAATTGCTGTTATGATTGAAAGATAAGACTTGCAGCACCGAGAATGCCTGCCCTGTTACCCAACATTGCAGGGATAATACGAACTCCGGGACGAATTGATGAGATGACTCGTGATCTGGCAGATTGTTCGATTGCATCCATAAGGATCTTACCGGCGGCCGCCACACCTCCGCCGACGACGATTGTCCGCAGATCGAGGAGATTTAATACAGTCGCCATTGCAGCACCGATGATCGTGCCAGTTTCCCGCAGCACATCGATCGCAAATTGGTCTCCGGCAGAAGCGGCCTGAGAAATAATCAGCGGTTCGATTTTGGTATAGTCGCCCGCAACGAGGTCATGAATCTTCGACTGTGCACCTCTCCGGATTTTTTCGGCTGTTCGGCGGGAAAGATATTTTTGTCCTACATAAGCTTCAAGACACCCCGTGCCGCCACAATTGCACTTTGCCCCCTGATAATCGACGGTAACGTGCCCGATTTCGCCCGCTCCACCGAACAATCCGCGATAGATTTTGTCGTCGAGAATAATGCCACCTCCGACACCTGTACCGAGTGTGATCATAAGAAAACTTTTTTCTCCTATTGCTGCACCGAATCGTGCTTCACCAAGAGCCGCAACATTGGCATCATTTTCAATCTCAATAGGGAGATCACATTGCGAGGCAAGTTGTTCGTTCAATCTCACCACTTCCCATCCCGGGAGATTCGGAGGATAGCTCACCGTTTTCCCATCGAGCGAGACAATACCCGGCATGCCCAGTCCGACACCCTTTATTACCGCGCGATCATTGCTCTTGAGAATATACCGAATTCCCGCGAGGATTTGACCAATAACATGTGTCGGTCCTTGTTCTGCTTCCGTTGGTAGAACGTACTCATGCGAAATTTCGCCTTTCGCGGTAACAACACCGAATTTTATCCGTGTACCACCGAGATCGACGGCTATGGCTGTCTGTACAGTCATCGTTTTTTATTCCTCCACCATTCATTTAGACGCTCACGAATGTTCTTTTCCCTGCCGTTATCGGTAGGTTTGTAATATATTTTATCCTTAAGATTTTCGGGTAGAAATTGCTGTTCAACAAAATGACCGGTATAACTATGCGCATATTTGTACTCTTTTCCATATCCAAGCGATTCCATCAACTGCGTCGGCGCATTACGCAGATGAAGGGGAACCGATAGATTCGGAAGATTTTTCACATCATTCGCCGCTTCCATGATCGCGAGATACGCCGCATTGCTTTTGGGAGCGCTGGCCAGATACGTCGCGCAGTGCGATAGAACAATCCGTGCTTCAGGCATACCGATATAATCAACGGCAGTGAAACAATTGGTCGCGATAACGAGTGCAAAAGGATCGGCATTCCCGATATCTTCCGATGCAAGAACAATCATACGTCGTGCAATGAATTTCGGATCCTCGCCGCCGTCGAGCATTCGTGCAAGCCAGTAGACGGCTGCATCTGGATCGCTTCCGCGGAGACTTTTTATGAATGCCGAGATAATATTATAATGCTCTTCACCGCTTTTGTCATAGCGTGCGTATTTTCGCTGGAACGCCTCTTCAAGAATTTCACGATTAATTTTTCTACGGCCTTCTTTGTCAGGCTTCGCGATGTTCGCTGCAATCTCGAGTCCGTTCAACATGATTCGAGCATCGCCAGCCCCCAACAAAATCAGATAGTCGCGGTCTGAAAGATCAATCTTTTTCAATTGCAGTATGGCGTCTTTTTCAATCGCCATATCTATAATCTGATTAAGCTCTTCGTGTGAAAGTTCGTTCATCACAAGAACGCGGCATCGCGAGAGCAACGGCGCAATAACTTCGAACGAGGGATTCTCTGTTGTCGCTCCGATGAGCGTTATCACTCCATCTTCGACGCTGTGAAGCAGCGCATCCTGCTGTGCCTTGTTGAACCGATGAATTTCGTCGATGAACAGGATCGATCGTTTATCGAGACGCCTGCGTGATATGTCGGCTTTTTCCAGAATATCGCGGACATCCTTCACACCGGATGAAACTGCGTTTAATTGGTAAAAATCAGCCTTCGTATGTTCCGCAATAATTCGTGCCAGTGTTGTCTTCCCCACTCCGGGAGGGTCCCCAGAAAATTATTGAGGCAACCTGATCCTGTTCGATCATCAATCGCAGAGGTTTACCTTCACCAAGAATATGCGTCTGACCGACAAAGTCCTCGAGCCGTGCCGGCCGGATTCGTTCGGCAAGCGGAGTGCCGGCAAGAGAATCGCGGGACCGACGTATACTTTTTTTATCGGCGAAAAGTTCCATGAGTCCTAAAACGAAAAAAACCAATCTCCCGCCAGAGTGAGAAAACTGGATTACCGATAAGTGGCAGGACAGGATTGGCTGGCTGATTACTATTTACTTCCTACTTTGAACGATGAACACGGTAGAGTGTTTCTCCATCACGGACCATTCCATATCGTTCACGGGCAACTTTCTCTATTGTCGCCCGATCGCCATCAAGGAGTCTTGAAAAATGCTGCAGTTCTTCCCCTTCCTTCTGTAATTCCCTGACCTTGAGTTCCAGCGCCTGTTTCTGACTTTCCAATTTCATCCGCTGGAGCAACCCCCTGTTATTAAAGAGGACGAACAGCAGTAAAGGACCGGCAATCGAGAGGAGAACAATCAGTCTTTTATTCTGGATAACCGATCTGACGATCGTCCTCCAACCTCCTGTGCGTTTCTCTCGGCGATAAAATCGGCTTTCCATCGTATCCTAATGTAACGTTTCTTCACTCTTTTTTCAAGGGATTTATTCACTCATACCAATAGTGTACTTTATTTTCTATTGCGCTTCCTGTGCTCCCATTACAGCAACTGCCGTCATATTAACGATATCATTGACATCGTTGCTCATTTGCAGCAGGTGCACCGGTTTATTTATGCCCATCAGGATCGGTCCGAGTGTCTCAGCAGCCGCAAGTTTGAGCAGTAATTTTGCCGCGATTGTCGACGAGGCAAGATCAGGGAAGATCATCACATTCGCCGCCCCCTTGAGAGTGCTGAAGGGGTACAGCGTATTGATCAACTCGGGCGAGAGTGCAACATCGGCCTGCATCTCACCATCAACCATTAAATTCGGATCTTTTGCCTTCACAAGCTCCGTTGCCTTTCGCATTTTTTCGGATGTCGGATGCTTCACACTTCCAAAACTGCTGTATGAAAGCATTGCAATTCTCGGTTCGACATCGAACCGGCGGACTTCATCGGCGACCAGCAGCGTAATATCGGCAAGCTGCTCGGCTGTAGGCTCGATATTTATCGTCGTATCGGCGAAGAACAGGAGTTGGTTTTTGAACATGACCATATAGAGACCGGCAATTGTCGACTTCCCAGCCTTAGGTTTGATGATTTGAAGTGCCGGGCGCACCGTCTCGGGGAAATGCTGGGTTAAACCGGCTATCAGACCATCGGCATCACCCATCTCGACCATCACAAGTCCATAATGATTACTCGACCGTATAAGAAATCGCGCTTCATTGATTGTCATTCCCTTTCGTTTCCGGAGTTCGAATAGCCGTACAGCATATGTTTCGGCCCTCTCGGATTTTGTCGGATTGATCAATTCGACGCCGTTCAGATCCAGTCCAAGTTCCTGAATACGTTGTCTGATCGCCGTGCGGCTGCCGAGAAGGATCGGTTTGGCAATTTTTTCATCGAGAATGATCTGACAGGCACGAAGAATTTTGTCTTCGATTCCTTCTGGAAAGACAATGCGTTTTGGATTACGCTGGGCTTTATGAATGCAAATACGAACGATTTCTTTTGCCCGGCCGAAACGCGCCTCAAGGCAATCCCTGTATTCATCGATATCCTTGATCTTAACGCGGGCGACGCCGCACTTCATTGCTGCCTCTGCAACCGCCGGAGCTTCCCATAGCAATACACGCGGATCAAGCGGTTTCGGAATGATATATTCTTTTCCGAAACGGATCGGCCTGTCGCCGTAGGCACGGATAACCGAATCAGGAACATCCTGCTTTGCAAGCTTTGCCAGAGCATAGGCGGCGGCTACTTTCATTTCATCGGTGATTGCCGTCGCGCGACAGTCCAGAGCCCCGCGGAAAATAAAGGGGAATCCGAGCACGTTGTTGACCTGGTTCGGGTAATCCGAACGCCCGGTGGCCATGATGAGATCGTCACGCGCAGATGTTGCATCTTCATACGAAATCTCCGCATCGGGATTTGCCATGGCGAAGGCAACGGGTTTATCCGCCATTGAACGGATCATTTCTTTTGTGACGACGCCTTTCACCGAAACACCACAGAAGACATCGGCCCCTTTCATGACTTCGGCAAGCGTCCGTTTTTCCGTCTCGGCGGCAAAATATTCTTTGTACCGATTCATCCCTTCGGTGCGTCCTTTGTAGATTACACCTTTCGTATCGCACATGACCATATTTTTACGATTGACGCCCAGCATCTCATAGAATTTCGCGCATGCGATTCCAGCCGCTCCCGCACCGTTGAACACCACCTTGATATCTACGATTTTCTTCCCGACTATTTCAAGCGCGTTGAGCAGAGCCGCACCGCTGATGATCGCCGTCCCGTGTTGATCGTCATGGAACACCGGTATGCTCATGATCTTTTTTAGTTGTTCTTCTATGTAGAAACACTCTGGCGCCTTGATGTCTTCGAGATTTATACCGCCGAATGTCGGTTCAAGGGCTTTCACGATTCTCACTATTTCTTCCTGATCGTGTGTGTTTAATTCAATATCGAACACATCGATGTCGGCAAATCGTTTGAATAATACTCCTTTCCCTTCCATGACCGGCTTCCCAGCAAGTGCGCCGATGTCGCCGAGTCCTAATACAGCCGTTCCATTGGAAACTACTGCAACAAGATTTCCTTTCGCCGTATAGAGATAGGCATCATCCGGGTTGCCCTGAATTTCTAGGCACGGCTCGGCGACACCCGGAGTATAAGCAAGAGAAAGATCGCGCTGCGTCGCACACGGCTTTGTTAGTGTGACTTCGATTTTTCCTTTGCGTCCCTGCGAATGGTAATCAAGTGCGTCTTGTTTTCGGATCATACTTATTTCCTTTTTTCATTTATTCGAAGATTATACTTCATCGCTATGTGAAGAATAAATTATGGCCACTATAAAACATGATTTTCTTGACAGTAAATAATTCCTTGACGACAAAATCGCTGGAGAGTGGCGGCCAGAAGCGGGGTCGTGTGTAGGCGCAATTTCGCGCGTTTCTCTGCCACGCTCTAGAATACGGTGAGGCAGATCCGCCTTCGGCGGAGATCGAGGCACATAAAAAGAAACCCAATGAATTATCCATGCATGCTAAGGCCGAGATCGACGGATTTGTTTCCGCCATTTCAACAGTGCGCGATGGATGCAACTTCACGCGGGTTGCGATTTTGTCAGGCTTTCTTTCTGTCCCTTTCTTTCCGGAAAGAAAGGGACAAAAAAACATTTCTATCAATCTATTTTAAGAAAATTTGCTGTTCCTTCATTAATAAAATTAATTAGTTGAAGAAGTATCAGAATGAAAAAGAAAAAAGCAGCATCAATGTAAGAATTATGATCATCATCGGAAAGGTGGAAACAAATGCAATCCAGACAATCCACATCGGCCGATGCCATGCTGCATTATTACGTTTGATTAGTTTTTCGACGATGTAATTCCCGAGGAGGGCTGAAACTGCAATGACGGCCAGTAGACCTGATGTTGTAAGACGGATTGGGATTCGTTCAGGATGAATACGGTCGATGATTCCGGCGGTGAGCAGGCCAATAAGTAATCCGTACACTCCCCCCAACCAGATTGATGTGGGTTTTTCAAGTTGCATTGTACCTTCAATGGGCGTAACTGCATACCGCGGACTAATATCAAGAAAGAAGGGGAGAATAGCAAGAAGAATGAAGGGCTGAATACATCAACCATAAGACCTTATGAGTTTATATACCTTACTTTTAGAACGAATGCTCGAACGATAAATTTCTAAATAAATTCATATCGGAACCCACTGAAGCAAACAAAACAGGCTGTATTATGCCCGGAACAATCTGTAAATCACTGCACCACAAGCACCGGTATCTTCAATTTATGCCTGACTTTTGAAATGGTCGTACCGAAGATAACATCTTTTATACCGCGATGTCCGTGTCCGCCCATCACGAGGAAGTCGACCTTATTTTCATTACATAGACGGATGACTTCCTTCGCGACCTTTCCGAAACCGAGCACGGCTTTTGCTTCAAGTCCGATCTGCCTGAGCTGATCCGCGTGCTGCTCCAAATGTTCCAAGTCAGAGCGGGCTTCATCGTCGTACGCCTCGGTCCCAAAAATCTGTCCGCCAACCCCTTCGACCACATGCATCAGCACAACGCGCGCATTATTCTGCTGAGCAATCGCCCGGGCATTCGACAGCACCTGAACGTCCAGCTTGCTCAAATCGAGCGTAACGCCGATTGTCGAATATGTCTTGGGTATCGCTTCCAATTCTTCCTTCTCCGCGAGAACAGCGGGTCGTTTTCTGCGCCACGACTTCGGCAGCGCAATGTACAGAAGCAAAAGAAAGATCGCCGCCACAGCCGGAACTACCGTGAGCCATAGAATATACGCACCTTCTCCCGCTTCCGCAATCCACCCAGAAATTGAACCCAAAGCGAGGCGTGTGTTCAAGGTCACGATGATCGCGGCGCTGATTCCGCCGAGAACTTTCACCTTCAACGAGTTCGTAAAATTACCCATTAACGATTTGTCGCTCGTAAATTGAATAAGCGGTATAATGGCAAAAGGGAGCTGCAGGCTTAAAATAACCTGACTTAGTATAAGGAGCCCGTATACCGAGCCCTCTCCTCTTAAAGAAATGATCAGTACCGCCGGAACTATTGCAATCATTCGCGTCACCAACCGTCTAATCGCGGGGCGCATTTTGAACCGGAGAAATCCTTCCATTACGATCTGGCCGGCGTACGTCCCCGTCAGCGTTGAACTTTGCCCGGACGCGAGCAGTGCACAAGCAAACAATGTGCTTGCAAGTGCTGTTCCGAGTAAAGGAGTAAGAAATTGATGCGCCTGCTGAATTTCTGTTACGATAATCCCGTTCTTCCAGAACGCTGAGGCTGAAAGGATCAGTATTGCCGCATTGATAAGGAAAGCGGCATTCAATGCAATAATCGTGTCTATTAAATTGAACCTGCACGCCTGCTTTTTCCCCCCTACGGACTGTTCGACCGATCGCGTCTGAACCAACGCTGAATGGAGATACAGATTATGCGGCATAACGGTTGCACCGAGAATTCCGATGGCAACATAGAGGCTTTCTGATCTCAGGCGCGGTATAAACCCTGTCACGACTTCACCGATAACGGGCTTCGCAAGAAAAATTTCGATGCCGAAACACGCACCCATAATAGTAATGAGCATCACGATAAAAAATTCCATCTTCCGGATGCCGAAATTCTGGATCAGCAGGAAAATCATCGTATCGAATCCTGTGATGATCACGCCGATGACAAGCGGGAGGTTGAACAATAAATTTAAACCGATGGCCGTCCCGAGAACTTCTGCAAGGTCGCATGCGGCAATCGCGACCTCGCACAAAATCCAGAGAACGAAAGCTACGGGCTTCGGATAATTATCACGGCAGGCCTGAGCTAGGTCCCGCCCCGATGCGATTCCCAGCCGGGCGGCGAGCGTTTGCAGCAGCACGGCCATCAGGTTCGACATTAAAACGACCCAGAGCAATTGATAACCGAACCTCGAACCCCCTTCGATATCGGTCGCCCAATTGCCCGGATCCATATAGCCGACACTTACCAGATATGCAGGCACCGCAAACGCAAAAAATCGTTTGATGATCCCATAGTGTCGTGGAATGTGCACGCTGTCATGCACTTCCGATAGCGATACGATCGATTTTTCTGTCGCCACGAACCTAAAAGTACCTTGAAGGTGCGTTTATCGAAATTAGAAATAAATTATCATACACGAGTGCTTCTATCAGATATCCAGTGCTATCATCAATACCACAACGTACAACATTAAAAAATGGTTCGCGTTACACTGCAATTTCTACTCTTACCCCTTTATCCATTCCTCGGCGATTTGTACGGCATTGGTCGCCGCGCCTTTCCGGAGATTATCCGACACGATCCAGAGATCCAATCCGTTCGGAAGCGACGGATCGCGACGCAACCGTCCTACATATACTTCGTCACTATCCCACGCATTGATCGGCAGAGGATAGAGGTTTTTCTGCGGATCATCCTGCACAATGACGCCGGGAGCTTTGCGTAGCATTTCACGTACTTCGTCCAGTTCATATGGCAGATCAAATTCCACATTAACCGATTCGCTGTGCCCACCCACAACGGGAACACGAACGCAGGTCGCAGTTACCTTTATCGACTGGTCTCCCATGATCTTCCGCGTCTCGTCCATCATCTTGCGTTCCTCCCTTGAATATCCATCCTCCAAAAAAATATCGATATGCGGAAGGACATTATAAGCGATGGGATGCGGAAATTTCGGATTTGCCACCGTCTCTTTAGCTATTTCTTTTTCAAGCTGATCAATCCCCCGCTTTCCAGCACCTGTCACCGACTGATACGTGCTCACGACAATACGACGGATTTTGTACCGGTCATGGAGCGGTTTCAATGCCACGACCATCTGGATTGTCGAGCAATTCGGATTTGCTATTATTCCTTTATGTTTAAAAATTTCCTGACGATTAACTTCGGGAACAACCAGCGGCACATTTGCATCCATCCGGAATGCACTGCTGTTATCGATCACCAGTGTTCCATGCTTCACTGCGTGTGGAGCAAACTCCTTGCTCACGCCGGCACCGGCGGAGAAGAGAGCAATCTCAACGCCGCGAAACGAATCGGGCTGTAACGCCTCTACCTTCCATGATTTTCCGTTGAATTGTACTTCTTTTCCGGCCGAACGCTCCGACGCCAGCGGAACAAATCGTTCCACGGGAAAGCGATGTTCTTCAAGAACCTGCGTCATTTTCCGGCCGACGAGTCCGGTCGCGCCAACCACTGCAACAGTGTACTTTCTCATACGATTTCTTGTGTTTCCTTTCTACCAAGATGTCGCTCCTACGGAGCTCTGGATGATTATAATTCTGTTTTCTTAAAAAATGTTTCTACCAATATTTCGCTCCTGACGGAGCTTTAGAAAAATAGTCCTCTGCATTTCTACAAATATGCCGTCCCGACATAGTTGAGACTAAAATATTTCATACATCTCTTGCTTCTATAGCTTTATAATATCCTCGTAATTTTCACGGCGACGAATTACACGGGCAGTCGAATCTTCGACAAGTATCTCTGCAGGACGAAGCCGTGCATTATAATTCGAAGCCAGTACATAGCCGTATGCTCCTGCAGTCAATACGGCCAAAAACTCACGCCGGCGGACGGATTTCATCAGCCGGTCTTTAGCCAGAAAGTCGGTACTCTCGCAGACCGGTCCCACCACATCGACAATCTCCGAAGGCCTGTCGGTGAGCATCAATGGTACAAGCTGATGATATGCGTGATAGAGACTGGGCCGGATGAGCTCCGTCATTGCTGCATCTACAATTACGAATTTCTTCGAGCCGGTTTCTTTTATGTACAGGACCTGTGTCACCAGAATTCCCGATTCAGCGACAAGATATCGTCCCGGTTCGATGATGATCGTGCATTCGGACGATGCGAGTGCGGGTTTGATTGCATTGATTATTTCTGATGCCGACTCGATCGATTTTCCCTCCCCCTCCTCGACCGGAAGAGCAGGATGACTTATAGCATTAACATACTGTACGCCGAAACCGCCGCCGATGTCGATATATTTCAGATTAATCCCATTGTTGCGGAGATCCTTAACAAGCCGGACAAGCGCCTGAGCTCCGCTGATGTATGGTTCACTCGTTGTAATTTGTGAACCAAGATGCATATGGACGCCAAGAACTTCGATTGCAGGAAGCGAAACCGCATAGGAAAACACTTTCACCGCCTGATCAATCGGGATCCCAAATTTATTGAGCTTAAGCCCTGTCGAAATAAACGGATGCGTCCGGGCGTCGACATCGGGGTTGACCCTGAGAAATATCCGCGCTATCGTACCGCACCGCTGTGCAATCGATGAAATTGAATCTAATTCCTGAACCGATTCCACAACAAGAGAGAAAATATCTTCCTCAAGTGCACGCTCGATTTCATCGTCCCGTTTTCCCACACCCGCGAACGTAATGGAAGAAGGTGGAAATCCGGCGCGCAATGCAAGCAGCAGCTCCCCGACTGAAACAACGTCGGCCCGCGATCCCTGACGGACGAGAATCTTCAGGAGAGCATCATTTGCATTTGCCTTCAATGCATATGCGATATGATACGGTATCCCATCGATTGCCGCTTTAATTTTCGTGCAGCAATCCACAATTTCCTGACCACTATACACGTAGAGAGGCGTCCCGTATAGTTCAACAAGTTCTTCTACCGGTATACCTTCACACATTAAAGTGTTCGTATCGTCATAATAAAAATTATTCACTTCGCTGTCTCTATTGTTTTTCTAATTAGAATTCTATGTCAATATTTGAAGCACAAGCGCGTACGGATATACCAGGGTATTGATCACAAGCGTAAAAATGTGATCAAACACCGGGACACGCATCAAGAAAATCACAACGAATACACCTATAAAACCGATTCTCCGATAACGCTCACCAATCCCCGGCGGCAATAGTGATGCGACAATATGAGAACCGTCGAGAGGAGGAACAGGTATTATATTAAAGACTGCCAGGACCACATTCAAGTAAATTCCAACATAAAATGTGTTAATTAAAAATTGCAGGAACACCTTTGCAGCATCCGGGAAACTCTCGCCCAGTAAAGTGTGGAACCCGATTATGGCAGCTACGGTTAATGTACAAATTCCCGCCATGAATAAGTTCGACAGCGGTCCTGCAATCGATACAAGAATATCATCCCTGCGATAATTACGGAAATTCAACGGATTCACAGGAACAGGCTTTGCCCAGGCAATAAATATCCGTCCGGCGGCAAGCAACGAAAATAGCGGAACAAGAATCGTTCCCACCAGATCGATATGGGGAATAGGATTCAGAGTAATACGCCCCATTTGTTTCGCCGTCGGATCACCGCACCAGAGTGCTATGAGGCCATGAGCATTCTCATGGACGACAACCGAAAGGAAAAGAATCGGCAACACATAGAGTTGATCAACAATCGATGTTAGTGACACTGCGTCTCCAGTCTCTGTTTATCCTCGCGGATGAAACGTCTTGTGAACCTCTTTCAAATATTCCCGATCTATATGCGTGTATATTTGTGTCGTCCCGATATCGGCGTGGCCGAGCATTTCCTGTACCGCCCGCAGATCGGCACCTCCTTCGAGGAGATGCGTGGCGAAAGAATGGCGGAACGTATGCGGATGCACTTCCTTCCGGATCCCCGCCGCCCGGGTATACCGATAGACGATATTCCAGACCGACATTCGCGAAATCGGACCGCCGCGGGCATTCAAGAAAAGAATGTCCTTACTTTTATGCGATTTAGCCAGATAGCTGCGCGTCCTTCTTTGATACTGGCGAATCCAGTGTAATGCCGATTTCCCGATCGGCACAATCCGTTCCTTCGATCCTTTTCCCATCACCCTCACAATGCCCTGGTTGAACAGCACGTCATGCTGGGCAAGTCGTGCCAGTTCCGATGCACGTAATCCGCATGCATACAGCACCTCAAGCATTGCCCGGTCACGAACCAATAGCCGTTGCTGAAGCGTCGAATTCGACTTCTCCTTTGACGGTTGTTCGAGTATTGCAAAGACTTCGTTCTGGTTCAGCACCTCCGGCAGGCGCTTTTGCATCCTTGGTGCATCAAGGTGCTGAATCGGATCGTTCGAGGTAATTTCTTCATTGACGAGGTAGCGGTGCAGTCCTTTTACTGCCGAGAAATTCCGCGCCGTACTTGTTATAGCGAGATCGATTTCTTTCAATAGGGCGAAATAGGCCCGGCAATCTTCTTCTGTAACACCGTTCCAGAGCTTTGTACCGCGCATTTCAAGAAATTCTACGTACCGTCTGAGATCAAACATATATGCTTTGATTGTCTCTGCGGCAAGGCTCTTCTCCAATCGCAGAAAGCGCAAGTATGCAACAACGTGCTGATTCATATCTTTACCTCAGATGGGGCGATCCAAACGCTCCTCTGGAGAAGATTGATCTCCTTCCTCCGGAGTCTGGGTATCCTTGACATTGTCCGCACTTTCCTCCGATGGTGCAGGAGGTTCCTGAACTGGTTCTTCCTGTTGAACTTCCGGCTCATTAGGAAGAGCATCTTCAGCAGAAGGATAATTAATTCTTGCGTGATGGATACCGATCAGGGCGCGGAGAAACGCCTCTTTGATCTTAGTTAAATCATTGAATGTCAGATCACATTCATCTAACTGACCGTCGTTGAACCGAGCCTTAATGATCGAATCGATCTGATCTTCAATTCTGGGCGGCGTCGGCTCATCCAGGGCTCGAACGGACGCTTCGATGCCATCTGCCAGCATCACGATAGCCGCCTCTTTTGTCTGCGGTTTCGGACCGGGATACCGGTAGTCATTCTCATTCACCTCTTCCTTACTCGTCCGCCGCCGCTGTGCTTTATGATAGAAGTAGGAAATTAAAGTCGTTCCGTGATGCTGCGGAATGATGTCGATAACCTGTTCCGGGAGACCATGCTTACGGGCAAGTTCTGTTCCTTCTTTTACATGGCTGGTCACGATAAGTGCGCTCATACTCGGCTTCAGTCGATCGTGTTTGCTTTTATGCGATTCCTGATTCTCCACAAAATATTCAGGCATCTCCATTTTACCGATATCGTGGTAGTAGGCTCCGACACGGGCCAGAAGTGCGTGTGCACCAATTGCCTCCGCCGCTGTCTCGGCGAGTATTCCCATTGCCATGCTGTGGTGGTATGTTCCGGGTGCTTTTTTCGCAAGCTCCTGGAGCAGCGGGTGGCTGTCATCCGCAAGATCGAGCAGCCGTAATTCTGTCGTAATCTTGAAGACTCTTTCAAACACGAAGAGCAGTCCAAATGTGAGAACAGGCGAAAACACCGCATTTGCCGCCGCCATTGTAGATTCAGAAAGAACGGTCGTAAACGTATCGGCCCGTTCAAGCGCAAGAGCAATAATCGTGATCTCGTACCCGAGGAATATATAGCCGATTGAACGGAAGATTTGAGTCCTGTGCGTGATATTACGGACTGTGTACACGCTAAGTCCTCCGGCAGCGATTGATGCAAGGACAAGCGCATAATCATTCCCTCTAATTCCCCCGATAATCATCCCGATGGCCACCGTTCCATAAAAACCTACCCGTGAATCGAATGCTATTGTCAATACCATCGACGCTGCAGGAAGAAAAATTAAATATTCCAGCGGTGCCTCTACCTTAATGTGTAGAGAAAGTAATGCCATCACGCCTTCAATCAATACAAGGATCGCGATCAAGAGGATCATGGCGCTGTCGTTGATGATACGCTGGCGGAACAGACTCAGATACAGAACAAAGAGAATGAAAATGATCGCGGAATGGACTACTTTCCCGAGATATTGTGTCAGACTCTGCTCAGCGCCTCCACGCTCCATTGAAAATCTCTTGAATGAATCAAGTTTCAATTTCACATCTTCGGTCACTTGTTGGCCGCGGGCGATAATCATTTCGCCCTCCTGAACAATACCAACGGTTCGCGGCACATGGTCGCGCGCAACTGTCACGGTTTTTTCCGTCTGCTCGTGATCAAAGATTATATTTGGTTTGAGAAAACTCAAACCGATTTTATATGCTATCATCAACGTATCATTATCATTCTGCATTACGGTCGCGAGTCCCTGCTGCAGCCGGGCAGCGGCTTCATTGACATCAAACACTTTCGTTTGAGGCAGTAGCTGCTCTTCGTTGTTCTTCCGGAGCGCGATCGCTGTCGTCGTCATATGTTCTTTTCGCTGGTCAATGACTCCCCTCGCATAAATCTCATCAAGAGTCTTCGTCAGTGTTTTTTGAAACAGCTCAAGTGATAAACCGGATGGGCGGAGCGATCTGAGAATCTCCAATTCACGATCCGTCAGGCGCAGTCCGACATCCTTCATCATGGCCACCATGTGTAATGACTCGCTTGCTGCTGTCGACGGTGCTGTTGTTCGTTGTTCCTTTATAACCGTAGTAAGGAGATTAAGAAAATGATGAAGACTGTCGTGCTGGCTTTGGACAATCTGGTCATTACGCTCGAACACTGGCAAGACTTCCTGCGATGCCGCGCGGAGTTCTGATTGATACTTGTATTCGTCTTTATAGACCGGAAATGAAAATGGCGCAGTCAGGTCCCGCTCAGTCCAGATTGATCCGACTTTATATTGGATATCAAACGACGCGCCTCCGGGGTAGAGCAGTGCGATAAGGAGCACGAAAATAATGCCGATGAGAAGCCTCACACCGATGTGATGCCTCCAATCGATCATTTTCCCGATATCACGGAAAAGATCCCCTATTTTTGTTTGTTGTGTCATAAACAGAAAAAGCGAACCGCGTTTGTGTCCGCTTTCGTTCTATTATTATATAACTTTTCAACAGAGATGCAAGGAGAAGGTATCAAGATAAAAGATGAATGAAAAGATGGCTGGATCAACCCTTGTGTTTCAATTCTTGCAGGAGTCTCTGCATATCTTCCGGTAATTCGGAATCGAATTGAAGGAAGGTTCCCGTGGAGGGATGAATAAATCCTAGTGTTTTGGCATGCAGCGCCTGACGCGGTATCAATTCCAATAAATTACGCATATGAGCCTGCCGGTGTCGGTCGGAACCCGCCCAGCTTGCATTCCGCCCCCCGTACGTCGGATCACCGAAGACGGGATGATGTATATGAGCAAGATGAACACGAATTTGATGTGTGCGGCCGGTTTTTAATTTTAGTCGTACGAGCGCGAGTGAATCAAATTCTTCCATCACTTCGTATTCCGTCACTGCGCTTTTTCCGCCTGTTACGACCGTCACTTTTTTCCGGTCTGATTTACTCCGACCCAGGCTGGCCTCTACCATTCCACGCTTTTGTTTAAACAAACCCCACACGACGGCCCAGTATTCCCGCTCCACCGTTTTCCTTGCAAACTGTTTTGCCAGTCCTGCATGTGTTGCATCGTCTTTCGCCACAACAAGGAGCCCCGACGTATCTTTATCTAAACGATGAACGATTCCCGGCCGTTCAACGGTATTCGCCGTTGAAAGTTTTTTCGAATAATACAGAAGAGCATTGACCAATGTTCCAGTGTAGTTTCCATAAGCGGGATGGACTACCATTCCTGCCGGTTTATTAATCACCAGAAGATATTCGTCTTCATATAATATTGAAAGGGGAATTTTTTCCGGCCGGGCTTCTGAAGGCGGCGGTTTGGGAATTACGACATGAATTTCATCGCCTGGCGTAACCAGATAACTTGGTTTGACAGGCTTACCATTGACTGTAACGAAGCCGGCTTTAATTCCCTGATGAACTTTCGAGCGGGTTGCTTTTTGTATATGACAGGCAAGATATTTATCGATCCGCTCTTTTGTTTTCCCCGGCGGGATAGTGAAATGGAGTTGTCGATGTTGTGGAGCGTTGTCCGTCATTTTTGTACGTGCTGGTCGGGATTGCGGTGTTCCTGGGCTGTTACCATGTCGCCCGACGACGGTGTGAATTGAATTGGCTCGTTATGCGGTGAATCAGACAAGGCAAGCGGCTCTTTATCCCGCATCACTTTATGCGAAAATAGCAGAAGGAGTATGACTCCGATGGTTACCGATGCGTCGGCGATGTTAAACACCGGCCATCGGCTGATGTGGATCCCGAGAAAATTTATATTAAAAAAATCAACGTCGATAAAATCCACCACACGGCCAGTAAAGAGACTTCCGCCATCGAAGAAAAGTCCATAGAACATACGATCGATGAAATTTCCAACGGCGCCACCCAGAATCATGGCAAGGGGAAGGCGCAGTATAAGGCTTTCGTTTCGTGCTTTGTATAGATAAATGAGAATTGCGATGCTGGCGATAATTGAAAAAATCGAGAAGAAGAATTTCCCACCCCCGGGATCGATGCCGAATGCCATCCCGGAATTTTCAATATAGGTCCGATCGGAGAAAGTCGCCCAGCACCGGAATGCTCGAGCCATACCGCATCCCTTCCCAATGGATTCCGAGCGAGGGAATGGCGAGACCCTTCACAACAAGTTTTGTTACCTGATCGGCAATGATAATACTTAACGTCACAAACAGAACGCGCACGGATTCTCCTGATTTCGTCTCAATTGGTTTTATAATAGTATACGCAAAATTACCGGCCGCGTTTCAATTTGCACCGCAGACAGAGCTGAGCATGCGGAACCGCTTCAAGCCGCTCTTTTTCGATAAGCTTACCACAGTCGTTACATCGTCCGTATTCGCCCCGTTCGATCCTTTGCAGGGCATCATCGAGGTAATTGAGAAATTTGCTTTCCCGTGATGCAAAGAGAAATGTTTTTTCACGCTCCATTGCATCGGTACCCTGTTCCATATGAAGGGAGTAGGTCGAGTTTTCGCTGATGTATTCTCCCGTTGTAGTATCCATCATGCTTTCCTTCAGGGTATCGAGCTCCTCGAGAATCTCTTTACGTTTATCCATGATGATCTTTTTAAAATATTCGAGATCCGCCTTACCATATCCTGCAAATTTTACTTTTTTCGTCGGTTCAGGCTTTGCTACAACTTTGGGTAGAACCGGCGTTCGTTTCTTAGCTGCTTGAACTTTCTTCTTGGACGTGGCAACCCCCCTTTTTTCAGGTTTTCGACTTGCGGTTCCTGATTTTGTTCCTTTTTTTGCTGGCATTCGAATTTTTCTCCTTCTGCTCTTGGAAAAACACTGATGGTATTACACGCGTTGAATCCCAATTTCACATTCTTCGCCGTTGACATCCCACGATGCGGAATATTCACCCGGTGCATACGCGGTGGAAAGTATTTCAGCCAGTGTTTCTGATTTTATATACGCCCCCATCTCTTCTATTGCCACCTGAAGAGACGACGTGGTGTGATAGTAAATGATGATACGTTCGGTGACATCAAATCCTGCATCTTTTCGCATCGTCTGGATTTTATTTACAAATTCGCGGGCGTTTCCTTCGCGTATTAACTCTTCATTCAGTTCTGTATCAAGCGCCACTGTCACTTCATTATCGGATTCCACGACCCATCCTTTAATCTCTTCATGCAGAATATCGAAATCTTCCCGGTCAATTACAACTCTCTGGCCGTTAACATCGAATTCTTCCTGTCCTTTCCGTTCAATGTTGTTGATTTCCCTGGCTGTAAATTCTTTCACCCGTGCTGCAATTTGTTGAACATGCTTCCCGTGCTTCGGTCCAAGAACCTTGAAATTCGGTTTTGCACGTTTTTTAATTACACCGCCTTCATCGGTAACATATTCGATGGTTTTTACATTAATTTCTTCAAGAATAACATCCTCCATGCTTTGAATCCTCGACCGATCCTGGTCACCGGCTACCGGCACGATAATTCTGCGCAGCGGCTGACGCACCTTGAGGTTCGATTTGCTGCGAATCGAACGTACAAGATATACAATTCTCTGAGCACGATCCATTCTGTGTTCCAACTCGCTATCAATCGCCGCTGCATTACACTCGGGAAGTAACGATAGGTGAACCGAATCGTACGGTTCTTTCCCTGTTACCGAATTGAGATTTCGATAAATTTCTTCGGCCAGAAAGGGTGCAAACGGAGCCATGAGCTTGGTCACGGTTGTCAGACATTCGTAGAGCGTCTGATATGCCGCGTTTTTATCTTTGCCCTGCTCGCTTTTCCAAAACCGTCGCCGGTTACGTCGGACATACCAGTTCGAAAGCTGATCTATAGTGAAATCGGACACAAGCCGTGCTGCACGCGTCGGGTCATAACTGTCCATATACTCGGTATATTTCTGCACCATTGTATTCATAACCGAGAGTATCCACCGATCGATCTCGGCACGTTCGGCCGGCGTGATTCGTTCTTCCTTAAATTGCCATAAGTCGACGTTTGCATAGAGAGCAAAGAACGAATAAGTATTGATAAGTGTACCAAAAAACTTACGCTGGACTTCGGTAAGCAACTCGACATCGAAAAGTTTCGGCCTCCATGGAACACTGTTTGTCACGAGGAACCAACGGACCGTGTCCGCACCGTATGTCGCAATTGTCTCCAACGGATCGACAGCGTTTCCCCGAGACTTCGACATCTTCTGCCCATCCTTATCAAGAATCAATTCGTTCACCATCACATTGCTGTAGGCCGGCTTCCCGAAAATGAATGTTCCGATCGCATGCAGAGTATAGAACCAACCGCGTGTCTGATCGATTCCTTCGCATATAAAATCGGCCGGATAATTTTCTTCAAAATAATCGCTGTTCTCGAAAGGGTAATGGTACTGTGCAAATGGCATCGCCCCGGAATCGAACCAGCAATCGATCACTTCCGGAACACGCCGGTACACCGTTCCATTCTTCATGAAAATGATGCGATCCACAAAAGGCTTGTGTAAATCAAGACCTTTACCCCCGACGGGCGATCGATTCCCTTTTTCGTCTTCCACCATTCCCTTAAACAACTCATCTACCGAACCGACACAGAACATGTCGCTTCCATCCTCGGCGATCCAGATCGGAAGAGGAGTACCCCAATACCGGTCACGTGACAGTGCCCAATCTTTGTTCTCATCCAGCCAGTTGCCAAAACGTCCGGTGCCAACTTCGGGTGGTATCCAGTTAATCTCATTATTCAACGACTTCATCCGTTCGGCGTATTTTGTCGTTGTGATGTACCACGATGTTCTTGCGTAGTAGAGCAAGGGCGATTTACATCGCCAACAATGCGGATAACTGTGGACGATGGTCTCTTTCTTATATAAAAGATGCCGGGACTTCAAATTCTGGATAATCATCGGATCGGCGTCCTTAACAAACTGACCGGCAAAATCTGTGATCTCCTGCGTAAATGCACCGCTCTTATCCACGGGATTGACTGTAGGAAGATCGTACTCACGTCCTACCTGATAATCGTCTTCACCGAAAGCAGGTGCAATATGGACAATCCCCGAACCGTCTGTCGTCGTCACAAAATCAGCTTCAATGACATAGAAGCCCTTACGATCAACCGGAACATAATCGAACAACCGCTCATACTCTTTTCCGGCAAGTGCCGATCCCTTATAACGGTCGATGATTTTAAATTCACCGTCAAGCGCCGAAAGCCGCTCTTCGGCCAGAATCAGTTCCTCTCCTTTATGAGAGATTTTTACATAATCGATATTGGGATGGACGGCAAGAGCGACGTTTGAAATGAGAGTCCATGGTGTTGTCGTCCATACAAGGATCGAGGCATCCTCATTCTTCAATTTCATTTTAACATAGACCGAAGGATCCTTGACATCTTCGTATCCCTGTGATACTTCATGAGAAGACAGCGGGGTTTCGCATCGTGGACAGTACGGCTGGATTTTAAAGCCCTTCGTAATCATTCCTTCGTCAAAAAATCGTTTGATCGCCCACCAGACCGACTCGATATACTCATTTTTATATGTGACATAGGCGTCTTTAAGATCAACCCAGTAACCCATCCGCTCGGTCATTATTTCCCAATCCCTGGTATACTCGAAGACCGATGCCCGGCAATCATCGTTAAATTTTTCTACGCCGTATGCTTCGATTTGTTCTTTGTGTTTGAACCCGTGTTCTTTTTCAACTTCAATCTCTACAGGAAGTCCATGCGTATCCCATCCAGCTTTGCGATGGACCTGATACCCGCGCATTGTCTTGTAACGACACACAAGGTCTTTGAGCGTTCGGGCCATTACGTGATGGATGCCCGGTTTCCCGTTGGCAGTCGGGGGGCCTTCATAGAACGTAAATCCCGGTTTGCCATCGCGTTCTATCAGGCTCCGGTGGAAAATATCATGTGCATTCCAGAACGACAGGATCTGTTGTTCGATATCAGGATATGAAATTTTATCGGTAAGTTCTTTGAACATGCTTCAGCAAATAATGATAGATAATGATCACGCAATCTCAAGCGATCGCACAATTTCTTTCATAAGCTTTGTCAGTTTCGGTTCGGCTTTTGTCGCAACAACGATAATTTCTTCAAGCGATGCCGGCTTGAGAGAATCCGGAAAACATTCGTCGGTAATGACTGAAATTCCCAGAATATCCATTCCCATGTGGACAGCGACGATGCTTTCCGGTACCGTGGACATGCCGACAACATCAGCTCCTGTCCAACGCAGGAAACGGTATTCGGCCCGGGTCTCGAGATTCGGACCCTTCACCGAGATAAGAACTCCTTTTTGAACAGGAATTTTATTATCAAGTGCAAGCTGTTCGGTCAGCGCTATCAATTTCTTGCTGTACGGTTCAGACATATCGGGAAACCGCGGACCGAGTGAATCATCATTCTCTCCGATCAGCGGATTATCTCCGGTAAAATTAATATGATCTGTGATGATCATCAGATCGCCTGCTCGAAAAAGCGGATTCAATCCCCCGGAGGCATTCGACATCAGGAGCGTTTTGACTCCTAATCCGGCTTTCTGAGACATCACACGGACAGGGAAAGTGATCTGCTGCATAGTGTAGCCCTCATAATAATGAAAGCGCCCCTGCATTACAACGACTTTTTTCCCTGCCAACGTTCCGAAGATCAGCTTTCCCTGGTGAGTCTCAACCGTTGCTATCGGAAAGTGCGGAATGTTTCCATATTCCAATACCGTTTCTATTTCGATTTCCTTGATCAGACCTCCCAATCCTGTCCCGAGAATAATACCGATAGCTGGCTGCATCGATGTATTGGATCGAATATAGGTTAGTGTCTCGTTGATCTGCTGCCGCAGCGGCGGTATGGTAGTCATTGCTGTTTCCTTTTAAAAACCCTCGATAGCCTATGTATCAAGCGTTCTGACAATCTCGTCAATATCGAAGTTCGCTTTCCCGGTTCCTTTCGACATTGAGCGCTGTAGTTGCTCGTCATCATCAAGTTCAAGAGCTTTGAGAAGGTCGACTTCACTATGGAGAAGTACTTTCAGCCGGCTGAGCATTGCTTCCTTTTTGGCCTTCAGAGTCGAGACTTCTTCTTTCACTTTTGACAGATCGACCCTGGCCCGATCGACAATCTGATTTGCCTTCAGCTCCGCTTCCTGAACGATGAGTTGAGCTTCTTTCCGTGAATTCTCAAGTGATTTTTCGGCTGTTTCCTGTGCCTGAGTGAGCGTCTGGCGCAATGTCGTTTCAAGCTGCTTATAGTCCTTCATCTGGGTATCAAGTTCCAGGACCTTATCCTTCAGCTCCTTGTTGTGTTTCAGCAGGTCTTCAAATTCTTTTGAGACCATGTCGAGAAACGTTTCCACCTCGATAGGATCGAACCCCCGCATCCCCTTCTTGAATTCCTGCTTTTTAATGTCAATCGGTGTCAGTTTCATACTTATTCTCCTTACAGGTCGCAGACCACAATGTACTGTAGCCTACGGTTATCGTTGACCGAAGATTGCCGTTCCAATACGAAGCAATGTCGCCCCCTCTTCAATTGCTACTTCAAAATCATTCGTCATACCCATCGAGAGATGGCGAAGATGAACACCGGGGAACCGCCGTATCTCTATCTTCTCTTTCAGCTGTCGTAATTGGCGAAAACAAGGACGTGCCGTTTCGGGATCAGGAAGAAACGGACCGATGGTCATCAATCCAGTTATGTGAACATGATACAATGACGAAATTTGCTCGACCAGAGTAAAAACCCCATCGGGAGTAACTCCAGTTTTTGTCGCTTCGTCTGTTGTATGTACTTCGATAAGGATATCGACATGCCGGTTTCGCTTTATTGCCTGTTGCTCTATCTCTTCAGCAAGGTGAAAACTATCGACTGAGTGGATAAGAGAGACAGAATCGATAAGGGTCTTCACCTTATTAGTTTGAAGATGCCCTATAAAATGCCAGCGAATATCGGCAGGGGTAATTTTTTCCTGTTTCTGTCGTAATTCCTTAACGTAGTTCTCGCCAAAATCCCGTTGTCCGGCGTTGTATGCTTCGAGGATCTTGTCGATCTCAACCGTTTTGGTAACAGCAATGATGTCAATCTCTTCCGGGTTTCGCCCCACCCGGTTACAAACGGAACGTATCTGCGAGCGAATATTTCTTAGGTTTTCCGCTATCATTTTCTATCGTAATTTATAAATATAACCGAAACACCCCGCAAAAGCAATTTTCCTGGCGTAAATAAAAATATGCTTGCTTTTTTCTATCGAGAATGATACTTTGACCCTACTATGAACCTGTACGATTTCGAAAATTACGAGGATGATGAAGAAGCAACTCGTCGAGAGAAGCGGATGGATGAGGAGATTAAGAAATTCGAGGAATTGCTGAAGAACGGGAATATTGGCATCACCAATATCGACGCTCTAGAAGAAATTATTACCTTTTTCTTCGAGCACGACAGGTTCGAGGAAGCGCTCCATTTCATCAACGCCCTTCTCGAAATCACATCATATAGTGCCGATGCCTGGCTGAAAAAGGGGATGGCGTTGAACAACCTGCAGCGATATCCTGAAGCCCTGGAATGTTATGACCGGGCGATTTTACTCAATCCGATCGACCCTGATATTCATCTGAATCGAGGTATTACCCTCGATAATCTTAATAGAATTGATGAGGCAATGCAGGCCTTTAACGAGGCAATCCGGATCGATCCAAATAACGAAGAAGCTCTTTTTAATAAGGCTATCACGCTCGAGAAGCTGGAACGTTATACTGAAGCCGAGAAGATATTCCGCTATATCGTCGAAAACTCTCCAGACCATCACGATGCCTGGTATGAGTTGGGATATTGTTATGATTACCTCGACCGGCTAGATGATTCACTTAAATGCTATGAGGAACACCTCAATCGCGATCCATATAACTACAACGGATGGTATAATAAGGGAATTGTGCTAAACAGGCTTGGACAGTACAGTAAGGCTATAGAGAGCTATAATATCGCTCTGGCAATAAAAGAAGACTTACCGGCTGCTTGGTATAATAAAGGAAATGCTTTTGCCAACATGGGACGCCTTTATGAGGCCATCCAGTGCTATAAGGAGACAATTATACTGGAGGAACAGGATGTTCCGGCATGGCATAATATGGGAAATGCCTACGAAGAGCTGGGAGACTATCACGAGGCCATCCGCTGTTTTACACAGGCAATCAAAGAAGATGAAAAGCACTACGAGTCGTATTTTGGGAGAGGGAGCTGCTATGATTGCCTCGAAGAATACCAAAAAGCTTTAGCCGATTATACAAAAGCTCTCTCGATCCACCATGATTATCAGGAACTCTGGTATGCGAAAGCTGACGTGGAATATAATCTGGGGATGTTGAAAGAGTCGCTGGCCAGCTACAGAATGGTCATCCGCATTGATTCGTCGAATCTTGAGGCGTGGTTTGATTACGGCGATACGCTTGCCGAATGCGGGGATTTCGTCGAATCGCTTGAGGCGTTGAATACCGTCATTCAGCGGAATGATCGGTGGGCTGCCCCGTATTACTGTCGGGCAAAAGTATATTTTGCTCTCCAACGACCACAGGATGCCCTTGAATCCCTCAGAATATGTTTCCGGCTTGATCCCTCAAAGAAACGGTCATTCGAGGATGAATTCCCGGGGGCATTACTCCTTCCGGAATTTGCCGAGTTCAGAAACTAGTGTCGAACGTCTCGATTCAAAAATAACTTGAATAAGTCGGAGCGCCATATAATGCTATTCCATCCGATTCCCGTTAGTTTTAATCCTATAAATTCTTCAAGTTATTTTTGGTACTCGACACTAGCTTCACAGATTCCACGATGAAATCATGATCCAGAATCGGCCGTCCAAGCCTTATCAACATGATGTAAGATTTATGTTTTAAAAATCTTAGGTCGAGACATCGAGTCCTCAAAAAACAACGATATATAAACGAAACAGCATCAATAATGGTAATACAACCTTCTTCAACAACACGGGTTGTCGGGATATTCGGTCATCCGATTTCCCACACCTACTCCCCTCTGATTCACAACAGCGCGTTCAGCGAGCTCGGGTTGGATTTCCTTTATCTTCCATTTGACGTTCATCCGCAGAACCTGAAGTCTGCGCTGCGTGGACTCACTGCCCTGGGTATTGTCGGGGTCAATATCACAATTCCTCATAAAGAGAATGTCATTCCACTTCTCGATGATGTTGTCAACGAAGCCCGTGCAATTGGCGCGGTCAATACTATTGTCAATGACGGAGAAAAACTTCGTGGATATAATACCGATATCATCGGCGTCTTCGAAACACTCCGCCCGTATGCGGAAGAGATAGAAGGACGTGAAGTGGCAATCATCGGTTCCGGTGGTGGTGCGCGTGCTGTCATGTATGTACTGGTGCATCAGCTTAAACCTCGATACATCCATATTGTTCACCCGGATATTGAATACGCAATCACTCTTCGAAAATTTTTCCTAGACAATTTCGGATTCAAGAATATCGCGGCGGTCGACCTCTATATGCCGGCAACAGTCTCAAAGTTTAACGGTTCGGCACTCATAGTAAACGCTACACCGGTCGGAATGTTCCCAAAAATTGATGAGTCACTTCTCGAAATACCCGAGGCGTTTCACTCACAGCAAATTGTATTCGACTTGATATATAATCCAATAAAAACAAAATTTCTCCGTTTCGCTGAATCGAAGGGAGCCCGCGTGATCGGAGGACTTGACATGCTTTTACATCAGGCTGCAAAGTCGTTCGAACTCTGGACGTTGCAACCCATGCCGCTCGAAAAAGTCCGATCAGTGCTCCATAATGCCATAGCGAATGCGGAATAAAGGGATGGATAGTGGCGTATGGAACTGGAACCTACACTTCATGAAAAATACACAAATCTGCAATCTCTTCTACAGCGTCTGGGAAGCATTGTTATCGGGTTTTCGGGTGGAGTCGACAGCACCCTCCTACTGAAAGTCGCTGTCGATGTCCTTGGGACAAAGGCTCTTGCCGTAATCGGAAAATCCGAGATATATCCAACGCGTGAATTCGAAGAAGCTCTTCAACTTGCAGACAGGATCGGCGCACGGAAAATCGTCGTTCAAACGGGAGAAACCGATCAAATAAAATTTCAGGAGAATCCGCCTGATAGATGTTACTTTTGCAAATCCGAGCTCTACTCGAAGCTCCATGAAATCGCGCAGCAGGAAGGCATTCCCTGGATTGCCGATGGAACAATCGTCGACGATATCGACGACTTCAGGCCGGGAATGAAAGCACAGAAAGAACAGGATGTCGTATCACCACTCCTCGAAGCCGGCATGACTAAACAGGATGTACGCGTTCTTTCACAACACCTGGATCTACCGACATGGAACAAGCAGTCGTTCGCATGCCTTTCATCCCGTTTCCCGTACGGAACAGCAATTTCAAAAGAGAATCTGAATAAAGTCGACGGTGCCGAGATGGTGCTGCACGATCTTGGATTTATATCATATCGCGTCCGCTTCCACGATGAACGAACAGCCCGCATTGAAATCGGACAATCAGAATTTCAGCGCTTCCTCGATCCATCATGCCGCAGCACGATTGTTTCAGAATTCAAGAAGCTGGGATTCCTATACATAACGCTTGATCTTCAGGGATATCGGACAGGATCGATGAATGAGGTGCTTTCAATAGCTGAGAAAGAACGGTATCTGTAGGTGATTACTTTTTCAAGGTTCCCCCCTAATGGGGTTCGAGAGTCCCGGAGGGACGGGATCTGGGTAGAAAATGCAAAACAAAAATCCATCGAGCTCCGTTAGGAGCGGAATCTTGAAATATATGTCATGCATAAAAAGATGTCACCCCTGATGGGGTTCATAATTTGTTTGATGTGCGAATAATACCAAGATAACACCCCTAACGGGGTTTGAAGTCTCGGAAGGACGGAATCTTGGTAGAAAAAGCAAAACAAAATTTATCGGGCTCCGTTAGGTCAATGTGCACTCCGAGGGAGTCGGAGTGAGCGGGATATAAAAATTAATATTCCACCCGATTACTCTGAGAAAAAAATTAAAAGCCTGGATGCCGAGTTAAACAGCTTCATCTTTTGCCATATCTAAGCCAAGGGCTTATGAGCCTCTGGCTCAGAGATAATCGGATAGATACAGTCGGATTATAAAATCGCAATACGCTTAATGTAAATGATAAAAATCGAGAAATCCGTTGGAGGCATCGGTGGCCCAGCGTTTCCCGAAATCGTTTTACAACACCATCACGCTTGTCGGAGTCGGACTTGCCCTTCTGAGTCTCGGAACTATCGCCATCATGTTTTTGATGGATGTTTTCGGAATATTCAAATCTCCATATATCGGTATATACACATATCTGGTTCTTCCATTTTTCCTTGTGATCGGATTGATCCTTATTCCAATCGGAATCACTCGCCAGCGACGACAACTCAAGAAACGCTTTTTAGAGGAACGCAAATCATTAATTATTGATCTAAACATCCCGGCTCATCGGTCGGCGGTAATGTTCGGTATCGTGGGATTTATTCTTTTCATGTTTCTCAGCGCGGGCGGTAGTTACGAAGCCTACAATTATACTGAATCTGTCGAATTCTGCGGGAAAGTCTGCCACAGCGTGATGCGTCCGGAATACACGGCATACCAGCATTCGCCCCATGCCAGGGTCACATGTGTGCAGTGCCATATCGGTGAAGGGGCTGACTGGTTCGTCCGGTCAAAAATTACCGGCTCATACCAGGTTTACGCAACTCTCGTTAACGTCTTCCCACGACCTATTCCAACGCCAATCAGAAACCTCCGCCCTGCACGTGAAACTTGCGAGCAATGCCATTGGCCTCAGAAGTTTCATGGTAACAAGGAAATGGTAAAGACATATTTCCCATTCGATCAGACAATTCCGGTCTCCAAAATCATCATGCAGATTAAAACCGGCGGCGGAATGAGCGAACTGGGTCCTACCGAAGGTATCCACTGGTATATGAATACCGCTTATACTGTCAGCTATACCACTACCGATGAAAAGAGACAGGTCATACCATGGATTAAGGCTGTGAGTCTTGATGGAAAGACAAAAATTTTCAAATCAATCGATGCTGATGTAAGCGACACGGCATTGGCTAAAGGCGAGTACCGGAAATTCGACTGCCTCGACTGCCATAACCGTCCTTCACATATTTACTATCCGCCCTTCCGGTCTTTAAACGATGCGATGTCGTTGAATAAAATCGATACAACGCTTCCGGGCATTCGCACCATTGCATCGGACGCGCTTATCAGACCTTATTCAACATGGATTAACGCGCTGGATTCTATCAAACTTATCATTGAAAACGCATATAGAGAGAAATCGCCTGAAATTGTAGCAAGTAAGGCAAAAGAACTCGAAAATTCTGCACACGAAGTACAGGCAATCTACTTAAGGAATTTCTTCCCTGAAATGAAAGTGAACTGGAAAGCGTACCCCAACAATATCGGGCACCTGTACGACCAGGGCTGCTTCCGTTGTCATGATAACAAGCATATATCGGACGACGGTGCAGTACTTACAAATAATTGTCAGTCATGCCACATTATCGTCTCTCAGGGACCGCTGAAAAAACTCGATTCATCTCTATCTGGATTACAATTTAAACATCCCGCAGATATCGGGGATGCATGGAAAGAGATGCGATGCAGCGAATGCCATACAGGAGAATAGGTAGGAGAGTAGCAATGTAGGACGGGCAGTCTGCCCGTCCTACAAGATTCTTCTGGGCAACTTGGCCCGTGGTGAGTCAGATCGAACCACAAGTCGTCCTACACTTTTTCCTCCCCTTCTATTTCTGATCCGTTATGATCCGATGTTCCAGCATGTCAATCAGTTTCCTTGTGAAGGGCAGGTTCTGTATTCGAGTCCGTACTGCCTCGGGAATTGCCCACCAAATTCTGACAGTTAAACGATTTTTTTCCCCACCACCATTTTTTACAAATGGAACAATCGAATACCTTGTGGAAACATACAAGTGCTCTTTTGCCGCAGGATCAATCTTGGCGATTGGACACAAAATCCATCTCTGAACGGGCTTCAACGCTGCCCAAAATCTTGCGCGTTCCCAATAATCAAACTTGAAAAGTGACGCCCGTGTGCCTATTGTCGATCCGTTCGACTGTAGACATCGATATTCGTTTATTATCGAATCATAGACTGAAAGCAGATTGATAACCGCGTCCTCAAGGTTAGCCTTTTTTCGAACCAGATTGCGAACCTTGATTGCATCTTCCGGATCATATCGGGCAATCTCAGGGAGGATATTCCGGGCTTCAAGCGGCTTCGTCAGGGCTTGAAATCCGAAATTCATCAGACGCAGCGTATCGAATTCCTCCGAAGTCACCATCGGGCCGATGCCGCTAAAATCACAGAGAATTACAGCAGCTCCTGTTGCCATCGATTCGATCGCCGCTTTGGCTTTGGCAAAAACGATGTCGTACTTCCCTAGAATCTTTTCCGGGTTTTGAACATAATTCGTTTGCATACCGACCACATCGAGATCAATCCCGGCTTGAAGGCATGCTTCGCGAACAGCAGGCACGTGAGTGCGATCATTTGCGTAGTTGCTAAAAACGAGAGCCTTTAAGGGTTTTTTAGGAAGAGGCGCACGAGGCATGAAGCGATGCGTATCAACAAAATTCGCTAGAAACGCTATTGTATTTTCCGGAACCCCGTCTTCCTTCATCCTTGCCATACATTCGAGACTTACTCCCATATATAGAAGGATATGCGGATGAAATGGAGCTCTGTCTCCCCAGAAGGTGTGATTATGACAGACAAAGAGTGCAGGAGTTGTTCGAAACTGTTTCATCGCAATCAAGGTGGAAACGCGATGCTGTCCATGAATAATATCCGGTTGGAATTCTATTTGTGCAGGATTATCCGTAACGGGAATACCTGCTGCAACGAGTCCCTGTGCAATTTTCCCTTTCCTGATAGTGTAGATCTCGGGAGTGTAACCCCGCCGTTTCAACTCGAGTACTACATCTCGTGTATAAAGGGGCACCCCGCTGTATGTTTCCAACTCAAGCGTCGTTAAGAGTATCTTCATGGTATTGGATATTTTTCCGACAAACTATTAATGAGTCTTCTGCCTTCAGATGATTTCCTCGGGTTGAAATAGGTTTTCCCACACTCCGATCTTTGATATTTCGTGCAGGCGTATTGAGAGGATGTTCCGTGATCGACCAACCCTTCTTCTTTTCTGGCAACTCAACGATTTTGTAACATGTCAGTATTTGATCTGGTATCGCGTAGCGATGCTATGCCCTGTAATTTTATTAGGAACTAAAAGTTCTCGGGGCACTCGTGTGTGAAATTTACAGTGACAGATTCATAAATGCAAGTGTCATGGATTTTATTGCGATACAAATATACACTTTTCAGAAATGCCAGCAAATTCCATTATCGATACTTCAAGAACAAGAAGTGAAGTTATTCATAGGAACTTTTTCTCCCGCCGAGCGTCCACAAAGTAGAAGGATGATGACAACAACTTTTTCGGTGTCTGGTGTAGGATACGAGAACCGTCTTCTGAATCCTGAAGATTTTAAGGATGATAAAAAGGATGCGGGCGAAATGGGAGCCGGTCACACCGTAACCGTATTGTAAGAAATCATACCGGTCGGAGTTGAAAGTCCTTTCGTGAAAAAAGTGGACTCTCTTAAATATCAACAGCAAAAGCTCGTATCGTCCGGTGACGAG
Organism: Ignavibacteriota bacterium; assembly: GCA_963776275.1. Lineage (GTDB taxonomy): Bacteria > Bacteroidota > Ignavibacteria > UBA10030 > CAVZMI01 > CAVZMI01. The sequence continues at coordinate 55,132 of CAVZMI010000006.1, forward strand.
ATCGCAACAATAAAATCTCGTTACAAGAAACCCGACGGAGAAAAAAGCATCGAGATGATCCAGCCGATCCCGAACCGGGAAAAAGAGTTTCAGGCTGTCTCTTCAAAATACCCGGTTCGCCGCGGCCGTTGCGATGTTCGGAATGGTCTTACGGGACTCGAAATTCAAGGGAATAAGCTCGTTTGATGACGTTATTACTATCGCAAAGGGTGCTCGTGGTGAAGATCCGGAAGAATATCGCGCTGAATTTATTCGTCTTGTAAAAACTGTCAAGGATCTTCCTCTGGCGAAGGAAAAGGATTGAAACAGCTGTTTCGTGAAAAGACCCGGATTTTTCAATTCCATAGAAGTGGTATTACCGTCCCGCCCTGCGTCTCTTGGCGGGGCGGTTTTTTTTATGAGTTCCTTGCATTCCTTCGATTGATAGTATATCTTTTATTACTATGTCGACTCCATTAATGAAACAATACGCCCAGGTGAAGGCAAAGTATCCGGATACGATACTACTCTTCCGTATGGGCGATTTTTTCGAGACATTCGATGAGGATGCCAAGACAACATCGAAAGGTCCTGGGAATAACCCTGACTCGCCGGGGCAACGGCGCCGCCGGCGAAGTTCCCCTGGCCGGATTTCCCCATCATGCCCTCGAAACATATCTGCCTAAACTGCTTAAAGCCGGATACCGTGTGGCTGTTTGCGAACAGCTCGAAGACCCGAAATTCGCCAAAGGGATCGTCAAACGGGATGTCATCGAGGTCGTGACTCCCGGTGTGGCTTTTTCAGATAAGGTACTCGATCAGAAGCAGAATAATTATCTTGCGGCCATAGCCCTTCCTTCTCCCCTGGCAACGGGAAATGATATTGTCGGATTTGCTTTCACCGATGTATCGACAGGAGAATTCGGCGTAATGGAATTCCCGCTTCACCAGCTCAAGGAACAGCTTTCAACAATTTCACCGGCTGAGCTGCTTGTCCAGAAACGCGACATTGACGCAGTCAGGCAACTTACCGGTTCCATATTTCAAGGCCTCTTTTCTAAAGTCGACGACTGGATTTATACATTCGATTATGCTTACGAGCTGCTGATTACACATTTTAAAACCCATTCGCTTAAAGGTTTTGGATGCGAGGTATTTCATACAGGAATCATTGCTGCCGGCGCAATCATGAATTACCTGCAGGAGACACAGAAGGCAAACCTCCTGCATATTAAAAAACTTACCCCGCATGACATCAGCGATTATATTGTCCTCGATGCATCCACAAAACGGAATCTCGAAATTACTTCTTCCATTGCCGGGACAAACGACGGCACCCTCTTCAGCGTCATCGATCGAACTCAAACTCCGATGGGAAGCCGGATGCTGAAACAATGGATCAACCGGCCGTTAAAAAAGCTTGGGCCGTTGCGCGAACGGCTCGCTGCCGTTGACGAGCTCGTTCATCATAACGATATCCGGAAATTGCTGGCCGAAATTCTTGCGCCAATCGGTGATCTGGAACGGCTCATAGCCCGTATCTGTACAAATCGTGCCACTCCACGCGAGATGAACGCCCTTAAAGCTATTCTTGCAACCATCCATGAACTTAAGAGCGCGATGACGAAGGTGGCATCTCCCACACTTGCGGCTATTCGTGACGGACTTCAGGAGCTCAACGATATTGTCGATCTTATAAGCCGCGCAATCAGCAATGATCCACCGGCTGTACTTGCCGATGGAGGCGTCATCCGATCCGGATACAACGCCGAACTTGACGATCTGCGTACACTTACGCACAGCGGGAAAGAATGGATCGCAAACCTACAGCGCCAGGAGAAAGAGCGTACCGGAATATCATCGTTAAAAGTGGGATTCAATAATGTATTCGGCTACTACATAGAGATTACCAATGCACATAAGGATAAAGTACCGGCGGAATATATTCGCAAGCAGACCCTTACGAATGCCGAACGGTACATCACTCCGGACTTGAAGGAATATGAAGAAAAAATTCTTCATGCTGAAGAAAAAACAGTTACTCTCGAAACCGAATTATTCAATCAGGTCCGCTCGACTGTTGCTGAGCAAGCAGGATTCATCCAGGAAGATGCGCGTTTTATTGCTGCCCTCGATTGTTATATTTCGATTGCGACGACAGCTGTTGAATATCGATACGTCATGCCCGAGCTTGACGAAGGATCGAGAATAGAAATCACCGAAGGCCGCCACCCTGTCATCGAACAGCTGCTTCCACCCGGTGAACGATATATTCCAAACGATACCCTGCTCGACACAGGCGATCAGCAGATCCTCATTATTACCGAACCGAACATGAGCGGGAAATCGAGTTACCTCCGCCAGGTCGGACTCATCTGCCTCCTCGCGCAGATTGGAAGCTTTGTCCCTGCGACAAAAGCACACCTTGGTATAGTCGACAAGATATTTACGCGTGTGGGTGCTTCGGATAACATTGCATCGGGTGAATCGACGTTTTTGGTCGAGATGCACGAGGCAGCAAATATTGTAAACACTGCAACACCAAAAAGTCTGATACTTCTAGACGAAATCGGACGCGGGACAAGCACTTTCGACGGAATCAGCATTGCCTGGGCTCTCACAGAATATCTGCACCAGCATATCGGGGCAAAGACTCTTTTTGCTACACATTACCACGAGTTAAATGAATTGGCCGATCTTTTCCCGAGAATAAAAAATTATAAAGTCGAGGTACGGGAATACGGCGACAAAGTGGTGTTTCTACACAAAGTCACACCCGGTTTCGCCGACCATTCGTACGGAATTCAGGTAGCACAGATGGCAGGACTTCCAGACGAAGTCACCGAACGCGCCAAGAAAATCCTGCGCAATCTTGAAGGCTCGGAGCTTACGGCGCACGATAGCGCTAAAAAGCCGGGCCGTGTTCAACCGGAAGTGCAGATGACATTGTTCGAGATGAAGGACGACGCGTTACGAACGGAATTACAGGACCTCGATCTTAATTCGCTTACACCACTCGAAGCGCTGCAGAAACTCGCCGAGTTGAAAAAGAAGTGCTCTTGAATTATCAAACTTGACAAGGGGACATCTTGATAGTTATGTACCATCGATATAACCAGTCTTACCATACAGCTGGGTCACCGAGTTAATCCGCACTTTCATATGCCATATCTAAGCCAAGGGCTTATGAGCCTATGGCTCAGAGGTGACCTCATAGAAATAATTGACTTGAAGCGGTGGTCTCGATACTTGCCCTGAGTCCGCCGGAGGCGGATCGAAGGGTGGCTGGTAAGAATGGTTCGACTCGTCCCGACAAAGTCGGGACTCGCTCACCACAAGCTCGGCCACCTGGCTATGACGAATTGTGATGTGTAAACTACCAGGGGAGCATGACAAATGAATACATTCCACATCCGAGAAATGACCATCGCCGATTTCGACTCGATGATCGAGCTTTGGAAACGAACGCCTGGGATCGGACTGAGCGACGCGGATTCAAAGGAGAATATCAATACATTCCTCGAAAGAAATACGAAGTTGAGTCTTGTTTGCGAAATCAATCAAAAAATCATCGGAACAGTGCTATGCGGCCACGACGGCCGCCGCGGATACATCTATCATTTAGCCGTGGACGATGCATTCCGGAAAAAAGGAATCGGGAAAGAACTTGTTGAGCAATCACTTGTGAAATTACGGCAACAGGGTATTTCGAAGTGCCATTTATTTCTATACAACGACAATGAAGATGCAATGCAGTTTTATGAAAAAACCGGATGGAAAAGACGTTATGATCTTTTGATCTATTCGAAAGATACATAACCAACGGTTGGACAATATATTATTGAGAAGAAGAATCCACAACTCTTCTTCTTTTCAGATTACTTCGATAGACTTCACTTCTCTCGTTGGCTGTTGTGGAAAACACAAAGTGCACAAAGTACCGTTGATAAAGCAATTAATGAGGACACAAAGAAGAATTTCAGTCTTCTTCTTCATTGAGTATAATTCAGATATCCGACTCTATCATCATAATGAATATCTCTGACAATATTCTTTCCTGGCTTCTCTCCGGCGATCCCGCAATACGCTGGCAGACACTACGGGATCTCATTCATGCCAAACCATCGATAACAGAGCGAGAAAGACAGAAGACAATGACCGAAGGATGGGGCGCGCGGCTTCTGGCACACCATCAGGCATCGGGAATGTGGGCCGGGGGACTCTATACGCCGAAATGGATATCCACAACTTATACCCTTCTCCTCTTACGCTCGATCGGTCTCCCCGCCGGCGATCCGCGGATTATAAAATCCTGTATATTACTCCTGGATAACGGGTTGTATAAAGACGGCGGAATTAATTTTCACTTCTCGATGAAATGCAGTGAAACATGCGCCACAGGGATGACTCTTGCAATTCTCTCGCATTTTCAAATCGATGATGAGCGGCTTGAAACCCTCGTCCGGTATTTATTCAGAGAACAAATGCCCGACGGCGGCTGGAACTGTAAGGCATATAGAGGAGCCACTCATAGCTCATTTCATACAACGATATCTGTGCTCGAAGGATTACACGACTACGAGAAACTGCAACGGCCGCTCTCGCATCAGGCAAAGAAATATCAGAAGCGGGCAATAGAATTTCTCCTGCGGCATCGGCTCTACAGGTCTCACAGGACAGGTGAGATCGCCGATCCGAAAATACTTCGGTTCTCCTTCCCTGCCCGGTGGCATTATGATGTGCTCCGGAGTCTCGATTTCTTCCAGGAAAGTAAAGTCAAGCATGACAACCGGTTACACGATGCAATAGAACTAGTAAAAAAGAAAAGAACCGACGATGGACGATGGCTGCTTCAAGGTAAACATGCAGGTAAGACATTTTTTGAAATGGAAAAGGCAGGACAGCCAAGCCGGTGGAATACATTGCGGGCGTTACGGGTTCTACAGTGGTACAAGGGTGAAAATAATGATTAAACCACTCCAAGATAGAAAAGGCTGCCTCTTTATATTTACAAAATCTTCAGTCTCTTCAATTCTTCCTTCAGAGTAGCAATAATATGACGTGTCAGTTCAACATTATCCGTCCTGACATGTCTTGATCTTAACCACACAATATTTTTCGGCTCACGGGCAGCATTAAAGAAAAGTTCCGTGTTGTACCGGGGGATCTGTTCATCGTTTTCTCCATTTATCATCACCAGAGGGATCGGGGAAATTTTATCTGCATAGCGCATCGGTTCCAGCGGACGGAGAAGAAGTGCTCCGGCCGATCCTACAAATTCACTCATAGCCGGACCCTTATATCGTGCCACGTTGTGCCTGATCATTGTATGGAGTTCTCCCCCGCCATACACCATCGCAGCCACTGCCGCCCGGCGATCATGTGCTACAATCGCCGGAACGAACGGGGCACCGAAACTGTACCCGAGAATCACAAGCTTTGAAGTATCTACATCCTTACGTTGAAATAGATAATCTGTTGCCAGCATAGCCGACGGAACCATGTCGAATAATGCCTGCCGCACGGCGGGAAGATCCCACAAGACCCTCCAGAATGTGTACGTTTCGCGCGGCTCGTACGGATAATCGAGAGCGAGGATTATAACGCTGTCGATATCCATCGCGTAATCAATAGCATATTTGCCGGTAGCTTTGCCCCCTAAAAGGAGAATAACCGGATACCGTTTCGTCGTATCGCGAGGAACCAGCAATCCGCATTCCACCTTGAAGCCATCTACGTTGCGAAGGGTGATCCAATACTTTCCAGCGACGGAATCGCTGCACTCGACAACTTCTGCCAGCATGCCACGACGCGACTGAAAATATTCAGAGTAGTCCCTGAACGATAGATAAGCTACGAGAGTAAAGAGAATCAGGAGGAGAACAAGGATTATTCCAACAATCAGCTTGAATGATAGTCGTTTCATTGCAATGTGATAGGATGTCAACGGAAAGATACAACTAACATTGGAAAGGTACAAATTTGGAGATAAACCATATTCTTAATTTAAAACAATTGCAGTGATTGCAATGAATGAACTATGATCAATAAAATTCGACTCTTGACATGAGATTATGTATATTTTAATAAATAAACTTCGATAATCCCAAACATCAAAATTCTTATGAACAGGGGCATTCTTTTCCTTATCATCTCGATCATCTGGGTAGCATCCGAAATCATTCTGGCACGGCTGAAAAGGTCCGGCTCGTCCGATCCGGCACAGGATAAACATTCCTTGAGAATTCTCTGGATAACGATAGCTGTTTGTGTCAATATCGGGATCTTTTTGGGATTTTGGGGTAAAGGTTTTATCCGGGAGGGGAGTTTCACTATTTCGGTCACAGGGCTAGCTTTCATCATCATCGGATTGATCGTTCGATGGATTTCGATAATCTCGCTACGGAGGTTTTTTACCGTCGATATCAATATTGCACATGATCATCGACTGGTGACGAAAGGTATTTACCGGATCATCCGCCATCCGGCATATTCCGGCAGTTTACTTTCTTTTCTAGGGTTAGGAATGGTCTTCTCGAGCTGGATTTCGGTTGCGGTGATTTTTATCCCTATTCTTCTAGCATTCCTTTACAGGATCCGGGTTGAAGAGAAAGCACTCATCGCCCATTTTGGTGATGAGTACGTTCGGTATTCCATCTCAACCAAACGGTTGATCCCGAGAATCTATTGACAGATCTTTCTATGGCTATTAAATATAATTCTATTGTTCCGTGGGGGCGGTCATTTGAAGAATACCGGCTGATGTTTCATCTGACTGCTGATGACCTCGACCTCACGATCCTCGGTTGTGCCGATGGTCTTGCCAGTTTCAATGCCGAAATGTATAAAAGGAGATTCGAACATAATGGGAAAAAATCTAAAATTAGATATACCACTGAACCTCGAAAACTTCACGACCGACGACTACCATGAGCTCTGGAATCATCTCGGTCCGATTGAAATCCGTATGATCGAAAAATGCGGAAAATGTAAACACGCTTTAGATGATGTATTTGTCTATCAGCATCCGTACGATAAACCGGCCGGAGTGTGTAACGCATTGCTCCACGTGCTCGATCTGTATACATGGAGAGTTGCGCTCGGATTTCCGTCATGGGAATCCGATAACAGAAAGCTGCCATCGCATCCACTGCCCGGCTAAAAAAGGAACAATCTGGGAAATGAAGAAATTGGAGAGATAGAGATTACGATGCCAATATGAAATTTAAACTCTGTGTCCTCTGTGCTCGATAGAATTATAGATATCCTCTGTGGACTCCGTGGTTATATTTTATCATTGATAAAAAGAAAAACACGGAGATCACAAAGGATCCACGGAGGACACAGAGTATATATTCCTTATGTTTTTTCAAAGAAAACGATTAGTAATGGAACAGATTCTATATTATTATTGTTTTTAATAATAATAAGGATTTGCAAAATTGAATTCTTTATTGTATATTTTATTATGGTAATTTACAATCATAGTATCTCTGCTCTTTCAATCGGATCTTTTCCGATATCCAATTCGTGTATCTTCTGCACCTGTAGCTGCTGTTGTTGATCATGTAATCAACACAGCCCTTTTCTTTTTACACTCTAATAGATTTTCACTATAGTTTATTCATATAAATTATTCTTAGGAATCAACGTCATGGTCAACCATCATTTTCTCGAGACACTCGATGCCAATAATGGCAAGTTTTCAATTTACCTTCCTTCCAAACCGAAGGCCCAGCAATTCGTCGATCAACTGATTCATTTTCTTTTCCCGATTACTGCCGGAGTGAGTTTATCTATCCAGCAGCTTGAATTACGACTGATGCATCTCCGACTGGAATATGAAGAATTACTCGAACCCCTCGCCTGCTATTTCAAACATCCGCTGACAGAGCTCACGGATAGTTATTTCAACAATCTGCCCGTCGCTTATGAACTCCTGTTGAAAGATGCGAAGGCAATCGAAGAATTCGATCCGGCTGCCTACTCAATCGAAGAGATCATCATTTCATATCCCGGATTCTATGCCATCGCCGTACACAGATTGGCGCATCATATGTACACGCTGGAGATCCCCATTCTCCCACGCGTGATCTCGGAATATGCCCACAGCCTAACGGGTATCGACATCCATCCGGGAGCAAGAATTGGCGAGTCGTTTTTTATCGATCACGGAACAGGCATCGTCATCGGTGAAACGACAGATATTGGGGCCAATGTGAAGATGTACCAGGGTGTGACGCTGGGGGCACTCAGCGTGAAGAAATTGCTTGCTAATAAGAAACGTCATCCCACAATCGAGGATAATGTTATTATTTATTCTGGAAGCACAATCCTCGGAGGCGACACGGTCATCGGGCATGATTCGATCATCGGCGGGAACGTATGGCTCACGGAAAGCGTTGAACCATATACAGTTGTTTACAACAAGCATGAAGTCAGCGTACGAAATACAAAAGGTTGATATCCGAATATTATAACCAGTTGTCAAGAATATGAAGGTGCAGCATGAAAGCGAACAATATACTGGAAATCATAGGCCGGACACCTCACGTGAAGATCAACAGGCTTTTCCCTGCCGGTGTCGAAGTATGGATGAAACTTGAGCGGGCCAATCCCGGGGGAAGCATCAAAGACCGCATAGGTTTGTCGCTAATCGAGGATGCAGAGAAGAAGGGCTATCTGAATAAAGACAGCGTGATCATCGAGCCGACTTCCGGAAATACCGGTATCGGTCTGGCCATGGTCGCAGCCGTCAAGGGCTATAAAATAATTCTCGTGATGCCCGAGTCGATGTCGGTTGAACGTCGCAAGTTGATGTCTCTTTATGGAGCTAAATTTGAGCTCACTCCGCGCGAAAAAGGAATGAAAGGAGCCATCGAGCGGGCATATGAGCTGGTAAAGACAACACCCAATGCATGGATGCCGCAGCAATTTGAAAATGAGGCGAATACCGAAATCCACCGCCGGACCACCGCACAGGAAATTTTACAGGATTTCCCCGACGGACTCGATTACCTGATCACCGGCGTGGGAACGGGCGGACACATCACCGGCTGCGCTGAGGTACTCAAAAAGAAGTTCCCTGAATTGAAAGTCTTCGCCGTCGAACCCGATCTATCACCGGTCATTGGCGGCGGGAAACCGGGACCGCATGCATTACAGGGACTCGGAGCCGGGTTCATTCCGAAAATCCTCAACACCGGAATACTGGATGGCACCATACAGGTCAGTAAAGAAGAAGCCTTCGAATACGCAAGACGATCGGCAAAGGAGGAAGGTATATTTGTAGGAATTTCATCCGGCGCGGCCCTTGCAGCAGTTGCAAAAAAGCTCACTGAGATACCGAAGGGAAGCCGCGTGCTGACATTCTGTTACGATACCGGCGAACGGTATCTGTCGATCGAGGGATTATTTGAATAATTCTCATTGATAAAAAATAAATAGCTACTGCCACTCTGTGTCCTTTGTGGTTATATTTTATCAATTGTGAATTTAGAATATTTACCTCCGTAACTATTCGCATCGTCCCTTCGTCGCTATTATGATTCCACATTCACAGGGGGGAAAAATGAGAACAACCGCCGTCGTTTTAGTTTTCGGATTCATTCTCTTCTTACTTCCGGGCTGTAAAGACCCCGGCTCCGGGCCATCCGCTTCCCCTCCTTCAGGGATGTACGAATATAACGGCTACGATTCAACCGGTACACCGATCGTCCAGGGATGGTTTACAATCGACCTCAAGGATCAAAATATACTGGATGGCGACTGGCAGTTCATTGCAGTGGGTGAAACTAAAAATATTGGCCCTCAAATCGGGAAGGGGCACCTCGCCGGCGAGTTTCACAACGACACAATGTCGATCGAGCTTCAGCCCCTTTACCGCGATAATAATGTGGGATTGTTCGGCACTCTCCACGGCAATGAATACAGCGGAAAGTGGGTGTATAGTTCTTTTATCGGTATAACCAACAGCGGAACATTTATTGCGATAAGGAAATAGACTTTGTATATCCAATCAAATGAGAAATATCTTTGTGCGTTCTCTGGCTGGATGAGATCGAGAAAGGAATCGCTCTCGAGACGAACGACGGCGGCGTCTCGCGCCGGATTTTAAGCACACTCCTGACATGGATGGCGGAACGGAAATCATCGGTCTTCCTGGTGGCAACCGCAAACGACATCCAATCACTTCCGCCCGAATTGATGCGAAAGGGACGGTTCGACGAAATATTTTTTGTCGACCTCCCTGATGCGGAAACGCGGAAAGAAATTTTTACCATCCATCTGAAGAAACGCAGCTTGAAACCTGAAGACTTCGATCTTGAAGCATTGGTCAATGCGAGCGTGGGATTTTCGGGATCGGAGATCGAACAGGCTGTGGTATCCGGATTGTATTCACTGGTAGGTGGTTCAGGCGTGTTGACAAGCGACGCTCTTCTCTATGAATTGCGGGTAACGCGTCCTCTCTCTGTCGTCATGGACGAAAAGATCGAAGCCCTCCGCGAATGGGCGAGGGATAGAACCGTCTTTGCAAATTAAGAAATAATAGGTTAAAATCCCAAGATCTACGCTCAAGGAGTCTGACAAATCCGGTTTTCTCCAAATCATTGCAGTATTTTTTACGAGTTGTTCGAAATCACAACACGAAATGCAAGTAAGGCGAAGAGAAAAGCCGAACGAATTGATGCCTACGACCCGCTGGGATTTCTGATTTCCGATTGATGATTTATGAATAGATATACAGCCTGCTCTTTTATCTACCCTCGACCTTGATCTCAACCTCAAAAACATCTTTTTCTTTCATTTTTTCACTTTTTTCTTTATCTTCACCCAATAATTTGAGGCTCTCTAAATGCAATATCGCACACTCGGAAAGACAGGGATTTCCGTCTCCGAAATCGGTTACGGAGCGTGGGGCATCGGCCAATCGATGTGGATCGGAGCGGATGATAAAGAATCGCTGCGCGCGCTGCACACCGCGATCGATAAAGGACTCAACTTCATCGACACCGCAATGGCGTACGGTCGCGGCCACAGCGAACAACTGATTGGTCAGGCTCTTAAAGAACGTACAGAGAGAGTCTTTGTAGCCACAAAAATTTCACCCAAAAACCAGCGTTGGCCGGCACAGGAAGGGACATCCCTCCGGGATGCTTTTCCCGTTGAACATATCATCGAATGCACTGAAAAAAGTTTGAAAAATTTGCAGCTCGACTGCATCGATCTCCAGCAGTTCCATGTCTGGCTCGATGAGTGGTCGCTGCAGGATGAATGGTGGGAAGCGGTGGTGAAATTGAAAGAGCAGGGGAAAATCCGCTTCGTCGGTATTTCGGTCAACGATCATCAGCCGCATTCGGTCATCAAAGCTGCGAAGAGCGGACGAATCGATGCATTCCAGGTTATCTATAACATCTTCGATCAATCGCCCGAGGATGAACTTTTACCCTTATGTCAGAAAGAGAATATCGGTATTCTGGCACGCGTCCCATTTGACGAAGGAAGTCTTGCAGGTCAGATTAAACCCGACACGGTATTCCCCGAAGGGGACTGGCGCCATGGCTATTTCAGGGGTGACCGGAAACAGCAGGTATGGGAACGAGTCCAGAAAATCGAAAAAGAGATGAAAGGTGAAGCGGCTGATATTGCGGAATTTGCACTGCGATATATATTGAGCAACCCGGTGGTCTCGACCGTCATTCCCGGTATGCGGTCGGTCCGTAACGTCGAAAGAAACTGCGCGGTCTCTGACGGACGCCTCCTGACTGCGCAAACGCTTCAACGCATGAAGGCGCATCGCTGGGTAAGGAACTTCTATTCTTAGTACCAATTAGAGAAATTGAGAAGTTTTTTATACTCCGTGTTCTCTGTGGCAGTGCCCCTAATATTTACTCTGATTTTGAAGACGGGGGCACAGCACCACCACTGTTCTTTCTTAATAGCCTGGTGTTATATTTTATAAAACATAACCACAGAGTACACAAAGTTATCAAATAACTAATAAATGAGGACACAGAGTTTAAAATTCTATATTTTATCAACCATTGAAGCTGTAATCATGAGGCCCCTATGCCACTCCATTTGATTCATATGGCGGAATACGATATCACGATCATCGAACCCGACACCGATCTCCTCGGCGGGCCCGAAACCGAGGAGCTCCGAACGACGATCTCGAAACTGAATGAAAAAGGGAATCTGAAGCTCGTCGTCGATCTCAGCAAGGTTTCATACCTGAATAGCTTTGCACTCGGCGTCCTGACGACAGCCTGCGTAAAATACAATCAACGCGGTGGATCGATAGTCCTGTGCGGCCTTAATCCCAATGTGATGAATGTATTTCACGCGACACGTCTGACAATGGTATTTAAGATCTACACCGATCAGGACGAAGCGATCGATCATCTTATTAACTAATGTTACGTATATTTTAATTAAAGCTTGTGCATATGGCATTTTGCACATGCCACCCCTTCGGGGTTTATAATCGAAACCTGATTTATTTTCTACAAACATACCGTCCCTTCGGGACTCAATCGTCTTATAGGTAGAGAGCACCCACTCCGCCAAGCGTAACGAGGCGAACGGAAGGTGTGCAAAATATATTAAAACAAAAATCACGAACGGAGAGCACCGGCCTGTCCGCCAACCTGTCCGATGTAGTGGAACGAAGGCGGAAGCGTAACATAGGCGGAAGGTGCGTAAAATATAATGCCATTGAACTCATAGGTGGAGAGCACCGTAGGTGCGGTATGTTTATAGATCGACGAATGATTTAATTCATTTGAGCCCTGAAAGGGCGGCATGTGGAGAGAGCGTTTGACAATGGCCACATATAAACTGACAATCGAATACGATGGAACCCGGTTCCGCGGCTGGCAGACCCACCTGCCTGCCTGCGTGCCTCCGGCAGGTAGGCGCCCCGATTTTAATCGAGGCTCCGGTGACCAGTCCACCGAAGTTCCGACGTTAGTCGGAACGCAGGTGGACGCGGCATACAGGGAGAATTAGTCAAAGCGGCAACGGACCTTCTCGGTTCACCCGTCGATATCCAGGGCTCGAGCCGCACCGATGCCGGCGTTCATGCGCTGGCACAGGTGGCACATCTCATTTCTAAAAAATCTCTCCCCCGTCTCGATATCCAAAATGGGTTGAACGACAGACTCCCTCTCGACATCAACATTTTGAGAGTCGAGTCCGCACCGAAAAATTTTCATGCCCGACACGATGCGATCGGTCGAAGTTATCTCTATCAAATCTCGAAACGGCGGACCGCCCTCGGTAAACGATTCGTCTGGTGGATCGAAGACACGCTCGATACGGCATCGATGGCCAAGGGAATCCGGCTATGTAATGGAATGCACGACTTTAACTCGTTTTGTGATACGGACGATGAACAGAAATCGACGAAGGCCCTCGTCGAACAGACGGAACTCCGCGAACTCCCCGAGATGATCCTAATCCGTATTCGTGCTTCGCATTTCCTCTGGAAAATGGTCCGACGCCTGGTCGGTACTCTCGTGGAAATCGGACGGCATACGATAACGATTCAAGATCTGGAACAATTCCTGACGACAACGTCGAAAAAGCCGGCAGAATGGACGGCACCGCCGACGGGGCTTTTCCTCGAACAGGTACGATACAAAGGGGAACACTGGTATGAACCGCTGGAACCCATCGTGCAAATTCCATCAATCAGATCATTCACCGGTCATTGAATGGATAATTTGATATATACTCGTCTAAAAATGGATTCCCTTTTTGTCCCTTTCTTTCTGGAAAGAAAGCTTTACAAAATCGCAACCCGCGTGATATGGCTTCCATCGCGCGCTATTAAAATGGCAATCTTGAGTCCGTCGATCTCGGCCTTAGTATTCGAGGAAAATTCTAATGAGTTCTTTCTATGTGCCTCGATCGAAACGCACGAAGTCGCGCCAACACACGGCCCCCCTTCTGGCCGCTGCTCGCCTGCGATTTTGTCGTCAAAGAATTATTTACCATAAGAAAAGGCCTTTTTTATTCAACCCAATTTTAAAAGTCAAAATAGAAATACCTTCAAAAAAATTCATTTAAAGCGATTATAATCCAACACAAAAATATATAAGCCACGAATGCTTCCTGAACAATTCGATATCGACCGGGAACTAGTTCGTGCGAGAGAAGCACAATCATCGGGAAATGCCGGAAAGGCACGGACAGCAGTGCGGCGAGCTGTCGGCTGTGCCTTGAGGTACTGGCTTAAAAAATACCCGCACCCCGATTATCCGGCAGATACAATGCAGCAAATTCGTCGATTCGTTTCTGAGAAACAGATTCCTCCCGATGTTCAGGAAGCGCTCCTCAGGCTTCAGGCACGAATCAGCGATATGTTTGAATCGTCTTCAATAGATCCGATCGATGACGCGTTGATAATTATTACATATATAAGATCAGATTTAGGGATTTCCGATCCAAGCGAAGGTTAGATGTCGCTTATCAGCCTGAGAGTTTTCTCATTTGGAAGGGAGTACCGAAGGTGCGCAAAATATAATGCCATTGACATCATAGGTGGAAAGCACCGGCCTGTCCACCAAAGCGTAGCGTAGGCGGAAGGTGCGCAAAATATAATGCCATTGACATCATAGGTGGAAAGCACCGTAGGTGCGACATATTTGTAGACTGATGAAAAATTGAAACGTGTGAGCACTGAAAGTGCGGCATATGGCAATAGCCTATGGCTTATGTGGCATGCTGCACATGTCACCCTTTCAGGGTTTATATATAAATTAAAATACGTTTTCTATAAACATACCGTCCCTATCGGGACTCAATGGGAAATTAACATGATGAAAGCTGTGATTCTCGCCGCCGGAGCAGCGATGCGGTTACGTCCGATTACCGACGCGATTCCAAAATGCCTGCTCCCGGTGGGTGGCCGGCCTCTCTTACAGAGAACTATTGATGCACTTTGTGCCTATGGAATTCACGACATCATTATCGTCGTCGGATATCAGGCTCAGTCGGTTATTTCGTTCTGCAACAACACATACCCAAGAAAGGGACTGACATGTGTAGAAAATCCCATCTATGATACAACGAACAATGCATATTCGCTTCTTCTGATACAGCAGTATGTTCTTGATGATGAGGTTATTCTTCTCGACGGCGATATCCTTTTCGATCCGCGGCTTATCGGGCATCTTCTTTCATCACAACGACAGAATATACTTCTGCTTCGTCCGAGCCATTTACTCGGCGCAGAAGAAATCAAAGTCCTGACCCATAACGGCAATCGAATCCTCAGGATTTCAAAAGATCTAGATCCCAGCCATGCATCGGGTGAATCGATCGGTATTGAACGTTTTTCAAAGCAAGCGGTCCGGAAGCTTTTCAAAATTTTACAGCGACGAATTCACGAAGAGCGAAGGGTCGATGAATGGTACGAAACAAGTTTTCAGGAGCTTATCGATAATGGCGAGGAAATATTTGCTGTAGATACGGCAGGACTTGCCTGCATCGAGATTGATACTGCGGCGGATATCGAAACCGCCGAACGTGATGTCCTTCCACTGATAGGAGTATAAATGGCCGGTCAAAATACTTATCAATATGAGGCTTCGATCAAATCGCGCCGGTCGGATGAAATCATCAACACATATCTGATTCGTCCGATCGCTGGGAAGATCGTTCGATTGCTTTACACCACATTCGTGACTCCAAACCACTTGACGATTGCAGCGATTGTAGCAGGATTACTTGCAGCAGGGTGTTATGGATTCAGGACGTATACGGGTACAATCCTGGCCGCAATCCTCATCGAAGCGAAGGACATTCTCGATTCAGCCGACGGTCAGCTGGCCCGTGCAAAACAGATGTACAGCCGCCGCGGGAGATTCCTCGATTCATTGGGAGATATGCTTGTTAATGCTGCCTTGTTTGCCGGTCTGATCATCAATCTGCACGGAGGATTCACCATAATCGTTTTAGCAATTACAGGATTTGTGGGAATGACTCTCCGCGTTTCATATCACGTTTTTTATCATGTTAAGTATCTTCATCTCGAAGAACAATATCTTGTGAACCGTACAGACGAGACAATTTCCGAAGCCGACCGAAGAGCGGATCCGGTCGCTCTCCTTCTGCAAAAAATGTATCTTGTCATTTACGGTTGGCAGGATCGTCTTATGGCGGGAATCGACCGGTGGTGTCTTGGACGGAAAAACATTGCGACGTTTTCTCCGCATCATGAGGTCATGATCCGGTGGTACAAAAATACCGTTGCGCTTCGACTTTCAGGATTTCTCGGATTAGGGACCGAGCTTGCTTTGCTTGCGTGCTGTTCAATTCTCGGCAACCTTCTGATCTATCTCCTGTTGAACATTTTCGTGATGAATATAATTTTTATCTTTACTATTCTATACAGAAAATTCATTCTCTCCCGTCTGATTACGCAGTAATCAAACGGGGTTACCGTGTTAAATAAAAAGGCCCGGTAATCGAAGCCGGGCCGGATCATAGATAATCGTAATCGCCGAGAATTAATGTTTTGCGTCTTTGAACGCCTGTCGTAATTCGCGGTATCGTCTGAGCTTTCCCTCGATTGAAGCGAGAAGTGCTTCCGGTTCGAGCGGCTTCACCAGATATTCATCGACACCCATTTTTCTTCCTGTCCGTACCACCATCTCATCATCCATACCGCTCAGGAAAAGAAACGGGACATTCACAAACCGGTTATCCTTCCGGAGGCGTTCGTAGAACGTAAATCCTCCGATACCCGGTTTCGGGAAATTGATATCGGAAAGAATAAGGTCGGGGATACTCGAAGAAAGAATGTCCATCGCCTCTTCAACGCTCGTGGCTGTGACCACAAGATATCCTTCATCAGAGAGCGTATTTCGAATCAGCCAGAGAAGCTCTTTATCGTCATCCACAACGAGGATTTTTCCCTTCGATCGATCGGCTCGAAGCTCAAAAAGGATTCTTCCTTCAAGTCCGAGATGCTCTTCGACCGTGATAAGATATTTCTTTCTGAGATCATCCAAACCTGCTGCGGCCGTATCGATTGACTCGCCTTCATGCCATGCCGCTTTAATAGCATGCAGATAAGCATCGATCTGCGCTTTCTTTTCCATTCTCTGATGAACTTCCTCGGGAATTCCAAGCCGTACTCGCAGCTCAACAAGCATATTTTCTTCTTCAGACGATTTTTGTCCGTCTTCCCACACATTTTCTATCCGCAGCTGGTATTCACGGAGCGCTTCTTCTGAAACTGCCGGTGCTTCCTGGTAGGCTACCTGTTGCGCCTGAGCCTGTGCCTGTGCTTGAGCTTGTGCCTGTGCCTGTGCTTGTTCCTGTTGAGCCTGCAGGAGCGCGGTTCGTATACGATCAGCGTAAGCCTTGGCAAAAATATTCGTCGGATCAATTTCCACAGCTTTTTGAACCTCTTCCTCCGCTTCTGAAAATTGTCCGGCTTTCAATAAGCCATCCGCTGCTTTAAGGTGTTGACCAAGGAGTGCCCGTTTACTGGGTGTCAATTCTGCCGCTGCCATGATGTTCCCAGGATGAAATGAGGGTCATTTAAATATTTGTTTTTAAATATAGAGAGAGAACCTTTGAAAGTCAATAGAATCTTCATAAAATGTAACAAATTCATGGATTTGCCGTATAGCGTAGAGAGGGTAGAGTTTCACCCTGGAAGGCGATTTTTTATCGTACGGGAGGGTTTTATGAGTGGTCATAGGTCTCAGATGCATCGGAAAACCGGAAACATCTATATTCTTCTCGGAGTAGTACTCACCGTTTTCCTCCAGGCCAGTATTGCTGAAATACGCGCTGAAGAACGATCAATAGTCTCCTTAAAAGAATTCACATCCATGGAAATGCGGCAGCAGGGCTTCACTATACCGAACAATATGCGTGTTCACATCTATGCGCGCGGGGGAGGTATTTCAGACAGGAATTCCTGGGATGAAACCGAAAGAATGTTCGCGTACGGTTGGATTATCGATGCTTCAACAAGAAATGTGGTCTGGGAAATGACATATGACAACAGCCATCGCGAAGGAAACTATCGCATTTCCGATCAATATATCGATCTCACCAAAGGATCGTACGAGGCATATTTCTGCAATTACGGATATTATGTCGATGCAGCGCTATCGAAATCACTAATGAACATCGACAGGCGACAGCTCAATGATGAATACGGCCGGCAGCGTTCTCACAACCGATGGATGTGGTTCTTTCATTTGTTCGGCATTGGTGATCATTCGTGGAGAAAAGAATGGGAAGAACAGGCGCGCAACTATGGAATGGAAATTTATGTACAATCCTCCGAAGTCAACAGTGTCCGCAATTTCATACCCCCGCAGCAACTTGACAATACAGTCATGGCCATTACCGGCATAGGCGATGGAGCCCATGTTGAAAAAGGATTCCATCTCTCGAAAGCTGTTCGGTTTCGAATTTATGCGATCGGAGAAGGACGCGAACATGAAGAGATGTTCGATTATGGTTGGATTATCGAAACAGAGTCGCGTAAGCGTGTGTGGGAGATGACATCCGATCGTTACGAGCACGCCGGCGGGGCAATAAAAAATATGAAAATTGATGAAACCCTTACCCTTCCTTCAGGAGACTACGTAGCTACATTTGTTACTGATGATTCACATTCGCCGGCGGATTGGAACTCACCGCCTCCGAGCGATCCCTTAATGTACGGGATTACGTTGACAATCTTGAAAGACGCCGAAAAGAATGCTTTTTCACTTAAAGAAGTCAAGGAGAATCGAAATATAATTGCGCAGCTGATTCATGTTAACGATGATCAGACTCTGAACGCCGGTTTTATCTTAAAATCCGAAGAACACATACGCATCTATGCCATCGGAGAACGGTCGAACTCGCCCGAAAAGATGGCCGATTACGCCTGGATCGTAAACGCCAAGGATCGCCAGCGAGTATGGACAATGGAATCGAAAAAAACATTGCATGCCGGCGGCGCGTCTAAAAACAGGATGGTAGATGAAGTTATTACTCTTCCCCGGGGAAAATACATCCTCTATTACAAAACAGATGACTCGCACGCATACGGTGAATGGAATGACGATCCACCCAGCGATGCCGAACATTACGGTGTGACAATCTATGGGAACGGTGAATGGTTCGATCCGTCAAAGGTGAGCGCGGTCGAGCCGACATCCCCCTTTCTCGCTCAACTCACACAGATGAGGGATGATGAACATCGGACGTCTTCCTTCACGCTGCAGAAACCAGCACGAATTCATATCTATGCACTCGGCGAAGGAAGCGACCATGAATTATCCGACTATGGATGGATCGAGGATATCCGTAGCGGAAAAGTAGTGTGGGAAATGACCTACGCCAAGACCACACACGCCGGTGGTGCCCGAAAAAATCGGATGGTGAATACGACATTCCTTTTGGATAAAGGTGAGTATCAGGTTCACTATAAGACGGATGATTCGCACTTCTTCGAAGACTGGAATGATGATCCTCCGGACGATCCCGAAGCATGGGGGATTACAATTACACGCGAGGAATAAAAAAAAAGTACCTAAAGGGAATCAAAATCTCAAATGTTAGGTTTGCCGAATCCCGATCCCGATGACCTGTCCTTACAGAGGCCCCACGGCCTACGGCTCGTAGAGGTCGTTGACCGCCGGAATCAGCTAAGGGCGGATGAAGGCGGAGGTCGGGAGGAGGAGTCGAACCGTTCGTATGATAGCTGTCCGATTATCGCCCCAACGACAAAAATAATACTGGTGAGATAAATCCAGAACAGACCGACAGCAAAGAACGCATATGCACCATATACAGAGCGATACGATTGGAATGTCACTAAATAAAATGCGAAAAGCCGCCCCGCCACCTCCCAGAGAACCGCTGTTGTGAGCGATGAGACCCTCACGACTCTGCGGGGCGGTATTTCATACGGAATGAACCGATAGATGAAGTAAAAGGTGGAGAATGTGACGACAAAACTCACAACATATACAAGTGTTGTATTCAACACGAGGTATTCAAGAGTCCCCTTTTGAACCATAAAAAATCCCGACTTCATCGCAAACGATACCAGCCATGTAAATCCGTTCATCACCAAAAATAAAATCCCTATCATAAAAACCATTCCCCAATCGCGGAATTGGCCGATTATTAACCGCGGTTGTTTCGTGATGCCATAAATGTGATGGAGAACCGTTCGAACAGACCCAAAAAGCGCAGCGACGGTTCCCAGCAATGCCACACTTCCCAGCAGCCCCATCGATTTACGATAAAAGATTACATCCCGAATAATTTCTGTGGCGATCTGCCGGAGCTTTGGCGAATAGAGCTGCGCAGGAAAGAGATTTGAGAGGACTTCATCCAGGCCGTTCAATGCCGACCTTGAAGAATTTAATACCGTTCCAAAGATAGACGTTGTTAGAAGAAGAAACGGAATGAGACACATCAACCCGTTGAACGCGATACCCGAGGCATAAAAAAGAATATCATGCTGGAGGATTTTCCTGTACAGACCGGTTATATAATAGGTACTCCATTCCTTCAACGTTTGAAAAACCCGGTGTACGAACGATAAAAAAGATGCTGCAGGATGCAATGGCATGAACGTCCACCTTATGCCCGTTCCTGCCGCCACCACCGCTCGACGACATCGCTGACATTCGTTTCATACTCACAATGTTTCCAACGTTCGTAAAACATGATATCAGAGCTGTTCGGAGCCGGAGATGGAAAATCGATCATTACACGAACAGGCAGCGGCGCCGCATCGCCGAGGAACAGTGCCTCCCCCTGCCGAAGCGATGGAAGAATATCAATAAGACTCGCAAGCGCATCCGGGACGAGCTTCTTGACATAATTCTGATCGTTCGGATTTGTCAGCCGCATTGTGACATAATTATTGCATTGGGCAAGAATCGTCTCGGAAACTTCGGCAGGACGCTGACTGATGATCATGCATCCGACTCCGTACTTTCGTCCTTCTTTTGCGATTCTCTCAACTGTTTTTTTCGCCGAACGATTACTCAACGTCGCAATACTCGGAAGGTAATTATGGGCTTCTTCAAAGACGATCATCACGGGGAAATCACGCCGATGACGGTTCCAGACATTGAAATCGAAAATTGTGCGTCCGAGCAGAGATACAATGACATTCACTACGTCGAAAGGAGCGCCGCTGAGGTCGATCACGGTAATTCTCTTTTTTGAATCCAATCCGAAAATACGTGTCAGCATTGTTTTCAATGTCTCGGATGTTCTAAACACCTTCGGTTTAAAAATAAATTCATACCTTTTATCGTTCAACCTGCTGTCGAGCCGGACAAGGAACCGTGTGAATTGACCGTAGAAGGGTCCTTCCTTCTCTTTCACGCCGCCTGTTCCTGCAATCCGTTCTCGATCCAGGGCCTGCACACGTGCACGACCTCTACAAGATCGAAATACGCCGGCGTATCAACGGTCAGCGCATCGCGCAGAAGAGGATTGGCGCGTTTCTTTGCCTCGAGAATTGCATCTTTAAATACCATGATCTGGCTGTGCGCCGATTCTTCGGTTTCATCAATGAACGTCTCTTCCAATTCTTCAAAATTCATGAGCCAGAATGGAAGCTCAAGCTCGTTAATGCGGAGAGTATTTCCTACTCCCTCGAACGCCGCACTGTATTCATCATGGATATCCAGGATGATCACGTGTGTATCATTCAGGTTCTGGACCTTCTGAAAAATCGACGCGACCAGGCTGGACTTCCCGGCTCCCGTCGAACCGAGGACGGCAATATGTTTTCCAAAGAACCGGTTCGGGTCGAGATACTGCCGTTCCTTTTCGAAGAGAGAAATAACGCCGACAGAAAAATCGTCCACCCGGTATTTTGAGAAGATCATTGCAAGGTCGTCCTGATCGGTCATATACACAGCACCGTCAACCATTGGAAAAACTGACAGGCCGCGTTCGAACTTTCCATCCGCGACGGTCCCAAGCAACTGGACATGCATCAATTTACGTTTCGTAGTCGCCGTGTTTCCCGGGGTAATATAATCGATGATTTCGACATCAGTGATCATGCCTATGACAATGCGCTCTGATTCAGGCATCATCACATACGAACCGACCTGGGCGATTTTATACGTTTCGCCGTCGATCGTTTTCGTAAGGCTATCACAATCCTCTCGAATCAGTGCGGTGACAATCGCACTATTAACCGATTGAATTGAGCCGATGACTTTTTGTTGATTCATAGAAAAAACCTTTCAATAGAATGCTCTTGAAGTTAAGATAGGAGAATTTGGAAAAGTTGCAAGATGCCGCATCGCACAATAAAAAAAAGATAGAACTATTGGAAAGAGTAATGTATATTTAATATAATGTAAAAAAAGAAAGGAAAAATTGTGTTCGGAAAACATCCAAAAGGACTTATGGCTCTTTTTTTACCGAAATGTGGGAACGCTTCGGATTTTATACGCTCATGGCAATTTTCGTCCTGTACATGGACCGGGAGTTTAAATGGGATGATTCCTTAAAAGGGAGTATTTACGGAATTTTTCTTCTTTTATGCTACCTGTTTCCTATTGTCGGGGGATGGCTTGGCGATCGTGTACTAGGACCGAAAAAAACGATTCTTATCGGCGCGACCATGATGGCCGTCGGATATGCTGCCTTCGCCGCATCATCAATCGAGAGAATTCCATTATTCTTTCTCGGTATTGCTCTTGTTTCGATTGGCACAGGGATTTTTAAAACCAACGTCTCCGTAACGGTCGGAAATCTGTATTCCCAAAATGACCCCCTGAAAGACGCCGGATTTAACATTTACTACATGGGCGTCAATGTCGGAGCAACGCTTGCGCCTCTTGCCGCTACTGTTATCAGCATCGTGTATGATAGTTACAATTTCTCATTTGCCGCCGCCGGTATAGGGATGGTGCTGAGCATAGTCTTTTTTTTGATGGGACAAAAAAATATTAGCGAACACAGCTCTGTCGGTGCGGCCCGGGATTCTGAAATCGGTACCAAGCTGCCGTCAGAAATAACTGAAAACCGACAACGTGTTTTCACTCTAGCGATTCTTTTTTCCATCGTAATATTTTTCTGGGTGGCCTTTTATCAAAACGGATTTGCCTTGACACTTTTTGCCGAGCGTTCAACGGTTTCGTACGATTTCTTACGGCCCGAGACGTACCAATTTTTTAATCCTTTCTTTATTCTCCTTTTAACACCACTGATGATTTCATGGTTCACGCGACTCCGGGAAAAAGGGAAAGAACCTTCAAGCCCCACAAAGATTTTTTGGGGGATGTTCATTTCGGGTTTTTCCATGGTTGTGATGATTTTCGCAGCATCGGCCGGCGGCGATCTCGATCAGAGGGTCATGTCCCCGTGGTGGTTGATCTCATCATACTTTGTCGTGACGATTGCAGAAATTCTTGTTTCGCCCATGGGTTTATCGTTCGTTTCGAAAGTCGCGCCACGCAGATGGCAGGGACTGATGATGGGATTCTGGTTTTTTGCCACATCGCTTGGATCGTACGGCTCCGGACTACTCGGAAGATTTTATAGTACATTAACACATCACGATTATTATATGATCCTTTCTGCTATGCTTTTCCTTTCATCGGTTCTTGTATTGGTATTTAAGAAAAAACTCAGTAGATTTGCTACCTGAGTACCCCGGCGAAATTTTTCAGACTCAATCGGCGCACACATGTTGATCAAAGAAAAAATAGCACAGGCAGTCGGAATCCTTCAGGAATACTCAATCGATTGCTGGATTACTTTCACCCGCGAGAGTCAAATTAACGGCGATCCTATCCTTCCGTTTCTTGTTCCGGCACCTCTTACATGGCACAGTGCTTTAATCATCACCGCAGACGGTGACACACACGCTATAGTCGGCGCTTACGACAGGCAGACGCTGGAAGATATCGGGGCTTATAACGAAGTGGTGGGATACGTCGAGGGAATCAAGAAACCGCTTCTCGAATATCTTCAGAAAAAAAATCCACAGACCATCGCGATCAATTATTCGAAGGAAAGCGAAACCTGCGATGGATTGACACACGGGATGTACCTGACTCTTACGGAATATCTCGGTGAAATTGGATTTGAACAACGGCTTCTCTCGGCCGAAAATATAGTCTCAGCGCTGCGACAGCGGAAAACAAGTTTAGAACTCGAGTATATCCAGGAAGCTATCTGGTATACCGAACGTATTTTTAAGGGTGTATCACATTTTATCTCTCCGGGCCGGACAGAAGAGGAAATCGCTCAGTACATACGGAATGAAGTCGAGAGTGCAAAACTTGAGTTTGCCTGGGATCAGAAAACCTGTCCGTCAGTCTTCAGCCGGTCCCGATACTGCCGGCGCGCATTACAATCCAACCGCGCGAAAAGTCGAGCCGGGACATATTCTCAATATTGATCTTGGCCTGAAGGTGAATGGCTATTGCTCCGATTTGCAGAGAACTTTTTACGTCCTCAGAAAAGATGAAACTGCAGTTCCCCCCGAAGTCAAGAAGGGATTCGATACTATAGTTGAAACTATCGAGAAAGCCCGGCAGGCTATGAAACCGGGCATACAGGGAATTGAAATTGACAGAATTGCCCGGGAGTATATCGTATCAAATGGATACAATGAATTTCCTCATGCACTTGGACATCAGGTCGGACGTTACGCGCATGATGGGACTGCACTGCTCGGTCCGCCCTGGGAAAAATATGCACATCGCCCATATCATCCGCTGGAAGAAGGAATGGTCTTTACGCTCGAACCGCGTCTCACCGTCGAAGGTTACGGCGTGGCAACGGTCGAGAATATGGTTGTCGTAACGGCAACCGGGGCCGAGTATATTTCAACACCGCAAACGCAATTGATATTAATTAAAAAATAAAAAATCATTCCGGAACGGAAAATGGTCGAATTTACCCTGTTGATGTGGTTTGTAGTAAGTGTCGCCATTGGTCTCTGGAATCACGATAGAGGAAATGGATTTCTTACAGGGTTTCTTATCTCTTTACTTTTATCTCCTGTCGTCGGTTTTTTTATTACTATATTTACAAAACCGAGACGAAATGGGAAAAAACCTAGGAAAATCAGAAAGAGGTGAGTAATGTTTATCGGACATTTTGCAGTCGCCCTCGGAGCAAAAAAAGCAGCTCCCAAAGTTTCTCTCGGTACACTCGTAATCTCGGCACAACTGGTTGATCGGCATCGGATTCTCCGGTCATAAGTTGTTTCACTTGCTTGACATTCCTTTAAGACTTTACGAAATTAAATACATAGAACTATAGAGGAGATACTACTTGCCCGACAAGAATCTTACAGCAATATTATTATTATCATGCCCCGACAGAAGAGGGCTGGTTGCCCGTATTTCCCACTTCATTTTCGAACGGGGTGGGAATATCATCGATCTCGATGAACATGTAGATTCACAGGAAGGACAATTCTTCCTGAGAGTCGCATGGGATATGCAAGAATTCAGTGTCGCCCCCGATGATCTGGAATATGCATTCCTCCCGATGGCGAAGGAATTTAATGCGGAATGGACAATCAGACTCGACCGTAACAAAAAGCGGCTGGCAATTTTTGTCTCGAAATATGATCATTGCCTTCAGGAGATTTTATGGCGCCACGGTCTCGGCGATTTCGATGCGGATCCGGTGCTTATTATATCAAATCATGATGACCTTAAATATCTGGCTGATCGTTATCACATTCCTTTTTATTTTTTTCCTATTACATCGGAGAATAAAGCCGCCCAAGAAGAGAAGGAATTGTCCTTACTGGAAAAAGAGAAGATAGACACTGTTATACTGGCCCGGTACATGCAGGTACTCTCGCCAATATTCGTTCAAAAATATCCCAACCGTATTCTGAATATTCACCACTCCTTTTTACCGGCATTCGCTGGCAGCAATCCGTACAAACAGGCGTATGAGAGAGGAGTCAAGATAGTCGGCGCCACAAGTCATTATGTCACAAGTATGCTTGACGAAGGTCCGATCATCGAGCAGGACATCATCCGTATATCGCATAAAGATTCTTTGCAGGATTTAATCCGTAAAGGGCGCGATCTTGAGCGGCTGGTCATTGCCCGGGCTCTGCGTTTGCACCTGCAGGATCGTGTTCTGGTACATGGAAATAAGACGATCGTTTTTGAATAACATGCCTATCTAAACATAATTTTCATGACTTATGAATAGTTTTTGTAACAGGATATTGGTAATTTTTGCTGCATTTACTCTTCAAATCATTGTAGGCTGTACCGATTCCTCGCATGATTCAAATGCCATATCCATTATCCAACTAAATAAACCGATTATCACAAGGGTTGATCCCGACTCAGTAATGACGGGCGACACGCTTACCATCACAGGTTCACGCTTTGGTGAAAATCAGGGGGTGAGTGCCGTTACAATCGGAGGGAAAAGAGCATTGGTTATATTATTCTGGTCCGACACCCTGATACGCGCAGTCGTTCCCGATGCGGCTGTATCCGGAGATGTAAGTGTCACGGTCGGAGGACGCACCAGCGATGCCATTCCAATAACTATTGTACCGCCTCCTGTGCAATTATCATTTCTGAATAATGTAAGGCCGATTCTCTTGCTTAATAATTGTATAAATTGTCATGGAGGAGGCGTTGGTTTATACGTGGGGACCGTTACTCAGCTTGTCCAGGGTGGTGAGCATGAACCGGCAATCATTCCCGGTAATGCCGACAGCAGCCTTCTCATTATGAAGCTCTCACCAAATCCGCCATTTGGCAATCGGATGCCTATATACGGACCATATCTTTCGGACAGCCTGGAGCAAATCATCAAAACATGGATCAATCAGGGTGCTAAGGATAATTGATTAAGGAAGGAGTAAAAGTAGAATGTTCGAACAGCAAAGAGTTTAAAAACCCGCCGGAAATAAGCATTAGTCTATCTCGTTTCTAACACTTATTTCCGGCGGAGGGTCCCTTGTTTAATATAGTCTTTTATTTAGAAGCCGCTAATCTTTTTATTCTTCAGAAATAATGGTATAGTTGAATAAATCAACCGGTCTTGCGACTCCCTGATAAGCGATAGATCTCTCTTTTCAGCACTTTTTGCTGTTTCAACAATTGCTGATTTGTACTTACTAAACTCCTTTTGGGCCATGAGTTTCGACATTTCAGTCAATGTACCGCTTTCCAAATCAGCCAATTTTTTCATCGAAACCGACAAACTCCGTAGATTAAGTTCTTTTTCCAGGTTCTTACCGGATAGCGTGATAATACTATCTGCACTTTTAATTTTAAACTCCTTCTTTAACATTCGGAAAAGGTTATTAATCCTTTTCATCGATTTATTTAAAACTAATTTCTGATCAGCACCTTGAGCATTGAAAATAATTCCTCCCATTTCTTTTTCATTCAAGTTCTCAGATAGTTTCACTGAAACCCGTTCTCTCTTCGCATTAATTTTGGGAGTGGTGATGACCATAAATGCCATTTTCTTTTCGCCTGGTTTTAACGGCACTTCCCGCACTACCGCTTTTTTCGCTTTATTTGTAATTTCAAGAATGGTGGTTGTCTGTGACTGTCGGACTTCTGCTCCTTCAACTTTTCCAAATTTTATATCCGGAGGTAATTCGATTCTTATTTTCGACGTAAGGGCCAGTTTATTTAATTTATCAATTATAATATCGACACTGGTCTCTTTATCAAGTCCATTTTCAATCAGGAATGGATATACAACGGTTCATCCCCATACATTATCTACAACGGTGACATTTATTTGGACTTTATTATTGTCCATATAGGCGTATCCACTGGCATTAGCCATGTCGCTTGCCACATTCAACACCGTATGCATACAATAATCGCCGGGAGCAGGGACACTGTTCCAGGGCGTGTAAATTACCCTCGATTCGTTGCTTAAAAGACCATTTACCATGACGGTACCGATTGAATTCCACGAAGCCATATTGGCCCATGCACTTGATAAACACCATGAGAAAGCAACGCTCACACTATCGAGTGTGGTGCATCCTATATTATGGATTCTTCCGTACACATAATTAGTTTGTCCGAATTCCGGATCCAGATGCACTGTAATCCCGTCGGCTATCAACCGGTTCCATAAATCGGGACCATGGTACCATACATAATGTGAAATATCGCTGGGCACCACACCATTATCTTCCGTGTAATCACGGCTATAAATTCCGCTGTTAATAACTCCCGAAGCAGGCAAAGCATTCACCGGTACGATCAGCGGTGAGATATTTCTGTAATCTCCTATTTGTGAAACGCTCAATACGGTATTTGCATGGGTATATGTGTTGGCTTCTGCAATGGTTATTACACCATTTCCATCGGCATCCGATGCGACAGCGGCGCCTGTAGGAGTTTGCTGCCGAAGGGCACAGGCCGCAGCATAGCTCAACTCCCCATGAGGAACATCGTACATGGCCGAGTGTGCATCGACACAACATTCGGTGGCAGTATGAATCATTGTATGCAGACCCTCAAGATCGTCTATCAATCCCCCGCTGCGACAGGTCATGACATAATCTGTCTTAATAAGACACGCCGGTAGACGCTCGAAATAGGTCTTAAATTGGTCGTCGGTGACACTCTCGCCTGTTGTTGAAATGGAGGCATAATAATCTCCACAGGCACAACCGCCGCCATGTCCCATCCACCAGTAAAAAAGATAATCACCACTCTGTAATTGCGGAATTCCATGAGCTACGTCGCCGGTCGACAGCCAGTTAAAGATATTATCTACGTTCGTAGCATTCACGGCAAAATCCGTTATATGGGGTACTGCCGGATATACAGCGGCGGCATTGTAGAATGGATGAGCGCTATTGAAATCGGTTCCATTGCCGTACAGCACTATAATGTTGTCGTGTGAAAACCCGAGATCAATTAACGTGCGATATAAAAAAAACATATCGTACCAAAATTCCGAATGATAAAACGTGTCGTCAAGTGTGGTCTCTCCTGCACTTATCAGCAGGGCATACTTTTGTTGAGCCTGTGTTGATGAAGCAACAACAAAAAGGCATAGAACAAAAGTAATAAGTGTAAGTATTATTATTTTTTTCATATTAATTCCCTTCCTATCGTCAAATTGTTGAACTTTATGGTAATTCAATTTTTTGAATATTTTTTAATTCTTTGTCAAGGATCCATAGATTTTTCCCATCCATGGTAATTCCCGAAGGCTCTTTTCCCGGAGTTTTGCATAACAATTTGTTCGAAAGGCTCATTTTTTTGGCATCATCAGAAATTGTCATCTTGTTTACGCTTCCCCGGAAAATCCCATTATTATATGCAAGGATGTATAAAGTCTTTCCGTCGGTGGCAAGTCCTCTCGGCAAGCACTCGGCAAACACCCACATGATGAGTTTACCTGTCGCGGCATCCATTTTTAAAATCTTGCTTGACCAGCCGGCGCTGAGTGCGACCCATAAAAAATTCCCCTTGCAGGCGATTGCACCGATTGTAGTATGCTCTTTATCGCCATCGATTGGTACCTCGAAAGATTTCAGTACCGCTCCCGATCCGGGATTTACCTGAATTACCTTTTTCCCGGTATTATCCGCAACCCACATTGCCTTGCCATCCGCAGCTAATCCGGCCGGAGATTTGACAGCCAGCTGAACCGTTGCGGTAAGCTTTCCACTCTTAGCGTCATATTTCTTGATTGTAGCAGTTATTGAATCCACAACGACCAGCTGCCCTTCTTGCATCACCAAACCAATAGGCTTGATGTTTTTAACCTCTACGGAGGATAACACTTTAGGTTCGGGCAGTTGCGATTTGCTCTCGCCCCTTGTTCTCTGTTCAGAGAGGCAGGGTACACTGAGCAATAACAGGCCGCACACGATGAGTACAGCCAGCGTCTTACAACTGATACGGTTGTCCATGTTTTTGTCCGTTTCTAGTTTTAAGTATATTATGTGAATTAAAAATAGACTGTGAATTGTCCCACGTTCTGATTTCCAATTTTTTGAATAACGACAATTGAACAGTTCTTCTTGATTAATTCTCGCGAAGGAATTTTTATCCTCAAACGACAATTTGTGGATCGGGCAGACGGGATCTGGATATTTTTAATTTCAGCCCTCTTGTCGATTTGTACCCGATATACTTTGTCGAATAAAAGCGTCCGCCGGAGTTTCATCTCCACAAGCGTATTTTTAGGCAGCAGAGGTGCTTCAAAAACTAAATTATACACTTCTGGTTTGCTTGAAAAACCTCGCATTACAAAGGGAATATCAAACCAGGTATCCGGTAACACGTCTTCAAATGTCACATTTCTATAAGCAATATTATTGCTGTTGCTGACAAATTTCATGTAATCCGACGCCGAATCGATCATTGATGTATCCGGTATGGGATCAATTGTATTGCCGCAGATTGCTATGATACAAAAATGACCCGCGGTGCCTGGATCAGGTACATGCGGCCATACTACAGCGTCGGTGACCTTAAAACCTCCGGCAGGAATATCTATGACATCAATCTCGTCGATAAATTGCCACAGCGCCGGAGAACACGATGTAGTGAGTGGTGCAAAATAGACGCGAACCTTGGCACTAGTCTGCATCCCGCCATGATTATGAACCCGTACATAGATATAGTTGTCGTTCCCGATTTCAACTCTGTCCGACCCCGGATCGATTGTGATATCGCCAAATGCTGCGGCAGGATCAGGAACAGCTGTTTTCCTGGTGATTATATCCGGACTCATACAAAGAATACCTTCCGAAGGTTCTTTACCGGTATCGCCCAGGTTATCGCGTATGAATAATTCAGGTTCTGAAGCACACAGACAAAGCTCGGTCAACGCTGAGTCGATATCGTCCATGATATTAAGCATCTCGGAAGACGCCGGTTGAAATGCTGCTCCCCATTCAATACCGTATCCGAAAAGTTTTCTTTTGGATGTGTTAGAAAAATGCCGGCTAAAAAAGTAACAGGCTGAGCTTCCGGAATCGACGCCGACTTCATTAAATATTTGTCCGACACTGTATGACATGCCTCTCACGGCAAATACGGCATTGTGCATTCTATCGGCTATACTGACAATCCTGTCTTGATCGACCTTGAAAACAAATTCACCGTACGCATCGCCTGATAAACCTCGCTGGCCGTTATAGACCGAATTCATAAAATTTTGCTCAACCGTATTTTCCTGGTTTTCATCATCGCCCCACGTGTACATAATTTTCTGACCATATGAATGCAGGTCAACGGCGTATACGATATTAGGATAATTATCGAGCAACCATTTCACGTTCAGGGATTCGGCTTCGGAAAAAGCAGTCGGTCCGTGATAATTCGAGGATGCCGGAGCATATAAGTAGGAAAAATCCAGTGCCGCGTTGAAATATGTAGTGGCGTCCCACAGAATGTCGTAGTTCCTGTTGATATCTATCCCGATATCGGCGCCGACAGGCCTGCGATTCTTACGCCAGTCATGCCCGCTTTGCGTATAGACTTTTCCATCGGGGTTGACATTTGGAAATATGAAAACATCTATGTTTTCAATGATTCGTACTATTTCAGCGGATGTGAAGCTTTTTCCCTGAAACGTTGTACCGGTACCGGCATTATATGCAGCGATCATCTTTTCCGCTAATGCCACAAGGATATCCGAGCTTCCCCATTCTCTGGCATGAGTGCCACCCAGCAATAACACGCCTTTACGACTTACGGCGGCACCTCCTGCAATTTTCAATGTATAACTTGTGCGGCCTTCGAATGAGAGGTTGGGTAATGTAACAAGAGTACACAACCCGGGATTATCGGCTGCAAACTGTTGTAGTGCAGTGTTAATTTCGTCGGTATTAAGATAAGGAGTGAATGGCATATCGGTAAACCGTTATTATTTTTTAAATCTGTTTGTTTTCGAAACACTTTTACACGCTTCCGCAAGCATCTCATCGACATTTCCGAGAATCTGAAAATAATAGGCATTCCTTAATTCTTTCAGAAGACTTGCAGGAATGTAGGCATCGATGATAATATTCTTATCGTCGATTTTCCGTAAACTCGAAGTAAACAATTCAATGGAGGTGTTCTTTTGAAGAGCCTGGATGTCAACCCTACTTTTCAAATGAAACCTTACATGATATTTGATTTCCGTTTTTCCCATAAGACGTAACTATGATTTGTTGAAATTATCAGTGCATTTATCTTTAGAGTACCCAATAAACCTTTAGCGCCTACCTGCGTATCGGGAAATATTTTACAGATGAGTATCGCCGGTATCAGTGGTAAGGTTATGAACAATAAATACAGCAAAAACGAGTATAAAATTTGTTAGTTCATTTCGCCTCCGTCTATTTGTCACATTAAAAATTCGGATGGTTACAAAAAAATTGCGTTTTCGCCTATTTCATTATAAAACAGAAAAAACAATCGAAATCACCTTTTAATGCAGGATTTTCTACTTTATGGGGGACAGCGAGCAGGCCTGCTATTTTTGTTTTTTGGGTCCTACCATTTTCAGTGGCGCTGGCGGAGAATGCCATCAATAGAATAAAAAAAGAGCGACCAGAATATCCAATCGCTCTTCTTCAAGACCTCTTCCCTTTTTAATTTTTACCCCTCGACTCATTCACTCCGTTCGCTCGCTCGGGGCAAGCCCCTCGACTCACTTGTTTTAAAGTGCGGGATCGTTGGGATCCTTACATACATCGCATCCTAAAAAGCTATTTTTGTTCTTTCGGATATAGCACTACCCTGATATAATTTTTCATATTGAAATATTTCTTTACCGCATCCCGAATTTCCTGTCCGGAAAGATGTTCCACAAGATGAGAATAATCGAGTATTAACTCCGGGTTTTCTTGATTTGTATAATAGAATACCAGGTTTGCCAACCAAAAATTATTCTCCTTTAAATTGATTTCGTATGTCCGTCTCTCCGTCTCTTTGACCTTAGTAATATATATCGAATCCGGTAATGCTAGTTTTAAGCTGTCAATCTGCAGCATTGCTACTTTTATTAAATCTTCAACATTGTCCGGGTTGCAACCCCACGAAAGTGTGAGGGTGTAATCTGGTACCGGAACATGCGAAGGCGATCCATAGATACTAACGCCGTATGTGCCGCCTTTATCTTCACGAAGTACTTCGCGCAGTTTTATGTTTAATACCATCTTCATCGCGTTGAAATCGTATCGGTTTTGACGCGACCATTCGAACGGACCTGTAAAGGTGAGATTGACTCTGCTCTTCGGCTCAATTCCTTTGAGTACTTTCTTGCCGATGACCCCTTTCGGCGGTCTAATGCCGACATCCTTCCACAATTCGTTTCGATGTAACGAAGGAAGCGAAGCAAGATACTGTTCAACATAAGGTTTAAGAGTATCCGGCTTAAAGCTCCCAACAAAGAAAAATGTAAAACCGCTGAAATCGGCAAAACGATTCTTATATACAGCCAGCGCCCTATCGAGATTCACCTCCTCCAATAATTTCAAGTTAAATGGACGACTGCGAAAATGGTAATTTGTCAGCGTTACCATTAGCGTATCTCCGAAAGCACGTTCCGGACTTGCACCTTGATCCTGTAATGTTGCTCTCCATCGATCCATGAGCGATGCATATGCTGCCGTGTCCCTCCGTACAGACGTGGCATACAAGTACAAGAGTTGAAAAAAGGTTTCAATGTCCTGGACACTTGTGCTGCCGCTAAATGCCTGATATGATTCCGTGAGTTGTGGTGAAACGTTCACTATTTTCCCGGCAAGTTTTTTCTGAAGTGTGGATAAATCAAAATTACCAAGACCCGATACCTGAATTATAGCAATGGCAGAGATGGCAGATACATAATCTTGATCGGACACCAGCGATGACCCACCGTTACTTTGTGCTGAAAAGACGATCTCATCGTTCTTAAAATCTGTCGGCTTTAGCACAACACGCGCGCCATTGGAGAGTTTCCATTCTGTCACACCGATTGATTCGATTTTCTTTTCCTCAACAACCTTTCCGGGAATCGGCAGCCGGGCAATCAACGGCTCGGTACTAATTTTGTCGATGTATGGATCGATCTTTTGCGTTTTGGATGCTTCAATTAGTGCGAGTAGTTCTTCTTTCGAAGGTATTTTGAGGTTTTCCTTTTGGGGAGCAGAGACCGTAACAACACAGTTCTTTGAAGTTATTCGCTCATCCGTTAGCTTATTGATTTCTTCGAGAGTTATACCCGGCAGATATTGTTTATACAATTCCAGTTCGACTTCGATACCGGGAATAGTCTCATTATTAAGAAAATTGCGGAGGTATTCTTCAACGAGAGGCCGTGAATCATTTTTATCCCTCTCTCTATAATATTGTTCCATCCCCCTTAAAGATGAACTTTTTTCTCTTTCAAGTTCCGAAGGCGTAAACCCGTATTGTCGTACCCGTGCGGCCTCAGTCAAAAGTGTCTCGAGTCCGATAAGGATGGCAGTATCCTTAACCGTGGCACCGAGAAAATAAGCGTCTTTTTGTCCACATAATCTGGATTTGCCGCCAAAGGGAAACACGAATGGAGGATTCGGTTTTTGAAGAAGTTCCTGAAGACGCCGGTTAAACATGCCGTCATAGAGTCGATTTATAATCTCGTTGCGATAGTCGGCGGCAGTCAGTACATCATGAGAATCATGTTTAAAAAATAATCGCACCATTGAATACGTCAACTCCGGATCCGTCGCAATCGAGAACAATGTTTCATCATGGTCGGGAATCGGATAAGCGAGGCGAACGCGTTCGTGGTGAGGATTTGTAAGTTTTGAGAAATGTTCTTTTATAAGTTTTTCAATCTCATTTTTATCGAAGTCGCCGACAGCGAGAACCGCCATCAAGTCGGGACGATACCAGTCGTAATAGAATCTGCGTATGACATCATGCGGTGCCGATTCAATTATTTCTTTTTTCCCGATTGGAATCCGATCGGCATAATGCGAACGATATAAAATCGTAGGTAGCTGTTTATGGCTGACCCGTTCGTCTGCTCCTCTGCCAAGGCGCCATTCTTCCACAATCACAGGCCGCTCTTTATCGATCTCTGCATCATCGAATGCAATCGCATCAGCCCATTCTTCCAGTATTTGAAATCCTTTTTTCATAACTGCAGGTGAGTCTGTCGGCACCTGAAGCATGTACACCGTTTCATCGAATGAAGTGTAGGCGTTTATTTCCGGACCACATCGCACTCCGGATTTTTCCAGGAAGTTGATAAGTTCCAGTTTCGGGAAACTCTTTGTCCCGTTAAAAGCCATATGTTCGACAAAATGCGCCAGGCCTTGTTGGTCATTATCTTCGAGGATCGATCCTGCTTTCACGGCAAGTCGAAGTTCTGCGCGTTTCTCCGGCTTTCTGTTTTCGCGAATGTAGTAAGTGAGTCCGTTGTCAAGTTTTCCTATGACGATCTTCGGATCGGGTGTGAGGACCTGGTCGGGTTTAAATAAGTCTTGCGACTGCGTGTGTAAAAAGCAGGGAAAAAGCAAGACCGATGAAAAAACAGTCACTCGAAACAGGTTTTTCATTTGCATAAAACATCTCCTTAATTAAGACTGGTATCTCATGATATCTTTTTGAAGTTGGGTATTTCTCTTTTTTGGCGTTTGCGTATTCTATAATCCCGCACAAATTCCATGAACATCTCGATATCCTGATTCCAATCTCTCGCTTTCCCGTCGAAATACAGAACCTTTATCGGGATTTTGTCGTGATCTCTACTTATTGCCGGATAGATAGCTTCAGCCACTATCGCGTTCATGCAGGTAAAAGGACTTATATCTATAATGCCGTCCACTCCTTTTTCATATAGGTACACCGCCCTTCCCGTGTTGATTACCATTTCGCCGATCGCTGCATACGAGGGTAGATATGGAAGAGATCTTTTGAAGATTTCGTTCATTTCCGAAGGCTCTTCATAGCCCCGAAAATCTTCCCTAAATGGCCCCATAAGAGCGTGCTCGTCCATGCGTTGGATGAATCGGCGCACTTCAAATGCTGCCCGCGCCAAAGAAAAGGATCGACCGCTTAAACGGAGATTTTGCAGAACCTCATCAATCGTGTACTCAAGCCACTCGCCTATCCCCGAAAGCCATACTTCTCCTCCATAGTGTTCAACATAACGAATAATCTCATCATTCGATCCTTCGTCAAGTCTGCAATAGATTTCTCCTATCCCTCCGATAAGAGGTTTGCTCCCCGGTGCATAAACAGCAATATTGCGAAAAACGTCACGAACTTTTTTAAGTGCTTCGATGAGTCCATGCATGTAACTCCTGTGAGTTACGTCGAAACGAGCAAGGGCTCTTGAAATCCGATCAAGAGCATAGGCATAGATTTCATCTGTTTCTCCACGAGTGCATTCATACGGCCGGGTTTTCAACAGAAGCTTGCGGAGTATATCACCGACAACTATTGCACGCCATGCAGTTCGGACAAACTCTGTTTCGTCTATTCCGAACACACTGTACCCATCGCTTGTTGATGGTGAAAGAATCATGATGTCGCCGTAACCCATTTTATTAAAAACCTTCCTGAAGAAGGGGGAATACTGTCCAAAGCGACATGGTTCATGAGTCGTGGGCATGAAAAACGCCGTTCTGGACGGATCGAATCCGGGTCGGTTCATGACCTTTAACATGCCGCCAAGTGTGATCCGCTGCGGTAGGCATTCATCGCCTGAAGTAAATTCACCCACCATTCTCAGCGTATCCGGCGTGTTTTCAGGGAGTTCTGCGGCATCTATGTGGAAGGATCGAAACGCGGCTGCGAATATCCGTGCGGATCCGGAATGCATACGCGGGATGTACACTACCCGGTCTTTTAGCGGCCGGGTTGGAATCGATACATCGGTCATGAAAGAAATCCTTTTGAATGCAAATATGCTTCACAACGGGTGACTATTCCAGCATCATTACTGTGTCCATCAAATTGGAGCGAGAGAAATGGTTTTCCAGATGCCTCCTCCACGTAATGCTTAGTATATGAATCCGGCCCGCATTTGAAATTCGTGATGAAGATGATGTGAGCATCAGGCAACTGTTTGACCGCAAGCGCCGCCTGAAGAATCTGCTTACCGCATTGCCAATACATATTCTCGTTTACAGTGTGTATATGAAATTGATCAAGATCGAAAAAGTCGTACGGTATGACATTTATCCCGTAGTAATCGCGCAATTTTCCTGCAAGATTAAGGTTCACTGTGGAATCATAGACATTGTATACACGACCAACAAGAACTATAGCAGCTTCGCCGTTTTCGCGAAGCGAATTCAACACTTCAGCACCTTTAGACCGGAGGATCGATTCAAACCGATGCTGGGCCTCAAATGCACATTCCGTCGCATGATTACTTTCCATACCCGATACACCGAGAGGCCGGCTGAAAAAAGCGAGTTCCTTTTTTACTCTTTCCATTCCATAACTGAAATGAATCGTCGGTATAAGAAATCGTTCCCGCATTGATTCAAAGGCCGGCTGACAACGTGAAACGAACGGAAGCGTTATGGTCCAGGGACATGCGTATGGTACCATCGATGATCCGTTCCTTTCATAATCGATGACGTTCGGCACCATCACATACTCCACATTTTTACTAAAAAGATTCAGAATGTGTCCATTCGCAAGCTTGATAGGAAAACAGGGCTCGACCACCGTCGCCTCGACTCCTGCATCCACAACTTCACGATTCGATGGGTCGGAAATAACAACGTTAAAACCAAGCTCGGTGAAGTATGTATTGAAGAACGGAAACCGGCTGTAAAATATCAGGGAACGCGGGATGCCAATCCGCGGCTTTGAAGGGTTGCCATTTTGAATATAATTCTCAAGCAAGATTTTTTCACGGAAATCCGGAAGATTCGGGATACTGGCTTTTCGGACCAATTTTGTATTCTTGCGGAATTTGTCCGAACATTTGTCCCCCCAGTGAGTCTTCTCTTTTCCAATTTTCACCTGCTGGATCTCACAGAAATTTGAACATGCTTTGCATGTGAATTGATGTGTGGAGTAACCTGTGAGATCCAGCCGAAAGTTCTGAAAAGAAGCCATACCATGTGCAACAGTCTGAGACTTTTTATCCGACTTCACTTTATCACGGGCAAGTATAGCTACTCCGATGGCCCCAAGGACACCATTGTGTGGCGGAACGATAATACGCTTCTTCAAAAGCATGGCGAATGCAGAAGCGACTGCGTCGTTGTACGCTGTTCCTCCCTGGAAGTAAATCACATCTCCGATCTTCCGGCCGCGAACAACACGATTGAGGTAATTTAGTGCGATCGAATACGCCAGTCCTGCAATAATATCTTCCTTGTTGACGCTGTTGTGGATGTGTAAATTGATATCGCTTTCAATAAAAACCGTGCACCGTTCGCCAAATTGAACCGGTGCGGTCGATCGAAATGCCAGAGCAGAAAATTCTTTTACGATATTGATGCCGAGACGTTCTGCCTGTTCCTCGAGAAACGAACCCGTACCGGCTGCACACGCCTCGTTCATCGTAAAATCCACAACCACACCATCTTTGATGTTGATAAACTTTGAATCCTGCCCACCGATTTCGAAAATGGTATCGACCTTCTCCCCCTGCAAACGCTCACTGATATAGAGTGCTCCGGTTTTGTGAGCGGAGATTTCGTCGTTGACGGCATCGGCGCCGACAAGTGCTCCGATCAATTCCCGCCCGGACCCGTCGTTCCCACCGCACGTACTCGAATACGTGAGCCAAACTCAATCTCAATGTCCCGCAATCCTTTATTGACGACTTCGATCGGTCTTCCTTCGGTCCGAACGTAAATTTCTTTGATGAGATTGTCGTCGTCATCGATCAGGGCGAGGTTCGTGCTTACCGATCCTATATCGATTCCAAGGTAAACATCGATGGGCAAAGTTTTACCTTCAAAGGTATAGGGAACGACACGATCGCGAAGGAACAGGACATTCCCGGTCGAGAGAGGAGGAAGACGGCCATCACTTGTTCCATATGCCATATTTATTGAACGCGGGCAATATCGCCCGGCAGTGGTTTGCGTCTTTATAGCGTTATTGGTAGCAGCAGTTGTTTGTCTCTGTCGTTCGATCAATGCGCACCCGATTGCACCCATAGCCGAAGGGAATTGTGGAATGATGAGCCATTCGTTCTTCAATTGGAAGATATGTATGAGAGCTGCGACGATCCCTTTGTTCAATGCAAGGCCACCCGCGAAGAGCACCTTTACCGGGATTTCCTTCCCCTTGCAGACGGTGCTTTTAAAGTTGCGCACAACAGCTTCACATAGACCGCGAAGAATTGCCGGAGGAGTATAGCCCTTTTGCTGGGCATGTATCATATCGGTCTTGGCAAAGACTGAACACCTGCCTGCAATCAATGCCGCCTTCTCGGCCTTAAGCACTGCATCGCCAACTTCGTCAAGCGAGTACTTCAATCTTCCTGCCTGTTGCTCGATAAAGGCACCTGTCCCCGCGGCACAATCTCCGTTCTTCTCATAATCGACAATACGAACAACGTGATGATTACTTACATCGATTTTTATATATCTTGCCGTCTCACCGCCGAGCTCGAGAACCGTCCGCACATCGGGGTAGAGTAAACCGGCCGCCTGTGCAAGTGCCTTATAGTTATTCTCAAAGGTAATATTAGAGATAGCATCGAGGTTATTTCCACCGCTTCCTGTTGCACACATGCCGGTGATCTCGAGATAGTCAAACACTTTACGAAATTCATCGAGAAGTGCACGCACAGTTTCAACAGGCTCGCCCCGTGTTGGTACGTCTTTCGAAAGTAAGAATGGCATTCCTATGTCTGCAGCGAAGAAAAAATCAGACGTTCTGCGGGAGAGGAGATCGGCGGTCAATGGACTGTCCATAGTCCCGCAGACTGCAAGCTTGACTGCCGCCGAACCGACATCAATGCCGACACATACTTTCACAATTATCCCCGAAAAAAATCTGAAAATGTCAAGCCCCGAGCTAATACTATATGATAAAACATACAATTTGGGAGTCTATTATGCAATGTTTTTCTTTAAGACTGTGACTTCCCAGACTTTTCTATGCTAAAT
Source organism: Ignavibacteriota bacterium (assembly GCA_963776275.1). Taxonomy (GTDB): domain Bacteria; phylum Bacteroidota; class Ignavibacteria; order UBA10030; family CAVZMI01; genus CAVZMI01. The sequence continues at coordinate 95,162 of CAVZMI010000006.1, forward strand.
TAAGATCGAGACGCAGAGACAGTTAACGATGAATACACGGTACAAAACCCGATGGTGGTTGATCTCGCATGTTACGAGGGAGTTGCTGTCAAAGAGAGACGGCCTGAGGATATATGGAAAGGTGGAGTTGTGCTCCACATATTTTTAGAACATACATAAGCAGTCTAAAGAGATCGGGAGTGAAACTCCCGCTTTCTATATGAGTTCGGGAGTCAGCTTTAGAAGTAGCAAGTAGAACTCCCTCACAGCAGGAAAAGCTTTTGACGAGCAATATTCGCCATGCAAAATGTACCTACGCCTGCCCGCCTTCCTCGTGTTTCGATCTTTTCCGTCCCACGCTCCTCAGTGGGATTTACGTCCTATGCTCTTTGTGGGGTTGGCGGGCTAAGTCGACCATAACCGTAAATGGTCGGGATATGGTTCGATCCGCCTTCCGCCTATGTTCCATTTTTCGGGACGCCCGGCGAAGCGGGCACTTCAGCAGAGTTGTACTCATTGCCCAGTAGTGGAACCTTCAACCTTTTGAAAAAATAAAGGCTTGACAACTTAATTATTTTTCATTATCATATAAACGACTGTTTATATAAGCATTTATTGATATAGATGATGGAATAAATCTGAAGGCTCAAAAGACAGAGAAAGAGACTTGTTCCGCACAAAAGCCGGCTGACGAGTTGTCTGAATCAGAATGACAAAAAACTAAAAACACCATGAATTTTATAAAAACACTCCGAATATCGATATTCCTCGGAATAATGTTGCCTGCGAGTATTTCTTTTGCCCAGATAAGCGATACGGCGTACAAGAGCATTATTTCCGGAAACGTGATTGACGAAACAACCAAGCAGCCGTTGGCGGGCGTAAACATTCTGTTGCTTAATACCATGTACGGAGCGGCAACAAATCAAGAAGGAAAGTTCGTCATCGAGAATGTTCCAGTGGGAAGATACGGCATCACTGCAGGGATCATCGGGTACGAACAGCAGACTGTTGCTGATATCACTGTAGTACCGAAAAGAACTACGACCGTCAACTTCGAACTGGAATTGAAACCTGTCGAAGTTTCCGAGCTTGTCGTGCACCCTGAATATTTCTCAATGCTTGGAGATTTCAGCAAAAGCAGTATTTCACAGATCGACAATAAAGAGATTCGTAAAACACCGGGCGTTCCAGATATGTTCAGAAGACTTCAATCTGTTGCCGGCATCGTCAGGGCGACGGATTATTCCCCGGCGCTTGTCGCACGCGGTGGGGATCCGGAAGAGAATTTGACATTGTTCGAAAACATCGAAATCTACAGTCCGTTCCATTTTTCAAATCTTGGCGGAACCGCTATGGCGGACGGCATGAGTATTATAGAACCCAGACTCGTCCAGTCTGTCACTCTTTCGACGGGTGGATTCGGTGTAAAGTATGGTGACAGGCTCTCTTCTGTTACACAGATTTCCTTGCTCGAGCCCGAACGGCGAAGAATCAACGGGGATGTATCTGTCGATATGGGAGGATTCAGTGCATTCTTCAGCGGGCCGCTAGAATCAAAAACGTCATGGATGGTTGCCGGTCGGCGCGGCATCTGGGACATGTTTATGAAAATGCAAGGAAAGGATTATCATCCGAAAACAATCGATATACACGCAAAATTCATGTATGAATTAACAGCGAATCACCATCTGACCATATCGGGGCTCTATGTAAACGACGAGTATTGGAGAATAAAAGAGGATGATAACCTTGAAGATATTGCAGAAAAAAAATACTGGAATATTAGCAAAAAAATGGCTGCGTGGGGTATCAACTATCGCTGGCTGTTCTCGGAAAACGGATACTTGCTCGTAACACCGTATCTGAATCTGAACAACTGGAATATGAATGAAGGGCCATTCTGGAAAATAAAAATGGATTCGGTTATACAAATAAAGAAAATTTTTTCGGTGTAAAAGCAGAACTCACTTATCGTTATTCAAACGGACATACACTGCTGTTGGGCGGAGAGTATAAAAGCGTCGATGTAGATTATTCGAAATGGTCAGCTATGGATACTCTGCGCACAGGCGAGATCATCTCGCCGTATTCGATCTTTTTTGGTTCGTGAAGCCAGTTATAAATTCGGACAATTTATTCAATACTCAATGCGTCCGTTTGCTTGGGTTGAGGTAAATGTGGGACTCCGAAGCGATTATTTTGAATACACAAAGGATCATGTTCTCAGTCCGCGGTTCGGAGCGACATTCGATGTTACCGAAGAAATCAAAATCAATGCGGCGTATGGATCATTTGCGCAATTTCCACCCTTTTACAAAATATTTCTAGATCCGGCAAACAAGAATTTAAAAACAAGCATGGCAACTCATTATGTTTTGGGATTGGAATATTTACTCAGTCCGGATTTGCAGATGAAAATTGAAGCGTTTTACAAGGACTTCGAGCATCTTCCCGTTACAGAGAACGATACATCGAAACTCTATGTGAGCTCCGGCTCCGGTTATACACAGGGAGTGGAACTGACTCTGACAAAAAAGATGAGCGAGAATTTCTATTTGCTTGCCAATTACACATATTCCAGCTCGAAGCGAAAAGACCAGTTCCATTCATCTTACTATGATTTCAAATACGACTCGCCTCACACGATGAATGTGATGGCGAGTTATAAGCTCAGCAACTGGTGGGAAATTGGGCTTACGTATCGATATGCAAGCGGCCTGCCTTATACGCCATATGACATTTCCACACGGTCGCAAATCGGGAATTTATGGTATTGTGCAAGAGGAAAAATAAATTCGGAAAGGCTGCCCGGCTATCAAAGACTAGATTTGCGGATCGATCGACGTTTTATTTTTGAATCCTGGAACTTGAGCATCTTCTTGGAAATCTGGAACCTTTTAGACCATTCAAATATCGTGATGTTCGAATACAATTCCGATTTCTCGAAGATGGAAGCTATAAAATCTATGTTTCAATTTATGCCGATGTTCGGTATTGCTGCAGAGTTTTAAGCGGCGATGCCATGTAAAAGAGCGATCAGAATCTCCAACCCCCCTTTTTAAAAAACTTATTCCTTCTTGATTATCTTCCTGTGCCCCGGAGCAAGAACATCTCTGAACTGACAAAATTTTACAACGTGTTTGTTTATTATTCCCCAATTCAGTAATATTCACATGAATTTATAAAAGCATTTCCTGGGATAAAATCCGGCTTGATTTCTACGGTCAGCTTACAGATTAAGGGTAAGGATATGCCATTTACGGTATTGTTAGCTCCAATTATGTGGTTAATCAAAGCACTCTGTTATTGGAGAGTTTTCAGATGGCGGAAAATCCCTGCCACAGCCATAAATTGTCTCATTATTGCCGGAGTACCTTTCCTTCTTGCCGTTGTGCCGATACCACTCCCATTCTTCCTTACAATTCCAATTGCTATCGGTCTGGCAGTATACCTTACAATGTACCTTACTTCTATCCCTCTAATTCCTGAGGGCCCGCTTATACCACTTGGCATTGAAACTGTATTTCTGGTTGCTTTTTGGCTCATCCAAAAGGCAAATATTTAATGATAGGTCTTGGGAAGACAATTCATGGTTACAACGATACGAGGTGTGGGAATGGATGTGAATTCAAATGTAGGACGAAATTTCATTTCGTCCTCTTTAAGTAGCAAAGCACCGGTTCAATAACAATTAGTAACCACGTTCATTTTTTCATCGCAAGGCGGAAGGCGCAGGCTTCCTGAGTCCCACGTAGGGCGTGGGACGATGGTACTTTAGTGCAGCCTGCGTTGAAAAAACACAATTGAATCTTTTTATACGCACCCATAAAGGGTGCGCCTACCGTCAATGCCATTTACTAAACATGAGGCGGTAGCCGCGGGCTTTACGCCCGCGTCGAATACAGGACGAAATTTTATTTCGTCCTTAGTGCTAGATTAGGTAATAGCGAAATCAGATTTACTTCGATCCGGCCTCGATCCCTGCGGAAAGCAGGTCTACCGGCGAATAATCGTCTGTGAGAAGTGGATCTTCTGCTGTCTGTAATTTTACAAGGTCCTCCGGTGTCAGCCGAAGGGGAATTACAGACTCGAGCATGGAGAGACTGATACCATTTTCCCGTTGAATCTCTTCGAGCCGTTTCCGGAGCGCTTCAGTTTGCAGTACATCGGGAATCGGAACACTGGAAGCAAATAACAGAAGATTGCGCGGTTCAGTACGGTCCCATTCGGGTACAAAGGCTTTTGGGAACGCCATGACCCGCCCTTGGCCGAACACCGCCGTCATGGTTTTCAGCACCGATCGAAAAAGCCGTCCCTTCCGCCCTTCTACTCCGCTGATGACATTCATCAACACCGTGCCGCCGGGAAGGAGCCGGCTCTTTACTTTTTCCATAAATTCTTTTGTTGTCAGGTGAAAGGGGATGCGGCCGCCGGCCGAATAGGCATCGAGAATGATAAGGTCGTAGAGTTTTGAACTCTCACGGATATACATTCTGCCGTCCGCGACATGTACCTGCATGCGCTCATCAGGCAGAAAGCCGAACCATTGCTGCGCGAGTGATACAACCGTCGGATCGATTTCGACAACGTCGAGCCTGACCGGATACGATTGTTTGAGTATCAAGGATCCCACTCCTGCTCCTCCTCCTATAACGAGAACATCCCGGATATCCTTCCGGAAGAGAAAAGGAAGATGCATAAGATTGGTGTAAAGCAGGCCGGAGGTATACGGCATTCGGAAATCGCCAGCAGTTGAATCAAGCTGCACGGCGCTTTGTACATAGCAATCGAATAATAACATGCGGCTGTTTCCGTCCGTTGACGTGAATGAAACCGGAAAACACTGTCCCTCATCCGCCCGGATCTCCCTCCCAACCGGAAGAGCCTTCTCATCGATAACCGCCATATGGTGATACGGTGATTCGGCGCCGGTTCTGAGCCGGCGGAGCATCACGCAATCGGGGTTTTCTTTGAGTTGAACAATCCTCCATTCCCCGTAACTCCCGACAATTATTTCATCATTACCAGTTAGCGATATCGGTTGAGGCTTCGATAACCCGACAAGCAAGACGATCAAGACTATCGCCACCACCGTCGTTGCCAACCATCTGACGGTTAAAAAAGGGCGGTTATGAAGCACGATGGTTATCAGACCCGCTACGGTGAGGACGGATCCAATTCCTTCGAACAGATGGGACTTCCCCACTCCCCCAAAAAGTAGCAATGCAGTACCCAGTGCACCGGCCACACTTCCCAGTGTCGAGAAGGTATAGATCCGTCCGGCAGCACGTCCGGTGCCGCGTATTTTTTCCGCTGCCAGCCGCACACTGAAGGAAGAGACCATGGACAGAAGCAGTGTCGGCGCCCCATATAAAATTGTCGCAGCGAGGAACGGAGCGGAAAGAGCCGCTCCGATGGAACCCGTACTTCGTATTCCCTGAAGTGTCCGGCAAACCACCGGCGCGATAAAAGGTATGATGAGTACAGAAAGACCGGCGAACACGATCAGACAACCGAGCCTTGTGATTGTCGGCTCGCGATCGGCGATGATTCCCCCTCCGAAATATCCCAACGCCATGACAATCAGGAAAACGCTGATCGTTCCACCCCAGACATACACGCTACCCCCGAAATAGAGGGCCACCCATGCTCCACCGGCAATTTCCAGGACAAGAACCGCTGCTCCACAGATCGCGGCCAGCATGATAAGGTGCAGGGGCAGTTTTTGCACCTGCGCCTGCGGTTTCGCTGGAGTTTTTTCCTTACGAACAGACATGATAAATAATGCTGCCGCGGTGAGCATCAGAATAATTCCACAACCGGTGAGGACTGCTTTATTCCCGGCAAAAACCGGAAAAAGAAATGTGGACATGAGAGCGCCCGATAATCCCCCCACAGTCGACCATGAAGCGATTCTGCCGGCCTCGGTTCCGGCAAACTCCGATCCTGTTGCCGATGCGCCGATTGCCAGAGGTGTGATCATGCCGATAGCAGTTGAAGGGATGAGATAAAAAAATGCGGCAACAACGAGGGGCATGAAGCGCATTACACTCGATGAAGGATGGAAAAGAGCAATAAGATAAGCCGGGATTTTTATTCCCGTATAAACATCCAGAAACAAATAGGCCGCGGACAGCGCCATCATAGCCGCCACGGCCTTTAATCCCCAACCTCTGCTCGCGGCCTCACCTCCCAGGAGATACCCCAGACTCAGGCCGAGCATGAAGATGCTGATAATAGAAGCCCAGACAAAGATCGTACTGCCGAAAAAGGGTGCCAGCACTAATCCTCCGACGATCTCCACGATCATCAGGACGGCTCCGGAAATCAGCGCTGCCCAGCACGAAAGACCTGCCGAGTACATTACATCTGTTGCTGCTGATTCTGATTCGGTATTGGCTGTGTGTTAATTCTCTCTGCCTGAATCAACATATTGCCCTGGATTTGAATACGTACCTTATCGCCTGGTTTGAACAGTGAAAAAAACTTGTTTGCGCGCAGCTTGGCGGCAATTTCGTAGGTCGCCAATTTGCCTGAGGCGTCCCGGACCGTCAGTTTGTCTGACATTATCTTCACAATCGTTACCTGTGTGAGAGTGAACGACCGGCGGTTGTCGGCTGGACCTGACGCAAGTGCCACGGCACAATAAACCACGAGTAATGCTACGATGAGATACAACTGAAATTTTTTCATAAGGTGCTCCTTTTCGATGTGCAAAATTAAGTTTCCCCCTTGACTTCCCCTTTTCAAAAAGTACTAATTAACATTAAAATTGCGTTTTCACTGTTTCTGTGCCCGGAGGGGCCCTCGATAAACTCGAGACAAGGGACTTCCCCGCCAAAAACCGGCGGGATGCGCCTAACCTTTTTAAAATGCGAGGCGCAGAACCTATGCTATACTTTTTCCTTTTTACTTTTTACTTTTTCCTTCTCCTTTATACTCGACGTGCCCGGAAGGGGAGTTGAACCCCTAAGAGATTGCTCTCACTAGACCCTGAATCTAGCGTGTTTGCCAATTTCACCATCCGGGCAGAAAAGCATATCAATTTACCAATATTTCCTCGAAAAGACAAGGTATAAGAGGTTTAAGGTTTAAGGTTTCAGGTTTCAGGTTTAAAGTTTAAAGTTTAAAGTTAAAAATTCCAAATCTCAAACTTGATATTAAAAAACCTGAAACTTGAAACTTTCAAACCTGAAACTTCAGTACGTGATCGTACTCGATTCTCTCCTCCTGTTCCAGAACGGACTTGTATGCACATCGCAGAGATCGGGCTCATGATCTTTGCGGTAGTACTCGACGGTTTTTTCGGGGCAGTATTCAGCCGCCCTCTTTTTTGTCAGTGTACAAATCGTATCAGCCATTACATTTTCAGGACGGAGGAAATATTCAACCTCCATATTAATATCCTTATCGTCGTACACATATTTCATGAAGCGGCCCCAGATCGGACCGACAGCCCGCGCTCCCTGTCCGTCCCAGTTATTGAAGTGAATCGATTTATTATCCCATCCGACCCAGCCGCCTGCGACAAGGTTTGGTGTAAATCCGATGAACCATGCATCGGCATATTCCTGTGTCGTTCCGGTCTTCCCCGCTGCAGGATAGCTGAAGTATCGCCGCACGCCGGCGCCGGTTCCATAATTAATCACATCTTCCATCATCGTGGTCATGATGAATGCTGTTTCTTTGCTCAAGACCTCGTTCATCTCAGCGGTACTATCTTCAATCACATTCCCGTCTTTATCCTCGATGCGCAGGACGGCATTCGGTTCCACAAAAACTCCTTCGTTGGCAAACACTCCGTAGGCGGAGACAATTTCAAGGGGCGTCACTTCGCCTGTTCCCATGGCCAGCGATTCATATGGCGGAAGATCCGAATGAATTCCCATACGATGGGCATATTCTACAACCGTTTTCGCCGGTGCAATTTCCTGTGTGATCAACCGAGCCGTAATCAGGTTCACCGATTTTTCGAGACCTTCACGTAGCGTCATCTTCCCGCCGACACTTCCATCGGCATTTGACGGGGTCCGACCGGGTCCCATCGGCGAGGATCACTGTGACAGGCTGGTTAAGAATTTCAAAACTCGGTGAATAACTGTTATCGATAGCAACGGTATAAACGAACGGTTTGAATGTCGAACCGGGCTGGCGATGAATTTGCGTGACGTGATTGAGTCCGTATTTGATGTTCTTATACGGATTCCCTCCGACCATCGCAAGGATATTCCCGTTGCGCGGGTCAAGCGCCATGAACCCTACTTCAAGAGTCTGTGCAACTTTCCGGACAGAATCGATAAAAGCCGGAGTCGATTTTAACCGCTGGAACACCGATTTCCGAGCCTCGACTGTTTCTGCGCGCTGATATTCATCGCTCGATTTAATCGCCTTGTCGACCTCTTTAGCCAGAACATCGGCGTTGCTGGCCCATTTCCATTGACTATCAAAAAGTTTTTGATATTCCTTGAGATGCTCCATCACTGCACGGTTTGCATAACGCTGCATACGGCTGTCGAGCGTTGTGTAAATTGTCAACCCGTCCCGGTACAGATCGTATCCATGAAGCTTCGGATCTTTCGAAAGCTGCTGGCGAATCATCTCGACAAATTGCGGTGCGATGCCCGTGTTGAGCTCATCGACCGATCGAAGTTTCAACTCTATCGTGTGGGTCGAATCGAACCTCGCCTGTGAAATAAAGTTATACTTCAGCATCTGTGAAAGGACCGTGTTCCGCCGCTGATATGCACGTTCGGCGTGGTTGAACGGATCGTAGACCGCGGGTCCTTTTAATAACGCAACAAGTGTTGCGCATTCGGCGAGAGAAAGCTGTGTCGGCTCTTTTCCAAAATATATTTCCGCTGCCGCAGAGATGCCGTAGGCGCTCCGCCCAAAATAGGCCACATTGAGATATAGTTCGAGAATTTCTTTTTTTGTATATGTTCGTTCTATCTGGACAGCCGTAATAATTTCACGCATTTTCCGAACAATTTTATCAAGAAAATTTTCCTGATGACTTTTTAGCTCATAGAGGTTCCGGGCAAGCTGCTGCGTGATTGTGCTTGCACCTTCGCGCATTTTGAAGGTAAGAAGATTTTTCACCTGTGCCTGAAGAAACCTGACGGCATCAACTCCCCAGTGATCGAAGAAATTTTTATCCTCCGTCGCAATCAGAGCATTAATCATCGTCAGGGGAATTTTATCTATTGTGACGCGTGTTCGATTCTTAATATAATACTGATCGATCACTTCGCCGTCAATTGAAATCAATCGCGTCGCGAGTTCCGGACGCGGGTTTTCGAGCTCTTCCAGCGACGGGAGCCCGGATGCGATATAGATACTCCCAGCAATCACTATCGCCCCGACGACACTCAGTGTGATAATGATCTTGCGCTTGTGTTTTTCAAAAAACTTACTCACCTATTATTCCCCCTATAATGTCTTCCAAGTTTTAAGATGAAGTTCCGTTTCATCAAACACTGCATACGAATTATGCACCATCCAATCACCGAGGTTGACATAGACTCCCTTCTCCATGAGGTGATACAACGGGATATGGCGATGCCCCATAATCACATAATCGAATCCCTCATTCAGCATTCGTTCCGCAAACTCTTTCATTCCATCCCCTTCACCGTAATTCTTCGTATCGGTATAATCACGACTTTTTTTCGATACCATGCGTGCAATACCAAATGCCATCGTCGGATGAATCATCGAAAAAAGAGCGACGGAGAGTTTGTTACGCAGTATCCGCCGTAATATCAGGTATCCCGTATCGTTTTTAGCAAATCCGTCTCCGTGAGCGATATAGAACCGCCGGCCTGCGATCCCGAGCTCAAACGGTTTTTTTTCAATCTGAACCCCCAGCGCCTGTGGAAAAAATTTTCCAATCCAGAAATCATGGTTCCCGGCAAGAAACCGCACTTCAATTCCCCGCGATGTAAGCTGCTCGAGCTTCGTATAGAGCCTGTGATACCCGCGCGGAACGACATGCCGATACTCGAACCAGAAATCGAACAAATCGCCCGCGATGATCAGGCGTTCGCCCGTTGTCCTGACATGTTCAAGGAATCCGAGAAGCCGTTCCATCTTCGCTTCCTCGTTCTCGGGATGAGTCTTCGATTCAAGACCGAGATGGACGTTGGAGATAAAATACGTTAATGCCATTGTGAAAATCAAGTGAATGTTTTTTCATAATTTTCTTCATACGGTTCATGCTCCTTCACCCGTTGAAGCAGCAATAAACCGATGAGGAAAAATAGACCGATGGAAACAACTGCAAATCGCTCGCTTCCTGTAAGATACGAAATAAATCCAAAGAGAAACGTCCCGATAACAGCCGATGCCTTCCCGCAGAGGCCGTCATAAAATCCAAAGAATTCAGCCTCTCGCTCTTTAGGCGTCAGCTGTGCCATAAAACTCCTGCTCGCCGATTGGGTTCCTCCCAGGCAGGCCCCGGCAAACAATCCTATGACATAAAAGAATGTTTTCGACGTTGTGAAATATGCACCGATGACAATCGCACACCAGATTAAAAGCGACAGAGTGATAGTTCTCTTCGGTCCGTAGTGGTCGGTTAATACACCGAAGAGCACCGAACCAAGGATTGCTGTTGTCTGCACAACTGCAAAGAATGCCAGCACTTCCTGAAGTGAGAAATTTAACGATGTCCGGGCAAAGAGAGAAGAAAATGCGATCACCGAGAGGATGCCGTCGTTGTACAGAAAGAATGCAAGAAGAAATCGGGCGACGTTTCGATAGTGACGCAGATGCTTCACAGTGTCGTTCACACGATGAAGACCTTCACGGACATACGACAGACCCTTACCGTCGTTCCGGGAACGATCGCGCAAAAAGAGAAACAGCGGTATAGAAAACACCAGGAAGAAAAGTGCCGCAATGACAAAGCTGAACCGGATGGATGGAAGGTTCGATGAAGTAAAACCTGACTGATACAACGGCATCGCAATCAATAACGTTGCAAGCGAACCGACATATCCCATAGCAAACCCGTAGCCTGAAACACGTCCGTAGCTTTTCTCTGTCGTCAAACCTGGTAGGAATGCATCATAGAATACCAGTCCCCCTTCGAAACCCATATTGGCAAGAATAAAAAGCACCATTGCCCATGCAATCATCCCCGCCTTGAGAAAATACATCAATGCCGTACAGAGAATTGAAACAACTGTAAAAACAAAAAGGAATTGTTTTTTCCGATGCGAATAATCACTCGCGGCTCCGAGCACGGGAGAAATTGCGGCCGTCAGGAACATCGAAATACTTACCGTCACGCCCCAGAGAAAATCTCCATATTCGCCGCCGCCCACAATGATTTCTTTAAAATAGAGCGAGAATCCGACCGTAACAATAAGGACGGAAAACGATGTATTTGCAAAATCGAAGAGAGTCCAAACGGCAATCTGCGATCGTGGACTTTTAAGCATTGGCATCAATGACCCTTTTTCTTTTTTTCGGGAAGACTCATTCCCATAAGGCCGCGTCCGGTTTTTACAAGAGTCCCGTCACGCATCATATCTTCAAGGATTGCATCCAAGACGCCGTTGACGAATTTCCCGCTTTTCTCCGTACTGAATTCTTTGGCAATTTCAATTGCTTCATTGATCGTGACCTTCGGCGGGATGTCCGGACAGTACATGAGCTCACTTATGCCGAGACGAAGAACCAATCGATCGATGATTGCGAGACGATTGAATTCCCAGTTGTCGACTTTCGCCCGGATTCGTTTATCAGCAGTTATCTGATGCTGAACTGTTTTATAGAGAATTTCTTTGGCAAATTCAAATGCTTCTCTATCCTTCCGCAGTTCGCCGAGAATATTCTCCACAATATTTGTTATGGGTTCCCGGGAAAGCTCATATGCGTACAGAGCCTGTAATACTTTTTCACGAATAATACGACGTTTATAGAGCATTGTTATTGCTTTCTTCTTCCGCCGTGTACTTTAATAAAAAGAGGCAGATCTAATTCATTGTTCGGGAACGATCTTCTCCCTCTGATAATTCTACCGGAGTAATTGTGATGCGCGGAACGTTATTCCACGGATGCCTGTCGACCAGGACAGGCGTTCCGAATACCCGGGAAATTAGTGGCGATGTCAGCACTTCTATCGGAGTTCCGAGAGCGGCTATTTCACCTTCGTGAAGCATGAGGATGCGATCGCTGTAGACGGCCGTTAGATTGAGATCATGAGAGACTGAAATGACAGTCAACGCCTGCCGGGTCTTAAGGTGTTTGATAATCGTAAAGATACTCAACTGATGAGCTATATCGAGGTGAGTATTCGGTTCATCCAGAAGAAGAATCGACGCCTGTTGTGCAAGTGCACGGGCGAGGTATGCCCGTTGCCGTTCACCGCCCGAGAGTGCGGTGATGGGATGATCCGCAAGATCTCCGATATCAGTCAGTTCCATCATCTCACGTGCAATCGCAATATCTGCGGGGCGTTCGAATCCGATTCCGCGAAGATGGGGAGATCTCCCCATTAATACAACCTCCATCACGGTAAATGGAAAAACTGTAGGGTGATCCTGCGGAACATAGGCGATACGACGGGCAATATCGGCATGAGAATAGCCTGAAAGCTTCAGATCGTCAAGTAGAATGCGACCTGATGACGGCGAATGCAACCGGGCAAGCAACCGCAACAATGTAGTTTTTCCGGATCCATTCGGTCCTATCAGGCTGAGGAATTCTCCTGTCTGGACTTCGAACGATATATGTTGAAGAACGGGACGAACCGTATACCAAAACGAGACATTCTCGATTCTCAGGTTCACTCTTACTCCATACGAACAAGTAAATTAACGAGTTCACCAATGTTCACAGGGGAATCTCTTTCATTAATGAAATTACGGAATATTCTGGAGGAAGGCAATTCAGTGAAACAGTCCCTCTCCATGGTATTGACAAAGAGAATCTATTGTGCTATATTTTTTTGTCCTTTTTTAAAGAAGATACCAATATCCATATCGATCCAACCTCTTCAAACTTTACGGGGAACATTTATGCAAACTCTCGCGATTCTTCCTCGATTTATCTTCATTACTGCCTTTTTGGGAATGCTGATATTTTTACCGGCAGAAGCGCAGGTTTCCGGGAAGGTTCTTTCCACAAAGGCTGCCGATACCAATGAAGGGAATGACATCACTATTACTGCCGAGATCGTACCGGGTGCCAATATTGCACAGTTTTTCCTCATGTACCGGCAATATGGTCAGAGCGAATTCCGTCAGGCAGAGATGACGTATAGAGCAACCATAGCGACCGGTATTATTTCCAGCGCGAATGTGACTCCACCTTTTATCGAGTACTATATCCTCCTTCAATTAAAAGATGGGACGACCGAAACGTACCCTCTTCAAAACCCCGATGCTAATCCGTTACGTGTAACCGTCATCGGACGTTCGGAGAAAGACCGCGAAGCCATCATTCTCAGTCCGGAAAAGGACGAACGCCTATCGAAGGAAGATCTCTTCATTTCAATCTCATTGATTTATGCAAGTTCGAATGTCGATAAGAGCGCAACAAAATTATTCATCGACGGCATTGACGTAACAGCTAATGCTATTATCAGTAATGATGTTCTTACATACATCGCCGATAATTTTCCGGGAACTCTTGCGGCAGGGACACATACTTTTCGCGTTGAGCTACGCACACCGGGCGGCGAGCTGTACCATACTGTGAGCAGTTCGTTCTCCGTTGTCACCGTAGCAGTATTGGCAACCGAGGGGCGTGCATTTAAGTACGGGGTTTCTCTTCAAGCCGAGGCACGTAACGAAAGAATCAGCAACGTCGGCACGTGGTACAATCGTATTAGTCTTCGCCTCAACGGCGGCTGGCCGAGCGCGACATTCAATTCATACATTCACATAACTTCCGAGGAAAAGGAATACCGCCAGCCGCAAAACCGGTACTCCATATCCGGAGAAACAAGCTGGTTGAAAGTCGGACTCGGCGATGTGTATCCAGTTTTTCCAAGTCTGATTCTAAACGGACAGCGCGTGCGCGGCGTATCGGGCAATCTTATCCTTGGAGTTTTTCACCTGGATGTAGCATACGGTGAAGCTGTTCGCGGTATTGAAGGAACGGAAAGAGCGCGTTTCCGTAAGGACACGCTGGCATATGTGCCATCAAACAGCCAACTTCTCAGCGGACCCGATTCGAACTACTATGCCCAGTATTATTACGGAACATACAAACGGAACTTATTTGCAATTCGTCCAAGCTTCGGGAAAGGCGAGAATTTCCGTATAGGTTTCAATTATCTGCACTCGATTGACGATAAAAATTCGATCAAATTCAGCGTGAGACCGGCGGAAAATCTGGTTCTAGGATCGGATCTGCTTTTTGGTCTCGATAACCAACGATTCCTTTTCACGGCTCAGGCTGCAATAAGTGTGATGAACAATGATATTACAAGCGGCGATATAACCGATGCACGTATCGATTCGCTATTCGGTCCCGGTAAATCTTTTGAGGGAGATCCGCAAACTGTCAAGGACTTGAAAAAATTTGCATCACCTTTTATTACCGTCAATGAGAACCTGTCTCCGCTCGATCCGTCGAAAGGCGGCTCGCTGGCTTACGAGGCCGCACTCAGTCTGAATTATTTTGGCAACTATCTTAAAGCAAGCTACATTTCACGCGGCGGCGAATATCACTCGTTCGGGCAGCTCTATCTCCGCACCGATGTTGCAGGATTTAATATCATAGACCGGCTACGACTACTCGAGAATACACTCTTCCTTGCGGGGAATCTTGAACTTTTAAAAGATAACCTGAATAATACAAAAATTGCTACAACCGATTTTACCAATTTCAATTTCTCAGTCTCGTACTATCCACGGATCAATTTCCCGAATGTTACGGTTGGCGTCGGCGGGTACGGTAATAATAACAATCTCAACCTGCATGGTAGCGATTCTCTGAGTGCCATTGACAACATGACAATGCGTTTTTTCACACAACTGGGATATGATTTCACATATTACGCACGGCATAGTACGAGTCTTAGCATCAGCGCACTGAATACCGACGATCGTACACTGGCAAAGCTCAATATGAAAAATACAGTAATTGCGGCCGGTGTGACTACAACCTATAAGATACCCCTGCAGACAACGGTAAATCTGACCCTTAACTTTAATACTTTGCCCTATCTCTCTTCAGATACATCTACCGGTACATCAAAGTACAACTATACGACACTCATGCTCAACGGAACCTATCGCTTCCTCGGAGAGAAGCTTAGTGTGGGAGCGACGGTAAGCCCCACTTTCGGCGATTTGAAGCGAACGCTTTTTGAGCTGGTGTCGCAATATCAGTTCACAACACAGCAGAGTCTTTCATTCCAATTTTACCTGATTAATAATCCAGGATCAAAGAATGATATTATTGCCAGTCTTGTCTACCGGCTCGATCTTTAATCGAGCCGGTCAGAATTTCACCGACTTCTTGCGTGAATGAAAAAGCTCCAGTTCCAGACTCCATCGAAGAACATTTCTGCTCTCCGGCTTCTTGTCGGTGTGGTGTTCTCACTCTGTCTTGTCCTCATTACACGGAATATATTTTTTGATATTTCATTTTTGAGCGATCTTGAGCTTCTCACAATCGATTACCGTTTTCAGTATCGCGGTACTGTCCGAGACCTTACAACGAATCCGGATGTGATCATTTGTGAAATATCCGACGATGCAATCAAAGCCCTGCCGACAAAATTCCCGTGGCCGTATTCGTATTATGCACGTGCAATACGTAATTTGAACCGTGCCGGCGCAAAGGTTATCGCGTTTGATATCATCTGGGATACGCCGGTCGGTCCTGAACAGGAACGCGACTACCGTGAACTCTGGAATGCTATCCACACGGCCGGTAACGTGGTTCTTGGCGGACGGGCTGAAGTCAACATCGGCACAGGCAAATACACTATAAAGAGAACTGCTGAAAATTTTAATAATATTTTTTTCGATGCTGACAGCATTATAGGAATTGTGAATTTAAGAAACGACCGCGACGGCATTTTCCGGCGATATCAGCCGTTCACATATATCAGTGAAACACAGGTGCCCACATTCGCATCCGCAATTCTGCAGACATCTTTAGGAATACCACGTGGAACACCGATTTCGTATTCACGCAAGTCGTTCTTGATCGGAGATCGCGTAGTTCCGAATTTTGACGGTACCTCGGTTGCAATTAACTATTATGGACCGACACGGACGTTCAAATATCTCCAGTTTTCCGACGTGATGGATGATAAGGATTTCAAAACGCGTGACGAGCTTGCAATGGGAGTCGATGTTAATACTTTTGATGATCCGGATTTTGGATATATAAAGTCCGGCCTTTTTAAAAACAGAATTGTTCTTATCGGTTCATCTCTCCCTGAATTTAAAGACCTTCTTCCGGTTCCCATCCCGAACAGCGCCGAGGCAGGAGATAATCTTACCAACGGAGTCGAGGTTCATGCCACTGTGGTTCAGAATATGCTGGATCAGTTTTATATCCGGCATATCTCTCCATGGATAGAGGTTCCTCTGTTTACACTCCTAGGCGTGTTGACGATGATTGCGATATTCCAGCTCACGCATATAAAGACACGCTTCACTTTTTTTATCGAAATAGGTACGATCATTTTCGTACTTCTGTCCGTCGCTCTCATTGCATATATTGCCCTTGAACTCTTTACTCGCTCATCGCTGCTCCTGAACATTGTCTGTCCTGCAATCACGATCTCTGCGAATTACATCGGGATTACCGCCTATCGATATATTGTTGAGCGAAGGCAAAAAGCAATGATCAAAGGGATGTTCAGTCTCTATCTTCATCCGGATATCGTTAACGAAATCATCTCTCATCCGGAAAAATTACGTCTGGGCGGTGACAAAAAAGAACTCACGGTGATGTTCAGCGATATCGCCAATTTCACCACGATATCGGAAGATATGCAGCCGGAAGAGCTAGTGCTGCTCCTGAACGATTTTCTGAGTCTTATGACCGAGATCGTCAAGAAACACCATGGAACACTCGATAAATATGTCGGCGATGCAATCATCGCCTTCTGGGGTGCTCCGGCTTCCCAGGACGACCACGCACTCCGTGCTTGCAAAACCGCGCTGGATATGCAGAGGATACTTGAACAGTTGCGTGGCAAACTGGTCGCCGAAAATAAACCTGTGCTTACGATTCGCATCGGTTTAAGCACAGGTAAAATGGTCGTAGGAAACATGGGCGGGAAGGAACGGTTTGCATATACCGTTATCGGCGATAGTGTCAACCTTGGCTCCCGCCTCGAAGGAGCGAACAAGCAATACGGCACGCGTATTTTGATCAGCGAAAATACATACGAGAAAGTGAAGAACGACGTCATCGCACGCGAGGTCGACTTGCTTGTTGTAAAGGGAAAGACCGCACCGGTTCGCACCTACGAGCTTATTTCACTCGCAAGTGATGGAATCAGCGACGAGCAACGCCGGGTGATCGACCATTTCACCAGAGGACTTGCACTCTTTCGAAACCGCGAGTTCGGCAAAGCAATACAATGTTTCGAGGACGCTCTGGCGATCGATCCGGAAGATCATCCCTCGCAGCTCTATATCGAGCGTTCACAACTCTATCTCGACACACCCCCACCGCCGGATTGGGATGGGGTGTTCGTCATGAAGACAAAATAGAAACAGGTTAAGGTTAACCCTTCGAAGCTCTGCTGGCGCGGAGCTCTCGCCTCGCTCCCCGTCTCGCCTTCGGCTCTCTGAGGTGGACGTTTGGCGGAGCGGGTCGGCGGAATTCGCTCCACATAATGGTCCCCTTCGACATGCCTGCGGCGTGCTCAGGGTAAACTTTAGTACAGGGCAAGGATTGAGGTCGGGATTAAAACTGAAAAGAATGTTAATCATAAGACTCTTTGTTATTCCCGTTATTACTCTTTTAGTACTCAGTTGCGGACCCTCCTTGTTGGAAATGAATAATCCTGCATATCTCCTGAAAAAATCAGGCCCTTGGGAGAATCAGCCATCGGAACATTTCATGCTGTACTACCCTCCCCACTCAATTGCCGATACGACAATTGCCTCGATTCTTATTGCTCAAGAGAATAATTATTTCCATATCAGGCAGATTATAAAATTCCCCGATTCAACAACCTTTCCGAAAATCAATATTTGGCTGTTCAGGGATTCGGTGGAAAAGTACAAGAAAACCCATACTCGCTCATCTGCACACTCACTTCAGGAGTATTGGTCGGAATACTGTGTCGTGGGGAATGCACGCGGTGCACATGAAACCGCGCATCTTCTTATCAACCGTCTCTGGGGAGACCCCGTATCGCAGAAATACAAATTCTTGTTGGACGAGGGTTTTTCGATCTATTGTGATGAAGCCCGCTTTATTCGATTAGGTCTGAAAATAGAATGCAGTGAGGCGATGCTTGACCGTAAGTATACTATTCGTTCTGTGATTGCCGATTCCTCGGACAGTCTTGACCTCCTGAAAAAAAGTATTATCTCGGGGACATTTATAAAATACCTTATCGAATCATATGGTATCGAGAAGTTCTCGATATTATGGAAAACGGCCCAAGAGGAAGAGACCATTTTTCAAAGAATATACAGCCGTTCACAGAGGGAATTGGAGAAAGGATTTATGCTTTTCCTCCAGGGTGAACCCCGGCGTCTTATGAATCCTAATCGTAGCATTGAAGGAAAAGGATAAAACGTAACCGAAAAGTGAATAAAAAATCCCAAGTCTTGAAATTCTGACTTGGGATTTGGCAATCTGTAATAGGGTATTTCAAAGAAATGCAACGTTTTTATCCGATTCACGCGAGAAGAATCATAGCGGTGGATTTTTCGCAGCAAATTCTTTTGCATGAACCGAATCTTTAAAGGCTACCTTTCCTGATCTGTTTGGTGTGGCTATTCCGGTCTTGACGATTGTCGCCCGATCATATGGAATCCATGTTCGCGTCTCATAATCTTTCACAAATATCGCATCAATCCTCGGAGCGTCGGGCTTCTGCATAAATGATTCCAAACATTTTAAATCATCAAACTTGTATACTTTTCCACCCGCTCCGATAATCTCCGAAGCGAACGCCTGATTTTTAATAATCATAGTACAATAATCACACTTGTCGTCTTTCAGAAGATTTACCGGTTTCGCCTCTTTTTTACCGCCACAGGATGCAAACGATATTCCAATGACAGCCATAAATAAAAGAGCCGTAGCCGACCGAGCAACAAGCGAAATTTTCGTACTCATAGGAATAACCTCCTCCCTATCAATTCTGCGCAGCATTTTTCATCAAATACGGCCATTATCGGTTTCTTGTTTTTCACTTTTTTCTCGAGTATCTGCTCCTAAAATTAACAGCTCAGCAATTGATTGCGTTTCATATTTCTCTTATGAATGAATGTAGCAAATGATTTCTTATAATGCATAAACAAAACTTATTAAAAGTATGAAAGAGGTTTTTAAACTCGTAAAAAATAACGAGACCAATTCAATAACACATATCGCCTGTAATTATCCTGATAGTCTGACTGCACTGCCAAAAAAGACTGACACAAACTAGCCGTTTTGTACCCGACCGGTTTTCATTTCTCCAAACTTCTTTTCTAACTCATGCGCTATACTGTGATATTTCTCGTGAATCCCTTCTCCAATCTCTTCAGCCTCAACCCTGTTAAAAGCTTTTTCCAGTTCAGATTGATCTTCAGACGTGAGAATGCGATCGCTCATTGGGAAAAGAACGCCGTTTTCCTTCATGATATGGGCACGCAATAACCGGACATAGGATGCGAGACTGTTTTTCATTGAAGTAATGGCGGCAGCGTCACCCTCCCGGGCTTTCGGGAATGCCCCGGCAATCTCTCCCATATATTTTCGTCCGGCTTCATGTTCAGACAGCATTACCGCGATCGGACCGATTCAGCCGACATACCCCGCTCACATAATTTTGGGAAAAGATGTTTCTCTTCCTTCGTATGGTGACATCCATCGGTGAAGTTCCTGGAAAAATCTATTATCTTTTCGAGCTCATCTGCGTAAAGATCGGAAGATTCCAGAATCTGTTCTGCTGAATCGAGGATCAACGAAACGATTTGATGTTCATAACGCAATGTATTTATTGGCTTCATCTTTTTTACTCCCCGTCATTTTTTTCATAGTCCATTATTCCTGGTGCTGACCTTCATTTTTCTCGTGGGACTCGCCCTGTGCTTCAGCATCCAAATGTAGCCGCTCGATATAGTGAACATATTCCACATAGGCGGCAACATATGCACGCCCCACTTCAATACTTTTCCCTATTTCTTTCTTCAACTCCATAACCTTGTGAAAGCGCTCGTCGATCCCACTTTTTATATTATTGCCAATTAATTGGATAACCGGATCAATTTTACCTGTTTCAAGCGCTCTATCGGCGCTTTCTGTAGCTGGACTAAGTCCACTTCCAGCAGGTTTTAATCCGGTATACGGTTCCCTCTCTCCAGCACGATGTAAACGTACAAGAGTCTCGAAGAAATACATATCCGCTAACTCTTTCGCCTGCGGATTTAATTTTCGCACTGCAAGAGTCCTCTCAAATGCTTCTTTGATTATCCCTTCATATTTCTGCTGTACCCATATCAACACAAGATTAATGTTGCCGGTTTCGAGCACTTTTTGGGCAGCTTGTACTACCGGTTCGTCCATCGTATCGCAATATGCGAGCACTTCAGGAACCAGGAAGAAGAATACGATAATTGACACTGACCATATTACAAATAGATTGGTTTTCATGACACCACCTCCATTCAATAACTATTGCGATGATTCTTTCTTTAGAGAATGACCTGTTATCAAACCGAAAACAAATACAACAATCGCAATCGCGCCGATTGCAAATATTGTATCGCCGAATGCACGTGTCCACTTTACAGTCTGGACGGTGGGCGAATATAAAAACTCGGCACTCCGGGCATACCAGTATCCATATTTCACTGAGGCCCATGTCTGAAGAAGGCCGACCGGCAGCAGACTGATTGCCACCATCGCCATCAAACCGATATTCAAGCACCAAAATCCGACTTTTAGTAATTTTCCTTTCCACGCGTTTTTCACCCAGAGGACACGCAAACAAAAGAGCATAAGACCGATACCGAGCATACCGTAGACTCCAAAGAGAGCTGCATGACCATGAACCGGAGTTGTATTAAGTCCCTGCATATAATATAACGCTATCGGCGGATTGATCATGAAACCGAAAAGTCCTGCACCAACCATATTCCAGAATGCAACTGCGATAAAGAAATAGATCGGCCATCGATATTTTTCCATCCACACACTCGTTCTAGATCGGCGAATATTGTTCCACGCTTCATAACCTACGAAGAGAAGTGGTACAACTTCGAGGGCACTAAAGACGGCTCCAAGTGCCAAGACAGCTGTCGGGGTGCCTGAGAAATACAAATGATGAAGCGTTCCGATAATACCACCCGAGAGAAATATTGTCGATGATAGTACAACAGAGCTGTTTGCTGTTGAAGAGCGGATCAGTTTCAATTTGAAAAAAAGATATGCAATGACGACGGTGGCAAATACCTCGAAGAATCCTTCGACCCAGAGGTGTACAACCCACCAGCGCCAGTATTCGGCGACAGCAAGATTTGTCCTCTTACCATACATAAGTCCGGCCATATAAAAAGCGCCAATAGCCACAGAAGCAACAAAAAACAGAATAAGCAGCGATTTATGATCGGTTCCTTTCCTCAGGCCGACTAATACATTTCTTCCTACAAGATACACCCATAATGCAAGACCGATAACGAGTCCGATCTGCCACACCCGACCGAGATCGATATACTCATAACCCTGATGACCGAAGTAATACCAGAGATCACCGGAAAGCTTGCGATAGACACTCAGCCATTCACCGATAAGCGAGCCGACAACGATTATCAGAAGAGCGATAAAAAGAAAATTCACTCCGAACCGTTGTCCCCTGAGTTCGATACCGCTTACTACCGGGGCGATATAAAGTCCGGCTGCAAGCCAGGCGGTAGCGATCCAGAATATACCGAGTTGAGTGTGCCATGTTCGCGTGATGACATAGGGGAGCCATTTGCTCAATGGAATTCCGTATAAAGAATTCCCTTCCACGCTATAGTGGGCTGTGACAACACCAAGAGCAATTTGGACGAGGATTAAAAGAGACACAATCCAAAAATATTTTATGGTAGCACGTTGTGATGGTGTGGATTCATGAATGAGCAGTGGATCGTTGTCTGGAAGGAGCATATTCTCTTGTTTATACGATTGTGAAGCATTATACCATACCATTCCACCTATTCCGGCAAGTAGCAAAATAATACTGACACCGGTCCAGATAATCGCATCGGCGGTGGGAATGTTATCCACGAGTTCCTCGTGCGGCCAGTTGCTGGTGTAGCTGATATCTTTTCCCGGTCTGTTTGTCGATGCAGCCCAGGAAGTCCAGAAAAAGAAAGTGCTTAGCTGTCGCAACTGTTCCTTGTCCGTCAGAGCACCGGGAGGAATCGAATACGGTTCGCTTCCTTTTGAAAAGAGTTCGGTGTAGTATGCTACGTTTGCTTCGAAGGCTCGTCGACGAATCGGATCAAGGACAAGCTTGCCCGTCAGGTCATCATAGGTGTTCGCACGCATTAATTCTTTGAGTCGTGCACGAAATTGAGCCTGCTTCTGTTCGCCGATCTGGGAATATGGTTGGGCTAGTTCATTTTGGGACCATTCATTGATGATAAACTCGCATTCACGATGAAGCCAATCGGCACTCCAATCAGGTGCAACGTAGCTGCCGTGCCCCCAGATTGAGCCGAGTTCCATCCCGCCAATCGATCTCCAGATTTCCTGCCCTTTTTCAATATCACCTGTGGGAATCATGACGCTACCGTCTGGCGTGACAACACTCATCGGTACCGGCGGTTTTTCCTGATATATTCGAATACCGGCCCATCCCAGACCACAAACGAGATAATAATGACGGCAAAAAAGCCAATCCAGAGTTTTTTCATGCCTCTCTCCCTAAGAATTATGGAACCTGTTGTCGTACTACACCTTTTTCGCCATGATGACCAGATCTTTTGTATTAGTAGGAACAAAATCAATCATTGAAATACTCCCAAATGTCTTTATATCTTTGAAACCTGCAGAATAGAGTCCCGGAATGATGTCGGTTCGGATCAGAGGTCTGATCTCTACGGTGTTAGCATTTTCAAGTTTTATTTTTCCATCGTGCCGGATTGTTCGTATCGTAAAACGAATTGTCTTTTCTTCATACTCATACTCACGAATTATTGTTACTCCCCCCTCTTCCTTTACATTTTGGATAATATTTCGTTCATTTAAAATTTTTTCATAATTAAGTATTTGAATAAACAGAATTCCCTCCAACCGAAGCAGGGATGAGAAATTCTTTAGCGTGACTTCAAGGTCTATTGGATTAATTAAATGGACGAGTGAGTTTCCAAGGCAAAATATCGCATCGAATTTCTCATCGATATGCGAAGGGAGATCCTGGAAACTGGATTTAGATATCCGAACCTGAACACCCAGCGTCCGTGCATGGTTCTCAGTTCTACGAAGCATTTCGTCCGATATATCCGTGGCGGTGACGTTAACGCCTAGTTGTGCAAGAAGCATGGAATGAAAACCTGTACCACAGCCGGCATCCAGAGCCTTCGCGATGTTATAACGATCGATAAGAAGTCTAAAAAATGGTTTCTCTTGCGCAAACCTCTTCTCAAAATTAATCATCATATCATAATCAGTCGCAAGAACATCATAGAATCGAGATAGTTCATTGATCGATTGTAATTTATGTTTATTCATTGGGTCCATGGTTTTGCACATGTACTGGAAAATGGTTGTTTTGGAGTTTTTCTAATTCCGGAATTCTTAGAAGATATTCCCTCATGGAATGAAATTGCACCGTCAACATCGAGGATCCTGAAATTCCGACAAACACACCGACTACAGATGCAACGGCGTAGAATGAATCTCAGCATATCATCTTCTTTCTATTTCAGATGAAAAACCCTGATTATAATATAAAAAAAATTTAGTCTTTTGGAACGGCAGGGGCCCTAAGAGTAATAGCTGTATTCCCGGGGCTTTGGATCGATGAGATGGATCAGGAAGGCAATCACAACTGCTATCGTACATACCAGAATAAAAGCTCCTGTCGCATTACCACTATCCACGGCGTCGATAACCATGTACGTTCCGATTGCCGTTACTATCGATAGGATGATAATATAGAGAATGTAGGCTTTCGGTGAAATTCTTCGATTTTTTATGATTCTTTTTTTGATTCGTACAGGATATGCCGGCGTCTTTTTACAGAACGGACATACATCGAGACTCTCAGAAATCAAGTTCTGGCAGTATGTGCAATGCATTATGCCAATTCCCTTCATTTATAACCTCACTAATCTTTTTTAAAGAATAAACAAACTCCAAGTCTGATGAAATGCTGCAGATCACATATTAATAAAATCGGTAGGAAGATATTCTGTCGGGTTGCTCTGAAAAAAATTAAACGAGTTTTACGAGTTTATTTCGCAGATTTCGAGGGCGATATTTCATAATCGATCGTGCTTTTTTACTCCCACCATGCAATATTTGGAACATAGAGAGAAATATTGATTAAAGCTGTTTCCCTAGAATGATACAAATTCTTGAGTGGGCCGATTGTCGAGGCGAAAAAGAATTCTCCTTGATCTTCTCCATTTGTTCGAGGAAGAATTCATAGGGATTGACAGCCATCCAGCCTTCTATTTTTCGCCAGGCCGGTTCTTGACAAACTGAAACGTGTCCTTTGTCTTCACGATTTACATTTTTCCGAACGTATCCATCAGTACGACCTGTGTCTCACCCGGTTGAGGTTGCAGTTGAACGCTCCGGTGTTGGCCGGGAAATTCTTCACCCGGCTCCCACATCCCTTCGCATCCACTATTTGTGAATTTATACTGAACCTCGATTCCACGCGGGACTTCAACAACAAGCGTCCATATTCCATCGCCTGCAGTGATATCGCCATGTGTACCGTCATCGTACATCCGAACCATGTTCGGTTTCCACTCCCCGAGTTGTGGAATATTTCCGGTAATAAAGATGCCTGAAGGGACATCAATATTCCGTGCGTCGCATTGAAAGAGAACGAGCACTTTTCCCGAATCACTCTTCGCCATTGTTCGGGAAGCACCCGCTTTTCTTTTCTGTCGGGGATTAATAATGGGATTAAATTTTCTTTGAGGCATAAGACCACCTGCTTTCCTTGCAAGGAAATATATGTTATTTAAATGAGTAATGAATCCGATATCGAACGGACTATCATCTCCAGACAATGATGTTTGGTCGGCGCCATACCACCAGAACCAATCGGAACCTTCAGCTGCGTACATTTCTTCCCATGCCATCATTGCATACCATGCTTCGGTGCCTTTATGCTGTACCGGATCTGTTGTCCTAGGGCTTTTTACACCGGAAGCTGCAAGGTCTTCCCGGGCAATACGTAGATATTCCCATGCCCTGTTTTCTTCCCGCTCACCGATCCAGGTATCGAAATTCGCATTGATCCAGGATCCGGGCCAGAGTTTTTCAATTCTTGGCAGGTCCTGTACATAATGCGTGGGAACATTTCGCCGTGGATTTCCTTTCAAATATTCAGTCGTCGTTACCGTAACAACCTTCCCTTTTTTCTGAAGTTCCGTCAAACTCTTATACACACCGTTGAGAAAATCTTTCCCGTCATTGTCATAGCGATACCATTCCCAGGCATTCTCTCCGTCCAGGATTACTGTAAGAAGACAATCGGGTTGATCGGGTAAAGGAGCGAATTCGAGAATACGGGTGATGAAATTCCGGATCGCCTCTTGAGGCTTCATTTCCTTGTACGTAAAACCGATCCGATCGGAAAGATCGGTTTCACGGAATACTATTGCCAGCGCATCTTCCGGCTTTTTCAATGAACCGACGCTATAAGGAATCGTTACACATTTGTCCGTCGGATAGGCCGTTTGAGAATTTTCTCGTCGGTTGCGATCCACAGAATTTCATGACGTGTGAGTATTTCGATGATTTCGTTGGCGACCGAGCCTTCCCCGGGCCACATTCCCGTCGGTTTTTGCCCGAACAGTTTTTGAAAATACTGTGCCGCTTTCCCCACCTGCGCCTCTGCATCTTCCGGATAACAAAACCGTTGAGGCATGGGATCGTTTGGCTGGCACGTTTTTGCGATATCGCTGTCACAGAGGAGCGGCAGGATCGGGTGATAGAACGGCGTTGTTACAATTTCAATTTGACCGCTGTGTTCTTCAGGTTTATAAATGAGCTTCTTATGAATGGGAACAATGTCGGCAAGGATCATATAAGTGTCGGCAACGAGACGATTACAATCATCCTCGGTTATCAAATGACGCACGACAAATGAGCCGTCAGGTTTTTTCGCGACAAGATCGGTTAGATTGATTACCGCCCGCGTCGTAAGCTTAACTGGTCCGCGAAGAATATCGGGGTCGAAATTCACCAATGAAAACCAGAATTTCAATTCCCGATAATCCTGTTCGGTAAGTTCCTCATTCCGTTTCCTGACTTTCCCGACAAGGGATTTATATTGAGGAAACCGATCGATTATAATTTCGCTTACGCTGAGTGCACTCCACGAATGTGAAGTCAATAATGCTTTTTCATTATCAGTAAGCGATGATGTCGGCTTCAACATGATATCAATCCATGGGTCGGTTTTTCCTTCCCACTTTGAGAAAAACTCCTGGGTATTGATACGATGCGACTTCATATTTACAAAGGGCTTCAACCGATCGACATAGTATGCTTGTAATTGAAAAAGAAGCACCGAAGTCAGGTTGACGTTAAAATGAATATCAGGATACTTGAGAAGTATCGATGTCATGTCGTAATAGTCTTTTGTACCGTGCGTACGTACCCACGGTGCAGAAAGCTGGTCCTTCGCCGAATCAAGATAGAGAGGCTGGTGCTGATGCCAAATAATATTTAGATAGACCGGCCTTGCGCCAGATTGTACTTCCATGAAGTATCCTCCGGTTTCACAAGAGGTGAACGGATTGGGTCAGAATTGTCCTGGTTTTACACTACTAAGATAATGATTTTCCTCTGAAAGTAAATCTTTACATCGTTCCGGATCTTTTGTATATTCTTCATTAAATGATCACGATAAAACCACCACGACTTGCTCGTGGGGACACCATCGGTATTGTGGCCCCTGCGAGTGCTCCCATATCGGCCGAGAAAATCGAAAAAGGAGTCGCCTATCTCGAAAAAATGGGATATCGTGTAAAACTCGGGAAGCACGTTTATGAACTCAACGGCTACCTCGCCGGTCCCGATTCTCATCGTGCACAGGATCTCAATGAAATGTTTGCCGATCCAGAAGTCAAGGCCATTATCGCGGTGCGCGGAGGTTACGGTTCTGCAAGAATTATCGATTTGATTGATTATGAACTTATCCGGAAATATCCAAAAATATTTGTGGGATACAGCGACTGTACGGCACTTCACTGCGCATTTCTTCGACATGCCGGACTTGTCTCATTTGCCGGTCCAATGGCTGCCGTCGAAATGTGTGAAGGAATCGATTCATTCACGGAAGAGAACTTCTGGCGGCTTCTTACAGATCCTTCGGATCACGAAGTGCTTCACAATCCTCCCGATCGTCGATGGCAGACGATTCATCATGGGACCTGCGAGGGAATCCTGGTCGGCGGAAATTTAACAATGCTGCTTTCGCTCGCAGGAACACCATATTGGCCCCCTCTTCGCGATGCTCTACTACTGGTTGAGGAGATCGACGAGAGACCGTATCGAATAGACAGAATGTGCGCCCAGCTCAAACATGCCGGCGTTTTTAAGGAAATTGCAGGGCTCATCCTGGGTACTTTTTACGATTGTACTCCAATTGAACCGGATAAACCTTCGCTGACGCTTGACCAGGTGTTTTCGGACTATTTTTCAGAACTTACACTGCCTATTATCAGTAACTTTGCTCATGGACATCCGTCTCCAAAATTGACAATTCCGATTGGACTCAAAGCCCGACTCGACACCCACCGTGAACAAATCGAACTCCTCGAAGCTCCTGTCACTTAAACCTATCATCATCGAAACGACGTGAAAAAATGGCTCAAACAGCCTCATTTTTCAATGTATTATATTGACAACCTTTCTTTTTTTCAGTACCTTTTATAATACAAGGGAATCAACAGAACGCGTTGAATAATCAGCTCCACATCGCTGTTTTTGCTTCAGGTCGCGGTTCAAATTTCAGTGCGGTACTGGAGAAAATTCGCAGTGGGGAGATTCCGAACGCAAACATTGCAGTCGTTATCAGCAATAATACGACAGCCGGGGCTCTTGAGATTGCCCGTTCGTATTCTATCCCTGCAATTCATTACAGCCGTGCGCAGTACGAATCCGATGAAGAATTTACAGCACAGCTTCGCTCTCTTCTGTCAGAACACGGAGTGAACTTCATCATCCTCGCCGGTTACATGAAGATGATGCCGCAGGAGATTGTCCGGCAATTCCGTCATCGCATGCTCAATGTCCATCCAGCGCTATTACCGGCATTCGGCGGTAAAGGTATGTACGGACATCACGTTCACAAAGCTGTTATTGAGTATGGCGCAAAGGTATCCGGAGCGACTGTACATCTTGTTGATGAAGAATATGATCACGGTCCGGTGGTTCTTCAAGCCTGTATTGCAGTCGAAGACGACGATTCACCTGATTCACTTGCAGAAAAAGTATTAAAGATCGAGCATCGGCTCCTTCCGGAAGCAGTCAGACTTTTTGCCGAAGGACGGGTCATCGTGCAAGATCGTAAAGTTATTATCAATCGAAACTCGCCCATCGCATCCACGTCATCGTAAGCGACGGGCACACACCTTTAGGATCGCCATTGATTAAAATCCGCCGCGCGCTCATTAGTGTTTCAAATAAAGAGGGGCTGTTTGAATTTGCCCATGCACTTCAACAACTTGGAGTTGAGATTATTTCGACCGGAGGAACTGCCGCCGCACTTCGGAACGAGAGCATTCCTGTCACATCAATCTTCAACGTCACTGGTTTTCCCGAGATCATGGATGGCCGGGTGAAAACGCTTCACCCAAAAATTCACGGTGCATTACTTGGTGTTCTCGACAACCCGAAGCATATGCAAGCCATGAAAGAAAATGGTATCGTCCCAATTGATCTTGTCGTGGTGAATCTCTACCCCTTTGAAGAAACCTTAAAACATGGACATACGACGCCGGAGGAGGCTATCGAGCAAATCGACATCGGCGGTCCGGCGATGCTACGATCGGCCGCAAAGAATTATCGGTTTAAAGCGGTGGTCGTCAATCCGAAACGTTATGCGGAGATCATCAAGGAGCTGCAGGAACAACACGGTCTTATTTCTGAAAAAACCCGCCTAAGCCTTGCATGCGAAGTATTTCATCATACCGCTCATTATGATTCAGTGATAGCAAATTATTTCGATTCAATGCAGTGTCAGGAAGACGGTGCTCTTCCGCAGACGCTCCACTTCATGCTGAGCAAATCGATGGATCTCAGGTATGGCGAGAATCCTCACCAGCATGCGGCGTTCTATGGCGATTTCGAACGATGCTTCCAGAAATTACACGGAAAAGAACTTTCATTTAACAATATTATTGACATCAACGCAGCCGCAATCCTGTTGGCCGAGTTTGATGCTCCCACTGCGGTGATTATCAAACATACAAATCCTTGCGGAGTTGGCTCTGACGCCGTACTTGCGCAAGCATATAAAAAGGCTTTTTCGACCGATACAATATCAGCATTCGGCGGGATTGTTGCAGTCAACCGTCCGCTTGATCTCGATACCGCCCGATTAATCAACGAAATCTTTACAGAAGTCATCATTGCACCTGAATTTTCTCCGGAAGTGCTTGAGCTGCTCATAAAAAAGAAAGACCGGCGGTTGATCAAACTTATCGCAGATCTTCGGGCAGTCAACGATCTGGAAATACGGAAGGTTGCCTCCGGTTATCTGGTACAGAGTCCTGACCAGCACCGCCTGTCAAAAAACGATTTAAAAATCGTCACGAAACGAAAACCGACCGATGAAGAAATCGATGCAATGCTGTTCGCCTGGAAAGTTGCGATGCACGTAAAATCGAATGCCATTGTTTATGCACGGAAAGATCAGACACTTGGCGTCGGTGCCGGACAGATGTCGCGTGTTGATTCATCACGTATCGCTGCATGGAAGGCTAAAGAGGCCAAATTTGATATGAGGGGGTGTGCTGTTGCATCAGATGCATTTTTCCCTTTTGCCGATGGGCTTCTGGAAGCCGTCAGGGCAGGAGCGACTTCGGTAATTGAGCCGGGCGGATCGGTTCGCGATGAGGAAGTAATCAAAGCGGCAGATGACAATAATATCGCAATGGCATTTACGGGCATACGGCATTTCAAGCATTAATGGTTTAGAATAACAGTGAAAAGATAATTATCCATGGGACTTTTCTCACTTTTTTCCGCTGACCTTGCCATAGACCTCGGCACAGCAAACACTCTGATCTGGGTGAAGGGTAGAGGGATCGTACTTAACGAGCCATCCATTGTCGCCTTTGACCGCAACACAAAAAAAATCGTCGCAATCGGGAATGAAGCCCGGGAAATGCTGGGCCGCACTCACCGCGATATCCGTACAATCCGTCCGATGAAAGACGGCGTGATTGCCGATTTTGAAATTGCCGAAGGAATGCTTCGTGAGTTTATCAAGAAGATTCATGCAAACTGGCTGCCAAGCCGTCGGATTGTCATATGCGTCCCTAGCGGGGTCACTGAAGTTGAAAAACGCGCAGTCCGTGATAGTGCGGAGCATGCCGGCGCGAAGGAAGTCCACCTTGTCGCAGAACCGATGGCTGCTGCGATTGGTATTGAGCTTGACGTTGATGCTCCGGCCGGAAATATGGTCGTCGATATTGGCGGAGGCACGACCGAAATCGCCGTTATTGCTTTGTCCGGCATCGTGAACGAAGAATCGATCCGTGTCGCCGGTGATGAGATGAACAACTCGATCATCCAGTACTTCAAAAAAAACCATAATATACTTATCGGTGAAAGAACCGCCGAGGCGATAAAATGCGAGGTTGGTTCTGCAATGCCGTTGAAAGAGGAAATTACTATTCAGGTGAAGGGTCGTGATCTTGTCAATGGAATTCCCAAGACAATAGAAGCCAGTTCGGTTGAAATCCGTGAAGCGCTTGCCGAGCCAACCGCAGCTATAGTGAATGCTATCAAACTAACGCTGGAGCGAACTCCCCCCGAGCTCTCCGCCGATATTCTGGATCGTGGTGTGATGCTCACCGGTGGCGGTGCATTGTTAAAAGGACTCGATGAACGCCTTCGACTCGAGACCAGCCTACCGGTCCATGTCGCTGAAGATCCGTTGACTGCAGTCGTTCGCGGAACGGGGAAAATCATGGAGGACATCGTAAAATATCGGAAAGTCCTAATCAAGAGCCGCCGATACTAAGGTGTATGCATCGTTTATATACAATACTGCAATTATTTAAAGAATACATCGTTCTTGCACTGTTCATATTCTGTTCGATCATTCTTCTCTTATCCAACAACAACATCCAGATTCAGTATATACGATCATTGACGGTAGCCGTTGTGGGGGTGGCAGAGAACACATTTTCTTTTATACCAAATCTTTTTGAGCTCCCCCGGGAAAACCGTATTCTAAGACGGCGTACCGTCGAACTTGCCGATGAAGTTGCAAAACTGCGTGAAGCACGACTCGAGAATATCCGACTCCGGAAATTACTCCGCTTCGCATCAACGACGCAACTTCGTATAATATCTGCAGAGGTCATCAGCAAGAATCTTCATCTCCTTCACAATACAATGGTTATAAACGTCGGGAGCGCTGACAGTGTAGCCACTTCAATGCCCGTCATTTCCGATGCCGGTCTTGTCGGACGCATTACAACCGTCAGTACGAATTATTCGATAGTGCAATTGTTGTTAAACCGCGACTTTCGTGCTAGCGTCAAAATACAGCGGAGCCGTGTCGACGGAATCCTTGCATGGCAGGGTGGGATGATCGCCATCATTAAAAATATTTCCAAATCACAGGATGTACGTGTCGGCGATCTCGTAATGACATCCGAATACAGCAATACATTTCCGCCCAATATTGAGGTAGGCATTATCTCATCCGTCAGCGATGAAATTGGCACCCTTTTTAAAAAAGTGGCAGTACAGCCGTCGGTCGATTTCGCCAGATTACAGGAAGTGTTTGTTATTCGCACAACTCCTGATTCCGCTCGCGAGGCGATTTTCTTAAAACTTCCAAAGGAGTAATACGGTGGAGATTCGTCGAATCGCGCGGTATTGTGGAAGTGCTCTTATCATCCTGATCCTTCAAATCATGGTGGTAAAATTTCTTGCCATCGAGGGAATTACGCCTGATATTCTCTTAATCTGGCTGTCGTACCTGACACTTACAGAGGGACAAATCGTCGGGACGATCGGGGGCTTTTCTCTCGGCGTACTGTTCGACCTGGCAGTGGGGGGATTCCTCGGATTGACCGCGTTATCCAAAACGATTGCATGTTTTTTCGGGGGGTACTTTTACAATGAAAGTAAAACACTCATGACGCTCGGAAGTTTTCAGTTTGTTGCATTTGTCTTTGTTCTTTCCTTTGTGAATAATGCCATCTATTTTGCTATATTCGTGGCTGGAATTCAGATGCATTATCCGGCAACGGTGCTCTGGTATGGACTTACCACAGCAATATACACAGCGGTTGTAAGCCTTTTACCGATGTTTCTTTTTTCACGAAAAGTGAAATTTGGATAGATCGAGGACCCGTACAATGCTTGACAATCAATTCGGATCATTCTCACGGCGGAATGCCTTCAACGGCGTTATCGCCATCGTGATGATTATTTTCTTAGCCCGACTATACCAACTCCAACTCGTCGAACAAATCGAATACGGAAAAAAGTCGGAAGAAAACAGTATCCAGCCGATTACAAAAGAACCTATCCGCGGTTTTCTCTTTGACAGGAACGGAATGCTCATCGTCGACAGCCGTCCTTCTTATACACTTACTATCACACCGCACGAGTATAACGATAGGAATACAGATTTTCTCGCCTCGATTCTCCGCGTCAGTCCAGACCACATTCGTGAGCGTGTGCGTCGCGGCCGTCAGTACTCTGTTTTTCAACCTGTAAAAGTTCTGCGGGATCTTGATTTCCACACTCTTTCGATATTCGAAGAAAACCGGGAACACCTGCCCGGCGTCGATTATATCGTAGAATCCAAGCGATTCTATACAACACGTGCGCGTGCATCTCACCTTCTCGGATATACAAAAGAAATCTCCGACCGCCAACTCTCTGAAACAGGCGGCTATTATAAGCAGGGCGACGTCATAGGATCGGTGGGGATCGAGTCATCATACGAACAATTCCTTCGGGGAGAAAAAGGAGTTGAATATATGTTGCGAAACGCCCGCGGTCAGCTTATCGGCAATTACGAAGAAGGAAAGCATGATATTCCTTCCAAAGACGGCTTCGATCTGTATCTTTCTTTCGACAGCAATTTACAAACCGCAGCCGAATCGCTTCTTGTCGGGAAACGGGGAAGCGTTGTCGCAATCGATCCGCAGAATGGTGAACTGCTTGCTGTGGCAAGTTCACCCGATTTCGATCTGGCCGATTTCAGCGGTGTTACCCCCACCGAACTGTGGTCTAAACTTTATGAAGATCCGGACGTCCCTCTGTACAACCGGGCGACACTCACCCGCTATCCTCCAGGATCGACATTCAAAATGGTGCTCGCCACGGCGGCAATCAACGAAGGGATTATTAACACCGAGTGGACGGCAAACTGTCCGGGTTCATTCAGGTTTGGGAATAAGGTCTTCAAGTGTTCCCACGGGAAGGCTCACGGACGCGTCAACATCACCCGTGCAATTCAAGTCTCGTGCAACGTCTTCTTTTATAATCTTATGTTGAAGGTCGGACTTGATCGATGGTCGAAGTATGCGACAATGTTCGGGTTCGGTCAGACAACAGGGATTGATATCCCGGAGGAGAATCCCGGTCTTGTCCCTTCTACACAATATTATAATCGTGTATACGGAAAAGGAGGCTGGACACAGGGATATCTCGTAAGCCTCGGCATCGGTCAGGGTGAGGTTGGTGTTACTCCGCTGCAAATGGCCATCTATGCATCAGAGTTAGCTAATGAAGGACAATTTTTTCAACCTCATGCAGTACGCGCAATAAAAATTAAACGGACAGGACGAATCGATTCCATCCAGTACATATCGCGTATGATGGATGTACAAAAAACTACATGGGATATCGTGCGGAACGGAATGCGCCTTGCAGTTCTCCCCGGAGGGACAGGAATGGCAGCTCACATTCCGGGAATTGAGATTGCCGGAAAAACGGGTACCGCACAAAATCCGCACGGAAAAGATCATGCATGGTTTATTGGGTTTGCACCTTATGAGAACCCGAAAATAGCCGTTGCGGTAATCATCGAGAATGCCGGCTATGGAGGAACTGAAGCAGCTCCTATCGCCGGCCGTGTAATGGAACAATATCTCTACGGGGAAATCATCCGGGATAATCCCCAGAAAATGCGGTCTATTACCGGATCAGCACCAATAACGACAGAAAAAGCATTAAAAAATAAACCGGTCGGACTTCTCAACCATTAAGACTGGTATCCAGTGAATACATATTTTAAACAATATTTCGATTTTCACATTGCCGCTATAGCTACCGTTCTTCTCGGCGTGGGACTTCTTTCAATTTTCAGCGCCACGTATGATGCAGGTGCATCGCGATATTTTTCTCAGCAAATTCTCTGGACAGCCATGGGTATTTTAGGAATGTTGTTTATGATGGTGATTCCGAACAGAATGCTCGAACGGATAGCAATTCCTGCCTATATCATTTCGCTCGGTTTTCTTTTCGCAATTCTTATCATTGGAAAATCTGTCGGAGGATCGACCAGCTGGTTTGGTCTGGGGGGAATTGGCGGTCAACCCTCGGAGTTCGCGAAAATAACCACCGTCCTGGCACTTGCCGCATATCTTTCACGAACCACCACCGACGTTGAAAGCGTCCGGGGACTCCTCACGATGGCAGGAATAATCATCGCACCGGCCATTCTGATTCTGGCACAACCTGATACGGGTACAGCCCTCGTCTTTGCAGGAATTTTTCTTCCAATCCTGTATTGGAGCGGTGCAACAATCTTCACGATTTTTGCCATGGTTGCCCCTATCATTGCCGCAGTCGCGGCGCTTTTCGGCACACTCTGGCTGCTACTGACTCTCGTCGGAATATTTATAATATTGTACTTTATGAAACGCGACCGTTTTGTCTCGGCGGTTGTATTCAGTTCTGCGGTTCTTATCGGTTTCTCGGTTCAGTTTGTGTATCATAAACTTCCGCTCCACCAGCAAAAGAGGATCGCCACATTCCTCGCTCCAAATATCGATCCACTCGGTGCCGGATATAACGTCATGCAATCGAAAGTAGCCATCGGGTCAGGAGGTTTTACAGGGAAGGGATTTCTTCATGGAACGCAGACGCAACTTCGCTTTATTCCCGCACAATGGACCGATTTTATTTACTGTGTACCAAGTGAAGAGTTCGGTTTTATAGGGGCTGCGATTGTATTAATTCTCCTCACATTGTTTTTACTTCGCGGAGTGCGGATCGCTTCTGCGGCAAAAAACAAGTTTCTCAGCGTAGTTGCAATAGGGGTGACCTCGATTCTCGGAGTTCACATTTTCATTAACATCGCGATGGTGCTGGGCCTCATTCCGGTTATCGGTATACCTCTGCCATTTTTGAGTTATGGCGGCTCATCGCTCATCGCCACCATGTTAATTGTAGGACTTTTATTAAACGTATATGCTAACAGGAAGGAATACTAAAATCTATGAGCATAAAAGAGCTTCCTGTCTCGAAACTTCGTTGGCATTGTCTTCCGGAGGATCTCCCTCCCTCCACCACGGAAGTCCACCCCAGCAAGGATATCATTGGTCAGGAGCGTGCACTTAAAGCACTACGGCTCGGTCTTGAAATGAACCACTTTGGATACAATATCTTCGTCACCGGCCTTTCGGGTACCGGACGCACAACTACAATAAAGCGTCTGATTCATGAATTCGAGCGGCGAAAGGTTCATCTGACCGACAAATGCTATGTGCATAACTTTAAAAATCCCGACATGCCGCGTCTGATCGTTCTCCCGGCAGGACAAGGGTGCATGTTGAAGAACGACATGGACAACTTCGTCAACGACCTGTTGAAAAACATTCCATCCTTATTCGAGAGCAAAAGGTATCAGGAACAGCGAAAAAAATTATTGGAAGTCTTTCAGGAGCGGCAAAAATCCGTCCTCAAAGAATTTGAGAAAAAAGTCCGTGAACAACAGTTTGAATTGATTCAGGTACAGGTAGGATCGATCGTCCGGCCCGATATTATCCCGGTGATCAACGGCACACCGACAAGTTTCGACCAGCTCGAGACTGCAGTGCAGTCGGGACAATTTTCATCGGAGGAGCTCGAACGGCTCCGTAATAGTTATATCGGCCTTGAAAAGGTAATGGAAACAACATTCCGTGAAATGCGTAATATCGAACGAAAAGCGAAAGATGAACTAAGCGCGTTCGACACCAATACAATACTTCCGCTTATGAAGTACGCGATCAAAGACATGAAGGAAAAGTATGCGAACGAGACGGTCAGCGCATATCTTGATGACGTTCTGGAGAATATTCTTGCCGATTTTCCCCGATTCCGGAACGAGGCTGCAGGAGAGCACGAGTCATCGGAATCACGAACCGAAAAAGGGGACCTGGAAGATGGATTCATCGAATATCAGGTCAATGTCCTTGTCGACAACGGTGAAACAAAAACGCTGCCGATTATCATCGAAACCAACCCGCGATATAAAAATTTATTCGGGACCATCGAACGGGAATTTGAAGCCGGCGGCGTTCTCAGAACAGATTTCATGCAAATAAAAGCCGGATCTCTGCTTCGTGCCGACGGCGGATTTCTTATTCTGTATGCACTCGATACGTTAATCGAACCTTCTGTCTGGACCGATCTGAAACGCACCCTCCGGACAGAAAGGCTGGAACTTCACACAAATGATTTCGCGTACGGTATCTCCACTACTGTATTAAAACCGGAACCGATTCCACTAAACGTCAAAGTCATCATGATCGGCGACGCGGAAATCTATCAACTTCTGTATTACCGCGACGATGATTTTAAGAAAATATTCAAACTCCGTGCAGACTTCGACGTTGTGATGAATCTCGATAAGAAAAGCATCACCCGGTATGCATCGTTTATCAAGATGATCTGTGATGAAGAGAACCTGCTTCCGTTTGACAGCTCGGCAATCGGAGGCATGGTCGAATATGGAATAAGGCTCGCAGGACGCCAGACAAAACTCTCTACCCGATTCAATCTTGTTGCCGATGTACTTCGGGAAGCAAATTACTGGGCTCGCCGTGATCAAAAAACAATGGTTCTCCACGAACATGTCGAAAAAGCAATCGCAGAACGAATCGAGCGCGTCAACCTCATCGAAGAGAAAATTCAAGAGATGATCAACGAGGGAACAATCCTTATTGCCGCACACGGAAAAGCTGTCGGCCAGGTCAACGGACTGTCGGTGTACGACCTCGGCGAATATGCGTTCGGAAGACCGTCACGGATTACCGTGAAAACCGGCATGGGACGCGCGGGGTTGATCAATATCGAGCGCGAATCGGATATGAGCCGGTCCGACCCATAATAAAGGAGTACTAATCATCGCCGGATTCATGCGATCACGGTTTGCGCAAAATAAACCTCTCGTGATGAGCGCCAGCATTTGTTTTGAACAATCGTACAGCGGTGTCGACGGTGACAGCGCGTCATCGACGGAGATCTATGCCCTTCTCTCAAGTCTATCCGAGATCCCGCTTCGTCAAGATCTCGCGGTAACCGGCTCGGTGAATCAGAACGGCGAGATCCAGCCGATCGGCGGCGTCAATGAAAAAATCGAGGGATTTTTCGACGTCTGCAAAACCTTCGGCCTGACAGGAACACAGGGCGTTCTCATTCCACAACAGAACGTGTCCGATTTAATGCTGCGGAAAGACGTTGTTGAGGCGGTTCAAGTGAAGAAATTCCATGTATATCCTATCAGGACCAGCGACGAAGGAATCGAACTCCTCACCGGCATTAAAGCGGGAAAGCGCCGTAAAAACGGCTCATTCGAGCCGAAGAGTGTCAACGCGTGCGTCGATGCGAAACTCACTGAATTCGCCCGCCGGTGGAAAGAGCTGGAGGAAACTTCCTCATGAGTTCGATGTCGCTCGAATCATTTCTCATTATCATTGCTGGAGGCTTCGTCACGGGGATATTGGGAGCGCTCTTCGGGATCGGCGGAGGGTTGTTTCTTATCCCGTTCCTCGTAATACTGTTTCACATCCCGATGCATACAGCGATCGCGACAAGCCTTGTAGCCATTATTGCAACATCGAGCGCCGCCGCATCGGTCTACGTCGAACGCCGGCAGACGAATATCCGCCTCGGGATGATACTGGAAATCACCACAACAATAGGGGCCATCCTGGGCGGAATCACTGCGGTTATGGTCAGCGGTCTTCTTCTAAAAAAAATCTTTGCAGTGACTATCATGATCATGGGATTTATCATGCTGCGCCGGTCTCGAAAGCGCGGCGAGCGGCAGACGGAGCTCATCCCCGGAGCCCGGCTAAACGGAAGATATCTGGACGGTGCTACGGGAAAAATTGTGGAATATTCCGTCCGGAGAATTCCGGTGGGAATGGGAATTTCATTCATAGCCGGCAATATCTCCGGCCTTCTCGGAGTCGGCGGTGGAGTCATTAAAGTACCGGCGATGAACCTGTTCTGCGGTGTTCCGATGAAAGCCGCGACTGCAACGAGTAATTTCATGATCGGCGTTACTGCGGTGGCCAGCGCATTTATTTATTACGCTCACGGCCATATCGAACCGCTCGTGACCAGCGCCGCCGTCATAGGCGTGCTGATCGGTTCGCTTCTTGGAACGCGCATTGGCTATCGGATTACCAATAAGGTCATCACGGGCCTGTTCGCTCTTGTCATGCTTCTTATCGCACTGCGAATGTTCTTTTAATATGATTACTGATACTACGTTGGAAAAAATTGTCAGCCGGACTCTCCGGTACGGAGTCTTCCTCAGCGCATTTTTCATGCTGGCCGGTTTCATTGCATATGCACTGACTTCATCGTCAATTCCTCTGCCGACCGACAGTTCGCCGGCGACACTCTGGCATTTTTTCAATACGCAACCGCTGCACGTCGTCCTCATGCATCCATATTTTCTCTTTTA
Source organism: Ignavibacteriota bacterium (assembly GCA_963776275.1). GTDB lineage: Bacteria > Bacteroidota > Ignavibacteria > UBA10030 > CAVZMI01 > CAVZMI01. Next base: position 134,634 of record CAVZMI010000006.1, read on the forward strand.
TACCGGAATCCTTATTCTCCTTTGCACGCCGGTTCTCCGTGTCTTGGTCGCAGTGGCGAGTTTCAGCCTGGAAAAGGATTGGAGATTTGTCTGGATTTCAGGTCTTGTCTTTCTGATTATCATTGTCAGCATGATAATTGCTTCAACGAAGTCATAATGCTTAATATCAGCGAACAATTCTATTCGATACAGGGAGAGGGAAAAACAGCGGGAACGCCCGCGGTCTTTCTCCGCCTCTCCGGATGCAATCTTCTTTGTACGTGGCCGTGTGATACAATCGAAGTATGGCGACAGGGAAAACCATGGAGCAATAAAGACATCTTAAACTTCTGGGAACGTAATGGCTGGATCGATTTGCTAGGCAATGGTTCGCACCTTGTTCTGACAGGCGGCGAACCTCTTCTTCAACAAAAAGCGCTGGCACAATTTCTTACCCTCCTTCCTAAAGATATATTTATCGAAGTGGAGACAAATGCGACGATTACACCAATCCCGGAACTTGAACAATGTATTTCATTGTATAACATCTCCCCAAAGACGGCCAACAGCGGCATCCCCCGGGAACACAGGTTCGTTCAGGACACTCTCGAATATTTCGGCCATAACAATAAATGCATATTCAAATTTGTTGTGGAATCCCGCGAAGATGTCGAAGAAATACTACGTGAATTTATCACACCATTCGCGATCGCACGACAGCGGGTATTCCTGATGCCTCAGTGTGCGAGACGCAGTGAATTCATCGAAAAATCGACACGGGTCGTAGAGTTGTGCAAGGAATATCAATTCAATTTCTCACCACGTCTTCAGCTCATGATCTGGGATAAAGCAAATGGTGCATAAAAATCGTATTACCGTCGTATAGAAATCTAATTATTAAGACATCGTATTTCTAGAATGGCAATATAAAGTAAGAAAGCCCCGCATCAGTTGATGGATGTGGGACTTTCTCTTTTATCATTTTGTGTAAATCTACTTCAACAGCATCATTTTCTTTGTCGATATGAAATCATTCACCTTCAACTGATAGATATAGAGACCACTTGAGAGATTCGCTGCATTAAACTCCGCAGTGTATTTACCGGCTTTTTGGTTTTGATTCACAAGAGAAGCGACCTCTCTCCCTATAACGTCGAAAATCTTTATTGTAACAAATCCCTCTTGAGGTATCTGGTATCCGATTGACGTCGTTGGATTAAACGGATTAGGATAATTCTCGAATAAGTCATATTTATCAGGTGTTTCCACTTTCTTGTCTGACTCTCCTTTCCCTAAACCTGGAGGTGCAGCAATTCTCTTAGGTGTGGTAATTTCTCCGAGTAACACCATGCAGAGCAAAGTTAGATCATCATCCGGGTATTTGGCCTTTAATTCATTAAGGCAATCCTTTGCTTTTATTATGTCTGCTACATCATCAAAATAAATATGGCATAGATTGAACAATGCTAATTTGTTTGCTCTTTCATTACCTGTAAAATTATTCTTCAGATTATAGTAGTTCTCTATTGCCTTATTATATTCCCCGTCTGCTATTAGAAAAAGGTTTTCTAATTCTAATGTTATAGCATAAAGCTCATCGTTCTTCGATAAATTCGGGCGGATTTCTTTATCGAGAAAATCGACGAAGTCTGTATGCTTAGCTAATCGATAACATTCTGCCAACTGTGTCAATGCATATTGTTTTTTATTATAACTTTTCTCCTTCTTATATTTCTGTGTATACTTGATTATTGCATCATCATACTTACCTTTATTTATATCATCAAGTGCAGCACCAAATTCGGCATCGAAGACTGGGGTAGTATCGGTAACAGCTATGGTCTGATTTATTGGTACTCCTGATGTGTTTTCTTCCAATTCCCAATCATCTGTCACAACAGTTTTCCCCCTACCGCTATTTGGATCGTTAGGATACGGGTAATAATGGGCAGTATCAATGCTACAACCGCTTTGAATCGAGAATTGAGGATTCGACCCCCAATAGTCATACTGCGCATTAATAACAGTACCATAAGCTGCAATAGCTGCATAGTTAGTATTAGAATAAACACTATTAACCCCATGAGCAGTTGCCGTACCCATCCAGACAGTGCTACCATAAGCAGCTGAGATTCCTGAGCCATTCAATTTTATTACATTATGACCACTTAAATCGCCAGAACAACTGTTAAGATGGGGGCTTGCTCCATTGCAGAAAAGTCCAGCCCCGGTTGATTGATTTTTAATAATGTTATACGTCAGATATGGGCTTGACCCTGATTCACAGAGAACTCCATAATATCCATTATAAGAGATAGTATCATTGTACATATTTGTAGGAGATGAATTGTATAGTTCAATTCCGTAATAGGAATTATTCGTGATTTTATTATTAAAAAATTGTGTATTTGACCCTAGTACGCCATTTAACCGAATTCCAATAGTATTGTTCGATATTACGCAATTATTTATTACTGGTAAAGTATTTGATCCATTACAATAAACTCCCGTATATGCATTTTTAATATTGCAGTATATTAATTCACTATTACTAGAGCTGCTATTGAATTTTATTCCGTTTTGCGTAGATGAATTCGGTGAGATAAAGTCGAATGTGATCATATTGGAGGAATATCCGCCGGTAGTTAAAGTACCATTAACAATAAGCGAAGCACCATTTACAAATCTTAGTTTTGTGTTGGGCTGTATATAAAGGTATACCCCCGGAGCAATTGTGATGTTATTAGAAATCTGAACCGTGCCTGACAATATAAGACTTTCAGTGACAGTGTAACCTACCGGCCAAAGATTCAATGCCGGGTCTCCATAAAGGTTAAATTGACGCCTGTACTCTTGATCTATATTTAATTTTGATTCCATTACTGCTTCACCCATAATCTGAGAAAAGCTACAATACATTGCATTTAGTACAGTCCCGTCAGTTACTCCAAATCCACCACCATCACTTTCTCTTGCAGAAGCAAGAACTCCAATTGCACCTTTGTTTGCTATATTCATAAATACTTCTGCCATGCAATCTCCTACACCCCAATCAAACTGGCCGGCTGAACAGCAATTAAAAATCATAAATGGATAAAAATTATTGTTTAGTCGATATTGCATTGTAGTTTGATCCGGGACACCGGAACAATTCTCAATCTTAAATATATGACGACCGCATCCTTCATCAATAATACAACGCGGCATACCATGGCCTTCATAAATCCATGTATGAATTCTATTGTTGACCCCTGCGTTTCCATTATCATAACACCAACTATCCAGAAGATCCGCCCCGCACAACTTAGTCGGATCGGCATAATCAGAAGCCGAGAATTGTTGACCGAATATTTGAGCTTCGGTAACTACCGTGAGAGGATCGGTATCGAGCTTCCTATAGGCATAATATTTCGGGGTCGTTGGAGGAATTATCTCCGTCAATTGCTTCATTGTTGGATCAACAGTATTGTATAAAGACTTACAACCATTGACCAGTGTAGCTTTATCACACCAGTTTCCATTAGAATTGGTTTCATAACTAATAATTTTATTCACATTATTACTCAGTTCAGTTTCATTCCCGACTGATAATCTACCATACATTACATCAAGAAAGTCATCAGAATCACCACCAGTACAGGCATAATAGTAATCACCAGCTTGTTCATCACTACCGTAATATGTGGGATAAGCCGCCGGCAACATTTCGTTGGAGTTATCATCTTGGTTATCCCCCACTAATAAAATATAACCCAAGTGCCCATCGCCCGTGTGATTTGCTTTACCATTTGTATAAACATCGGAAATAAAATCACGGATACTTTGATAATGTGTCGGCCTTGAATAATATTCATAAACACAATCATAGTTTGGTGGAGGTCCATTCATATCGTTGACGTGAACAATCGCGACATCAAATCCATTATAATCTTTTCGACGATTTGCCAATGTTGTTAATGGACTGCTGTTAAATAAAGACGAATGAGTTATAACCAAATAATCTACCGGTATTGCGTTAGGCAGACGAGTGTACTTAAATTTGTCACTCGATTGACACTACCGGACGTAATATTAGAAATTGGAGATGATTTGGAAAGCTGACCATATTTAATGATTTCATTCAATTTCGACGATGCACTCAACCCGCTCAGATTATAATTTAGAGCAGCATGGTTCATCATATTCCGAAAAATTCCAAGCTCTTTATTAACCGAGGATGAAGGATTAGTAAACGAAACGCTAATATTGAAATCGGTATATGCATGTACAATTTTGCTTACAGGATTAAATTGAACGGGATAGATTGCGACGCGTGCTACTTTTTGTCCTCGCACATATCCGATATCGAGAATCTCGCCGTATTTTCCTGGAAAATCGGCGTTTGAGGAATAAACTGATTTGTCTTCTTCGAAAACCTCTGAATAACTATCACTTCCATCCTGCCGTTTCTTTTTCTCAATTCGCGGCATTGGTAGTACACTATATTTAAATTCAAGCATGTTCGAATATACAACTGAAATTGATACATCATCGCAATCAGGGATCGCTATTAACTTCGTTATCATCGGTACTTGTGGTAAGCTTTGCTTTGTCATTGTCTCAGCATGCGGAATAGAGACTTTTTGATAATTGGTCTCCCCAACTTTCATATCTGTAACCGACATTCCGTTTATTTTAATATTAAACGAGACATTATTGTTATTCGAGGAAGTCAGAGTTGTCGATGGCGCCGTCTCAGTTTGTTGCAAGAAAGGCACCCATTGTTGTTGGGCATGTACCTGTACCGTCATTATAACGGCAAGAATTACTATTAATAAGGAACGTGACATTATTAATCTCCTTTGTTTTAATAGATTTCAAGATTCATTAGTTGCTTTTTTCCTTTTGAATTCATAAAATGGAAAAGCCTGTAAGGCCGAATTTCCGTATATAAAAATGCGGTATTCATGCTTTTTACAGGACGTTCTGCCCGCCGGAATCCCGAACCTAGCCGTTCCTTTTTCGGCGGGTTTTTATTTAAGGTGGTACACCGCTTTGAAATAGCATTCGAATCATTATCGAAGCAGGATCATTTTCTTGGTTTCAGAATATTTACCTGTCTTGAGTTGATAAAAGTAAATTCCACTAGGCAAGTTGTTTGTTTCCCAGCGTACTTCATATTCACCTTCTCGCTGAAATTTATTAACTAAAGTGTTTATAACTCTTCCTAGCACATCATACACTCTTAATGAAACAAGACCTGATTTAGGTAAATAATATTTTATTATTGTAGATGGATTAAATGGATTAGGATAATTTTGAAATAGTTTTATTTTATCGGGAAGATTGTTGCTAATATTATTATCATTTTTTATCGAGACTACACCGCCACCGTCGATAGTTTTAATGATTCCATTTCCAATCGACCACCCTGTGCTTTCATTTATAAAAAAAATATTTGATAATCCACCTTCATTTTTACATGGACTTTGTTGTTCATTCCAAGTATATCCGCCGTCAGTTGATTTAAGTATAAGAGAGGTACGGTTTAAGAAATCAAAGCCTGATATCCATCCGATATTTTCAGTAACAAACTGTATTGAAAAATTATAACCAGATGGCGTTGTACTGCATGGAACCCAAGAATTACCTCCATCTGTTGTTTTAAGAATATTATTATTCCCATTGGAAGAAGCGACAACCCAACCCATTTCCGAATTAATGAAATCGAAAGAGTTAATCGATGTTATTGGAATAACTTGTGGTTCCCAATTCTTACCTCCATCCATAGTTTTTAAAGTGCCACCTATCCACCCCACATTATCATTTATGAATTGCACTCTCCCATCCGGTTGCACTGAATCCAAAACCACTATTTTCCATGTGATTCCTTTATCATCCGTTTTCAGTAATGATCCTGTGCCTGAAATCCATCCTATCGAATCATTAACAAAAGTAATTGAATTAAATCCATATAATGAATCATAAATTTGTTTTTGCCATGTCTGTCCGCCATTTATCGTTCTAAATATTAATCCGGTTCTATCATAAATCGATAATCCTTTTATAATCGATCCTACTGCAAATATATTTTGCGTATCAATTGCATAGACTGATGACAACAATGTGCTCTCAACAGAATTTTGTATATCCCAATTATCCCTTCCGTTTGTAGTATGAAGAATAATACCGCTGTCGCCTACAGCCCAACCGTTATATTCATCAACAAAATAAATCGAGTTGAAATGATAATTCTTATCTCTTTGCGGAACCCAGTTACCTCCCGCATCTGTAGTTCTGTATATCATACCGAACTGTCCTACTATCCAACCCGTGTTGTCGGAGGATTTGTTTGAATACCTTGTCTTGTAAAAGTGATGCATCATTTCATTATTATTATTTGCTTCCTCAGTCCAATTCTCTCCACCATCTGTCGTTTTCAAAATGAAGGCATAATAATCGCCTCCGACAATCCAACCGGTCAATGAATCAGTAAAAAATATCGAGTAGAAATATTGATACTCTTCTTTTTGATATTTCGTTGAAAGATTCTGGTATTGCCAAGTATTACCTCCATCGGTAGTTTTTAAAAAAGTACCGTGTGCTCCCGTAATAAATCCGTTATTCTTATCCGTAAAACAAATATCATTAAGTCCTGGAAAAACCATCGGCTGAATAATATTCCCGTTCCATTGCCACGTTCTTCCGCAATCCGTAGTCTTATAGATTTGATTGCCATAAAATCCAAGTCCAATAATCCATCCTGTTTGTTTGTCTGTAAAGGTTATTGCAGTCAAATCGAATACATCCAACCAACCTTCACCGATATAATCATCTATCTTTCTCGTGTCCCAGCTTTGCCCGCCATTGCTCGTTCTTAAAAGAATTCCATCTTCTCCTATAACAAAACCTGTGTCGGCATCCACAAAATACACTGCATTGTAACATAACGAAGCGTCGGTTTTTACCTCCGTCCAGTTTTTACCGCCATCATCGGTTTTGAGTAAAATATTTTTTTGTGAATCCTTGATGCCACCCGCCGCCCAACCGTTTAATGAATCGATAAAATGAACGCTGTACAAATCGTTGGGAGTGCCACCGGCATGGTGTTGTACATCCCAATGTATCCCACCATCTGTCGTTTTTATAACCGTTCCCAAGTCACCTACGGCAATTGCCGATTCATTATTAAAAATATAAATATCATTCAGATTATTGCCTTGTGGTTTCGGATACTGCCAGAACCAGCCTTCCTGAGAAGACGCTCGTGCAAATGAGAGGAATATGATCACAAATAACAATAAACAACTCGATTTCATGTTGTTATACCTCATTTAGTAATTCCACTACACAATTGCGTGTTTCTCACACGTACTTGCATACGGGAATGTGTCGGATCAAAACCATCTTTATTAGTATCTCCAACACCTTCCATGAAAAGTCCAAACCAATCCTGTATCCAGCGTTCATAAAACTCATATTTGGGAATTGTATCTATAGTCGATCCACCGTAATACAAAAAAACCTTTCCCTCAGGAAAACCCCAATCACCAAAATGACCTCTAATTAAAAAATCATTGTACCCGTCTCCATTCACGTCGCCTATACCCGCACAATTTTCGGATGTATGCAAACTATCTTTCCCAGGATAATGAAATATGATAGATGGAGTCAGATTAAAAGTCGATGAACCGAGATAAAGTTTTACTTCATTATTAAAAGTTGTCACCATGAAATCATCATATCCATCTCCGTTGACATCACCTATCCCTTTTACCTCAGTAATTCTCTTGGCGACGGATTCGTTCGTTATTGTGCCTACTAAATATAGGCTGTCCTGGCTCAGAACTTTATCGGTTAAAATGGTTATCGCTAACAAAAGGAAGATTATTGGAAAATACATTTTCATTATGAAATTCTTTCTATAAAAATCTTAACTCTACATTGAATGGCTAATAAAAAAAGGCCGCAAGTTACGAATTTATCGACCTGAAAAAGATTGAAGAAATAGAAATGCTCATAGGATTGAAAGATTTAGCACGAACATTTGCTAATATTTTACGAATATATATAATTCCTCGACACTTGTCAAGCAAATATTAAAAAATGTCATTATTCCTTAATAAAAACAAGCTAAACTCTTTTACCTGTTACGGCAATAAGAATCGCGGGGGGGTATATTGCTTATGGACTCCTCTTTTGAACGGCCGCACCCTGGTTGAGAAACCGCACAAATTCTTCCGGATTGCGGGTCAGTCCGGGGAATCGTGCGACCTCCCGATCGTCGGGCGAGAGGATTACATAGAATGGAAGAGCGATCGTTCCGAACCGGTTTTGCTCGAATAACCGGTTTCTGTCATATTCGCTCCCGCTGCCGTCGGTATAGAGACGCACAAGAATAAATTTCTTCAGCTGTGCTTGTACGTCATCGCGCAAAAATATATTTGCTTCCATCCACCGGCAATTCGTGCAGGCAAAGCCCGTGAAATTGACAAAGATGTTTTTTCCTTCTGTCTTCGCTCTTTTCAATCCATCCTGATAATTCGAAATCCATTGCTCTTCCTCCACTGCAGTTCCGGATCCATTTAGTTTCCCGATCCACCCCGCAATATGACTATAACTCCGCGGTGGAAGGAACGCATCGAGCTCGCCCAGCGGTGCACCAATGAGTCCTGTGAAAAGGAAAAATACCGCTGCTAGGAAGAAAACCGACCACAGCATTCTGACAACCCCTATTTTCTCCACCGGTGCATCATGTGAGAAAGAGAAACGTCCCATGAGGTAGAGCACCGTCATTATTGCAATAGCGATCCACAAAGAGAGAAACACTTCACGATTCAAGATGCCTGACTGCAAGACGAGATCGACGTTGCTGAGAAATTTCAGAGCAGCCGCCAGCTCGAGAAATCCCATGACGACCTTCACTGCATTCAACCATCCTCCGCTCTTTGGAAGGCGGACGAGAAACGACGGAAATAATGCGAGCAGGAAAAAGGGCAGTGCGAATGTAACCGAAAATGCAAGCATACCGATAATCGGCCACATCCACTCTCCCTGTGCAGCAGTTACCATCACCGTTCCAACAAACGGCACCGTGCATGTGAAGGAGGTAATGGTAAATGTCAGCCCCATCAATAATACACCGGCCATGCTGTTAGTGTTCGAGTATTTAGTAAGTTTTGTCAACAGAGATGACGGCAGAATTATTTCGAAGGCACCGAAAAGATTGACGGCAAATGCAATGAATATACCCGCAATTGCCAGATTCACCCACGGATTCGCGGCAAATTGATTTAAGCCCGATGCACCGATTGTCAGTGCAAGAGCAAAGCCCAGCGCCGTGAATGTAAAAATGATGCCCATGCTGTAGACAAGCGCATCGGCAATTCCCTTATTCCGTTTCCCCTCCCTGCGTTTTGTAAAGTACGAAACCGTAATTGGAATCATCGGGAAAACGCACGGTGTAAGAAGCGATAATGCTCCGAGCGACATCGCGAGCGTAAGATAATTCCATAAACCTTTTGCCTTTGCCTTAGCGACGATATCTGCGGGATCGATGCTGTATGTTTTGGGTTGGACGGCATCCGGGATAAATCTCGACGAATCTGGTGCGCCGTTTGACTGGCGGAGTTCCGGTATCTGAGATCCCGCCGCCCGTGTAATTGATTCCTTTGACGATTGTTTTGCTTTTATGACTGTAACGGGAACTTCAATTATTTTCGTCACCGGCGGCAGGCAGACGGTATTACTGCACACCATGTACCGCGCTTTGAGAATAATTTTCTGATTCCCATGCGGTGTATTGGCTGCGATCTTTACGGGCACTTCGAAAATTACATTACCGGAAAAATATTCCGTATTTATTCCAAACGATTCGTCATATGAAATTGTCGGGACAGGTTGTTTCGGCTGACCGGCAAGTGAAAAGAACGACTCTTCACTCATGCTGATCGATGTCGGAATCGGTCCGCCCTCGGGCTGTGTGAGCGAGTAGATATGCCATATATTACCGATTCGCGCGCGGACCGTGACCATGACAATCGAACCGGCGGACACTTGTTTCTCTTTCACAGAACCAGACCAGCGCACGGGGTCCTGTGCACAGAGTTGTGAAGTCAGGATTACGAACAGCAAAAAAAAGAATCGTCGCATAGATTTCATCGTCGATAGTTTACGTCAATTCACACACTGTTGCTCCGGCAGCTTTTATCAGATCATTTGGATCGAGCAGAACCTGTATTCCCCTCATCCCTGCACTGACACTTATGAACGAGTGGAGCAGTGCGCTTTGATCGATAAACACCGGATATTTCTTTTTCCCACCGAGGGGCGTGCAGCCGCCGCGGAGATAACCTGTTAGCCTGAACACATCGTCCACATCGACAAGTTCCACTTTCTTGTCACGGGTGAGGCGTGCGAGTGTTTTCAAGCTGAGTTCATGGGTTCCGGGAATACACACTTCCATGATGCCGTTCCGGTCGCCGCGTACTACAAGCGTCTTAAAAACCTGTGCGAGCGGAATTTGAAGCTTTTCGGCTGCCTCTTCTGCCGAAAGAAGTTCTTCTTTAAATTCTCTTATATCGTAATGGATCGAAAGTGAGTCGAGTATTTGAGCGGCGCGTGTTTTCATGATGCTACTCAAAGGTACGAAAAAGGATCATGAAAGGAAATGCCGTTCTCATGCCCGATCAATCCGCTTATTTGTCTGTTTTTCTTTCATCAAGGCGCGAAAAACGAAATCATTTGTTTCATGAGAAGCGGCACGGAGGTTCGGAGTGAGTACTATCTTGCGCCTCTTCTACTAAGTTTTAATTGCTTGTTAGTGATGAAGACCATCGTCAGCATTACCTGGTCTTATGATGCTGAAACAAGCGGTATAACGGCGGAGTCGAGCGGAGTCCGCGTAATGCAGGAGCGCTGAAGGCGCGACGGAGTGAAGCGGGCTTCCACTCCAACGATTTGTTATCTACTGTGAACTCATTTTTCGTTCAGCAATTTTTTTCATTTGTTGCTCTTGAGTACCAGTTCCCGAAATGTTTGAAGTGGCCGTCTGAATTGCATCTTTGGCGTATTCCAAGAGTGCTACCCCTCCGGTACCTTGGAGGCTTGCTTCCTTGCCCGCCCATTGCAAATAATCTTCATATTCCCTGAGTTCATTTATGTTTGAGATATACCCAGCCTCTTTGATAATCGCTTTTGGTGGATTCTCTTTGCTGAATTCAAGTTTCTTTCGTTTGACAGGCTTGAAACTATTTGACTTCTCATATTGTAAACGGAGATTACGTATGTTTCCCACTTCGCGGTCAACTTCTAACTTTAAAATCTGTGCCTGACGGATTTTTTCTTGGGCTATTTTGACGTTTTTATCGGCAATGGCTTTTACTTCCGTAAAAATTATTTTGATAGCATCCTGAAAGTCGGGTTTGCTCCTTTTTTCTTTTTCCACAAAGGTTTCCCAAACTTTAAGGATTTGGGCCTCCGGTTTTTTATCCCAGATCATCCGTGCGATCTCCTTCAGCTTCTCTTGCTGTAATGAGCTAAAATTTCCGGCAGAAAGAGACTGGGCCTGAAGTGGGAGTAATAAGGTCATCAATACTACAATTGATCCCGATAACAGGGCATAGAAAAACAATTTCTTCATTTTTCTGTGTCTCCTTTCAATGTGATAACAATAATTAGACTGATCCGTATAAGATACGGAGTTCTGGTTTTGTGACCATTCAACACGCCGCCTAACGAAAGAATTCAGCCGTGTTGTGGGTGTGGTTTGTGCACCCGCAATGTCGGCTGGAATGTCACGTTCGATGTTTTTAGTCACCCGAACACCCTTCAAAATATATTTCTTTTGGAATATCTTTTTCATAAACAATCAAATACACTGCCTGAAACCGTATAATATTCAAAGTTTCCGATAGACATCCATGTTTTGATTCAACATCCCCGTGAGAAGGTTTAATTGTACCATAGATCTTTTGAATAATATCCCTGGGTGCAGGATAGGCTATGCCAATATTCGGTTCCGTGCTAATCCTTTCAATATCTATAATGGTGTGAGTCCCTGCTTCGGCAAATGCTTCCCGCAAATCATCAATGGATTTTATTGGGCCGAATTCTCTTAGCACCTGTTCATCGAGTGTTTTTAACATGTCAGCAGATGCTTTTAACTGCGGGAATTGTTTCAAGAGTTCCGGAGTGAATTGGCTGGCAGGCCCATACTTACCACTTTCTAAAACTTTTTGTTGCAACTCTTGCAATGCTTTTTCAATGTTTTCTTGATATGGTGTAAAATAATCCCAACCGGTTGCTCCCATTTTACCTCCCTATTTGTGACATCGAACTATAATTAGATTGATCCGCATAAGATGCGAGGTGATTGCTTTTGCCAGTATAACATGCCCTCGGCATAACACGACCGCATAAATGATTTCAAAGATCGTCTACCGGACTGTGAACGCCCGCCGGTTCACGGTTAAAGTAAGTCGAGTATTTGAGCGGCACGGGTATTCATGATGCTGCTCAAAGGTACGAAAAAGGATCGTGAAAGGAAATGAAAACCAGATACTTGGCCGTTCTGAGAAAAATAGGTGCATATACTCTGTGGCAAAGAATGAAGGGTGCTCATGTTCAGATTATACCGGATGAGACGGGTTGACTGTTCTGGTTTGATTGGGAACGATAAGCTAACGCTTTTTTGTTCTTATAAGTAGCGCTTGATCACTTTTTCGGAATGAACAGACAATATTCAAAATGAGAAGTAAAAAAATTGACTTTAACAGCCTTTTTTCGTAAATTTATTGACTTTTAATTATAGATACCACGCTTACTTAGGAGGAATTCAGGATGTACGCCGTTGTAGAGATAGCAGGACACCAGTACAAAGTAACCCCGTCGAGTAAATGCTTCGTTCCGAAACTTGAAGGTGAAGCAGGGACAAAAGTGGAATTCGATAAGGTGTTACTGTTGGCTGACGAGAATAATATTAAAGTCGGTGCGCCGATTGTTGATGGTGTGAAGGTCGAAGCGACCGTTCTTGGCCATGTTAAAGACGATAAAGTCATCGTTTTCAAAAAGAAACGGCGGAAAGGTTACCGGGTAAAACGGGGTCATCGTCAGCAGTACACAGAAATTGAAATAACAAATATCGGATAGTAAATCCCGATTCGCGATATGCTCGGGAGATGTAAGGAGAAAAAGTCATGGCTCATAAAAAAGGCGCCGGCAGCTCACGAAACGGCCGCGAGAGCAACGCTCAACGACTCGGCGTCAAGGCATTTGGCGGTCAGCGGGTAACCGCCGGAAGTATTATTATCAGACAGCGGGGTACAAAATTTGCTCCCGGAGTAAATGTCGGTATAGGCAGTGACGACACGCTTTTTGCGTTAGTCGATGGTGTTGTGAAGTTCGAGCAGCACAGTAAAACGAAAAAGACCGTCAGCGTATCCGCATAAGTTCTTTCAATATTTTTTACAACGTTCCGTTTCGAGGGACTTGATAGCGGGATAACAAAAATTCGGAGCGTAATATGAAAATTACAGTCATTGGTGCCGGTAACGTCGGCGCAGCAACAGCGCAGTGTTTAGCCGAAAAAGATCTTGCACACGAGATAGTCCTTATCGAGGTAGTGGAAGGATTACCTCAGAGAAAAGGACTCGATATAGAGGATGTAAAAGCGAGCATTGCGAAAACCGGACTCTGATTTTTTTACTTGCTATTAATGACTCCGTGTACCATTCAGTTCGGGATACGGAGTTTTTTATGAAAAAAAAGTTGATCAGATATATTTTCCCCCATCGACTCATCCCGACAATCCCACTGAGAAACGTGGGATGTAAGAAACACGAGAACGTCGGGATTCGCTCGACGACCCGCTCCGCCGAGCGTCCGCCTCGGCGAGCCGAAGGCGAGACGGGGAGCGAGGCGAGCCTGTCCGTCGGAATCCGTCGAAGGCGGATGGAGGCGGAAGTCGTCCTTTAGGGCAGGGTAAATTTTTTAATTTTTCCTTTTTAATTTTTCCTTATCTTTTGGTTATGATACTTCCACTAGCCATCGAAACTGCCAAACAAGCCGGCATTTTCCTTAAAGCCAACATCGGCAATATTACTACCATCGAACAGAAATCATCCGAAATCAATCTCGTAACGGATATCGATAAACGTTCGGAAGCGATGATCATCGGCGCGATTAAAAAGCAATTCCCCACTCATGATATCGTCGCAGAGGAGAGCGGGAGAAGCGCAGGAACGTCAGACTACCGCTGGATTGTTGATCCGCTTGACGGCACGACAAACTATATGCACGGCCTACCGATGTTCTGTGTTTCAATCGGTATCGAACATAAGGGAGAAATAATTGCAGGCGTCATCTACGATCCAATGCACGATGAGCTCTTCACCGCCGAAAAGGGAAGCGGTGCATTTCTAAATGGAAAGAAAATACGGGTTTCAGCCGAAGATCGTTTGATTCGCAGTCTTCTCATCACCGGTTTTCCCTACGATGTTAAAAATAATCCCTTCAATGCCATTGAACATTTCAATAACTTTGTTATCGAAGCTCAGGCAATACGCCGGCTCGGTTCAGCAGCGATCGATCTGGCATATGTGGCATGCGGCCGTGCCGAAGGTTTCTGGGAAGTGCAGCTTCATCCATGGGATATAGCAGCGGGAGTAATCATCATTCGTGAAGCGGGCGGCACGGTGACAAATTTCGAAGGAAAACCGATGAACGCCTATACTCCAAACATCGTGGCAAGCAACGGGAAGATCCATGACGAGATATTGCGAGTGCTTTCAAAGTGCTGAGAGATTGCCGAATGAGTATTGTGGATTGCGAAATACGGAATTTTCGCGCGGCCGAAGGCCAAATCGCCTGCAGTCGCGGGTTAGCTGGTATAATACTAGATTACTATCGATTGTGAAATGAAGTGCGTACAGTTGCTAACCGTTTGCGATGATCGCAATACGGTCGAGCGTAGGTAGCAAAATCTGTGGTTGACAGCTTATCGATTAGATTTGGTACTCCATCCCAGACAGACTGCGCTTTTTCCAAATTAACACAAGATTCAATTGGACATTCAGCACAACTACCGAATCCTTTGGATCGGCAGCAACGTCGCGCTTTGCAATTACGGCTTGTGTGAAATACTTCATCGTCTGGCCCGAGACAACCATTGCATGAAATATGCTCGACCGTCTCATTCAGTTCATAGATTCTATACCATGCCTCAATTGTCCTCTTCTGATGCGCAATTCCTTTCGTCACCCCAAGATATGCCGGGCACTCCGAACAAAGCACTCCACATGCAGACATCATATTGACCTCTATTCCATTGCCAATGGAAATTTCTATAGTTGGTGCCGCCTAATGGATGGCGGCTCCGCCTACGTAAATAACACTCCGGCACTTGACCGCTGGAGTTTGCTTTGTAACGCAGGCGGGCTCATTCCGCTAGCTTGAGCACCTAGTCAGGTTGCCCAAATCATTTTTTATGGTAGTTCCTTTAACTCATCAGAGATGGGCGGTTTTGTATCAAAGTACTCATCCATTTCTTTTTCATTCAAGTTGACTTGTCTTATTTCTTTGTACTCCTTTTTCTCAAATGAATAATAGTGGACTGTCGCTTCACAACATCCTAGTTTCCAGTAAGTCTCAATTAATGGAAACCCATTTTCTTTCTTTTTGAGAATGTACACTATTATGCCTTCAACTGTACCGATTTCTTTATTTGTTTTACCATCGATAATAATCCAGGGACAGCCGCCTGATCCACAGTTTACTTCGTCGCTCTCGAACTTTTCTGGTATTTTGTCTCCATTCAAGTCGATTGAAATTGTATATGTAATCGTTTCAGATTCTGCTGGAGGACTTTGAATGGTGTCAATTTTCGCCGATTGAGAAGTAAAGAATATTTTATAAGGTGAATTAGTTTGAGCAAAGCAAATGCTTATGCCAAAGAAAAACACAAAACCGAATTGGATTATTTTCATAATTATCCTCATAGAAGATTGGGCAACCTCACGGATGGCGGCTCCGTCTACGTAAATATCACTCCGGCGCTTGTCCCTACGGGTCGTAGACCGCCGGCCTGTCCCTGCCTGCTCGCCGACGCCCGAAGGGCTTAGGCGAGCCTACGTGCCGGAGGCCTTCGCCCGCCGAAGGCTTCAGCGAAGGCGGGCACTCCGGCAGGCAGGCGCCGTAGTGAAACGAAAGCGGAAGTTTGCTTTTCGACGTAGGCCTGCCTGCGTGCCTCCGGTAGGCAGGCGGGCTCATTCCGTTAACTTGCTTGCCCCGAATACTCTTCGGGGATGCGCTGGTTAGGCGGCCGATTATTTATTTGTTTTCGAATCTTCAAAATTTTTTTTCTCATTTTAAAAATTACCCATTCTTTTAATAATGGTATTTATAAATAGATAAAGGATATAGATGTCAACCATAACAACCATTATAAAGACAATTCTAGGTAGCCAATGCCCTAAAGGTTTCTTATAAAGAACTCTCAGAGGGCCGAACTCACAAATGAGCCAGAAACCATAGCTGGTTAAAAATGTTAATAAACCCGGTGTATGTCTAAAATTAGACGCTGCTTCGATAGTTCCCTTGATATCCGGCAATATGGAGTAAATTAAGTAAATTGAATATGAAAAAATTATTACACCGCCTACACACAGAAGCCGACGGTTCGTAGACTCTGACATTTTAGACAATGTATTTAAGGGCCATCCGATAAAAAGAATGAACGATGATATCCCTTGAATTATGAGGTATCTGTTATCGATTGCATCAGCAAACCCTTGAACGTGCATTACTATACCCATCACAACTGCAAATAGCCCAAAAGCACCAATCCATGCATTCACACCTAAATATGTAATTAATGGAGCGACTGCAACATCCTTTTTGCCTATAATGTGGAAGAATATTAATTTATTCAAAGGATATACTTTATCTTCTTTTGTTTCCATACTTTTCTGTACATAATCACTTTCTTTCTGTACTTCTTCAATTGTTTCTCCCGCCAAGTATTTTTCTAATATTTTCTGAATTCTACGGATGTCTTGTTCCGGATATGTTGAAATAATTTCTAACTTCCCTTTATCATGTATAAGTAATAGCTTTTTATTTTCTTGGCTCATTGTTCCCTGCAAAGAAGTATTTTGCCATTTTATTCTTTGTACTTTTTGTTTTGGCACTGCCAACTTTATCTTTGGTTTGAATCCGAAAAAACTATCTTGAATTACAATTTGGTATGTATCCAAGATTATTGAACGTATTGTAAATATCGGCATAATTAATAATTTATAAACGATACACGGTGGGATAAGAAAGAATAGTAATAGAAAATACATGGGACCACGCATATTACCAAGCTCTCCGTTTCCTCGAAGTAATTCAAATAATACTCGAAAGAAACCTAATGCAATAGGAAGAATACCAAAACCAATTATAAGAAACAATGCGGTAATCCAGTTACGCCAGTTATTCTTTATGGCATTTGAAGGCACCCAAAAATATTGTATGTGTAATGTATCATGTAAATTATTGTATAAGACCTTTCGAGGAGATTTTAGATACGCATGAATTCTTGAAAAAATTGAACCCTTCCTTAATTCATTGTATCCATCTGAAGGACAAGTAATAATCATAATATATTCCTTATTTATATTGCTTCACGGATGGCGGCTCCGCCTACGTAAATATCACTCCGGCGCTTAACCGCCGACCTGTCCGTCGGAATACACCGGCGGCGGATGGAGGCGGAAGTCTGTTTCTCAAGACGCAGTCGGGTCAGCTTGTTGAACGTTTTTTGTGAAACCCCGTGTTTTTTACGGGGAGCGCATGGTTAGGGCGCACACTATTAGTGCGATTGTTTTTTTATCAATATGTTCATTTTATTTTTAGTAATTCTGAATATGGCACTACACTCTTGAGCAACCCTCCATTCCAGGCACCAATATATATATTAGAATCCGGGCCCAATGATAAAAAATTAATGTAAGTCTCGTTTGGTAATCCTGTCTCAAGCTTAGTCCAATTATTTCCAAGATTTACAGATATATATATAAGATTATCTTCAGTCGCAACCATAATTGTATTTGAATCACAAATAGCAACCGCAGTGATTTCTTTATTCTTAAAACCTAATTGTTGCCAATTCTTCCCATGATCTGTTGACCGAAGTACTCCTGATTCATCGGTACCTAATAGTAGTGTACCTTTTCCATTAATTGCAAAACATTCAACTCCTTTCTCTTTTGGACATAACGCTTTCCATGTCCGACAACTGTCCGTAGACTGTTGAATAGTTCCCAATCGTCGATCACCGGAATGTAAATCTCCGCTTATAGGTTCGAAGTCAACGATTATACAATAGAATGAATTTGTCGACATGTCATAGTGCAATTTTTCTGCACGGTACCATTTATTAGAGAGGGGAATCAACTTATTATCATTTGAAAGTCTATGAACGCCTTCATCCAAACAACCGACATATATATTTTCCATCGAATCTATTGCAAGAGATATTGCATCAATATTCCCAAATCCTGAACCTCCTTGATTCAGACAATTCCAATGCTCACCTTTGTCAGTTGATCGAAAAATATATCCAGTCCAAGTTACGGCGTATATTCCTTTGCGGTGTCCAATTATAATAGATGTTATATCCATATCTTCTAAATATACACTGACATTATTCCAAGTCAGACCAGCGTCTAATGAGCGGTATATACCGAAACTTGAGGTACCAACATAGATACATTCCTTTGAATCAAAAACGATGGATTTCACGTAAGCCGGTGACCATCCGGTAGTTAATTGTACCCATTGATTGGTAACCCGATTTAGCCGCAAAACACCTCGACCAGATGTGCCAATAATGATGTTACTATCAGGCTCAAATGCAACAGATTTAATATAGGTGTTCGGTAATCCTAAGCTCGAAAAACTATTGCCATAATCAAAAGATTCAAGGAGTCCACTATTATTGCTACATACAAACAAATGTCCCCTGCCAAGGTCTATTAAAATCTCATTTAGATGTGCTTTTTCTCCGATAGACCAATTGGCTCCACGATCTTTTGATCGATAAATATTACCATCTCCCATAATGACAACGAAATCGCCATTATCTAAGGCATTAATCACCTGGGCTACATAAGGATACTGAGCTCCAATATCGCTCCATACACGACCATCATCATTTGAAATCAAAATCCTTTTCTTATCTGTTATAATAAAAGCTTGTTCGTTTTGTCCAAATCCCATGTTGTATAATTTGCCAACATTTTTTGGAAGTTTAACTGTAGTCCATGTTTTTCCACAATCACCAGTATGATAGATATCCCCATTCTTATACTGAACAATTAACGAACCATGCTCAGATAAAAATATGTTCTCCCAAATAGAGTCTGCTCCTCTTTGAATATTTTTCCAGGAATTACCATCATCTATCGAAAATAGACAGTGAGCAGGAAATGTTCCCAATTTTGCTATTATGCTTCCATTAGTATTACACCTGAGTGCTGCAATTCTCCATGGTGTATTTAGCGATCTGGTCCAAGTGACCCCATAGTCTTTAGAAATAAAAATACCATTAATATTTGTACCAGCTAGTATATATCCATTTTTGATGACCAAAACAGATAAAATATCATCAGAAAA
The DNA here is from genome assembly GCA_963776275.1 of Ignavibacteriota bacterium. GTDB lineage: Bacteria > Bacteroidota > Ignavibacteria > UBA10030 > CAVZMI01 > CAVZMI01. Next base: position 154,248 of record CAVZMI010000006.1, read on the forward strand.
TCTGAACTGTTGAGATTTCGCCAGAGAGGTTTACTTCTTTCTTTTGACGAATCCACTGAAACATTCGAAGTGATATTTTTTGAATTGTTTTCATTTTCTTGCTTTTTATTGGATCGACATCCAATTGGATAAAGTATAAAATATAGAATTATTAGATTACCAAATATTTTTAGTGTGAATTTTATGGGCATAATATTTCTTTATAGAATATTTGTGTGCACCCTAACTATAATTAGATTGACCCACATAAGATGCGGAGTTCTGGTTTTGTGCCCATATAACACGCCATAGTATTTCTCCCTGCTTCCTAATTACAATTCTGAATGGACGGAAATCCTTTAGTATAAACTTGTAGGACGATTTGACAAATCGTCCTACATTGTTTCACTTCGAATTCTCTAATTGCTGCCGCTGATCCTCAGGCAGCGCCTGCGATGTCACAAGCTTCAGCTTATCGTCCAGCATATCGAGCTTCCGTGCCGATTCATCGTATTTGTTTTTTGCATTTGTCAGATGTCTGCCTACGGTTTCAAAATCCTCCGCAAACCGCTGAAGATCGTTTTGGAGGCGTGAGAGGTTCTGTATAATTTCTTTTGCGCTTTTTTCGATCTGAAGCCCTTTAAACCCAAGCGAAACAACCTGCAGCTGTGTGTAGAATGTATTTGGGGAAACCGGGAATACCCGGCGTTCATAGGCATATTCATAAAGACTGTTATCGTCGCCATATACCTCGTTTTTAATGATGGTCTCGTAATAAATATTTTCCGCCGGGATATACATCAACGCAAAATCGAATGTTCCCTCGTCGGGAAGAATATATTTCTGAGCAATGGCATCGATATGCTTTTTGACGTCATTGATGAAAGTCCGATAGGCCGTCCTTTTCTCGGCATCGGTGTGCGCCTCTATCATCTTACGGAAATTCTCGAACGGGAATTTCGCATCGATGGGGATGATACCGTTTGGTGTACGGATAATGGCATCGACAGTCTGTCCGTTCCGGAACCGGTATTGGGTCGCGTACGATGATGCAGGAATCACCTGCTTTAGAAGTTCTTCGAGCATCAGCTCACCCAATCCGCCTCGCAATTTTGGCGCCTGGAGCATTTCTTCGAGTTTCGAAACATTCTGTCCGAGTTCCTTGATTTCCTGTGTCGCTTTTCCTAATTCTCCGAGGTTTTTCTGGACTTCGCCGATCACTTTTGCCGCACTATCAAGACGGTTGCCAACCTGTCCCGTGGCTTCCTGCACCTGCCGTGTCACACCGGCAAGCTGATTATTAATCATCTCGTTCGCCTTCTGCATCTGTTGGACAACGGAAGCAATCTGTTGATTAACACTGTCCGTTGTATTCTTAAGATTTGTCGAAACAGTATCCGCAGTATTCTTCATGCTGCCTGTCATTTCTCCACGGAGAGCTTCAACCTGCTGTTGAACCAACAGTGCTATTTGAGCCGATTGATCGGACGGCTGTTGTGTCGGCATCGACGGCAGACGCTTCAGGATAAGCCATAGAATAACGATGAGTATAATAAACAGAAATCCGACAATAATAAATGTGGCATCCATAGAACGGTAGTATAAATGTTTTTATGAGTGGCGCGTGTGGAAGAATATACACAGATGTTAAGGAAAGGTCAATTGGAGAGCCCTTGACAATAGAAATTCACTTCTGTACATTGATTTCATTAGAACAATATCTTTCATATACTTATTACCGGAGATTTCTATGCGTGCAATACTAAATCATGTTACGGTCATTCTTGTAATATTTCTCATAACCGCGGCTATGGGATGCAAGAAAGAATCGTCGCCAACGGAGACACCGGCAACAATCACCGGCGATCTTTTCCCAATTATTGAAGGCCATATCTATGTCTATAATGAATACGAGACCAATGCACAAGGTACTAAAATTCCTGGAACCGATTACAGGATTGCGACAAAGGTGGGATCTTCAGTAACGATTGCAGGAAAGTCCGGCAATATTTTAGTCGACAGCATTTATACAACGAACGGACAATTTTTCAAACTCGACACGCTGATCACGGCTCGAAAAGGAACTGATGGGACAATTTACTTCACACTTCCGCAAAATATGTTTCAAGATTTTCCGGTCTCGCTCTCGCTGCCTTTAATATGGCTCCCCTTTTTCCAGCCTTCGGCCGGTGTGGGCACAAGTTACGATATCTATTCGCTGGACACAACGGTAACGTATCAGTATACGCCTGATCTATCGATTCCCGTTCGAATACAATTAACGCTCTCCGGCGTTATCAATCAAAAAGAAAATGTCAATGTTCCTGCCGGGTCTTACTCGGCCTATCGCGGTGAACTTAATTATAATCTTATTGCCACCTCAGGAATGTTTACCAGTTCACAAAATGGTAATATCCTCACCATGTGGCTTTATGAAAATGTAGGTCCGGTGAAAATTGCATGGACTCCGATGGGATCGGACACGACCGGTACGGCCCGGGAATTAGTAAGTAAGAATTTTTAAGAGTACACAATAATGCCGGGTTACCAAATTTACGATGAAGTTGCCGAACGACCGAACCATTATGAGACGAGGCAACCTATTAAAAAATTATAGCAGAGATATCAGGGAGGTTCAGTACAAAGGGCGGACGATAGTGTCTGCCTTTATTTTTTGTAGAAGTGCATAGTCATAATCACTTCGGTTCCATTCTTATGTTTCACAAAATCCACGGTATCCATCAATGTCCGCATCAGGAATATACCACGCCCGTGTTCATTGAGCAGGTTCTTTTCATCCAGCGGGCTCGGGATATTTACCGGATTGAAACCCTTTCCTTCATCGCGTACCCGGCATTCAAGCGCATCGGCGTTCACATGACAAACAACCGAGATTTTCTTTTCCGGATTCGATTTATTTCCGTGAAAAATGCCGTTATTCACAGCTTCTGTAACTGCAACGAGAAGTTTATGAAAATGGACTTCGTCAAGGTGGGTGTACATATTAACTTTATGAAGAAACCTTTCGACCCTTCGGATATTTCTTGGACTGCTTCCCAGACTCAAGCGAAATATTTTACCATTTTTTTTCATAATGTAAATGTGACTCGCATTGTCAGATTTGAATACGTCAGTGTCGTAACATCGGTCTGGTACTGTATCTCATACCATCCATTCAACGACAGCATTCCAGTACGACTGAACATCCAGTCGATCATGCAGGTGGGTCCAATATTAAGAATCGAGCTTTCAAGCTCCCTGGCGTCCCCTTGCGCGTTATACCGTTTCTGACTAAACATACGTATGCCTGCGGCAAAAGTGACACCCGATGCGCTGTACCGCATCTGCGTGAAGAGCGACCGTTCTGAAAAATAATTGGCCGGCCGTTCTTTAAACTCTTTCCAGAATAATTGTCCCCTTTCGTAGAATTTCCACAACACCACACCATCGATCCATATTCGTTGCGTAACCTGTATCGCCGTCGAATCCAGCCAGCTGAATTGTCTGAATGAATAACTTTTGACCGATTTCACTTCTTCCTCGAAGTCGTACACAGTGTAATTTGCCAGCACTTCGAAAACATTTGTCGTATGAAACCACGATGCCGGTGAATAGTAGATTCTGGGTGCCAGGCGGATAATCCGGTTCCAATTATTATTCGCGCTTCGTTGAGAAAGCAGATATACCATATGATTAAGGACCACATCCGCATTCACCCGGACACGCAAGGATGGGCTCCATACCCGTTCTTCAGCGATGCCCGCCACAATTAAAAGTTCATCGCGGTCGTCCACATTTTCGAGACTCGGCGTGTCGTATTGAAGCAGGATTGTCGAAAACGACGTTTCAATCCGGTCGGAACCCGATAGGGGAAATGATGCACTTCCTGCAAGCGAAATTTTCCGTGAACTATTATCTTTTTTCTCCTCCTCCCGGCGGCGCATATCATAAAAATTCTTCTCTACCGACTCGATATTCTCGGCGGTATGGCGCTCATCACGCTCGGCATAGGTCAAGCGCATCATCGCATTCGAATTTTGATTAGTATACAAAAATTGAAGAAGTGTTTCAAGGCGAAATTCTCCGACATCGGCATCGAAAATACTGCTTGAGGGAAAGAGAAAATTTTTATAGAGCGTCACGCGACTGACAAGACGATTGGAAATATCGGTCCCGAACGTCAAAGCCGAGACATCGCTGAAGTGATATGTCAGTTCCTCGCTTACAGCAAAAATATTTTCTCGTCTACTATCGATATTGGATGTAACATTATATTGAAGTTGGGTAAGCGTATCGGCATTGAAATAAAAATCACGCCGATTCTGGAGAAATTGAAAATGGAGCTTATTCCACGCCTGATCAGAAAAAACTTTCGTAATCACGAGCGAGGCGAGGTTGCTTGTTCCTTTTCGAGGAGATATATCGTCACCGGAATATTTTCCCAGGAAATTCATCCGATACCCCGAAAGGTCAAGATCGGATATGCGCCCGTTCACCTGATAACTGAAACCCTGATTATTAATTCCAAGCTGGTTGTCATATCTGACTCCCAGCATAGGTGTAATTTCGACAAGATCATAAGGATGAAGCTCAACCCCGCCGAGGAGCTGATGGGATGACACTTCGCTGATACCGAGATTTCGATTGTCGGACAGGACAATGGAAGATACAAGCAGCCGTGCACCAAATGTTGAACTAAGTTTCTGGGTGAAGAGTGCGTTAAGTGATTGTTCATCCTTGACGAATTTCTGAGTTGCGATTATTGTCGAAGAGCGGTATAGATCGTTCACATCCAGGGAAAAATCACCATATTTTTTTTGAAGCGCCAGACGACCCGTCCAGAGATATGTATTCAGGTTCCGTTCAAATCCAAAGAGCGATTGATTGCGAATTGCCATTAGGGAATCGGCAGGCTGCTCTTCGAAACGCGTGGGTGAAGTCTGCTGAGCCATGCCGGTCGTCACGCACAGCATTATTCCCGTAATATTCACAAACAGACGGTTCATACCCTTTATGGTGATTTCACCATTCAACCTTTTGAAAACGTTCCGGTATTACCACATTCCGGAAACCTTTTTCTTTGAATGCTTCGGCAAGCTTTTCCTGACGGGACAACTCGCCATGCACGAGAAAAATATCCTTCAATTCTTTTGTATTCTGATTGTTATAATAGTTAAGCATCTCACCGTGATCGGCATGGGCTGAAAACGAGTTCATGACAACGACACGGGCTCTTAATTCATATTCCCCGCCGAGGATTCTCAGCGGCGATTGACGGTCGACAATTCTTTTCCCGAGCGTGTTCTCCGCCTGATATCCAACTATCAAGATCGTATTCTTGGGATCTCCAACGCTATTCGCAAGATGATGAAGAATGCGCCCCGCTTCGCACATACCGGACGCGGCAATAACCATAAAAGGACCTTCGCGGGTATTCAGTCTTTTCGATTCTTCAACATCCTGAATGTAGGTCAGCTGGCTCAGTCCAAAAGGATCGTCATGCTGGAGGACGTGTTTACTAATTTCTTCATCGAAACATTCAGAGTGAAGTTTAAAGACTTCTGTCGCATTTACCGAGAGCGGACTGTCAACAAAAATCGGGAATCGAGGTAGTTTTCCTTCCTCGGCAAGTGTATGGAGTGTGAAGACAATTTCCTGTGTACGACCGACACTGAATGATGGGACAATAATTTTTCCTCCGCGGGATACGGCTTCACTAACTGCTTCAAGAAGCCGTTGAGGCATATCGACGATAGAATCGTGAAAATGACCGCCGTACGTACTTTCGGTAATCAATACATCAAGCTGCGGCAGCGGTTCCGGATCTTTCAGAATTGGCAGGTGTGGGCGCCCGAGATCGCCTGAGAAGCCAAGACGGAGCCTCGTTCCATTTTCACGGATATTCAGAAGTGTCGCAGCCGATCCCAGAATATGCCCCGCATCGTAATAGGTCATCATCACTCCTCCGGCGATTTCTGTTTCACGGTGATACCCGACACCATGGAAATATTGGATTGTTTCCCGAGCCTCGGCAACCGAGTACAGAGGTTCGACCGGAGGTTTATTGTTATGATGGTTTTTTTTATTTAGAAACTCGGCATCCTTTTCCTGAATATAGGCGCTATCCAGAAGCATGATAGCGCAGAGATCACGTGTCGCAGATGTCGAATAGATCGGACCACGATATCCCTGTTTTACAAGACCGGGCAAATTACCGCTGTGATCAATATGGGCATGGGACAGGACGACAACATCAATCGATGCCGGATCGAACGGAAAATTCCTGTTGCGTTCATTCGCCTCGTCCCGGTGACCTTGATACATACCGCAATCGAGGAGAATACGCTTTCCGTTGACCGTGATCAGATGCATAGATCCGGTGACAGTTTGCGCGGCGCCCAGGAATTGAATAACCATATGATCGAGTAAAAATAATTCTTATAGCCGTTCTTTGAGCCGTTCCGCCCGAAATGTCAACCACATTTTATAATCATAATTATCGGCGTCGAGAGCAATATCAAGGTACTGTTTTGCAAGATCGTTATCACCGCGTTTTACGGCAACAACGGCAAGGTAATACCGTGCCCACGGTTGAATCCATGTCTCGGTGATAAATTTCAATCCGAATATTCTATTGAGGATTTTTGCGGCATCATCCAGCCGGTTCATATCGATGTACGCCCGGCCGAGTCCGTGATAGATTTCCCCTTTCTCATCATCCGATAAATCTGTGTGTTTCAGAAGCTGTTGATAAGCATTCACGACCGTTGTATAATCACCTGTATAATATAGGTTATCGGTTTTGAAAAGGATGAGTTCAATCGATGACATTGGCCGTAGTTGTGCTTTCTGGGCTCGTCTAATTGCAGCCCGATCTTCCTGATGTTTATTCTGGATTGCCACAGCGTTGCCGTATTCCACAAGTGCTTGCTCTCGGTTCCCCATTGCTTCTTCACATTGTCCGATACGGAAAAAAGTGACCGCACGAAAATGTGGAGTGACTGATTGTTGAAGATACTGTGAGAACCATTTTTTCGCTTCAGGAAAATCATTTACCCGCAACGCACACTCGCCTAGTCGATATGTTGAATACATTGCCATAATATCATAATCGGTTTTAGCATATTGGAGCACTTTTTTATATAGTTCACGCGCCTGATCAACATGCTTTTGCCGTAATTCGGCTCCCGCAAGGTTATAAATGAAAATGACATTCCCGGGGAATTGCGTGGCAAGCGAATTCAGCAGATCGACTCCATGTTGTTCTTCTTCAAGATAGGCGTAGTACATGCCGAGGTAGAATTGGGCTTCTGTTTTGGCATAGACTCCCTTTTCGGTAACTCGTTGTATCTCTGCAATTCCCTTACGCGTATCCGATTCAACACCGATAATTGCGAACATCCATCGGAGCGGTCTAGGAAGCATCGCGGCAACATAATGAATAAAACCCAGTCCGAGATAGGCATCATGATAATTTGGTTCCACTTCAACACAATCTTCAAGATAACTATATCCCTTCCGTGCATCCCATGCAGCCTTGATATAACTGTCAAACCGTCCGTAGACACACGCCCGATACAAATATGTCATACCGATGGTGAACAGCGCATCGATATCACCCGGTTTTTTTTCAAGACTTTCTTCGGCGACTTTAAATGCCTGATCGGCCTTTTTCATGAACTCATCGTAATCCGCCTGATTTCTGTTTGCAAGAAGTTTCCAGATCAAGGGAAGCGAACGGTACAGCACGGCCGGTGAAAACGTCGTATCGGCAGCGATTGCCTGATCGAACTTATTGTTTGCATTCGCGACATCCAGGTTATATGCGTATTGAAGCCCTTCGATAGTTAATCTCCGTGCGGCAATATTATCGTGAACATTTGCATGTACACCGGAAAAGGGTACGATAAAAAGAAAAAGAACGACTTTATATTTCCAAAAACGCCGGTGCACGTCTGTATTCTCCTTAAATAAATTTAAGTATTGATTGTTGACAGGGCATTAGTGTCTCGACTGATGCTCGACACAAGTGTATCGACTGATGCTCGACACAAGTGTATCGACTGATGCTCGACACAAGTGTATCGACTGATGCTCGACACAAGTGTATCGACTGATGCTCGACACAAGTGTATCGACTGATGCTCGACACAAGTCAAGTTATTTTTGGTACTCGACATTAGCGTTTACGACGCTGCTGATACTGTATCGATGCCTTGACAAATTCCCGGAAAAGGGGATGGGCATTTGTCGCACGCGATTTTAATTCGGGGTGGAATTGAACGGCGACAAACCACGGATGATGTGAGAGCTCTATCATTTCGACAAGATTATTTTCCGGGCATACACCGCTGATAACGAGTCCGTGTTCCTGAAGTAACGGAAGAAAACGGTTGTTTACTTCATAGCGATGTCGATGACGTTCGAATATCACCTTTTCTTTATAGGCTGCGAATGCTTTGGTTCCTTTTTTCAATCCGCATGGATATGCTCCCAGACGCATTGTCCCCCCTTTTTCCTTCACTTTTTTCTGCTCGAGCATCATATCGATGACATTATTCTGTGTATCCCTGAATTCCGTACTATTGGCATCTTTTACTCCACACACATTCCGCGCAAATTCAATGACCGCACACTGGAGGCCCAGGCAAATTCCGAAAAACGGTATCTTTTTTTCACGAACATATTGTACTGCCCTGATCTTTCCCTCTATACCTCGTTCGCCAAAACCGGGCGCTACGAGTAGTCCATTAATACCATGGAGGTGCTTCTCGGGCCCTTCATCTTCAATATCTTCGGCACGAATCCATTGGAGATCAACAGCGACATTATTTTCCGCTCCGGAATGAACAAAGGACTCGGTAATACTTTTATACGCATCCTGATGCTCGGTATATTTTCCACAGACGCCGATTCGGATGCGTCCCTGCGGCTTTTTTACACGCCGGACAAACCATTCCCAGGCTTTCAGTGAGGGTGGTCCGGCTTTCAAATGAAGTTTTTCAAGTACTATCGAATCAACGTTCTGGCGCGCGAATACCAACGGTACTTCATAAATCGTCGGAACATCACGCCCCTCTATAACACAATTTGCTTCTACATTACAGAACAGCCCGATCTTCTCGCGAATATCTCTCGACAGTGGTTTCTGTGTCCGGCAAATTAAAATATCCGGCTGCACACCGATTTCCTGAAGCGCTTTAACGCTGTGCTGCGTCGGTTTGGTTTTTATCTCGCCCGCCGATTGAATAAATGGAACAAGAGTCACATGAACACTCAGCGCATTTTTCCGTCCTACGGTAAGTATAAATTGGCGTATTGCTTCGAGAAAAGGAAGACTCTCGATATCGCCCACAGTCCCACCCACCTCCGTGATGACTACATCATAATTTCCTCCCTCGGCAAGGAGCGTCATTCTCCGTTTAATCTCATCAGTGATATGAGGTATCACCTGAACTGTCGCCCCGAGATAATCGCCCCGGCGTTCTTTTGAGATGACTTCAAAATAGACCTGACCTGTTGTGGTATTATTTTTCCGTGTCATGCTGACATCGAGAAAACGTTCGTAGTGTCCAAGATCAAGATCCGTTTCAGAGCCATCATCAGTTACATAAACCTCTCCGTGTTGGAATGGATTCATAGTGCCGGGATCGACATTGATATATGGATCGAATTTTTGAATTGTTACCCGGAGGCCCCGTGATTTGAGCAAGAATCCAATTGAAGCAGCCGCTATCCCTTTCCCCAGGGACGATACAACTCCACCGGTTACAAATATATATTTGACATGAGGTTGGACTGTCTTTTTCTTCCGTTTCATTGTCTTTTCCATTCAAGGACGGATAAATGATGTGGTGAAACGATTCCTCCCGAGAGGACGAGTTTCAACCCTTCCTCAACACTGATTGCCAATGGGTGTGCATCTTTTTCCGGGACAAGAATCATTATTCCTAACGTCGGGTTGGGGGGATTCGGGATGTACACACTGATCATCCGTTCCCCCGTTTTTTTAAGTGTGATTTCAATCTCATTAGTCTGGAATGCAATTGTATATAATCCCGTACGTGGATATTCCACAAGCAACACCCGGCGGAATGTTTTTCCCCCACTATTAAACGCCTGGATCAGATCTTTCGTTGCGGAATAGATCGTACGCGCAAAGGGAACTGAAAGAATGAGTCTATCGAACTGTGAAAAAATAAAAGATCCGACCCAATTTCTGGCGAGAAGTCCGATAATGAGTAAGAGAACGATCACAGTGATGAATCCGAGTCCGGGAATATGCAGTCCAAGGACTTGATCATAGACCGGTGAGATAAATCCATCGACAGTCTGGAACAAGACCTGGAACACCCATATGGTCACCATTACCGGGATGCTGAGACCGAGTCCGCGGAGAAATGCACCCCTGAGAATCCCCCAGAACGTTTTCGGAAAATGATCAGCCTGTCTTCTTGGTGTCATACCTGTCCTTTGATAATGTCTACAACCCGCAATAAATCATCTGCCGTATCAACGGCTATGCTATCGTCCAGCGTAACGACTACTCGTATCTTATATCCATTTTCCAGCACACGCAGCTGTTCAAGGCTTTCAGCTTTTTCCAGTTCTGTCTCAGGCAATATGGAATAGTGCAGTAAAAATTCTTTACGAAAAACATAAAGACCAAAATGTTTATAGAACCTGCAATGGTCGGCCCATTGTGTCTTCTCGGGAACGTCACGTACAAAGGGAATTACTGACCGGCTGAAATACAGTGCAAATCCATTCCGGTCCATCACGACCTTCACTACAGCCGGATCACAAAGTTCTTCCGATAATGTAATAGGACGAACAATCGTTCCCATCGGAATCGTCTGATTATCGATCAACGGCTGGATTGCCTCATCGATCATTGAAGGTGGAATAAGCGGCTCATCCCCCTGAATATTCACGATAAGATCTGCGTCGATAGCCTGCGCCGCAACGGCACATCGATCGCTGCCGCTTGTACAGGTTGCGGGCGTCATCATTACATCGCCGCCGAATTGCCGCACCACTTCTTCGATTCGTTCGTCATCAGTCGCAACGATCACTCGTGAAAGAAGCCGCGATTTCTTTGCCTGCTCATAGACCCGCTGCACCATTGGTTTGCCGCAAATATCAATAAGTGCTTTCGCAGGCAGACGCGTCGAAGCATACCGTGCCGGAATGATGCCGACAATATAGTCCGAGCTCATGATCCTATGACCTTTGGTACCTTGAAGAATTTATCGTTTTTTGCAGGCGCGTTTTTTAACGCTTCTTCCGGAAGAATCGAACGTTTCACAACATCCTCACGAAAAACATTATTCAATTCGATGACATGTGAGAGAGGCTCGACGTTCTCCGTATTCAGCTCGTTTAGCTGCTCAACATATTTTAAAATTTCGTTGAGTTCATGAGCTAGCTTCTCCTTTTCTTCCGTTGAAAACTCCAATCGCGCCAGCGACGCAACATATTCAACATCGCTTATTGTCACCGCCATAACGTACCCCTCTGGTAAAACTCAAGACAAATTATTAATATCGAGTATGACTATTGATCTTTATACTCTGAGGCGATTGCTGTCCGGACTTGCTCAAGCAGATGTAATTCAATCTGTTTCCCGCTCTGTCCATGAATCGGGACTGGTTTATTTAGGATCAGCTCTACTGTGCCGGGATTAATTCGAAATTTCTTTTTCGGGAGAATCTTAAAGCTCCCGTTTATCGTTACCGGTATGATTGGAACATTAGCCCTGGCAGCAAGGGAGAATGCTCCCCGTTTGAAATCCTGGAGCTTTCCGTCGAGGGTACGCGTACCCTCAGCAAATAAAAGAACCGATGCACCATGGCGCATTTTCTCGGCGGCCTGTTCCAGACTTCGCATCGCACCAACCGCCTTCGAGCGATCGATCCGGATATAATGTCCAACCGCCAGCGACCATCCGAAAATTGGTATACGTTCGAGTTCCTTTTTATAAACGATGCGGACGTTGTCCGGAATACACCCGACAACGATCGGAATATCGAATGCGCTTGCGTGGTTAGTCACATAAATATAATGTTCACCTTTTTGTATATGCTCGGTTCCCCGTACAATCACATCGATACCGCATATATTCAGGAGCAACCGGGACCAAAATCGTCCGATATGATGATAATGCCGTCCCGTACGACTAAGCAAACCAACTGCAATCGCATACAGTGCAATAAAGCTCAATGCG
>CAVZMI010000007.1:0-103680 GCA_963776275.1 Ignavibacteriota bacterium
CTTTTCGAATCATTCTTTATTCACAGCGTACTCTATATTCCGCATCAATCCTTTGTGTTTTGCACGTTTTATGGCGCTTTTTGAAAATTTTCTTGAAAAATCCTCCTTTGTCATTTTCCTCCATTGATCTAACTGCGGGGCCAGATTTTCTTCATGAGGTCGAAAATCATCAATCAATGATGGAATAAAAATCTCTCATTCCACGGGCAGACGTCTGGCAGATATCGCATCCATAGATCCACCCGTTGAATTTATCTCTATACTGCGGATCGATTTCTCCTCGATGTTCAATAGTAAGATATGATAAACATTTCGACGAATCAACAACATAGGGTGCAATAATGGCCCGAGTCGGGCATGCCTCAATGCATTTCGAACAGGAACCGCAAAAATCCTGCATGGGAGTATCCGGAACAAGCTCCAACGAAGTAATGATTTCACCGAGAAAGATCCACGAGCCGGCGTCGCGCGTGATGATGTTTGTATGCTTCCCGAGCCAGCCGATTCCCGCCCTTGCTGCCCAGGCTTTTTCCATTACGGGACCTGTATCCACATACGCTTTCGTTTCAATCCCCGTGAAGTTTTCATGAAGCAAATTAGCGAGGGTGTCGACCATGGATTTAGTAACCTCATGATAATCATTTCCCCATGCATATCGTGAGATTTTTCCTGTTCCAGGTTTATCAAGGTGTGAATATGGATGATAATAGTTCACGGCACAGCAGATAATCGAGTGTGCAGACGGCAGAATATCGCGTGGATTCTTTCGCTTCTGAGTATCGTTCTTCATCCATTCCATTGACGCATGATAACCGCGCAGGAGCCACTCATCAAGGTAAACGCCTTCTTCTTCCAGTGTTTGCACAGTGGATATGCCGACATGGGTAAATCCGACTTCTCGAGCCCGATTTTTCACCCATATAGCGGCTTCATTAAACGTCATGTTGATTCACCCAAATTAAATTCTGAGGTAAAGATAAAATAAAAAGGTCGGTCGTCATAGGTATGAGACCGACCTCTGCTGTACATCTTCAAGTATTTATTTCCGGAAATGTGAATTTGCAGCCGATAATTCACCGAAGGATTTCTCCGGATGTATTTTCTTTGCCCGTTCAAGCAGTACATCTTCGGTCTCGACACGGTTTGGATCGGGAACACAGCAATCGACCGGGCAAACAGCAGCACACTGCTCTGTATCAGCATGACCGACACATTCTGTGCATTTATCCGGGACGATATAATAAAAATCGTTGGAGAGTGCATCGTTCATCGCGCCATTCAATTCCCATTGTACACCGCCTGCATATATCGCAGTGTTTGGACACTCAGGCTCGCATGCTCCGCAGTTTATGCACTCCTCAGTGATCATCGTTGCCATATTTATTTCTCCTTAAAATATATTCGTAAAGAAACAAACTGAATAATAATAAGAAAAACCCCACCCAAGTTCAAGGTATTTTTTTCAATTCTCTTACGAAAAAGCCTTATTTTTTAGGACTTTTCGGGGCGTATATTAAAATATTTTGCCTGAGGATGATGGACAATTATTGCACTTGTCGATTGTTCCGGAACGATCTGGAATTCCTCCGTCAACGATACACCGATCCGTTCCGGACAAAGCAGTTCGAAGAGCTTCGTTTGGTCCCTCAAGATTCGGACAAGCGGGATATCCAAAGCTATACCGCGAGCCCTGATATCCCTGACTGAATAATTTCTTCATATCTACCGCATCATTTCCGGCGATACCAAGGTCCTGACGTATAACCTTATGCCAGAATTCGGCCAACGCCTCGGCCGACTCGACACCCAGACCGTGAAAGAACAAGTAGTCACGATAATCTCCCGCATCATAGAGAGTTTTTGCAAACTCGGATGCCTTGCTTCCCATTGTCACGAGCTGAAACGCAACGACATCGTGTTTTCCGGATTCGACTGGAAGAAAGAAATCCGAAATGCACAGGTATCGATCATCCGACTGCCGCGGGAATGTAAATCGAAGCCTCTCGTTCACTCCACCCTCATCATAAACAATAAGATCGTTTCCATCGCTGTTGCACGGAAAATAACCGTAGACGACTTTTGGCTGAAGAAGTTTTTCTCGATCCGCCCGTGTCTTCCATTCGTGCATAGCAGGGCGTACAGAGTCATCCAGGAATTTCTCGAACTCGGAGATCGATAGCTTCCCCCTCCTGAACTGCCATTGTCCTTTCACCAGAGCAGTTTCGTTGATGTATCGATATATCTCGTTCAGTGGAATATCATCGACCACACGAACGCCATAAAAAGGAGCATCTGGAATTTTCTCGAGCACCCTGACATATGTACTGCGTTGTGCAGTGTGTCTCTGCGTGTTTTTATCAGGTATCTCTTTCGATATTTTGTTCTCTGTCGTTTTTCGCGTGATAGTTCCAATATCACGGGGCGTCTTGTCCAGAGTGCCCTGAACTACACGTTCCATAAATCGCAGGCCGTCGAAGGCATCATTTGCGTATTCAACATAGCCATTGTAAACCGATCGAAGATTTTCTTCGACATAACGGCGCGTTAATGCCGCTCCTCCGAGGACAACCGGTACTTCTATCCGCCGCTCATTGAGCACTTCGAGATTTTCCTTCATGATGAGTGTCGATTTAACCAGCAATCCGCTCATTCCGATGGCGTTTGCTTTATGCTCTCCGACGCTTCGCAATATATTCTCAACCGGTTGTTTAATACCGAGATTGATAACCTTGTAGCCGTTGTTGGTCAGAATAATATCAACGAGATTCTTACCGATATCATGGACATCGCCTTTCACAGTGGCAAGGACGAGTGTTCCCTTGTTCATCGATTCGGATTTTTCCATAAATTGTTCGAGATAAGCGACAGCCGTCTTCATTACCTCGGCCGATTGAAGAACGAAAGGAAGCTGCATTTCACCTCGCCCGAAAAGATCGCCGACCACCTTCATTCCATCGAGGAGAATCGTATTGATGATCTCCAACGGCTTGTACCGACGGAGCGCGTTATCAAGATCAGCCTGAATATCAACCTTATCGCCGTCGATAATTCGCCGTTTTAATATCTCCTCAATCGTCCCGACTGAACGAACGACCTGTTCTTTCGGTACAGTAGACTTCCGGGTGTAGAATTCCATTATCGCCTTGAGCGGATCTAATTCCGGAGTGCGTTCATCGAAGATCAATTTCCGACAAAGTTCAAGTCCCTCCTTTTCAATTTTATAGAGAGGAAGGATTTTCTGCGCGTTCACGATTGCCATATCGAGACCGGCTTCAATGGCATAATGCAGAAAAACACTATTGATGATCTGCCGCGCCTGGGGGGCCAGACCGAATGAGATGTTGCTGACTCCAAGAAGAGTCCGCACATTCGGGAATTCCTTTTTGATCAAACGGATCCCTTCGATGGTCTCGAGACCGGCTTTTCTGAATTCCTCATCGCCCGATCCGAGCGTAAATGTCAGCGTATCGAAGATCAGGTGCCTCTTCCGGCAGGTCATATTTTTTCGTAACGATATCATGAATACGCCGTGCAATTGCAAGCTTTTTCGGTGCTGTTTTTGCCATGCCATCTTCATCAATTGTCAGGGCAACAACAGCCGCACCGTACTTTTTACAGAGCGGGACGATCTTCGCGATCCGTTCCTCGCCGTCTTCACAATTGATTGAATTAACGATTGGCTTGCCGGCAATAAGCTTCAACGCCTCTTCGACAACCTGCCATTCGGTAGAGTCGATCATTAGCGGCACTAAAACCTGCGTATTGAACCGTTTGATAATTTCGTGCATATCCCGGACTTCATCGCGGCCAGCATAGGCAGCGCAGACGTCAAGGATATGTGCCCCTTCGCGGACCTGTTCCTTCGCCATTGCGACTATGCCGTCGTAGTCCTCGGCCTGCAATAATTCACGGAATTTCTTGCTGCCGTTGGCATTCGTCCGCTCGCCGACGATCACCGGCGGCGGTTCGATATGTGTCGTTGCGATTGAATACAAACTCGCTACCGATGGTGCAAAATCAACCGTCCGTTGATACATTGTCGTATCACGTACAGCTTCGACCAGGGCGTGAATATGCTCGGGCGTTGTGCCACAGCACCCACCGACAATCTGCACACCGAGATCGCGCACAAAATGTCCGAGCGACGAGGCAAGCTCGGCCGGCGTAAGATTATAGTGAGCTCTTCCTCCAATATTCTCCGGCATGCCGGCATTTGGCATGACGAACACGGGCTTCGGACTCGCTCCGCATAGATAGCGCACGTTCTCGGACATTTCTTTCGGTCCTGTCGCGCAGTTCATTCCTATGATATCAACGGGAAAACTCATGAGCGTTGTCAGCGCAGCGTTGATTTCTGTCCCGAGAAGCATCGTACCCGTCGACTCAATTGTGATAGAGGAAATAACAGGTACGGAACGGCCCGCCTGCCGGAAATATTCGAAGATCGCAACAAGTGCCGCTTTTGCTTGAAGAAGATCCTGACAGGTCTCAACAGAAAGAAGATCCGCTCCTCCTTCCATCAATCCACGAACCTGATCGTAAAACGAATTCTTCATATCCACGAAGGAAATATGTTGAAGTGAGGGGAGCTTTGTCGTCGGTCCGATCGATCCGGCAACATACCGCGGATACGATTGAGTTGAGTATTGAGCTGCGATTTTTTTTGCGATCTTAGCTGCTTCACGATTTAATTCGTAGGCATTGTCTTGAAGTCCGTATTCAGCCAAAACAATGCTCGCGCCGCCGAATGTATCGGTTTCAATAACATCACAGCCGGCTTCAAGAAAATCGACGTGCACTTTTTCGACAGCGGACGGTTTTGAGAAGACGAGGTTTTCATTACAGCCATTAAGGTGTTCACCGCCGAAATCGGCCGCGTTCAGGTTCTGTCGCTGTATACTCGTTCCCGTTGCTCCATCGAACACGATGACGCGATTCTGGAGTCTATGTAAGAAGGATTCAGGCATTAAAATAATGATTTTGTACCAATTTCAGTGTTTAATACACCATTATAAGGTTACATAATCTTCAATTAATTCAGACTCATGAAGATACAATAAATAACCCAAGAGAGCGTGAAATAATTCCATGATATGATCATAAAAATATACAAAAAAACGCAGTGCCTAGCAAAAAGGTCTGGATGATATCAGACCTGTTCAAAATAGCTTTTATAAAAGAACAGTATTAAAGGTGTCACTTTCTTTTTGAAAAGCCCCGTGCTTCTTAAAGAACATGTCAGAGTCCTCCACAAAACGAAGACGGGACGATATATCGAAAGTGACAGAAAGAAAACAGGCACCTAACGGTACTGCGCACTGGTAATAAAATCGAAGTTCGTTAATATGCGCTGACAAAATCGCAACCCGCTTCAGGTGGCATCCCACCCGCTCTGTTGCGATGGCAGCCGCGAGTCCGTCGATCTCGGCCTTATTATTCAAGGACAATGCGATAAATATCTTTTTATAAGCCTCGATCTCCGCCAAAGGCGGATCCCCGCCAGCCTAAACTGATCTATAAAGGCGGGCTGGTGCCTCACCGTATTCTATGGCGTGGCAGAGAAACGCACGAAATTGCGCCAACACACGGCCTCGCTTCTTCCCGCCGTTCACCAGCGATTTTGTCGTCAAGGATTTATTTACTATTAGAAAAAGCAATGACTGATCAAGATAGCCGCATTTGACAATTCAAAATTAAAGTGCTTTAAAAATTATATTTAGTGGAGATTTTCAGCGTTTCTTAAATTATTTTGGACAGTCATGGAATGATATATAATTATAGATCTTTAAAATTTATCCAAAACAAAAAAGGTCAATTTGTCTTTATGGAAAGAAGGGGATAGACAGTAGCACCAATTGAGAAGAAAGGCTAATGAGGCAGGCACCAACAAACAACACTCTGCCCTCTCCCGGATGCAGCGATGCTTACAGGAATTCAAAGGTGAGGGCAAAATCGGAATCACTTCTTTTCTGGCTGAGGAGACAGGTCTATACTCCTGAGGAACAACAGGTAAGAGGCTTACATCTCCCATAGAACCAATCACACTACTAAACCGCAGGCGAAAGATCCTGCGGCAAAGAAGTACTTCTTAACTTGCTTCGAATTCTTCTTCGAAGATCTCATCGAGTGTCGGATATCCTACTGTTACTTTTTCTTCCCTTTTAAGATTGCTCATTATTAAAGCAACAGGAATAGCAACAGCCACGATGATCCCCACCAACTTCAAGATTTTCATAACATCCCCTTTCTGAGGAATCCTCCTCAACACTAAGGTACGAAAGCCGCGGGGATGCCGCAAGTTAATTCTTGTTAATGAAATCACTTTAATATAAGCTCAATCCCTCCCCGGATCCATCGACCGGGTTGCGGAACGCCGGGAATCTCCTCGTAGGGGGTATCGAAGACATTCTGCGCCGTGATATACACCCAAACCGGATTGATTTCCTTCCGCATACTGACGTCGATGAGGGCATAAGACTCTCCCGAGGTACGTTCCTTCCACGCCCCGAAGATTGAGGCCTTAATTTTTAATGGGAAGCCCATGACTATCATGCCTGAAAGGGTATGACGCGGGTGATTGAGGCTGTATTTGGTCCTGTAACTGCTCCCGCGATCAATTCGCGAGGAGAGAAAAAGATAATTGACATTTACGTTTCGGATGGAGACGGGGAATTCATCGTACGACGATTGGTTTCCGGTCAACCATTCGATACCCAATTCACCTCCACGAGTTTCGGCTCCGGTAAAGTTTACAGCATGGTACTGATCACCGTCGAAGAACTGAACATAGTCGATCAGATCTTTCTGGTCTCTAAGAAATATAGCACCGCTGATCATGAAATTTTGGATGGAAGAATTTCTGATACCGAGCTCATATGACCATCCGATCTCCGGCGACAGATTTGGATTCCCGACATTTGCCGGATCGTTATAATATAAATCCGTATAACTCGGAGCCCGAAACGATCTGCCTGCCGATGCAAATATTTTTGTCGTTCCCATAAAAATATATCCGATGCCGATACCGGGCGAGAATTGCCGTCCGTAATCCGAATGCCAATCCTGCCGCGTTCCGATATCAAAAGAGAAAATGCTGTCGATCAAAGTCTGGAAGGTACTGAATATTGCCTGCGTTGAACGGTGATGATTGCCCAGAGAAGTACTCGCGATTCTGTCCCAGTTCCCTTCGACACCAAGAAGAAGGGATGTGGATTTACTGAAAGTCATCGTGCCGACAATTTCTCCGCCGGCAACATGCGTTGTGTGAGTATTTGTGGCGCTGCCCGGCATATAAATGAATTCGTCATCGTGACGCCGGTAACGGACTTTTGGTTGAAGAAGCAGCGATCCCGCGGTAATTTCTGTCCCCAGCGTCATCCAGCCGACGGCTGTTTTTTCCTTCGATGCCGCATTTCGTCCCGGCGAGTAAAAATCAAATGCTCCGAATTTCTTTTTCGTATATCCGCCGAGAAGGGTATAATTCCCGATCGGAAAATTCAGCTCGTTGTTCGTAGTCATATTCCAGATAGTAAATTCAGTATCATCCCGGAATCCATCCGACTTTCTTATTTCAAATGTATTTCGCGATTTCACTATCATGTTATTTGTGGTGAATGATGCCGATCCTGTCAATAATCCGTACTCCCCGCCCCCTAACCGAAGAGTGAGACTTTCATCGGTCGGACGTTTTGTAATAATATTAATGACGCCGGCATATGCATCTGCGCCGTATTGAGCCGATGCGTGACCTTTGACAATCTCGACCCGCTCGATTTCATCGATTCCGACAGGGACATCAAATGTATGATGACCTGTTTGCGGATCGTTGAGCCGCTGACCGTCAAGAAGGATAAGATTCTGACTGAATGTCGAGCCTCTGATGCTCACATCGGTTTGAACACCGAAGACTCCGCGCGATTGAATCCCGCTGACCGATGAGTAACGCAATACTTCTTCGAGTGAAATAGGCGGCGCTGCACTCATCTCTGAGGGATGGAGTATTTCGTATGCTCTGTTGACGGCGGTGGTGATCGTCGGAATACGGGTCGCGGTGATCACCGTCGTGGGGAGCGTAACGACGGCTTGCTGTGAAATAGAATCGGATGTCTGGGAATAGATAAGTGTATTATGAAAGTTGAAAAAAAACACAACTATAAAAATTAATACCAATCCTTTTTCGGAAATCCGTCGATCGGTACTGTGTCCCTTCATGAATAAGTAAAAATTATAGTAGGAGCACCGCCACAGAGGACACTGCGCCAAAGGCGCATGCGCCTCCGGCGCAAGAGAATCGAGAGAGGACACAGAGTGTAAGAATCTCCTCATCATTATTCGAGTGTTAATAATATTTCTTTCATTCGAGCGAGGGCTTTTGAGCGGTGGCTTAGAGAGTTTTTCATCTCGGCGCTCATCTCGGCATAGGTCTGTGTGTATCCATTCGGGATGAAAATAGGATCGTAGCCGAATCCGTTTCTCCCACGGGAATATTCGATGATCACTCCTTCGACAATTCCTTCGACACTTTTTTCATATCCCGGCCCGACAAGCGTGAGGACAGTCCGAAACTGCGCCTGACGGCGGCGCGGCGGCACTCCTTTTAACACTTTCAAAAGCTTCCGGTTATTATCATCGTAGCTGCACCCTTCTCCAGCGAAGCGCGACGAGTGGGCGCCCGGCTGTTTATTCAGGTAAAGCACTTCCAATCCCGAGTCATCGGCAAGGGCGGGAATTTCTGTCGATTGAAAAACATATCGCGCTTTCTTCAGGGCATTTCCTTCGAGAGTCGGCTGGTCTTCCTCCACTTCCAACAGATAAGGAAAATCTTCCAGACTCTTCACGGCAATTCCGCTTCCAGAAAGCATCGCCTGCAGTTCCTTGATTTTGTGGAGATTTCGCGTTGCAAGGATTATTTGGTTGAGCATAGATGTCTTTTGTTAATTAAACGACACTCCGTGTTCTCAGGAGAGATATTTTAGAAGATCTCCGTGTACTCCGTGGTTATTTTTTTCATTGATAAATATAACACCACAAAGATAAAAGATTTTTAATGGTGCTGTGACCCTTTATTAAGAAAAATAGTTGAACGGTCACCGCCACAGAGTCCCCAGAGAATTTAAAATTCCTATCATGAGGACACAGAGTTGCAGGCTTAACTAAGAATTGATTTAATTGCTTCTTCCACACTTTCAACGGGAATGATTTCGATTTCGCCGTTCATCTTCATTCCCTTCACATTATTTTTCGGAATGACGATCCGCTTGAAACCTAGCTTTCCGGCCTCCTGCACACGTTTTTCGATCTGGCTGATGGTGCGGATTTCGCCGCCAAGCCCCACCTCCCCCACCACCACCGATGACGAATCAGTGGGGATATCGCGGAGACTCGATACAATAGCAACGGCAATTCCAAGATCGACAGCCGGCTCATCGACTTTGACACCCCCCGCAATATTCACAAAAACGTCATAACTGCCGATATTGAGGCCGACACGCTTTTCGAGCACTGCCAGCAGCAATTGAAGGCGTTTTGTATCGAATCCGGCCGATGTCCGTTGGGGCATCCCGTAACTTGTCGGTGAGACGAGGGCTTGAACTTCCAGCAAAATCGGGCGCGTTCCTTCGATACTGGCTACGACAGTAGAGCCTGACACGCCATAATTCCGCTCTGCAAGAAGCACTTCCGATGGGTTTTTTACCTCACGCAGTCCGCTATCGCGCATCTCAAAAATACCGATTTCGTTCGTGGATCCAAATCGATTTTTCATGAGCCTCAGAATCCGGTATGAATAATGATGTTCTCCTTCGAATTGCAGGACGGTATCGACCATATGCTCGACGACCCGCGAACCGGCAATTACGCCTTCTTTTGTGACATGGCCGACCAGAAATACCGGAATTTCTTCTGTTTTGGCTATTCGCATGATCATTGCAGTCGATTCACGAACCTGACTGATCGAGCCGGGCGAGCTTTCGAGCTCCGGCCGGTACATTGTCTGTATCGAATCTATAACAATAAGATTTGGCTTCAATTTTAGTATACATTCCGAAACGACATCGAGATTTGTTTCTGCAAGCAGTTGGATCGTCTGGACTGATGAAATTTTCAACCGTTCAGCCCGAAGCTTAATCTGTTTTGCCGATTCTTCACCCGTTACATAAAGTACCGTACCAGGAATTTTCGCAGCGACTTGCATCATGAGCGTCGATTTCCCTATTCCGGGATCGCCTCCCACCAATATCACAGATCCGCGGACAATTCCTCCGCCCAACACGCGGTCGAATTCTTCAAGGCGGGTCAGGATTCTTTTTTCTTCAACGGTATCTACATCACTCAACGGAACAGGCTTTCCACCGCTGCTTGAGAGACTTCCCTTTTTACTTTTACCTTCGTGATAGATTGGTTCTTCGACGTACGTATTCCATTCACCGCATGCGGGACATCGTCCGAGCCATCGGGGTGATGAAGAGCCGCAAGACTGGCAAACATATTTCGATTTTGGCTTCATAGGTTGGGATAATATAGGCATAGGGTTATTATGATTCAAGTGGCAAAAGAAAAGGTAGAGGTAAAGGTTAAGGTAAAGGTTGAGGGATTTTTAAAGCATGCTCTTTTTACCTGCATATCATAATTGCATTTTCCAATGTAATTCCTTACGTTCTGATGTATTGAAAAGAGCATACATGCAACATTCATTGGGATTCTTTCACAACTGTAATGCAATAATATATTGCAGCCATGATCGAGTTCATTAATAGTACAACGAAGTAAATCGTCGAGACAAAGTGCGTTGTTATGCGAATTAAATGAAATTTCGGGCATGAGAAGGAATAGAAAATTGAAGACATTTGAACAACCGTCCCCTTTTAACAGCCTTAAAACTATCAGAACCCTTTGGCGACAGAGGACTCAAACTTGACGAACAAGAACGAAAGGCAGTCATCAAAGCAGTTGTACTGACAGAATTATGAGAAACAGAAAGCCAATCCCTCAAAAAATCAAAACTGTCCTTCAAAAGGAAATTGGCTCAGTTTGTCCTTTTTGTCAAAGCAAAGATGTTGACCATTTTGAATTTCATCACATTGACGAGCATCCCGAGAATAATCAAATCACAAACCTATTGATGCTTTGCCCAACTTGTCACTCCAAGATTACAAAAGATGATATTTCATATGAGGAAGTAATCAAAACCAAGCGGCGTGTTAGTGGTGAATTAAAACCAAAACTTACAAAAGAAGTTGAGGAACTCTTAACCAAGGGTAAAGTTTCTAGAAACGAAGGTAAGCTTAATGAAGCGGCTTCAATTTATACTGAGGCATTGGCATTGTCAGAAAAGCTAAATGATCATTTTGCAATCGCTAAATGCAAACTTGCACTTGCAAGTATCTTGAATGATAAGTATGAATTTCCATGTGAAGCTCTTAAATATATCAAGGAAAGCGAAGAATATTTTAGAGATAACAACCTTGATGATAATATTGCAGATGCATTATATGAAGCCTCAATAGCTGAACTGGCAACAGAGGAATTTGACAATGCGAGAATGCATCTCCTTGAAGCTGTCGAAATAAACAAAAGACAAAACGATAAGTATGGAGAAGCTGAGTGTTACCACCAAATGGGTTGGCTGGAGCATGGCCAAGGGCATCTTGATAAATCAAAAGAGTTTTACCGCAAAGCAATTGAAATTTGTGAGCAAGAATATACTAAGCAAGACAAGAAATTAATTTCATCAAGAATAGGAGCATGTTATACACATATAGCTTTAGTAAATAAAGCTGAGGGGAACATTTCAGAAGCAGAATCGCATTTAACCAAAGGGCTCGACTACTTTCGACAGTCTGAACTGCCAATCTCTATTGGTCAAACTCTCTTTTTTCTAGCTGAGCTTAAGCTGAAAACACAGCAATTAGGAATTGGTCAGAAGTATTTGCAAGAAGCCCTACAAATATTCTATGAAATTAAAGAATTCAGATGGCTTGCCGAAGCACTCGACTTGTTGAGTTTGCTTCACTACAACTTTGGAGATAAGCAAAAAGGTATCGAAATATTTCACGCTGCAATCAAAGCAATTGAAGAAACTAACGATACTAAAAATAAATTAAAGTATTACA
Source organism: Ignavibacteriota bacterium (assembly GCA_963776275.1). Taxonomy (GTDB): domain Bacteria; phylum Bacteroidota; class Ignavibacteria; order UBA10030; family CAVZMI01; genus CAVZMI01. The sequence goes on from CAVZMI010000007.1 coordinate 12,111, forward strand.
GAAAGCTTGCTGAACTCTATAAGATTGAAAAAAAATATGAAGAGGCAGAGAACCTTTATCTCCAAGTTATTGATCTTTCTGACAAAGAAAACATAGATGATGAGTACTTCCGTGCTATTATGGGAATAGTAATGCTAAAGAAAATACAGGATAAGCCAAAAGAAAGAAATGAATTTGCAAGAAAGGGCATTGATAGACTAAAGCAAGTGCTAATCAATACTCAAAGAGAATTCAAGAAAGCCGAAACTTTAGGCGACATTGCAGCTTTATACACAGAATCTGAAAATTATATTGAAGCCAAAAAGTATTTATTAATATCAAAAGATGCCTTTATTAACTTGGCTAATAAAAATGGCATTGCACAATGTATCGGTGCATTGGCATACATTTATCACCTTGAAGGTGATTATAAGAAAGAAGGCGAAACTAACAAAGAACTAAAAGAACTGACAGAGGGAACCTATAACTATTTTGCACAGGCGTCTGCCGCTTTTAATCTATGTGTTTATGAAATAGAAAATAAAAAATTTGACCTTGCAAAGAAATATTTCGACGAAGCTGAGTACTTAAATTATTCATATGATTTAGACCTATATGAAAAACTAGATGAGTTGGAATACGGACTTAATAAAGCCAAAGATTCTTACTCTACACCGGAGTTTGGGATAAAAGAGCTAATTTATGATTTATACGAGTTATTAAAGTATTATCCTGAAGAAGCTGAAGATCTTCTCAGGTTTTGGCTTTATTATAATGGCAATGAATTATTTTCTAACTTCCGTCTACTTGACGGACTAAAATTTCTTGTAGTAACTAATAATACAAACCACTTTCTTAAGTGGGCTGATTTATTTTATCCGTACTCAGAACTGTTCATTCAATCTTTTTATGATGGTTTTGAACAAGGAGAGACAACTTATTTCCATTATCCCCATGAACGACTTATTCCTAAAGGTGTTAGTTTTTTAGCCGTCCCAGCAGACCAAGAAATGCCGAAAGATGTTTCAAATGTCAAATTTACCATTTCAAAACTTTCAAAGGAAGAATACTTTAAAGAAAGAGCCAACAAGTCATCTATCATACGGAGACGGAGTGCAAAACTCGGGCCGTATACTCTTTTCTTTGTCGATGATAAGGATATTAAGCACCCAAACCATAAGAGCAAATGGGAATATGAGTTTAAGAAACATGGCATCAAATTGAAACCCTACAAGGGTAATATCATCCTTGGATTTCCGATGCATTTCCCAAAGCAATTTGAATCATTGTTGTTGAAGTCAGCAGCCGATGAAATTTTAAGAAAAAAGATTTTCTTTGATTTAAACGATAGAGGCGATTATAAAGACAGATTCTTTTCCGATCTTACTATGTCCGACCAGCTTGGGTTTATTCCAGTTTATGAATATAGGTTACCCAAATCTGAACGGGTAATTATTACAGAACATACCACAATAAATATACCTATTTTCGTCAGCTCTGATTGCGTAAAATATGATGCTCAAATAAGATCGATCAAGAATCTAATTTTAAAATTCTCCTTAAAAGTCAAGACGGAAAATATTCAATCGAAAAATCTAAAACTTGACATTGAAGAGTATTCATACTTTTCAAATAATGACAACACAAAACTTGAACTTTATATTACTCAATTCGAAACCTATAATAAACTTGAAAAGCAGGTTGCATTGGTTTATCAACCTGAGAACAAGTGAAAAAGGAAAAAGGAGACGGTTATTTTCATTTGAAATGCCCGAAACATCATTTAATAATTGTAAAAAAATCATTCGCGTTATCACATGAAAAATTATGGTGCTAATTACATGTCCAGCCTCACGGAAAATATTTCTACTATTGTTCGACGGTACACGTCTCTTTTACAAAGCACGTTAGTTGCAATTGCACACACAATGATTATGACGTTAAACAGATAGAACAAAGTGCATTCCCTTTTCAACTGGTCTCTTTCAAACTTAGAGTCAGACATGGAGGGCTCATGAAGCCATATAATTGTTGCAGAGTCTCAGTACTTATTCTGTTTCTTGTCGGATTCAGTACAAATCTTCTCACGAGTCAGATCATTCATCAGAGTAACTTTCCTGAAACGCAAATGGATAAAACATTGCTGATCAAGTCATCAGGAATTGTGCAAAAAGAATGGGTTAACCAGGCCCGCTATGAGATACGACGCCGAGCAGTTGAAATAAATCGTATGATAATATCAACTACAACCGTTGACATTGGCAATAGATTAGAAATTGACCTCTTTGATGGAGCAGCATGCTTAGTTAAATTGAATCGCGTCGTAGTTGATGTTAACAATGTTCTTTCGATGTCGGGAAGGATTGAAGGTACTCAGTATGGTTATTTTTACCTATCCACGAAAGACGGAATATGCCTTGGGACTATAGAGGTAATCGAAAAACAAAAAAAGTATTTCATTACCTACGACAGGTCGTCATGTTCACATTACCTAACGGAGGTCGATCCGTTACGTATCCAACATTTCGAGCATGCACCAACTTTAGTATCGCCAGATGGCGACTAAGAAATCAATAGGAGTGATATTTACAAGAACAACAACATTAACTGGTATGATCTCGGTCATCGGGAAGCACATAATCATTATTGCCTTTTTGGTGTCCATAATTATAATTTCCTTCTTGATTGTTCTATTAAGGAGTATTGAAGATCCATCAACCGAGATTCAGCAGCGCAGTAATATTTATCAAAATGCGGAACTGCGCGTTGAAATTATCCCATCTATTAGCAATACGTTTGGATATGACATATGGCTTAATGGGAAGATACTCATCCATCAAACACACCCACCTGCACTGTCCGGGAGAGAAGGATTCAAGACAGAAGAAGATGCAAAAAGGATCGCTGAGTTTGTGGTGGAAAGAATTCGAAGAAATATGTTTCCGCCAACTGTTACAGTCGAGGAATTGGATTCATTAGAAGTTCATCTACCACTGAAAGGAGCAACATTCAAAATGACACTTAAGAGTGTTGTATTCACGCTCACGGTCTTATGTCTGTCTCATGATATCGTGGATGGTCAGGCAGCTTGGACACGAAAAGCAGATTTCGGAGGCAATTCAGGAAGTGGTATTGGTTTTTCCATCGGCAATAAGGGATACATTGCTGTTAGCCATCAAAAGGATTTTTGGGAATATGATCCATCTTCAAATATCTGGACACAAAAAGCCGATTTCGGAGGCACCGCAAGATATGGGGCTGTCGGTTTTTCGATTGGCGATAAGGGATACATTGGAACTGGAAACGATGGAGCAGATCGAAAAGATTTTTGGGAATATGATCCGTCTTTAAATACCTGGACACAAAAAGCCGATTTCGGAGGCATCGCAAGACATGGGGCTGTCGGTTTTTCGATTGGCGATAAGGGATACATTGGAACTGGAAACGATGGATCATACTGCGAGGATTTTTGGGAATATGATCCAATAAATAATAACTGGTCAAAGAAACACTCCTTCGGCGGCAGTATAAAAACTAGGGCTGTTGGTTTTTCCATCGGCAATAAGGGATACATTGGTACGGGCTTTGGTGATAGCGGAGATCAAAAGGACTTTTGGGAATATGATCCGTCTTCAAATACCTGGACGCGAAAAGCAGATTTTGGAGGCACTGCAAGAGATGCTGCTGTTGGTTTTTCCATTGGCGATAAGGGATATATCGGTACAGGAATATATTCAACCGATTTCCACAACGTTGGTCAACAGAACGTATATGAAAAGGATTTTTGGGAATATGATCCAATAAATAATAACTGGTCACAGAATCACCCCTTCGGAGGCAGTCCAAGAACTGGGGCTGTTGGTTTTTCGATTGGCGATAAGGGATACATAGGAATGGGTTTTGGAAGTGGTGTAGAGCAAAAGGATTTCTGGGAATATGTGCAGAGCAAACTGCCTGTACCAGAACAGGTTGAGCTTCTATATCCTCTGGATTCAGCTGATGTTGAAGTAGATGCTCAAGAAACAAAGGTTCTCTTTAATTGGAATGAGACACATCCGGTGGTTATTAACTATGCGCTTGATATTTCCTCGGATTCTAATTTCAGTCCGATTATCTTTAGCGATACATCGGTCCTTGGTACTTACCATGTGTCCGAAACTCTTGAAAACAACCAAAAATACTGGTGGAGAGTAAAGGCAAGAAATTTCGTTGGCTGGGGGCCTTATAGTGAGTCGCGTTCGTTTAACACCCTATTTGGAAATTATCCAGGCATTGATATTATGGTTGTCTATACCCCGGCTGAAGAAGTTTCGGCAGATTTCTGGGGCGGGATCGACCTCGTTATTGCGCAAGCAATGATGACGGCGCAAGAGGTAATCTATGGGAGCGGTGTAAACACGTCCATTCGTCTTGTTCACTCTGGCCTGATTAGTTACACCGAGAGCGGAGATGGACTATTAGATATAGATCGACTAACCAACACAAACGACGGATACATGGATGAGGTGCATCAATGGCGGTATTCCTATGCTGCTGACCTTGTTGTCCTGCTTTGTAATACAGGCGGAATGGGATGGCTTCTGACAGATGTGAATGGTAGACCTGATCTTGGATTTTCTACCAGTGATGTTAATGGTGCATATCTAGATTACTCATTCATTCACGAACTTGGTCACAACATGGGTATGGAACATAGTCGCAACCAAAAGATAAGACCAGCCCCCGCCCGGGGCGGATTATTTGAATTCTCCACAGGTTGGCGATGGATAGACAAGGATGGAGTAAAGTATGCTTCTGTGATGACCTACCCAGAGGATGCATTATGGGTACCAGTTTTTTCGAACCCAAGTATTTTGTGGGGAGAGGGTACTCCCGCGGGATCGTACGATCCCAATGACCCTTATGCTCCTGCAGATAACGCCCGCACCCTGAGAGAGATAAAGGATGTTATTGCAGGTTACAGTTCGAGACTCGCCCCAACGTTTGTTGAGCGTGACCCAACGCAAACTCCTGTAGAGTTTTCATTAGGCCAGAACTTTCCGAATCCGTTTAACGCATCGACGACCATTTCATTTAGTCTTCCATCGAAATCGTTTGCATCACTGAAAGTATTTGATGTGATTGGAAGAGAGGTCGCAACAATTGTCTCGGAAGAATTGCCAGCAGGGAATTACTCGCGACAATGGAATGCGGTAAATATGACGAGCGGAATTTATTTTTATCGTTTGCAGGCTGGTTCTTTTACTGAAACGAAGAAACTTATATTGCTGAGGTGACGGGCAACTACAACTAAGAGCAGGTATTACGACGCTCACTTAATTGATAAAAATAAAAAAAGGTGCTCTCTCCATCCTTTTACTCATGTGAAATAAATTCTTGATAGTTTGCAAAAGTACGGCGTAGCAGTACCCTTCGACAAGCTCAGGGTCTTCGACTTTAGTGCAATGAAGTAAATCGCCGAGACAAAGTAGATTGTTATGCGAGTTATGCGCCATGCCGCGCAGAAAATAGATGGTGTAAACCAGCCATCCATGGCTGGTTTAGGAGATTAAAGTATCTGCAAGAAGAAGAAATCCAAATAGAACTGTGCCAATTTGCAAAAGAATCAAATTCTAATTCATTATTTAAGGATTACATTTTTAAGAAAGTTGGAGAATTAGATCAAAAGTATGGTCAAAATAAATATTATTCTCAAGTAATAGATGGATTGCTCTGTAATATTGGTAAAGAACAAAAGCATAAAGAGGTTTTAACATATGCAATATGTCGCTTAACAAAAAAAGAGAATGAACTTGATAAAGATAAATATTATTATGATTTGGCAACGATGAAATATTCTTTAGCTGATCTTTTATATGAAAACAAAATTATGGATTTTATTGACAATAAAGAATATGCTGATATTAGAAAGAATTATGAAAAAGTTACTACAAATGATTTGAATCATTTCTTATGTGCAAGGACAAATACTGCAAATTTATTTGAAAAATATGGAAGAAATTTTGAAGCAATTTTTGCTTATGATTCAGTGCTAAAACATGACCCCAATTTTGGTATGGCTTTAGGAAATAAAGCCAAAGCTCTCATCTATTATTTTAGATTATCACCATATAAATCTTTAAGGCTTTTGAATTTTGCGAAAGAACTGCTTAAAAAAGCAGTTAAAGACCAAAGAATAATCGAGATTGTAGGTCAAGCCGCACTAGATATTTTTAAATATGAACTTGAAAAGATAAGGAAATACCTAAAAAAGAATAACTATAATGAAAAAAAGCATCAGCCTCATTCAATAAATGCATACTATAAATTTGTTTTAGAAAACAATTTGTTCCTGAATTATGATTTTGGATTTTATTATGATGACTTAAGTTTAGAGGATAGCTTTTTTCCAAATCTCATTGAGAATATTCATGACGAAAAGCATCCAAATAATCCATGGATTTCAAATAAAATATATATTTGTTTTCAAACTTTTAATCAGATTTTAGAAGATTATGTTTCATCTCGTTTTCTGTTTTATCAATCCCTATCATTGAATTACTCAAAATTAGATCGTAGAGTTGCTTTCATCTATTTGCTTGATTATACAAAGAATTCAACTAAATTTGGTATTCTTAAAAAAGTATTCGCTAATATTTATAATTGTTTGGATAAATTGGCACAGATAGTTTTATTTTATTTTGATATAATTAAAACTGATCAAAATGACATTTATTTCCATTCATTAATAAATGAACAATTAAAAAAAATTATAATTTCCGAAAATAACTATCAATTATTAGCGTTATTAAATTTAGCTTATGATTTTCAAGAAAGCTATCCGTATTATAAATATAGGTTGCTAAGAAACAGAATTACACATTCTTTTATGAATATTAATTCAGGCATATTATATAATAATGTAAACTGCGAGTATGAATTCTTAGAAGAAGAATTAATTAAATACTGTAAAGAATTGTTTCTAATAACCAAGGCTGCGATAATGTATTTTATTTTATACTTTATACACAATAAGCGTAATGATGACGGAGATGATAAGAAATTAATTATAAGCATGGAAGCTACTATGCAAAGAGATGTTTATTAACAATAGCCCCTTCAAAGCCATCCTTGGCTTTGAAGAGCGAGAATTGTATTGCGCTTATATAATACTCATTTCTCTTGACTCTTAGGGGAACTTTTAGAAAATATCGACACAAACTACGTCACTCACAAATTTGCTAAGCTAGGTAAAACCTATTGGATAAAATAATAGGGTTCGTTACATCCCGCGCCGGTGCGGGTATTAAATAAGTCATTTACTAAATCCCGGCGCGGGCCGTCGTAGTTTGCGCACATGGTATGCGTCATTGGTTTGCATCCCATTACAACTCTGGGAAGGATAAATATGGATACAACGGTTGAGTTTAAAATGGATTTTCACTCTGATTGGACTGCAATGTTGAAGTCCGCTTTGCAGGAATTGGGCTATGTTGTCGATCCGAATCTCGATCCCAGTAACATTTCAATAACATATTTCAACCTACAAAGACGACGTATTTCTGCATCTCCGAGAAAATTGTTCGTATCAAGAGAATTCACTTGCCCTACAAATCTTGACACGGGGCTCGACCTAATCAAGAATAAGATAAAGATAGGTGACGATCTATTCCCCCATCAGAGTACTCGTCTTAATGATCCTAACTATAATGATCCCTTGTTAAATGATTGGGACATTCACCACTTGCATCTAGGAACAGTAGTCCAAACCAGTGGATTTGTTGAACGAACAGGACCTGTACTTTTTGCAAGGATTACCGAGGATTCCTTTTATATGATTGATGTATTAGATCATGGATCCGGACTTCAACCATGGGTTAAAAGGAGATTGATTGAGATCATTCATTCGAATTGGCCGGAGTCTATCGCTCAATATCGTATCAAAGGGATCCTTAGTGTGGAATTTAATCCGTCAGACGAAGAGATTGGGAAATTGAGAAAATCTAACCTAAACTCGACGCTGCAAATGGATGATGGTACAATCTATGCTCCTCCAGGGGGAGGTTTTACGACTTCTGGATCTAGTGTCGAAGCCGTATTAACTACAAACAAATACACTCATCTTATTCGAAACATCGAAAAATTTATACGGGACAACGTCGATAACCTAATCTTAGATGCCGCAAAAGCTGGAGTGACAATAGGCCCGAGACTTGATTTCAAGATGATCGAACTTAGAAATGAATCTGTGACGATCGTGGACACTAATACGGGATTTGCGTTCAGATTCCCGATTCAGAATTGATTTTCTGATTGGCCTTAGGTGCAAACCAACGGCGCATAATACGCGTGGTTACATCGCTTATACGTTTGCCGAGCTAAATTGAACCAAAACGAATATATAATAGTGTTCGCTTTTATGTAAAAAAGCAAATTAATGATATAGATTTTGGGAGCATATTTACCTTTTCAAAGATTACATAATTGACAGCAGACTCAATCGTTTAAATCAAGCTTTTATCAGCAGGCAGTGCTGCACCAGGCTTGAGTGCGAGACGCTGCATTTCTTTTATCAGATTATAAATATATGTGGGCACGCAGTCTCAATTAGAGCAGATATTCCACGATGAGCGGAAACTGCAGCGAACTCTAAGCGTTGCCCACTAATTATTATATTATCACGATTGAATGCTGTTGATGTCGTGTATTATTGGACTACAGATACCACGTATGGCTGTTGATTTTTCAACACAAAGCGTATACGATTTAACAGTTTTCGAGCAATACGGATAATTGCTTGATTCTTCGGCATACGCTTCGCTAATGTCGTAAATGCCAGAAGCAGTGCCGGGTCTTTTCTGACAGCGATCCAGGCACTTTCAATCAATGCCGAGCGCAGTATCGCGTTCTGACGACGGGTTATTCCAGTAGTGATCTCCCGATCTCCGCTGGAATGTTCGCCTGGAATCATGCCGACGTACGATGCCAATTGATCAAGGTTTTTGAAACGATCGAGCGTTACAAGTTCTGTTAAAAATGTCATTGCCGTCAATATACTGATGCCGGGGATGGTAATGAGATTGCAGACATGAACATGATATCGTTCTTCACGTGCTAATGATCGGATTGAATTTGTCAGCTGAAGTATACATTGTCGAAGGTGGAAGAGCTCATCGAGCAATATCCTTAGCGATTGATTCCCGCTGTCATGCTCTAATGAAATACTCTGAAGCCATGTGATAAATCTTCGGGTCCAGTTGTAAGCGTTTAGATTCTCTGGAATCGTGATTCCATAAAAACTTAGAAGTGCTTTTATCTGATTCTTACAGCGCGTTTGCTTGTTGACCAGGAATTGACGCGTTCGAACCAGTGAACGATCTTCGAGAGCGATGCGAGAAGGGATATAAATTGAATGCAGGTCGCACGAGCGCAGACTTCGTGCAAGTTTACGAGCGTCAATGCGATCGGTTTTGTGACTCGATTCTTTATTGGTTGTCGGAACATCAGCAGGATTAACGACCAGACAATCGATGCCCTGGTTTGCGAGTTGATCGTGGATCCAAAAACCCCAACGACCGGCTTCGTAAACACAGTGGTAGTGAGCACCAGGAAAATTGCGCTTCAAGTAGCTGACCAGCACATGAACCAAGGGTGGCTGGGTGAATGTTTTGTGTTCGACATGTTCTGTGAAGATCGAAACCTTCCAGCTGGTTTTACCGGTGTCGAGACCGATATAGATGTGCTGATTGGCGAAATTAGGCGTAGTATTCATTTGAGACCTCGTGTTGTGGCTATATGTTACTTTCACTAAATTATACACAGATTATTTTCACTGTGCTTTTTTAACATAAGGTCTCAATACCGCCACGGTGCAGGTATTGAATGAGTCATTTGCAATATCCCGTAGCGGTACTGCGTAACCACGCGACACGTTATGTGAAAATGGCCGCACACATCATTTGATTTAAACCCGATACAATCGTAACTTGGAAACCGAACGATGCAGTCAGAATCCCCAACCAAACAAAGGATGATATGAAAAGATCAACCCTGCTTGATCAAAAGTATGTCAACCCTAAAGTTAAACTCCCTTATAATCTCACGGTTGACGAGGTAAAAAAAGCTGTATCTGAAACATATCGATTATTCAATGGTGTTAACAATTTTCTCAAGACAAGCGGTTTCCGCCCGCTCGAAGAATTGCTACTTGGAAACTCGCTTTCTGGAATACTATCAGAGTTTCTCGTGAAGAACATCGCAAAGGTATCCCACTCGCTCGTTGCGAATCTCAAGGTAGGCGGTCATCCAGATTTGTTGCCCGAAGGGTATTATTCCTCGAACCTTATTCTCAAAGGCGAGGAAGGTATCGAAGTAAAGTCTTCAATTCAAAGAGGAGGCTGGCAGGGACATAACCCAGAAAAATGCTGGTTAATGGTTTTCCGTTACGTAGTCGGAAAGCAAGATGACGAGGAAATTGTTCCGTTGAAATTCGTAGAGATTCTGTGTGCTAAGCTAACGAAGAAAGATTGGTCATTTTCTGGTCGCAAAGGCGCATCGAGACGAACTCCAACCGCATCAATCACGACATCTGGTGTAGAAAAGCTGCGAAGTAATTTTCTTTACAGATTGCCGGACTATGGGATCGGCAAGCACCAAAATATTTTAGCTCAACACAAATAGGTCTTCTTGCGATTCGACCAATGCCTCTGGAATTGATACACTGCCACCGTTGGTTGTTGGCAAGACTGCGAGTCGCGGAATTGCTTTCACCGCAATTCGATAAAACTCAGGATCTGATTCGATCCCAATACTCCTGTAACCGACAGCGCAAGCAGCAGCAATCGTTGAGCCTGCTCCCATGAACGGATCAAGAATGATACCTTGACCAAGCGGCAAGGCTGCCCTTACAATCTGGCGCATAAAAGCTTGTGGTTTCAATGAAGGATGCGGAGCGATCTCTCGCTCGCCTGTTCTCGTCGGAGAACTTTTAATTACATCGCAGAACGGCTGATTGTCTGAAACCCGATGTAGTCCGCCTGTTTTCCATTTGCGCAGGTTATCTTGAACTCGACCTTCACACGGCTTTCTAAAAAGGCCCCAAGGTTCCCAACAGGAACGGGGCATAACAGTTACATCACTGAATTCTTTGTGTGCGTTCTTTGGCCTGTCTCCACCACGAAGCGTTTGAACCAAGCGAATAATTTCTCCACGCTTCTCAAATCCAGCTTGCTCGATCGCGTCATACACTATATGAGAGAGCAATGGATTGGTGGCAATGAAAATGTGCCCACCGGGGACAAGAACTTTGTGGGCCTTTTTTGCCCAGTCCAAAAAGAATCGTTTCAACTCATTCTTCTCTTCTTGGTTGAGCACTGTGAATCTCGGTAAGGGTTGTCGTTCATATCCATCAAGTTTCGGTGGAATTCGCCAGACTCCACCATTACCGTTTCGGAGTTTGGCCTTTTCAGTCGATGTGTATTCCTTCAACCCATAAGGTGGATCGGTCACAATTGCGTGGATGCTATTGCTCTTTCGTTCATCGAGCCATTTAAAACAATCTTTTTGCTCCAATTCATAGTGAGCCTTGTGTGCGGTTGAGACGGCTTTACCGTACTCTCTGAAGGTCTCTCGGAGAACGGCTGGCGCCGTTACGGGATTTGTATACAATATCTTTTCAATGTCTGAGGGAAGATACCCGGCAAGTATGCCAAGTTTCGTTGAATCCAGTTTGAGCAACTTTGCAAGTTTCTTAACCATTGTCACTGACGGGACGGTTTTACCGGACTCAATACGAGACATATAGCCTTTTGTGACTTTCAGCCGGGAACTTAGTTGAGACATAGGTAAATTCAGGTGTTTTCGTTGTTGTCTTACCGCTTCACCGAATTCGATTGTATGAATGGATTTCATAGCTAGATTCCTTTCGATTCCGATGGATAATATAATACAGTTTACCAAATTAGTCAACTATGCAGCGCAAATGAGAATGCGTGCCGCCACATCATATAACACAGCATAAAATGTCGTGATTAACAGCACTCACCCAAATCCTTCGCTAACACGCAGGACTTCTTTTATGCTGGGAACGTTACCTGAAATGTTCAAGTAAAAAAAAGCCATAAAAGCGATACCAAAAATAAATATTCAAACAAAATTATCAATGTATACAAATTGGAATGAAATCAGTGCTGTCCAAAATAGATTATTATAAGTTGATAATCCCTTCAAATATGTTGCTTAAGGTATAAGTATTTCGATCTATAAATTGGGGCCATAGAACAAAAATGGCCATTTCCATAATAAATAATTCCTTGATGACAAAATCGCTGGCGTGTAGCGGGAAGAAGGGAGGCCGTGTGTTGGCGCAATTTCGTGTGTTTCGATCGAGGCTTATAAAAGCTATCGACTGAATATCTCTTAGATTAAAGGCCGAGATCGACGGACTCGAATGTGCCATCTCAACAGCGCGTGCTGGTGGCCATCTCACGTGGGTTGCGATTTTGTCAGGCTTTCTTTCTGTCCCTTTCTTTCCAGAAAGAAAGGGACAAAATACTCTTGCTCTTTCTGCGATGTATTATGGACAAGTCTGAAATGAAATAATATATAAGAAGAATTTTAGCAGGAAAAGAAGGTTGTAAAAAGCATACTAAACTTACCAGCTGTCGAAACTTGCATTTTCTCCAGTACTTCCTTACGTTCCTACATATTGAGAGGCAACCGATATACAAATTGAGGGAGATTGTATGTATCATCGAGGTATGACATTTCTGTATTCGGCCATTTTATTAATTGCATCATGTTCGATTGTCTTATCACAACAAGTTTTGGACGAGCCGACTTTTTCTTCAGAGAGGGGATTTTACGCAAATAAATTTACATTGGAGATCGCATACAATTCCCCCGGAGCAACCATTAAATATACCAGAGATGGAACAAACCCATATACATCATCGACAGCTAAAAATCAATCTTCACCGGCTATTCTCACCATCGATCCGACAGATACACTGGATAGGGATCGGGCACCGGGTGTTGTAATAAGGGCCTGTGCCGTGAAGGATGGAATACTGTTGACGAAAGTAGCGACTCATACATTTTTATTCATTGATAAGATAGAAGAACTTTCTCCTGATAGCAAAAAGCCGGGGCCCTCCTGGCCTAACCCGAATCCCGGCACACAATTTACACAACAGGGGATGGACTACGGTATGGATCCCGACGTCCTGCATGACCTTCGATACCGGAATAAAATTAAAGATGCATTGTTATCCATTCCGACCATTTCGCTGGTCACCGATCTGAAGAATCTATTTGATCCGGACTCGGGGATTTATATGAACGCGCTTCCTCACGGTCGTGAGTGGGAAAGGCAAACATCCGTCGAGTTATTGAATCCGGACGGGACCACCGGTTTTCAAATTGATGCCGGCCTGCGCATCCGTGGGGCATGGGGAAGAACCGGAATTAATTTTAAACATGCCTTCCGTCTTTTTTTCAGAAAAGAATATGGTGAAGCAAAATTACGCTATCCCTTGTTCGGAGATGAAGGAGTGACGGAATTCGACAATGTCGATCTCAGAACAAGCCAGAATTATTCCTGGGCTTTCTACGGCGACCCTGAAGGTCGGAAAAATACAGAACTCCGGGAAGTTTTTTCCAGGGATACACAAAGAGATATGGGACAGCCTTACACGCGAAGCCGCTATTATCATTTATATATCAACGGCACCTATTGGGGACTCTATCAGACTCAGGAAAGATCTGAAGCCTCTTTTGGTGCATCATATTTAGGCGGTTCCAGTGCAGACTATGATGTCATAAAAGTCAACGTCACAGACAGCCTGAGTATTCCCAATTATCATATTGAAGCCACCGATGGTAATTTAGATACCTATCAACGACTCTGGGAAATGGCCACAGCCGGTTTTAATACCGATGAATCCTATTACAGCGTACAGGGCCTGAATCCCGACGGCTCAAGAAATCCTGAATACCCCATCCTGGTAGATATAGATAATCTGATCGATTTCATGCTCTGTACCATCTATGTTTGTGACCCCGATCGTTCGTACAGCCGGTGGAATCCCAAACAATTTCTACGGGTTATACGACAGAAATGGGGATCGGGGTTTCGTTTTTTTCAGGCACGATGCGGAACACAGTCTCATGTACCCCGAGGTCGACAATACTGTTCAGACGAGCATCGGTATGGAGTTCAGACATTTCAATCCTCGATGGCTGCATCAACGACTCAGTTATCATCCCGATTACCGTCTTAAATTTTTCGACCGTGTATACAAACATTTATTCAACAACGGTGCTCTGACGCTCCAGGCTTGCCGGAACCGGTTTCTGGATAGAAAACAACAAATGGACGAAGCTATTATTGCCGAATCGGCCCGTTGGGGAGATGCACATTCCGATATTCCCAGAACAAGAGACGACGACTGGCTGCCTGAAGTAAATTGGGTTGTCGATCAATTCTTTCCCACGCGCGTAGATAATATGCTGAAGCAATTAAGAGCTCAGAAATTGTATCCCGATTTCAATCCGCCTGTTTTTAATCTGACGGGCGGCAAAGTCTCAAAGGGAACAGTCCTTACCATAGATACAACAGAAGGCCCCGTCTATTATACGGTGGATGGGAATGATACCCGCATGCCTTCGTCGCTGCAGAAATCATATCAAACAATAGTGGTTCCACGAAATGCGGAAAAACGCGTTCTTGTTCCTGTTGCTAAAGTAGACATTAAATGGAGATATGATCTCAAATTCAACGATGCTTCATGGACGTTGTGCAACAATTCTCCGGGTGGTATCGGATATGATCTTGGATCTAAATATGACGATCTGATATCGTTCGACATTAAAAAACAAATGTATAATGTGAACAGCACGTGTATGATTCGAATCCCTTTCGAAGTGACCCAGGAACAACTGAATGATTTTAGTTATATGACGCTACGAGTGCAGTACGATGATGGATTTATTGCATATCTCAATAATAGTAGCCCGATACTGATTCGAAATTTTTCCGGTGGCGTCAACTGGAATTCTACTGCCAACAAGACGAATGACGGTAAATTCATCGAGTCTATTGACATCACCCCATATTTATCGAAACTCGTTCCAGGTAAGAATCTGCTCGGGATTCAAGCCGTGAATATTGCTCCCGCAGACTCTGATTTTCTTATATCCGTCGAATTGATTGCGGGAAATCCCGTGAAATCCAGCAGTCCCATTTCACCCAGTGCAATTGCCTATAAGGGACCTATAACGATAGACCATACAACCAAAATTAAAGCTAGGGTCTATAAGGATGAGAAGTGGAGTGCACTCAACGAGGTTGCCTTATGGGTACCTGAAGGAAATGACAATCTGAAAATATCGGAGATCCATTACCACCCGCTGGGCGAAGAAGGGATCGATGAAAAGGAGTTCGAATTTATAGAACTTAAAAATGCGGGTACGGCATCGCTCAATTTGAGCGGAATGACATTTTCAAAGGGAATAGAATATACGTTCCCCTCAGGGACAATCATCGAGCCCGACTCTTTTCTCGTTCTGGCATCCAATGCCCAAGTATTTGAGACCCGTTATCCATTTGCTCCCGATGGCGAATATAACGGACAACTGGATAATGGAGGAGAAACCATTATTTTACAGACGAGCAAAGGTGATACAATTATTAATCTGACATACGACAATAATTATCCATGGCCTCACTCACCGGATGGATCGGGGTATTCTCTTGTCCGTAAGCCGGAGAGATTATACGACGATGAGAATGATCCTTCCGGCTGGTGCAGCTCTGTCTATATACACGGGAATCCGGGCTTTAATAACGACGCCGATTCGGTCTTTCGAAAAGAAATAATCCCCGGTAAATTCCGTCTTCTTCAAAATTATCCCAATCCATTCAATCTATTGACGATAATTTCATTCAGTCTTCCATCACGGTGTTTTGTGACTTTGAAAGTATTTGATCTGATTGGAAGAGAAGTGGCAACTATCGTCTCGGAAGAACTGTCACCCAATACCTATATACGACAATGGAATGCGAAAGGTTTGGCAAGCGGAATCTATTTCTATCAGCTTCGAGCGGGGAATTATATTGAAACCAGGAAATTAGTTTTACTAAAGTAACACGTACGACTTTATAAGTCTCTTTTCCAACGAATTTATTGCTTTTTTTCTACCAATTTCGTACAATTATCAAACAGATCTAGTCTACACTGTCAGCAACTCTAACTACTATCAGAAAAAGTTCAAAAAATATACAAAAGTAAAATCAAAAAGTCTTTTGAATACGATGTGGATTATTTCTCACAGTTCTTGATGTAAGAACTGTAACCTTTCCCGGCCACTTCGCCCGATACTATGTAAAAAGATCAGCATAGTGTAAACCGGACACCTGTATATCGAAATCGAGATATGTAATGTAGTGCCATAAACCAATAACTAAGGGAGGCCGTTATGAATTCAATTACAAGATTTAACTCCGTGCTCTTAACTCTTCTGACAATTGCCTTATTTCTCTCTTTCACATCATCTTCGACTGCTCAAGAGTCAAAGAGATTTGCTTTAAAGGGAACAACGGAGCTGGGCGGCAGTATTTCATTCGTAAGTAGTACGTCTGTCACTAATGGTAATACCGCCAGCAATGCCAGCACAGTCTTTTCTGTTGCTCCATTCATAGGGTACTTTGTCGCCGACGGATTTGAGATTGGCCTGAATCCGTTTGGTATCACCTCGATCAGTTACGCTGGCAGCTCTGTTACTCAGATTACGATTCTTGGTGCCCTATCTTACAACTTTAAAACCGAAGGAATTACATACCCATTTATCGAGGCCTTGTTTGGATATACTTCACAAACCGATGGCTCATCGAGAAGCGGCTTCAGTTGGGGAGGACGTGCCGGAGTCAAGCTTGCCGTAACGGATAAGTGCCTTTTAAACCTCGGCGTTCAGTATTTGCTGATAACGCTTAATCCAAGCGGTGCATCGAATCGCTATGGAAGCAATCAACTTGCTATCTCTGCGGGATTTACAGTATGGTTTTGATGAATGAATCTCCCGCAATAGTCTGATGCTGACATTTGTTACCCAAGCATGCTGCATAGCACATAACGCCGAAAAAATTCAACGTACACTAATTTTTTTCCGGGGGCACGCAGCAAATTCAATGACAAAAATGCGTTTCCTTTTATCTTGAGGTTTAAATATCGGGTGTGGTTGCTATAACTACCGTGCCGATATTACCAAGGGGAGTGCGTAACCACAGCGGACGTTATAATTATAGCATAACAAGAAATCATATTTTATGTCGTTCCGTTGGAAATCAAAATCATCCATGATTATTAAACGATTAATGATCATTTTAATTCTATGGCTCTTCATTCACTTTTGTTTTCTTATGTATTTCGGTCTTAACGATAAAATAAATTATTCAGACGCAGCGGTAATTTATGGACATCAAGTCGAAAACGATGGGTCTCCTTCCAGGAGATTAAAAAGCAGATTGGATCGTGCAATTGAACTATACAACAAAGGATTTTATAAGTACATAATAGTAAGCGGCCGCATCGATATTAACAGACATGATGAAGCAAAAGTCATGGCTGAGTACCTGGTCTCAAATGGCATTCCAAAAGATGTAATCGTTGAAGACAATACCGGATTTAACTCTTACTTAACGGCATTAAATGTCCAAAAAATATCCCGACGTTATGATATCAAGAGTGTACTGGTAATTTCTCAGTATTATCATATTTTACGCATTAAATTATCGTTCTATAAAATTGGAATGACAAATGTAAACCATGCTCATGCCATAATGTTTCCCGAAAGCCGTGATTTTTATTACATACCGAGAGAAATTATTGGATTCTACGCTTACTTGATTAAGTGAAAGGGCAAGACCATGAAGAAATGTAGTTGGATTATTGCTGCAGCTCTTCTCATTGGATTTGTGCAACTAAAGAGTCCCTCGTAAAATTAAGTGTGTACGATATCCTCGGAAGGAAAATAAAAGTAATTCTAGAGGAAAAGAAACCGATGGGAATTTATCATTACACTTTTGACGGCTCTCAATTATCTAGCGGCGTTTATTTCTATCGCCTTCAAGCCGGGAATTTAAATGAGACGAGAAAAATGGTTTTAATGAAATAACTCTGCCGAAATTCTAATATCATTCTATAAATGAAAAAATAGTCGATTACCCATCGACACAGTAATCAAGTCATTGAAGATTTGAAGAATAATTTGTATGTTGAAAGAGTAAAATTACGATCGTTTGGATTTTCATACAGGATCGGTACCATGAAAGGAAGGCTGAAATGTCGAAGCGAACTTGGATTTTATTGACTTATGGATTGATCATTGCTGCTGTCGAATTTCCAGCGGCATTTGTTCAGGCTCAGACTGACACAATTCGGGTGGTATGTGTCGGCAACAGCATCACAGAAGGATACACCACCGCAAATACACTGACCGACAGCTATACTGCCCAGCTTGGAGTATTGCTCGGAAGCGGGTGGAACGTGAAAAATTCCGGAGTATCCGGACGCACAATGCTTAAAAACGGCGACTTCCCGATCTGGAATGAACAAAAATTCAAGGACGGCCTCGCCTTCAATCCCAATATTGTGACCATATGTCTGGGAACAAACGACACCAAACCATGGAACTGGGATGATCATAAAGGTGAATTCATCGGCGACTATAACGCGATGATCGATACGTTCAGGTCGCTCCCAAGTCATCCGGTCATCTGGCTCTGTCTTCCTCCTCCATCCTTCAGCGATGCATTCAGTATCCGGGATTCGGTTATCAATGCCGACATCATTCCGATGATCCAACAAATTGCAGCCAATAAAGAATGCCAGATTATCGATTTCAACACGCTGTTGAAGAGTCGCTCCGACATCGTCCCCGATGGAATTCATCCCAACGCTGCCGGATTGACGATGATGGCTAAATTACTCTATGAAAAACTCACCGGCAATACAATCACAACTGTGAATGACGAGAATTGCGCCGCAGGAAAAACCGTAAGCGTAAGCGGATCGATCGATTCGCTCGTGTACGGCGGAGCGAACCTGGTCGACGGTAAAAGTACGACGCAATGGATTACACTTGGATTCCCCGCAGAGGCGACCATCGATCTCGGCTCGACTCAGATCGTGGATCTATTCAGGGTCGATTTCACCGGAACGCGCGAATCAAATGCGGGTTATCAATTTCGCATTGAAACTGAGTCGGCAACAGCCGGATGGATAACGGCGCTCGATCGCACAACACGTACCGACTCGGCGGCTACAATACTTGAAAAGACAGATTCCATCCTAGCGCGGTTCGTGCGTCTCACAGTCACAGGCGCCGCCCGGCCAAGAGGCGATACAGTAAGCATAGCCGAAATCCGCGTACTGAAAGCAAACGGAGGGGCACACTCACCTGTAATTTCATTCAAAAAGACAGGTGCCTCGGGTTCGAATATAAAATATGACATCAAATTCCAGTGGCCAAACGGCGCCGTAGGAAAAGTAATTCCGTATCGTCATAAAAATGTGGGGGGACTCGATGCTGTCAGAGGTTTCATGGATGGAAGTACGTACACAATAACCAGTGAATACATCAAAACGGTAAATTACAATGTCTATTACGCCGAGACATTTCTTAATGGAATTGAGGTAATCTCAGATACAACGGTAATCGGTGCCCTTCCGACTGGAATCAAAGAAATAGAATCGCCCGAAATGCCGTCGGAAATCCAGCTCCTGCCATCCTATCCCAATCCATTCAATCCGTCAACGACGATTTCATTTATACTTCCATCAAAATCATTTATTACGCTTAAGATTTTTGATGCACTAGGAAGAGAAATTACGACACTATTTTCGGGACAGCTGCAGGCAGGATTTCATTCACGGCAGTGGAATGCGGTGAATATGGCGAGCGGCGTTTATTTCTATCGTTTATCCGCCTTTCCTTTGGAAAGTAGAGACAGGCAGTCTGGCAATTATATCGATACAAAAAAACTCGTTTTATTACGATGAACGGGGCGAAATGGGGTGACCATTCATAGGTCACCTCCCCCCTTTTTATTGAAAACAGCAAAACAGTGCCGCCCTGCGGCAGTCCCGACATCCGCTTTCGATCCACTTCCGCCTACGTTCCACTTCGGCGGACAAGCTCGCCTCGCTCCGACGAGCGGAGCGAGGCGGAGCGGGCCACCGGGCAGGCCACTCCAGCGGACAAGCAGTCGGGATTGAAAGGAGAGGGCAATTATGAACTTGATTAGAATCCTTCAATCTGTTGAAGAACTCTTGTATGAACTGGCTCTGTGGATTGTTCTTATTCCAAAGACATTTGTAAAAGTTGTCTTTCAACCCGGATGGGCTCAGAGCTACATTACCGCAGAATTCGACAAAGAACCCGGCGAGAGATTTGACGAGTACGTTTCTCCAATGCTCTTCTGGGCAATCGTCTGTGTAATTCCTTATTTGATTACAGTGGATACCTTTTCTATCCTTTTCTTAAAAAGTGGACACATTCAGAAGTTCGCTTCTTTGCCGCTTGAAGCTAAATTCCTCTCCATTGCCGTGTTTCTTATATGTGAACCGTTAGGGGTTTCTATTGGCATCCTTAAAGCTATCAAGAAATCCATCGGCCGAAAAAGCATGCGGCGTATCTTTTCTACTCAGTGCTTATGTTTTTCTCCTGCATATCTTTTTCTGCTTCCATTTGTGACAATAGAATTGGCGGCGGGTCTCCATTTAGATTTCAAACTTACCGAACCTGCATCAATGATCGAGATGATTTCCGCAAGCATGTTCTTCTGGTGGCTTCTGTATGCTGAGATCAGGATCATTACCGCAGAACTGAAAATTGGATGGATAAAAGCCGCAGGACGGCTTATTGCGTACCTTTTTTTGTCATTATTATTGATGTTCTTAATGGAGTTTATATTAATATGGATAATCTTCTGACTTGGTCAAAATCAAGAGAGGTAAGAAATGTGCCGGGAAAATAACGATCACAAAACCCTGAAATATCAGATGCTGATTGTATTTGCAGCAGTAATAATATTCTCACCGGGAAATAGCAATGGCCAGACGTACCTGGATTCTACAGCTGCAATCGATTCAAGAGTCGATGATCTCCTCGGCAGAATGACATTGGACGAGAAAATCGGACAGATGATACAAATGGATTACACCAATCTTCCATCAACATCAGACATTACGACCTACTATCTCGGATCACTTCTTGCTGCAGCCGACGAGGGACCTGCAGGAAGAACACCGGAGGCATGGGCAGACCTCTACGACACGCTTCAATCATATGCTTTACAGACTCGTCTTAAGATTCCTTTGATTTTTGCTCTTGATGCAATCCATGGTTTCGGTGCGATGTACGGCGCAACAGTTTTTCCTCACAACATCGGTATGGGATGCATGCGGAATGCCGAACTTGTAAAACAAGCCGCTCAAATCACGGCTGAAGAAATGTCAGCAACGGGAATCGACTGGACCCTCGGGCCTGTAGTCGCAGTGGCAAGAAATGAAAAGTGGGGCCGCACATACGAATCCTTCGGAGAATATCCGGACCTGGTAAAAGAAATGTCTGCGGCTGCTGTGGTTGGATTCCAGGGAGATACATCGGCTAAAAATATAAACATATTGGCTTGTGCGAAACATTTCATCGGAGATGGGGGCACCACAAACGGAGTGACCAACGGGAATACTCAAGTCGACGAGGCGACACTGCGAGCAATTCATCTGCCGGGATATATATCCGCGATTGAACAAAATGTCGGCTCTATCATGGTTGCTCAAAATCAATGGAACGGTATCCATTGCCATGGAAATCACTATCTGTTGACGGATCTTTTGAAAGAAGAATTGGGATTCAAAGGCATTGTCATTTCAGATTGGAACAGCTTTTTATACGCCGGCGATCCCTCTGCCCCTTTTCCTTCCCCTGTATTATATGGACCTGCCATTAAAAATTCCATCAACGCAGGAATAGATATGGCAATGATGTCAAACTACTCTGTCTATAATCATCGCACGTATATTGATACCCTCAAGTATCTGATTAATCTTGATACAATTACTATCGAACGTATTAACGATGCCGTGAGAAGAATACTCACGCAAAAGTTTCGATTAGGTCTTTTTGAACATCCCTATGCGAACAGGTCTCTCTTGAGTCAGGTAGGTTCAACTGCACACAGAGAAACCGCCCGAGAATGCGTCCGTCAATCATTGGTGGTATTGAAAAAGAAAGACGGCATTCTCCCCATTTCAAGGAACATTAAGCATATTCATCTTGCAGGACGGCATGCAGACAACATGGGTTATCAATGCGGCGGCTGGACGATTACCTGGCAAGGATCAAGCGGCGACATTACTCCGGGAACTACAATCAGAGAAGCAATTCAGCAAGTGGTACCGGACGCGGCCATTACCGTTTCCAGTGACGGCCTTGGTGCTGAAGAAGCCGATATCGGTATTGCCGTCATTGGAGAGCTGCCCTATGCAGAAGGAAACGGTGATGGAAGAGTGAATCTTGATGGAGTAGATATTGAAGCAGTTCGAAATTTAAAAAGTTACGGAATCCCCGTTGTTGTTATTCTTATCTCGGGACGCCCGATCATTCTCGATCCTATTCTTCATCACTGCGATGCTCTCATTGCCGCCTGGCTGCCCGGCACAGAAGGCGAAGGAATTGCCGATGTGCTCTTTGGCGATTATCAACCTGTCGGAAAACTCTCTCAAAGCTGGCCAAGAGATGTATCTCAAATCCCTATCAATATCGGGGATTCAGTGTATAATCCGCTCTTCAAATACGGAGATGGAATTACTTCCCTGGCTGATTCTCCTGTGGGCTCACCACCTGAAGTGTATTCGGCAAGTATCGTTGCAACCCAGAATATGGAAATTTCCTTCAATAAAAAAATGGATGCTCCACCCGCGGCGCCTGCAGGCTTTTCGGTAATCGATAATACCGGCAATCCAACCAACATTTCTTCTCTGAGTCTTAAGGATTCCGATTCAACTTCTTTTATTATTACTTTTGAAGACAGCATTCGGAAAGCAAATACGTATACTATTTCGTACACTGCCGGAACTATTCAGTCCCATGATCAGGGACAATTAACTGCCTTCGAGGGTGTATCCGTACACAATCTGTTGACAGATTATAAGTATCTGCATTCAGCACCGGGTAAAATTGAAGCGGAAGATTACTATAGAGGTCAGGGTATAGGAACCACTTCCTGTTCAGATGTGGGAAGCGGGAAAATGCTTTATAGCATTGATACAAACGATTGGGTGGATTACTATGTGTACGTTTCTCAATCCGGTACATATACATTAGAATATCGCATCGCAAGCGCTGCCGATTCAGGGCAAATTGAACTGATTACCAAAGGTGATACCTTGTCCGTTTTAAATCTTCCAGTCACCGGATCCTGGGATATATGGCAGAGCGTTCAGACTGCTGTACAACTTTCCGAAGGACCTCAGATTATCAGAATATATGCTTCGCGAGGAGGGTTCCGATTAAATTGGATACAATTATCGCCGACAACCGGCATGGATAATAACGGCGAAAACATAGTCGAGGAATTCCGGTTATCACAAAACTATCCAAATCCGTTCAATCCTTCGACAATAATCACATATCAAATTCCAAAATCGAGACATGTGAGATTGACAGTATACGATCTCCTAGGAAGAGAAATCATGACGTTGGTAAATGAAGAGATGAGACCGGGAAGTTATCAAGCTACTTTTAATGGCACAAATTTAGCAAGTGGTGTTTATTTTTATCGCCTCCAGGCTGGTGAATTTGTTCAAACGAGAAAGTTAATCTTGATGAAATAACGAGCAAGAAGAACATATATTTCAAAAAATACATAGCCAACTAGACTCATAAATCATCAATCCGCCTTCGTTCCACTTCCGCCTTCGTTTCACTCCGGCGCCTGCCTGCCGGAGTGCCCGCCTTCGCTGAAGCCTTCGGTGGGCGAAGGCCTCCGGCATGCAGGCAGGGACAAGCCGGCGGATAGACCGGCTGAATAACATATCCAGACAGAGAAAAATGAATACCGAATGAATGGCCACGACCTTAAGGTCGTGGATTTCTAATCCAAAAAATCTTTGTGGGCTTTAGCCCTACATCAATTTAATGTGGGGTTAAAAACCCTCATTTTTCTCCTCTTATTTCCCACAAGCTACTCGCCTCGCTCCCCGTCTCGCCTTCGGCTCGCCAAGGTGTACGCTTCGGCGGAGCGGGAAGCTCGTGGCAATTCAGAAAATACAGAATGTTTTAGACCACCGGCTCAAGTGTGTCCATAGAAAACAGATAAACAGATTTTTTCAAACGTCTCAAATCATCAATCCGCCTTCGTTCCACTCCGGCGGACAGGTCATAGATCATCAATATCAATGGCCGTTTCATAGTTCGGTTTGCATTTCCCCTTGTAATTCCTTACGTTCTGACAAACCACGGACAATAACGATTCTACTTCCGAATAGACAATTCAATCGGCATCAAAGGGGCTTCGGTTACAAAGTTATCCGTCGCGCGTGAAGATGCGCGGGAAAAATAAGTCGAAGAACATTAAAGCATACAGGGCTGAGGCAGGTGCGTCCAAAAGAAATAAATACGCTATACGACGAAGTGGTCCTGTTTCACCGTATAGCGTCTTTACAGATGTTATGTGCCATGCACCTGCCTGAGGCCTATATGGCAGACGATTGTTTTGAATTGTTTATGGGTTTTTCTGCTTAAGTCGAGATTATTAAATCAAACTTTACAAACTACACGAAAGGAATATATTCATGTTAACAAGATTGAAAATCAACTCATCGCAAGGGATTATTCTTGCTGTGATTGCTCTTCTTGCGTCTATTGACTTCGCATGCACCTCTTCTCGTCTGACAAATGTGTGGAAAGACCCGGAGTTCAAGAATTCCCCGATGACCAATATGCTTATCGTCGCGGCGAAAAAAAGTCCTGTGAACCGGCGTATATGGGAAGACGTAATCGTTGCAGAACTGTCTGCTCATGGTGTTACGACCACCCCTTCGTACCGATTATTTGAAGATTCTATTCCTGATCCCGACCAGGTAGGAGCCGCTGTTCGAGAGAAGAAATTCGACGGAGTGCTTTTCATCAGGAGACTACCGACCGAGATCTCTACCAATTATGTACCACCATCTATAAAGCGCGAGGCGGTTACACGGTATAATGAGCGTAAACAGACATACTCTACTTACTATCGAGATGTACAGCAGCCCGGCTATACTGACACTACCAAGATCGTACGTCATGAGGTTAGCGTTTTTACTACACAAGAAGGCGGCCATCTAGTGTGGTCTGGCACGGGTGAGATGATTGATCCAAGCTCCAGGGAAGCAGTCAGAAATGAAATCACTGGTTTGGTTATTCCAGAATTGGCACGACAGGGAATCATCCCTGCAAAGTAGTTCTTTTTTGATCTTTGGAGACCGTCCTTCTATCGCAGTGTATCCAATTGCAAGTTGAACATTTACATAGATAGAATCCAGATTACCATCAAATACGATGCAGGTGCACATCAGATAAAAGCAATAAAAATATAGAATGAGCCATTCTGTTGTTCATCCTGCACTGAAAGTACGGGACAACGGTACGGCATTTTTGTTGCACACGTCAGTTGGCATTATCCTTTTAAACATAAATGAAAGGAGACATTACTATGCGTGTCAATTCTCACTTTTTATTTCTCATTGGATTTTTCATACTTGGTCAGGCCACTTTGAAGGCGCAGTGGAGTCAGACGAACGGACCAACAAGCGGTTACATAAATGCACTCACGACACTTGGGTCTACGATTATTGCTGGAACGGAAGCAGGAGCATTCCGATCCACCGATAATGGCGCGCACTGGACAGCGGCGAACACAGGACTTACTAATTACGAAATTCTCGCACTCACATCAGGTGAGCGCATCTTCATGGGAACAGGTTCCGATTTGGTATCATCGACAGATCAGGGTGCGACTTGGTCATCATCTCTTATGAACGATTATGTTCTTTCTATTGCCACAAACGGTACATATCTCCTTGTCGGAACATACAGCGGTGTTTCACTCTCAACCGATAATGGTGCAAACTGGACGCAGTCGAACAACGGATTGACGAATACTACCGTTCAGGCACTCGCCATCGTTGGATCTACGTTTTTTGCCGGAACCGGAAATGGATTATTCCTCTCGACTGATTACGGTGTAAGTTGGCATGCTCCTACAACAGGCCCGACAAATTTGAATATCAGATGCTTTACGGTAAAAGACACGAATGTATATGCAGGTACATGGGGCGGCGGTGTGTTTGTCACATCAGACACCGGTGCCCATTGGTCTGAGACGAACAACGGATTTTCTACGTCAGAGATCGTGATGTCCTTGTACACCTTTGGTACGGTGCTCTGTGTTGGGACAGGAAACGACGGGGCATACGTCTCGACTGATGATGGCGCGCATTGGAATTCTACGGCATCGCTGCCGGGGGGTGAAGTGCATGCGTTCACATCGAATAACACAACGCTCTTCACAGGGACACGCAGTTCTTTGTATACCTCCGCCGATACAGGAAAGCACTGGACAGAAGCATGTGACGGTATGATTGCTGCATACTGTTCTGCACTAGGGGGTTCTGGTTCGACCATCTATGCTGCTTCTGGTACTAACGGTGTGTATCTTTCCACAAATGAAGGAACAAGCTGGACAGCATCGAACAATGGATTAGATATCCCTATCGCATATACAATTGCCGTAGACGGATCGTTTATTTATCTTGGCGACAACGGCGGAGCTCACCGTTCAACGGATGGCGGTGCAAATTGGGTAACAGCTAATACAGGATTCGTGAATTACAATCCTGTTAATACATTTTTTGTAGATGGTACAAATCTGTACTCTGGCGGAGATGATGGAGTATATCTATCTACTGATCATGCCGCAAACTGGACACCGGCAAAAAACGGATTACCTCAAGAGAATCCCAAAAAAATAATCTATGCTCTCGGCAAAATTGGCTCTAAACTCATTGCAGCAGCGTATGATTCCGGCTTCTTTGTATCGACGAACAATGCAACTAATTGGGCCCCGTCTAGTACAGGCCTTCCGCTCCCTGCAAGGGGAAAAAAATTCGTGACAGTCGGAACAAAAATCTATGCGGGATTGCAGGGTAATAGAGGTGTGTATGTTTCGGCAGATAGTTGCAATAGCTGGACAGCCATCAATGCAGGATTAACGAATTTGGACATATATGCATTGGCAAGTGACGGAACAAATCTATTTGCCGGCACACTTAATTGTGTATCCATTTTGATGGATGGCAGTACGAGTTGGATACCTATGAGTACCGGGCTTCCTGTGGTGGGGTCGAATGAAATAGATGCGTTGCTTGTTAATGGTGATTACCTTTACGCCACAGTCGGGAGCTCAGGAGTCTGGCGGCGTCCCTTATCAGAGATGACGGATGTGAAGGATTACAATGCTCAGTATCAGACTAATGTATTTACCCTAAAGCAGAACTATCCAAATCCGTTCAATCCAACCACAACAATTTCATTTAGTCTTTCGACACCATCCCTGGTGTCTTTGAAAGTATTTGATTTATTGGGAAGAGAGGTTGCGACAATCGTTTCCGAAGAACTATCGGCTGGTGATCACTCTCGGCAATGGAATGCAGCGGGTTTTGCGAGTGGTGTATATTATTATAGACTCGAAGCTGGAAGTTTTGTTGGAACAAAGAAACTTGTTCTACTTCGATGAGCGGGCAACTGTACATAACGGCGAAGCAGTACTTTAGTACAGCGGGCACTACGACCCGCCTCCGGCGTGTCAATCCCGCAGTCATTTTTAAAAGTTTTGGTATGCGGACTTGCGTAATGCCCGTAGATGTTAAGTGCAGTTGTTTTACATTGACATCAGATATGACAATAAGTGACATTACATCATGAGCTCTGTATTTCTCACAATCGTCCGTTTTGTTGGCTTCCTTTTCACGATATACATCTGGCGAATAATTCAATACGGACAATTTTCTGAACTCACGTCATTGATCATAATCATCGGGTCAATCCTGCTGGTTTTCCCGGTAGTTTGGATCGGACGGAAAGCGATCGAGGTCAAACCGTCAATCCAACGTCTCGCCTGGATAACAAGCTTTATTCACATAATACTGATGATTTTCTTTGGCGCTTCTATCATCGAAGCCATAAAATATTTCCAAGTCTCACGCGGCATAACAATACCGCTGCCGGTTGAAGCCGGAACGGTACTGCTTTGTATTACGGGTGCATGTTTGTCGTTGACCGTCGTAAATCTTGCATTAAGCGGACTCGGTGCACCCTTTGCTATTGCGTTGAGCAAACGCCTTGCAGATCGCTGGATGTACAGATTGACAAGAAATCCGATGGTCTTGTGCACTCTCGCTACACTTATTTCTACTGGCCTATACTTACAGTCTTTTTATTTTATTTTCTGGGTTTTTATGCTTGTAACACCGGCGTGGATTTATTTTCTCAAAGCATATGAAGAACGCGAGCTTGAAATCCGTTTTGGCACATCATACCTGGACTACAAAGCCAAGACTTCTTTCTTCTGGCCAAGAAAGCCGAAGAATTAGAATCAAGCCGCAGTACAACGAACGCACAACAGGAAAAAAATTATCCGTCCCGAGCTCCACCTGCGTGCTTCGCACTCCGTTGGACGAGTAATCGGGACGGGCGCTGGAAATGGCGTGCATGTTTTATCCGGACGTTAGAGCTCATTTTAAGAAATGAAAAAATACTATAACTTTAGTTTTGAAATTACACATTTGTGTAATAAATATTGTGACGATTGCAGTCATAGAATAAAATATAGCAACTATAAATATCTAACTATTTATGAATACGAAATAATACATCAGGCAATAAAACATCTTCCAATTATTGAAATTAGAATAATTGGAGGAGAACCGTTAATGCATCCTCAGTTTAAAGAATTGATGAACAGAATATTTAATGATTTTATTTCTTCTCGAATAATCTTGATAACCAATGGGAAATTGCTTCCAAAACTCAATAAATGCGACAGAAATCGTTTTGATAGAATATATATTACCTGGTATAAGGGATTTAATGAAGAAGAAATAAAAGAAGTTATAAACGAAGATAATGTTTTTATCAATCGTGATAACTTCATAAAAATAGATGATTCTAAAAAGTTGAAAGATGCGCAAGCAAAAAAAATATTTAAATATTGTTCACAGAAAATATATAGATTTATTGGCACAAGGCTATATATTTGTTGTAATGCAGAGAGTATTGAAAGGATGTTGTTAAAATATAAGATTCATGTAGATATACTCGAAGATAATAATTGGCAAAATACCATTAAAAATAATTCTCACTACAAAGCATGTCGATATTGTATATTTGCTAATTCAATATCGAATAGAAAAAGATTGAGATGTTATATCGATTTGATTAAGCAAAAAATACTGTTAAATAGTCCTCTGGCAAAATACGACTTTAAGATTATTTGGCAAATATGGAGATACATTAAAAATAAGAGAAATTGGTATAAGTTTCAAAACTAGTCCTAACCGCCACTATTCATAGCGGCAAACCATTATGTGCAATATGCGTTAGAAGGCCAATATGAAGAAAGGTATCGGTATCAAATGACCAAAAAGAGATTTACGCTAATGGCCCGCATAAGCACGGACAATCGTCGGGCGATCAAGCAGGTCTTGGAAGAGCTCGTTGCAAAGAGGTCGATCACCTCAACAGAAGAGGGGTTCATTGTGAAGGCGACGATGTACGGGGATAGCGCGCGTGAGCTGAACCGATCGTTACTCTCTGCACTGCGCCGGGTCGAGCGCAAAACCCGTCTCCGCTCAGAATGGAAGTCAGGCGGTACAACGGAGCGTTTCTTCGACTATGTTCCAAAGGGTTCGCATAAAGCCTGATGCAGAATTCGTGCTTGCATTGGCATACTTCGACCTATGTCATTTCCAACTCATAATGTGACGCGCACACTGCACATGACACTTAACTAAGAAGTGATACTGCCGCGAAGCGGGCTCGTCTCGCTTCGCTCAGCGAAGCGAGAGATGAGACCATAATTGAAAAAATATAGAGCCACCCGGACTCATAAATCATCAATCCGCCTTCGTTCCACTCCGGCGGACAGGTCATAAATCATCAATATCAATGGCCATTTTATACTTTGGTTTGCATTTCCCTTCGTATTTTCTTACGTTCTTACAGAAATTACACATACTTCCTTCAGTCGATAGCAGAGGGGCTTCGATTACGAAATTGTCTGTGCCGCGTAAAGATGCGCGGGACGGATAACCCGAAGACCATTAAAGCATACAGAGGCTATTCGGGTATATTTAAAAGAAATAAAAATATACCGAAACGCATCTAAGGCGAAGTGCGATGAATTCATCGGATTGCTCTAATGTGTCATGCAGTGATTAATTCAAAGAGCCCGGTATGAAAAAACTGCACACAGGTATCTATAGCAAGACTTGAAGGGAACAACTAATTCTATAACTGTGATATTATTTGGTAGCATCAATATGAATACAATGGAGGAATGTGAAACATGAAGAGTAGAGTAGATTTTTTTAGAAATATTGGGCGCATTGGAGCATTTATTGCTCTCTTTATATCTTCGATAGTGTTAATTTTTTGGTCATATATAGAAGTTTTATTACCGAAATTTTCTGGTATACAGTTATTGGGAATAATTACAACAGCAATAAGTATTCTTGCAATAGATTTTTATGCTCAACTCAAACGAACACATACTAATGAAGTAGTGCAACTTTCACATCATACAATAAAAGATAGTATTTCTCTAGCGAGTGCGGCAGAACAAAGGATAAAGATATTACGAATATTTGCGTCTACATCTGAGATGATACTTCCTGTAATAAAAGAGACCGATTTGTACATTGAACAATGTAAATTATTACTGCAGGAACTAGATGAAACAACCGGTGATAAAAAAGCTATTGAGATGAACCGAAAGTGTGAAACATTTATCAAAAATTGGGAGGAACTTATTAATGTAAATAAAATTGATAAACTGGATATAAAAAGATATAGGTTTGTGCCCAACCATTTTTATATAATATTTGATAATAAACATCTTGTATATGGTTTATATTATCCAACAGATTCTGCCGTGCATTCTGTCCGTTTTATTGATCCGATACTTGTTGAATCAAGCACAATATCAGGACAAATGTTGATTGAAAAACATATTGAACAATTCGAAAATATTTTTAGGACCTTATAGAAACATCTTATTAAAGTACGGGGAAGAAACTATTAATAATTCGAAAAGAAGGATACTGTATTGAGCAATAATATTGAGGTTAAATTACTACAGTGGAACATCTGGTATTTAGAAAAGGTTGATGGTATAGTAGATGTTCTTCGTGAATTGGACGCAGATATACTATGCTTACAGGAGCTTAGTGGGAATACGGAAATTAATAAAAAAATAGAGACTGATTCTTATATCCATAAAAAGTTGGGATTGCACTACTATAGTGCTAAATCACAAGAATGGATAAACTGGCATAAAGATTATCAAGCTAATGGGATATTCAGCAAATACACAATAAAAAAAGGGAGGAATATATTTATAAAGAAAC
Source organism: Ignavibacteriota bacterium (assembly GCA_963776275.1). GTDB lineage: Bacteria > Bacteroidota > Ignavibacteria > UBA10030 > CAVZMI01 > CAVZMI01. Next base: position 43,793 of record CAVZMI010000007.1, read on the forward strand.
CTCATTCAAAGAAAGCGAGAGATTATTCAAACGAAGGGAGAATATACATAGAGGTTGAATTGAATATTAGTGGGAAAACACTTTTTGTAGGGACAGCCCATCTTTCTTACATACACAAATTTGAAATAGGCGATAGGCGATGTGCCGAAGAAAATAACTTATTAAAAGCACTAACTAAAAGAAAAAAATTTTTATTTTGCGGCGATCTTAATGCACCGCCGGATTCAAATATCTATAAAGCATTATCAAAAAAGTACAGACATTGCGGCCCAGAAATTACTCAAAAAACCTGGACAACAAAACCATTCAGTCATAATGGTTTTATAGAGAATGATTTAAATTGGAGATTAGATTACGTATTTGCTTCAAGAGATATAGAAATAATCGAAACAAGGATAATACAAACAGATGTTTCTGATCATCTTCCTATAATGGTAAGAATAAGGTTATGATAAAAAATAAAATAGACGATTATTTGAAGATAACAATAGAGACGTATGAAAAAAATGCAGAAGAATATAAAATACATAGAAAAGACGCTAGTCCTATAGCAGAATTAGAAAAATTAATCTCTTATTGTAATGGTGGTTATATTCTAGATGCTGGATGTGGGCCGGGAAGAGATACTATATGGCTCTTAAATAAAGGAATTAAAGCCTTTGGAATAGACCTTTGTGATTCTTTTTTACGAATTGCGAGAGAAGATTCAGGGATTAATGTTTTTGCTAAAATGAATCTTTTAGAAATGTCATTTCTACAAGAAACGTTTGATGGCATTTGGTGTTGTGTAGTTTTATCTCATTTAAAAAAATCACTGTTAATAAATGCATTGATAGAACTCAATAGAGTATTGAAACGAGGTGGCGTTTTATTTATTGCTGTGAAAAAAGGTAGTGGAGAAGGTTTTCAGGTTGAAAAGGAATTTGCCGATAGTCCGAGATATGTATCATATTTTTCAGATGAAGAAGTATTAATTGCCATAGAAAAATCAGGATTTAAAACCCTAGAGCAATACTATTATAATGAGTATAAACGACATAGAGGAACTCATAGGGATATTGACTATATATTTAATTTTTCTAAAAAAGTAAAACAGCAATTGACAGCTGATATTGCTGCATAAAAAGGTCATAGCCTTCTCCTCCTTATTTAAGGAGGGGATACCGGGGAGGTTCTAAACAGCCCTCGAAACTCATGAGCTATCGAAACTTGCATTTCCCCTCGTAATTTCTTACGTTCTGACAGAAATTACACATACTTCCTTCAGTCGATACCAGTGTCAAGTACCAAAAATAACTTGAAGAATTCAATTGAGTGAATTCAGTCGATTCCGCTCGGAAATGCAAATTATTACGCTCCGACTTATTCAAGTTATTTTTGAATCGAGACACCAGAGGAACTTCAGTTGCGAAATTATCTGTCCCGCGTAAAGATGTGCGGCACGGATAAGTCGAAGACCATTAAAGCATACAGAGGCTGTACAGGTACATTTAAAAGAAATAATTACGCAATATAGCGTCTATACAGATGTTATGTGAAAATGGCGGCACGCCATTTTCCGCCTCAAGGTATCTCAATTCATCGGAGATAGCAATGTACGAACAATTTATAAACTGGCTTAAGACCAACTGGATCACGGCCGTTCTTCTTCTAGCTGCTGCTGGCCTCATTGCACTTCCGAAAGTCAGGGATGGCGCGGTGCTTTTATACTCCTGGGCCAAACGGCCTTTTAAAAAGGGAAGTCAATCACGTGAAGAAGGACCAATCGCTTACGAGGTCTCAGGTGAGAAAGTTAGCTTCACGGAGTTGATCCGTAGCATTGATTTTGATGCTGTAAAGGTTCATGCAATTACACATCGTGTTGGCATTAGTGCGGAATACGAGTGGCTGAAGCGGAGGTATCCTGGCTACAAACTCATCACACAGCAACTCACATCGCTTCAAGCACTGGCTGGTGACGTTAACTTTTCCCTTGATCAGATACCTTTTGATCTTCTCACAATAAATCTGCCAGACGGAAGGGCCGAAAGAGATATACTTTGATATTTCAAGTTTCTTTCATGGCTTGGCTCTTACTCAAATCGACTCGAAAAGTGTCATTGCGTATAAAATTTCGACTTTCTATGAAGAACAACTTGGGCGTGCCGCCACTTCACATAACACGCGTAAAAATGATGGCGATGTAGGAGGCGGTTGAACATTGCGCCGCTCACAAAAATAAATGGATCATTAATAGTTCGCGTCGCAACGTCATTTTTACGCGGGACGTTATGCGCCACGTGGCTTGTTATCTAGTCGACCAAATTCGTCATACCGACAAATGGCGCGTAGCTTGCCCCTAGAAATAAAAGGAGGAAAACCATGAAGAGCTACATGAAGCTCGGAATTCTTGCGCTCGCACTTGCGTGCTCAGTGCGAGCTCAATCGGTGCAAGGATCAGCAGAGGGAAAGCAAGCATTGGAAGTACTCCCCCGTGCCACAGTCACCGTGCTGGTGGACAACATGGTAGGTCGCGGAGATGTGCTCGGCGAATGGGGTGCCGCATTTCTGATCAACACAGACCAGCACCAGATTCTCTTCGATACTGGTGGGGGACAAGTCCTCAGCGGAAATTCCCGAGCCCTTGGTGTGGATCTCGCCAAAACTGAAGCCATTGTCATCAGCCATGGGCATCCGGATCACACAGGGGGACTCGATGCTGCTTTGAATGTCTGCAAGTCTGTGGATTTATTTGTTCACCCAGCCGTTTTCGAGACTAGATATTATAAGGGAGATTCCGGCGCGGTGGCTTATAGCTTCGTTTTCACCAGACAACAACTGCTTCAACGAGTTCGCAATCTGGTTGAGACGAAGGGACCGACTCTCATTCGTGAAGGAGTAATGGTCACGGGCCAGGTTCCCCGACTAAACGATTTTGAAGATACTGGTTTGCGCGGGGACGTTTTCCTTGACAGCAGTTTGACAATAGAAGATCCAATCCCGGATGATCAAGCCGTGTTCTTCCGTGTTCCAGAGGGAGTCGTTATACTGCTCGGATGCGGCCACGCCGGGCTGGTCAATACAATGGAGTATGTAAGCAAGCTAACGGGTGAGCAGCACATCTACGCGGTCATTGGCGGCACTCATTTGCTTAATGCTTCTCCCTCGCGAATGCAAAAGACCATCGAAGCATTGCGGATGTACGACATACAGAAGATCATGCTGTCGCATTGTACCGGCCTTCGCGCATACGCACAGCTGGCAAATGCTTTTCCAGGTCGTTGCAGCTGGCCGGCTAGTGGAACCACATTGAAGTTCGGCTCTCAGTAATCTGCGACGTGAAATGCTGGAAGATATGATGCAATTGTCCATCATTGAATGGTTATTATGGTCAGACTAATTCGTTGGCAAAAATATTTTGCCGTCATAGTTATCAGAATAAACTAGAAAACAGGAAAAATATTTACTGAGAGGCAAGTCGACTCTATGTAGGTCGACTCGGCGAGTCGACCTACAGGTGGTCATTCCTATCGCAACCCTAACATTTTCACAGATGCAACTGCAGCATTGACGATCGGCGAGAAATACAAACCGAATCCCAATGTCGGGATTACAAGCAGCATAACGATCGCAATCTGCCACACACTGAAATAAATAGGTTCTTTTGATTCTTCGGCTTCTCGCAGAAAGAGATTACGCAATATTCTGACATAATAATAAAGCGAGATTACACTTGAGATTTAAGAAGATAAGTATAAAAGAGCATCTTTTAGTTCGATGAAGATTGCACAAGATTTTTTTAAAAATGCTACTGAAGTCCTGAGGCAACGATCTCGGCAATATCTTTAACGCGAATTATCTTTGCCTTCTCATCCTTCAGCCCATCCTCGAACATGGTCAGACAATAGGGACAGGTGACACACACCGTATCAGGGTTTTGGACAAGAGCTTCTTTAATCCGGGTGAGGTTGATCCGGGAACCTAAGCTTTCTTCCATCCACATCCTGCCTCCACCAGCTCCGCAGCAGAATGAGTTTTTCCTGTTTCTTTTCATCTCGGCAGGAGCCATACCTGTGGTGATTTTTATCGCCTGGCGCGGTGCATCATAAATTTCATTGTGCCGCCCCAAGTAGCAGGAGTCATGAAAAATAACTTTTCCAAGTTGTGTCACTTTTTCATTGACCCTTAATTTCCCTTCCTTAAGAAGAATGTTAATCAACTCGCTGTGGTGGACAACTTCGAGATTTAGGCCATACTGCTTGTAATCGTTTTTCAGAGTACTGAAACAGTGGGGACATTGGGTGATAATTTTCTTGACTCCTTTTTCCTGGAAGAGTCTGACATTCTCTTTGGCTATTCTATCAAAAATGAATTCATTGCCGAGCCTTCTAAGGCTGTCCCCGCAGCATTTCTCGTCTTTGCCTAAAATTCCCCATGAGATACCGGCTGCATTAAGGATTGTGGCCAGGGCCAGGGTCACTTGTTTGTTACGGGAATCAAAAGCGCCCGCGCATCCTACATAAAAAAGGTATTCTGTATCGCCGGCCGAAAACTGCTTGACATTATGTCCGGATGTCCATTTCGAGCGCTCCGCCGGGGCAATGCCCCAAGGATTACTCCGCTGTTCCATGTTTTCAAAGAGATTGAGAAGCTCCTCAGGAAATTTTGCCTCCAATTCCACCAGATGGCGTCTCATCTTGACGATTTTAGGCATGTGCTCGATGAAAACAGGGCAGACCTCCATGCAGGCACCACAAGTCGTGCAAGACCAGATCGCGCTCTCCTGATTGATGCCTTCGCCGCCGCTTCCGATAAGAGGGAGTGTGGGAGTTCCGTCTTTTTTCAAAATCGGACCGTTTCTCAAGAGATTAATCTTAATATCATGAATAACCTGCCGTGGATTGAGAGGCTTTTCCGTATTCGTTGCAGGGCAGACATCCTGGCATCTACCACATTCTGTGCAGGAGTAAGAGTCGAAGAGGTCTTTCCATGTGAAGAGGTTCACCCTTCCCACACCAAAAGTATTCCCTTTTTTAAATTCCTCCCTGGGCTGAGTATTCGGCTTTTCAAGGCTTTTGAAATAGCAATTAGGAATTGATGTCATGATGTGCATATGTTTGCTGAGGGGGAGAACATTGATAAAAGTCAGAAGCACGAGAGCATGGAGCCACCAGAAGATATCCTCCAAGAATTCTAGCCTGGAAGGAAAAACGCCAGCCAAGTATCCCGCAGCAAAAGAAGAGATAGGTCTGTAATTGCCGGCAGCTTCTTTGCCTGAAGCAATTTCAACCGTATGCATCCCGAAGAAAGCAATCATCAGCAGGGCTATGAAGGTCAGAATAAGAAAAGCCTCGAAGCTCTTGGCCTTTACATAGGGAGTGCTCAAGTAAGCAGGAGCAAAGAAGATCCGTCTGCTAAACGCGATGAGGATGCTGATGAGAGTCGTGAGGGAAATGATCTCGAAGATAAATGAAATAGGATAATAGACATCTACAGGGAGATGGGAGAGACTGATTGACGGGAAAAGGCCATGCATGAGGAACTCACCATTGGCGATGATCAGTATGATGAACGACCAGAAAATGACAAAATGGTTGAGACCGAAAACACGGCTCACGACCCTTTTTTGACCAAAGGCATAGAAGAGCATAGCCCAGATTCTTTTGAAGAAATGACTAAAACGGTCTTCGGGTTTCCCGAAGGTGATCAAACTGAAGCGTCTATAGCAGCTCCATACAAATAAAGCCATAGAAGTTGCAAACAATAAGCCGAAAATAGTCGTATTATGTGACATGTGTTTTTCTATCTACAAAATTCAATGGTCTCTTAACTAGCGATTCCTTTTAAGTTCTCGAATGCGGTTCGTAAGAGCAGGGACAACTTCAAAAAGGTTTCCCACGATTCCGTAATGGGCGATCTGAAAAATGGGCGCGTCTTTATCACGGTTAATAGCGATTATTGTGTCGGAGTTTTGCATCCCAACTAGATGCTGGATGGCTCCGGAAATTCCGCATGCGATGTACACCTTTGGTCTTACCGTCTTTCCAGTCTGGCCGACCTGGCGTTCCAGAGGCATCCAGCCCGCATCCACAGCGCTGCGTGAAGCTCCAACAACTCCTCCCAGCTCATCCGCCAATTCCTGGAGGAGCGCAAAGTTATCCTTGGCCATCATCCCTCGGCCGCCAGAGATGATGAAATCAGCGCTGGCAATGTCGACGAGCTCTTTATGTTTGGCATCAGAGAGAATCTCGAGGACTTGGGCCAAAACATTCTCCTCTTGAATGGGGCAGGTCTCTCTGATTATTTCCCCCTGCTTTCCAGTTTTATATTCTGGCATTGGCATAACGTGGGGACGTACTGTTGCCATCTGCGGTCGAAACTTTTCGCAGAGAATGCTGGCCATTATGTTGCCGCCGAAGGCCGGTCGGGTTTGAAGCAAATGTCCCTTATCCGTTATGGAGAGGCCGGTACAGTCTGCCGTCAGACCAGTTTTTAGCCTGGTTGCCACAGCCCCAGCCAAATCTCTTCCTAACCCTGTGGCTCCCATAAGCAGGATTTCGGGTTTATATTTCTCCACAAGATAGACAACACCTTCGAGATAAGATACCGTGCGGTAATTCTTAAAAATCGGTGCATCAAGGAGATAAGCCTGCTGTACGCCATAGGCGAATGCTTCCTGACAGAGGTGTTCGACTCCATGACCGATGACAACCGCGGCAAGCCCCACATTCAGACTCTTGGCCAGGTTGGCACCCACTCCAAGCAGCTCCCAGGATACCTTAGCCGACTCCCCTTCTGTCTGTTCGACGAAAATCCACACTCCCTTATAGGGAGCAATTCTCTGAGCTACAGTCGCTTGCTCTTCATCAACTTCTTCGACAGTCGCGGCAGGCTTGGCTTTCTTTTTGAACTCTTCTAGAATTTTCAATTCTTCAGGAGTGAAGAACATTTCCAAGGCATCAACAGGGCAAACTTTCAGACACTTGATGCATCCGATACAATTGGGGATAATAATGATAGGCTCGCCCCGATCATTCATCTCGATAGCATCTGTAGGGCAAACAACCTGGCAGCGCGCTCCGCAGGCGATACATTTACCCTCAATTAACCTGGCTTTGCCTCGAGGTTTTTTAATCGGTTTCTCCACCGTCAATCCTCAACATAAAAGTCAAAAATTAAGAATTTCCTTCTGAATGAGCTTCTGAACCAGAAGCTCAACCGCTCCTTCAGGGTCTTTGATTCCATCTCCGAGAATTTCCCCCTTCTCGCGCTCGGGGGAAAATATTTTCGTGACCCACGTGGGTGATCCCCTTAGGCCGACAGAGAATGTATCCAGATTCAACACCCTATTATCCCAGATTTTAACTTCTGCTTCCTCTGAGAGAAGTCGTCTTGGAACGTTAGGATAGCGGGGGCGGTTTATTTCTCTGACGACTGTGAGCAGTACCGGGAGTGGGGCTTCGACGATCTCATGCCTTCCTTCGAGTTTCCTTCTTACCCTGATCTTCTTGGCTTCAGAATCGAGATGCTCAATCCTGTCTACAAGGGTGAGCTGGATATAATTGAGGCGGGTAGCGATTCCAGGCCCAACCTGGGCGGTATCCCCGTCTATCGTCTGTTTACCGCAGATGACAAGTCCAACTTCCTCTTTCTGGGAAAGTTTTTGGATGGTTGCAGAGAGGACGTGACTTGTGGCCAGGGTATCCGCTCCAGCAAAAACGCGGTCAGAAAGGAGAATCGCCTCATCCACTCCGAGGGCAAGGGCTTTTCTCAGAGTTGCCTCCGCATTGGGAGGGCCCATCGAGATCGCTACCACTTTGAATCCAAACCTGTCTTTTAGCCTTAGGCTTTCTTCCAGAGCATGAGTGTCATAAGGATTGATGATAAATGGAATTCCCTCGCGCACCAGAGTATTGGTCACAGGATCCATTTTCACCTGCGTAGTATCCGGGACTTGTTTGATGCAAGCTACGACTAACATACTTCCTTTCTTCCTTTCCCGAAGCTGTCTAAAAAGTAATTTTCCCCCCGATAACCTGGCAGAAGCAAAATTTCAATGTTACTTTTTCCGAATTGTGCATCAAGTAAACCCATACGGGTGTCCTTCAAATAAAAACGTCCCAAAAAAAATAAGGAAGGAGAGCACCGGCTCTCCTTCGCACATTTCAAACAGATATTTCTTCTTCGGATGGCGCAACGACACCGACGCCCGGCTCATAATGAGGCAGACAAGGGGCCGGTTTGTCCCAGTCCAGATCACCCTTCGTCCATGCATAGACGAAACCGACGCCAAGGATAACAATGAAGACAACCATCTCGAGAAATGCGAACATCCCCAACTGTTTGAATACCAACGCCCACGGAAAGAGGAAAACTACTTCCACATCAAAGATGAGGAAGATGAGAGCAACTACATAGAAACGAATGTTGAAGCGGATCCACGGACTACCCACAGGCGATTCGCCGCATTCATACGTTGTAAGTTTCAGTGTTGACGGCCTTTTAGGCCGCAGTATCCATGTTGCTAAAAACCCCAGCGCTACAAAAACCCCACCCACGATAAAAAACAGAAGAACTCGCCCAAAGTCGGTAAACATCAGGCTTTTTATCTCCAGAGAAAATGGATTGTCTTGAAATAAAATTTAAGCTATAAAAATGTACGAAGAGATGGAAGAAGAATCAAGATAAAAAAATGATCTATGAAAGCTCTGAACATTTTCGATTTCGGATTTATGATTTCCGAGTTTACTGTATAAATGTAATTTTGAAGCTACGTTATACCCTGAATGGATAGAGGATAATCCTTAATACAGAATAGTATCAACAACAAACACTGATATTTCTCTCTTTATGCATCGGTGTTCTGTCATAATTATTTTTTCTGCATCGTTAAATACTTATCAAAAAAGGCAATAACCCTCACAAAAAATTCGGGATAGTTGTACATATCCGGACCATTTCTGCCGCCATGTTCTGCGCCGGGGACAATCCACAATTCTTTCGGTCCTTTGAGCATCTTGAAAATATTTTCGGACATCCACGCCGGCGTACGAACATCTTTTTCACCGACGATCAAATACGCCGGTTTATTCATGCTTTTTGCACCATTTATCGGCAGTAATTCTTCCGGATAATCCCCCGGTGCCTTAAATGTTCTTGAAGAATCAAGCTTATTCACTATTGGAATTAAGTCATTGAACAACGTCATTAAGGCCCTACCGCAATAGACAGCTATATCGTTTCTTTTCACCGCCATGCCGAATGAAAGATATGCACCCGTGGAAAAGCCAAGGACGCCGATTCTCGAAGTATCGACTTCAGGGCGTCGCTTTATATAATCGATTGCGGCATCATAATCTTTAAGAAATTCACTGTAACAGAGAAGATCCTGATCGACCGGCCAATCCGAGCTGCCGCCAAATCCGCGCCAGTCAAAAGTAAAGACATTATATCTTTTCGAAAAAAAATGATATGCATAGAAGATGAAGTAGGTCATATTCCCGCCATCGCCATCGCAAATGATGATGGTTGCACGTTTTTCTTGATATTTAGCGGCATACTCTCTCGGTTTACATTTTAACTCTTGCGGAACGGGAATAACTCTCCCAATGAGACTGTTGGCAATACCGCTTGTATCCTGTGCAGGGAAGAACCAGCCTTTTAAGTTTAAGCCGTCTGCAGTTTTGAAAGTAACCTCTTCATAAATTATTCCATAATCAGATGGAATAGCCTTGTACTCTCTTTCAGGTTTGAGGCTATATGAGATCGATGCAGTCAGGCATATGAGTGCAACTAACACGGGAAAAAGGATTGATAATTTCATTTTAATTTTCTTTCATTAAACTGACTGGAGATGAAAATTATCTCCGGGCTGCATCCCCTTAGATGCGCAGAAGCTCCCGTTACTCTCCTATTCTCTTATCTTACCAGTACAAGTTTCTTCGTTTCCGAAAATGTTCCTGATTCCAGCCGATAGAGATATACTCCACTTGCAGCGTCTTTTGGACTCCACTCGGAAGAATACGAGCCTGCCTGAAGATGCCGGGAAACCAGCATCTCGATTTCCTGCCCTAACAGGTTGTAGATTTTCAACGTAGTATAACCCGGCTTTGGTATATGAAAGTGAATTATCGTAGTCGGGTTGAATGGATTCGGAAAGTTTTGCTCCAGGATGCAGCTCTCTGGCACCGGGGCGCGTAGATCTTCAATAGAAGTTGAAAACTCGGTTAAGGGTCTGCGCCACACTCCCTGGCCGTTGGTACCAGCAATGAGTTCGGAGCCACTTACAGTTAAGGCGTTCACTTTCTTAAACGTCAAGCCTGAATTTACTTCATTCCAGTGACCACCGTTGTCGTCGGTAACGAAGGCACCGCCCATGGTCCCGGTGAAAAGATAGGATCCGCTTATCGCAAAGGAAAGGATGTTTTGATTAGTTAAATTTGTATTGACATGTGTCCAGCTGTCACCATCATTGGTGGATAGATAGACACCGCCACTGGAAGTTCCGGAAAAGAGATTGACACCGTTAGCGATAATAGCAACTACGTCTGGAGGCACCAAACCTGAAGATTTTTGTGTCCAATGAGCGCCATTGTCGGTCGATAGAAAGAGACCACCGCCCCACGTCCCGGCATAGGTATCCCATCCATTGACAGCAAGAGAATAAATAAGCGTGTTTGTCAAACCGGTATTGACCTGTGTCCAATTGCCACCACTGTTCGTGGTAAGATAGACACCACTCATTGTGCCGGCGAAGAGATTCGTCCCGTTGGCGGCGAGGACAGAGACATACATGTTTGTCAAACCTGTACTAACCTGAGTCCAAAAACCGCCGCTGTTGGCTGAAAGAAAGACACCGCCGCCAGCTGTCCCGGCAAAGAGATTTGTGCCGCTAACTGCAAGCGCACGAACATCAGTAGCTGTCAGTCCGGTATTGACTTGAGTCCAACTGGTTCCGTTATCAAGAGAGAGGAAAACGCCGCCTGTTGTCCCGGCAAAGAGATGGGTACCAATCGTCGCAAGAGCATTTACATTGGAATTCTTCAATCCTATGCTGACCTGGAGCCAGCTGGTGCCGTTGTTTGTCGAAAGGAAAACACCGCCGTAGGTACCGGCAAAGAGGTTCCAACCGCTTACTGCAAGGGCACAAACATAAGTACTTGTCAGTCCTGTAACTACCGGAGTCCAGCTGGTCCCGTTGTTTGTAGATAAATAGACACCGTTGTTGGTGCCGATGAACGTATTGGTGCCGCTAACCGCAATTGCATAAACAGGATTAATTGGTATTCCTGTGGTTACATTCGTCCAACTGGTTCCGTTATCTGAGGTAAGATATATTCCAAACCCAGTACCAGCGAAGAGATTTGTACCGCTGACCGCAAAAGATAAAATGGTGGTATGTGTCAAACCCGAATCGACCGGAGACCAGCTCGTTCCGTTATCAGTTGAAAGGAAGACTCCTTCGAGGGTACCGGCAAAGAGACTTGTGCCGAGAGCCGCAAGAGCATGAACAGAAACACTTGTCAGGCCTGCACTAGCGGAAGTCCAGCTATCGCCGTTATCGGTCGAAAGGAATACTCCATTCAAAGTTCCGGCATAGAGATTGCCGCCGCTGACCGCAAGCGAGTACACAATACTCGTTGTTATACCTGTACTGACCTTGGTCCAACTGTCCCCGTTATCTGTGGAAAGAAAGACGCCGCCATCAGTCCCGGCAAATATATTCGTGCCGCTGATTACTAAAGCATTAACATAACTATTTGTTAAACCGGTATTAATAGAAGACCAACTACTCCCATTATCAGTGGAAAGAAAGGCACCGCCTCCTTCTGTCCCGGCGTATAGATTCGAACCGCTGATTGCCAGGGTATTCACAATACCGCCATACGGTCCGCTGGTTTGTATCCACTGAGCTTTAATTGCGCGTTCGGGAAATATGAGAATCAGTATGACCGCGAGCAGGGAAATAAAATGTCTCATGGTATGGCTCCCTATTTTGTGGGTGAATGAGATAGGCAAATGCAACCGATGGATGATAAATTACCCTGCGTCAATCACCCCGATTGAGCACGATATCCGTTTTGAATCGTTTGAATATATATTCCATTTCTATCATCAATTCCCTCGCATAAAAAATCATTGAATGCAAAATGTATCGTTTAGTTATTTCATGAGGGGCGGTACCCCTATTTTACTGTAAGTATAAATAGAAAATTATCCATGCAATTTTAAGGAATTGCTCTTTGAAATGCAATTAATGCTCAGAAAAAGCCGTGAAGATTGCCGATTTTCGGGTCTCGTATCTAAGACTTTACTTCTTCTCTCCTATGGGCATAATATATAACGGCCGCTCTTTCTCCGCCATATTCATAATTCTTCTTACGTCCTCATCATGAAAAGCTCCTATAACGACTGTTCCCAAATTGAGTGCTACTGCTTGCAAAGAAACATTCTCGGCTGCATGTCCAACTTCAATATGCACATATCGTTCAGTACGTTCTCCGTATTTTACACTGGTGCGTTCGTACACTGCAGAGAATACGATGCATGCGGCGGCCTCTTTGATCGAAGACTGGCGAAGTGCAGCATCATAGATTTCGTTTCGTTTATCACCTTCACCGACTTTCACCAGTTCATGCCCTACAGGTTTATATTTATATATTCCAGTTGGAAGATCTTTGACATTTCCGGCAACAAGATAGACCTCGAGCGGATAGAGAGCTCCGGCAGATGGAGCTGTTCTGAGACCATCCTTCGGTTCGGTAATTCCCTGAGCCGCCCAGAGAAGCTGTGATATCTCGGCTATTGTGAGCGGCACATTGTTGAATTCTCGGACCGATCTTCTATCATGTAAGGCTTTTTCGACCGAGGTTTTACCGTCATATTTCGGCTGTGGTAGTTTTATTATTTCCGGATCGGATTTCGTTTTCATATCCTGTGGAATTAATTTGGTAGTTAATAGTATGATTACACACATTAGGAGTACAAATATAATTGATGTGTGTTTCTTTATTTTCATGACAGACCTTAAGAACTACAGCGCGATTGTACGAAATTGTGATTCGAAATGCAACTGTAGGTGATAAACAGCCAATTTTTGGGTTTTATTTGCTTCTGATTTGTACCTATTCAATCCATTTTGTACATTGAATATGTAACCTTTGAGGCGACTGAAACGCAGACTGAAACTAGAGTGCCGTCAGCGTAAGGTCTTTGAAGCCTGCGTTTACTACAGATCCCTCCTATTCAGAAATCGGAAATATTATAGTCTTTTCATCGAAAGGGCATTGCATGGCACTCTGGAGCGGTCGTTTTAAAGAGCCTCTGTCTGAAATCGCATTGCGATTCTCTTCTTCGATAGACCTTGACAAGCAGCTCTATCAGGAAGATATAGCCGGCAGCGTTGCGCACATTGAAATGCTTGCCGCTACGGGGATCATCCCGGCATCCGACGCAAGGCACATCCGTACCGCTCTTTATCAAATTAAAAAAGAAATCGAAACCGGAAAGCTCCAGCTCTCCTGGGATAAAGAAGACATTCACATGGCCATCGAGCAGCGGTTAATACAGAAAATCGGACCGATTGGCGGGAAAATCCATACCGCACGAAGCCGAAACGATCAGGTTGGACTCGACGAGCGCCTCTATCTCCGGACCGCAATCGGAGAAATTTCAAAGCTACTGGTCAACCTCCAGCGCGTACTAGTTTATAAAGCTAAAAAATATTTCGGACTTGTGATACCGGGTTATACTCACCTGCAGAGAGCACAGCCGATCCTTTTTTCACATCATCTACTCGCGTATATTTCGATGCTTGAACGCGACCATGAACGGCTCAATGACTGCCTGAAACGTATCAACCGGTTACCACTCGGGGCGGCCGCGGTTGCAGGAACATCCCTCCCTATCGATCGTGCCATGGTGGCCAGAAAGCTGGGGTTCACCTCAGTCCTCGAAAACAGCATTGATGCAACCAGCGACCGTGATTACATCATCGAGTTCCTTGCGGCCGCGAGCATTATTATAATGCACCTGAGCCGACTCGGCGAGGAATTGGTATTGTGGAGTTCGCGGGAATTCGACTTTGCGCAGATAAGCGATGCATATACTACCGGCTCAAGCATCATGCCGCAAAAGAAGAATCCTGATATGGCAGAACTAATGCGCGGGAAAAGCGGACGGGTTTTCGGCAACCTGATAGCTATGCTCACAATCATGAAGGGGCTCCCGCTGGCATACAACCGCGATTTACAGGAAGATAAAGGTCCGCTGTTCGATACTGTTGCCACAATACGGCAGACGCTCCATATCGCGTCGCACATCCTTGTCCATACAAAATTCAATAAGAACCGATTCATAAAAGAAATGGAGACCGATTTTCTTACGGCGACCGACGTTGCCGAGTATCTCGTTACAAAGGGCGTTCCGTTCCGCGAGTCACATTCAATTACCGGCAAACTTGTTACATACTGCATGGAACACAAGAAACCGATGAGCGCTCTGACTCTCAAAGAGCTTCACCACTATTCAAAAGAATTTTCGAAAGATGTTTTTGATGCCATCGATCCACAGAAGAGCGTTGAACGAAAGAAATCTGCAGGAAGCACTTCGCCGCAGGAAGTGAAAAAGCAAATAATACACTGGATGAAGCTGCTTAAAAGCAAAAAATAGTGCGACTCCGTATCTTCTGGATCACGACAAACGAAGGTTCACTGGTATACTAAAACACATTATGAATATATTATGACAAAACTCAGAGTTACCCTTATTGCGATATTTTCTTTTATACAAATACTCTATGCAAAACCCGATTCCACTTCAACGACTTGGATTGTGAAACCGGAAAAAGTCTCATTTGTTCCCTTTCAGGCCAGTCTCACCGAACCGCGTCTTGGTTTATCGAAAGCCATTACGACAAGCACAATGAAAGTCGATCTCGGGAATTCAATCGATCTTGCCCGTCTTTACATCAGAAAAGACAATGCAGATGAACAATTATATGCAGCCGGCATTGATTTTTTCACTTTTGTCCGTGTCACGGGATGGGAAGGACTGCGGCTGCAGGTCGATGCTGCCGATGGCTATTTCGGCGGACATCTAACCCGTACAATACCGACGAGTCATAATGAGCTGCAGCTCCGTATCCGATTTCTTCATTTGAGTGCGCATTTCATCGACGGACATTTCGATGAGACGTTCGGGGCAGTGGAAGATGAATCGTGAGCCAATTCCATTCACCCGTGATCTTTCCGATTTCACCATGGCGTATAAATTTGGCGATATACGATTTTATATCCTTCTTGAGCATGCATTCCGGATTCGTCCATTCAATCAACGCCGGACATGGTACCAGGCTGGCGGTGAGTGGTTCTTCGGACATTTCAGCAATCAGAATCTTCATCCCTATATCGCACAGGATTTCCGTTTTGTTGGATTCGAATCTTATAAGACAAATTGTTCATCGATAATCGGAATGAAATGGGGGGAAAAATACGGCGGCGGGATTAATGTTTTTCTTCAGTATTATTCAGGCATTGGCCCTTTCAGCGAGTATTCCGATATCCCCACCTATGAATGGAATCTCGGTTTTTCAATTGATTACTGGTGAAAAAGCTTCACAATCTCATTTGTATAAAAAGAAAAAGCGCTGATCGGGCATTTTCTAATCAGCGCTTTTTATGAATTTCGGAACAGGTTATCCGACCCTATTTAATCCTGATGCTTTCAAGAACCTTATCATAAGCCCCCATATAGTCTGCTTCCTGCGGTTTATAATAGCTCAGGGTGAGGCGAATGACACGATCGTTCTTCACGACAAAATAAACACGGCCGTCGACATTCCCCATCGGGGAATAGACCAGATAGAGAGCTTTCTGACCGTCGATTGTTGTCTGACCTGTTGATCGGGCCCGATATTTTCCCTTATTCTGTTCGAACACTTTATCGACACTTAATTTCTTTGCATCAAAAACATCAAAATGAATTGCACAATCCTGGCGGGCAGAACTGCGCAGCTCATAGACCATAAGATCGTTCCCAATTGGTACGCCTACCGAGTTATAGTTATCAGGATATTTGAACTCGAGATACCTGTCCGAATGTGTAGCAAAATCTGCCGACGGTTTCCCGGGTTCATTGACAGTTCGCACAAGTTTATGAGCGAGACGAATACTGGTCAGAACCGTATCGATGACAACCTTGTAATCATCAAAAGCTTTCCCGACACCGGTATATTCAATATAGGTGGGAACCTCGTCTTTCAACGCAATGATTTGATAGCCATGGAGGGCAATCTTAGACGTTAGTTGAAACATATAACTGATCTTGATTGCATCCGCGTTTGCAAGCTTGACCGTTTCTTCACCTGTTACTTTGAATTTTTTCGTGGCGATTTTATCCTTTTGAATCGCGGTATACTCCTCAAGGTTCTTTACTTTTGCCGTATCAATACCGATTTCTATCCATGCACCCGGCTTTTTATTCTTGGCATTCGGATCGAGAAGCCAATCGTATGTATCCTGTGAAGAAAAAACCGTGAGTTTCGAGCCGGGGGTTGAACTCTTCAACCATTGTTTCGGATAGGTGATGCTGAAATCGAATGCCGGATCCGTATAGGTCTCCAGTTCTCCTATAGTAACAGCATCTTTCTTACCGCATCCCTCGATCATCACGAGCATTCCGAGAAACAAAATAATGCATACGGTGACGATTGCTAAACGGTGCTTCATGTGATTTCCTCCATGTATATGATAATGTTGAAACAAATTATAAACCCAGATCATCTGCAGTTGATTTCATCGCATCCAGGACAAATTGTATATGTTCATCGAGGGGGATTTGAAATTCCTGCGCCCCGTTTATGATGTCATCCCGGCTCACATTGCGTGCAAAGGCCTTGTCTTTCATTTTCTTTTTGATGGAACTCAATTCGACTTCCGCTATTTTTTTATTCGGACGTACAAGTGCAACGGCTGTGATGAATCCTGCAAGTTCATCGCACGCAAACAGCGCCCGTGCAAGCCGTGTATCACGCGGAACGTTTGTATAATGAGCGTGTCCGAGTATTGCATTCCGGATTTCCTCCGGATATCCGCGTTCTTTCAGAATCTCCGACCCTTTAATCGGATGCCCGGGAATGGTCGGATACATCTCATAATCAAAATCATGTAGCAATCCGGTCATACCCCATGTCTCTTCCGACTCACCATATTTCCGTGCATAGGCCCGCATCGCCGCTTCGACGGCAAAAGCATGTTTCCGGAGATTTTCGTTCTTTGTATATTCGAAAAGCAAATCCAGTGCATCCTGTCGATTCATAGTAATTAATTCTTCTTGTCTGTAATATCCGTAAACTCGGCGTCCTTGATATCGTCAAACCTCTGCTGTTCTTGCCGGTTCGACGGCGGTTTTGCCTGACGCCGTAACTGATGCCCTCCAAATGTGGCGATGATACCTCTGAGAATGATATTGACGATAAACCATGCCAGAATAATCCCTACAAGTAAAAATAAAAATCTGAACATTGCAGCCGCTTCTCTATTGTTTGATCGGATTATAGTATTCCACCGGGGCCCTTGTCGGGCGCTGGATTTCCTTAAGGAGATTTTCAAAATCCTCCGGATTATTCACAAAATCGATCTGTGTCGTGTTTACAATGAGCAAGGGCGAAGATTTGTAACGAAAAAAGAAATAGTTATATGCTTCATTCAGATCGTGAATATACTCCGCCGAAATGTTCACCTCGATTTTCCGTCCGCGCTTCCTAATATTCGTCATGAGCCGATCGTTGCTGGACTGGAGATAAACCACCAGATCAGGATTCGGGATATTTTTCTCGATCGAGGACATCAGTGTTTCATAAAGCTTCAACTCTTCATCCTGCAGGTTCAGATATGCAAATATCTTATCCTTTTCGAATATATAATCGGTAATCAAATACTTATGGAATAGATCGGCCTGGAACAACTCCTGCTGCTGCCGGTATCTATTTAAAAGAAAAAATATCTGCGTTTGAAAAGCGTATCGCTCGGGATCTTCATAAAATTTTCCGAGGAATGGATTCTCTTCAAACCGTTCGAGAACAACCTTTGCGTTCAGGCGTTCGCCGAGCATTTGTGCAAGAGTAGTTTTTCCCGCACCGATGACGCCATCAATGGCAATATACCGTACTTCAGATTCGGCTTTCTGCAAACATGCTCCACTTAGTGAATCATTCCATGAGAAGTGCCAGAGGGTATCTCACGATACGTTCCGTCGAAGAA
Organism: Ignavibacteriota bacterium; assembly: GCA_963776275.1. Classification (GTDB taxonomy): domain Bacteria; phylum Bacteroidota; class Ignavibacteria; order UBA10030; family CAVZMI01; genus CAVZMI01. The sequence continues at coordinate 62,032 of CAVZMI010000007.1, forward strand.
CAGCCGGCCAGAATCGCATCCAACGTTTTATGTTCGATGGGATGAACGACCGCCGGATCAAGCTCAACCAATGGCACCAACACGAACTTACGTTCCATCATGTGCGGATGAGGTATCGTCAGCTCATCCAATATAACTACTACATCATCATACAACAAAATATCAAGATCAATCGTCCGCGGAGCCCACCGGGTTGCATCCGTCCGCCCGAGGTCGTTCTCGATTTTTTTCAACTTTTTCAACAATTCCCCGGGATCAAGGGCTGTTGATAGTTCCATCACCGCATTCAGGAACTGGGGCTGATCATACATCCCGACGGGCGAGGTTTCATATACCGACGATGATCGTACGACCGTCGTCAGCGTTATCATCCGGCATGCATCAAGAGCTTTCTGCAACTGAGAACTTCGATCGCCGAGATTCGAGCCCATGCCTACAAACGCCCGGGCCATTACATACCCCGCTCTTGAACGATCTCCGCCTCGACAGAATCCACGACACCTTTGACGGGCGGATTATGTTTCCGGACCCGTACCACTACACGCTGGACTTTTAAAAATTCCTGTAATATTCCTTTTGCGATCCGCGTTCCAAGCGCTTCAATCAGATAAAATTTTTGATCGACAACAAGGTCCTTTCATTTTCTGATAGACCTTCGCGTAATCGACGGTTCGCATCAGACTATCGGTTTCTTCGGCTTCCTGTAAATTACAGTACAAATCAACGTCGACTTCAAATTTGCCACCAAGGTTCTGCTCATCACTCATTACACCATGGTATGCATAAAAAACCGCATTTTTTATCCTGATAACATCGAGTTTTCCCATTGGCTGCCGCTATAATGATACATTATGAAAATATAGAGAATTCCTTGCGCTGATGCAATATCCTTCTTGCTTCCGGTATTCAAGAACGACCGATTCAGGACTTTTCTATCTTTGCCCAGGTATCCCGCAATGTGACTGCTCGATTAAATACAAGTGCGCCTTCCTTCGAATCATCATCCACACAGAAATAGCCGAGCCGCTCGAACTGAAAGCGATCCTGCGGCTTCGCCGACACCAAACCCGGTTCGACTTTACAGTGTTTTAGAATGTTGAGTGAATCAGAATTGACAAGATCTCTCCAGTTATCACCGCCGGGATCTTCAACACTAAAGAGCCTATCGTAGACGCGAACTTCCGCATCTGCAGCATGCATCGCAGACACCCAATGAATTGTTCCCTTCACCTTCCGTGCACTCTGGGGGGAACCGCTCCGTGTCTCAGGATCATATGTGCATCGCAGTTCGATGATATTGCCCGTTTTGTCATCCCTTATAACACCGACACATTTGATAATGTAGGCGTACCGCAATCGGACTTCGATACCGGGTGAAAGCCGGAAGTACTTCTTCGGCGGATTTTCCCTGAAATCGTCCTGTTCGATGTATAGGACTCTGGAGAATGGAATCTTTCGTCTGCCCATTGCGGGATCTTCCGGATTATTCACCGCATCGAGCTCTTCGACGACTCCATCGGGATAATTCTCAATGACCAGTTTCAGTGGATGCAGAACCGCCATGACCCGTGCCGCACGTTTGTTCAAATCATCCCGCAAACAATCTTCGAGTAACGCAATATCAATCGTGCTCTCGCTTTTTGAAACTCCGATGCGTTCAGCAAACAAGCGGACAGATTCAGGCGTATACCCACGACGGCGCAGACCGGAAATCGTCGGCATACGAGGATCATCCCAACCCTGAACATAACCTTCCTCGGCAAGCTGTAAGAGTTTCCGTTTGCTCATCACGGTATATGTGAGGTTAAGACGCGCGAACTCTATCTGCTGCGGATGATAGATCCCCAATTCATCAATAAACCAATCGTACAGCGGCCGATGATCTTCAAACTCAAGCGTACAGATCGAATGAGTTATTCTCTCGATTGAATCAGATTGGCCATGTGCCCAGTCGTACATCGGATAAATACACCATGTATCGCCAGTGCGATGATGTGCAGCATGCAGAATACGATACATGACGGGATCTCGCATATTGAGGTTCGGTGATGCCATATCTATTTTTGCACGCAGTGTCCGGGAACCATCGGGAAACTCGCCTTTGTGCATACGTTCAAATAAATCAAGATTCTCTTCAATCGAGCGATTCCGAAAAGGACTATCTTTCCCCGGCTCGGTCAGAGTTCCTCTGTGTTCTCGAACTTCATCGGAGTTCAGGTCGCATACATATGCCTTCCCTTTCTCGATCAACCGGATGGCGTACTCATATAACTGCTGAAAATAATCGGATGCATAGTATAACCGGTCTCCCCAATCGAAACCGAGCCACCGGACATCTCGCTCTATGGAATCAACATATTCCTGTTCTTCCTTGGTCGGATTTGTATCATCGAATCTCAGATTGTACAATCCGTTGTAATCTCTGGCAAGTCCAAAATTCAGGCAAATGGATTTTGCATGACCAATATGAAGATATCCATTCGGCTCCGGGGGAAAACGCGTGTGAACTCTGCCTTCAAATTTATTCATCTTCAAATCGTCGTCGATAATATCACGAATAAAATTTTTCCGCTCCGGCGATTCTTCGCCTGTCCTATTGTATCCCGGATTCCTATCCTTCTCCATCTTTTTTACCTTATCTGCTCGATGGCTGATTTGACTCTCCTGATCGTTTCGTCTTTATCTAGAATGACCAGGATATCATAAACACCGGGACCGGCCCCCATGCCTGAAACCGCCAACCGCAGAGGGTGGATTAAATCAGCATGTTTAATTTTTAATGTCTCCGCTGCACGATGAAGTGCTGCTTCGTAATCTTCCTTCCGTGGCTTTATTAATAGTGAAAACTCGTTCATCAGAACCTTCAAATGTGAGGGTGTCTCTTCCTTCCATCTTTTTTTTACCACATCCGGATCAAATTTTTCCGGGGGCCGGAAGAAGTAGGGGCTCTTCTCGATAAAATCCTTTATAAAAGTAATCCTCTCCCTCATTACACCGATAACACTCAGAAGATATTCATCTTCGAAATGCCTGCTGCTGAAGGCCGATCGCGTCAGGAATTCTTTGAGCATGGCGAGGACTTCGGTATCCGATTTCTTTCTTAGGTGCTGGAAATTCAACCAGTCCAGTTTCTCAACGTTGAAAACAGCGCCCGATTTCCCGACACGTTCCAGCGAAAATTCCTGTATCAGTTCATCCAGGCTAAATATCTCTCTTTCATCACCCGGGTTCCATCCAAGAAAAGCAATGAAATTCACAAGGGCTTCCCGTAAATATCCTTTCTTAATATAGTCCTCGACTGCAACATCCCCCTGCCTCTTACTGAGCTTGCTCTTATCCGGATTTAACAGCAACGGGAGGTGTGCAAAAATCGGAATTTCCCAGCCAAAATATTGATAGAGTAAAATGTGTTTCGGAGTGCTCGATAACCATTCTTCTCCCCTTATGACATGAGTAATCCCCATAAGATGATCGTCAACCACGTATGCCAGATGGTACGTCGGATATCCGTCCGATTTCATCAATACCTGATCATCCAGTTGTACCGACATAAACTCGACATGACCCCGGATAATATCATCGAAAGAAATAGTGCAGGATTCGGGTATTTTCATCCGGACAACAAATGGAATCCCCGCATCCAGTTTTTGGTTGATCTCTTCAGGAGTCAGATGTAAACAGGTTCGGTCATACTTGGATGCTACCTTATTACGTTCCTGATCCTTTCGCATTGCCTCGAGACGTTGCGGAGTGCAAAAACATCGATAGGCATTATTTGATTTAAGGAGCAGGTCGACATGGTTCTTATATATTGAAAGGCGTTCGGATTGAATATAAGGACCGTACGCTCCGCCTTTCACCGGACCTTCGTCGTAATCAATTCCGGCCCAGCGAAGAGTGGATATAAGACTTTCCACGGCTCCTTCGACATAACGTGTCCTGTCCGTATCCTCGATGCGCAGAACGAATGTACCCTTGCTCTTTCGTGCAAATAGATAATTATAAAGAGCAGTTCTGAGTCCACCGACATGAAGATATCCCGTCGGACTCGGAGCAAATCGTACGCGTACTGGTTGAGGCATGATCATAAGTTAAGCTGTTCCCAGAAATCGATTAAACGCAATTGATTATTTTACAAAAAAAAGATGAGATTTCAAAAGAAAAGCCGGCATCGAATACGCCGGCTTAATATTCGAATATTTCAGAAAAACCTATGCTGTTAACTTTTGCCCGTACACCATTTGCTCCAGGCGGGCGATACGTTCTTCCATCGGCGGATGCGTGCTGAATAATGTGGCTATTCCTCCACCCCTGAGCGGATTAACGATGAACATATGCGCCGTCGCAGGAGTTGCATTCATGGGAATCTCTTTAGCTTTTACCTCCAGCTTTCGAAGTGCATTGGCAAGGGAAAGAGGGTTTCCTGCGAACTCGGCACCGCCACGATCGGCTTCGTACTCGCGGGAGCGCGAGATAGCCATTTGAATCAGCAACGCGGCAATCGGAGCCAGGATTATCATTAGTAATCCCCCGATAGGGTTCCCGCCCTCATCATCGCTGCTGCGTCCACCCCCGAAGATCATCGCAAATTGTGCCATATGTGCGATCATACTCATCGCGCCGGCCATGGTTGCCGCAACCGTTCCGATCAGGATATCGCGATGTTTTACATGGGCAAGCTCGTGTCCGAGAACTCCGCGAAGCTCATCGTCACTCAACGAACGTACGATCCCTTCTGTCATTGCCACTGCGGCATGCTCGGGATTCCGGCCTGTAGCAAACGCATTGGGTTGTTCCGATGGGATCATATAGACCCGCGGCATTGGAAGTCCGGCACGCTGGGCAATGTCCTGGACGATCCGGAAAATGCCCGGATGTGTTTCTGCCGTAATTTCTTTTGCATGGTACATTCCAAGTACGATTTTATCGCTAAACCAATATGTGCCGAAATTCATTACCAGAGCGATCATGAATGCCATTATCATGCCGTTATTTCCACCGAGCAGGTTGCCGATATAGATCACCAGAACTGTCATCAACGCCATCAGTACGAATGTTTTCATTGTATTCAATGCAATTCCCCTTTGATATAACAGTCTTTCTTCTATAATTTACGGAATTTTCTGACCCTTCGCAAATTTTACTTTTGTCATTCAAGTCTTTATATTATAACAAATTCTTTTATTATTTTAATTCCCATCCGGCAAACTATGCCATACAAGATTCTTCTCGTCGATGATGAAAAAGATATTCTTGATATGCTCAAGTATAACCTTGAGAAGGAAGGATACAACGTTCTGACTGCCCGGAACGGTAAGAAAGCTCTTGAGGAGTCACAAAAACATCCGGATATCATTGTTCTTGACGTAATGATGCCCGAGATGGATGGATGGGAAGTATGTCGACAACTCAAACGAAACCAGAGCACATCAACAATCCCCGTTCTTTTTCTGACGGCAAAAGGATCAGAAATCGATGAGGTTGTAGGGTTGGAACTCGGAGCAGAAGATTATATTGTCAAACCTATCAGCATCAGAAAGTTACTCGCCCGTATCAGCGTAATACTTCGAAGACAAGAAAAAAGGAATGCCTCTCATGCAGGATTTGAAGACATCATTAAGATAGAGCGCATCGAGATAAATCCCCGAAATTACACGGTGAAGATTGATGGGGAAGGAATTTCGCTTACCAGGAAAGAATTCGAGACTTTGCTCTATCTTGCACGTCATCGCGGTCAGGTAATGAGCCGGGACTCGCTTTTAAATGCCATATGGGGTGAAAACGTAATCGTTGTCGATCGTACAATCGATGTTCATATTCGAAAGATCCGTGAGAAACTCGGCAAATATGAGAAATTCATCGAGACTGTCAAAGGAGTGGGATATCGTTTTAAGGAGTAATGAATGAAAAAAATCCAGACTAAAATTACACTTACGTATATACTCCTTACTATAGCAGTCGTGACTTCGGTCGGTGTTATTTCGAGTCTTGAGATTGAGTCTTATTTTAAAAACCGTCTGGCCGACGATCTCAGCACCCAGGCTGATGTAATACTACTTTCGCTTCAACATGATACGACATTGTCCGTCATTCAATTCGACCGGCAACTTAAAAATCTCGCACAAACAAGCAAAGTACGCATTACACTTATTGATTCACAGGGAAGGGTAATTGAGGACTCCGATATCCCTCTAGAGAGATTTCCAAGCATTGAGAATCATCTACAGAGATTAGAGATACAGCAGGCAATGAAAAAAGGAGTCGGCGTTGATACACGCCATAGCGCGACTGTCGGAAAAAACTTCATCTATGTCGCAAAACTCATAAAGAGGGAGTCAAAATCAGGTGGAGTGATGCGGGATGTTCAATTCATTCGTCTGAGTCTTCACCTTGAGGAACTTGAAGCAGCCAATGCAGCTATTCGATACAAAATTCTTATTGCAGCAATAGTCGTTTTTATTCTTGTGCTTATTGTCAGTCGTTTGGTTTCCCATCAGATCTCAAAACCGATGATCGACATTGCCACAAGTGCCCGTGAAATTCAGTCCGGGAATCTCGACAAACATATTCCTGTGGAGACTGACGATGAGATAGGCCAGGTTGCACAGGCAGTGAACGAATTGGTTGAAAAACTCAAGACGGATATTGTGCAATTACGGAAATTGGAGCAAATCCGCAGCGAGTTTCTCGGAAATGTTTCCCATGAACTAAGAACTCCGATTTTTTCTGTTCAGGGTTTTCTTGAAACACTCCTTAACGGAGCAATCGATGATCCAAAGGTCAATCGCGACTTCATCAAGAAGGCTTATTTCCATGCCGACCGGTTGAACACCCTCCTTAACGATCTCATCAATATTTCACAGATCGAATCGGGTGAAATGAAGTTAAGTTTCAGATATTTCGATCTTGAAAATTTTCTTGAACAAATAATCGACGAGATGCTGCCCGTAGCCGTCCAGAAGAATTTAACACTCACATTACAGAAATCACCGACATCCGTGCAGGCATACGGAGACAAAGAGCGGTTAAAACAGGCTTTAATAAACCTGATCGATAATGCGATAAAATATACATTGTCGGGTGGTTATGTCATCATAGCATATGAACAGACGGACGGAAAGGTAAGAGTCTCCGTCATGGATTCAGGCATCGGGATCTCCCAAGAACATCTCCCGAGAATTTTCGAGCGTTTTTACAGGGTTGACAAAGAACGGTCGCGCGAAGCTGGCGGTACCGGACTCGGGCTGGCTATCGTAAAACATATTATCGAAGCTCATGGCAGTACGGCAAAAGTCGAAAGCAAAGTCGGAACCGGCAGCACTTTCAGCTTCGAACTTAATGTAGGTTGATATTCCCATATCTTACCTTTTTTTCTTAACAATTTCTTAATACTCCCCTAATTCTAAGGTAACACTTATTCTCTATCTTTGTGCCGACGATGATTCAAAGAATGTTGACACATATGATCTGCTGAATCCAAATGAAAAAGAAAAATCGAAATAAGGAATCCTTTTTTCTGGCACTCGTCCGTGAATGCCTACCGGAGGCAGATGACATATCAACCGAGAATGAATATATGAGTGACCGTTCATTTACCATTTTACTCATAATGGTTGCGGCACTCTTCGGATTGATTGCTGCTCTTGATCATGTACTATTACGATAAGAAAAAACTAAAATCACAACTCATAATACTGAGGAACTCAATGAGAAAATCATCAATTCTATCAATTATACTACTTTATTCTTTTTATACAGCTTTTGCGCAAGACAAGAATCCCGTGAAGTTCTCCGGTTATATGTTCGGCGATTACTTCTACAATGTTACGCGGGATTCAACCATCAATAAAGTATCCAATAAGGCGCTGAGCGGGACGCGGGACTTCAATGCGTTCCAATTCCGCCGGATCTATTTTATGTATGACGATGAGATATCAGGTTCATTCACGACACGGTTCCGCCTGGAAGCAGATCAAGCGGCAAATACATCAAATAATAAAATCGGTGTCGCTGTGAAAGATGCATATCTCAATTGGAAAAACATCTTTGCCGGCAGCGATCTAATTTTTGGCATTCAGCCGACACCGGCATATGATATATCGGAGGCGGCATGGGGGTACCGTTCACTCGAAAAAACAATCATGGATCTCCGTGGAATCGTGCCTTCCCGTGACCTGGGTGTGGCACTTCGCGGCAAACTGGATGGAGAGGGAAAAATTAACTACTGGGTGATGATCGGAAATGAGGATGGGAATAGTCCTGCATCATCAAAATTCAAGCGTTATTATGTTCATCTTCAGGTGAAGCCCGTCAATAACCTTCAAATTACGCTCTATGGCGATTTGAAAACAATGCCGGAGATCAACGACCCGACAAGTCACAATGTCACGCCGGTAACTTTAAGCAATGACGTTTATACAACCGCCATCTTTGCCGGATATAACGAGAAAGATAATTACAATCTGGGAGTCGAAGTATTTTTGATGTCGACAATGCATGGTGTAAATAAATCGGGGAGCCTGCAGACGAAATCCGGAATGGGCTTATCGTTATTCGGATCCATTAATCTTCAAAAGGAACTTATCGCCGTTGCCCGGTATGATTACTTTGACCCGAATTCAGATTCAGATTTCAAAGGTGACAGTAGAAACTATTTGATTCTCGGCTTGACCTACAAACCCGATCAGAGAGTATCGGTAATTCCGAATATTCAATATGAAACTTATGAAACGCCGGTCAACGGTCACTTATGTAAAATCATCACTGACAGCACGGGTAACACTGTACTATGTTTTTCTATAATTAAAAAATATATCATCTTTTCACATTCAAATTTTTGAGAGATTAAAAATGAAAAAAATACTTCTTATTGCCCTCTCCGCGATTGTCCCGGCTCTGAGTTTTGCTCAGCTGCAGCTCAACGGTGCCGGCGCGACATTCCCTTATGTCATTTATTCTAAGTGGTTCGATGTGTATAAACAGAAAACCGGCATACAATTCAATTATCAATCGATCGGGAGCGGCGGCGGGATCAAGCAGGTCATCGAAGGTACAGTCGACTTCGGTGCGACCGACGGTCCGATGAAAGATGAACAGCTGGCCGAAGCAAAAGAGAAGCAGCATACAGACGTCCTCCACATTCCGACGGTGATGGGCGCTGTGGTCGTTACGTACAATGTACCCGAATTGGGAGCCGATCTAAAACTGACGCCTGATGTCATGGCAGGTATTTTCCTTGGCGAGATAACGACCTGGAATGATCGGCGTATCGCTTCTCTGAATCCGGGGAAAAACTGCCCTTCGAAACCAATCATCGTTGTCCACCGGTCGGATGGAAGCGGAACGACTTTCATTTTCGTCGATTATCTGTCAAAAGTGAGCGAACAGTGGAAGTTAAAAGTCGGAGCAGGAACTTCGGTGAACTGGCCGATTGGATTGGGTGGAAAAGGAAACGAAGGGGTCGCCGGACAGGTAAAACAGGTTGATGGTTCGATCGGATACGTTGAGCTAGCCTATGCGGTAAAAAATAACCTGCCGTATGCGCAAATTAAAAATAGGGCCGGTCAATTTGTGAGACCGTCTCTTGAATCCGTTACTGCAGCTGCAATTAGCGAGGCGAAGGCAATGTCGGCCGACCTGCGTGTCTCGATTACAAATGCAGGAGGGAAAGAGTCGTATCCGATCAGCGGATTCACCTGGCTCCTTGTCTATAAAGATCAAAAAGACGGCCAAAAAGGAAAAGCAATGGTAGATTTCCTCCATTGGGCAGTAACCGAGGGCGAACAATATGCTTCCGGGCTCCTCTATGCTCCGCTCCCGAAGGAAGTTGTCAAAAAGTGTGAAGAAAAAATTCGGCTCATCTCGTATGACGGCAAGCCGATACAATAAGCTTGTGATTCAGAGGTAATACGAACTGGCCTATAATAATGCGTCTTAAGGCAATATCCAAATGATACAGAGCGAAGGTACAATAATACCAGGACGAAAATCACTCACATCGGCATTGAGGGAAATCAATGTCGGTGATGCTGTATTCAAGACAGTGATGAAATTCTTCGCCCTTCTTATCCTTCTTCTCATTGTATTGATGACGTATGAAATGTATTCTCGGTCTTCACTCTCGATCGAAAAATTCGGATGGAATTTTCTCACTCGATCGATTTGGGATCCCGTTCAAGAAGAATACGGCGCCTTACCATTTATTTACGGCACTTTAGTGTCATCGTTGCTTGCGTTGGTCATTGCCCTGCCGCTGAGTATCGGCATTGCTGTATTTCTCTCCGAGCTCGCTCCGCGATGGATCGAAGTGCCAATGTCATTTCTTGTCGAACTCCTTGCCGGAATTCCCAGCATTGTGTACGGGCTCTGGGGTTTTTTTGTGATGGTCCCCTGGCTTCGAACCACTATCCAGCCATTGCTGCTTAAATATCTCGGTTCGTTGCCTTTGTTTTCGGGACCGCCGTACGGTATCGGCATGCTCGCTGCCGGTCTGATACTTTCTATGATGATTCTTCCGATAATAGCCTCGATATCGCGTGATGTGCTCCGCGCTGTACCGCGAGCACAACGCGAGGCGGCACTGGCCCTCGGATCGACTCGGTGGGAATCAACCCGCGTTGCGATCAGTTATTCGCGATCGGGAATCATCGGGGCAACGATTCTCGGACTCGGCCGTGCACTTGGCGAGACGATGGCCGTAACCATGGTAATCGGCAACAGGCCTACAATATCGGCGTCACTTCTTGAACCCGGGTACACGATGGCGAGCGTACTGGCAAACGAGTTCACCGAGGCAACATCGCAAATGTATCTCAGTGCGCTGATCGAGATCGCACTTGTCCTTTTCGTCATAACTATTATCGTAAACTCGTTCGCCCGCATTATGGTATGGAGTGTTACACGAAAAACAGAATAACCAATAAAGATGGTATAATAATGCACAATATCCGACTCACACTTCGGCTTTTAAAAAGCAAGACGATGTATGTCCTTGCTGCTCTGAGCGCATTAATCGCCATCGTTCCGCTGATCCTCATTTTCTATCATACTTTGTCGCTCGGGATCTCGGCTCTCAATTGGGATTTTTTTACCAAGCTGCCGAAACCGGTCGGAGAAACCGGCGGTGGACTAGCGAATGCGATCGTCGGAACTCTGATTCTCATCGGACTCGGAAGCACTGTGGGTATACCCATTGGTATCGGTGCCGGTATTTATCTCGCAGAATTCGGGAATAACAAATTTGCTACGACGGTCCGGTTCCTTACCGATGTCCTGAACGGAGTTCCGTCAATTGTTACAGGTGTCGTTGCGTACTCGCTTATAGTGCTCCCGATGAAACATTTTTCAGCGTATGCCGGGGGCGCTGCTCTTGGCATTCTGATGATACCTGTGATTGCGCGAACGACGGAAGAAATGTTGATAATGGTTCCTCCGTCGTACCGTGAAGCTGCTCTGGCGCTGGGAATTCCCCAATGGAAAACCACCATTCGTATCGTTCTTCGTACGGCACTCGGAGGAATAATCACAGGTATCATGCTGTCTGTTGCACGTGCGGCCGGGGAGACCGCACCGCTCCTCTTCACATCGTTGAATAACCGTTTCTGGCATACGAGACTCGATCAGCCGATAGCATCGCTCACAGTTTTCATCTATAACTACGGCGTTTCCCCATTTGACGATTGGATTGCACAGGCATGGGGCGGGGCATTTGTGCTTATTGCCATCATATTCGTTCTGAGCATTATCGTTCGAATGTCGACACAAAGACGATTCCAGGAAAATTAATCATGGAAGAACTGCTCGAACAGGAAAAAGTGAAAATTATTACACGCGAACCGAAATTGCATGTTCCGAAAAAACCGGAACATCCGATGAATTTTAAAATTATTGCACGGGATGTGAAGGCTTATTTCGGAAATACACTCGCGCTGAATGGTATTTCGCTCTCGATCCCCAAAAACTCCGTTGTATCGATCATTCGGACCTTCGGGGTGCGGCAAATCGACATTTCTTCGTTCGATTAACCGTATGCATGAAACCGTGCCGGGCGCCCGAATGACCGGCGAGATCCTTCTGGATGGCCAGAACATTTATTTGATGGACGCTGTGAGAGTTCGTAGACGTATCGGAATGGTATTCCAGAAACCGAATCCTTTCCCCACTATGTCGATTTACGACAACGTGGCTGCAGGTTTGAAACTTAACGGGATCCGATCCCGCGCACGACTGGATGAAGTCGTCGAGAAAAGCCTTCGCCGCGCCGCCCTATGGGATGAAGTAAAAGATGTTCTCGGAAAAGGCGGGATGAGCATCTCCGGCGGGCAACAGCAACGCCTTTGCATCGCCCGGACACTTGCCGTCAATCCGGAAGTGATCCTCATGGATGAACCCGCAAGCGCACTCGATCCGATTTCGACGGCTAAAATCGAAGAATTGATACATGAATTGAAACACGATTATACAATCGTTATTGTGACACATAACATGCAGCAGGCTGCACGCGTCAGCGACTATACAGCCTTTTTCTACCTTGGGGAATTGGTGGAATACGACCAAACAACGCGTCTATTCACTGCTCCAAGTAAAAAACAGACCGAAGAATATATCACGGGACGATTTGGATAAGGAGAGATATGCGAAGATTTTTTGAAGAACAGCTCGATCAGCTGCGGACAAATATAATCAAAATGGGCAGTGTGGTCGATGAGCAGATCGATTTTGCCATAAAGGCACTCGAAGAATCAAATCTCGAGCTGGCGCGGATTGTCATAGATCGGGACAACAAGGTCGATGAATATGACAACCTCATTGACCGCCAGTGTGAAAATATTTTCGCAATGACCCAGCCGGTTGCAGTTGATCTGCGTCTTTTGATGTCAGCGCTGAAAATGAACAACGAGCTTGAGCGTGTCGGAGATATTGCAAAAAATATTGCAGAGCGAGTAACCCCGCTGCGGGATCATGCCGATCTTATCCGCCGGACAAAAATACTTGAGATGGCTGCTATTGCACGACAAATGGTCAAACATGCAATTGACTCATTCGTGAATAATGACCCGGCGCTTGCCCGCGACATTTGCCTTAACGACGATGCCGTCGATGCTCTTGATCGGGAAATATTTCAATCGCTTGTCGCTGAAATGAAAGTCGATCCCGAAATCATAGAACCCGCGGCTCATCTCATGATCGTCTCACGCCACATAGAGCGGCTTGCTGATCATGCCACCAACATCGCCGAAGATGTAATCTTTCTTGTGGACGCAAAAATCATAAAACATCATGCGGAGGAATAGCACTCATCGCGCTCCGTGCTTGGAGCATCAGGTGATGCTGAGGCGTTTCAACCTATAACGAAGGGACTGCTGGTTCATCCCTAAGAATGTTGACGCACGACGCTGGTTGAACCCGAAACGTTTGAGCACTCGCTCGATAATACCCCTCTCAATAATACCGAGTGAATGACGGAGAGTAAATTTCTGTCCGCTCTTTACATTATCGAGCATTTTAATAATTTCTGTTTTTTCATCTACCATCTCGGGCGGCAGCGTGAACCCACCATCTTTTAAATACAGAATGCATTGATCGGTGACCGCCTTAAGCTCGCGAATATTCCCGTACCAGGGCTGGTGGACGAGGACTTCGATTGAATATGCATCGATATCAACGTCCGGCAGATCAAGATCCTTGCAGAGAGTATCTTTAAAGTGTTTCACAAGCAATGGGATATCTTCCCGGCGTTCACACAGCGGTGGAATATAAACAGTTTCGAATTTCATAAAAATCTTCTGAAGTTCCTCAAGAAGACTTCTTTTTCTGACAAGCTCGCCGGGATTCTCTTTCATCGTAACAATAAACCGGATGCCCGTTGAGAAATTTTTTGCACTATCGCTCTTCTTCGATCTGCTCTCTTCAATAAACTTCGATACCTTCATCTGACACAGAAGATTTCCCTCTTCTATGTCTTCGATCAGAATAAACCCGCCATGTTCCTTTTGCACAGCACTGCGTTTCTTTGCGGATGGGACATGTCTGGATCGATTTCCGAATAACAGGTACTCCAATTCTTTTTCGTCAATTGCCGAAAGATTCAACGATAGAAAAGGGACTGACTCCCTATCGCTCCTGCTCAACTGATAAATACTTTTCGCGATTGTCCCTTTTCCAACGCCCGATTCACCGATTATTAAAAGATCCCTTCGGATCGCTGCAATACGATGAATCGTCTTGATAAGCTGTTGAGAATCTTTGCTCCGTCCGATGATCGGATAGTCCATGATACCTCACTATTTCCATATAATATATTCTCTTCTACATGAAATTCAACTCCACAGATCTATGATCTCATTAATCCAACAACACCTCAGACTACTCTATGCTGGGGAAAAATAGCTTAAAAATGAAAATTGCAGATCATTTGATTATTTGTTATAATTCATTTCCTATAAAATCTGTACTGAATTGAAAAATATTGACTACCTCTGGAGTAAGGAGAATTAACATGTCTTTTAAAGGTCTCTACATCTCTTTGTTTGCCCTGATTGTTTTGTCATTGGAGCACGCTTACGCTGACAACAACATCCTGACCAATCCCGGTTTTGAGAGAGGAAAGGAGGGCTGGTTCAACCGGACCTGCGCAATTGAAGCCGTTTCATCGCCGGTTCATAGCGGTACGGGCAGCTGTAAGGCAATCCGCAGATTGGCGAATTGGCAGGGGATAAAACAATCGGTATTCGGCAAAATGTTAGATGGAAAGACGTACAAGGTATCAGGCTGGGTAAGACTTGACAATGCCCATATCGATACGGTTGCTATATCCTTCGAACAGCAGGATGACAGCGGCACCAGGTATTATGGCGTGGCCCACGCTGCTGTAACGGACAGTAACTGGGTTCTGCTTTCAGGCGAATTCACACTGCATGTAAAGGGCACATTATCGGTGCTGGATGTATACTTTGAAGGCCCTGCACCAGGTGTCAATTTTTACGTTGATGACGCCAAGGTATTTGGACCTGAGGTCGATGCTCCCAAGGTAATCCCTGCAAAACCCAGAGGGACAGCCCGGATTAATGTCAAAACACGCCACCAAAAAATAGATGGTTTTGGAGCCTCCGGTGCCTATTATACCGCGAATTTGGTTAACCATCAAAAAAAGAGCGAACTATTCAATCTACTCTTCAAGGAGCTTGGCCTTGATATACTCCGCATAAAAAACAATTACGACATAGAGCCAAATTCATTCCGCGAAACAGTAGAAATAGCCAAGCGCGGTGAAGAGGCCCTCGGGCGAGACCTGAAGGTTATGATATCATCATGGTCACCCCCTGCCTATCTGAAAAGTAACGCAAACGTAATCGGCGGAACGCTTAAAAAAAGCAACGGAAAATATATGTACGATGAGTTTGCAGAATGGTGGTACAATAGCGTGGCTGCTTACACCAAAGCAGGCGTCAAAGCAGATTATATAAGTATACAGAATGAGCTTGACTACGAAGCCCCATGGAATTCGTGCAAATTCACTCCTAAAGAAGCTTTAGATACAAACCTTGCCGCTTATAACAAAGCCTTCGAGGCGGTCTGGCATAAGTTGAATACTAAAATGGGTTCGGACATGCCGAAGATGCTTGCCCCCGAATCGTCCGGTTTAGGTAATTCCAAGGAGTACATAGAAAATTTAGACAGCCTATCCCATGTCTATGGTTATGCGCACCATCTCTACGATTGCAGCGGCTGCGGCTCGGCACCTGACAGGTTTATTCCCAGAATGATCAGCTATCATAACCTAACTATGCAGCATGGCAACAAGCCTGTGTTCCAGACAGAGTTCGAGGACGAGCCCGGCACGTGGGCCGACGCAATCAATACAGCGCTTGTGATGCATAATGCCCTGACTGTGGAGAACGTATCAGTTTATTTGTACTGGGATTTATTCTGGGGCACGGGTACCGGCCTGATCAGTATGGACGATTCATCCTCCTACACGATCAAGCCAACCTATTATGCTTTCAAGCAGTATTCGGCTTTCATCGATGCTGACTGGCAGCGTGTGGATGCAGTGACCGACAATACCGGACTGAGGATTTCGGCCTATATCAGCCCGGATAACAAAAAACTTACTGCGGTCATCATCAATACAACTGAGGCCACCAATATATCACTCAATCTGTCTATAAAGAATTTCTCTATTTCTAAAGGAGAAGTCTATAGATCCAGTCAGACGGAAAACTGTGTCCGTGTCGGCAGCTACAATAGGCAGGCTCTGTTGAAAATTCCGGCGAACACCGTAACAACACTGTCGCTCTTTGCCGGCAGAAGAAAATGAACGAGAAGCAAACAGTTATTGGTCGACAAGCATCTGTTGATTTGAGGATCGCGCTGAATTAGCAACCGAAAAAGCAAAGCGAGATTTCGACTCCGTCGAACCATCTCACCCAGTTTAGTCTACTTTCCATTTCCATTTTTGAATCTCGGGCATATCCTCGCCATATTTACCGATATATTCTTTATGTTTAATTATTTTATTACGCATATCCTGCTTGACGTATGCTGAAATATTACGTAAAACAGAAACCCGATCCACAACATCAGCTACCAGGTGGAAACGATCCATATCATTCCTCACCAGCATATCAAACGGAGTGGTCACGGTTCCTTCCTCTTTATAACCGCGGACATGAAGATTTTTATGATTGGTTCTCCGATAGGTGAGCCGGTGAATGAGCATCGGATATCCGTGATAGGCAAAGATTATCGGTTTATCGGATGTAAAAAGTGTGTCGAACTCCTGATTCGTCAGTCCATGCGGATGTTCTTCCTTCGGTTGAAGCGTCATAAGATCGACGACATTGATCATCCGAATTTTCAATTCCGGAGCATAACTCCTCAAAATTTCTATTGCAGCCAGTGTCTCATTCGTCGGTACATCCCCCGCACAAGCCATGACAACATCCGGCTCCTCTCCCCGGTCGTTGCTTGCCCATTTCCAGATACCGATGCCGTAGGTACAGTGCTTGATCGCCTCGTCCATCGAAAGCCACTGGGGCTGGAGATGTTTCCCCGCCACGATGACGTTGATATAGTTCCGACTTCTTAAACAGTGGTCGGCAACCGAGAGCAACGTATTGACATCGGCCGGAAAATATACCCGTATAACGTCCGCTTTTTTATTTACCACATGATCGATGAAACCCGGATCCTGATGGCTGAATCCGTTATGGTCCTGCCTCCATACGTGGGATGACAAAAAATAATTCAGAGATGCGATCGGCCTGCGCCACCGGACTTCCTTACTGCTGACCTTCAGCCACTTTGCGTGCTGATTAAACATTGAATCGATAATATGAATGAACGCCTCATAGGAAGTGAAGAGCCCATGACGGCCGGTGAGAAGATACCCTTCCAACCAACCCTGGCACGTATGCTCGCTGAGGATTTCCATGACCCGGCCGTCCGGAGAAAGATGGTCGTCTCCCGGAATTCTCTCTCCCATCCATACCCTGTTCGTCGCACCAAATAGGTCACCGAGACGATTCGATGTCAATTCATCCGGAGCCATCACACGAAAATTCTTATTCTCTTCGTTTAGTTTTACCACGTCTCTCAGAAAGGTTCCAAGAATTCTGGATGTCTCACTCATGATTTGTCCGGGCTTCTTGACTTTAATTGCATAATTGCGAAAATCCGGAAGCGTCAAATCTTTCAGTAGAAGCCCCCCGTTCGTATAGGGATTTGCTCCCATCCGTCGGATCCCTTTAGGAGACAGTTCGGCTAATTCGTGAATAAGTCTCCCATGTTTGTCGAACAGCTTTTCCGGATGGTAACTTTTAAGCCAATTCTCCAGAAGCTTAAGATGCTTTGGATTTGTTTGAACTTCCGCGAACGGGACCTGATGCGAACGCCATGATCCCTCGATTTTCAAACCATCGACCTCTTTAATGCCCGTCCAGCCTTTGGGAGTCCTCAGAATAATCATCGGCCATTGGGGACGTTTGACAGTTCCCTTTCTTCTGGTTTCATTCTGGATCGATTGTATTTCTGAAATGACAGAATCGAGCGTCTCTGCCATAAGCCTGTGCATTTTCTTCGGCTCCGAGCCCTCGACAAAATATGGTTTATATCCGTAGCCAATGAATAGACTTTCGAGTTCCTCATGGCTGATACGGGCCAGCACAGTCGGATTGGCAATTTTATAGCCGTTCAGATGAAGAATAGGCAGCACTGCCCCGTCATGGACAGGATTTAAGAATTTATTTGAATGCCATGCCGTAGCGAGAGGGCCGGTCTCGGCTTCACCGTCGCCGACGACGCAGGCAACAATCAGATCCGGATTATCAAATGCCGCCCCGTACGCATGGGAAATCGAATAACCAAGTTCACCCCCTTCGTGGATGGAGCCGGGCGTTTCCGATCCGGTATGACTCGATATGCCGCCGGGGAATGAAAACTGTCTAAAGAGCTCCTTCATTCCCTTACTATCGGAAGAGACCTGTGGATATAGCTCGCTATATGTTCCTTCCAGATAGGTGTTGGCGACTAAAGCAGGACCACCGTGACCCGGTCCTGTAATAAACATCATGTTGAGGTCTTGCTCTTTTATAATCCTGTTCAGATGCACATAGATAAAATTCAAACCGGGTGTGGTGCCCCAGTGACCCAACAGCCTCGGTTTTGCATCTTCTTTTCGTAACGGCCTTTTTAAAAGCGGATTATCAAGCAGATATATCTGTCCGACAGACAGATAATTAGCGGCACACCAGTATCGGTGCATCCGGTTCAGGAGATTATCCGATATCTTTTTTGTCCCATTTATTCTTGATTTGCTCATAAAACCCTCCAAAAGATAATTCTGTAAAAGATAAATAAAACTCTTCGCTATTTCTATAGTCTATTTATTAATTTGATCTTTCATAAGTGCTTTTCGTACAAGCATGTACGAGAATACGGCAGAGGGCTTATGTCGATGACCCGCTCTAATCCATATCGAACTCCGTAGTACATTATAATATTATGTAAGATTATTTTTTACTTGACTTACATCTGATAATTTCGTATTATAAAGAAAAAGGAGTAATACAATGGAAACGTCGGTAGTAACAACGAAGGGACAAGTTGTGGTTCCATCCAAAATCCGCCAGAAGTTCAATATCAAAAAGGGAACGAAGGTTGCCTTCATAGAACAAAACGGTAAACTGATCATACAGCCGCTCAATCAAAATTATTTCGATACATTAGCCGGAATACTCGGAACCGACGGTGATATGTTGAAATCGCTTGTAGAAGATAAGAAACGTGAGCGTGATATATGAAAACGACCGTTCTCGACAGTTATGCCGTTATAACATATTTACAGCGTCAACCGGGCTACGAAGAGGTCTCAAAAATCTTTGAAGAGTGCGTCTCGAAGAATCGCGAGATCTTTCTTAGTGTCGTCAATTGGGGAGAAGTAATATATACAGCGCTGCGAACAGGTGGCGAACAAAAGGCCCGACTTGCGGAGGATGCGATAAGAGCTCTTCCTATTCAGATCATCGATGTTACTAAAGAACTTACACTCCAGGCTGCACAGTTAAAAGCCAATAACCGCATGTCATACGCAGATTGCTTCGCTGCAGCACTTGCGATAAAGAAAAAAAGCAATTTGGTTACAGGTGATAAAGAGTTCAAACAGATTGAGAAGATTGTTAGGATTAAGTGGATTTAACAATAGCGATTATTATTAGTCAATCTAAAAGATATGATTTATCGCATCATAAATAACAAAAAAAACCAGTTCTTTTCTGATCTGGCTTTCTTAGCGGAGAGGTTCGACTACGCTCCTGCGGAGGCTTCGTCGACCAGGGCTTGCCAAACGAAGCCTTGGCGTAGTTTGGCGGAGAGGGAGTCCCGTCCCGTGGAGCGGGACGGGAGAACTCTCGGTAGAGCTATACACCCTACGGCGGTTTAGTCCCGTTCCGACTTCATCGGGACGGGACTGGTTTGAGCCACTCACCCACCTAAAATAAAAAAGCCAAACCTAGATAGGAATTGGCTTCTAAGCGGAGAGGGAGGGATTCGAACCCTCGGTACAGGTTGACCCCGTACGACGGTTTAGCAAACCGTTGGTTTCAGCCAACTCACCCACCTCTCCGGGTATTTAGCTGAATTAAAATTGCATTAAAATTTACCTGAAAAACTTTTCAGAAGCAAGCGCAATAATATTTCCGGGTCAGGATGCTATTTTATACTATTTTTTATTTCTATGAGTAATTTCGCATATGTAATATCTTTTTTACTTTTATAGGTAACCGTTATGCCTCGAATCTTACCGTACTTTTTCCCATACCTAAATTGTTTTTTCAAATCATCCGAAATAGCACTACTCATAATTGCTTCTTTAGCCTTTTCAGTGAAATAAAACGTAGTTCTAAAAGAATTTTTAACAGTAGAAAGCCAGAATATAGTTTTTGTTTTTCTTGATACTTTTAAGAGCCAACTTTTCCCGTCATTGTAATATCTCCATGTTTCAGAAAAGTCAGGATGATGATCATGGATATAATCAAACAGAGATTGCCATAGCTTTTTGGATTTTCCCAGATGAGAATAAATGACATCTTCAGAAGGAAATTGATTTTTATCGGACATGATATTCATATACACGAACCTCCTATACCAGACTGGCAATGAGGTCGCCGACTTCGGAAGTACCCATGCCCATCTTACCGGCAGCGAGACTCTTTATCTTGCCGCTGCTGAGTGCTTCAATTACCGCCTGTTCTACATCCTGACCGGCCGCCTGTTCGCCGAGGGTTTCCAACAACATCCCTCCGGCACAGATAGCCGCCATCGGGTTGATGACATTTTTTCCTGTATACTTCGGGGCGGAACCGCCTATCGGCTCGAACATTGAAACACCTTTCGGGTTGATATTGCCGCCTGCCGCAATCCCCATGCCGCCTTGAATCATTGCGCCCAAATCTGTAATGATGTCGCCAAACATATTATCAGTCACGATAACGTCGAACCATTCCGGATTCTTCACCATCCACATCGTTGTCGCATCGACATGAGCGTAATCGGTTTGTATATCCGGGTATTCTTTTGCGACTTCATAGAAGGTACGTTCCCATAAATCGAAGGCGAATGTCAGTACATTTGTTTTTCCGCAGAGGGTCAGCTTTTTCCGTTTGTTGCGTTTCTTTGTCGCTTCGAAAGCATAGCGAACGCAGCGCTCCACTCCCATGCGCGTATTAATGGATTCCTGTACCGCAACTTCGTTTAACGTACCCTTGCGAAGCACACCGCCTGCTCCGGTATATAATCCTTCAGTATTCTCCCGGACCACTACGAAGTCGATATCCTGAGGCCGTTTATCCTTGAGCGGAGTGTCCACATTGGGATACAGCTTCACAGGGCGCAGGTTAATATATTGATCCAATTCAAAGCGTAGACGGAGCAGCAGTCCTTTCTCCAGGATTCCGGGTTTCACGTCCGGGTGGCCGATGGCGCCGAGATAAATGGCGTCGAGTTTACGCAGCTCGGAGATAACGCTGTCAGGCAAAATCTCGCTTGTGCGTTTATAGCGCTCGCCGCCCAGATCGTAATGAACCCATTCGAGCTTGATCGAGTGTTTTTTTGCCGCAGCTTCTAAAACCTTGATTCCTTCACGGATAACTTCCGGACTGGTACCGTCGCCGCCAAGAACTGCAATGTTATATTTCTCTGACATTGTCTTCGCTACTCCTTCATGATTTTATTTTGTAATTCGAGTTGTAAATACATTCAAAAGAATGAATGCGGTTTCCCGAAGCTTTTGAATTAAATTTCCTTTTTACTTTTGCTTTTTTACTGTTATTAATATGTCGCTCCTAACGGAGCTCTTTCCTTTTTTTAATTATGCCTTTCTACCAATATTCCGTCCCCCGACGGTCTTACGACCCGTCGGGATCGTAGACCTACGGGACTCTCCACCTTTGGTATTATTAAAATTCTTCTCACTCTCGATCTCTCTTGTATCTTTTTCCCTTTTCTTAAGAATAGTTTTTTTAGCATGCCTTCCCGCCCGAAGGGCGGGACTCGGCATGACGAGGAGCGTTTCCCTCTCTATTTCATTTACTTTTTAATTTTTCCCCCTCGACTCCCCCTTGTCTCGCTCACTCCGTTCGCTCGCTCGGGGTCGCTCGGGATAAACTTTTTACTTTTCTTTTCAGTGTTTGCTCACGATCCGGCTCAGCTCTTCTGATCGGCGGGTAGCTATAGTTACTGCATTAATAAGCATTGAACGAAGCCCATGGGATTCCAGTTCATGGATCGCATTTATGGTTGTGCCGCCGGGTGTTGTCACCTGATCCCGGAGGATTGCAGGATGAAGACCCGAGACTTTTACCAGTTTTGCCGAGCCGAGAACAGTCTGGATTGCAAGCTTCGTAGCAATATCCCTGGACAGTCCCATTTTCACGCCGCCGTCGATCATCGCCTCGATGACCATATAAATATATGCCGGACCGCTGCCGCTTAAGCCGGTAACCGCATCGAGATTTTCTTCTGAAACGACTACTACTTCACCTACGGCCTCAAAAATTGCTATCGCGATCTCATGAAGCTCGGGAGATACATGTTCTCCGAATGAAATCGCCGCCGCTCCCTCGTCGACAGTCGCCGCTATATTCGGCATGGTACGGACGATGGCAATTTCCTTCCCGAGACTCTGCTGGATATAGGCAATCTTCACACCGGCAACAATCGAAATCACCAGATGTTTCTCGGTAATCACACTCTTGATCTGTGAAAGTATTTTCGGAAGCGTGACCGGTTTAACGCAGAGCAGGATTACCTCGGACGCCTCGACAGCTTTCGCCGGATCGGAGGTCGTGTTTATTTTCCACTCCGCCTTCAGCTTGTCCAGTTTTTCTGTGTTGACATCGCAGGCACAAATATTTTGAGGCGGTGTGAGCTGCGCATTGATAATCCCCTTCATTAAGGCTGTTCCCATATTACCGGCACCCAGGATTGCTACAGTGCGCTGATTGAATCGCTGACTTTGACGTTCGCTCATAAAATTATTTCCCATTATGATTATTTTCGTATTCCTTAATTGCTTTTTCGAAACGTAGAATATATCCGAGTTCATCCACTCCGTTCAATAGACATGTTTTTGAAAACTCGTCGATCGGAAAACTAAATTTTGTTCCGCCCGGAAGTGTCACTGTCTGCGAAGCAAGATCGATGCTGAGCTGCAGGGCGCCGTTGATCTCGACCAGGTTGCAGAGCTGCTGATGGATTTTAGGTTCGACAACAATCGGCAGTAATCCGTTTTTCAACGCATTGTTTTTAAAAATATCGGCAAACGAAGTACTGATAACGGCCTTGAATCCGAACCCGGTCAGTGCCCACGGCGCATGTTCGCGCGACGATCCGCAGCCGAAATTATCGCCTGCGAGAAGAATTTGCACTCCGGCAATTTGAGGCCTGTTAAGAATAAAATCAGGATTGGGCGAACCGTCCGGCAGGTAACGCCAATCGTAGAAAAGGTTATCACCCAGTCCCTTCTTGTCCGTCACCTTTAAAAACCGGGCAGGGATGATCTGATCGGTGTCAATATTATTCGCTAATAATGGAACAACACGAGATGTAAAAGTAACAAATTTTCCCATGGCAATAATCACATTTTTATTTAGATTATGAATTTCGAATTCAGTTTTTGGTTAACAGAGTCCTCACGTCGGTAACAGTACCGGTTACGGCCGCCGCCGCGGCAGTCAACGGCGATGCAAGAAATGTACGTCCGCCTTTGCCCTGCCGGCCTTCAAAGTTACGATTGCTGGTCGAGACGGCGTACTGCCCCGTTTCGAGCTGGTCGCCGTTCATCGCTATGCACATCGAACAGCCCGACTCACGCCATTCTGCACCTGCACTTTTAAAAATAATATCGAGTCCTTCTTTCTCGGCCTGTCTCTTCACTTCTTGCGAACCGGGAACAACCAATACCCGAACGCCCGATGCAACTTTACGCCCTTTCATCACCATTGCAGCCTGCCGCATATCGTTGATGCGTCCGTTCGTGCAGCTACCGATGAATACGACATCGATATGTTGACCGAGTAAACGCTGACCCGGTTTCAGCCCCATATAGGCAAGCGCTTTTTCAAGAGCCTGCCTTTGAGATAAATCGCTGATCGAATGAAGTTCCGGGATCCGGCCGCTGATTCCCATTCCCTGACCGGGACTTGTTCCATAAGTAATCATCGGTTCGATCGAGGATGCGTCAAGTACAATACTTCGATCAAATAGAGCTCCTTCATCGGTTGGAAGCTGCTTCCAGCTCTTCACAGCCTCTTCCCATGTCTTGCCCTTCGGAGAAAATTCGCGACCTGCAAGATATTCGAATGTTATATCGTCGGGCGCAATCATTCCGGCACGGGCGCCTCCCTCGATAGACATATTGCACACTGTCATCCGCTCTTCCATCGAGAGGTTCTTGATTGCCGCGCCGGTATATTCAATCACATGTCCGGTCGCTCCTCCGGCACCTATAGTTGCAAGAAGTTTCAAAATAATATCTTTCGCCGAAACACCGTGAGCAAGTTTTCCATCGACACGAACTTCAAAGGTCTTTGGTTTACGCTGCAGCAAGCATTGTGTCGCAAGTACATGTTCAACTTCGCTCGTTCCAATGCCAAATGCGAGCGCACCGAATGCGCCGTGTGTCGATGTATGACTATCACCGCAGACTATTGTCATTCCGGGATATGTGTAGCCCAATTCCGGACCAATCACATGAACGATCCCCCGATGTGCATTGTACATATCGTACAGCCGGATACCAAATTCCTTTGCATTTGTATAGAGCTGCTGAATTTGTTTCGCTGCGAGCTCGTCGTTGATCGGCTGCGAGGGATCCGTCGTCGGAATACTGTGATCCATCGTTGCCACGGTTTTATCCGGATGCCGGACTTTCAATCCACGTTCCCGCAAACCCGTAAATGCCTGAGGTGACGTCACTTCATGAATTAAATGCCGGTCGATATAAAGCACAGCCGGGGCTTTCGGTTCCTGTATGATGATATGGGAATCCCATATTTTTTGAAACATTGTTCGAGGAGAATTCATATTAATATTGCTATTGAGATTTTTGATATATGATTGATGAATGATGAAATAAGACGATTAAATGACTTGAGATATCCGATATTATGACTTGACGATTTACAAATTTATATTAAAATCAATGAAACTAAGTCGGAAAAATAAAAAGCCTCTTCCACTCATAAATCATCAATCACAAATCGGCAATCTCATAGCACTCTCAGTTTTGTATTTAGTACTCTTGTTATGGTCGACCTTCTGTGATCTTTAGATTCGGTTCTTCTTTTTGTTGATCGGATTTTCGCTTCCGTGCAATCAATGCTCTGTTTAGTGCTTCAAGATAAGCCTTCACACTTCCCGTTACAACGTCGGTGCTGATGGCACGGCCGTTGAAGAATACGCCGTCGAATTCGACGCGAACAAACACTTCACCGATTGCATCGTGACCGAGGCTCACCGATTTTATCGTGTATTCGGTGAGTTTCCCGATTGTACCGGTGATTCGTTCGATCGCCCGATAGGCTGCGTCGACCGAACCATCGCCGGTTGCCGAATCGACAAATTTTTAACGTCCCTGCCGCAGCTCGATTGTCGCCGTCGGGCGTAAATTCGTCCCGGAGCTGATTTGAATCACTTCGAGATGAAATAATTCTTCAACCGTACCCGAGCGATCTTCAAGAATTGCGATCAGATCTTCGTCGAAGACCTCTTTTTTCTGATCCGCAATCGTGGAAAATACGCCGTACACGCGTTCGAGTTCCTCGGCTGTAAGATCGTAGCCGAGTTCTCCGTATCGCTGTTTCAGTGCATGCCGGCCCGAGTGCTTGCCGAGAATTAAGGTACTATGTTTGATGCCGACGGACTGCGGCGTCATGATTTCATATGTCATCCGGCTCTTGAGCATTCCATCCTGGTGGATACCCGCTTCATGTGCAAATGCATTCGCTCCGACTATGGCTTTATTCCGCTGGACGACCATGCCGGTGAGACTGCTCAAGAGCTTGCTCGATTTATAAATTTCTTCAGTATTGACATTCGTCTGCATTTTCAGGAGCTCTTTTCGAGTCTTCAACGTCATTACAACCTCTTCAAGTGAAGCGTTTCCAGCGCGCTCTCCAATGCCGTTGATTGTACACTCGATCTGCCGTGCACCGTTCTGAACTGCGGCAATTGAGTTCGCTACTGCAAGTCCGAGGTCGTTATGACAGTGGGAGCTTAGAATAATGCGATCGATGTTGGGAACACGTTCCCGCACCGTCTTGAACATCGCACCATACTCATCGGGTAGCGCATAGCCGACGGTATCGGGAAGATTCACTACATTTGCCCCCGCTTCAACCGCCGCCGATACCACCTGACAAAGGAAATCGATGTCGCTTCGTGATGCGTCCTCGCAGGAGAATTCAACGTTATTGCATAGCGATTTCGCATAGCTCACGGCCCATATAATGTCCTTCAATACTTCTTCCCGCGTCTTTTTCAGTTTATGATAGAGATGAATATCAGAAGTCGCAATGAATGTATGGATTCGCGGCTTCTTCGCATATTGAATTGCATCCCATGCGCGATCGATGTCATTTTTAAGCGTACGGCAGAGTGCTGCAATTATACAGCCCTCGATGGTTTTTGCTACGAAGCGAACTGCCTCATAATCTCCTACCGATGCTATCGGGAAACCCGCTTCAATCACATCCACCCCTAGATGCTCGAGTTGACGGGCCATGCGAATTTTTTCCTCAAAATTCATGCTGCAGCCCGGCGATTGTTCGCCATCTCGAAGCGTTGTGTCGAAAACAAATACACGATTTTCCATTTGTTTTATTTCTCCTTCACTGCTTTGTTGTCTCGCCCCGCTCTGTCCGCCTCGTCGAGACTCATCGAGACGGGTTTGTCGAAACGGGACTGTTTAACTGTATCATTTCTTTGCCTTCAATTTCAACAAGTTTCTGCACCCAGCCCATAAGATCATAAAATTGTTGCGGCGGCAGCGACTGTGCGCCGTCAGAAAAAGCCTTCTCCGGATTTGGATGGACTTCGACAATCAGTCCATCGGCCCCGACAGCGACTGCCGCTTTCGATACTGGTGTCACAAGGCTGCGGACACCCGTTCCATGACTTGGATCAACAATAACCGGCAGGTGGCTGAGCTCTTTGAGCGCCGGCACCGCCGAGAGGTCGCATGTATTCCGCGTATAATCCTCGAACGTCCGAATACCGCGCTCACATAGAATCACGTCGGGGTTTCCCTGCGACATGACATACTCGGCCGACATCAGCAGTTCATTTAGGGTATTTGCCATCCCTCGTTTTAACAGCACGGGCTTCCGGATTTTTCCAACTTCTTTCAAGAGAGCAAAATTTTGCATGTTACGGGCTCCGATCTGCATTACATCGGCATATTCGGCCACCAGACCGACATCGGCAGGTGTAATAACCTCGGTCACGACTGCCAATCCGGTTTTCTCTCTCGCTTCAGCCAGCAATTTCAATCCTTGCTCTTCCAATCCCTGGAAGCTGTAGGGCGATGTTCTCGGCTTAAAGGCTCCGCCGCGAAGCACAGATGCACCTGCTTTTTTGACGATCTCGGCACTCAGAAGAATCTGTTCTCTGCTTTCGACCGAACAGGGACCGGCCATGACAACAAATGTATCCGGTCCGACAATGATATCGGGGCCACCTTTTCCTACACGAATTTTGACACTTGTTTTTGTTGCATGGCTCCATTCTTTACTCGCAAGCTTGAAAGGTTTCAGAATCGGAACAACACGTTCGACACCATCGACCGATTCAAGTTGGTGCAGACCCATCTTCTCGCGTTCATCACCGACACATGCGATAACTGTGCGAAACTCACCGTAAATAGGATGCACACGGAGTCCCAGCTCTTGCACTCGCTCAATGATATGGTCGATTTGTTCTTTCGTGGCACCGCTATTCATGACAATAATCATATACCAGTCTTGACTCCCTTCTCTGATATGTTATTGTTGTGTGATTCCAAATGGAGTAAATGATAGTAGATACTGTCGACCATGGCTTTCCAGCTCGCCTCAATGATATCGGTCGAGGCACCAACCGTATTCCACGATGTATGTCCATCGGTGGTTGTGATCAGTACCCGGACTTTCGCCCGTGTACCGTCCTTCTCATCGATCACACGGACCTTATAATCGCTCAAAGAGATATTCTTGAGCACCGGATAGAATTTTTCAAGAGCTTTTCTCAACGCATTGTCGAGCGCATTTACAGGTCCATTCCCATTCGCTGCAGTGTGTTCGACTTCATTACCTACCCTAACCTTGATAATCGCCTCGGAAACAGGCTTGCTTTCCGATGATTCCTTATGGATAATGAGTTTAAATCCTTCGAGAACGAAAAAGTCCTTCCACCCTGGGATGCGGCGTTTCACCAGCAGTTCAAATGATCCTTCAGCATCTTCGTAGTAATAGCCGTTATACTCCTGAGCCTTCACGTCATCGACTATATTCTGTACTTCGGGAGACGATTGATCAAGATCGATGCCAAGCTCTTTTGCTTTGTACAGAACATTGCTTCTGCCTGAAAGATCGGAAACCAATACACGCCGGCGATTGCCGACCAGCTCGGGATTGATGTGCTCGTAGGTGAGAGGAGTTCGCATCACCGCACTGACGTGAACACCGCCTTTATGCGCAAACGCACTCTCACCGACATAGGCCAAATGCTTCCGATGAATGAGATTTGCCGATTCACTGACAAAATGTGAAAGCGACGTCAGTTGTTTTATTCGCTCTTCTGGAACGCATTGATATCCGAGTTTCAATTGTAGATTGGGAATCACGGAGCAGAGGTTTGCATTACCGCACCGCTCCCCGAATCCGTTGATTGTTCCTTGAACCTGTACGGCGCCATTACGGACTGCAGCAATAGAATTCGCTACGGCGAGCTCACAATCGTTGTGCGTATGGATCCCCAGCGGAGTCGATATATTTTTCCCTACTTCCTGTATAATAGCCTCGATCTCATTTGTCATTGTACCGCCGTTTGTGTCGCACAGCACGATGATGTCTGCTCCTGCCCGGGCAGCCGTTTCTATCGACTGCAGTGCATATTCTTTATCGTCCTTGAATCCGTCGAAAAAATGCTCTGCATCGTAGATCACCTCACGTCCCTGTTTTTTAAGATACGAGACGGAATCCTCGATAATCTCGAGATTCTCGGGCCCCGTAATATTCAATGCCGAACGAACGTGTAACAACCAGCTCTTCCCGAAAATAGTGACAACAGGCGTTTGTGCTTCAAGTAATGCGCAAATATTGGGATCGTCCTGTACACGTTTCTTGGAGCGCCGAGTACTGCCGAAAGCTGCAATTTTTGCCTGTTTTAACTGAAGACTCTTCGCCCTCTGGAAGAATTCCATATCTTTCGGATTCGAGCCGGGCCATCCGCCTTCAATATAGTGGATGCCAAATTCGTCTAGCCGTCGTGTAATACGGAGTTTATCCTCAACCGAATATGAAATTTCTTCTCCTTGTGTCCCGTCTCGCAATGTAGTGTCGTAAAGAGTGATCTGTCGCATGGATACCTCTGAAGGTTATTTTTCTTTTTTCCAATTTTCCGGACGAAGCGAACGGACAGCCGCACCGGCCTGCCACATTTCAGAATCATGAATCTCTTTCAATTCCGCATTAAGCATATCTTTATAATTAGGAGCACCTGTGGATTCCAGTACACGTTTTGTCTCGGCTCCGATTTTGACCCTTTCGTAAAGTGTTTTAAACACAGGGAGTACCGCTTCTTTGAATTTCGGTTTCCAATCGAGAGCACCGCGCTGCGCTGTAGCACTGCAATTTGAATACATCCAATCCATTCCTTTTTCGTCGACGAGCCGGATAAGACTTTGAGTCAATTCCTCCACCGTTTCATTGAATGCTTCACTCGGACTGTGTCCATGTTCCCGTAGAATCTGATACTGAGCTTCCATGATCCCGGCGAGTGCTCCCATCAGCACACCGCGTTCGCCGGTCAAATCACTATATACTTCCTGTTCAAATGTCGTGGGGAATAAATATCCTGAGCCAATTGCAATACCGATAGCCAGTGTCCGTTCCAATGCTTTCCCTGTTGCATCTTGAAAAACGGCATAACTGGAATTGATGCCGGCCCCGGCCAGGTAGTTTCTCCGGACGCTTGTTCCGGAACCTTTCGGTGCAACAAGAATGACATCGACATCAGGAGGTGGAATTACACTTGTTTGCTCCTTATATGTAATCGAAAATCCGTGCGAAAAATACAGCGCCTTGCCTTTGGTCAGATGAGGTTTCAGCTTGGGCCAGACGGCTCGTTGGGCCGCGTCGGATACTAAATACTGAATGATCGTTCCTTTTTGTGCCGCTTCTTCAATAGGAAATAATGTCTTGCCGGGGCCCCATCCGTCCCTCACCGCCTTTGCCCAATCCTCTTTGAATTCAGGAGCCTGACCGACAATCACGGTAAATCCATTGTCCCGCATGTTGAGAGATTGAGCCGGTCCCTGGACACCATATCCAATCACCGCGATGATCTCGTTTTTTAATGTTTCTCTGGCCTTTGATAACGGAAACTCGTCTCGTGTCACCACATCTTCAACTACTCCACCAAAGTTAATTTTCGCCATTTGAATCGCTCCTTTTCTCTATAGAAGGTTATGCAGGTGAAACTTGCGATTGAGAATGAATGACTGATTTTCGATGACTTCCCTTCCCCGTATCCGCTTGCATCGGAGGAATATATTTTGGAACGATCTTCCAGAACAACGGCAGATAATCGCTCCAGTTCGTCAGCACCTTTTGCGCACGGACGCTATGGGTAAGATTCATATGTTTATATATAATCGACTGCAGAAAATGGATATCGTCTGTATTGTCGACCCCATGGGCTGTGATAAGTGTGGAATTCAAATTCTTTTCAAAATCACCACGGATATCGAGAACGTATGCTATACCGCCCGTCATACCGGCACCGAAATTTCTTCCCACCGCGCCGAGGACGACGACGGTTCCGTTCGTCATATACTCACATCCATGATCACCGACACCCTCGACGATAGCGAGCGCTCCACTATTTCTGACAGCGAATCGTTCTCCTGTTCGACCGCTTGCAAATAATGCACCGCCGGTTGCGCCGTATAGCACGGTATTCCCAATGATGATGTCTTCAGCAGTATTCGTCCCCTGACGTGTTGGGCGGACAATAATCTCACCTCCGCACATTCCTTTTCCGACATAATCATTTGCCTCACCATCGAGCACCATTTTAATACCAGGGACCAGAAACGCACCGAAACTCTGCCCGGCACTTCCGGTAAACCTGAGCTCAATGGTATTTTCCGGCAGTCCTCGGTCACCATAGAGATAGGCGATCTCACCGGAAAGTTTTGTGCCGACCGAGCGGTGAACATTTTTAATTTTGTATTTTATAGTAACCGGCACGCGTTCACGGATCGCATCCTTGACATCCTGAAGAATTATATCATCCAACGGGGTACCGGGCTTATCGTTCCGGTGCCATACCCTGTATCGCTGCTCATTCTCAAAATCACGACGGGCCAGGATTCCGCTCAGATCGACTGTGTTCGCCCGCGGGTGATCGGTAATGGTCTTCTGTTGCAGTAAATCGGTTCGCCCGATCAGTTCATTCAATGAACGAAAACCAAGGCTTGCGAGAATCTGGCGAATTTCTTCTGCAACCGCCGTAAAATATTTTATCAATTCCTCGGGCTTTCCGTCAAACCGCTTGCGCAGCCTCTCATCCTGTGTTGCAACACCTACCGGACAACTGTTCAGATGACATTTACGAACATACCGGCATCCGAGCGATACCAGCGTCGCAGTTCCGAAATTAAATTCTTCAGCTCCGAGCATTGCACCAATAACAATATCCCGGCCGGTTTTCATACCGCCATCGGCACGCAGTGTCACACGTTCACGGAGTCCGTTCATCACGAGCACCTGCTGTGTCTCTGCGATTCCGAGCTCCCACGGTCGCCGGCATTTTTAACCGAACTTAAGGGTGACGCTCCCGTTCCACCGTTGGATCCACTGATGAGAATGACATCGGCATATGCTTTGGCTACACCTGCGGCGATCGTTCCGACACCCGCCTCGGAAACAAGTTTCACACAGACACGCGCACGCGGATTCGCCTGCTTTAAATCATAGATGAGCTGCGCGAGATCCTCGATACTATAAATATCATGATGCGGTGGCGGTGATATCAAGGGCATTCCCGGAATGGCCCGTCGGAGCTTCGCGACAAGCGGCGTCACCTTATCGCCCGGAATCTGTCCACCCTCACCCGGTTTCGATCCCTGCGCCATTTTAATTTCAATCTCTTTTGCACTCGAAAGATATTCGGCGGTGACTCCAAACCGGCCCGATGCGACCTGTTTGATTGCACTATTGGCCGAATCTCCATTAGGCAGGATCCGTGAACGACGCGGATCCTCTCCCCCTTCGCCGCTGTTACTCCGGCCGCCGATTCGGTTCATTGCAATCGCGATTGTTTCATGCGTCTCGGGTGAAATCGAACCCAACGACATCGCGGCCGTCGTGAACCAACGTCGGATATCCTCAACCGGTTCGACTTCCTCGATCGGGATCGGACTATTCACTTTTCGAAATTCGAGCAAGTCTTTGATGCCGATTGGAGCGACGTTATCCAAAGCTTTCCGAAACTGATCGTATTCCTCAAAGCCTTCTGATTTTCGTAATTTCTGCATCGCCCGAAGCGTCTCCGCCGACCAGGCATGGCGTTCCCCATTCTTCCGGGACCGAAACTGTCCTTCATCGAGAAGCTGACATTCGGCCGTCCCATACGCTCGTTGATGCCGTTCTATTGCATCGCGGGCTATTTCTTTCAATCCCACACCGCTGATTCGTGACGGAGTATTCGTAAAGAACCGATCGACTACTTCCTTCGATATTCCTATCGCTTCAAAAATCTGAGCACCGCGATAGGAACCGAGGACGAGATCCCCATCTTCGATATAACTTTCAGCAATCCATCTTCAATAGCTTTCCGGAAATTATTCAAAGCCTTTGCCGATTCAGCCGGGACGATGTCGCCCAATTCTCCGGCATCTACCATAACCCGCAGCGTTTCAAATGCGAGATATGGATTTACTGCATTTGCACCATAGCCAATGAGTGTTGCAAAATGATGGACATCCCTTGGTTCACCGGTTTCCGCGACGACACTTAATTTCAACCTCTTATTCGATTTCAGCAGATGATTATGCACCGCACCAACCGCAAGCATGATAGGCATCGGGGCATGCTCCGCATCGACTCCACGATCACTCAGAATTATGAGGTACTTGCCTTCGTCTGCGGCCTTCTCAGCCTCCCGGCAGATACTCTCGACGGCTTTCTCCATCCCTGTTTCACCTTCCGAAGCATGGAAGAGGATGGAGATCGTGGCCGCCTGAAAAGCAGGATCTTCGAACGATCGAAGCTTCTCAAGTTCAGAATTAAACAATACCGGCGATTCCAACAGGACCTGTTTTGCATGCTCAGGCGTCTCGGCAAACCAGTTGCGGCGATATCCCAATTTACTGTTCAGCGACATCACCAGCCTTTCACGGATCGGATCGATTGGCGGATTGGTTACCTGAGCAAACTGCTGCCGGAAATATGTCGGCAGAAGCTTCGGTAATTTCGAAAGTACCGACAACGGTGTGTCATCGCCCATCGATCCAACCGGCTCTTTTCCTCCTTCAGCCATCGGTTTGAGAATCATTACAAGTTCATCAATACTATAGCCGAAGCATAGTTGTTTCCGGATGAGCTCTTCCTCCGGCGGTGGCGTTATTTCCTCTTTCGACACCTTCGGAACCGTTACAAGATTAGCCTTCACCCATTCTGAATACGGATTGCGGGACGCAATTTCTTTTTTAATCTCAAGATCCCGTAAAAGTATGCCGCGCGCTGTATCGACGGCGATCATCTGTCCGGGACCGAGTTTTCCTTTCTCAACCACGAGTGCATCATCGATATCAAGCGCTCCGACTTCGGATCCAAGAATTATAAGTCCGTCGGCTGTTAGTTTATATCGTGAAGGACGAAGTCCGTTCCGGTCAAGCGATGCTCCGACAGTGATACCATCGCTGAATATCAGCGCCGCGGTCCATCCCACGGTTCACAAAAACCCGAACAATACTCATAAAAATCCTGTACCTGTTCATCAAGATCATTTCTCGCCCGCCACGACTCGGGAACGAGCATCATCATCGAATGAAGTGACCGGACGGCCCGTCAGGGTCATCGCTTCGAGAACATTATCGAGATTGGCCGAGTCGCTCCCGCGCGGTTGAATCAGAGGTTTCAGTACACTGACATCTTCGCCCCGGATTTCAGCCGGGATTTCCGCCTCACGTGCCTGTGTCCAGACCCGGTTTCCCTGGATAGTATTGATCTCTCCGTTGTGCGCAAGCATCCGGAACGGCTGCGCAAGATTCCACGTGGGGAAAGTATTCGTACTGTATCGTTGATGATAGATTGCAAGGGACGATTCGAACGTTTGTTTTTTCAGATCGGGATAAAATTTATCCAGAGCCGTCGCAATCATCAATCCCTTATAGACAATGGTCCGACATGAGAACGAGGCGATATAAAAATCTTTTATATCCGTCTGTAAAACATGCTTCTCGATTTCTTTGCGTATAAGGTATAACCTCCACTCAAATTCGTCGGTGCTGCAATGCCGCGGCTTTTTCATCAAAACTTGCTGGATATAGGGCGCTGTCAATGCGGCGCTTTCACCGATGACGCTCATATCAACGGGGACATCACGCCAGCCAAGAAGGCTGAGTCCGCGTCGTGATATACCGTATTCCACAAGTGTTTTACAAAGTATATATGCATCCGAACCGGCTTTCGGCATAAACAGCATGCCGACACCAAGCTCATCTTCCGATTCGATGCGTGAGCTCAGTCCCTGAACTTCCTCAATAAAGAATTTCACAGGCAACTGTGTCAGGATTCCGGCTCCATCACCCGTCTGTGTATCTGCCGAGACAGCGCCGCGATGCGTGAGATTGCACACCGATGTTATTGCTTTGCGGACGATATCATAGCTTTTTTTGCCCGCGATATTGGCGATGAATCCTGTTCCGCACGCATCGTGCTCCCATCGAGGATCGTACAACGGATATCCCGACATTATCTTCTCCACACCCGCCTGAACTCCTTCCCGCATAATTACACTTCTCCGTGAAATTCCCGCTTCAATGCAACACGCCCTGTCCGGGCAAGCTCTTTAATTACAAACGGTTTAAGCATCTTAATAAATGCATCAACTTTGTTCTCGCTCCCTGTCGCCTCGAGTGTCATCGTCTTGGCGCTGATATCCACGACTTTCGCCCTGAAGATATCCGAGATCTGCATGATTTCAGATCGCGATTGCGTCGTACATTGCACTTTTAAAAGCACCAGTTCACGTTCAACGAAACTCTCGAACGTGAGGTCTGCAACCTTAATGGTATCGATCAGTTTGTTCAACTGTTTAATAATCTGTTCAATGACCTGATCGTCTCCCCGTGTGACAATGGTCATTCGAGATACATCCCCTTCTTCAGTCGTGCCCACCGTGATGCTGTCGATGTTATATCCTTTTGCCGCAAAGAGTCCGGCAATGCGGTTGAATGCACCGAATCGATTCTCGACGAGAATGGATATTGTGTGCTTCTGAATATGTTCTGCACCGTCGCCGCTTCCTGTTTCACGACGTGAAGTCTGTTCATGTGGCATTGATTTATCCTTTCCTCATTATCATTGTCTCAATAACGTCATCTTTTTCCGGCTTAGCCGGGACGCCGGGGACATCTATGATTTCGTTGACCGTCTGTCCCGCCGGGATCATCGGATACACATTCTCTTCCTGCTCCACGACAAATTCGACAAAGACCGGACCGTCGGTATGAGCCAGGGCGGTCCGGATCGCAGGCTCCACCTGTGACGAGAGTTTTACACGATAACCGGGGATACCGTAGGCATCAGCCAGCTTAACGTAATCAGGACTGGTAATCACGACGTGTGAATACCGCCGACGCCAGAATAATTCCTGCCACTGCCGCACCATCCCAAGAAAACCATTATTCATCACAAATATTTTTATTGGAAGTTTATTCTGTGCGATTGTAGCAAGTTCCTGAATATTCATCTGTATACCGCCGTCGCCGCTGAGGGAGAAAACCGGAAGATCCTTCCGTCCGAATGCGGCTCCCATCGATGCCGGCAGCGAGAATCCCATCGTCCCGAGACCCCCGGATGTAATGTACGACCGCGGATGAATCCACTTGAAAAATTGTGCAGTCCACATCTGATTCTGACCGACATCGGAAACCACGATCGCATTTCCGCCGGTTATTTCACCCAGCTTCTGAACCACATATTGAACACGAACCGCTTCGCTGTGCTGATACCGGAGCGGATGCTCTTCTTTCCATTGTTGAATCGTTTTCAACCAATCGGCCGTATCAAGCGGTTTGACATATTCAAGGAGTTTCTTAAGAATATGTTTCACATCGCCGACGATCGGGACATCCACCGCCACATTTTTACTGATTGCGGTCGGATCGATATCAATATGGATCTTCTTCGCCTCCGGTGCAAATCCCTCCACCTTCCCCGTGACACGATCATCAAATCTGGCCCCGACGGCAATCAACAGATCGCAATAATTCACAGCCATATTCGAATACCATGTGCCGTGCATTCCAAGCATGCCCAGCGCCAGTGGATTCGTCTCGGGAAACGAACCGAGTCCGTGTAATGTCGTTGCTACCGGACATCGGAGTCTTTCGGCAAGAGTACGCAATTCCACCGATGCGTTCGATGATATCGTGCCGCCGCCGACATAGAGGACCGGACGTTTCGCCGTATTGATAAGCTCTACAGCCTTTGCTATTTGCTTTGGATGTCCTTCGACGACCGGGTTATAACTGCGCATCGAGACGCTCTTTGGATAATCGAAGTGCGTCTTATGGGCCATGACGTCTTTCGGTAAATCTACCAGTACCGGTCCCGGACGTCCGGTTGTAGCAATATAGAACGCCTCTTTGATGATGCGCGCGAGCTCATTCACATCGCGGACAAGATAGCTGTGCTTCGTTATCGGCCGGGTAATACCGACGATATCGGCTTCCTGAAATGCATCATTCCCGATTAATTTCAGTGCAACCTGTCCGGTAAACACCACTATTGGAACGGAATCCATCATCGCATCAGCGATGCCAGTCACGGTATTTGTGGCTCCCGGTCCCGATGTAACAAGCGCTACCCCAGGTTTTCCGGTCGCTTTTGCATACCCTTCGGCAGCGTGGGTTGCCCCTTGCTCATGTCGGCAGAGTATATGCTTGATATCGGAGATATCGTGAAGAGCATCGTAAATGCCGATCACTGCTCCACCAGGATAGCCAAATACGACTTCGACACCCTCTTCGACAAGACTCCGGACAAAAATTTCTGCACCGGTCATTAATCGTCGTTCCAGATGTTCTGGCTGTTTGTGCTGTCGCTGCTCTCCTTTTTGCGGTGACATAACGCTCCTCGTGTTTGTGGTTAATGGGATTGATCTCTTCTATATATTTATAATGGTCATTCAAGATTCAAATCGGTAACGGCTCCGAGACTGCTTGATGAAACCAGTCGCGCATATTTTGCCAGAACACCCTTTGTGTATTGCGGCTTCGGGGTTTTCCATTTTTTACGCCGCCGTGCAAGCTCGGCTTTTGATACATTCAATTGCAGCAATCTTTTTTTGGCATCGATGGTGATAGAATCTCCCTCTTTCACAAGGGCGATTGTTCCGCCGACAGCCGCTTCGGGTGCGACATGACCGACGACCATTCCGTATGTACCGCCCGAGAATCGACCATCGGTAATAAATCCGACGGCATCGCCGAGACCGGCCCCGATGATTGCCGATGTCGGAGCGAGCATCTCGCGCATGCCGGGCCCGCCTTTCGGACCCTCATAACGAATGACAATAATATCACCCGCTTTTATTTTACCGGAAAGAATCTCTTTCAAACATTCTTCTTCTGAATCAAATACACGAGCCGAACCGGTGATCTTTGTACTTTTAATACCGGTAATTTTCGCTACTGCTCCTTCGGTCGAGAGATTTCCTTTCAGAATTGCAAGGTGACCCTGCCGGTACAACGGATTGCTCCATGGATGGATCACCGATTGATCTTTAGGCGGCTCCGAAGGAACATCAGCCAGCACCTCGACAATAGTCTGTCCCGTGATCGTCTTTGCATCGCCATGAAGAACTCCGTGATCGAGCAATATTTTCATTACCTGTGGAATCCCGCCGGCGGCATGAAGCTCTGTCGTCACATATTGTCCTGATGGTTTCAGATCGCACAAAACCGGGACACGAGGCCGCATCTTTTCAAAATCATTTATTTTCAGCGGGCACCTTTGCCGCATGCGCGATTGCCAGGAGATGCAGCACGGCGTTTGTCGATCCGCCAATAGCCATCACAACAGCCATTGCATTCTCAAATGCTTTCCTTGTCATAATCTGCCGCGGAAGAATCTGCTTCTCAACTGCCGCTGTAAGAACTTCAGCCGACCGGGCAGTACTCTCTGCCTTCTCTGCATCTTCGGCAGCCATCGTAGAAGAATAGGGCAGACTCATTCCCATCGCTTCGATCGCGGATGACATTGTATTGGCCGTGTACATACCGCCGCAGGCTCCGGCGCCCGGGCATGAATGACGCTCGACTTCGAGCAGTTCTTCATCTCCGATTTTTTTTGCGCTGTACTGACCGACGGCTTCGAACGCACTAACGATTGTCAGATCGCGTCCTTTAAGGTGTCCGGGTTTTATCGTGCCGCCATAGACAAATATAGAGGGAATATTCATCCGTGCCATTGCAATGATGGCTCCGGGCATATTCTTATCGCACCCGCCAATTGCCAGCACACCATCCATGCATTGTGCCTGACAGACCGTCTCGATAGAATCCGCTATCACTTCACGCGAGACGAGGGAATATTTCATTCCTTCGGTTCCCATTGAAATACCGTCGGAAACCGTAATCGTCCCGAATATCTGGGGCATTGCTCCTGCCTTACGGAGAGCAGCCATGGCACGTTCGGCGAGATCGCCGATTCCCATATTACATGGGGTCAGGTTACTATGAGCGTTCGCCACGCCGATTATGGGCTTGCGAAAATCTCCGTCTTCAAAACCGACGGCTCGCAACATCGCCCGGTTTGGTGTCCGTTCGACACCTTCGGTAATCGTTTTACTTCTGAGGTTGAGTTTCATAGGCATTCAGCTCGGAATTGTGATTGCAGGGTATTGGATTGATTATAGGAAGGAAAAACCATGGAAGCCGGCGACGTACAGGGGTGGAAGGAGCGGTCAGGGTGATACGTACATTTTGAGCGTTCCTTCCCGGCCGTTCGGCCCGGCCAACAGGTCGATCGGTACTTCATTCCGTATGTGTATGTCTTCTGCATGATTCAACCCTCTAGAGCAAAAAAAACTCTTTTTCGCCAGAGGCGAACCTTGCATTACCGTTTTTTCAATGAGTTTCTTTTAGGTGTGTGCTTAGTTAGCCTCTGGCGTCCTCTAGCCGACGATAAGGATCAGCCCGAGTACCAGAATAAGGCTAATAAGAATAACGAGGAGGTATACCGGGGAATAAGGTCGTATTTCACCGCTGTTGGCGGCGATCCTTTTGTTGAGCTCGATATTTCTGAAATTCCCCATTGACCTGTAATTTTATAGTGTTATTACTAATGTAAAATTTCTAAGATAACTGTCAAGTGTTTTTTGAATTTATTTTTATTAATTCAAATTCTGTGTAAAGACTCAATAACCTGTATATATTGGCTATTATACGCATTGTTGTTTTCTTAACTTTCCCAACGCAATAGCACATTGCTGATTGCACAAAGTAGAGAAAGGACTTGGATTGAGTGGGCGGTTGGTGTTATTCTTCTTTGTCAGCAGGACAGCAATCTCTTGTTTTCTGTAAGAGTTTTTCTTAATTTAACTCAACTATTGCGGTAATGAAATCTGGATAGTCCCGCCCGACTTTTTATAATGTAAATCGGCGGGATCCTCAAATCTGGAGAGCTGGCAGAACGGCTATTGCACCGGTCTTGAAAACCGGCGCCCGCAAGGGCTTGGGGGTTCGAATCCCTCGCTCTCCGCTTAAAAGCCAACCTGAATTAGGGTTGGCTTTTTTAAAGGAGCCCGACAAATACTAAAGTACCATAAAAACATGGAATCGTCGGGATTCTTAACTCTGCAGTCGTACTATCTAGTAGTTTATAAAAATTTCCCCCTTTAATCAGCCGGATCACAACTGAATATTATTTTTGTTGAATATTACGTTTAATATCCCATCCACCCTGAGTAGTTACTCCTGTCGTGCCATCAGGCTCTACGGAAGTGTATTCCCATTTGATTTTTTCATAACTGAAAGTTACCTCTTCGACCGGAAGTTCTTCCGCTTCATTCTTGACTTTGAAACTCGCGATGCGAACGTCCTCAAGTGTGATTTTATAGAATTCAACATAGGAACCAAGTGAACCAGCCTTCAGGCATACCAACTCCACTTTCCCCATTATTTCGCCTTTTGAACAGATGAGTTCCAAAGCCGAACTGGCCAGGTCTACAGACTTAACAATCTTTATGTCCTGAAAAACGGCCTTAGTCGCACCCAAGCCTGCGGTCGCAACATTCATAGTAACACCCTGCTCAAAAGATATCACCTTAATCCAATCCCTGTAACGACGCTCCACAACCTCACCTTTTACAGGATTAGTTGCGTTTAAGATGTTAAGATAATATTTGGGTGCCGGCTGTTGTGAATATGTAACCATTGATGCAAACAGAAAAAATGCTCCTAACGGAACTAGAATTTTTCTCATGGTTGACCTCAGTGTTGTGTATGTAGGATACGTTGATAGTAAGCTGTGCTCTCGAACAGATTTAGTATGCGGGGGTTCTCTCCCGATCTTTCCTGGACTATTTCGATTTACTATCTAAATATTTAGTAAGCAATAAAGAACTCGTACTACGTTAGGAGCGGCATCTGGAAATTAATATGGTTCGACTCGTCCCGACTCTGTCGGGACTCGCTCACCACAGGTTCCACTCCTGACGGTGTTCTGAATTATTTTGGCTATTTGAAAATACTAACAAGATTCCGTCCCTATCGGGACTCGGTAACCGATTGATGATTATGTATTTTAATGATAAAGCGTACATCAGTTTTTTCTATGCTTCGTTTTATCAACTAGAATATAAGTATCACCAGACTTTGGTGGTGGTGGAAGAGGTTCACCTTTGGTGACAGTTCTTTCATTACCTGTGTGACCACCACGAGGGCCTATGATTTCGTATTGACCCGATCTTGGAGCCGTTTCACCTGGCTTGAATTCTTTAGACATTATATATCTCCTTTCATTAATATTTGGATTATCGATGTTTAGACTTTTCTATCGTCTGGTATGTAACACCCACAACCCTTTGAAATTATTTTATTTCAACTCTTTCATATATTTGCTTTTAATTCTTTTCCGGTCTTCGGTTTCTTTATCCCCT
>CAVZMI010000008.1:0-68534 GCA_963776275.1 Ignavibacteriota bacterium
ACCAGCTGGAGTTGCATAGAGTGATGCGGCGGTACTCCCAGGATGCTTCCTTAGATACTCGCTCACCATCGCAAAACCAATTGTATAGCCGGTATTGGCAGGAATAGTTTTTTTCAAACCGACGAACCATTCCAGGTGGTCGTACTCCCTATCGAACCATATTCTCTCGGCGTTTGCTTTCCACTTGCTGAACTGCTCATTAGTCAGGGCCTGACAATAGAACGGCGTATCAATCTTGCATACCTGTATAGCGAAATGGCAAGCCAATCCTTCGCTGATCATAGCTTCAAACAAGTTATTGCCGTAACCCACCGTTCGGTATCTCAGTATATGGTGATACTCATGGGGAATTGTCTGAATAATGTGAGTGCTTATGGCTTCGTTAAACTTGGGATGAGAAGGATCAAGTAAAATATAGATCTGTTTGTCATTGGGTACGGCCCCACTCATGCCGATACGTGGAATGGTCCTTTCGGGAAAAACAAGTACTCTGAATTCAACGTTTTCCACCTTCATAACCTTACCGACAGAGTCAATGCCGAGTTTGATGTTCGCGATGATGGGTCGATAGTAGGAGGAATCCACCAGAGACATATTGTGATGGAAACAGATCTTGTTGGTTCCTAATGAATCAACGACGACTACGTCGTCCTGATTAAGCACGTTCTGTTTCTGTTCAGAATGACAAGAAGACAACAAAAGAAGTAAGCATAAAATAATACCTACTTTGGATATTTTCAGGATCGTGTACATGTTCCTCCAGGTTTTAATCATGGTCGAAGGAGACAATGAGTTTTTGACGCATGGCGCATAACTCGTATAACAACGCAACCTGTCCCCTACGGGCCCTACGGGTCGTTGACCGTAGGCCCACGCTTGTCCCGATGTCTACCCTGATGACAATCGGGGACGATCGGGGAAATTCGGGATTGCGTTATAATTTCTTAAGGCCGATTACAGCACCAGAAAATATTCCGGTAAATTATCCTTAGAATCTCATCATGAGGTTTGCGCGATTAAATTCTCAAAATCTATATCGATTCATCATCGATCTTAAATTCGATTGGTATGTGGGAAGTGTTATTCTGTTAGCACCGCTCCATGGTAGTAAAGAATAATTGTAGGGTTAGAAACACCGCTGTACGGCACTGTGTCACTTTTATGATACGGTGAAACAGTACCGCTCCGCGGTATTAAAGAATAGTTGTAGTGACACTAGTACCGCTCCAACTTTATTCAAAAAAATTCTATATGATTATATATGTTGGAGCGTGTACTGTACTCCCACATTTGTAAAATTAAATATTTGTAGGAATACTAGCAGGATTGTACGAAAATTGGTATTGAAAAGCAATATATTGAGTGAAATATTATTAAAATAATTACGAAAGATTCCTTGATAAATTTTTCAATTAGCGGTGTACCTGTGTGATAGCATTTCTCACGTCTCGACTCCTATTTCTTCGGACTAGACTTATAAGCCTGCCATTCAGTAAATAACTTCATCCAAGTTTTGGTGGCCTTCGCATCGGAGCGAGCAAGCCAGCCGGATTGGGCTTCCCTAACGAGTTCGGGATGCGCGATTTTCATCCATCCCATCATACCTGACCACCCTTTATGGTAGGCTCTTTTCTCTTCCTCCGTAACTGGTGTAAGTTCGTCCGTTTGGATGAGGCCTTTGCGAAAGATTATTATGCTGCCGTAGTGACTTTCGGGGATTCCGATGAAGCGTAGCCAATCACTCCGCTCTATGATCGAGTTGACGATCACAGTGTCGCCGTGAATGACTAGATCCTTGAAAACAAGTACAGAGTTCCCAATCGAATCAGCTTCGAAGAGCTCCCGAATAGCCGTCTTACCCACTTTTAGATTCTCTCCCGGAATAAGGAAAGCGGCATCGTCCGCGTAGAAAGCGAGTTGCCGCGTCACATCGTGTTGGTTATGAGCTTTGACCATTTGTAGTATCCGCTGTTCAAGGCTCGGAGCTCGAGTACAGGCCGCTGGAATGAGGGCCAGGAAGAGAAAATAAAAAATGCATTTTTTCATAGTACGCCTCATTAATGATTGTTGCCGAACATTTGAGAAGTATTCGTCGGCGAGCTGTCGTATGATATCTCACCGCACGATGCGCTACTTTTGTCCCGCTTCCGATTCCCTTCGGCGTCCTTCGACTCGCCTCGACTTTGCTCGGCGTAAGTAGCTCAGCACAAGTAGCTCGGGGCAAGTCGCTCAGGATCCGCTCAGGGCAAGCCCCTCGACACGCCTCCGGCGAGCTCGGGACAAGCCCCTCGACAACGCCTCCGGCGAGCTCGGGACAAGCCCCTCGACAACGCCTCCGGCGAGCTCGGGACAAGCCCCTCGACAACGCCTCCGGCGAGCTCGGGACAAGCCCCTCGACAACGTCTCCGGCGAGCTCGGGACAAGCCCCTCGACACGCCTCCGGCGAGCTCGGGACAAGCCCCTCGACACGCCTCCGGCGAGCTCGGGACAAGCTATTAGGAGTGGGGCGATCAAAAGTGTTGAGCTACGATAGGAGCGAACCGGATATACGCTGTTAGACGATGGCCGGAAATTATTTTGGTTTTGCTACACATGCAAATTGTAAATATTTAATATCTGATAGATATCCAAATGATAAAATATTTAATAAAACTAATTTCCACGATTTGATTGGATTAATACCTTTTATGGTCCTAATTTCATAATCTAAAGAGTTAAACATCTCAACTATACTGAGTAATGTAAAAAACCTCAAATGCGTTTTATCTAATATTCCCTCATCCTCATATTTCCATTGTTTTTTGATCAGTAAGTCCTTTAATGTATAAAAGTATCTGACATTGGGAATAGAACTTACAACCACACCATCTTTAGTAAGTTTATCTTTTATACGTAATAAGATATAAAACGGATCGACGAGATGTTCCAGTACATCGTTGAAGACTATACAATCAAAAAAGTTATTGGGAATATCATCAATTAATTGAACAATATCTCCAATGTAAACTTTATCGATTTTTGTTTGAGCGAGGGCACCCGCAGTTTTATCAATTTCAATTCCCCATACTTCCGCATTAATTTTTTGTTTCAATTGTCTGCCAAATAAACCCTCACCGCAACCGATATCTAATATTGTTTTTGCACTACAGGGAATAAAGTCCATCATCTCGGGTCGGCACCTATTATAGTAACCCATCGGTTTAATTAATGGGTCTCTCAGATTTTGATTGTTAAACATATTCTGTACTTCTAAATAATTTCTGTCTTTTGCTTAACGTCTGGCGTGCCGGCCCGCCTGCGGGCCGAAACG
This sequence comes from Ignavibacteriota bacterium, assembly GCA_963776275.1. Classification (GTDB taxonomy): domain Bacteria; phylum Bacteroidota; class Ignavibacteria; order UBA10030; family CAVZMI01; genus CAVZMI01. The sequence continues at coordinate 3,311 of CAVZMI010000008.1, forward strand.
CGGCCCTTCCGCTTACGTTTCACTTCCGCCTTCGTTTCACTCCGGCGGACAAGCTCGCCTCCATCCGTCCGCCTCGTCGAGACTCGGCGAGACGGGCTCGGCGGAGCGGGTCGGCGTGCAGGCCCGCCTTAGTCCGGAGGACGTCAGCGGAGCAGTACTTTAGTACGGCGGGCAGGCCCCGCCTTAGTCCGGAGGACGTTGGCGGAGCAGTACTTTAGTACGGCGGGCAGGCAGGCCTGTGGACCGAAGCGCCGCTTTTAGGCGCGTAGGTTCGTCATCTGAGCAAAAGAAGCTTCTTAGTCTCGGTGAATGAGCCGGCCTGCAAGCGGTAGAAATAAACGCCGCTTGAAAATCCTGCAGCATTCCATTGCCGCGAGTACTTTCCCGCAGGCAGCTCTTCGGAGACGAGAATCGACAGTTCTCTTCCCAAAGCATCAAAAACTTTTAGTGATACGAATGATTTCGATGGAAAACCAAATGAAATAGTTGTCGCCGGGTTAAAAGGGTTCGGATAGTTCTGGTCAAGACTGAAATTCGTCGGCAAATCAGTTGGATTCGTTGCCACCGATGTCATTTCCGACAACGGTCGTCTCCAGACACCGCCGCCATAAGTCCCGGCAAAGAGATTCGTGCCGGAAACGGCAAGAGACCAGACAGAAGTGTTCGTCAAGCCTGTACTCGCCGCAGTCCAGCTTGTGCCGTTGTTGGTGGAAAGAAATACGCCGCCATCAGTCCCGGCAAAGAGATTCGTACCAGAAACGGCAAAAGACTGAACAATAGTGTTCGTCAAGCCGGTATTGACAGGGGTCCAGCTTGTGCCGTTGTTGGTGGAAAGAAAGACACCGCCCCAAGTTCCGGCAAAGAGATTCGCGCCGGAGACGGCGAGGGTTTGGACATGAGTGTCCGTCAAGCCGGTATTGACTGCGGTCCAGCTTGTGCCGTTGTTGGTGGAAAGAAAAACGCCGCCGCCATAAGTCCCGGCAAAGAGATTTGTGCCGGAAACGGCAAGAGCAACGACAACAGGGTACGTCAAGCCGGTATTGACCGGAGTCCAGCTTGTGCCGTTGTTGGTGGAAAGAAATACGCCGTAGCCCCAATCCCCGGCAAATATATTCGTGCCGGAAACGACAAGAGCAAAGATTTCAGGGAACGTCAAACCTGTACTCGCCGCAGTCCAGCTTGTGCCGTTGTTGGTTGAAAGAAAGACACCACCGCCATATGTCCCAGCAAATAGATTCGTACCGGAGATGGCAAGAGCACGGACATCAGTGTTCGTCAAGCCGGTATTGACCGCAGTCCAGCTTGTGCCGTTGTTGGTGGAAAGAAATACACCGCCGCCATAAGTCCCGGCAAAAAGATTTCCCGTTAAGTCGGGAGCAAGAGCATATACATTAGGGTACGTCAAGCCTGTACTAGCCGTAGTCCAGCTTGTGCCATTGTTGGTGGATAGAAAGACGCCGCAGCCTTCAGTACCGGCAAAGAGATTTCCCGATAAGTCGGGAGCAAGAACATGGACATTAACGTTGGGCAAGCCGGTATTGACCGTAGTCCAGCTTGTGCCGTTGTCGGTGGAAAGAAATACGCCGCCGTCCTCAGTCCCGGCAAAGAGATTCGTGCCGGAGACGGCGAGGGTTTGGATATGAGTGTTCGTCAATCCGGTATTGACAGCAGTCCAGCTTGTACCGTTGTCGGTGGAAAGAAATACACCGCCGCCATAAGTCCCGGCAAAGAGATTCGTATCGGAGACGGCAAGAGCAAAGACATTAGTGTTTGTCAAGCCGGTATTCGCCGCAGTCCAGCTTGTGCCATTGTTGGTGGAAAGAAATACACCGCCGCCATAAGTCCCGGCAAAGAGATTCGTATCGGAAACGGTAAGAGCCAAGAGATCAGGGTACGACAAGCCTGTACTCGTCTCAGTCCAGCTTGTGCCGTTGTTGGTGGAAAGAAATACCTGGCCGCCAAAAGTCCCGGCAAAGAGATTCGTGCCGGAAACGGCAAGAACATAGACAGAAGTGTTCGTCAAACCGGTATTGACCGCAGTCCAGCTTGTGCCGTTGTTGGTGGAACGAAAGACGCCGCCAAAAGTCCCGGCAAAGAGATTCGTGCCGGAGACGGCAAGGGTTTGGACGTTAGTGTTCGTCAAGCCTGTATTGACCGCAGTCCAGCTTGTGCCGTTGTTGGTGGAACGAAAGAGGCCGCCAGAAGTTCCGGCAAAGAGATTCGTGCCGGAGACGGCAAAGGAAGAAACGTGGCCGCCGTAAGGTCTCATTGCTTTGGATCCATTGGGCAAGCAATGGATTCGTAGTGGTGAATAGGCAAAACACCACAAAGAGGAATCCGCCACAGCGGACAAGTTGGAGAATGTTTTTTATGTGTTTCTCCTTTCGTGAAATAGGGAAGGGCAAATGCAAACAACCTGTGTAAAGACGCTATACAGCATATTTATTTTTGTCTGTTTTCAGCAGGAAAATTATTCCGATAAAACCTTCAAGTCTCATCATACGATTTGTGACAATCTTATCAATTCTATATTGAATTATCTTCTCGTCTATATTTCGAGTAGTCAACGGGAGGCGCCTTTCTATGTTAGAATGATTGTACGAGAAATAGTATCGAAAAACAAGAACAATGTAGAAATAGCTGGTTGGATTGATGATTTCGGATTGATGAAACGTCCGCTAGATCACGATTGCTTGCACTGAGCATGGTCGAAGGGCTCGCCGTGAGCGACTTGTGCCGAGCTTGCCGGAGATAATGCCAAATGGCAGTCTGCTTTAAGATTTGCGGCGATCTAAGAGACGAAATTCTCCTTAGTCCCATGGGGACGGCCTATTTGTAGAACATAATATAGAAGAAGGATATTCAAGCTCCGTCAGGAGCGGCCTATAACAAAGCAGATTGAATGAAAAAACATCCATTGCATAGGTCGCACCTACGGTGCTACAATTTTTACTGCTATTTATAATTCTACAAATAGGCTGCCCCTACGGGGCATCCTGTGAGGGCAATTTGTTTTTTAAGACTGTTTTTGTATTTAGTTCTCCGGCTATATATCCCCGTTGCCATTTGGCACAAACAGAGGCATGTCGAGGGGTCGAGGGGTTGAAGGGAATCGGGAATAGGTGGATTTATGAGTGGAATTTGCTAATTATTTTTATTGCCGGATTTCAGCTTCTGCTTCGGGAGCGCCTGCCCCCACACGTTTCCAGTCGTGGTCGTAATGCTTGCAGTTAGCCGATGCGGTGCACGACAAAGGGTATAATAACGGAGTTGCTGTACATATCTATTTTATTATGACAGAAACGAGTTCCAATCGTGCAGAACGATACGGTTGACCCGAATTTGTTTTGGAGTATTCATCAAATGCTATGAGCCCTACACCTGGAGATAAGAAATTATCTTCAACCAATTTGGAATTGTTTAGGAATCGATATTGGTAGCAACTGTACGTGCCCTGCGGAACGGTTACAGAAATGTCATTTGCATAGACAGACACTTGATAAGTAGTAGAATTTTCAAGTGGGATTGTCCAGCTGTCACCAACATTTGCTGGATACTTGAAAAAAAGAGCAGGTGCAATAGGTGATGAGCCGGTCTTCATTCTCCAGAGACCATCCGACTTGTTTGTAAAAAAGATGGTCTTATCCGTAAATTGGTACCATGTTTCACTACCGAAAAGGCTATCTTTGCCTACGACGAGAGTATCGTAAATCGTCCACATTGTGGTTCCAGTCGTGTCAAATAATGTAGCACGAATAACCCAGGTGTTGCCAGTCTTGAGCGGTAGAATTTGTTTGTCAATCAACGAAGGATTAACGGGATTATCGTCTTTCTTGCAGGATGCGAAAGCGAGTATCGAGAGAAAGAGCAGCGTGTGAATGTAAAATGATCTCATGTTTGTTCCTTTCGATGAATGTCATTAAAAGTGTTAGCTGCCGTTTGCGGTATGGCGAACTATTTCTTGATAAGTAGATTTTGTGCCCATATGACTAGCCAGACTGCGAGTGTAATGACGTAGTAAAGGGGGAACAAAGTCGTGTTGCTAAAGAGGAACTTCCTTTTCTTGAGTTCATTGCGTCCTGATGCGGCTAGGGTCATGTCATTGTTGGATTCTATTTGGCGTGCCCGGGCCATGTAGCCGGTCATATAGGCTGATAGCCGGCGTTCGTTGTTAAGGCCCATTACACAGACGAAAAAGGCGAACAGAGAAAGTACAGTACTGACAAGATCCATACTCAAGATCTTCTGGCCTATTATGGAAAAGACCGCAACCTGAACAGTGGTGACAAAAGCCATGTCCTGACGGCGGAGAGTCGAGTGATGCTGGAACTGTAAGAAAGCGTGCTCGTATTCGAGTTTGTCTCGTTCCCACATCGAGGTAGTTGTTATGGGCATGGTTCCTCCGAAATGGAATTGTGTCGCAAATGGCATCTAGCGTCCGGCAAAAACATGCAGTACTTTTATCCCGCTCCCGATTCTATCGGGAGCGGGACGAGCAAAAATGTTGAGCGACCACTATAATTCATTTCTTAATAACGAGCGTCGTGGTGCGACATGTTAGTTGCAGTTGCCACTCTTCTTACTTTATAGCTAAATTTAAAAATGGCTGCACATATTATTTACCATCGATGAGAAATATGCGATCCAATTTCTAAGAATATTTATTAAGAAATTCATTATTTGAGAATAACCTTAACAAGCTCATACTCCATAATCGCATAAATCAGAGGCCTTATTCTTACTAATCGGGTTACGTATATCCTCACAAATCCGGTATTTGGAGAAATGTAAGTATCGCCCGGGTAGGGGAACGGAGGAGATGGATTGAGCGTGCGATATTGATAGCATTTAAACTGCCCTGCGGCCGTGTTAAGTATTTCATTTGTCGAAACTACCTGGATAGAGTCGTTCGCAGATTGGTATATCTCATTTTTAATCGCTGGGTACTTCCATTTAAGATATGGAAATAATCCTCCGGCCCATAATCCATTTGATCTATTGGTAAGATAGTAAGATATAGTCGGATCTAATCCTTTTACATAATACCATTGTTCATTGTTGAGTACTGTGTCCTTAACAACTACAACTGTATCAGTATATATGGAACTATCATTAGGAGCATTCGGGCTTTTCATAATCCATATATTCCCGACTTTTAATGGAATTAAATCGCCCCCGATAAAATCTCCGATTCGGATGGCTCTCCCGCTCCCATTGGCATGATAACCCAGGCAGTCCGATCCACTAAAGGTGAAATCCATTGTATCCCCTGAAACCGTAGCGGTTCCGGTGAAAGTACCGGAACAGTCAGGCGTAGTTTCTTCAAGTGAAAAGTCGAATCGGTTGCTTTCTATTGTTGCTGTAAAATTGGAGACAGTGCCTGTCGAACCAGATTGTGATTTGAATGTACCGCTGACGTTATTAGAAGTTTGTGTGAGCGTTATTATTATGGAAGCATTTGGAACGAGGCTCGTCGAGTATGAACCGGTCCAAGTTCCGGCAACACTAATAATTGGCGGCGAAGCCGGATTTTCCTCTTTTTTACATGATAGAGAAAGAACGATAATGAAGAGTACTGCTGAAAGTATCGTACAGGATTTGATTTTCCAAGCCGCGTTTCTATGGAAAGTTTTGTATGTCATATTTTTCATATCTATTTTCCCTTCTATTATTCAAGGTTACGAAATATTTTCGTATTAATAAGGAACTAAAAATATCATAGGCATAAGGGTTGTGCGCGGCTTTTCTCCTCACGCCATTCCTAGCGCCGTGTTTTTGCGTGTTGGTCACCGTGCACGAAATCATTATTGTATTTTCCTATTGCTGCGGATAGAAGACTGAATTAAATAGGATCGTATCAGGGATTTGTTTTTTGAATTTGGAGAACTTGAGATCATAGTAGATGTTCTTGATGTCAACAACGAACATGGAATCCTTAGGTGCGTTTTCAAGAATGTCGACATATGACACTTCGCCAGATGGTGCCACAACAAACATTATTGGTAAAACTCCAGATGGCCACATTTTTTGGTTGTATCCAGAGAATACTTTCGCGGTTTTGACAAATATCTGCTTTAAGGCTTGCTGGTATTCTCCATCTGGAATCTGGCACCGATCCTGAGAATAGTAATAGCGGCTCTTCGGATCAGCTTCTCTCGAACGCGGCCTAGAGCAAGTAATGAGAATTAGGGAAAAAATGATGAAGATAAACATTGAGAGAATTTTGTTCATATGAAATCACTTTCAATTGATGGCGTGCCGACTGCTAATTACAAAGTCAAAAGCCAACCTCTTGGTTATAGAGTGTAAGAACCCAAACTCCCGCAAAGTGGGACTATTCGAGGCCCTGACTGTGCTATCAACGATCAATACCAGTCCTCGTTTTCACAACAACACGGGAATACTTTTTTCTCTTATCGAAGACCTCGCTGATCTATGGCAGGGATTTTGACCTTTTATACGGTGAAACACGGTAAAACAGTGCCGCTCCGCGGCAGTACCACTTCGTGGTAAAGTGTCAGTTGCAGTTGTCTTGCGATGGTGGGGTCACTACCTTGCGATAGCCGCAATTGAATCCACCGAGTGCAAGAAGTCGCGCACAACTTTTATGTTCTCGTCGTGTGCGTCCCATGGTGTCAAGTGGGCCGAGCCTGCGAGCACGACTACCTTGGCGTCAGGCGTTAATGACGCAAATCGCTGAATAGTCTTCGGGTTCGCTTCATCGAACTCGCCCAGTGTGTACAACACAGGGACTTTGATCTGTTTGAGAAACGGTGTGGCGTCGTAGTTCTTCAGGGTTCCCGTAATGGTGAACTCACTCGGCCCCTGCATATAGTTGTAGATCGACTCGTTGAACGTGGACATCGTGCTATCCATATCGGCCTGCACTGGATGCCGCACCACATATTTCCCCCAGTATTCGTTAAGTGCATTCTGGTACGACGGATCATCGTACTTACTTGCTTTTTCTGCCTTGCGAATCGCGCGCTGTGAGGAATCCGAAAGTGTCGTGACCAATTGTTTTGCGTCTTTTTCCCAAGCCGGAATGTCCAGTGCTGCACTGCCCAGCGTGAGACTCGCGACGTACTTAGGGTGCACCTTGTAGTATTCGACTGCCAGGATAGTTCCCCATGAATGCCCGAAGACATGCCACTTGTCAATGCCTAGATAAGCACGAAGCGAATCGAGTTCACGAACAAAGTGCTCGATGCTGAACATTGCAGTATCGGTGATCTTGTCCGACTTACCTCCGCCGAGTTGGTCGTATCGAACAACTTGCCGATCGTTGCCCAGATCCTCAAATGGTTTCAGATAGTAGCTTGAGTATCCCGGGCCACCGTGAAGAAGAACTATAGGTGTTCCTTTGCCTGTCCCTGAAACCTTGTACCAGATGCTGCCTCCGTGTACTGCAAGACGCCCCTCACAAACGGGAAGCGGCTTTGGGGGTTCTGGTTTCCTGGCACATGAACCAAGGAAAACAGTTAAGGTGAGTAGGACAAGGACTTTTACCAAGTGTGTCAGATTGAAATTCTTCATAGGATTTTCCTAAAGGTTGTGTGATGATGATTACCCGCTTGTAATCAAAAAGTAAAACAATTGCACCCAACGTCCAACAAATGGTGACGTTGCCGCCTATATAGTCTCTTTCACATAGTCAGCGGCAATGTGGCGCAGCCCGGAGCGAAGCGGAGCACCATTTGTTTGTTGGCGGCTGTTTACTTGGTGACATATTCCATCCATATTTCCTCTTGCGCGTTCTTCTTCAATGCTGAAGCCCATGGATGGGCGAAAGTATTTCCTCTTTTAAAATCTCTCTTTACTTCAAATCCCATTATCCCGTTATAGAATTCCTGCATCACATCCATATCTCTGACGACTAGTGCAAAATGCCTGATCTTTATTATCTTTCTGATTAATGAGCTCCAACCAAAACAAATGGTGCCCAGAAAAACGGGTGCGCATAGGATATCTTTCCAGACGGATGATCTGGATAGGAAGCTGTCTGTAAACGCAGCCACTGTTTCGCATTGCGCAAAGCCATCACATTAGATTCTTGCTTATCCATTCGATTGCGAAATAGCGTGCTGATAAGGTGCTGGGTAGACTGACTACCAACTGACCAATGACTAACAATCAGGTTTTGTGCGCCGGCAAACATGAACGCCCGTGTCAGACCAAGGAACCCTTCACCCTGTATGGAACTCGAAGTATCCCCCGCCGTCTCGCAGGCCGATAGAACTACAAGTTCGGCAGAAAGGTGCAATTCCATTACTTCCGATGCTGTCAACAATCCATCGTCCGGTCCTTTATCGATACTGTTTTCGTATCTGGTCAGTGCAAGGCACGGTTCCTGGATGCCGTTGTCTTCGGTAGGCATGATCCCGTGGGTGGCAAATAAAAGAAAACGTGTTGATGACAGCGGGGCTTTGTTGACGAGTATCTCCGCGGCACGATTACCAAGATATAAATCTTCAGCTTGAGCTTTGGTAATTTGAGCAACTTCCATTGCTTCCGTCCGGGTATCTTCAAGGCGGTTGAATACTATATCCTGGGGACGCTTTTTATAGACGATAAGGCGGGGTTTTCCGCTTGAATCCGGTGCGTCAGATTTAACCGTATAGCGTATTGTTCTGAGACCTTCATTGAGTTGCTCAAAGTCGGGATCTGCAAAAGCTATAAAACTCTTATCCCATTTCGTTGATACGGGCTGAGTCCGAAAAGCGAGGAAGGCCGCCAGCGAGGGGATATAACTGATAGTATACGCCTCATCCACTAAATAACGCACACCCGCATACTCCGATAAAAATGGCGACTTAGATTTATCGAAAGAATCGCTTTTTTCTGGTATCGATGTGACTAGCATTTCCAAAGGGAATGTATATAGGGCATCATCAGGAATGACAATTATTTTCGCAATTGACTGTAGGTACTTGTTTATGGGTTGGAAAAGGATACGATAGAGCGCCTCGGCTTTAGCAGGTTCAAATCGACATAGGTCATTAAAACTCTCCACCTGCCGGACGCCCTCGAGGACACTTAGTACCTGTTCCCGCAGATCCTTCCTGCTTATAGGAATAGTCTCCCATCCAAACTTATCACAGGTGAGGACAAAAATAATCAACTGATTATAACCAACCCGGTAACTGAGTAATGCTTCATTTTTATCCAAAAGTGCCTGTGCTGTCGGAATACTACTCAATGCAAGTTCTTCGTGATAGAGCTGCGGTAGTTTCTTAAGAATCTTTTGTGATAGATCCAGTAACTGACTGTCAATCTGCGCTATTTCCAGCTGCAAAGATAGCACAAAGGCAGATTGCAATGAGCGATGTTCCTGCTCGATTGCATGTTTCTTTAAAAACAGTGTATTATATCGGTCGATTTGCTCACGTATTTCTTTGGGGATTGATGATGACCGGGATGACAGGTAGCGAGTCATTATTTTTTGAAAATTTATCGACTTGCCCTCTTCTGATACGATAAATGCACGTCTGGCATAAGTAGGATCGCCGCTTTTTTGTGCAGCACGCAGCAAGATGTCCCCGAATGATTGACAATTGGCCCGAAATAATGATTGAGCAAGATTCAAATGTTTATTATCAGAAAGAAGCTCTCCATAGGCACGTTTCATTTCTTGATCATAAATGGCAGCGAATTCATTAACAGCTTCAACGGGTTTGCCCTGCTTGTCAAGGATGTTGCTACGAACAACTTTTTTAATACTTTCCGCCAATTCTGCATTTCCATTCGGAAAGGTCTTTTCCATCTCGTTTAGACACTTTGCAGCTTCGACATATTCATTTGTTTCGACATAAGCTTCTGCCATTTTGAACAAGGTGACGGTAATGTGCTGCGCAATGCCGAGTTTCCGTTGAAGCTCCAATGCGGCAGTGTAGTCCTGCAATGCTGCACGGAAGTCGTTCTGCTTTTTGCGGAGATCACCTCTAAGGCCATGCGCCTTAGCTTTTCCACGAAGGTCACAGGGAAGCTCTCCGTCTAATACCCTTTTAAGAAACGTGTCAGCTTGTTCCTGTTTGTCCATGAGTAGCGATATCTCTGCAATGTAGAGAGCAATATTTGCCGCATCGGGATGAGAATTTTCGGATACAGCCTGATTAAATGCATCTGATAAAAACAATTCACATTGTTCGATATCGCCGTTGTTTAAATAGGCCTCGGCGATTTGCTGCATAATCTGCATTTTAGTAAAAGATGCTTTAGCATCCTTGATACAGGTGTACCCCTCCCGAAGCGTCTGCAGCGCCTCAACCGATTGATTGAGTGAATTTTCGGCATAAGCAAGCCCTAGACACACAACGGCGATTGCATCTGGGTTTTCTGTTTCACGAGCTAAAACGAGTGCTTCCGTGAAATATTTTTTGGCTGAATCAGCCATATCAGCAGCCTGATAGGGTGTGGCAATGAAAGCCATGATCGAAGCACGTTCAGTCAAGGAGCCCTTTCTTTGTGTAATGCTTTTTACAGGCTCAAGAAATTCATTAACAAGTTGTTTGTCACCCTGTTCTCCGGCTATGCCTGCCAGCTTGCATGCCGATTTAAAAATAAAAAATTCTTCATCGGCATTTAGCTCTTTTATTTTGACAATATCCTGCCAATAGTTCAGTGCTTTCTCCTTTTCTCTCGCAGCAATAGCAGTTTCGACCAGACCAAGAAGGGCTATCGCAAGGGCTCCTTTTCCGAGAGAATCTCTTTTTGCCGAATGTAGACATCGTTCATAGTATTTTTCTGAAAGTGCATAGTTGCCAACCTCTCGTTGTGCTTTACCCGCATTACCAAAAACGGCATAGCTTGCTTGGGGATACGCTACACGATCCACTAGATCCGCAGCACGAGTAATGATCTCCAGCGCTTCCCTGGTTGCAGGTTCTTCCGGATTCAGTTTACTCAACACACTAAATCGTTCGTTCAGAGAAAGGAGTTCGATCTCCTTGTCGCCCAGTTTCTTTGCACCAACAATACTCTTTCGCAGCAGCGAGTCAGCCTCAAGGTACTTACCGCTGTTGAGTGCTATGCGGCTATCATCATACCATTTGCGTGTTTCCAGATATTCTCCGCAACGATTGGCCGGCAAGGAAAGGATGGAATGTACATTCGATCGTATTGCCGGGCTGCTATAACCTCGGGCGTACTCATCCGCCAGCGAATAAGCCGTCGCTAGAAATGGTCCATCTGATGACATTTGGCAACGCATTTGCATTATCATCCTGACAGCAAGTTGGGTCGCTTCATACAAGGCAACTTGATTGACCTCATTTATCATGTCGTGCATTTTTAAGGTATCGTTGGCTTTTTGGGCTGCAGAGTACTTCTCTAAAAACCATTGCAGCTGCTGCTCATAGCTGTATTGAGCAGATGCAGGCGCAACAAGCAGCATGGCAAGCAACATCGTTAGAAACGGTGCTAGCAAACGAGATGCCATGATTTTCATAACCTCGGTGACTCCTAACTAGTCAGTCAATTTGGATTTTCTGAAAATTTCTTTAACGCAGTTCAATAATCTGTTTTCTCCAGTCAAGCAATTGCTTCCCTGCAGCCTCAACTGACTCGACTGATTCGGCCAGGCGTCCTATTAAAACGCGCATGCGAAAAACAAAAGACTGGAAGGTCGCTGTGTCCCAAAAACGTTCCTGTTGGGCCTGATTCAAAAAATCGCGTATCCAGCTATCAACCAGATAATCAGGTAACAGTGTCAGGTTTTGAAAAAGGTGTCTTTCGCTGCTGAGATGATCAAGGTCCTCAGGATTCCGAACCGAAATAATATAGGGTCCGGATAACGTATTGTTATCAATTTTGTTCAGAATCATTTCGGCACGTGTGTAATTATAGTTATTTAAAACCCATCGGCCAGCATTCAGAAAGGCATCCTGTTCTTTCATAGATAAGTAATATTGAGGTACTTTTTCATTAACCATTATTAGAAAAGTATTAAGCTCTTTTTGGGGAATATATTCGGAAAGCGCTTCAATGTCGTTTAATTTAAGAACCGCAGCAATAATCCGGCAGTATTTCTCTTGGTCAGAATCGCTGGGGCGCCGCATCAAGAGATAACTGTATAATCCAAATCCTTGCTGTTCAACATTTTTTCCCACTAAAAATGATTTGCCGGTGATTCGTTTTTCACCTCGCAAAATCAGGGCACGGGAACTAACCACAACCCTGACGCTACATAGTAAATTGTTATTAATCATTGCCCGCGCATAATATACGCCGGGCTCTGCCGGTCCAATATACCAACTGGTTTCTCCGGCTTCTTTTAATGAAATAGTACCTATATCAACATGCCATGCCGGATTGTTTCGGGCTGTTTCCTTAGTATACCTAAATTGGAGCACAGTGGAGTCATTAGCAGAAAGCGCAACGCGATCAGCGCTGCACATGCACGGTGGTTCTGCCGCCAGACTGTCCGGCTCGGCATGCACATTTTGCCCAATTACCGCGAGGAAAATGACGCCTATCCACCTCGAACAGTGTTGCATTTTCATTTATTTGTTTTTCCTTTCCGTATAATTATAATAATCCGATCCACCATAAATATAATCGCAATTATGACTAACATTATTGTACAAATTTCCACAACTCTGAGCGGCATGGACATGATCTGAAAAAAGAGCGTCACAAGTATGGATAGAACAATGACAATAATTGCCTGCTTGGTGATCTTTTTCATTCCGTGTGTTGTATTTTTCCTTTTCTTCATTCCCAAACCCTTTACATATATAGTTATGGTCTCGTGTTTGTTCATACTGTTTGGTCATCAATCAAACTGACCAGATATGATTATTAATGTATAATTTGTAAATATTCGCTCCGAATTGTACAAAATGTTCATGATTATTTTTGCCATCACACGTATTCTCTGTTTACCGGTCATATCAAGAAAAATACTAAATGTACGCAAACATTTCCAGGAATATCTTTATGTCCTTAAGCTTCGGATACAGCTACAAACCCAACAGCACCATCCTGAAATCTCTATTCCCTGCATTTAATAATTGTTCCAGTGCCAAATTCCTATTTTTTATCTTCTTTATCTCTTTGAGAAATGATCCGGTAAGCACTGCCTTCTTTAATTGCCTTTACAGTCGCCAGCAGTCAGTTCCTTCATCTTCAAGAGATGTTAAAATTGTTTCTTTCATCTTTCTTCCAGCCATGGACGGCTGGTTTTTAGAGAGAGTACTACAATATCTTATGTCACCATGAAATAGATACCATTGTCCTTAGAACTTGGAAAATAGATCTTATCGCTTTGGGGCTCAACAAAGCGCAGTTTCAAATCATCGTTAATCATCCAATTAATTGCATGGTGAACCGGTTCGCTTCCAGTGCCATTCATATGGAGTCCAGTACCCCACAGCATTCCGCAACAGGCAGCTGCGCGCCGCTGTTTATCCTCGTATGAATTTTTATTGAACTCAGCTTTTAACACAAAGGCAAAATCATCACAATCAAATTTTTCTGCCGTCCAATTGTATGTATCGACCGTAGTGCTCGCGATGACCGCTTTAGCTTCCTCCAGCGGATAGCAGAAATAGGTTACGTCACCCAAGTACAATTTGAAATTTGAGGTTGTTTTACCATTAAGCCCATTTTTAATGATGCACTCGGCTTCCGATGAAGTAATATATGAGCGCCCCAGTCCGGGCCAATTGTCGACTATCGATTTTGGATACCCGGGGTCGACTTTATCCGTATTTATATCGAAACGGATGTATTCGTCGCCCTTGAAAAAAAAGGCTTTTCCATTGGGCCATAGAATGGCCGCATCAATACCCGATGCAAAACTGTCTGGGAACCCGACCCAACCGGTCTTGATCAGCTTTGGATATCCTGAATCGACCTTATCTTCCTCAACATCGAAACGGATATATTTGTTGCCCTTGAATAAAAAGGCTTTACCGTTGGGCCATAGAATAGCCGCGTCAATACCAGATGCAAAACTGTCCGGTAATCCGTGCCAAAAGGTTTTGTTGAAAGGTTTTGGATATCCAGTATCGACTTTATCCTTCTCAACATCGAAACGGATATACTTGTCGCCCTTGAAAAAAAAGGCTTTACCGTTGGGCCATAGAACTGCCGCGTCAATACCAGATGCAAAACTGTCCGGCAATCCATGCCAAAAAGTTTTGTTGAAAGGTAATGGATATCCAGAATCGACGCTGTCATTCTCTATGTCATAGCGAAAGTACAGGTTATTTCGGAAGAAAAAAGCTTTACCGTTGGGCCATACTAGCGCCGCATCAACTGGGAATTTCGCTACCATTGTAAGCCTCCTACTTTTAGTAAATAATTAAAACTGTAATGTTTTTGTTGTATGTTTCCTTCAGTTCAAACGAGATTGGCATCCTACTATTTTGGTGTCATTTTTACCTATGCCAAAAACCACATCAACATTTGTCAGAATGCTTCGATATTCACTCCTTTCAGTTAGTTCAAGAAAAATTGAAGAAAGAAGAAGTACCGCTTCTTTCTGGTCAAACACCGGAGATAATACTATTTTTCTCCTTTCTTTTTTCACAAAACATGATTCATTGTCTTGTTTTATTCTTTTCTTAGCTGCCGCTTGTAATTCATTGTGGTTCACAAATTGCAGCCAACTTGTACAACAATGCATTGCGTTGTTATTTTTCAAAGCTGATTATCCTTAGAGTCCCATCATGAGGTTTGCGCGATTAAATTCACAAAATCTATATCGATTCATCATCGATCTCAAATTCGGTTAGTATGTGGGAAGCGTTATTCTTAGCGGAATAGTAATACAAATATTGTGAAGATGCAAATGAGGGGTTGAAATGGTGATGAATAATGCGGATTGCGGAATGCAGAATTCGGACTTGTCCGCCGAAGCCCGTTTTTCGGGCGTAGGCGGAATGGTTGAAAACGAATGAAATGGCTAAGGAATTAGTGTACATGGTTTATGGTCGATTAGACCTGTTCAAAATAGCTTTTATAAAAGAACAGTGTTAATGGTGTCACTTTCTTTTTGAAAAGCCCCGTGCTACTGAAAGAACATGTCTTAGTCCTCCACAAAACGAAGACGGGACGATATATCGAAAGTGACAGAAAGAAAACAGGCACCTAGAGGTACTGCGCACAGATAATAATATCTAAGTCCGTTAATATGCGCTGACAAAATCGTTGGAGTGCCCGCTTCGCCGAGCCCGTCCCGCTCGCATCGACGGTAGCCGCATCCACCGGAGGACCACCTTCAGGGGGGGACGACAGTATTTTAATATCATCATGTAATTCCTGGGCGAAGGCATGGATCTACTTTACTTTTTTCAATGGCTGTCTAGGGTAACACAAAGGACACTGCGCCAGAGGCGCATGCGCCTCCGGCGCAAAAGTACTATGAAAATGGCTATTCGTGAGGACACGGAGAAGAATTTATACTTTGTGACCTCAAAAATGGCTTTGCTTAATGTTCTCTGGGTACTCTGTGTCGGTGACCCTACAATTATTCATCTAAAAAATGGGTCACAGCACCGTAAATCGTCTTTCATCCCAGCGGTGTTATATTTTTCGTTACGTATTTATTTACTATCTGAAAAAGCAATAACTGATCAAAATAGTCACATTTGACAATTTAAAATTAAGATGCTTCAAAAATTATATTTAGGAGGGATTTTCAATATTTCTTAAATTATTTTGGATAGTCATGATAGTCTGTATTTTATCAATGAACGAATTACGGCATTTTGCGGGTTAATTATACGCTTTGCATTCGAAAAAGATTTTTGTAACTTTATGCATTTTTCACTATGATACAAATGTCGTCTTTATCAGATTTATCGGCACGCACAAGCAGTATGATAACATTGATCCGGAGATTATATGAGAATAAATATTAAAAAAGCCATTAAACCGATCAAGACGGAAAAAGAGTACAAATATGCACTCACGTTGATCGAAAAACTTATGGATGCAAAAAAAGGGTCATCAGACTCAGATCTGTTGAATGTCATTACACTGCTTGTCGAAAAATACGAGGAAAAGTACTATCCGATTCCACAACCCGATCCGATCGAAGCGATCAAATTCAGAATGGAGCAGTTAGGCCTCACTCAAAAGGATATTGCCGATATCATCGGCAGTAAAAGCCGTGCCTCTGAAATCCTTAGCGGGAAAAGAAAACTCACCGTGGAAATGATGAAAACACTCCATTCAGCTTTAGGTGTACCGGCTGAATCTCTCTTAGGTGCTTAGTCCATATCTAATGATATATTGCACCTCAATCACTTTTCTCGTATATTACTTAATAATTCTTCCGTCCCGTCTCGGTATATAGGCGGGATTTCTTTTATGCTGTATTCTTACATAACTATAAAGCCAGGTTACCGAGTAGTCCTTTTCCGCTGAAGCGGAAAAGGACGTCCTTCGACAAGCTCAGGACAAGTATCGAGGTAACCACAATAGATTTCTTTTTAACCATTGATTCGGCCTTATAAGAGACGTTAAATATACTATATAGCCAGGTTCCCGAGTGTCTCAATCCGCTTGGCGGATTGATTCGTCCTTCGACAAGCTCAGGACAAGTATCGAGGGAAACTCATCGCGAGCATTTAAATAAATTCGAGTCCAATGAACCTCATCCGCAACTTCTGCATCATCGCCCATATCGACCACGGGAAATCGACCTTAGCCGACAGGCTTCTCGAGGCCACTAATACCATTTCGGCACGGGAGATGATGGACCAGGTGCTCGACGATATGCCGCTCGAGCGCGAGAGGGGCATTACCATCAAGTCGCATGCCATACAGATGAAATATACCGCCCGCGATGGGAATCCGTACGTCCTGAACCTTATCGATACACCCGGCCACGTCGATTTTACGTATGAGGTCTCACGCTCGCTTGCCGCATGCGAAGGCGCCATCCTCGTTGTCGATGCGTCGCAGGGAGTCGAAGCACAGACCATCAGCAATCTGTATATGGCAATTGAAGCCGGTCTCGAGATCATTCCGGTCATAAATAAAATCGACCTACCGAGCGCGGCGACGATGATCGATGTTGTACGCGACGAAATTGTCAGTCTCGTCGGCTGCAAGCCCGAAGAAATTTTAAAGGTCAGCGCGAAGGCGAACATCGGAATCGATGAGATCCTCGAAGCGATCGTCCGCCGGATCCCGCCTCCAAAGGGAGAGGTTGATGCTCCATTGCAGGCTCTGATTTTCGATTCGGTGTTCGATATCTACCGCGGTGCGATCGTCTATATCCGCGTATTTCAGGGAACGCTGAAAGAGCACGATCAGGTAAAATTTTTTTACAATGAAAAGACATTCGAGGCCGAGGAAGTCGGTATACTTGAAATGAAACGCGAACGCACTGGAATGCTGTCGGCAGGGAACGTAGGGTATCTCATCGCGAACGTCAAGGATGTGCACGATTCGAAGGTCGGCGATACGGTCACGCTCGCTTCGAATCCGGCCGAGCACCCGCTGCCCGGATATAAAAACGTCAAGCCGATGGTCTTTGCGGGAATTTATCCGACGATCACCGAGAATTTCGAGGAACTTCGCGACTCGCTGGAACGTCTAAGATTAAACGACGCTTCGCTCATCTACGAGCCGGAGACCTCGACGGCTCTCGGTTTCGGCTTCCGGTGCGGATTTCTGGGACTCCTGCACATGGAGATCATACAGGAACGTCTCGAGCGGGAATATAATCAGTCGCTCATTACCACAGTCCCGAACGTCGAATACAGAGTAACAACGACAAGCGGTGAAGAGATGCTGGTTGATAATCCGGCTTTCATGCCGCCCGAAGTAAAAATCGTAAAGGTCGAAGAGCCGTTTATCAAGGCGACCATCATCACGCCGACCGAATATATCGGCAGCGTCATGAAGCTCTGCATGGATCGCCGGGGAATATACAAGACCACGACATATTTAGATCCGACACGCGCACAGATAGATTTCGAAATGCCTCTATCGGAAATCATTTTCGATTTTTACGATAAGCTCAAATCGATTTCACGCGGGTATGCCTCGTTCGATTATGACATCGTCGATATGCGCGAATCGGATCTTGTGAAACTCGATATCCTTCTGAACGGCGAGCCGGTCGATGCGCTGTCGACGATCATATATCGCGATAAAGCGTACGATTGGGGTAGGCGATTGTGCAGCAGGCTCAAGAAGTTGATACCGAGGCAGATGTTCGAAGTGGTAATACAGGCGGCGATAGGGGAGAAGGTGATTGCGAGAAATCAGATCAGCGCCATGCGCAAGAACGTCATAGCCAAATGTTACGGCGGAGATATTTCGCGCAAACGCAAACTCCTCGAGAAACAAAGAGAGGGGAAAAAGCGTATGAAGCAGGTGGGCAGAGTCGAGGTACCGCAGGAAGCTTTCCTCGCCGTATTATCAATGGACGATACAACGTAAATATAACCCCGGGCGTGAGCCCGGGGATGAAAACCCGGGGCGTAAACCCCGGGATGAAAATATAGCCCCGGGCGTGAACCCCGGGAATAAAAATATAGCCCCGGGCGTGAGCCCTGGGATGAAAATATAGCCCAGGGCGTGAGCCCTGGGATGAAAATGTAGCCCAGGGCGTGAGCCCTGGGTAGAAACAGCCATATAGAAAGGCGCGCAACCAATGCCATCGAAACAGAAGCAATCGAAAAAAGAAACCGAAAAACCAATAACGTTAACAGAAAAGACCATTGCATTCTTCCGGGAAATCGGCATAGTGCTGGTTGCCGTGCTTATTCTGAACAGCTTTGTGCTGGCTTCATTCGAAGTACCGACGGGCTCGATGGAGGACACGGTGATGACCGGGGATTTTCTTTTTGTGAATAAATTTATATTTGGGGGATCGACCCCATATGCTATTCCCCTCACATCGATTCGCATTCCGCATTTTCGGATCCCGGGTTTCAGGAGCGTCCAGCACGGCGATGTGATCGTGTTCGACTGGCCGGGTGAGCGGGACCTGAAAGGTAAGCCGCCGCAGACCTGGTACCTGAAGCGCTGCGTGGGTTTGCCCGGCGATTCGATTGTCATCGTCAACCGCGTCGTATACGTGAACGGTCAGGTATTTCCCAATCCACCCGATCTCAAATTCCAGCGGATGACGACTTTACCTGCGGACATGCCGCGGGGAGTGCTGTTCCCGCGTGGCTCGAATTTCAACGAAGATAATTACGGCCCGATCATCGTCCCCAAAAAAGGAATGAAAATCCAGCTTGATGCCGAAAATTTTTCTTCCTGGGACGTCTTTATCTTTCGTGAAGGTCATCAGGCGGAACTCCACGGAGAAAAAGTGCTTATCGATGGAAAAGAGACCACGGAATATGTGGTCGAACGCGATTACGCATTTGGAATGGGGGACAACAGGGATGACAGCCTCGACAGCCGGTTCTGGGGGTTCATACCGATGGAAGATATCATCGGCACGCCGATGATAGTCTACTGGTCATGGGATCCCAATCTCCCGATATATCAGCTGGTCGATAAGATCAAATCCATCAACTTTGGACGCATCGGGAAGATAATCCGGTAACAGACGTGGCCGATATAGAAAGTGCGCAGGAGACAACTCCGCAGGAAGAAGAACAGAAACCGGATGAAGATGTAAAGACCGGCCGGAAACGGCATTTCCGCGAATACCTTCAGGCCATTCTTTTCACGGTTCTTGTCGCTCTGTTCTTAAAAGCATTTTTCATCGAAGCGTTTCGAATTCCTTCCGGATCGATGGAACAAACACTCCTTGAAGGGGATTTTATTCTAGTCAATAAATTTATCTACGGTTTTAAAACACCGCGGACGATCCCGCTGACGAATATTGCGATTCCCGTCTGTTCGATTCTCCCGATTAAAAATCCTAAGATAGGCGATGTGATCATCTTTGAATTTCCGGGAGGCCGCGATGAAGTCACACCCGGCAGGTCCGAGACGTATATCAAACGATGTATCGGGACGCCGGGCGACACGGTCGAAATTATCGATAAAACCGTTCATGTAAATAATCGCGCTGTCACTAATCCACCCCTCATGAAATACCAGAGTTACGAGATACATCCCCGCGGTCAGACGAATTTAAGAATGTTCCCGCCGGGAATGGATAACAGCGAAGATAATTACGGTCCTGTCGTGGTTCCCAAAAAAAGAATGCTTATCTCTATCCATTACGACACGATCGATCAGTGGTATGTGTTTATCCGGCGGGAAGGACATACCGTTGAAATTCGCGGCGATAAGATATTCATCGATGGACGCCTAACGGATTCGTACACGGTAGAGCGCGACTACTTTTTTATGCTGGGGGATAACCGCGATAACAGCCTCGACAGCCGGTTCTGGGGATTTGTTCCTTCTGATAATATCATCGGAAAGGCGATGTTCGTATATTGGTCGTGGGAGCAGAACATCCCGGAATATCACTTCATCGATAAACTCTCATCGGTACGGTGGAATAGAATAGGAACAATCATAAGATAAATCCCACATAGGAATCTGATTCGATGTCAGGCCTTTACATACACATTCCATTCTGTGAGCGGAAATGCATCTACTGCGATTTCTACTCGGTCGATCAAAAATCTTCCATCGACAGATTTCTTGAAGCGCTGGAAACGGAAATTACCAGCACTGCATCTATCGCAAGAGAAAATAAATTCGGGACAATTTTCATAGGAGGCGGAACACCATCGTTGTTGACGCCGGCACAGCTCGAAAAAATATTTCATGTCTTGTCGAAATCTTATGTGATCGGAAGAGATTCTGAAATTACAATTGAAGCCAATCCCGGAACCGTTACAATAGAAAAACTCCGGGACTATCGAGCACTCGGCATTAATAGAATCAGCTTCGGCATCCAATCGTTTCATGCGGATGAATTGAAATTTCTCGGACGGATTCATAATGTCGAACAGGCGATGGAGTCGATCGGGTTTGCACGCGACGCGGGTTTTACAAATATCG
Organism: Ignavibacteriota bacterium; assembly: GCA_963776275.1. Lineage (GTDB taxonomy): Bacteria > Bacteroidota > Ignavibacteria > UBA10030 > CAVZMI01 > CAVZMI01. The sequence continues at coordinate 24,254 of CAVZMI010000008.1, forward strand.
GTATCGACATCATGATATCGCTTCCGGGACAGACGGTGAAAAAGTTGGAGTATTCGCTGGGGCGGGCGGTCGCACTCGAGCCCCGGCACATCTCTGCATACAGTTTGATTATTGAAAAAGGAACGCCGCTGTATCGCATGGTGGAAGAGGGGAAGGTGACGCCTCTTTCAACCGATCTGGATGCCGATCTCTATGAATTCACGATGGAATATCTCAAAAACCATGGATATGAGCATTATGAAGTCTCGAATTATGCACGGCCGGGATTTCGGTCGATACATAATTCGAATTACTGGAATCATACGCCTTATATCGGATTTGGCCCATCGGCGCATTCATTCTGGGAGGGAAAACGGTGGTGGAATATTGCGGACGTAGAGATCTACTGCGATCTTCTTCTGAAAGGAAAATCTGCGATAGCGGGGAATGAAATCCTCGGCCGGGAACAGCTGCTGGAAGAGGCGATTTTTCTCGGACTTCGAAGCGGCGGCATCAATCTTCAACATCTTGTCGATCGGTACGGATTTTTCATGGCAGAGCCGGTTCATTCCCTGTTTAATCGATGGATCAATGAAGGTCTGGCAGTGCAAAAAGGGGCACATATTCGTCTAACATCCCGTGGGTATCTCGTTTGCGACGAGCTCTGTGCACGGCTGATCGGACTGATACCGGCCCCACAAAATATTGCAAATAAACGATTTGTGACGTATATTTGATAGAATTTTTTAACATCATCCTTATTCCGAGGTTCTAATGGGACATCCGAAACTCAGCAGGTTCATAGCGGTCGGTATTTTTATCATCTCGTTGATAACATTCATTTTGACGGTACAATCAAGCGTTCCGTTCTGGGATTGCGGCGAATTTATTGCCACGACCTACACGATGGCCGTTCCACATCCCCCGGGGTACCTTTTTCCTGATCATTGGCCGTGTCGTGTCGATGATACTTCCGTTCGTCGGAGATTTTGCGTTACGGATTAACCTCATATCGGTCATTACAAGCGCACTCGCGGTGATGTTTCTGTATCTAATCAGTGTGCGGTTGATTATACGCTGGCGAGGAATTCCGAAGACTACGATCGATTATCTCATTGTATACGGCTCATCGGTAATCGGTGCGCTCACGTTCAATTTCACCGATACGTTCTGGTTCAGTGCGGTCGAAGCCGAAGTGTATGCAGCGGCGATGTTTTTCCTTTCAGCGACGACGTACCTTATACTTCGCTGGTACGAGGAAGCCGGTCATCCGGGAAACGAGCGTTATCTCTATCTCATTGCATATCTGATGGGCCTTTCACTCGGAGTACACCAGCTGAGTATTCTATCTTATTTCACAATTGGTTTGATTGTATACTACCGGTACAAGGAAGTGACGTTAAAATCCTTTCTTATCTATACGGTTATCATCTCGGCGACGTTTTTAATATTATGGCCCGGATTGATAAATTATTTTCCCGATATGCTTGATGGAAGTTTCTCGCTGGGGCCGATAGATGTTGAGGACAGCGATATTGTCCGATACATGCCTTTGATCATCTCGCTTGCGACTATCTATGGTGTTTACTATACATACAAACACAAAAAAAGAATTCTCAATATAGCATTCACATCCGTTCTTCTGGTGATCATCGGATACACGACATATACGCAGGTTGTGATTCGTGCCGGATCGCATCCGCCGATCAACGAGAACAATCCGGATAACATGGAACGTTTTGTGTACTATATGAACCGCTCGCAATACGGCGAGCAGCCTTCGATTACAAACCGTCGTTGGAGTACAGAACAGTATCACCAGCAGATGTACCTGAAATATTCGAGCGACACGGATTATTTTTTGAGGTACCAGATTTATCATATGTACCTCCGGTATTTAGGATGGAATTTCGTAGGGAAGGCCGGCGATCTCCAGGATGCACCTGTCGTCGTATTCAATTCAGAAGGCAAATGGTTCGACAGTCCGGGATTTCCCAACCGTTATTTGGCAATTCCACTCATTATCGGCGTCCTGGGACTGGTATATCATTTCCAGAAGGACTGGAAGTTCGCGCTTGCATTTCTTGTACTGTTCGGTATGCTTGGGATTGTCCTGGCCGTCTACTTCAACATGGCCGAACCACAGCCGCGCGAGCGTGATTACTTCTTCGTCGGATCGTTCTTCGTTTTTGCACTGTGGATTGGTTTCGGTATTACGGCTATTCTGGAATGGCTCGAAAAAAATGTGAAGCAGTCGAATATTATCTCCCCCGTTACCCTTCTTGGATGCAGTGTGGCGATTGCGATGCTAATCCTTCCGATCAATATGGGATGGCAGAATTGGTACGATCATAATAGGCATGGGAATTATATGCCGTGGGATATGTCGTACAACATGCTGCAATCATGCGAGAAAAATGCAATCCTATTTACCGGTGGAGATAACGATACATTCCCATTATGGTATCTTCAAGAAGTAGAGGGAGTGCGGACGGATATTCGCATCGTCAATTTAAGTCTGGTGAACACGGATTGGTATATCCAACAATTGAAACATGAACGACCTCATGGTGCAGACACCGTTACCATTAATATGTCGGATGAGTCTATTAAACGTGTTGCCACCACTGGCGGGATGGCATGAACCTCGCAGAATGTCGATCTGCCTGTTCCGAAAGAAGTTTTTGAAGCGTACGGAGTAACAGACACAAGTATAATCAATAAAGGAAAAATTACCTGGACGTTGAAAACGACACTGGGGAGGAATATAAATGCGATTCGGACACAGGACGCTATTATGAAGGAGATCGTTCTCGGGGCTAAATGGAAACGCCCAATTTATTTTGCCACTTCGGCTTCGGACGATGGAAAGATAGGTTTAGACGATTACTACGAACTCGAAGGACTTGCGTTCAAGCTCACACCCAAAAAACATAATTATGATAATCAGGTGAATGAAGCGGTTATTCTGGCTTCCGTTTCGAATGAACCCGCCATTCCTTCAAAGGAGCCCCAGCGCGGTTATCTTTATCGGGGTTTATCGGATGACAGAGTGTATTTCAACGAACAGGACCGCCGGATGATTGTGAATTATCGGAATGCGTTTCTACGGCTCGCTATCTATTATAGCGGTCTGAATGAGAAGGAAAAGCTCTTTACCTTACTCGATCTGATGGAAAAGAAGATGCCGCGCCGCATCTTCCCGATTATGTGGCAGCTTCAGGCGGATATCGCAACACTGTATTACCGGTCCGGGCACGTAGATCGTTTCAATGAATATGCCGCGGATGTTGAGACAAAGGCATGGGAAGTAGTACGTAGCGGACAGGGTAACCCGACCCAATATTATAATCCGTGGCGTGTCCTGATCGAGATTTATGCTCTACGGAACGATATTAAAAGCCAGATCGACGTGCTCAATACACTGGTCGGGCAATATCCGAACGATGAAGGACTCAAAAAGCGGATTAAACAACTTCAGGATCAGCTCAGGGCCAGCACTGAAAAACCTTCACAGCCTGAATCGAAAAAATAGCTGCGATGCAATTCAATATTTTTTAAACCGTGTGGCGTTATAGACTGTGAAGCCATCATCCAAATTACAATGGAATACGTTCTGGTCAGGAAAGCAGGAAGTCCGCGAAGTTTATTCCAACTCAGATCGTGTGATGCGCAATCTTGTAAAGGTCGCCGATCTCCGCGGTAAGAAAGTCCTCGAGGTCGGAGCGGGTACCGGGCGCGATAGTTTCAATCTTGTCGGCCTCGGGGCCGACGTATACCAGCTCGATTATTCCGAGAATGCCCTTCGAATCATCACATCCATCGCACGGAAAGAAAATATTCCGGTTCATCCATTGTGCGGAGATGCATTAGCACTTCCGTTCAACGATGAAACATTCGATATAGTATTCCATCAGGGACTACTGGAACATTTCCGGGAACCCGATGCTTCCAGACTTCTCAAAGAGAATGTCCGTATACTCAAACGGGGGGGATTGCTTCTAGTCGATGTCCCACAGCGATGGCATGTCTACACGATCATAAAACATATTCTGATTGCATTCAACGCGTGGTTCGCAGGCTGGGAGTGTGAATTTTCAATCGGCGAATTGCGGAAAATCTTCCTGACATTGGGATTGATCCCCGTATCGGCCTACGGCGAGTGGATGTATCCGAGCCTTATGTACCGTTCTATCCGCGAGGCATTCAGATTTATCGGTATAAAACTGCCCCTGTATCCGGTCAAGATACCGGGACTTACTGCCGTTCGAAAATCGATGCGTGAACAGGCGATGCGGTCGTCGCTGCTGCTGTATACCGGACTCTCAATCGGCTTGATCGGACGGAAATGAAAATCCTTATTATAGCACTGTCGGGCATCGGTGATGCACTCATGTTTTCACCGGCGCTTCGGCTTCTTCGCGAGCGATATCCTGATGCAGAAATCGATCTGCTTGCGATGTTCCGCAGCGTCGCTGATCTCTATAAAAATAATCCCGACCTCACGTCGGTGATTTTCTGGGACTTCCTCCATGAATCGCCGATTAAATCTTTCGGCTTCGTTTACAGCGATCTTCGCTGTCGTCGTTATGATGTATCCATCAGCGTGTATCCACAGAACAGGCGGGAATATAACATTATCAGCGCCCTGATTCAGGCGCACCGGCGGCTTGCTCATCGGTACCGTCATCTCAGCCGGAACGGTTTAGATTTTCTGAATACCGATCTGATTCTTGAAGATGATGAGATTCATAACGTGGAGGAGAATGTGAGGCTCGTCAGGAATCTTGACATCCGTTATCCGGAGAGTCTACCGCCACTGCAGATCAGCCTACCAGATTCCGATCGGGATTTTGCCGCACAATGGTTATATCAATCAGGAATCCCATCCGGGACGCCGCTCATCGGTTTCCATTCGGGATCGGCGCTCCTTAAAAATCATATCCGCCGCCGATGGAAACCCGAAAAATTTGCAGAGCTCGGGAAAGAATTGACAGATGGTTATGGCGTACAGGTGCTGCTTTTCGGCGGACCGGAAGAATATGAGCTGAACGATCGAATAAATTCTCTGATGGGAGGGAAGGGGATAGTGGTACGTGTCGACGGAATTCTCTCTTCAATTTCAATCATGGAAAAATGTAGAGGATTTATCACGAACGATTCGGGTCTGATGCATATTGCTTCTGCAGTCGGACTCCCGGTTGTCGCTATTTTTGCATACACGAATCCGAAATGGGTTCATCCATGGAAAACGAAATACCGGATAGTGCGGCACGATCTGGAATGCAGTCCCTGCTTTTATTACTCACCCCGACCGGCATCCTGCAGATGGGACACCGACCAATTCCGCTGTATCGAGCATATCGAGGTGGATGAGGTTCTGCAGGCGGCGAAAGAACTGTTCTTCGGTTAAATTCTCTTCTCCTCTCAGCTCCGGTGATATTAGGTTATAGCAAATCAATAGAATAATTCATTTCTGAAAAAGAACATTAAGAAATGAGGAGCTTATTAAAGCTCTAAATTCTATGATAAAAGGAGTAAACTCAGCAACAATGCCTGCCGGAATCAGCTGAAGCGTCTTGTTTGCCTTCGTCTGTGTAACCGGTTTGGACCAATTTGAAGTTGTCATTCAATTCGACTGTCGTGAAAGCTAAATAGAATCCCCGGTATTTTGAATTGTCTCTATCTGATCCGGGGACCATTCGTTCCTCAAGTCTCTTATATTCGACAGGCAGTGCATAGGTTCCGATAGGATTCTTTTCTAACGATTCCGATTTTATCCAGACCCGTTCACCTTTCAGCAAGGTTGCATTGCCGCCGCCCGTGTACGGCGCCGCCCATGCGGTTAGATAATGGACGGTTTGATCTTTTAACGATTCGTAGACATCCCCTTTTTGCGGATATCGCACGCCATCGGGAATTAAACTCCGCTCATACTCCCGCGCCCATATAATTTCTGTTGGCCCAATAAACTTTCGTTTTCCCGCCTTCACCTCTTCTACCAGGTCGGAAATTTTAAGGTTCCAATCGGGCGGTCGTTTGGTTGCCTGCCGCTTGTACTTAATATGGAGGATCATTTTGAAAAGTCGTTGGGTGATGTTCATTTTATAAGACCCCATTTTTTAGGTAAACGGATTGCCGTTATGCTGCAGCAACCTGCCCGCTGAAATGTTTCTTATAGAGGCGGACTCATCCCGCTTGTCCTGTACGAAAGTACTGCTTCGCCAAACGAGTTCCGACCTAGTCGGGATGGGTCGAAGGATCAGCCTGAGTTGCTGTTTAGGCTTGCCCAGAAAGAACAGTGTTCTATCTAATTGAATGCACTACACTGCCGGTTTCAATGCTTGATCAAGCACCTCAACGCATTCTTCGGCCGATACGACGCGTGTCACATGTCGCGCGCAGTCCTCTAATCCTTCAAAGATCAATTCGGTTTTCAGGGTCTCGATCACGCGATCCCAGAAATTCCCTACGACTACAATCGGCTTCTGCTGAATCACGCCTTTGTTCATTAACTCCCAGACGCAGGCAAACTCAAGGAGAGTACCGGTTCCTCCTTCAAGCACAACGTACCCGTCTGCTCGTTTCACGAGCTCCATCAATCTGTCGATCATCGTAGGTACCTCGATTACCGTATCGATCCATTTATTGGGGATGCGGCTGAAGTATTGAGTTACAATGCCGATCGTTTCGCCGCCTGCCTCCTTCGCCCCGTATGCTGAGGCTTGCATCGTTCCGCCGTATCCGCCGTTACAGACGATGTAACCTGCCTTCGCAAGTGCTCTGCCGATCTCATATGCGATCGTGTATTGTGCTGTGCCTTTTTCAGGCCGTGAGCTTCCGAATATGCTGATGATAAACTTACGATTCATAATACTTTGGAAAGAATATTTCTGTCGCCTCGAGTGGTACGGTGCTCCCTTCTCAAGATCTGTTGAATTAAAAAAGCACTGATACAAAGGATGCAAATGATCCGCAAAGGTCACACATTAGTGGGCAGATCAATCCGTAAATATAACTCCTTAAGAGTCTACGCCATAAAAAACTTTTTCCTTTTTAATTTTTACTTTTTACTTAGAAGCAGCCATTGAAATTATTTTTAATCCATGAACTCCCACCAGACGCCCAGCCGGAAATTCCGGTTCTGCATCGGGTAGAATGGGACGAGGATATAATTCTCTTCCGTAAAATTTTCCCAGGCAAGGGTGATAATTGCAGATCCGATTTTTCCGATAATCATCGCATCCAGTGTCCTTGGGGAATAAACCGTGTATGAAGCCGTGGATGGAACGAATGTCAGAGAATATGCGTCTAGTATTCGTTTTGCGGTGCTAACGGAAAAATTGGCCCTAACTCCCATTTTTATGTCGAGACTCCCGACAAGATTCCCGAAGAAGAATAACCCGGCCCTCCCGTTATATGCAGGGATATTATCGGTAAAAACTGAAGATGTGCCGTTCGATGGAACGATTATACCGTCAAGCTCGAATAAGAACTTCCATAGCCCTGTCGAAAATGACAGAGAAGCCGTTGTGATACTCTCGTCATCGGTACTTATGAGCTGAAATGGTTGATTGGAATTTCCGGTTGTGAGAATTGGGAAATGGTGGAGGAAGCGTTTTTGGAATGATGCACTGATTCGGGTTCTATTCATTTGAAAGTTTAGACCGAATTCCATCGTATGATGCTGAACCGGCGGAAGCGAAGGATTTCCAGCAATCAGGCTGTCGCTCCAGTACCATTCACCGGGCCAGGGAAGACGAGTTCCCATACCAATTCCGGCGGAGAGGGTGAGGTTTTGTGATAGATCGAAAGTGCCTGTCGCTCCGTACTCGATCGTGCCGTATGAAGGCTGGAGGTTCGTCATGTTCTGTTGATATGCACCGAATATTCCAAGTCGGATCCAATCGGTAAGCGTCAGCGTAGTGCGACCTGAGAGAAACGCAACCGTCTGTACTGCCGGTTGAGAAAAGAAACTCTGCCTGATCTGGAGACGTTCGAGCGATGCTTTTAATGCGAAGAACTGATTTGCTACGTGAATATCCTGACGAAGGGAGAGTCCATATCGGGCCGTCCGATGATCGGCCTGGATAAAAATGCCGTTGGGTTGCGGGCGATTTTCTTCGTCGCGGTACTCCCTGAGAAGCGTGCTGTAATACGCATTCACTACCGTGAGATCGGTCGTATCATGGAGGAAACGGGCTCCGACTGTCAGCGCTAAATCGTGTCGGGTTTGTTTCTCGTAGGAATCTGTGTTCACCATGGTCGCTCGCCGCTCGTCATACAGCATTGATGGAGCTGTTTTTATAATATCGATGCCGCCGTTGAGTCCGAACTGTCCTTTGTAATACATGTGTGAGAGTTCCATGGTGATATCGTCCGAGGCAGCCCAGCGGATTTTTTCGCGTGTGTTCCATGCATCGTAATCGCAGTTGGGGAACCGTCCGAGCGTTCCCTGATGCTGATAACCGAGCATCACATTCCAGTTTTTGGCGACATTTTGTGTAAGGATACCGTCGCTGATGATATGGTCGAAAGATCCCTGAAGATAACGAATCTTAGAATAGGGCTGTTTCGTGTTGTACGATTTTGTGACTATGTTAATGACACCGCCGGCTCCGTTTAGTGCATACGCTGCGGCGTCAGGTCCGGTCTTGTATTCGATCCGATCGATATATTCGGCGGAGATGTTGGAAAGATTTACCACTCCGAAAACAGGATCGTTGAGCGGACGGCCGTCGATGAGAACTGCTATCTCCTGCCAACCGAGGCCGTTGAGCGTGAGTTCACCAGGTTGTCCTGGACTGCCGAGATCGCGCAGATATGATTGCGGAATTGTCGAGAGAATCGATGTAGCGGTGATATAATCCTGCCATAGGAACTGTCGAGGGCCGATTGTATTTGTGCTGTCGAGTGTCCGATCGATCGAACCAAGCAGTTGAAGCGGTCTATGAGTGATCGTGGTGTCCGGTACCTGCTGTGAAAGCGAGTCGGGCTGATCACTTTGTGAGAAAGAGGGGAGAACGAGCACGAAGGTGCAAAAAAGAACCGAAATAATACGTACCACGATGCCCCAACAATGATGAGTGGAAATATAGAATATATAAAATATAGGAAAGGGGTTTTCGAGAATCAAGGCGGCTTTCTTAAATCTTGTACAGGCCGGAGGGGATTAGGGCGTCCTAAAACTCTTGTGTTTTCTTTCTTTTATTAACGTAACATCACCATCTTCTTCACAGAGTTCCATTTCGGCGTCGATATTCGATAGAAATAGACCCCCGAAGAAACCGCTGTACCGATTTCATTTCTGCCGTCCCAGGTTAATTCAATGTATCCCGCAGGATATTCGTCATCCGTGAGAGTCCGCACTTCGCGGCCGAGTGCATCGTAAATAACAAGTTTAACCTTCGATGTCATCGGTAACTCAAATGCGATCTTTGTTGTAGGGTTGAATGGATTGGGGAAATTGTCGTATAGGTGAAATTCCTTCGGTGGACTGATTGTGAATGATATTTCCTTCATCCATGATTGTCCATCAGATGTTTTTATCAACGCTTTGATTTTTTGCTCTTTCCCGATTGGTGCAGACCGTTCAACTGAAAACAGAAACTCAGCGTCTTTTGATTGCTTTGATAGGATATCTTTGAGCATGATTTTAGATGATTCAAGCTTCAGCCATGACTGCGGACTCTGGATCTCGACGGTAACATTCTTTGCAGCAACCGTCGCAGTGTTTTCAACGGTCAGTGCGAGCGAGTTGCCTTTTGAATTATATGGGATTTCGTATCCTTGGGCTAAAAGTATCCAAGGTGCCAAAGCGATGAAAAGAAAGAGCTTTCTCATAACTCTTTTTCCTTTTTACTTTTTACCCCTCGACATGCTCGGGGTCTTGTTCCATATGCCGCCCCTCCGGGGCTCGGATATTTTGGGGAAATGACTTCTCTCTACCAATATGCCGTCCCTACGGGACTCTCCGCCTTAAGAATTACAAATTCCTGTCAACCTCAATAAGAAAAAAGGAACGCGTCATCCTGATGACAATCAGGATCTAGTAAAAATCCTTTCCCCTTTTTTCCTTTTTAATTCTCGTCCTGAGCTTGTCGAAGGATTTACTTTTTCCTTCTATAATGATATCCCTACGGCTGTAAGACAAACTCCACCACATTATTTGTCGATAAGTTCTGTGCCTTGTCCTGTTGAACTGTTCCAGACTTCACCCTGAATGTTAAATTCACCGGTAGTAACTCTTTCGTCACCTCACCGTTTACTGTATTTCCGATCTGCCTCCATGCACCTGAATAATAACTCGCCTGTGCATTATCAACCGGCTGGTTCTGTGAATTCTTCACTCTCACCGTACATAAAACTGTTGAGAAGCTTACGGCATTATTTGTTGAAATATCCTGTGACTTATCCATGGATATATATTCATGAGTCATTCTGAATGAATAATTATTGGGCAACAGCTCTTTTATTGCTGTACCGTTCGTTGTATTCCCGAAGTCTCTCCATGCTCCTGAGTAGTATTGTATAGTTCCCTGATCTATCAGACTGCCCTGACTGTTCTGCAATTGTACTGTTGCATTGACGGTTTGGAAGACTACTATATTATTTGTTCCTATATCTTGTTGTTTATCCTTGCTCGCATATGCATACGTCATTCTGAATGAATAATTATTTGGCAACAGCTCTTTTGTTGTTACACCGTTTGCAGTAGTTCCAAAATTTCTCCAGGCGCCTGAGTAATACTGGACTGTTCCTTGATCCGTCAAACTGCCCTGGCTGTTCTTCAATTGAACTGCAGCGTTAACAGTTTGGAAAATTACCGTTGGATTTGTTCCGATATCTTGTTGTTTATCCTTACTTGCATAAGCATAGCTCATTCTGAATGAATAGGTATTCGGCAGAAGCTCTTTAACTGCAATTCCATTTGTCGTTGTTCCTAAGCTTCTCCATGCACCAGCATAATATTGTACTGTGCCTGTGTCTATCAATGCACCGTTGCTGTTTTGCAGTTGAATTTGCGCATTGACGGTTTGAAATACTATAGTATCAGTTCCTACCGGCACATTTGATTTTGTTTGAGTGCCGTTCTCGTATGTCATACGTAGACTTAAGGTTTTTTGATTTGTAGTTATGGTAAATGTGCCGTCGTTGTTATTGACGGCGTCTTTCCAGTTGCCTTCGTAGTATTGAAGGGTGCCGCTCGTGAGCCTCGCACCACTACTGTTGACAAGTTTTACAACGCATCCTGTTACTTGCGGCTGCGGCTTGATGTAGAAGCGGACGCCGTTTGACTCTCCGCCATCAGGATTTTTTATTGTAACAAACGGAGAATCTACAACTGCAATATCACCCGCCAGAATGCTGCTTTGTAGAATTGTATCGGCAATAAAAGTAGTTGTCTTCGGTTGATTGTTCCAATATACTATTGAACCACTGACAAAATTCTTGCCGGTGACTGTAAGTGTAAATGGATTACTGTTGGCTATTATATTTGCTGGAGCGATATTGATAATAATCGGATCAGGTGGTATTTGCGGTAATCGATCTAAGATATAATGTGCATCATAATGTAAAAACTTCCATCCATCCTTAGTCACAAATTTATTATTAGGTTGAGTAGAATCACCATTTTCCTGATCGATATGGGTTTGAAAGATTTGGATGTAACGCGCACATACGATTTGATTTCCAGCATTCAGAAAATTCCTGGCATTTGTGATGTAAGACAAGAGCTCGGTAACAAAATTTTGATGGCCAAGCCAATTGAACATCTGGCATTGTAAAGTATGTGAAAAAAGAGTATCTAGTAAAACATTGATTGGCGTATTGATTGATGGTGCATCTGGGATGAAGGTATAGAGTAAATATTCTGCTTCATTTTTTTTCATTTCATTCTGTTGGGTATTCGCATAGGATGAAACGAATTGATAATTAACCGGGGAGCCATAATTCTTTAGCAAGGATTTTAAATAATCGTCGTGATGCCATAGCTCACGACTTGAACTAAGTTTTAATTTAAGAGCAGATTCAAAAGGCGTATACTGTAAGGAAGATATATGCATAGCAAGAACTGCGTTTGTACCTGATGAGTCATCAGTAGCCGTAAAATTATCAGTCAATTCAAGCAGTGCATCTTGTCCGAAAGAGTACCATATAACACTCGATACATATCCCCTAAAATACGAACTAGAATACATTACTTTTAGCAATTCCTGTTTCATCAACTCACGATGAGTTGGCATTGCTTTTCCCAACATTCCAGCCATATCTATATCATAATAAGAACTCAGACCTCCTTTGTCTTTAATATACTGAATATATAGATCTGCAAAGTTAAAATTCCCTAGCTTGAATAAATAGTAAATGGCAAGGTTACGTATTCCTTGCGGATTCGAGAAATAACATTCATCTTTTCGAGGAGCTCCGGCAATGATAGCTCCAGCAGTATCAACAATTGTTATTGCCACAGATTCAAGATTAGGATCCTGTAAACTATCCAAAACACGCAACATATGATCTACTAAAAAGTCATCACCCCACCATATTTTTGATTCGATAATTGGTATGGCTTCACGGATTTTATACTCACCTACCTTTACAAGTGCAATTGATACATTTAACCATGGTTTACCATCAAGCATTTTTAAGAAGCCATTAAACTGTAGGGTCTGCAGAACCTGCTGTTTTTCTGCTTCGGGCAAGGATTGAGCCATTAAAAAGCCGCTTAAAATGCAAAACATAAAGAAAATATTTCTCGCTCGTTTCATATACATTTCCTTCTAATAAGATCCGGCGCAATCGACGGGGTTTACGCCGAGTCGAGTTTGATATTTTTCTATTATCGATTTGACTCTTGAGTCTTTTTGAGTATTCAGTTCATAATCGGAATTAGCAACTTTTTCTGCACAGTTTTTATTAGCTTCATCTAATATTGAAAACATGAGAAGTGGAATTATATTATCTTTAAAATATTTAATGGCCTCAGTTGAATTTTTACATCTATCCCTTTTAACTCTAAGATCGGAAATAAATTTATTGTCATTAAATAACGAATCTATTGCTTTATCAACTGCCTTTTTATAGTTGGACATATGCACTTCTTCATGAGCTTGCAACATTTCTCGAATTACATATCCTCCAGTACGGTACGGTACCGGATATGTATCTTTTGTTATTGAAAAATCATGAAGAGCCTTACACTTTTCACCTTTTGACCAATTAATGAAGGTCGCATCTGGTTCTATAACATTTAACTGAAGTGCAGCAATATTATTAGGACAAAAATCCAATATAGCATATAATGTCAATGGCGACATATGTAAAATCCAACTTTTTGTTTCTTCATTGCAGCAGACAGATATGATACTCTCATCACATTGAAACACAATATTAGATTTATCCGCATTAAACGTCCGAAAACTTGCCAAGTCGTTTGGGTTTGATGAACAATCAATATATTCTCCCTCAACTTCTCCACTCTTTTTCGGTTGAACAGTAACTACTGGCGATGAAGGTTTAGATGAAGTACATTCTGTGCCGGGAGGGCATTTATCCTCCACCTCCACCTCTCCCGTGGTAAACGATTCATATTGAAAAGTCTCAGCATTACACCCTCCCTCTGATGCTGACTTTGCCGATTCACTCTTACCTCTTAACGATAAATTAGGTCTTATCGGCATCCGCTGTCGATAATTATTCTCTCCTGTGTTCATCAATCGATTTAATACCGGTATCTTTTCCGGTCTATTCACTGCCGGCATGATTTTACCGATACTGCCGCCGCCTTCGAATATTCCAACACGAATCGCTACTACTGCATCAGTCGTATCTATCGTTGAATCTGCCACGAACTGGAATGGCGGCACTACATCACAAAAATAATTTCCCTCCCCCGCGCTCGTAACCAACTTCCCATAATTACATCCCCCGATAATTCCGATCTCGCATGACTGCGATTCAGGAAGATCATTAATTACACCGTTCACACGTCTTTTCAAGATAATATTGGATGTCCCGCCGGGTGAGATCTTCGGTGGATCGAAAGTGACAAACAATGTATCCCTGGGTACAATGAATATACTATCCCGTTTGGTAATCCCATTCACTGTCACTCGGATCACCACCATATTTACTGAATCTCCCTGGGCGCCGGGCACTGCTTCAAGACAGAGATATTTCAAACTGTCAGATGTAAAGTCCGTCACCGTTGTTCCATAGACGGTATCTTTATCGAAATTATATAATTGTGCATACTCACTTCCCGATTCAATCTCATATGTCACCTTATCGACAAAAGCACACCACGTTGGAATGACCTCATCACAACGCTCAACAATACTTCCCGTAACATTAATGTATTGTTTTGTATTTGATTGCATAGTGTCTAATTCTTTTGAAAGTTCTATATCCGCACGATTAAAGATAGGAAGATAAATTGGTTTCCACTGAGTCAAATAATAATACGGATCCGGTAAAACCACAGTCACACTATCAATAGAATCTTTAAATGCCAATCTCCCATCAACATACACAGAGAAATGCTCTTGAGCGTATGTCGTGTATTCATCAAAAGCCAAAAATGGTGAAAATAAAAATCCACCATGGCCAATCATGTCGACTTCAGAGAAACCGGGAATATAATCGGGGTCAGGCGAACCATTGGGTGACCAATGGATCCACTTCACGCATCCATATTCACACGTCAACCAGTCTTCCGGATTTCCACCGGGATATATAGGTTGACTCCATAAATAATCTATTCCCCATAGTCGTGTTGGCGTCCACGTAAGTATAACGTTGATGTTATGATCTCCGACAGAAGTTATATGTGCATCTGACGGGTGGATTGAAACTCGCTCTCTTATCTTCACCTGGCTAATAGCAGGGGGAACGATCAAGCTTATAAGGCTCACAACGATAACGCTAAATTGAAGATATCTAAAAAACCTGCGGTGAGATGATGAAATATGGATTGCCATTGCTTGAACCTCTTTAATTTTTTTTATTACCCCCTTTTATATTATTACCGCAACTAAATATCGATTTGTGACAAAATATTGCTCGAGTAGATAAGGGATGCCTGTTTATACTCTTGATAGTAACTTAATACTCAACCATTGAAAAGTCAATAGTTTTTAGAGAATATTTACGATGCGGGTTGAATTCAGGAGTTAGAATGCCGGTCTCAATCCCTCAAAGTCCGGAATGAAATTAGGAGGCGAAAGGAACACCTGATAATCCGCGAGAAGCGCATCGGCGGTATCCTCGGCATCGATCTGAGATTCAAAAAGTCCGAAGACCGAAGAACCGCTTCCCGATAGAAGGGCAAATCCTGCACCGCCGCGATACAGGACGTTTTTCACGTCCGCAATTTCAGGGTATTCGGCATATACGATTTCTTCGAAATCGTTCTGCATTTCCGCTTTCCACAGAGAAAGATCATATTGGTGCTGTTCGACAAGTTCCCGCAGGTTTTTTCGTTCTTCCATTCGAAGTTGAAAATTTTTATAGGCCCATGCAGTCGAAACCTGAATATTAGGATAGACAACGACAACCCAGTAGGGGAGTGCATAATCAAAATATTCCAGTGTGTATCCCCGTCCGGTGGCGATTGCCGCTGTAGGACGGAGAAAATATGTGACATCCGCACCGATACTGGAAGCCAGACGGGTAAGCTCATCGTCAGGGACATCCGCCTGCCAGAATTCCCGCAGCGCAAGGAGTACAGCCGCTGCGTCGCTGCTTCCTCCGCCAAGTCCGCCTCCGACAGGAATATTTTTATTGATTGTAATGTGAAGTCCGTCGCGGTATTTGAGATGTGCGCGAAGGCTGTTTGTTGCGCGTGCACAAAGATTTGTCGAGTCTGTGGGAACGTCAGGATGATCACAGGATATGACGACGTCGTTTTTATACGGTCTCAATTCGATTTCATCGAAAATATCCACAGGATAGAAGAGGGTTTCGAGATCGTGGTATCCGTCATCCCGTTCACCGAGGATGTGGAGCCCGAGATTTATTTTCGCGTAAGCACGGATTGTAAGATGATCGATCATTCAATGTCTGTGAATGGATGGAAGAGCTTACATTTGTACTGCATTGAGGCCTCGTTTCTGCAATACTTTCACGGCAAAAGCCGCAATGGAAGCCGAATCGAAAGACAGGCGGAATGTCCCTCCCGTGCCTTCCCGGATCTTCAACAATTCGATGTCTTTGATGTTAATACGATTCTTTGCCAGAGTGCCTGTCATTTTCTTCAGCGAACCGGGTTCGTCCTTGATCTGAACGAATATGTCGTGCAGAGGGGCGAGAAAACCTTTTGTGTTTTTCGGAATTGCATCCCGGAGCTCTTTAGCACGTTGAAATTCTTTCTTGAGTCCGGTCTTTCTTGCTGTAATTCTGTTCGGATATTTACCTATATGACGGATCAGCAGCCGAAGCACTTTTCGTATCTCGCTCTTGTTATAACGTAAAATGTCATTCCAGATTTCATAGGGACTGGAAGCAATACGCGTAATATCACGGAAACCTCCGGCTGCAAGTTGAAGTGCCGGATGACGATTGCTGTCGGCCGCTCCGACGATATTCATCATTGCTACCGCGAGGAGCTGAGGAACATGACTCACAGCCGCGGCGATTCGGTCATGGGTTTTCGGATCGAGGAATAACAGCCGTGCGCCTGTCGATTCGAGTAGGCGGATAAACCGGGAGTTTCGTGGGATTTTATTCCTTCGCGCCGGACAGAGAATATAGACGGCATTCTGGAACAACAGCGGGTCGGCCGCCAGAATCCCGCGGTTTTCAGTACCGGCCATCGGATGTCCCCCGATGAATGTCACGCTTGAAGGAAGGTACCGTTGTGCATCCTGAACGATTATTTGTTTGACACTCCCCACATCAGTAACGATCGCACCCCGTTTGAGAAAGGGGCCGATTGTTTTCAGAGTTGTCCGTATTGCTTCGATGGGCATTCCAAGGATAACGCAATCGGCATCGGCAACTGCCGTTTCAAGATCGAATGCGGCAAAATCTATCGCACCACGCCTCAGCGCCCTGCGAAGCGTTTTGCGACTGGCATAGCCTGTGATTTCGACGGTGTCCTGCGCCGACTTGAATGCAAGTCCCAGGGAGCCGCCAATCAACCCGACACCGAGAATTGAGATCCGATACGGTGAAGAAGTGTTTTTAATATGTGATTTCATCGACACACATCGATTCTAGGAGATTGAACGGCCGATTGCATTGGCGATGATCCTGATTTCTTTCATCAGCTGTGTAAATTGATCGGGTTCGAGCGATTGCGGACCATCCGATTTAGCATGGGTAGGATCATGGTGCACCTCGATGATCAGGCCGTCCGCACCTGCCGCAACCGCTGCACGTGCCATCGGAATGACTTTATCCCGCAGACCGGTGCCATGAGATGGATCGGCGATGATCGGCAGATGACTTTTTTTATGGATTACGGGAATAGCGCTTATGTCCATCGTGTTGCGCGTTGCGGTTTCAAACGTCCGTATTCCCCGCTCGCAGAGAATGATCTGATGGTTTCCGCCCGAGAGAATATATTCGGCGGACATCAGCCATTCTTCTATGGTCGCTGAAAGCCCGCGTTTCAGCATGACCGGTTTCGATGCCTTCCCCAGAGCCTTCAGGAAGGTGAAATTCTGCATGTTTCGTGCTCCAATTTGAAGGATATCGGCATATTTTTCTACAAGACGAATCTGACTTCGATCCATCACCTCCGTGATGACGAGCAATCCATTTTTATCTGCGGCCTGTCTCATCAGCCGGAGGCCGTCTTCACCGAGTCCCTGGAAAGCATAGGGGGACGTCCGCGGTTTAAATGCGCCGCCGCGCAATACACGTGCACCCTGTTGCGCCACATGTTTTGCTATGGTAAAGATTTGCTCCTCCGATTCTATAGCGCAGGGACCGGCCATCACGACGACTTCAGGTTCACCGATGGTTATGTCCTTGATCTTGTACACCGAGTCTTCGCGTTTGAACGAGCGGCTCGCAAGTTTAAACGGCTCGGTAATTCGATAGACCTCGACGACACCCGGAAGTATCTGCACGTGTCGGGTATCGAAATCAGGCTGGACGCCGATTGCACCGAGAACGGTCTGGTTCACGCCTGTCGATCGGTGAACATCGAATCCCATATCCTGCAGCGTTTTGATGATTCTTTCGATATCCGCTTCGGTTGCATTTTTTTCGACAACGACTACCATAATGTGGTTCCTTCCTTCGAAGTATTAATATCGATCGAGTTTAAATTTCTCGCCGAGATATAACCTGCGTGCCTCCTTGTCATTTGCCAGCGATTGAGATGTCCCTGTCATGAGGATTTCCCCTTCGAATAACAGGTATGCACGATCGGTTATGGAAAGTGTTTCGTGCACATTATGATCGGTAACGAGAACTCCGATCGATCGGTTCTTCAGTGCATGGACAATTCGCATAACTTCTTCGACAGCGATCGGATCGATACCGGCAAACGGTTCATCGAGTAGAATGAATTTCGGGTTTGTTGCCAGTGCCCGGGCGATTTCGGTACGCCGCCGTTCACCTCCCGAGAGCATATACCCGAGGCTTTTTGACAGATGAGTGAGTCCGAAGTCCTCGAGCAATTGATCTGCCCGCTCGTTCCGTTGAGCCGGGCTGAGCGGCATCATTTCGAGTACGGCGAGTATATTGTCGCGTACATTCATTTTTCGAAATATTGACGCTTCCTGCGGGAGATAACCGAGCCCGAGTTGTGCACGGACATACATCGGTTCATCGGTGATTTCCCGGCTATTCAGAAATACTCTCCCGTCAGTCGGTGCGATCATTCCTATCATCATATAAAATGTCGTTGTCTTTCCGGCGCCGTTCGGTCCGAGCAATCCGACACATTCTCCCTGACGTACGTCGATCGTAACATTCTTGACGACGAAACGTTTTTTATATCGTTTAAAGAGTCCTTCCGAACGAAGGGTATCTCCGAGAATTGGCGGAGTTTTCGAGATTGATTTTACCCGGGTTTTTTTCTTTTTATTCATAATCCTTTTCTACGATTGTGTCGCCGATATATCGGAATGAAGGGCGATGAGTCACCCATTTAAATCCTGCAAGATTGTAGTTGCCCTCTTTCCCCCTGACCATTTTCTCCGGGTAGTAATTTCCCTGCACACCGCCCACGACGTTAATGTCCTGAAGTCGGCCTTTTGAGAAAAGGAGCGTGATTATATCGCCGCTGGATTTATTGGCTCCATTGGGAGTCTGTTCTTCGTATAAATAATAGAGACTCGTAGCTGTCTGTTCAACAACAATTCGTCTAATTTTTCCCTCTAGGAATTCCATCGTCAGATTCCGTCCTGTCAACTGGTTGAAGCGGGTAAATGTTAATGAATCACTTTTAGAAACCGCAAAGGCATTTCCGCGGACGATTATGAGCTCCAGTTTTCGTTGTTTCATGGTAATGACGATTGTATCGCCGCTGAGCTGGTTTTGTTCGTACCAGACAATTGGTGATGATTCGAGGATAATCCGGTCCTTTCCAGGGTGATACGTTCCTTTTCCGGCGCGTGCAGCTGTCTGGCCGCGTAACAATCGGACGCTATCGGAGGCGATAAATCTTTTAGTCGAGTCGTCATATGATTCCATCAGCTTACTGACGATAATCAGCGTATCGATTGTTTCGTTGGTAGTGTCGAAACGCACGAGCCGCGGCGTGTCGGGAATACGCGTATAGTTGTTTTCATCAAAGTGTTCCAGAAAATTTCCATAGATGATCGTATTGTCCGTCTTGCTCCTGACCTTCACATTCCCTCTGCATTCGGCTTTCCTTTTTTTTTGGTCGTATGTTCCTTCACGTGCAAGAAGAACCGATGCAGAGTCGACCACCATCATATTACGGTTAAAAAAAGCCTTTTTCTCCCCGGTCACGTATATGCCGGAATCGGCGTTGATCGTCATGTGTCCATTGTTCAATGTGACGCCGCCGTCTCCGTAGGCGATTTTTGTGTTTCCGTCGTAAAAACCGTGAGGTGCAGTAAGCGTGACCGTATCCTGGATGACCCGGACATTTCCCCGCAGTTCTACCCGGTTCATCATAAGATATTGGATTGCTTTATCGCATGAGACGAAAATGTTTCCCTGCCGAAATTCCACGTTTCCTATCACTTCCCGGATTTTTTCGTTAATCACGTTGAAACTATCGGCACGACGGAGTACAACAGCGGTACTATCCTGCGCATGAATTTGCAGCCCGGATGCAAGCAGTGCAATGGAAAGCACTCCACGAATATGTCGGTGCAGATGAATTCCAATTCCGGCGTTATTTTTGTTTTTTGGATTCACCCGAGACATTGAATATTTTATAATTTTTAAGACTCTGATCCGACTCCAGCCCGGTTCCCTGTAGATCCTCCGTCGCTGAGGAAATACTGACAAAACTTTTTGTATGGATTATTCGTGTCGCGTTCGTCCACTGGAGTTGTTCCGTCCGCAGTATCGTTCCGCTGTCGGAAACAACGACCACATTATCTATGGCTTCGAGGTCATGGTTCAGGTCGTTAACAAGAGCCTTTTGCGATGTCAGTACAGATGTATGGTTTTCATTGTTATCATAGAAATCGACCCGAACGTTCCCGTCAATGTACGTCATTCGTTGTGACGCATATTTAGCGATGTGGCCTGCATGAAGCACAGCCTTGATTTTTCCGGAATCGGAAAAAGTCACGGTTGTATTCCAGCTTTCCTGTGTGGGCATTTCACCCTGTATGCCGGTCTGGAGTACCGAAGGCTTGATTTTCTCCTCGCATCCGGCAGAAAGAATCAAAACCATTCCGGCGAAGAGAAATATTTTAAAACGAGTTATCATTGCTTAAACCGGCTTTCACGAGATCGTGCAAGTGAACGACACCAATAGGTTTATGTTGATCATCAACGACAACAAGCTGGGTAATGTTATATTGTTCCATCTCCTGCAGAGCTACGGCAGCGAGTATATCGGCAGTAATCGTATGAGGATTCTTTGTCATAATTTGTTGGGCCGTGAGCAAGCCGACATCTGTCGTTTTTTGTAGAAGCCGGCGAAGGTCTCCGTCAGTAATAATGCCTGCAAGCGATCCGTCCTCATTGACGACGCATGTCGCTCCGAGCCGTTTGGATGTCATGACGATAATTGCATCTTTGAAGCTGGTAGAAGGTTTGACGATCGGGATTCCGTCGCCTTTGATCATTATCTCTTCTGTTTTTAATAACAAACGTTTTCCTAAATTGCCTCCCGGATGGAACATCGCAAAATCTTCTTTGGTGAAATTTCGTTGTTCGAGAAGCGCAACTGCCAGCGCGTCGCCCATAACTAGGGTTACCGTCGTGGATGATGTGGGTGCAAGATTATGCGGACACGCCTCCTCTTTTACGCTGATATCAAGGACGATTTCTGAGTTCCGGCCCAGCCTGGAATTCGGATTACCCACCATGGCGATGAGCCTGGTACCGATACGTTTGAACAGCGGAACAAGCTGGTAGAGTTCTTCCGTCTCCCCGCTTTTTGAAATCATAATCACGACATCATCCTTTGAGACAATGCCGAGATCGCCATGAATCGCATCGGTAGGGTGGACGAAAATTGCCGGAGTCCCGGTTGAGTTCATTGTTGCCACAATCTTCCGGGCAATGAGTCCGGATTTTCCCATACCTGTGACTATGACGTGTCCGGTGCTTGAACCGATCATCTTAACGGCATGTTCGAATTGCTCGTTGATCCGGTCTTCAAGCGATGCGACGGCGCCGAGCTCGATCCGGACAACCTCTTTTCCTTTTTCGACGATAGAAAGTGCCATTCGTTCCTCAATATCGATAATATATTATAATACGATACTGCTTCACCCTATTTTCTTTTGCACTCTGAGAATCATGTCAAGAATTTCACGGACAGCACCGCGCCCGCCGGCGTTATGTGTCACGAAATCGACTTCTGACTGAACTTCTGCAACCGCATCCGAAGGTGCAGCACCGAAACCTACAGTTCCAAGTAATGGAAGATCGGGGATATCGTCACCGATATAACAGATTTCATCATCACGCAACTTGGCGTAATTTTTCAGATCGGTATATGCTTTTATTTTATCCTCAACCCCTTGGTAGATGTCGGTAATTCCCAGTTCGCGTGCCCGGGCTTCGACGAGTTCGGAACGCCGTCCCGTGATAACACCGACCCGCAGGCCTGATTCAATCGCGCGTCGGATTCCAAATCCGTCATGCGAATCAAAAAATTTCGTTTCCGTAATCGCAAGCCCGACATTACCAATGACGACTCTTCCATCGGTAAGTACCCCGTCGACATCCAGCAGTACGAGTCGTATTTTTTTCAGTTTTGAATTAATATTTTTTTTCTGCATACGGGATTATTCGAAAGTCCGCACAAGTTGATCGAGTGATTTCAACTGATGTACCAGCTGTTCCAGCCGAGATAGCGGAAGCTGACTTGCTGCATCGCTCAAAGCTTTACTGGGGTCCGGATGAGTCTCAATAAACACGGCATCGACTCCCACAGCCACGCCGGCACGGGCGATCGGGAAAATGAATTCCGGTTGTCCACCCGATTGTTCAGCATCTCCGCCGGGAAGCTGGACGGAATGTGTCGCATCGAGAACAACCGGGAATCCGAACTTCCGCATGATGGTGAGGCCGCGCATATCGACGATAAGATTATGATACCCGAATGTGGTGCCGCGCTCAGTGAGTAAAACTTTCGAGTTGCCGGTTGATGTGACTTTCTCGGCGGCATGTTTCATGTCGTCGGGCGCAAGAAATTGCCCTTTTTTAATATTCACCACACGACCCGTCTTCCCTGCGGCTTGTAACAGATCGGTTTGTCGTGATAGAAACGCGGGAATTTGAAGGATGTCTACTACTTCGGCAGCAATGGAAGCTTCTTGTTCCGAATGGATATCGGTGAGAACGGGAATGCCGAATGTCCGTTTCACCTCTTCCAGAATTTTTAATCCCTGTTCTATTCCCAGCGAGCTAAAGGATGCAATACTTGTTCTATTTGCTTTTTTATACGATGATTTAAAAATAACGGGAATTGCATATTTCTGTGCACATGACACTATCGATTCGGCGGTTGCGAGGATCATATCCCGACTTTCGATTACACAGGGCCCTGCAATAAGGACAAGTGCAGAACCGCCTCCGATTGTTACCTTTCCTATTTGAATGGGCGTCATATGATGCAATTGCTCCACAGTACGATATTTTGTGAATAAAATTTGATGGTATTACAAAAAAGGCGGAAACCTTTGAGGTGCTTCCGCCTTATCGACACTCAGTACGCGTGTTCGAATATATCCTCGGTAGACGCACCACTAAGGGTCCGCCACCAGTAATAATAGGAGTATCCGAATACGTTTAGTTGTGGATTTATCATGGCATTAATATAATAATTTATTTTCGAAAGTCAAGATACGGCGTAGCAGTACCCTTCGACAAGCTCAGGGTCTTCGACTTTAATGCGTATGTTTAAAAAGCAAACCTCCTTTTAAGTGAGTATATTTAGGTGCGGTGAAACAGTCCCGCTACGCGGCTACGCGGTATTGCAACAATGGGTAGATTATGGTAAATTATATTATCAGAATCTAATGAAATTCTTCCTGAAAATATTACCTCACAGGTCATGGTGTGTGCTCGTTGTCCTGGCTGCCCTTGTGACGATCCCATACATGAGCCGGGCTTCGGTTAGTGTAACTGATTCAACAGATGAACTCACCGGAAGCATCGCAAATCCTTCTATAGGAAATAAAGGTACGTCGGCCGATTCTTTGCAACAGACAATTTATGTTCAGCCGCCTCTTAAATGGCACTCGATGATCAGCAGAATACCTGGCGACTGGGTGCGCTGGTCGAAATCAACATTTCAGATGGAAAATATTCCGGAAATTCTCGGTATCGCCGCACTGAGCTGGTTGCTCATTGTAACGGATGAAGATTCATGGCAGGCGTCGAAAAGGATTTATGAAGGTTCAGGATTTGTAAAATCGACGAGCGACTTTTTTACCATGATGGGGGATGGAAGTGACCAATTTGGGATGGGAGGCGCATTCGGTCTTTACGGACTTGTCACCAGCGATGAACGTGCTCTGCGGACGGGAAGCGAGATCATTGAGGCTGTACTCTCATCAGGAACGGTTGTTCAGGTGTTGAAGCATATTACGGGGAGAGAGAGCCCATTTGTTTCATCCGAACGAGGAGGTGCATGGGTATTTTTCCCGAACCAGATCGATTATCATAAACGCGTTCCATACTATGACGCGTTTCCGTCGGGTCATATTGCGACGTCGACTGCGACGGTCGTGGTAATTGCAGAGAATTATCCGGACTCGAAGTGGATACGCCCCGTTGGTTTTACAATAGTCGGTCTAATTGGCATCGGCATGGCCAATACCGGGATACACTGGTACAGTGATTATCCGCTGGGAATTGCACTTGGGTATATGTTTGGAATGATTGCCGCACATCCGGAAGGCGTCGAAATTGGAAAAATTGCGCCAGACCATGGGATTCAGATGAGCCTTGTACCAACAGCTGACGGATGCGGTATCGGGATCGGATTCAAATTTCATCTATAATTTATTTTTTTAAAATCCGATGAATATCAAGAACAATTCATCTCAGGGGGGACACAGACGCCGACTTTTTATCATCTTCGTCTTTCTCTTCTGGTGTCCCACAGCTTTCGGTCAGCAATCGAGTGTCTTCCTGTCAATCGATGATTCGGTTTCATCAAATGTATCGCCGTTTAATGTCTCTCAGCAAGATCCATTATACACCTCGATGATCCGACCATCGATAACGCCCGAATGGCATTCCATGATTACAAATATTCCGGGTGATCTGAAATCGCTGGGGACTTCACTGTTTCACAAGGAGAACATTCCGTTTTTCACAGGTGTAATGCTGGTTACCTTCGGTCTGCGTACGGTCGATAAGCAGATATGGGAATGGACAAAGCCAAATTTCAATCGATACCGCTCTTCGTCATCCTTAAACAAATATTTGGTTGAGATCGGTGATGGCCGGACCCATTTCGCAATTGCAGGAGCTTTTGCAGCGTACGGTTTTATTGTTGATGATCATCGTGCACTGCGGACGGCGAGTCAATCTGTTGAAGCGATTTTGTTAACAGGGTTTGTTGTTCAGGTGCTAAAACGGATTACAGGAAGAGAGAGTCCTTATGAAGCGGCAAATCCCTATGGAATCTGGAGGCTTTTTTCCGATCCAAAAGAATACGAACGACATCCCTCACGGTATTATTCATTTCCATCGGGTCATACAGCGACAGCGATGGCGTTACTTACAGTGATTTCACAGAATTATCCGGAGTGCCAATGGATCAAACCGGTAGGATTGGTGCTTGTCGGGCTTGTCGAATTTGGACTTGTCAATGCCGGGATGCATTGGTGCAGTGATTTCCCTCTTGCAATGATGCTCGGATATACATGCGGGAGAATAGTCAGTGATCCGGCGATCTCGCGTGATGACGGAATTACGGTCGTTCAATCTTCCAATATTACTTTCAAACCGGTTATCACTCCGGTAGGAACAGCGATAGGAGTTTCCCTTCACTTCTGAGACATATCAGCGATACATCTCATCATTTTGCCTATTATTCGTGGAAGTAAGAGTGAATATCGATAACCGGTTGAATTCGAGAACTCGGTTCGGCAGGATTTTTCTATAGAACAAATTTCCGCTTTGTTTCCTTCAATTTTCTTATCAGACATTTTTTCACGTACGGCGGCACAAAGTCGCTTACATCTCCGCCAAGCCGGGCCAGCTCTCTGACGATGGACGAATTCAGATAAGTATGATTTTCGTGCGGCATGAGAAATACCGTGGTGAATTTGTATTTCTGGGCAATTTTCCTGTTCATCAGGGCCATTTGAAATTCGTATTCGAAGTCTGAAATTGCTCGGAGCCCTCTGACGACTGCGGATGCTTTTTTCTTTTTGGCATACTCGACCATCAGGCAATCGAAGCTATCCACTTCCACCGTCGGATATTTTTTTGTTACTGCTTTAATCATATCCAGACGCTCATCGTCTGAGAACATCGGATTTTTTGCGGAGTTCCGTGTAATAGAGACGATGACTTTGTCGAATAATTCGATTGCGCGTTCGAGGACATCGATATGTCCGTAGGTTATCGGATCAAACGTACCGGGGTAAATGGCAATTTTCATAATTCTTTGTCCATTCTCGTTGGCAGGATGAAAGAGACCACTGTCATACCAAACACACGTTGGTCCTCAATAATATACTTTGTAGAAGAGGGAAAGGAAATTTTTTTTGTATGTTCCATCACCATGATTCCATTCCGTGCGATTCGTCCATGCTCGACGAGCAAAATCGGGAGCATTTCGGAATGTTTCAGTGCATACGGGGGATCGACGAACACTAGATCGAACGACTCGATGCTTTCTTTAATATAGCGGAATGCATTCCCCCGGATAACTTCAGCACGCCTGGAAGCCGATTCACCGAGCATCCGGAGATTTTCTTCGATGACACGAACGGCAGGATATGCCTGCTCGACGAACACAGCTCGCTCGGCACCGCGGCTCAGGGCTTCGATCCCGACACTACCGCTTCCGGCAAAAAGATCGAGTACCTTCGCTCCTGCTATTTGAATGCGGTTATTTAAAATATTAAACAGGGACTCTCTGACTCTGTCGGTTGCGGGGCGGACAGAGCGGTTGTCTACGGTGCGAAGGATGCGCCCGCCGTATTCACCAGCGATGATGCGCATCGTTATTCTTTCCTGAGGGCCATCCCTACGCAGGGCGCAAATTGATAGGCCAGCCGCCTGTATTTTGCTCCATCCCGGAATTGTTTCCCGAATTTTATTCTTTTAAATACATCGATGACCTCAAAGGGGACTGAAAGCTGATCGCGGAATGATCGGAGAAGCTCCGTCCCGATCAGAGGTCCGTGAACATAAATCTTGGAAATCTTTTTCTGTTGATGGAATGAAAGAAGAGCCGCGATTTGTGACGCCGCATCGGTCGGAGATGAAAACTCCAAACTTGAATAGGCGACCGCATGTCCCTTTCGAAGAACCGTAAAATCGAAACTCGATTTTTTCATCCCGAGAAATGCAGTCGTGTGATGAGCGATCTCGGGATAATTCAGGCGTAACGCATATTCGGCGCCGAAATGATCGACATCGACAATACCGAGGGAGTACCCGAATGATCCAAGGATTTTTTGAAATGCCGCCACCATTTCGCGGCGTATAGTGATCATGATCTTGTCGTGGATTCCCTGCTCGGGTTTTTCTTCAAGCGTAATTAGATCGGTAATAAAATTTTTCGGATCTTCGCCGCTGAAATGAACCCCGAGTTCCCACAAGATTTGCTCGTTCAATTCGATATGGTTCAACGAATTGTCTGTGGGTATGGGAGTGATGAGTAGCGACTGGCTATCGACTGCGCAGGCAACTTTCTTTGCCGACGTTCTGTTCCGGTTGAAAAGAGTTTTAAGGTCGGTAACCATTGACTCGACAAATAACTGGTTGGATAAATTCATCTCCTCCGGGTTGTTCGAATAATTAATCACGCTGCGATATGTATCGATCGCAGTCATCGTGAATTCATCGCCGTGCTCCATCTCGATCATCGTAATGGTATCATCGAGAAAATGGAGAGAGAGGTATTTTTCACTTCGAAGTATCATGGCTGTGTAAATATGGTTTGAGTTTAAGGAATTTTTTTTCGCCGATACCTTTGACCTTCATTAATTCTTCATTTGTGGCAAATCCGCCATGTTCTTTTCGATAGAGTACGATGCTTTCCGCCGTGGTTTCGCCGATTCCCGGAAGTGCCACCAATTCTTTTTTTGTTGCAGTATTCAGATCCACGCTTCCGTGCGGAAGAGACTTCTTCTGACTTCCGTGGAATCGCGACGTCGATAGATCGGCCGGCGATGATGCTTGACTGATGTGCAGGCTGTCAGCGCTCGACCGGGCACGGGATCTCTCTTTAAATTCCCGGTCTATGGCCGTATAGTCGAACCGAGGAGGTGATGCGCTCCCGATCATTCCGTAATATAACTTAATTCCACCACCGATGCAGAGTGAAATCAGAAGAAAATATATGACCTTCTGTTCGTTCGGAGTAAATCCCAGTTTACGGAGAAATTCCCCGGATTTCATGGGCCGCATATATGTCTCTAGGGTTTAGGAAAATGTATCTTTGACCCGTCTCGATGCATCGGTATGGCCGACTTTTTTCCTCTCGCCGTCCGACGGCGTAACATTTTCACTTTTTGCCAGGTCCTTCAGCAGCTCTTTTTCTTTTGCATTCAGCTTCGATGGAACCCAGATGTAAATCCGGATAAGCTGATCTCCTCTCCCGTAGCTGTTCAGATGCGGTATTCCTTTGTCGCGCATCCGTAAGATTCGACCGGCGGGAGTACCCGGATCAATTTTCAAACGGGAACGTCCGGTAATCGTCGGAATTTCAATTTCTGTACCGAGAGCCGCTTCAGGAAAACTCAGTAACAGGTCATATATAACATCATCGTTGTTCCGATGGAAATATTCATGCGGTTCTTCTTCGATGATGACGATGATGTCGCCTGCAGGACCACCGCGCCGGCCGGCATTTCCCTGTCCCCGGAGTGGAATATAATTGCCGTCTGCAACGCCTGCCGGGACTGTGACTTTAATGGTTGTTTCACCCTGGACCCGTCCTTCGCCGGTGCACGCCGCACAGGGATCTTTTACGATTCGTCCTTCGCCTCCACAGGTGGAGCATGTGCTGATGTTAACGAACTGACCGAACATCGACCGTGATACCTGCCGGATTTCACCGGTTCCGCCACATGTCGGACAATTCGAGCGCGCACTTCCCGTTTTTGCTCCTGTACCGTTGCAGTTCTCGCACGACTTCCATTTTTTTATTTTAAGTTTCTTTTCGACTCCTGTTGCGATTTCTTCAAGCGTTAAACGAAGCCGTACTTTGAGATCCGAACCCGGCGTACCGGCTGTCGTGTGTCTTTGCCGCTGCTGTCTGCCGCCTCCGAAAACCTCATCGAAAATTCCACCGCCGAAAATATCGCTGAATGAACTGAAGATATCGTTAATGTCCTGAAAGCCGTGGAAGTCGGCACCCGGACGCAACCCTTCATGACCGAACTGATCGTACCGGTGGCGTTTCTCGTTATCGCTGAGCACCTCGTACGCTTCTGCAGCCTCCTTAAATTTCTCTTCCGCTTCCTTATTATTCGGGTTCCGATCAGGATGATACTGTAGTGCCAGTTTGCGATACGCTTTTTTTATTTCTTCAGACGATGAATTCCGGGTGACTCCCAGAATTTCATAGTAATCTCGTTTTGCCATGATTATTCTGCAGCCTCATGTGTACTTCCTGATGCTGCCTGAACATCCTGAGGCTCGCTTGCCACGACGACCTTTGCATGACGAAGTACTTTATCGAATAGCATGTACCCTTTTTCGACTTCTTCAATAATTGTATGAGGGGCGGCGCCTTCTTTAGGCATCTGCATCAACGCATCATGGAAATCGACATCGAATTCCTTGCCGATACATTCCATGGGCGTAACTCCCTGTGCTTCGAGGATTTTCATCAATTTGCCGTATATGAGTTCGACTCCCTGAAAGAAGGGACCGAATTCACGTCGATCTTTTCCGCTTTTCATCGACCGTGTAAAGTCGTCGAGGATCGGAAGAAGATCGAGGATAAGTCCTTCGTTGGCAAATCGACTTATCATCGCCATATCGCCTTCGATCCGTCGCCTGTAATTCTCGAAGTCGGCCGCCTTCCTGAGCAATTGATCTTTTGTGGATTCAACCACCTTTTCGAGTTCAGCGATGCGTTTTAATAAAGAATCGGTTTCCGATTCCTGAACCGGAGCCGACTGTTTCTCGCCGTTCGCGACAGATTCTTTTCCGTTTGTCTCTGTATGTTCATCCACCATGAATTGCCCTCTTAAAATGTATAACAATATTCATCGGAAAACGCACGATGCAGATTAACTCAGCATCGACGAGATAGTACGTGCGATATAATCGACCAGAGGAACTACCTTCGGATAATTCATTCGCTTCGGTCCTATTATGCATACCGATCCGTTGACATCGGCAACAGAATAGTCGGTCGTCAATATGCTGTAATGCTTCAGTGCTTCATCACTATTTTCCGATCCGATGGAAACGCCAACGTCGCCGACTTTCAAATCCTTTTTCTCCAGTACATGAATAATCATCTGTTGATTGTCAAGCAGCTCGATGATACTCCGGAAATTTTCCGGGTGCTCGAACTCGGGTTGCGAGAGTATGTCGCGGGTTCCACCGATATGGACTTTCTCAACTTCGGGAACGTCGTCAAAAAGTTTATCGACAGAATCAATAAAAAGACGGACAAGGCCGGTCTGCTCTGTCGAAATATCTTTCATTCGATCAAAAAAGGTATTTCTGATCTCCATTAATGTGAGACCGGACAACCGCCCGTTCATGATTTGTGCCAGCTCATCCAATTTCTCCCGTCGAATTTCACTCAACACTTCCATGGTAATTGTCTTTACCAGTCCTGCTTTCAACGATATCACGACCATGATCTTACTGCTGCTGAGAGGAATCAGCTCGAGCTTTTCGAAAATTCCGCTGGCGAAGTGAGGAGAAGTAATAATGCTCAGCTGGTGCGAAATTCGTCCGAGTATTTTCGAGCTTTCGCGGAGCAGTTCTTCCGGATCGTCGACAGGGGAGAGGATTTGTTGGATACTGTCCTGTTCGCTCTCCTGAAGGTGTTCGACCTCCATCAAATAATCAACGTAGAACCGATATCCTCTATCTGTGGGCATTCTCCCGGCCGATGTATGAGGATGGTTAAGATATCCCATAAACTCCAGATCGGCCATGACGTTGCGAATGGTAGCCGGACTTAATCCTATGTCCAGGTATTTTGCTATCCACCGTGATCCGACCGGTATTGCTGTCTGGATATAATTGTGGACGATATACCGGAGAATTGTCCGTTCTCTCTCGGAAAGTGCTTCAGCCATAAATGCTCATCCCACCATAAATTCTATTAAAAATACCAAATTTTGGGCAGTTTGTCAACTTGCTTCTGAGTGCGTGCTTTCGTAATTTCATCCACTTTGAAGAACATATGTGATATCGTTTTTGTTACATTATATAGAAGTATTCATTGATCATAAAAGGGTCTGAAAATAAAATAAGTTCTTAGTATTTAAGAATGTAACCATAAATCGTTCTATATGGAAAGGGGTTAGGAAAGAATTTCATTAGAGCATATTCATGGCATACACGTACATTCTCCGATGCTCAGATGGCACATATTATACCGGTAGTACAATTGATCTGGAGAAACGGTTAAAAGAGCACAATTCTGGTTATGGTGCGAATTTTACGGCAAATAGATTACCTGTAGAGTTAAACTATTTCGAAGAATTTTTGGGTGTCAGTAAGGCCTTCGATAGAGAGAAACAGATTCAACGATGGTCCAGGAGAAAAAAAGAAGCTTTGGTAAGTGGTAGAAAAAAAGAATTGTCAAAACTCGCACATAAAAGATGGTATCGTAGAAGAAGTTGAGCCTCACCGGCACGTCGATTGAGTCGCTGTTGATAACGGTGGCCTCGATATGGCTGTCTAAATGGCTATTTAACTCGGCCACCTGGCTGTATGAAAATCGTAGTGGCCTCGATATGGCATTAGAAAAGGCAAATAAACTCGGCCACCTGGCTGTATGAAAATCGTGGTGGTCTCGATACTAGCCCTGAGTTCGCCGGAGGCGGATCGAGGAGTGGCAGAAGAAAAGGTAAATTAACTTAGCCACCTGACTGTTGATGCCGAGATGAGAAATAAATAGCCAGGTTACCGAGTCTCGTGGTGAGTCCCTCGACAGGCTCGGGACAAGCTTGCTTGCCGTGAGTTTACCTGCCGTGAGCTTGTCGAACGGTCGAACCATAAACTGCAATCTCGACAGCCATATCGAGGTAACCTTTTAGTAATGAAGAAAAAAATCAGAGTATCCAACAGAAAGAAAAGAAATGACTGATAATTTATTAATAGATAAAGCCAACATACGGTTGGATTTTGAATCAGAAATTAAGCGGTTAAAGCGCGAGTTAAATGCCGTTATCCTCGCGCATTATTATCAGGAATCTGAAATCCAGGATGTTGCGGATCATGTGGGCGATAGTCTTGAGCTCGCAAAGAAAGCCGCTCAGACGAATGCCGACGTCATTGTTTTTGCAGGCGTCCATTTTATGGCTGAGACGGCAAAAATACTCAATCCGTCAAAGCAGGTTCTGTTACCCGACTTGAAAGCGGGATGTTCGCTCGCCGAAAGCGCCCCGGCCGATGATTTCAGGAAATTTCGCATGGAACATCCCGACCATGTAGCGATCACGTACATCAACTGTACTGCGGAAGTAAAAGCACTCAGCGATATTATCTGTACATCAAGCAGCGCCGAAAAAATAATCAGGCAAATACCGCCTGAGAAACCCATCCTCTTTGCACCCGATAGGAATCTCGGCGCGTATCTCAGGAAAAAAACCGGACGTGATATGCTCCTGTGGCAGGGAATATGTATCGTCCATGAGGCGTACAGCGAAAAGAAAATCCGGCAGTTGAAGCTCGAGAATCCGACGGCAAAGCTCATAGCCCATCCGGAATGCGAAGATATTGTACTCGCTCAGGCCGAATTTATCGGCTCGACGAGTGCACTGTTGAAGTATGTTCAATCGAGCCCGGAGAATGAATTTATCGTTGCAACCGAACCCGGAATTATCCACCAGATGGAGAAAGCATGCCCGGGGAAGAAATTCGTCTCGGCACCGCAGGACGAGTCGTGTGCATGCAACGTCTGTCCGCACATGAAACTAAACACAATGGAGAAGCTTTACCTTTGTATGAAGAACCGCTCACCGGAAATTATCATGGATGAAGAGCTCCGCCAGCGCGCCCTTATTCCGATTCAGCGTATGATGGAAATGACTGCCTGATACCGCTTCCGCCAACCCCACTGGCCCCACAGCCCCACAGGGGAACGTGGGGCGTGAAGAGCACGAAATCGTGGGACGTGAATCTCACTGGGGAACGTGAGACGGAAAAGAACGGAGCACGAGAACGTGGGACGTAAATCCCACAGACAACGTGGGACGAAGAAGATCGAAACACGAAATCCTTCGACTCGTCCCGCATCCTGCGCGGGACTCGCTCAGGACAAGACGGCGGACAGGTCGCGGTACTATGCCCCAACGGGTCGTAGACCCTTCATTTGTAGGTTTAATTGGTTGGAGGGGCACTTGTATTCATGCGACATACCGGTGCTGCATGTATGCATGCAAATTACGTACATCAGTGTAATGCTCAAAAAGCTGATTTAGAATTTTTGTCCACCCGAATTCCTGCGCTCGAAAGAGTGCAGCGGCTGCCATTGAAGCACGCCGGTCAGGATGATCAAGAAGGAATTCAACCTCTTGTGCCATATCTGCAGGATCGTGTGGAAGCGCGAATAATCCTGAAATTCCTTCCTGTATGATCCCGACAGCACCGCCAATTTTTGCCGCAACCGGCACGGCTCCAGAGGCCATCGCTTCAATTGTGACAAGTCCGAATGTCTCCGTCGTCGATGGGAACACGAAAATATCAGATGACGCATAACTTTGCGCAAGTTTCTGACCGCTCTGGTAGCCCAGGAATTTAGCTCGCGGCATCATCGCTTCGAATTCGGTGCGGGCATAGCCGTCGCCAATAACAACCATCTCAAAATCATTTCTTTTATTTTTCAGAATATTGTACATCCTGGCGAGGTCGGCCAGATCCTTTTCCCACACCAATCGGCTGACGAATAGCACAATCGGTTTATCGGTATCCGGCGTGATTCCTTTTCGCCATTCTTCGGAACGGTTTTTCGGATTGAAAAGAGTCAGATCGACGCCGTTCGGCAGAAATCTGAGTCCGTGAATATCATGTGCCGAAAGTTCCTCGAGGATTGGGAGTGCGGGCACGAAAGTACGATCGACATTATTATAGAAATGTTTCATGATTTTCCATGTGAGGCTTTCAAATCCCTGCAGGTTGTAGTACTGTGTATATGCTGGGAAATGTGTGTGGTATGTTGCAACGGCAGGAATATTGAAATCCCTGGCATAGACTCTCGCTACAAAGCCGAGCGGACACGGACTGTTGATGTGAAGAATATCCGGTTGAAACTCGCGGAGTTGTTTTGCGAATGTCTGATAGCATGGGAATGCAACGCGATAAACTTTTTGCAGCGGTAGAGCGATGGAAGGCACCTGTACCATCGGTACGATACGATCTTCCGGCTTGGGTAGTGTCGAAGTAACTGCCATAACCTGATGGCCGCGCTCGCGGGCGCCGTCGATCATTTTATAGATGACCTGTGTGACGCCGTCCTGTCCCCGCTTCATATTCGCATTGAAATAGGCGATGTTCATTTAGGTGGCTCCTTTCTTCGGTGAAACACAAAATATAAGAGCTCTTATTTTGGTATACGGGTGGTTAGGGGAAAGGTTATAGAGAAGAAAAGACAAGAAAAATGGGCGCGCTTCTACATTTATAATGTGTTCAGGAAGATGTCACTCCCTCTGGGGGAGCGGCATCTTGATATGTCCAGTGTATTTCCCCTTGACTTATTATGGGCATATGCCTATATTGAATACACCAAGGAGGAAAAATGTCGAGACCTAAATGCTGCCGAAGAATCGGGTGTGTTCCCGGTGTGAGCTACTATAAACCGAGAGGAATACCCCTTTCAGAATTGGAAGAGATTCATCTTACGCTGGATGAATTTGAAGCGATACGACTTGCCGACTACGGCGAGTTGTATCAGGAAGATGCCGCCCGCAAGATGGATATTTCGCGCCAGACGTTCGGACGCATCATCGATTCGGCCCATAAAAAAATCGCCGATACATTGCTCCATGGAAAGGCGCTACGGATTGAAGGAGGCGAGGTTCAACTCGCCAAAAATATTATTTAGAAACAAAAATAAAAGGATAGAATTATGAAAATAGCATTACCAACGAATCGGAACATGGTGGACGATCATTTCGGCCATTGTGAATTTTTTACGGTGTTTACCATTGATGGCAAAAATGTGATTCTGTCGGAAGAAATAGTACAATCACCGGCCGGCTGCGGCTGTAAATCGAACATCGTACAGACGCTTTCACAGCTGGGTGTAACGACGATGCTGGCGGGAAATATGGGAACGGGAGCCGTCAATGTTCTCAGCAGCTGCGGAATCAACGTAGTCCGCGGATGTTCCGGGAACGTCCGGACGGTCGTTCAACAGTGGATCGACGGACTGGTGAAAGATTCGGCCATTCAGTGTAAGCATGACCGTCATGATGAATGACGGCAACCTGAACTGCACAATTCCGCCTGCGATGAGTTCAATGGAGCCATTGTTGCTAAATTTTTAATACCATACCGGCGTAACCCGGATTTATCTTATCGCCCAATTCTGCCCGGTAAAAAGAAACCGCCTCATCACCGGTGCAGTGGCATGGGATAATTGTTTCGACATCCCATTCCCGCAACGCCCGGTGACACTATGGGATGTTTATGGTGTCCAACGTAGTCAGAACATGTCTGTCCGGAATTCCTCACGGCAAGTCGAATAAAAAAGTAGGTAATTAGCAAAAAATAAATTGTCATTTGCAGAATAGTGTGCTACATTATACATCAATTGAGGCGTGAGGTTCTTATGAACAAACTCATACGATTCGGTATTTCGATGGAGGACGACCTCCTTCATCAATTCGATCGTCTCATAGCCCACAAAGGATACACCAACCGTTCAGAAGCTGTTCGGGATATTGTGCGGGATAAACTTGTGGAAGAGAGCATTGAGACTGAGCACGGCAATGTCTTCGGCGCTTTGGTATTTATCTATGATCATCACAAGCAGGAATTAGAAAAATTGTTGTCCAATCTCCAGCATGATTACTTCCATAACATTATTTCCACTTCTCACGTCCATGTTGACCATGACCACTGTCTTGAAGTCGTGTTGCTCAAGGGCAAAGCAAAGATCTTGAAGAACATCGCAGAAAAGCTACTCAGTTTCAAAGGGGTTGAGCATGGCAGATTAACATTAACGACTGCGCTGCAGCCGGCTGCACATCTCCAACATTCCCCCGTATCAGGAAAACCTCACAAGCATCATCAAGGGAAATAACCCTTCGGACGCTCTGTAATCTGAGTCATTACCGTTCTCGTCACAGAATTATCTTGCTTTTACAGTAACACATATTTATATTTAGTAGCACGATTCATCAGAACAAAAAGGATATGTTATAAGAAAAGGAACACATCATCATGCGCGTTCAAGCTATCTTGGTTATGACTTTTATCTTCACAACGCTTTTGTTTGCAGAAGGGAAACCGGATTCCGATACAACAAAAACTTATTTTCTCGATCCGGTAACAGTGACGGCAACACGCACCACAGTAGCTCGTAGCCTTGTCGCTCCATCCATTAGTATCATTCCACAGGAAGTTCTCACAGCCAACCCGGGAAAATCCATTCTCTCGTTGGTGAGCCAGCAAGTGCCGGGTGTTTTTGTGCAAGAACGCGGCATTCTTGGTTTTGGTGTTTCTACTTCGAAAGCAGGCGAAGTATCGATTCGTGGGATTGGCGGCAGCCCAAACACACAAGTGTTGATGATGATCGATGGACGCCCGCAATTTATGGGTTTAATGGGTCATCCACTGGGGGATAGCTATCTCTCTGCAAGTGCAGAACGGATCGAAGTGATACGCGGGCCGGCGTCTGTTCTCTATGGGTCAAATGCAATGGGCGGGGTCATTAACATTATCACGCATTCCGCACAGAAGCCGGGGGTATCGGGAGATGCTTCTCTCTCGTATGGTTCATTCAACTCACAGCATCTGGGAGGGAAAGTCGGATACCGGGCTGAAGAGTGGAACGCTCTTGTTTCCTTCACACACGAGCATACCGATGGACACCGACCTCAGTCAGAGTTTAACGCCAACAGCGGTTACCTGAAGGCTACAACAAAATTGAATGAACAGTTTTCAGTAACAATCGATGGAAGCTTGACAGGGTTTACAACCTACGACCCGGGTACGATCTATGCCCCAAAAACAAAAAATAATTATGTTGATATTCAGCGCGGATATACCGGCATATCCATAGACAATGACCTCGGAGAGGCAAAAGGCTCAACGAGGTTTGTTTATAACTTCGGGCACAATGAAGTGTTCGACGGAACTAATTGGATCTCCAATGACTATAATGCGATCTTCACGGTCTATCAAACACTCAATCTCCTTCGTGACAACGCTATCACTGTGGGTTTTGATTATAATAAGTTTGGCGGTAACGGAAAAAATAATACAAAAGATTACGGTGCTCCTTCAGTTTATGAATATGCGCTCTATGCTAACGTACAGCACATATTACTGGGACGGTTAGTGTTAAATGGCGGATTGCGTTACGATCGCAATGAACTCTTCGGAACGGAAATTGTACCGCAAGTCGGTGCATCGTGCCGGGTAAGCGATGAAACGACCCTCCGCGCTTCTGTCTCGAAGAGATTCCGAAGTCCAACCATTCGTGAGTTATATCTTTTTCCTGCTCCGACACCGACTCTTCAACCTGAACGGTTATGGAATTATGAAATCGGTGCAACGCAAACTATCAGCGACCGATTCTCCGGCGAGTTAACGGTGTTTCAATCTGAAGCGCAAAATATTATTCTTACAACCGGACAATACCCAAATATGATGCTGTCGAACTCGGGTTCATTTATTTTTCGTGGAATTGAGTTCGCGAGCACATATCTACCGTCGGTCGATAACATGCAATTACATGCCAGCTACAGCTTCTTTGATGGAAGCGCACAGACTCCATTGTCACCAAAACACAAAATATTTTTAGAGGCGCAATATCGATATGATATTGTATCATTGGATCTTTCCGTTCACCATATCGAAACTCTGTATAGTGTGGATAGTCGAAACATGTTACAACTTCTGCCTAACTATTCGGTGGTAAACGCGCGTATCTCCGTACGCGTACAGCCGAGATTCTCTGTCTCACTTTCCTTCAACAATTTACTAGATGAGAATTACCAGACAATGTATGGGTATCCTATGCCGGGAAGAACTGTGAATATTGGTGCGCAGGCATCTCTCTAAAGAGAAGAGTTTATCCAAAGACCGTCGTTTGCATACTAGACAGGAGCGACAGTTGATTTTATAAATTAATATCAGAAAGGATTTCTTATGAATACCACCGTCGCTGTTGCTGACCGAATTACAACCCAGCATAGAGTTCTCTTGACCGTTCTTGCCATCGGACTTGGCGTCACATTGCCGCGCATCTTTCATTTGTTTGGGTTTGGACATATTTTTCTACCGATGTTTCTGCCCATCGTTATCCTTGGCTCCATGGTAAGCATTCCTTTTTTGCTTAGTGCGTCCGTTGTTACGCCGTTTCTTTCGACTCTTCTCTTCGGAATGCCGATGTGGACAGTGACACCTGTGCTTGCCGTGCAATTGACAATTGTAGGAACGATGCAGTGGATGCTGTGGCAGACAAAGCTTCCTGTGTGGACAATCGCTCCGGCATCGATTCTGACGGAGCGAATGCTTACCATCGGAACGTCGTTGCTGATACCATCACTCGGGATATCAAGCGCAGCGATTCTGGTTTCGTATCCCGGAGTGATTTTGCTTTCAGTCGCCGGAATTATCGGGGCAAAGATGTATGGCCGCTGAATCAACGGGCGTTAAGACACGCCGTGACTTTTTCAACCGGGTTGCAAAAAGCTGGAATGATTCGTTATTGCCTGAGGAAGCTGCCTTCCTCCGGTTTATTATAGACAAAGCAAACATACCCCCGGAGTTAGGCAAAAGAGTTCTCGACATCGGCTGCGGTGTCGGTGTGTTATTTCCATTCTTAGAAGGCTGTGATGTTACAGCACTGGATGTCTCAGAGGAAATGTTAGAACGTGCCCGGCAGAGACACGCACAACATGTTGTGGAATATGTTCAGGGTGATGCACAAGTGCTTCCGTTTCCATCGGAACATTTTGCCAAAGTGGTGATGCTTGCCGTCTATCCGCACTTCGATGATCCGATGAAAGCGATGCAGGAAATATTCCGTGTGCTGAAACCCGGCGGCGTGGTCGCACTTATTCATTTGAAAGACGCTGCAACGGTGAATCACATTCACGCATCCATTGGAGGAGCGATTGCCAACGACCGCCTGCCGGATGCAGGAGAACTCCAGACAATTCTGTATAAAGCAGGATTTGAAATATGCTATTCCGAATTCGATGGGCGTGTTGCAGTGATTTGCCGAAAACCGAAAAATTAAATCTTTGTCATCCTGGATGATAGTTACTTGCTGGTGCGTGTACCATATCCACAACCAATTTCGACTATATGATCAACAACGCTCATTATGTTTAGCCAATCTACAATACTTGAATTATTGAATAGACTATTCCGGTAATGTTGTCCAAACTGTTGTTGACGCGAGCCGTGTCTAATGAACATTTTCACATTTATCGATCATAATATTATTAAAGAGACAACCACTGAGGACAGTATTATCCAGATTGGGTCTATCCTAAATTTTATCAAAGCTATTGATGATAAAATAAAAATTGCCCAAGTCTGCCAGTTAAAAAGAGAGGTAATTCCAAAGCTTATTGTGATAGAAATAAGAAGCCCGATAAATCCGGCAAGTATTCCTTTCACTATTACCATAACACTTAACAGCTTTGTAAGTTTACTATGAACTTCGTATAAAAGAATTATCAATAAAATGGATGGAGAAAAAATACCGGCGGTTGCTGCCGCAGCGCCTATTATTCCGGCTACTTTATAACCGATGAATGTTGCAGTAATCAAAATGGGACCTGGAGTAATTTGTCCCATTGCTATTCCATCACTAAATTCTTTTAACGTAAGCCAATGGCGAATGTCAATTGTTTCGTGCTGCATTAATGGGAGAGAACTATAACCGCCGAACGAAAATATTCCTATCTTAAAAAAGGAAATGATAATTTTACCAAGGATAGGGAAGAATAATAGAATCGATATCATTGTCAGCACGGTTATTATTGATACACTGTATTTTACTAATCTACCAGATGAAGTGGGCGCTGATTCATTAACAACCGGTGTGGTTTGTTTTCGTTTTGATATTCCTTCAAACTCACCGGTGAAATAATAAAATAGAAATCCCAATACACCGGCAGCAATTATCAAATATACCATATTTACTTTAAGCCAGAATGAAAATGCAAACACGAAAGATGCTACTAAAAAACCTTTATAATACTTCAGAGATATTTGAGGGAAAATTGATTTGCTTAGAGTAATAACGGCGTTGATAAGCAGTGCCACAACCATTGCCCCCAAACCGGTAAAAATAGATATTATATATGAATGACCGCTGAAATGAAAATATGTATAAGATAAAATAACGACGGCAATGAATGTCGGCAGTATGAAGAAAAAAGGAACAATGAAAGCACCGATTATATTTTTAAGCTTATAACCGATATATGCCATCAGTGTAACGAAGGTCGCACCGGGCAATATTTGAGCAAAGCCTAAGGCATCTAAAAGATCCTTCTCATCAATCCATCTTTTCTCTTCGACGAATTTCTTTTTCATTTGCGCTATCATTGCGGGTCCACCATAAGCAGTAACGCCAATGTATAGACTTACTTTTAGCAAATCTGCAAGCGAAGGTTTTTGAACTTTACTGTAAGCTAAAATCTCTTCCATAAATAATCAACCTAAGTATGTTTTCAATGAGCGTTCCGAGCAAGGAATATCCTATATCGGTATTTCGTTGAGGTTATTCCAAGTTTAAGACCTAACCCTTTTAAATAATTTAATGTTTTAGGTACGTTTTCATAAATAAATGTGTTGTTAGTCATTACCTTACCTGCATGATGCACAAATATTTTTATAAACTGTTCAATATTCTCTCTTTCACTATTATGTGTTAAGCTTATAAAGATATTTTCTAAAGATAATCCAATTGTTTTGCATGCTTTAGAGTAAGATGTTTTCGAAAAACCTAATTTTTCTAATGCATAATTAATACATTGATAAACACCTTTCGAAGAATCGACCAATTTATAATCAAAATCAAAAATCACACCTTTATACATTTTATATCTCTTATATGTTGTGGTAATTTACCGCTTCTGTCCAAATGCATATCTATGTCTCTTTCTAGACCTCCTTGCGTGCTATCACTGCTCGTAATCTTTACACTGATCGACTTCGCAAGTGCCATGCAAATTGCAATTTCTCGTCGATGCATTTCAATGATTACCGTACCTCCTGGAAGTTGCTCCAAGCAACGGAATAATTCGCCCTTCACTATGCACAAGCGTATCAATTTGCTCTTATACTTCTCCTCTCGCACTTCAACAATAAACGCACGACATCCTTTTTGATGTCATTCTGTCTGTTTTACCGGAAAAAGAATCGATACCGTCAATGCAAGCAGTGCAT
The DNA here is from genome assembly GCA_963776275.1 of Ignavibacteriota bacterium. Lineage (GTDB taxonomy): Bacteria > Bacteroidota > Ignavibacteria > UBA10030 > CAVZMI01 > CAVZMI01. The sequence goes on from CAVZMI010000008.1 coordinate 65,819, forward strand.
GAAAAAACACGAGCGTATATCCAGTCGGCAAATCGAGATTATATGAAACAAGTATAGAAACGATATTCACACAAGTTCCAACAGCCCATGCTGTTAACAGCAGTTTTCCCTTGCTCATTCTGATCGAGATATAAGCAGGCGCCACGAGGAGCGCGAACACAATGAGCACTCCTGCCATTCGGACAGAGCTTGTGACTGTTGCTGCGAATGATACAAAGAACAACATATCCTTCCATATCCCTTTTACTCTTGGATAAGCAAAAAATAGGATCAAACCAAGAACTGCATAAATAAAGGCGGTTTGAATGATATCGCTTAAAGGAGTGAATAGAATATCGGATGCCATGAGCCTGTCAAACATCTCAATGCCGTGGCTCGATTTTGACAAAACAATGAACACGCTTGAAATGCCGAATGCATAGAGAAGTCCAATGAATGCTTCGTGTGATACAGTTCGCTTTGCGCTAAATGAAATAGCGACTCCTCCGATTAAAGCAAATGCAAGTGATATCGGGTAGATAAAATGGCCTTCAAAAAATAGAATTGAGAGTGCGGCGCCTAATGCTGCCATTTGCCCTATTGCAAGATCGGTGAATATAATTCCTCTTTTTATAATTTCGAGACCAAAGAAGGAATGTATGCCGAGCAGCACTACCGAAAGAAGAAATGCTGAAAGAAGGATGTCGGTCATTGTGTCAATCTCCTTACAATTTCTTCAAACAGTGCGAGAATTCCATCTACTTCCTTCACGGCTCCGACATCATGAGGAAGGACAATCATTTTCACGCCAAGTCTTTTTGAAAGATATTGCGATGCATCCTGGGGATTGTACACATCCTGCAAAATAAATCGAACCTTTTCACGTTCGATGAGTTTTTCAATTTGCTCAATATGTTTTGTTGTCGGTGGAATACCGGGGAGAGGCTCTACAGTTCCTGTAATAACCAATCCATACCTTCGCAGGAAATAGTCGTAGACCTTGTGGTATTCAACAACCTTAATTCCCTTCATCGGTTCTATTTTATCATTCCATTCCTTCATCTTCTGTTCCCATACGCGGGCGAACTCGGCATTGTTCGCCTGGTAGAGGGATGCACTTTCGGGATCAAGTTCGCAAAGCTTGTCGGTAATAGTTTTTGCTATGATCAGGATGTTATCGGGGTTCAGGGAAAAGTGTGGATTTCCCTCAGGATGGACATCCCCCTGTTCCCGTGATACACTCGTTGGAATATCTATCAAATGTACACAAGTTGAAAGATCGAGGAAACCCTTTTCTTCAGGTTGAATATTGGCATTGTTCGCCTGTTTGATAATTGGAGGCAACCATCCAATTTCGAGTTGCGCTCCATTGATTATGAGAAGGTCTGCTCGACGCAGTTTTGCGATGTATGAAGGTTTGGGAATAATGACATGTGGATTATAGTCCCCTCTGGCGAGGGGAGTAACCTGTACACGGTCTTTTCCGATTTTCTCCACAATGTCCGCAATGTAGGGATAGGTTGTAACGATATACAGGCGATCTGAAATAGCGGCCTGAAAAGGCAATATTATTATAAGTATGAATAAAAGTAGTTTCATTGTATTCTCCTCGAAAATAAATTCCGTTAAAAAGAATGAGCTCCATGTGCGCCTATGGCAACATTGAACTGAAGGATGACCTCAGAGTAGGGTTCACGCATTATTGTTTGAATATATTTACTTCTGTCGTGATTGAATTGCAGACGTAGTCTCGAGAATTCAGTCGGATTATATTCAATCATTGCCGAATACCGTGCAAGGTTTTCAGGAAAACCTTGTTCACATTGCTGAAGAGCACATTATTAAGATTCAGAAGATCGTATCGCACACCGATTCTCCATCTTAGTCCTAACTTAGCGACAAGCTGGGAGTACAGACCGGCTTGATGTTTGCTTAATTTGCCCGTCTGGATAGCGTTGGAAGAATCGCGAACGAAATACTTACCATTCATGAAACGATACAGATACTCGCTTTGCAAAGAGATATATCTGATCGGATCGAGAATATATTTCACCGTCATGTCGCCACACAAAATATCTGTCGTTGCATCGATGGCCAATCCTTCTCCTTCAGCTGCGGAAAATCCTTGATCAGCTCTTGTAGTTCCGTGAGCGTAGGAAAGACCGAAGAGAAGAGCGGCTTCGTCTATATCAAATGATGATCGAGCGTAACTCACAATAAGATTTGGTTCTTCGATCTTGCGGACATTCACATCGCCGTCCGGATCGCTGAATCCTGTTGTGCTAAAACTTACTTCATTATCTCCGGTCAGGATTTCGGTGCCCAACATGAGAAAAATATCTGTCGGTGCAACCCATGTGATGCGTGCGCCGATTTCGTTTAGTCCTTCCTCTCCGAAGAATGCTTGAGAAATGAGAGGACGATCGACAAAATCCCACGTGTGTTCGTGTTGCTCATTTATTCGGCCAAGATCCGATAAAAATTTACCCGCTTTAACTTGAAAACCAAACGGTAATTTTCGTGTTGTCATATATGCCTCTTCTAAACCCGCATGCTCCGGTGCCAAATGGAGAACCGCAAAGAGATCAAAATAGGGATCAATAATAGAATACAACGACATTTCCCCGTAGTTCAAGTTGAATCCACGATGGGCATTTGATCCATTATTCCCATAACTCATTTCAAGCGGGGCACTCAATCCAGGTAAGCTCAAAACTGAAAATCGATCATTGTCGAG
>CAVZMI010000009.1:0-15981 GCA_963776275.1 Ignavibacteriota bacterium
GGAAGAAGGCATTGATTTCCTTAAGAAACTCAGACGGAATAATGACCGTGAGTGGTTCAATACTCATAAGGCTGAGTATGAAGAATATGTCAAATTTCCCATGCAATCGCTCATAGCGGCACTGGCTCCGGAAATGCTGGAATATGCCCCTGAGCTGGACGTACATCCCAAACGCTCGATGTTCCGGATTTACCGTGATACACGGTTTAGTAAGGATAAAACTCCCTACAAGACACACGTCGCTGCAATTTTTACACCGAAAAAGGGGGATCGTGAAGCTGCCGGTATGTACCTCCACATTGAGCCGGGGGAAGTGTATCTTGGCGGAGGGATGTATTCTATAAGTTCTGACAGACTTCGTGATATCCGAAGTGCCATCGACCGGGATTCGGGCTCATTTTTGAAAATCGTAAATGAAAGAAATTTTCACAGACTTTATGGTGCTTTATTTGGCGAGAAACTTTCACGCATACCTCGAGGATTCGATCGTGATCATTCTATGCATGAATATATCCGGATGAAGCAATTCTATGCCGGATCATCACTTGACATCAATTCATGTTATTCTGTTAAGTTTATCGATATCATTCATAATCATTTCCGGGCTGTCTTACCGCTTGTCCGTTTCTTGAATTCCGCCATTGGGTACGAAGAACCATGAAGAAAACACGCAGGATAGATTATCTTGACATTCACAACTAAAGCGTTATATTGAAATGACAAGAGGAATATCTTCTACTTTCATGAACTTCCTTATCCTGGAAACCTTTATTAGTGGGAAGGGAGTGAATCGATGGCTATCTCGAAAATTGGAAAATATAAAAAGAAACTCGAAGAGATATCCCTTCCTCAAAAGCAGCTGAAATATATTATCTCTCCAGTTATTAGAATTGTCTCGTTTCCTTCCACAAGATCTAAACGAATAGCGCATTATACGAACCTAATTCCTGAGAAAGGTATATTTCTATGGTATTAACGCACAAACAGACATTCATTTCTGTAATAAGTGCTTCGATTGCAATCGGAACTACTGCTTTTATTGCATTGATACAAGAAAGCAATGAAATGTATACAGGGAGATGGTGGATTCTTCTATGTATCGTGGTCTTATGTCTGTTGACTCTCTGTATAATATCCTTTCGGGAATGGTGGATTAAAACCCAGCTGTGGCGGAAGAAACTGAACATAAAAAAGGTATATAATAATCGTAAAGAATGCGAAGAAGAAATAAAACGGCAATACAAAGAAACAAAAAAATGCAAGATGCTTGTTCTCAGGGGAATGAGTGATTTTGTAGTTTCAGGTACTTCGCTCTTTTACAGTCTGAGTACCGAGGACGAAGACTCAATCAACCGGAAGAAAGGCACCGGTTGTGTGAAAGTTCTACTCGCCTATCCGGACTCAAAATTTTTCTCTTCTCAAAGGTACGATCGCATCAATAAAGTTGAAGATTTGAACAAAGACTCAAAAAAAACGAAGACCGACATCAAATCGGTTGTTCAACGCCTTGAATGGATAAAGGAAAAAATAAATTTACAGTATAAATTCTTCACGGAAGGCTTTTTATGCAAGTTCTACCTTTTCGATAACGTCGGCTTTGTTGTTTTTAACGACAGGAGCACAAAAATCGATGAAGAAACCCCGATTTTGTGCGTCGAAAAATGTGAAGTAGGCGGGATGTATAATGCTCTCGATAGATATTTTGATTTTCTTTGGGATTTTCAATCAATAAATCCGGATCAAAAACAAAAGGCACCGAGGAAAAAGTCCAAATAAAAATGTACCGGTATATAATGCGGTTAGCGGTATGACAAATCCGAAGTACAATTATTGGCTTGAAAATTTATTGCGTCTGTGCGAAAAGAATTTAAAAAAATATGACGCAAATTTAATTCGTCGTGCCTTTACGGTGGCTGTAGATGCACATAAGAGCGATCTGCGTGCTTCGGGTGAACCATACTTCTTACATCCCTATGAAGTAGCGTTGATCGTGGCAGAAGAATTACCGCTCGATGATATTTCGATCGCAAGCGCATTACTTCACGACGTGGTTGAAGATACTCCGTACGAACTGAAAGATATACGTAAAGATTTCGGCGATGAAATATCGGACATTGTCGACGGTGTGACGAAAATTACCAGTGTTTTTGAAAGTCATGAGGTTGCACAAGTCGAGAGCTATCGGAAGCTTCTATTATCAATGGTAAATGATGTACGCGTCATAGTAGTTAAATTTGCCGACCGTCTGCACAATATGCGGACAATAGAATACCTCCCCAACGAAAAACAGAAACAGGTGGCTACAGAAACGTTGGAGATATATGCACCATTCGCTCATAGGTTCGGACTGGCACGGGTAAAGTGGGAGCTGGAAGATATTGCATTCAAATGCTTGCATCTGACGGAATATAATAAAATAAAACGGCAGCTGCGGTCGACCAGCAAAGAGAGAGAACATTACATAAAAAATTTTGTCCGTGATTTAAATGCAAAAATCGAGGAGGTCGGTTTTAAATTTGAGGTCGAGGGAAGGCCCAAATCGATGTATAGCATTTACCGAAAAATGATGAAAAAAAATAAGCCTCTTGATGAAGGCTATGAATATAATGACATACTTGCAGTACGAATTATTATTGATACTGAAAATCCATATGATTGTTTTAGTGTTTATGGAATTGTCTCGGTAGCCTTCAAGCCGATAGATAATCTGTATAAAGATTATATCTCCAAACCAAAGAAAAATGGTTATCAGTCAATTCATTCAACAGTAATCGGCCCCCAAGGGAAAATGGTGGAAGTCCAGATACGCACTCGGGCAATGCACGAGGTTGCCGAGAAGGGGGTCGCAGCGCACTGGCGATATAAAGAAAATGTCGCCAGCCTGGATAAAGAACTGGAAGATTGGGTCGATTGGGTTCGGGAACTCTTCGATCACAAGCTCGACGAAGATTCACCGAAAGAACTGATGGAAAGTTTTAAGCTCAATCTATATCAGGATGAAATTTATGTCTTTACGCCGAAAGGTGAACTCAAGATCCTGCCCAAAGGCTCGACGCCGATTGATTTTGCATATGAAATACATTCACAAGTCGGCAATCACACCATAGGCGCAAAGGTGAATGGACGCATCGTTCCTCTGAATTCTCTTTTGAAAAGCGGCGATCAGGTGGAAATTATCACTTCGAAAAATCAGACGCCAAATGCCGACTGGGAACAATTTGCAATCACGCACAAAGCCAAAACACATCTCCGGCGATGGATCAAAGAGGAACAGCGAAAACTTTCACTCGAGGGACGCGAGATTTGGGAAAAAAAGCTGAAACGAATACGACTGCATGTGAATGAAGACGATCTTCTGAATTTTGTTCATGCCGCAAAATTTGACAATATTACCAATTTTTATATCGGGGTGGCAAAAGGCGAAGTGAATATAGATGCATTCACCGATGAAATCGAACTGAAACTTCATCATCCTCAGCCTGTCGAGTCTGAAAAAGAATCGATAGAGAAAACGTCAATCTTCAAACAGTTTGTCAAAACGGCACGAAGTTCGCTCGGCGGAATCCTCGTCACCGGATCGAATGATATGTTCCTGCACAATTTTGCAAAGTGCTGCAACCCTGTACCCGGAGATGAAATTGTCGGGTTCGTAACGACCGGTGAAGGAATCAAGATTCATCGCAAATCATGTCATAATGTGGAGCGTTTTTTTGCCTCAAATGAAGACCGAATAATCGAGGTGAGCTGGCCTGTCACGGATGATCAGATCTTTATCGGCGGTATCCGTTTTTCCGGCGACGACCGCCCCGCAATGCTTGAGGATATTACGCACGCGATCTCGACATACAATAATACAAATATCAGAAGCGTGAATATCGATTCAAAAGGGACAATGTTCGATGGATGGATTCTACTGTACGTGAAGAATCTCGACCATCTCAACCAGATTATCAGCAGGGTGAAAAAGATTCGCGGCATCCAAGCTGTGGAACGATTTGAAAAAATGTGACGTAAATAACCGAGAAATTTATGGTGATTCAATGATACAGCTTGCCGACGGACAGCGCATTCTCGCCATCGACTATGGGACGGTCCGCATTGGAATAGCCATCAGCGATCCGCTTCGTCTCATTGCAAGAGCACTGGAAACCTGTCCCAACAACCGCAATTTCATCATACAATTGCGTTCATTCGTGCATGAATATGACATCGGAATGATCGTTGTCGGAATGCCTCTTAACCTTAAGGGAAAAGAAGAACGGAAAGCTCAGGAAGTCCGCGTGTTTATAGATCGTATTCAGAAAGAATTAACGGTTCCGATCAGGACTTGGGATGAGCGTTTTACATCGACTATAGCTAAGGATGCCATGCTTGAAATGGGGATAAAAAAGAAGAAACGGCGGGAAAAATCGCGTGTCGATCAAATTGCCGCAGCGGTGTTACTCCAAAGCTTCCTCGATGCAAGGGCGTATGAGAATGCTTAGATTTATTGAGAAAATAAAAACTTATAAAATAACGTATCTTCACGGCGGAACGGCACGCTGGATTATGGCCGGCATCGGATGCGTCATTCTGTTCGAATATTTTTCGCTTCCGAGCGTCAGCATCGAAGAACTAAGCCGTAAAAATGTCGGCAGCACTGCGTTGATGGAACAAAGAGCTGACGAGGCGGAAGCTCAGGGTAGACCATATCGAATCGTCCAAAGTTGGATTCTGCTCTCGAAAATATCGCGGAATCTGATCAACGCGGTGATTGTCGCCGAAGACGGCACGTTTTTCTCTCATGGCGGTTTCGATTGGTACGAGCTTCAGGAATCTATCGAGCGCAATCTGGATGAAGGGCGTCCAGCTCGTGGGGCGAGTACAATCACACAGCAGCTGGCAAAAAATTTGTATTTATCAACGTCAAAAAGCCCGATACGAAAGCTCAAAGAGGCCGTTATCACGCTCAGACTCGAAGAACACCTGTCGAAAGAACGAATTTTGGAAATATATCTCAATATCATCGAATGGGGGGACGGCATCTTCGGCATCGATGCTGCCGCACGAAAATATTTTGGAGTTACTGCCGGTTCATTAAGCCGGGAACAGGCGGCGTGTCTCGCCGCAGTAATTCCCAGTCCACTCAAACATTCACCAAACTCAAACAGCCGCTACGTTCTGAGAAGATCTGGGATCATACTTCGCAGGATGGAAGCGCGAGGATGGTAGGATACCGTGAATCGATACGAGTTAGACAAGATCATTGACGAAGGAGAGGGATTTCAGATCGAGTTTAAGCGAAAAGTCTCTTCGCCGGAAAAAATTGCACGTGCCCTTTCCGCCTTTGCAAATACCCGCGGGGGAAAAATTCTCTTCGGCGTGGATGACGACGGCTCGATTGTCGGCGTCGAAAGTGAAAAGACGGAAATCGAGTTTATCGCTTTTGCAGGCGAGCAGCTGTGCGAACCGCCGGTTATCCCCGATATCGAGATCGTACCGGTGAATGGAAAAGACGTGATCGTAGCGACGGTCTCAGAGAGCAAAGAGAAACCGCATTACTTTCTGGCCGATGCAGCGACGGAAGAAAATGGCGGTGAGCGGGTTTATATCAGAGTGAATGATAAGACACTGATAGCGTCGAAGGAAGTCATCCACATACTTCGTGATGAGCGGAAAGAATCGAAGCCTCTTACGATCGAGATCGGCGAGAATGAACGGCGGTTGTTCAGGCATCTTGAATCGCACGAACGGATTACCGTTAAGCAATACAGCGACCTGGTCAATATTTCAGACCGGCGTGCTTCACGTATTCTCGTCCGCCTCACTCGTGCAGGTGTGATTCGAATTCATACGCTTGAAAAAACCGATTTCTTCACACTTGCGTCTCCGATGGAGTAGGCTAACATACCACTCTACGAGCACCCGCTGGCATAAGGGGTCTACTTTAGTCCAAATATCAACCTAAAAGGATTCGTGGTCCAAAACCTCTTCCAAAAAAATATTTACGAAAAGCACTTGACAATACGATTTCTGTATATTAATTTGCGATTGTATTCTATTTCATCCTTTAGTTATAGTTTCTACGATTTAGAGACGCAAAATATACCAGGTTTCACCCCGGGCTTCATAGTAAGGTAGATTGTCACAAAATAGTAACTCACTGCGGTACTATAATAGAAGCTTCCTTGTCAATAGAGTAATCATAAACGTACTTGTGCTGTATGGATATTCTCTCGTGGGGAAGAGTATCCCGAAAAGAGAGGATTTAAGCAATGGTATCTCGTATATTTTTTAGCCCCCGCGAGGATTTTGGATACTATAAGAAGATTCATGAAATATACATCTCTTGTAGATTTCAATCACTTCTGACGATTGCACTATTATTCTTTTTTGCTTTTTCTGTTCCTTCATATAGTCAAGGCGTTAGAATACACGAGCGAATCGAGATAAAACCGGAGAACAACATAAAGTTGCAGGCAACGACATCTTCAACGATTCCAAAAGGAACGCTCGCCGTTGATTCAGATGTAGGAGAAGACAAATGTGCAGGATTTTATATTGAAATTAATGGAGTTTCCTTTGGTCCATATGCGCCCGTTCGATTTTCAGAATGTCTTCCAAATGGATTATATTATTTTGGTCGATTTCCTGCAGGAACTGTTATAGTTCCAGTTACAAGAAGACTCACAAGCTACGTACAGGGATGGCCAGATGTTGATCTTATTCAGGAGCCCTATACGATCGAAACTGTTACTTTTGAGATGAATCAAGAAACCGGCAGGTATGAGCCTGAAGGATATATGGAAATATATATAAATGATCTTCTTCATCATATCGAGGGAACATTTTCAAAAGACCATATTGAAATAGGCGAAGAAACGATTTTGAACTTAATGCCAGTATCATACGACGGCGGATTTTGTGGATTGCATGACGATCTAATGATTGCAGTATTTCCTCTTGCCTCGATGCAGTTATTGGATGCCGATAGTATGGATGGTTCAACATGTTACTATCGATGGGGAAATGCAAAAGGGGGAATACGAGCAGTCGGAGAAACGACATATGGAGACGGAGAGTTTTATGATGGGAATGTGCGGATTTGGTGTGAGGGAGGATATGACGACTCGTTGACAACTGCACCGATATCGGTACGGACGATAAAGGATATCGATCATTTTTCGGTTAGGATTGTTCCGGACACGATAGCATATGGAAAAAGCAGCAAGGTATATGTTCAGGCAAAAGATGAGAACGATAATGATATGGTTCCGCCGTATTCTGTAAACTTATTATTAAATATTGAAAAACCGCTTGAGGGAGGAGCAGGGTCGATTCGTCAGATGGTTCCGCAGAAGTCGAAACTTCCGGCAATTCAATCGGGAACCTTGGGAATATATCCGTATGGATATTTACGAAGCCCGGACGGACAGTTTGGCGAGACTCTTTATGATGTTCCATACGAAGTTGCGCGTGAAAGCGGGGTGGAATATATTGCAGATGGAGATTCCTTAAAGAGCAAAGGTTTTATAAATTTGACTCTTGCCGTTGATGATCAAATACACCCGACGGGATACGGGACGGTATCAGTTATCTCATGGTCAATATTGGTAACGGTGGCACCTTCGACAATATCACCGGGAGATACGGCGGATATTATTGTACAGAAGAAGAACTATGACGGAAGTATCGAGGATTTCCCGCCGGACCAGAAATTTGAGATCGGGATGTTGAGCGGGTGCATGGCGGGTGAAATATTGACATCTGTCGGGAAAGCGACATATTTCAGAGACGTATCTCCGCCCTTCAAATTTGTTGCTGCAGATAGTGTTGATTCAACAAACAATAAAGTATTGATTCGTGCGGGCATTAATGTGGATAATGGTGGAGGAGGCACAGCGGGTTCTATTCGTAATGTAAGTTCGATTGAGATGCCGGACAATTTGAAGATGAAAAAGCAGGGGTCGCATGCGAAGCTTAAGGAGATGAGACCGAATTTATCTGTTAAAAAGAAACCGATAAAAACGGCATCGATGGACGCTTGTAATATGAATGAGTTTGTTTATGACAGGTATGGCGTGGGAGAGGTGGGGGTTGGGAAAAAGAAGCTGAAGATTCTAGATCATAGTCCATGGACGATTTGGCCATATCTGCCACCTGAGAATATAAGTCATAGAAGCAGAGGAGCAGATCGACCGGGATATATGCCGTGGCGACCATTTACAATCCAGGTACTCGATTGTGATAATAAACCTTTGGGGGGTGAAGGGGTAACAATACAAGCAGAATTCACAGAAGGTAGTGGCGGACATCAACATAGTGACGGTAGTGCCCATCGTGTTCTTGACAACGATAAGTATGGCTATTTCTTTGGTCCGGAAGGAAAAGTTCAAAAAACACTTGATCTTGTTACAAAATCAGATGGTAAAGCTATAGTAGACTCGTTTGCACAAGAACAATTTTCTGGGCAATATCTTATAAAAGCGTACTTGAAATCTGATCCGAGTGTTTTTGACACCGTTAATCTTGAGGTAAAAGTCCCTGATCTTGTTAATTTTCGTGATCTCATAGTCGCAGAAAGAGATAAATATTACATATTCTGGCAATCGACACCAGGTGAAATAAATCATCCCCTTAACTCCTGGTGTACACGAGAAATGGCTGATAGCCTATTGTTCGCCATCTTCGATTTTTATTATTGGAGTGCTTATGACAAAGGTGGTGGAATACCATTAACGCTGAGTCTTAACGATCTGAGTCTCCCATTAGGTGGGACGTATGATATTACCGGGAATTGGGAATATAATTATCATTCACTTCATCGCTGTGGAAAGAGTATTGATATAAATGATACTCATGGTTTTATGACAAAAGAACAGGATCCAAATAATCCAAAGAAGCTAATCGGGAAAATGACGAGATTGGGAATAAAGTTAGAGGATACTTTTCTTTTATTTAAATTTGAACGTATCGAGGAACCATCAATCCATTTCGAATTAAAATGAAGTAATTGATTGGAGACAAAAAAATGAAAACTAAAATTAGCATCTTTACTTTGATTTTAATTATGAACTCTATTCAGATCAAAGCTCAAGATCGAAGTACAGACTATCCTTTTTTATATAAAGTGACACTTAGATGCCGGATCAATTATTATGCAAATAATCAAATGTACTTGTTTAGTTACACGCTAATTAGTGATACTTCGAATCGAGGAGATATATCAACTATTGATATTGATCTTTGGCGAGGCCCGAATTCAGTTGTTTATGATACAATCGGTTTGAAATTTGATTCACACTATGAGGAATGGGCATTTAGACGTTATTATCCTCTTGTTTATCAGAATATTGTGCCTGTTGGTTTTCCTCTATTACCAAACATGAATTGGACTGGAATAATTAACCCTAATTCTTCAATGGCGCATTTTTTTGTGGATTCACTCATGCCTCGTCCAGGTGAGAGAACCGATAATATAACAATAATGAGCAAAGCAATTCCTGGTATTAGAAGCTTTGTAGCAAAGCCATTTATATGGATTGAGCTATTTTTCCCCGCAGATGATACTACCATAACCGTCACTCAAGAAGACTCGATTAAAAATGCCGTAAATTTCCACGGCTGGACAGTCGGTCCGATTGCACCACCTATAATCTTCAAGCCGTCTGAGTGGATAGATACACTTCTTTCATTTACTAATCGTTCCCTGAAATATAACTGGATAACAACGCAACCGACAGCCGATAAATATTTAGCATTCTTTAAATCCGCTAAATTCTCAATTCAGGCAAATAATATCGGTGCTGCCAGAGCAACACTCAATTTAGTACTTAGTGCTGCAAATCAAGACAGCTCATCAACACTCACAAGCGAGGCATACGCCCTCATTCGTTATAACACGGAGTATCTGCTACAGCATCTGCCAAATCCCATATCGGCATTGGATATGCTCGATACACTCCGCTCTCGTTTGCAACAGGCTTTCACAAACAACTGGCTCGGCGATAAACGCTTTAAAGAAGAACTCGACCGTCATCTAGAAAACGCTAAGAAAAACCTTATCTCTGGCGATTCTATAGCCTGTGCACAGGAACTCGATGATTTTCAGAGACAATTAAAAGCTGAGTACATCGCCAAACCTAAGAAAAATGATAAACGCTTCGTAACACCAGACGGATATCAATATCTATACCCCTATGCACAATCCATTGTAGAACTGGTCATAACGTTACCGCCACGATCTGAGGCATCGATCTCAGATCAACTTGCAACTCTGAAAGCCCAAATTCGTACGGATGCCGGCAGCGGCTTGCTTGGGACAGAAATACTGATACGCGGTCTTGAGATGATGGTAGAAGGGGCGCAGAAACAGTTACGGCGGAAAGACTCGACCGGGACAGCGTTACATCTGATGCTCTTCCAGCAGACGGTACGATTGACCTATGAGCTGACGAAGAAACGCTTTAATGAAAGGCTGTACATGAAACCGGCAGGATACGTATCGCTCTATTACCGTGTGGGCTATATACTGGAGAAATTACCGGAGCCGTTTGGAAAGACACTGCCAAAGATGGAGCCGGGATTAGAACAGGAATTAATGCAATACAAGCGACAGGTAGAACAGTAAAAGACGCAAAACCTGTCGACGAATAATGTGGTAGAGTTTAATTTGCCGTAGAGAAAAAGATAACCACAGAGTACACGGAGGTTAGAAAGATGAGGTCACAGAGATTGATACTCCGCGTCCTCATTTATAACTCAGTGTCCTCTGTGGTTATATTTTAAAAATTGTGAAAGGTCTTTATGAAAAAGATGTTCATTATATTAATATTGATGCCGTTGATTCTACTGGCTCAAGGTTACGAAATCCCCTACAACTCCAAGGACAACTCACTCGCACTGACCGTTGAAAACACGGCAGCGGTTGCTGCGAAAAATGTCACCGTCGAGATCCAGAATACACAGTCATGGTTGAAGCTTGAATCATCGAAAATCATGCTCAAAGATATCCTCTCGAAGCAGTCAAAAGACGCTGAGTTTCTGTTTTCAGTTGAACGGTTTGCACCAATCGGTAAAGAACAAAAAATCAAAGCATTGATTAAAACATCTGATGGACAGGCATGGACGAAGGAAATAGCATTCACGATCAGTCCGCCGAAGGAATTTCATTTATACGACAATTTCCCCAATCCATTCAACCCGACAACAAAGATCGCTTTCGAGTTACCCGTGGTATCGAAGGTCAAGCTTGTTATTTACGATGCACTCGGACGCGAAGTGCGGACTCTCACGGACGACGAATACCCTTCGGGATACATCGAATTAACCTGGGATGGCAGAAGTGAAACCGGGACAATGGTTTCTTCGGGCGTTTATTTCTATCGTATCTCGACATCAAAATGGAATTCTGTGAAGAAAATGGTACTATTGCGTTGAATTTAGAAAAAAAAATTAATTAAATGTGGCAGCTACAACCCCTTCTGATTTCCTCCGGAACGGAAAATATAAGCAAGCTCAAAGACTGCAATGCCGTAGGCCACGGCTACATTCAGCGATTGCTTCGTTCCCACCATCGGAATCTCGATAGCCATATCGGCTGCCTCCACCAGTTTATGCGACACGCCGGTAATCTCGTTCCCGATGACCAGACAGAGTGGAAAATTTGAGGGGGAGACTGACGTATAGGGAATACTCTTTGTTGTCTGTTCAAGAACGCAGATTGCGACTTTTTGCTGTTTCAATTCAAGGATTACTTCAAGTGGATCTTTTCGGTACTCCCACGGAACGGTCCCGGTTGCTCCGAGTGCGGTTTTTTCTATTTCTTTACGGGGTGGATGTGGGGTGAATCCACAGAGAAAGAGTTTATGGATCCATGCCCCATCCAACGTCCTGAAAATCGATCCTATGTTATAGAGTGAGCGTACGTTATCGACAAGCACGTCAATGGGCACGCGAGGTGTGGCTTGAAGATCGGCTCGTTTGGTGCGCTGAGCGGCAATTTCATCATGTGTTAATTTTCTCATCTCTAAAATATAAGAAAATTTTACACTTTTCCCAGGAGCTTAAGAAATTAGATCACCCTATTGCTTCAAATAAAGAAAATTCTTACATTTTAAAGCTAAGATAACGATACAGGGTAGCTTGAAGAAGATCATCATTGCCATCGATGGTCCCGCAGCGTCGGGAAAAAGCACGACAGCCCGGCGTGTTGCCGAGCAGCTTGGTTATCTTTACATCGATACGGGTGCGATGTATCGTGCCATTACTTGGCGGGTTTTAAACGAAAACATCAATCCATCTGACGAAGAAGAAGTCTCACGTATTGCAGAAAAAATACATGTCCGTTTAGAAAAGGACAATAGTTCTTTGAGAGTGTTGGTCGACGGAAAAGATGTCACGCGAGAAATACGCCTTCCAGAAGTGACGAAAGCCGCCAGTGCGGTGAGCAGCATTCCACGCGTGAGAGAAGTGATGGTTCGCGAGCAGCGTTTCATGGGAGTAGAAAAGGGGGTTGTGCTCGAAGGACGCGATATCGGTACGGTGGTCTTCCCTCAGGCAGAACTGAAAATTTTTATGGTTGCCAATCCACGGGTCCGTGCGGAGCGCCGTGCAAAAGAACTGCTGGAGCAGGGGATTTCAACCAATTTGGAAACGCTCGAAAATGAAATTGTGATTCGTGATAGAAAAGACTCCACACGACAGATGAGCCCGCTGCGAAAAGCCGATGATGCCATCGAACTCGATACATCGTTCCTTGGCATTGAAGAGCAGGTGGATTTTGTTCTGGCGAAGGCACGGGTTATTATCGAAAATTCATGAAAATTACCGTTGATATAAATTCGGGTTTTTGCTGGGGTGTTATTCGTACGATCGACATCGCCGAGCAGGAGCTTCAGGAATCCGGAACGCTTTATTCGCTCGGTGAGATCATCCATAATCCCGTCGAGATTCAACGACTGAAACGAGAAGGACTTAAGCCAATTTCCCACGCAGATCTTGAATCGTTCCGGGGAGCAAAGATTCTTATTCGCGCGCATGGAGAACCGCCCGAGACTTATGAGAAGGCCCGTGCACTCGGAATTACACTTATAGATGCAACGTGCCCGGTAGTAACGAAAGTCCAGGAACGGATCAGAAAGTTCTATGATAATGGTTTTCAGGTCGTTATCTTTGGGAAAAAAGATCACGCTGAAGTCATTGGACTGGTAGGACAGACCAAAGGGGAAGCAGTAGTTATCAAGTCGCTTGATGAGATTTCAAAGATTGATTGCAGCCGCAAGACGGTGTTGTTCTCACAGACGACTATGGATAAACCGACATTTTATGCAATCCGTGATAATCTTGCACGCCGGATAAAAGAGTTTGAAGTCGCGACTTTTGAAAACGAAGCGATAGAATTTCATGCGAAAGACACCATCTGCGGTCAGGTATCTGGACGTGAAAAGAAACTGCGGGAGTTTGCCGCACAGAATGATGTAATTATTTTTGTTGCCGGACGCACGAGCTCAAACGGCAAAGTCCTGTTCGAGATTGCCCGTGAAGTAAACGAGCGTACATATTTTATCGAAGATATTGACGAGTTAGAGCGGAAGTGGTTTGAGGGAAAAGAAAGTGTCGGAATTACCGGGTCGACATCGACGCCTCAATGGCTTATGGAAAAAGTGAAAGTCACGATAGAGGCACTTGTCCCGAACGATATTATTGCATAGAGTGAATTTACGTCATCATTAAATCATATTGTCAATCACTTATAATGATCGGTACTCTCTTTATGAACGCGGAAGCAGCATTTTGATGACAGTGCCTGCTCTTGTGGAAATGAAGGGATTGTGGAGGCTTAATGGCTGATGAAAAACCCGAGACCTTGTCGAAACCGGCAGAACACGACGAGCGTGGTTACTCGGAAGCAGAATTCAAAGAACTCGAAAAACTGTATGAAAGTACATTAGGGAAAATTAACGAAGGTGAAATCGTCCGGGGACGTGTAGCCTATATCGGCGATAACGAGGTCTCGATCGATATCGGATTTAAATCGGAAGGAACGGTTCCCATCCAGGAATTTCCGAATATCGACGAATTGAAAATCGGTGATGAGGTTGAAGTATTTCTCGAAAGCGTCGAAGACAAAGATGGCAAGATGATCCTTTCCCGCAAGCGTGCAGACTTCATGCGCGTGTGGGAACGCATTACCAAAGCCTTCGATACAGGCGAAGTATTGAAAGGTCGGTGTGTACGGAGAATCAAAGGGGGTATAGTCGTAGATTTAATGGGCATCGATGCGTTTTTGCCCGGTTCTCAGATCGATATCCGCCCCGTTCGTGATTTCGATGCATTTCTCGGCCGCGAGCTCGATTTCAAAGTTGTGAAAATTAATCATCCATCCGAAAATGTTGTTGTCAGCCATAAAGTGCTTGTTGAAGAAGAAATGGCCGATCAACGCAAGGCCATTCTGAACAGTCTTGAAAAGGGACAGATTCTGGAAGGAAATGTCAAGGCGATCGCCGACTTCGGTGTATTTGTCGATCTCGGAGGTGTAGACGGCCTTGTTCATATTACCGATCTATCATGGGGGCGCGTCAGTCATCCATCGGAAGTCGTGAAACTAGATCAGACCGTGAACGTCGTTGTTCTCGATTTCGATCAGGAAAAGAAACGGATTTCCCTAGGTATGAAGCAGCTCCAGCCGCATCCGTGGGAGAAGATCCACGAGAAATATCAGGTCAACCTGAAAGTCACCGGCAAGGTGGTTTCTCTGGCAGATTACGGTGCATTCATCGAGATCGAAAAGGGAATAGAGGGACTCATTCATATTTCAGAGATGAGCTGGACACAGCACATCAAGCACCCCTCACAGATGGTTTCCATGGGGCAAATGATCGATGCGGTTATTTTAAGTATCGACAAGGAAGCCAAGAAAATATCGCTCGGCATGAAGCAGCTCGAGCCGGATCCCTGGCTGACCCTTCTCTCCAAATACCCGGTTGGTTCAAGACATATCGGCGTTGTGCGGAATTTGACGACTTTCGGGGTGTTTGTTGAACTTGAAGAGGGTGTCGACGGACTTGTTCATATTTCGGATCTTTCATGGACGAAGAAAATACGACATCCCGGTGAAGTGGTGAAAAAAGGAGACAAGATCGACGTAGTCATTCTCGGGATCGATGTCGACCAGCGTCGTATTTCGCTTGGTCATAAGCAGGTCTCCGATAATCCATGGGATAGTTTTGCCGAGACGTACCGCATTGGCACCGATGTGGAAGGAAAGATCGTCAGAATTATTGAAAAGGGCCTCATTGTTGAAATGCCGCTCGGTGTTGACGGGTTTGTACCGGTATCGCAGCTTTCACAAACGCCGATGAAGAATATTGCCGACTCGTTCAATGTCGGTGATTCTCTTCCTCTCCGGGTGATCGAATTCGATAAAGAGAGCAAAAAAATAGTTCTTTCCGTTCTTGAATATATGCGCGGGAAAGATCAAAACACACTCAATGAATATGTGGAAAAGCACAAGCTGACTCCTATGACGTTGAAAGATGTTGCTGTTGGTGCCGAGAAAATCGACATAAGTGAAATTCCAAGCACCAACTAGTGTCTCGATTCAAAAATAACTTGAATAAGTCGGAGCGCCATATAATGCTATTCCATCCGATTTCCGTTAGTTATAATCCTATAAATTCTTCAAGTTATTTTTGGTACTCGACTCTAGTGCCACTCCAGCATACATAATGACATAGTATTACTTTGGATTGATAGTCGGAGCGGTACTGCGAAAAGAACGAAGCCAATTGTATTGATCAAGGAGTTGGTTCTCAATCAGAGAGGGTCAACTCCTTTTTGTTCTGTGAAAAAGGACTGGGATTCCAGAGGTGAAGAAACGAGTCGCACTGCATACACTGGGATGTAAACTCAATTATGCAGAGACATCGATGCTTGCTGAACAGTTTGTCGGGCGGGGATTTGATCTGGTCGATTCACATCATCCCGCCGACGTTTATGTGT
>CAVZMI010000010.1:0-62482 GCA_963776275.1 Ignavibacteriota bacterium
CCATGCATAAATGGCATTATCATCCGGGCATTGAAGCATTGCGATCTGTCGTTCAATCGGGAAGGATAGGGGAATTAGAGGTACTATCGGTGACCCGGCATGCATGGGTTGACGATTTTCATTGCGGAGATGTTTTCTGGACGCAAGTCGTGCACGATCTGACCATCGTCAAACATCTTCTAGGGTATATTCCAGACAAGGTTCGGGCGATCAAGGTTTGCATGAACGAAGATGGATTGCCTGTCAGTTTTTCAGCCATGATAGGTGACAGGCCGACCGTAGTTATTTCCACCAGCGGCCGGCACTATGAAAAAATAAGCGGCGTTAGTATCCAGGGGAAAAAAGGGTCGGCGGGGCTGTATAACGCGTATGACGATCATATTAAAATTAGAGATGAGAGGGGCGAAGAAAAGATATCGATCGATACGACGTTTCCTCTCTACCTGGAATTAAAAGAATTTGTAGAATATTTGAGTGGCGGTCCCAGGCCCCGGTGTGGTCTTCAAGATGCAAAAGAGGTAACCGAAGCGATATTACTTCTGAGGAAAAGTGCCGGCCTCAAACATTGATCCACGATATATCGAATTAAAGAGATTCCATGAAAGACAGTCAATTTAAAATATTTGGTCCGTCGAAAGTAAAGCAGGATCACCATAGAATAGAATCCTATCTGCGGGGTGAACAAATTTATCCTACGACGATGGAAATGGACTTGACCCAGCTCTGCACACGTTCGTGTTCGGGATGTCCATACTCCGGTTCACGAAGACCGGGTCTTACATTGCAGATCCCTTTTATCGACAGGTTATTCAGTATCCTGGGTCCTCATACTCCCGGTATAGTCCTTTCCGGCGGGGAATCGACCATCGTGCCACACTTTCCGAAGGTATTGCGGACGGCGAGGGAAAAGGGGTTCAGGGAAATTGCCGTCATTTCGAACGGAGCCAACATCCACAAACCCGAGGTCCAGGACGCCCTGATGGAATATGGTACTTCAATTCGAATATCGATGTATGATTGGCAGGACGGCGAATCGGTGCATTTCAAGACCACACTGCAAAAAATCCAGGGACTTCGCGACCGGATCGAAAAGGAAGGGAGTAAGCTGGAAATCGGGGCTTCGATATTGACGCAGACTGAATGGAACCATCGGTATGAACCGGTCGGGCTGCAGGCACTCTCTGCCGGAATAGACTGGTTGTACTTTCATCCATATTGCATCGATTGGGATCAGAAATACCCTGTACAGGCAAATCAGACGGGCGTCATAAAGGCAATCGAACACCTGAAAAAAATAGCACCGAAAGATGCAAACATACAAATTCCCTACGAGCGATATGATACCAGGCCCCTCTATTTTGAGAAACTCCATGGTTCTTTCTTCCTGATCCAGATTGGTGCGAACGGCGTGAATTATGCCGGGCCCGAGTCGAAGTACGAAGAGGATTCCGAATTATTGAATCTTAACGAATATCTCGAAGATGATTTTTTATGGCATCCTCAGAGAATCGATCGGCTCAATAAAATTAACAGCGATAATTATCGCTTCCAGGGTACAAAACACAGACCGCCGGTGTTCAGCGACTATATCCAAAAGTTGATACAGCTTGGGGACTATACCAAGGCGGTCGAATACATCGAAGATACCCCTGATCATTTCGCTTACCCCAACATTATTTAAGCTCATGCTCTATGGAAACAAGAGCGACAGTAATCATACCGACCTTCGGGGACGCTAAATTTGCCCAATGGGCAATAAGAAGTGTCCGTGATCAGACGGTCGCCGACATCGAAATCTGCATCATTTGTGATGGGTCGCCGGACCATATGGTCTCTTTTTTTAAATCCATGGAAAAGGAAGACCATCGTATCAAGATTTTTACATTTCCAAAATCGCCACGAACCGGAGAACCTTACCGGGATATCGTCATTAAACAGACTACCGGGAAAAATATTTTTTACTGCAGTCATGATGACCTATGGCTTCCAGATCACGTCCAGGAGCTCGAAAATTCGCTCTTCAAATACCGGTTTACCCATTCTCTTCCGACATGTGTACTCGTGCCGGAGAATATGATCGAAGAGTTCCACTTCCCGATCAGTGTTGGTTGGTTTGATTTAACAAAGAAGAAAAATAGAAGAAAATTACTCAAGGGACATGACTATTTTCCTTTATCGTTTGGGGGACACACCAGGCAATGCTACGCTGAGTTGGACGAAGGTTGGGTCACCACTCCCGGTAAAGATATCGCAACGGATGTTTACATGTGGCGTAAATTTGTCTCGGCAAATCCAGACCAATGTTTAACCACGATGAAGGTGACGGCGTTGAAATTTCCGTATCCTCTAAGAAAAAACTGGTCGGAAGACAAGCGTGATGCAGAATTAAAATTTTATTATGGGAAAATACACGATCCGGACTTCATACGGATGATCGATGGATATACGGATGGCGTGTGCCCTCCGCACTTTCAAGTAATACTGAGAAATGGATTATCGAAATGGAGGGAGTCAAAATCCAGCGTTTCAAAAGTGTGGGAAGTATATAAAGCTGATGGATTTTTCGTTTTACTAAAAAAAATAAAAGATGCCCTGAGTATATAAGGAAATTCGAGTTGGTGGGGACAGCCGTACGCGATACCCAAAGGGTATATCGATTGCATGATACGCCAACCCGATTCGTTCGAGTTCCCCCCGGGTTTTATCTCCTCACTTTTAGAGCCGGGTAAAAACTCTAGAAAATAAATCCAATGATGCTGCTACGATAATATAATTCAATTCTTCACTATGAAACTGAAACTACTCTTCATCGTTACCCTTATTTTTCTGGAATCCGGTCACGCCCAGTTCCTTATTCAAAACATCGAATGGAGAGCGGCCACCACACTGAACGGCCCATGGCAGGCGATAATCGATCCGTACGAAAACGGCTTCTACAGCTATCGCTACGAGCCCAGAAGTGACGGTTATTTCAAAAACCAGAAACCCGCGACGAAGAGCGATCTCGTCGAGTACGATTTCGACAAATCCGGGCAATTGAATGTCCCGGGTGATTGGAATTCACAGCGCGAAATTCTCTTTCTCTATGAAGGCACCGTCTGGTATAAACGCTCGTTCGACTACGCTGTCGATTCATCCAGGAAGCTTTTTCTTAATTTTGGCGCCGCGAATTATGAAGCGATCGTCTATCTCAATGGAGAAAAAATCGGAGAGCATCGAGGTGGTTTTACTCCGTTCTGTTTTGAAATAACCGGCCGCGTTCGTGCGAAGGATAACTTCATTGTTGTGAAAGTCGATAACAGCCGGCACCGCGAAGGAGTACCGACGCTCAACACCGACTGGTGGAATTACGGCGGTTTGACAAGAGACGTTCAGCTTGTCGATGTCCCTTCGACATTCATCCGCGACTATTTCATACAGCTCGCCCCGTATTCACCGGATACCGTTGCCGGATGGATTGAATTACATGGAGTGATGCTGAGCCAACGTGTGGTCATTACAATTCCGGAAGCCGGGATACAATACACTTGCATGACGGATCAACAGGGGAGAGCCGCGTTTCGTTTTCCTGCACGATGTACCTGTTGGTCTCCCGACAATCCGAAGCTGTATGAGGTTCACGTCGCCGCTGAAACCGATTCCGTTGTCGATCGGATCGGTTTCAGAAGCATCAGAACGCGCGGGACCGAGATATTATTAAACGGGACACCAATCTTCCTCAGGGGGATATCGATTCATGAAGAGGCACCGTTCCGCGGCGGACGTGCAACCACAACGGAAGACGCACGAACACTTCTCGGATGGGCAAAAGAGCTCGAATGCAATTTCGTTCGTCTTGCCCACTATCCTCATAATGAACATACGATCCGTGAGGCCGAGAGAATGGGGTTGCTGGTCTGGTCAGAGATCCCGGTGTACTGGACAATATTATGGAAAAATCCTGAGACATACCGGCTTGCTGAACAGCAGCTCACCGAGATGATCGGACGCGATAAAAACCGGGCTCCTATTATCATATGGTCGGTGGCCAATGAAACTCCACGTTCTCCTGAAAGGCTTAACTTTTTAAAAAAGCTGATCGTGAAAGCAAGGTCACTCGATCCGACACGATTGATAAGTGCAGCAACAGAATTAACTGCCCATGGTTCCGACATTATCATTGACGATCCGCTGTGTAGTGAACTTGATATCATCGGTGCGAATGAATACTTCGGCTGGTACAGCGGTACACCGGAAGAGATTCCGCAGAAGAAATGGCGGGCACTCTACGAGAAGCCGCTTGTAATCTCTGAATTCGGTGGCGATGCGCTTCAGGGTTATCACGATACTCCCGATACACGCTGGACGGAAGATTACCAGTCGGCATTGTACAAATTTCAGCTTGAAATGTTGTATTCTATTCCGTTTCTGCGGGGGATGAGTCCGTGGATTCTTACCGACTTCCGCTCCCCGCGTCGTCCGCTCCCCAGCATACAGGACTTCTGGAATCGGAAAGGATTGATTTCAAACCATGGCGTTAAGAAAGATGCATTTTTTATTTTGCAATCGTTCTATAGGGAATGGAACCTAAAATAGCCATCACTGAAAAAACCAGAATAAGTCGTTCCAATCTCATCTTCTATCTATTTCTCTGCCATTCGGTTCTGTTCCCTACATCCGGGCGATGGTGAATCTACCCGACGGAAAACTCAAGAATTTCAAGGTTTTTTTGGTTTTTATTATTTTTACTAATAGAAAGCAGGATTTTGCCGTATAGCTTCCCTCTCCCGTGAGCCATTTATCTCAAACTCACCTACTTTCTTGTAAGATTTCTATGTCAGGATTAAAGTTTTTATGGGAAATGCTCGATAATAGTCAATAGATGATGATCCGGGAACTAAAAAAACCTTCTTCCATCTGGATTATTCACAAACATTTCTCGATTTCATGTACCGGGTAAACGATGGAGAAATATGAAAAAAGTAGTCGAAGATAAGGGAATGATTTTAGTGGTGGATGATGCACCGGAGAGTGTTACCGAGGCGCTGGCGGCGTTAAAAAAAGAAGGATATATGGTCTCTCTTACGACAAACGGGGAGGAAGCACTGCAGCAGCCCGGAGTCGAGATGCTTGACCTGATTCTCCTTGATACCAAAATGAACGGAACCGACGTGACTCAAATTTTCCGGGAGTTCAAAGCACAGGAAACAACACGCGCTATTCCGATAATATTGGTTTCGGATTCGGTCGAAGCATTTGATAAAGAGAAAGCTTATGCCCTAGGCGCCGTGGACTACCTGGTTAAACCGATACCGTCCGAAGAGCTGCTCGCCCGGGTCAATATGCATATTATGATTAACCAGCTTGGGAAAGGCCTTCTTGAAGCGAACAAGTACCTGAAAGAACAGTTGACAGATACTACAACGAAATTCGCCAAAGTCGATGCCGATCTACGCTTATCAATTGCAGAACGTACACAAACAGATGAAGAGCTTCAATTTGCAAATGCCATGCTCAAGTCACAGCAAGAATTATTTCAGGATGGGGTTCTTGTTGTGGATAAAGAAGGCAAAATGATCTCCTGCAATAAACGATTCGTCGACATGTGGAAAATCCCGACAGCCGCCATGGTCTCGATGTACGATGACAATGTATTCAAACCGGTATTGAGTAAATTGGCAAAACCCGATGAACTGCTCACCCGAATAAATTACCTTAACGAGCATCTTGATGAAAAAAGCTTCGATGAGCTTAAGCTAAACGATGGGAGTGTTTTCGAACATAGCTCTGCACCGGTATTTGGTCCGGATTGGAAGTACTACGGCCGGATATGGAATTTTCGTGATATCACCAATCGTAAGCGGGAAGAGGAAGAGTTTAAAAAAGCGAACGAAGAATTGGAACAGCTGCGTGATCGGACGATCCAACTTGATGGATCGGTTCTCAAACTCCGGCAGGAAGTTACAGATCGGAAACGTAGTGAGGAGGAAATAAGGAAAATTCACGACGGATTGAAGAAGCGAATACAGGATCGGGCGACACAGCTCGAGGAATCGGTCCGTAGACTGCGCCAGGAAATCAACCAGCGGGATCAACCGGATAAAGAGCAACGATAATCGGGAAAGTGCTCCATTTCATCAACCCTCTGTATGCCTAGCTGTAATATCATAGGTGCAACGCCTTTCCGAAGAAAGCCCTGTTCATCACAAAAATATTAAGACGAGCTCTTTCCAGCCTTGACTTTCATGGAAAATCATCTCTTTCTTCTCGTTGTTTCTCCCAGTCGTTTTTCGTATATTGACTGAGTATTTCTTGCTTATTATACCTGTGAAAAAGGAGGTTCGTGTACCGGATCACACTTATTCCCGGCGATGGAATAGGCCCCGACATTACCTCAGCTGCCATCCGTATAGTTGAAGCGACAGGTGTGAAAGTCGAGTGGGAGAGAGTTGAAGCCGGAATGTCGGCGATTGAGAAATACAAAGATCCTCTTCCTCAACAGGTTATCGATTCAATTCTTCGTAATAAAGTGGCCCTGAAAGGACCGTTGACGACTCCCGTCGGTTCAGGTTTCCGCTCGGTGAATGTTGCATTGCGTAAAGAATTCGATCTCTATATTAATCTTCGTCCTTGCCGCTCGTTTAAGGGTATCAGAAGTCATTATGAGAATATCGATCTGGTAACCGTGAGAGAAAACACGGAGGAATTCTATGCAGGAATCGAGCATTACATTGACCCGCAGAGAAGTGCAGCGGAGACAATCGGTATCGTGACTAAGAGCGGCTCCGAACGGATTCTCCGCGCAGCATTCGAGTACGCAAAGAAAAACGGACGAAAAAAAGTTACAATCGTTCATAAGGCAAATATTTTAAAATACACAGGCGGACTTTTCCTCGAGGTTGGAAAGAAAATCGCCCGCGAATATCCCGATATTGAAACCAATGATAGGATCATCGACAATATGGCCATGCAGATGGTGATGAATCCGTATCAATTCGATGTCATCGTCACTACAAATCTCTTTGGGGACATCCTTTCGGATCTTGCTTCAGGACTCGTCGGTGGTCTGGGAATGGCACCCGGAGCAAATATCGGGTATACCACGGCGATTTTTGAAGCTGTCCATGGCAGTGCGCCGGATATCGCCGGATTGAATATAGCGAATCCGTGCGCCGTCATACTTGCCGCAGCGATGATGCTCAGGCATCTTGAAGAAGAGAAAGCAGCCAAAAGCATCGAGCTGGCGGTAGCAACAGTTCTCCAGGAAGGGAAAGCCATCACACGTGATATTAATCCGCAGTCGTATGTCGGAACACATGAGATGACTGAAGCCATCATCTCAAAACTGGTGTAATCTGCCAAGGAGGATCTATGCGTAAATATGCTTTATTCATCGTTGTGATCATGATGATGATGGTAAGTATGCAGTGCAGTAATCCACCCGGGACACAATTGAACAATGGAGTGAAGATCCAATGGCTCGGCCATTCGGCATTCCGCATTGAATCGCCCAAGGGAAAGATCATACTGATCGATCCCTGGCTTCAAAATCCTAAAGCCCCGGCTGGGATACATACCATAGCCAAAGCGAACCTTATTCTGATAACCAGTGGTCACGATGATCATATCGGCAATACGATCGATTTACAGAAAATTACCGGTGCAAAAGTCGTTTGTGTGTCCGAAATCGGACTATATCTTGCCGACCAGGGAATCAATAACCTCCTTCCGATGGATATCGGCGGAACGTATGAATTCGAAGGGATCAAGATTCATATGGTGCCCGCGATGCACAGTTCCGGAATTATCGTCGGCGGGAAGGTACTGGCGGGAGGAGCTGCAGCCGGATTTGTTGTGCAGCTCGAAAATGGTTTTACAATTTATTATACGGGGGATACGGGCCTATTCGGTGATATGCGGTTAATCGGCGAGTACTATAAGCCTGATGTTGCGATACTTCCGATAGGCGGACTCGAAACGATGGGGCCGAAGGAAGCAGCCAAAGCAAGCGAATTAATTCTCGCGCGCTATTACGTGCCGATGGATTACGGGACTTTTTCCACGATGACCGGAACGCCGGCGGAATATCGGAATGCAATGCGGGGTGATCTACAATCACATGTCGTCGAGTTAGTACCCGGTGTTCTTTGGCAATGAGGAAATCTCCACTTTTTATTATCTTCACTACAATTTTTGTAGATCTGGTCGGATTTGGAATTGTCCTGCCAGTGCTACCGCTGTATGCCCGGACCTTCGGTGCGAGTCCGCTCATTATCGGAGTGATCGTTGCATCATTCTCATTGATGCAATTTTTTTTCATGCCGGTATGGGGCAGAGTCTCTGACCGTATCGGCCGCCGTCCGGTTATCCTATGGAGTCTTGTCGCATCGGCAATCTCATACCTGATATACGGATTTGCTCATTCATTAGTCGTCCTTATCATTTCTCGTGTTTTTGCCGGAATTGCAGGTGCGACTGTCTCGACCGCACAGGCATACATTGCCGATGTGACGACATCCGAAAATCGGGCGAAGGGAATGGGGTTGATCGGTGCAGCATTTGGTCTTGGATTTATCTTTGGTCCTGTCATCGGCGGTATTCTCAGTGAACCGGGGCTTATACTCAGGCACATCTCAAGTATACTTCACAACGGAGTGTTCGAAGGATTTGCACGATGGCTCGATGGTCAAAGCGCTGTAATTGGTCTCTCCGCTGAAGGCGGAGTGAGGTTTGATATTCCTGCATTATTTGCGGCGGCACTATGTCTTGGAAATGCGATCCTGGCTTATTTCCGTTTGCCCGAATCTCTTTCACCGGAACATCGAAGCGTCAAGGCGATGCGGACTGTTTCCCGAAAAGTGCTTTTCCATGCTCTTTTCAAACCGTATCTCGGTGTTCTTCTGCTCCTGTTTTTTATCACAACGTTTTCCTATGCGAATACTTATGGCACGCTTCCACTGTTTACCGGACAGGCCATGCAGCTCTCGGCATCGGAGAACGGATATCTCTTTGCATTCATGGGATTGATCACAGCAGTAATGCAGGGAGGGTTTATAGGAAGACTGACGAAAGTATTTGGGGAACGCCGTCTTCTTTTAATCGGTTGTATGTCTATGGTGGTCGGTTTTACCCTTCTTGCTTTTTCATCGACCACAGTGATGCTGGCAGGTGCGGTAATATTTTTAAGCTCTGGAACGGGTATGTGCAATCCGATCATTCCAAGTCTCATAACACAGGAGAGTGATCCGCGTGAGCATGGATCGATGCTTGGAATTTCACAGTCGTTTTCAAGTCTCGGACGGGTTCTCGGTCCCACGTGGGGAGGATTGACCTACGACAGGCTTGGTCATCAATGGCCATTTTTTACCGCCGCTATGTTCATGACAGTCGCTTCATTCCTGGGTTTCAGAATTCTACATCAGCGTAGAATAAAAGTCGAGTGATATCATGCTGATAGGTTCGATACATATTAACGAGGGAATTCTTCTGGCACCGATGGAGGATGTGACCGATCTTCCGTTCCGCTTGATCTGTAAAAGGATGGGCGCCGATATTGTATATACAGAATTTGTCAATTCGGAAGGGTTGGTACGCTCACGAAAAAAGACTCAGCAGAAACTCGATCTCTGTGATGAAGAGCGCCCGGTTGCTATTCAAATTTATGGGAGTGAAATTGGTTCGATGGTCGGAGCGGCGCGGATTGCCGAAGCCGCCAAACCAGATTTTATCGATATCAACGCCGGATGCTGGGTGAAAGATATTGCCGGACGTGGAGCAGGTGCCGGCCTCCTGCGCGACCTGCCACGAATGGAAGCTATCGCTCGTGAAGTCCTTCAGACGGTTTCATTGCCGGTAACGCTGAAAACCCGTCTAGGGTGGGATGCCGACTCGATCTATATTGTGGATGTGACAAAAATGCTCCAGGATGCGGGAATCTGTGCACTGACAATCCACTGCCGTACACGCTCGCAAGGACACAAAGGTGAACCGGACTGGAATTGGATTCAGGAGGTGAAGAAAAATGTTTCAATCCCGATCATTGCCAATGGGGGCATCGATACACCGCAGCGTGTCGAGCATGTTCTTCGAGAAATCGGTGCCGATGCCGTGATGATCGGTCAGGGAGCTATCGACAACCCCTGGATATTCAAGCAGGCAAAACATTATTGTGCGACACACGAGCTGTTGCCCGAACCGACTGTACACGAACGAATAGGCCTGGCGCTCGAACATTTACATCTCAGTGTTTCATACAAAGGCGAAAGGTACGGCGCGATTGAAATGCGGAAACATTACAGCGGATATCTGAAAGGATTATACAACGGTGCGAAGCTGCGACTTTATCTCATGCAATTCACTGAAATAGCCCCGATCGAAGAATCCCTCCGTAATTTTGCGGGACGCTATGAAGATTCACTCCCTGATTCGTATCATCATGAATCAAGTACGCATGCAGAATAATCTCCTGGTTATACTATGAATAAAAAACAGGTGGCCGAAATTCTTGATGAAATTGGAACTCTGCTTGAGTTGAAGGGGGAGAATCCTTTCAAAGCCCGCGCCTATCATAATGCGGCACGAACGATCAGCGGACTGACAAAAGAAATCGATGTTCTCATCACTTCAGGTGAACTCGCAACAATCAAAGGAATTGGTGAAGCATTGACAGAAAAAATCACGGAACTTGTGGCGACAGGAAGGCTGGTATATTACGAGGAATTAAAAAAATCGCTTCCTCCGGGACTTGTTGAAATGCTAGGCATTCCCGGTCTTGGTCCGAAACGGATCAAAACACTCCATGACAGGTTAAAAATATCTACTATCGACGAACTCGCAGCGGCGGCCAGGGAGCATCGCATTGCGTCTCTGGATGGTTTTGGAGAGAAAATACAATTGTCGATTCTGGAGGGGATTGAACAGCTTAAAAAACACGCCGAGGTCTTTCTATATCCGGTTGCTCGAATGGAGGCCGAAAAAATTATTGTTTACCTGAAAAAAATCGAAGGAATTAAAAGGATAGAAGTTGCCGGCAGTCTAAGGCGAAAGAAAGAAATCGTCCGGGATATCGATATCCTTGTAGCAGCCAGGGAATCCGATGCACCGAAGATCATGCAGGCATTCGTTAATCACGGGGAAGTCGACGCTGTCCTTGCACATGGTGAAACGAAATCGAGTGTCCGTCTGAAATCCGGGATTCAGGCTGATGTGCGGATTGTATCCGAAAAGGAATTTCCTTTCGCACTTCAATATTTCACGGGCAGTAAAGAACACAATGTGGCGATGCGATCGCTTGCGAAAAAGACGGATATACGGATGAATGAATATGGCCTTTTCCGGGGAGAATCCAAGAAGAGTATTCTCTGCAAATCGGAAGAAGAAGTATTTGAGAAACTGAAGCTGCAATACATACCGCCCGAACTGCGTGAAAACCTCGGTGAAGTGGATGCCGCCGCCCGTCGGGCGATACCACGGCTGGTTGAAGAAGATGATATTCGTGGAACGCTGCACGTCCATACAATCTACAGTGATGGCGTCAATACGATGGTTCAGATGAGTGCCGCCGCTCAGGCAAAGGGGTGGGAATACCTTGGCATCGCCGATCATAGCGTCTCTGCAGCGTATGCACAGGGTTTGACGATTGATCGAGTAAAGAAACAGTGGAAAGAAATCGATGAATTGAATTCTATCTTTAAAAAATTTGTTCTATTAAAAGGATCGGAGGTCGATATTCTTGCGGATGGAAGTCTCGACTATCCCGATAGAATTCTGGAATCATTCGATTATGTCGTGGTGTCTGTTCATAGTAAATTCAAAATGACGGAAAAGGAAATGACCGCCCGTATTATCAAAGGATTGAAAAACAAATACGCGACAATTCTCGGACATCCCACAGGAAGGCTCCTTCTCTCTCGTGAACCGTACCTGGTCAACATGATCGATGTCGTCAATGCGGCATCCGATTATGGGAAAGCCATCGAAATTAATTCGCATCCAATGCGGTTGGATCTTGACTGGCGTCTGTGCCGGTACGCAAAAGAAAAGCATGTCCCGATTGTAATTACTCCCGATGCGCACTCCCTCGAAGGTCTTGATGATATTGCCTATGGTGTGGGGGTCGCACGCAAAGGATGGCTTGTAAAAAAGGATGTCGCGAATACAAAACGGCGAAAAGACTTTGTAACTTTCCTGAAAGGTTTTCGTTGATTATACTGATGCCCTTACGACTATTTCTTACTATAAAAAAGGGCATAGTACACGCTCCAACCTATATAATCATATAGGTTTTTTAAAATGATAGTTGGAGCGGTACTAGTGGCACTTCAACATAAGTATTCACATAAGATTATAAGGAGTATCTATGTCACATCATCATCATTCGCGTCACCGTCATCCATATGTAGGAGGAATCATTCTTATAACCATTGGAGTTCTTTTCCTTCTTGATAATCTTGGATATGCCCAAGTCGGCGATCTCATTCATACTTATTGGCCTGTTATTCTCGTCATCATCGGTCTGAGTCTTCTCCTTCGGAGAAGTGATATGTACGAAGGTGTCTCGACCTCTACCTCCGGGGTAGGTGATGCGGGAACCGGGACCGGCGGGAGCGAGGCTCATACATCGTCTCACAGTTTTTCGTCAAACACATCCGATCGGATATCCGAGGAAAACACATTTGGAGAGATGAATCTCATCCTGACATCGAAGAATTTTCAGGGGGGAAGTATCAGCACTGTTTTCGGAGAAGTCGAGATCGATGCAAACTCGATTGAATTGGCACCGGGCGAACAGCTGCTCCGGGTTCACACTGTATTTGGAGACACACGTATCTCACTTCCGAAAGGGATTGGACTGCGTGTAACAGCGCATACGTCGTTCGGCAGTCTCCGTGTAATGAATGATTATAAAGATGGTATTTTCCAGCAAATAGAATTTAAAACCGATGGATACGAGATATCTGAGAAGAAATTGCGTTTGATTGTCTCACAGGTATTCGGAGCTCTACGAGTCCGGTAGTATGCCGGGCAAAGATATTCGGTGATGTAAGTATCGTTGCTGATTATTGGTGGTGGGGGTTATAATACCTTCGCATTTCAAGAGAATCCGCGGGAGGTATAAGTGGGCGTTATTAAAATTCATATCTGTAAGAGTAAATCGGGTGAAGTGGTAAGCACGAATGTACCCGATGATATTCCAATCCCCGAGGTGCTGCAGATCCTGGATATCCGGCATGAAATCGGTATCAAAGGGAGACTTGAGCAGTTTGTTCTATATAACATCAGTCAGCAGTTCGAATATCATTCGACGGACACGCTGGCTGGAAGATCGACAGCCGATGGTGACCTGAATATCGTTGTCGATACTTCATTTTGTACTCCTGAGACGATCATTCCGAAGTGAAGCAGGAATGGCCCGCTCTTAACGTCATATAATGATATCATCTTAAATTCGATCGGTCTTGTATGGGAAAGATAAAATCCGTTAAAAAAGAATCTCCTGAAGAAAAAAACAGCCGGGCGAAAAAGATTGTCTCCCTACTTATGAAATCATATCCTGAAGCTATGACCGAGTTGACATTCCAATCTCCACTGGAACTACTTATCGCAACGATTCTCTCGGCACAATGCACCGATGTGCGGGTCAATATAGTTACGAAGGACCTTTTTAAAAAATACAGGACGGTTCAGGATTATGCAAAAATAAATCAGGCTGTTCTGGAAGAAGATATCCGGTCGACAGGATTTTATAAGAATAAGGCAAAGAACATCATTGAATGCTGCAAAGGGATTATCGAACGGTTCGGCGGGAAAGTCCCGAATCGCATGGAAGATCTGGTAACACTTGCCGGAGTCGGACGTAAAACCGCAAATTGTGTGCTCGGTGGGGCCTTTGGCATTGTTGAAGGAATTGTAGTCGACACGCATGTTGCACGACTGGCGGAAAGGCTTGGTTTCACAAAGGAATCAGATGCTCTGAAAATTGAACAGGATTTAATGAAGCTTATTCCAAAAAGTTATTGGTATTTCTTCAGTAACGCTTTGATACTCCATGGCCGCCGGATATGTAACGCCCGCAAACCAAATTGTTCCGGGTGTCCGCTACATATCTATTGCCCGTCGGCTGAAAAATATCTGCTTCGAATAAAATAATGTCGCAGATGATACTTCGGCAGAGAATACATCCCCCTTTTGACATTGAGATTGAAAATCGCCGCCATCGCCCGTTGATCGTTCTGGCCGTCATGATTGGTAGTTTTCTCGGTGGACTTGATGTGACAGTCGTAGGGACCGCGATGCCGACGGTTGTTGCCGATCTCGGCGGTCTTCATTTCTATAGCTGGGTATTTTCTGCCTATATGCTTGCAACGGCGGTCTGTATGCCGCTGTTCGGAAGATTCTCCGACCTCTTCGGAAAAAAACGAATGTTTTTCTGGGCAGCTGCATTATTTTTATTGGGCTCCTGTTTGAGCGGTCTTTCAGGCACAATGTGGCAGCTCGTGGTTTTTAGAACGATCCAGGGTATCGGCGCCGGCGGAGGTGGAATAGTCTCGATGGCGATCATCGCAAGCCTGTATTCGCCTCAACACCGTGCACGTGCAATGGGTTATATATCGTCTGTGTGGGGCATTTCCAGTGTTGTCGGACCTATACTCGGGAGCCTAATTGTTTCCCAGCTGGGATGGAGATGGGTGTTTTATGTGAATCTTCCATTCGGGCTTCTTTCGATGTTACTGCTTGCATCGGTCTTCCGGGAACGACGGCATATTGAACGGAGGCAAATTGATTATCGCGGTGCCTTCAGTCTTACAGCGGCAATTCTCGTTCTGTTGATTGCATTTACTCAGATTGGAAAAGGCGAGTCAATCCTTGCATGGAATGTTGTTATCATGATAATTATCTTTCTCCTCATGATGACTTTTTTTTTCCGGACAGAACGAAGTATCCGTGATCCGCTCCTTCCACTTCAATTATTCCGGCAGAGAGTTTTCACGCTTGCCAATATCTGCGGTTTCCTGAGTGGGTTTGCTATATTCGGGGTCACTGCATTTCTTCCTTTATTTGTTCAAGCGATCAAAGGAGGAACCCCGATGGATGCAGGTTTTGCCGTTATGGGGACATCACTCGGTTGGTCGTCGGCCAGCATTGGAAGCGGTCAGATTGTACATAGATTCGGGGAAAAAAGAATTATATTCTTCGGTATTTTAATAATGGGGGGTGGATTGGTCTTAGCTTCACAACTGACAGCCGAAAGTTCAATGTTTATAATTGAATGTGTAGCACTTGCCGTCGGAATCGGAATGGGGATACAAACTCCGGTCACTTCTTACCGCAGTACAGAACTCTGCAGGTTCCATCGGACATCGGTGTTGCGACATCGACGCATATGCTGGGGCGGACAATCGGCGGTGCTATTGGCGTGAGTATGATGGGTGCGGCATTAATGAATTCCGTTCAACTCCATATACGCGTTCTGGAAGCAGCAGGCGTTTTGAAAAATCTTCCCCCCCTTTTGCGATCGAAACTGGGTGATCCGCAGGAACTCCTCGGTGTGCAACTCGGAAAATATATACATGGGAACGAACTCAGTATAATCCTTGAAGCTTTTTCTTCCTCATTACAAAATATCTTTCTAACCGGTCTGGTAACAGTGGCGATCTCGCTGATTCTATGGATTGCATTCCCGTCTGTATTCCCTCACCACGAACATTATCGATCGTCTTCGCTTGAATCTTGATTTATTTCATCTTTACCTCCTTTGACTCATTCCGTCTCGAACCTGGCAGAACTTGATCCCGAAGCGGCATTTTTGTGTGAAATAAACTTTTTCCTTTCTCCCCCTCGACTCGCACTTCCCCATAATCGAGAAGTGCTCGCTCGGGATAAACTTCTTGCCCTGAGCGAGTCCCGATTACTCGTCCCGAGCCTTCGGCCCGAGCGGCTCGACTGAGCTCGCCGAAGTCTCAGGCCGAGGGCTTGTCGAGAGATATCGGGACGAGTCGAAGGGTTTACTTTTATCCGGTCTTGATTGATTGTCCCCCCCTTTTTTCGTACATTTTATCGTTCGTTTCTTCATTCATATATCCGTCTTTTATAATGAAATATTCTTCACGCGATGTCATTGAATTTGGTGCCTTCGCCGCATTGGGTATGATCGTCCGGCTCCTTCCTCTCAGGGTCGCTCAGCGCTTTGGACGGCGTCTGGGGGAATTCATCTATACCACAATAAAAATACGACGCGAAATAACATACCAAAATCTCCGGGCTGCATTTCCCGAAAAAACTATGGAAGAGCTCGACGGGATCGCCCTTGAAGCATATTGTAATTTTGCGATCAACTTTATCGAAATGTTCTGGTTCCCTCGCATGAACCATAGCGTTCTTCTTCATGTGGTAAGAGTCCGGAATGGCGAAGTGTTTCAGGAGATACGGAACCGCGGCAAAGGATTTATCATTATCTCAGGACATTTTGGGAATTGGGAACTATTTGCATTTTCAATCTGCACATTGTTCAATTCCCCGTCATTAATAATCGCTCAGAATCAACGCAACCCGCTCGTTAATGCTCTCTTGAACAGGTACCGGAGTCTGTGTGGGAACAGAATTGTTGCGATGGAACGATCTGTCCAGGAGACTCTGAGAGCCCTGCATCAGGGGCAGGGGGTGTTAATGCTTGCCGACCAGAGTGCACCGCGTGAGCGGATCTATATAGATTTTTTCGGCCGTCCCGCAGCGACCTTCGAAGGACCCGCGGTGTTTGCACTCCGATCGGGTGCTCCAATCGTTATGGCATTTCTGATCCGTCAAAAGAATAATACATACGAGTTGGTATTCGAGGAATTACCGACATCGGATTTGCATGAAGCAACGGAAGAAAATATCCGCGAACTGACTAAACGGCACGTCAAAGTTCTTGAACGATATATCCGTGAATACCCCGGACAATGGCTCTGGCTTCATAAACGTTGGAA
Source organism: Ignavibacteriota bacterium (assembly GCA_963776275.1). Taxonomy (GTDB): domain Bacteria; phylum Bacteroidota; class Ignavibacteria; order UBA10030; family CAVZMI01; genus CAVZMI01. The sequence goes on from CAVZMI010000010.1 coordinate 16,947, forward strand.
ACATTCAGAATATGCGCTGAGCCATGCATCCGAAGAAACGGTCAACCCCGAATCGAAATGATGACCCTGCGTTCCATTATCGTTGTCCAGACGGCGTTTATCGGTGATGCAGTTCTTACGCTCCCGATGATCCAACGGGTCAAGAAATCGTATCCCGATATATCGGTTGATGTCATTACAATTCCCAGAACCGCTGAAATATTTCAGTCCCACCCTGCAATCAGAAATGTAATTGTCTATGATAAACGGCATACCGACCGGGGTATTCGGGGGATTCTTAACATGGTGCGGATACTTAAGTCAAAGGAATACACCGCCGCCCTGATACCTCACCGTTCATTCCGGAGTGCACTCATCCCGGCAATTGCCAGGATACCACTGCGTATCGGTTTTGATAAGAGTGCGGGTGCGTTCCTTATGACGCATGTCATACCGTACCGTTCGGATATACATGAGATAGAGCGGAATCAGACACTGCTGCGGGATATAGATATTCCCATTACCGGCAAGGAATTGCCGTCGCTCTACCCTTCGACCAGTGATAAAGAGTATATTACACACATTCTTACAGAGTGGGGGATACGGTCGAACGCCCCTTTTGTTGCCATCGCTCCCGGTTCTGTCTGGGCTACAAAACGCTGGCCGGCGGATAGATATGGACAGCTCATACGAATGCTGAACGGGAAGGGTGTCGTGACGGTGTTGGTTGGTGGGAAAGAGGACGCGGCCCTTTGCAGGGAGATCGTATCCCGCTCCGACATGGTCGGAACGGAATGCCCCTCCCTTGTTACCGCCGGTCGGTTGACGCTTCTCCAATCTGCAGCGCTTCTACAAAGGGCACGGGCCCTTGTCACGAACGATACCGCACCGATGCATCTGGCGGTGGCGATGCGTACTCCGGTCGTCGCAATTTTTGGAGCGACTGTTCCGGCATTCGGATTTTCTCCTTATGGTGAATCGGATAAAGTAGTGGAGACTTTAGGACTTCCATGCCGGCCCTGCAGTATCCATGGAGGACAGCGATGCCCCATTAAAAAGTTCGATTGTATGGAGAAGATTTCGACGGATAGAGTATTTAACGAGGTACTACAGAAGCTATAAATCTTTCGCCTCATTCCACAGCACATCCATCTCGGCCAGCGAAGCGGTCTGGATGTCTTTTCCCTGTTCTTTTAATTTCTGTTCGATGTGTTTGAACCTTTTGATGAATTTATCGGTGGTTTTTCTCAGTGATAATTCCGGATTGATTTTCACAAATCTTGCGTAATTCACGAGTGAAAAAAGCAAGTCGCCGAACTCCTCCTCGGCCTTTTCACGATCGTCTGCTTCAAGGGCGGCATGAAATTCCTTCACTTCTTCTTCGACCTTCTTCCACACATCGCTCCGATGTTCCCAATCGAAACCGACCTTGGCCGCACGTTCTTGAAGCCGTTGTGCGCGTAGTAATGCGGGGAGTTCTTTCGGTACGCCGTCGAGATGCGACTCGCGTCCTTCGATCATTTTAAGCTTTTCCCAGTTTTGTTTCACTTCCTCTGCTCCGTTTACATTAGTATCGCCAAATACGTGTGGATGCCGCCGGATAAGCTTTGCGTTTATTCCTTCGATGACATCCTCAAGACGGAATTCACTTTTTTCTTCTGCAATGACCGAATGGAGAATCACGTGGAGAAGCACATCTCCTAATTCTTCACATAGAGCATTCCAATCGGTGTTATCAATTGATTCAATAATTTCGTATGTCTCTTCGATCAGGTGGTGACGAATCGATTCATGGGTTTGCTGTCTATCCCACGGACAATCCTTCCGCAGTTTGCGGACAATTCTTACAAGTTCAGGAAAATGGTCTGTTGACATAATGCTTCCTCTTTAGTGTACTGAGAAACCTAACGAAAATATTGCTCGATATCAATATTAAGAAGACACAAAATTGGGGTTTATAGCACTATTAGCTCATACCTGGCAGGACTTTCATTTAACGAAATTATCCATTACTATGAATCATTCCAATAATAAACTGCAGGCTCTTTCATGACCCAGCGCCGCCTTTTAATCCTGTTCATTACTGTATTTCTCATTTCACTTTTTTTGATTCTTATGAATTCACAAACGAGGGTTGATCTACTTCTGACAAACGGAATGGTTTATACGGTCGATTCTGACAATACTATCGCCGAAGCAGTTGCGATTAAGGAGCATACTATCGTTGCCGTTGGGACGACGAAGGAAATTACAAAGAAATATCGATCGGAAACGACAATCGACCTAAAAAGGAAAGCCGTATACCCCGGCTTCATCGATTCACACGCTCACTTTGTAGGTATCGGGACAGCACTGATGACCTTGAATCTCTTAGGCACTCAATCGCCCGAAGAGATCGGATCACTGGTCAATGAGCAAATCAAGAGGAAAGGGATCGACCGTTGGGTTCGGGGCCGTGGATGGGACCAGAATAATTGGACTGTAAAACAATTCCCGACTGTAGAAGTGCTTGATAAAGTGGCTCCGGAAACACCTGTATATCTTCTACGGGTTGATGGCCACGCGGTGTGGGTGAATTCGAAAGTCCTCAACCTTGCAGGTATTACACGCGATACAGAGGAACCGGAAGGCGGAACCATAATAAGAAATAGAAAAGGAGAACCAACAGGAATCTTTGTCGACAATGCGATTCGGCTCGTAGAATCCGTTCTTCCGCCGCCAACAGATGATGAAATGACGGAAGCGATACAACTGGCCGCGCAAACATGTGTGCGGTTCGGGCTGACGGAAATACACGACATGGGTGTGACATCGCAAATGATTCGGCTCTATAAAAAATTGATTGATGCAAATTCTTTTCCATTTCGGATCTATGCAGCGATCGACGGTCCTGGTGAAACCTGGGAGGAATATAAAAAAATAGGGCCGGAACATGACTATGGAAACCATCGATTGGCAGTCCGGGCAATTAAAATGTATGTTGATGGGGCGCTAGGCTCGAGGGGAGCGGCTCTCGTAGAACCCTACAGCGACGATCTCACGACAAGAGGACTGACAGTCGAGAGAAGTACGACTCTTACGACGATAGCAAAAGAAGCTCTTCAGTATAATTTTCAGCTCGTAACGCACGCAATCGGGGATCGTGGAAATGCGATTCTATTGGATACATATGAGGAAGCATTCAATGCTTTTCCTGAAAAAGCAAAGCGGGCTCGCTTTCGTGACGAGCATGCGCAGGTTCTTGATGAAAAAGATATACCGCGTTTTGCCGCGCTCGGCGTCATTCCAAGCATGCAGCCTTCCCATTGCACTTCGGATATGCGGTGGGCAGAGGCACGGCTCGGTTCCGAAACGAATCCGTGGCGCCTATGCATGGCGATCACTCCTCGATACAGGCGTTAAAATTGCAGGGGGCTCTGATTCGCCTGTCGAGAGTCCGAATCCACTTCTTGGATTCTATGCCGCAATCACTCGACAGGATTCCGATGGCATCCCTTCTTCATGGAAAGACGTTGCGGCGGGATTTCAGATGTCATCAGCCGGGATAGTTGACACCGGACAGTTTGAGGGGGGCTGGTATGCACATCAACGAATGACCAGAAAAGAAGCCCTACGATCGTTCACTCTATGGGGTGCCTATGCGGCATTCCAGGAAGATTTGAAAGGGAGCGTCGAAGCGGGGAAGCTTGCCGACCTTACAATTCTTTCGAAGGATATAATGACAATACCGGAAAGGGATATCCTCACGACCGAGGTGGAAATGACAATTATCAATGGTCAGATTGTTTATGCCCAACTAGGATCCGGGACCTCCCCACATTAACGAGTTTAACTCAGATCCTCCAGGTAGCGCCTGTTAATTATTGATATAATTAGACTTATGCCGCATTTCTGTCGGCATCTCCAAAGGTGTGAAACTCGTAAAAATATTTTAATATTTCTAAAGAAAACGTTATTCGTTGTCGATAATAAATTTAAAGAATTCCAACCCTTAAGTGATTATTCATGTTGACCGTCTAGACTCCGGTACTGTACATATGGATCAAACACAGGGTACAACGGCACGAAGTCATACGAATGCCCTGCGATCGGTGCGGGAAAAGGTAGGGCGTGCGGGGACGATTGAAGAAGCGCTACGAGCGTTTTATGAGAGTATATTCGAAGCTATCCCAATCGATGAAGGGGCTCTTTATGTCTATGATAATACTTCCAAGCGTGCATGTATTGTAAGTTGCACCGAACGATGGTACAAGGATATTCAGCCGATCAGTGAGTCTGTTGAAATATTCAAATCGTTCCAGACGATTTCACTTCCCGAAGAAGCCGCACATCTGAAAAGTTATACAGAAATCCTTCACAATTCCGGTTGCACGGCGGGTGTTCTCGTTCCGCTCGGAACGAGCGGCGTATTCGTAGGGTTCCTTCTTCTCGGTCGGATCCGGATGCAGTCCTTTTCCGAAGAAGAAATTCGTCTATGTGATATGATGATTGAAGTTGGACGCAGTATTTTGATGCCGCTGGTACTTTCGTCATCCGGAGTTCAGGAACATAAACTGCTTAGCGATGTCCCCGTCGGCTTCTATATTATGCAGGATGATCGGATTGTTTATGCCAACGAGTATGTGGTGAAGCTCTTTGGTTATGCGCTGGACGAAATTATAGGTGTGCGGTTTCCTTTTATCGGAATTATTCCGGAGGAACAGGAACGCTTTCGCGCTGGCATATCGGAATTTCTTCAAAGTGGGGAATATTCATTTCATCATACCTTCACAGGTTTGCATAAAAATGGGAAACGGTTTGATGTAGAAACGCGTGTAAGTCGAACTCGGTATCAAGGTCAACCGGCATTACAGGGAATACTTATCGACATTTCCGAACAGAAGACAACTGAACGTGAACTCGTTCGCCGGAATAGAGAATTATACGTGCTGAATATTCTCTCAAGTGAAATAAGTTCTGCACGCACACTCGATGAAATGTATAATCTTATCGACCGGGTCCTGAAAGAAATAATGAATATTGACCGGGTGGTTATTCGGCTTGCCAACCGTTACCCGCGTGAGGCTTTCAGCTCATCGTTTGATCGGCAATCAATGAACGGAGAAATTTTTGCCGATGGCTCGTCATCTGAGTCGACACTCCTGTTCGAAGAGATTCTTAACGACATGGTCCCGATCCTCATTGATAATTGTCGTCAGTATCCAGAGCTCGATTATGAAAAAACAATGCGGCTCGGTCTGCGCTCGACACTGGCGTTACCGATAGTCTCGAAAGATCAGATTCTGGGAATGCTTCGGGTGGACGATATAAAGCACGCGGGACGATTCCATCAGGAAGACATTCAATTCCTGCTGATGGTCTGCCGTCATACCGCAAATGCAATTGATAACGTAATCTGGTATCATCGCGAGAAGTCCCGTTCACTCAGGATGGAATCGGTCCGAACGCTTGCACGCGAATGGATGGGTATTCTCGATCCCCACGAATTGATGCGTAAAGCGGTGAGGATGGTTTGCGAATCGTTTGGTTATGATACTACAACAATATTCCTGATCCGATCCGCATCTAATATAATCCACTTTCATACCGGACACGGAAAGAATTTTCATAAACCACCGGAGGATTTTGTACTGAAAATGGGACAGGGACTCATTGGGGCGTGTGCACAAAAAAACAGTATTGTGCTTGTCAATGATGTACATCTTGATGAACGGTGGATTCCCGGCATGATGACCGGAACCCGCTCTGAGCTTTGCATTCCCATGCGAACACATCACGGAGTTATCGGCGTCCTCGATATACAACAGACCACTATCGATGCTTTCACGGATGAAGATGGAGTCTTTCTCCAGATACTTGCTGATGAGCTCACTGCTGTATTTGAAAACGCGCTATTATTCGAGGAAATTAGATATCAGGCGAATGTTCTAACAAACATTAACGATGCAATAATCTCGGCAGATGCCAATTGGAACATCCGCGGATGGAATAATGGTGCGGAACGTCTCTATGGCTGGAAAGCGTCCGAGGTTCTCGGTAAAAATATGTACCATCTTATCCATAATGAATATATTGATGTAACGCCGGATGACGTCCTGAGTGCCATGATTTATCATGGTGGTTGGAGAGGTAAGATCCGGCAGTACACAAAAGAAGGCAAAGTCGTTCATGTTAATGCTGCGGCATCGACACTCAGGGGAAGTGATGGAAGCATCATCGGCTTTGTCAACGTCAATCGGGATATCTCTCAGGAACGTGCACTGGAAAGCAATTTGCAGGAAACCGAGGGATTACTGTCAAGCGTCATCGAACAAACGCCATTCGGGATTGAGGTATTCAAGGATGATGGAACCCTGATTCGTATCAACCAGACTTTTCTTAAGATGTTCAATATCCCGCACAGGGAAATTCTTGAATTCCATTATAATGTATTGCACGACGATGGACTGATCCACCGGTTGGGATTGATGCCAAAAGTTGAGAAGGCATTTGCAGGCGAGAGCTGTGCAGTCGGCCCGATAGAGATTCGACCGGAAATTCTTCCGCCGACGCTTCAGTTCTTGAAGTCGCCGATTACGGTTGAAATACGGATGTTCGCCGTCTTTGATGATTTGCGGTGCATGCGTCAGGTCGTGTTCATTTTCGAAGATATCTCCGAACGTGTCAATTTGCAGCGGCAGTTGGCCCAGGCTCAGAAAATGGAAGCGGTCGGGACACTTGCCAGCGGTATTGCCCACGATTTCAATAACCTGCTTGGCGGCATTCTTGGCTATGCCTCGTTCGCGAAAACAAAAGTAGCATCCGAAAGCCCGATTTTCAGCTACCTCGATATTATTGAGCGATCAGCTCAGCGTGCATCGGAATTGACGCGGCAGTTACTCGGATTTGCACGACGTGGGAAATATTCCACTGAAAAAATCGATTGCAACGATGTAATCCGGGATACGATAACACTTCTAGAACGTAGTTTCGATAAACGAATCTCGGTTCATCTCGATCTGTCAGCTGTCCCGCTGATGGTTGAAGCCGATGCCGGACAACTTGAACAGGCCCTTCTGAATCTCTGCGTCAACGCCCGAGATGCGATGCCTGGAGGTGGTATCATGAAGGTAAGTAGCAGGCTTGTCGATGTGAATGACGAATTCGTGCAATTGCATATCAATTCCGAATCGGAGCAATATGTTCACATTACCGTCGAAGACACGGGAATAGGGATGGATGAAGAGACGCAAAAACATATTTTCGAACCCTTCTTCACGACCAAAGAGAAGGGAAAAGGGAGCGGACTGGGACTCTCAATGGTCTATGGCATCGTTCGCAATCATGATGGTTACCTCGACGTGCACAGCGAACTTGGAAGGGGAAGTGTTTTCCATCTCTACTTCCCTTATATCAGCGGTACGGCAGTGCCGGAAGGGTTAGCTGATGATTCTGCTGCTATCAGGAAGGGGTCTGAAGTCATTCTTCTGGTAGATGATGAAGAGGTGATTCGCGACTTTACCCGCGAGGTTCTGGAAGAACAGGGATACTCGGTTGTCACAGCCAAAGATGGCGATGATGCGATACGGTTATATGCAGGACTCCATACCCGGATTAATGCGGTAGTCCTTGACATGGTCATGCCTCAAAAAGGAGGATTGGAAACCTATCGTGAAATGAAAAAAATCAATCCGGGAGTAAAAGTCCTTCTCTCAAGCGGGTACAGCCAGGATGGGCATGCGCAAGAAATTCTCAATGAAGGGGTTATGGGATTTGTACAGAAACCATACGATATGAGCCATCTATTCACAGCTCTCCGCAAAGTGCTTGATTCATAATTCATTCACCTCTATATTATTATTTATAAGATATCAGTTTATATCTGCCCCGTCACTTAGTTTGGAGAATATCTTATGTATGAATGGGTGAAAGAATTTCCCGGATCAATTACTATCTGTGATCGGGAGGGGATCATCGTTGAAATGAACGACCGGTCAATAAAGGCATTCGAAAAGGATGGCGGAGCGGGGCTAATTGGAAAGAACGTGTTCGATTGCCACCCCGAACCGACACGAACCCGGTTGAAGGAATTGCTCGCTGCCGGAAATACAAATGTATATACCATTGAAAAAAACAGTGTGAAAAAATTAATATATCAATCTCCATGGTATCACAACGGCGAATATCGTGGCTTCGTAGAATTTTCACTTGAAATACCCTTAACACTGCCGCATCATATTCGGACGTAATTCGCTTGCTTCTTAATCCTCTTTGACGTATTTTAACGCATGTTAACGCTAACATTCACTACCTGAAGAAAGGGAAGCTGCCCCATGGAGGCAATACACCTGACCATAGCTGATTGGCTCATCATTGCCGTATATTTCGGATTTGTACTTGGAATCGGATTCTACCTGAAGAAATTCACACGGAGTGAAAATGATTTCTTTCTTGCAGGACGTAAAAACAGCGCATGGGTGGCCGGACTTGCATTCCTCTCGGCCAATCTCGGGGCACTCGAACTTCTCGGTATGACCGGAAATACATACAAGTACGGAATGTACGTAGCCCATTTTTATTGGATAGGCGCCGTCCCAGCAATGCTGTTCCTCGGAATTTACATGATGCCTTTTTATTATAGTAGCAAGATTAAATCAATTCCCGGTTATTTAAAACTTCGATTCGACGAGAAAACGCGCGTTCTCAACGGGATTGCATTCGCGGTGATGACCCTCCTGGTTTCCGGCATCAACCTGTATGCGATGGCTCTCGTTCTTCACACATTTCTTGGATGGAATTGGGACATCTGCATGTGGATGTCGGCAGCCACGGTTGCCTGCTATGTAGGCTTAAGCGGCTTAATGTCGGCGATCTTCACCGAAATCGTACAATTCTTTCTTATATGGTTCGGCCTTTTTCTGGTTGCGATGTTGGGCATTGTCGAAATCGGGAGTCTCAAAGAGGTATTTCACAGGATTCCGGAGGCGTATAATACTCTCTGGTCAACATCAGCCGATCCGAGTAAAAATGGAATGTTGATTTCATGGGGCGGTATTGTTCTGGGCCTAGGATTTGTGCTATCGTTCGGGTACTGGACAACAGATTTTCTTGTTGTTCAACGTGCCTTCACTGCAAAAGATCTACGGACAGCCCGATTGACACCGATTCTTGCTTCCTTTTTCAAAATGTGTGTTCCATTCCTCGTGATTATTCCGGGTTTGATTGCTCTCATTCTCTCGAATGATCCAAAAAGCGGATTTGCATTACTACAGGATGGAGGGAAGCTCAATTATGATTCTGCCCTTCCTTTATTGATCGCACGATACTATCCGACGGGATTGTTGGGACTCGGAGTCACGGCACTGCTGGCAGGATTTATGGCGGGTCAGGCAGGCAATATCAGCGCGTTCAATACAGTTTGGACTTACGACATCTATCACTCCGTTATCAATAAAAAAGCTTCGGATGTACATCTTGTCTGGATGGGGAGAGTGGCAACGATTGTCGGGATTGTCATCAGTATTGGGACCGCCTACTGGGCACGGAGTTTCCCGAGCATCATGGACTATATGCAGGCAATTTTCTCGTGGGTTAATGCACCGTTGTTTGCCACTATGCTTCTTGGAATGTTCGTCAAATGGATAACACCGAAAGGAGCATTCTGGGGATTAATTGCAGGGATGGGATCGTCATTTACATTGTTCCTTGCGGCAAAGTTTAATTGGATTTCAGCGAGTCTGATCACTTTGTCGTCGGTATCGAGTGAGATGGCGGTGAATTTCTGGCGTGCTTGGTGGGCCTGGTGCATCTGCTTCATTGTGACGATCGTTATTAGTCTTTTCACTGAAAAGAAACCGGAGAGCGAACTTGTGGGATTGGTGAAAGGGCTCACTCCCGAAGCGCCAACCGGCCTGATTCCATTGTATAAAAAGCCGGAGTTCATAGGAATTGTTTCTCTGGCGATATTCATTCTGCTCAATGTGTATTTCTGGTAATAAAAAAAAGGAATTATATCATGACCTCGGAACAACCACAAATGAAATCCATCTGGTATCTCGTCGGACTCATTCTAATGAGCATGGGTGTGATAATATTTATTACAGGTCTTGTATCCCCTGAGACACAAAAAACTGTTCTTGCCGAACTTCACCCGAATATCTGGTGGGGACTTGTGATGATTGCCGGCGGACTTACACTTTTTTTGACAAACCGGAAATCTTCGGCCTGAATAAATATTCAAGATTTCCACTTAAGTAATTGGTGTTTTAGGCCGATAATATTTATGCCCTTTTTGGAATTATAGGGCATTTTTTTTGGTTTATATAGAATGACCGCTTAGTCTTGACCTTGAACTAATATTCACCTATATTACGACTGATTAGTCAAAATATGACCATATAGTCATTACCCACATTTTCATATAGATCTTATATATAAGGCTTCAATGGAGCAATTAGACGGCAGTCAGGCGCTCTCGCGTAAAGAGCGAGAGAAACTTGCCAGGCAGCAGGAAATCTTGAAGGCAGCCCGCGAACTATTCATCCGTAAAGGCTATCACGATACCACACTTGAAGAAATCGCCCATCATGCGGAATTTGGCAAGGGGACGATTTACAATTACTTCAGCAGCAAAGAAGAGCTTTTCAACGGGATTATCAATCGTCTCGCCGATGAGACGTTCGAGCTTATGCAGTCGGCTATCGCAGTTTCTGGACACGCCCGGGAAAAGCTGACCGCCTACGCCAGCTCAATGATCTCCCATGCCCGTACAAATGCCGATCTCTTCCGTTTAATTTTCCAGGAGTTCCATCGCGCAAATTCTCCGGAGTTCAAGGAGAATTTAAAACACTTCCATGAACGCACAAAAAAAATACAGGAATTAATCATCCATCCAATCGAGGAAGAAATCAGCGCGGGGAAAATCAGACCGGTCGATGCCCGGGAGCTTATCTCGCTTTTCGACGGGATGCTGCGTTCGTATTGTCTCAATTATCTCGAAAATCAATTTCAGTTTCAAAACGACGACATTGATACTGCCGCCGCTCTCATTGTGTCTATTTTTTTCGATGGCGCAGCGGAACCGAATTGTAAAGGATAAAACCATGATGAAACCAGGAGTAAAATTTTTTATCACAATTTTTACGCCCTTCGTGCTCTGCATGCTTCCGTCTGTGAGTGCGGTCGGACAGGAATCGGCACGGTCTCAAGGATCCGTCGTCCTGACTCTCGAAAAAGCGATCTCGCTTGCGCTTCAACAAAACCGGGATGTCCTTATCGCTGAACAGGACCGTTTCAAAGCCGACGCGCAGGTTGGCGAAGCGTGGGCCGGTGCATTGCCCCAGCTTTCAATCAGCGGAGTCTATACACGGAATATCCAAAAACCGGTACTCTTCATTCCGCCAAATAATCCGATTAACCCGACCGATAAAACAATGGCGTTTGAAATCGGATCGACAAACGCATATGCGATGAGCGCCTCATTAACGCAGCCGCTCTTCAGCCGAAGGGTCGGAGTAGCGCTACAGATTGCCGATACATACCGTGAATTTATGGAGCAATCCTATCAATCCATAAGCCAGGCAGTCATTCGTGATGTAAGGAAATCGTTCTACCTCGTTTTGCTTGCTCAGAAGCTGGTGGAAGCGAATCGCCAGGGATTCGACGTCGTTAAGGCGAACGTTGAAAATGTCAGGGCACAATATCGTAACGGGACAGCTGCTGAATTCGATCTGCTTCGTGCCGAAGTACAGCTTGCCAATACCGAACCGCTCCTTATCTCGGCCGAAAATAATCTGGCTCTGGCTATCAACGTGCTGAAAAATCTTGTGGCAATCCCCATGGAACAGGATGTCGTTCTCCAGGGTGATTTTACCTTTGAAGAACTTCCGGAAACCGCAATGATTGAAGCAAGACAGAATGCACTTACAACAAATCCTTTGGTTCTTCAATTGTCGCTTCAGGAATCTCTTCTTGAGAAGAATATCAGCATCGAGCGGGCGGGTTATTTCCCTACTCTGAATCTCGTCGGCGGCTATTCGTGGCAGGCACAGGATAATACGTTTCAGTTCAACAATTATCTCTGGGCGAAAATGCTCAATGTCGGACTAACGCTTTCTTTCCCGATATTTGACGGTCTGAAAACCTCCAACCGCGTTCAACAGGCGGAGATCGAAAAGGAAAAGATTTATTATACGCGAATGAAGGCCGAGGAAGGATTAAAAATCCAGATCCAATCGGCAGAATTGAAAATGGCCGAAGCAAAAAAGCGGATCTCCGGACAGGAGAAAAATATCGATCAGGCACAGAAAGCCGTTCGTATCGCACAGACACGTTTTAAAAGCGGGGTAGGGACACAGCTCGAGCTACTCGATGCACAGGTGGCGATGACGCGGGCACAAACAAATTACGCGCAGGCAATCTATGATTATCTTGTCGCAAAAGCCGAATGGCAATATGCAGTCGGAATTTCTCAATGATATGCTTTTTTAAACTCCGTGTCCTTTGTGCTGGATAGACACCAAAAAGTTCTCAGTGTCCTCTGTGGTTCTCTTTTCTAAAACATAACCACAGAGTTCGCAAAGTTGAAAAAGAGAGAACACGGAATATGAAAAATCATCAACGTGTTTAATATAACAGAAGAGCTAAAGGAGAATTAATGACTACCGTGCATAACCCCGAAATATCCATGAAATGGATCACTTTGATAATTTTCACTCTCATTCTTAATGGGTGCGGTTCAGGAGCAAAAGACCGACCGCAAACCGGTGCGGCAGCTTCCGGCAGTAATGTCATACCGGTGGAAATCGCTCCGGTTACACGACAGAATGTTTCTGTCAATAAGACCTTTTCCGGCACCTTGGAAGGGGAGGAGCAGGCTAATATCGTTGCTAAGATCTCGGAACGTATCACCGGCATTAAAGTACATGTCGGCGAATCGGTCGGCAGCGGGAAAGTCATACTCATGCTCGACAAGAGCGGCGTGACATCACAGTACTATCAGGCTGAAGCGGGTTATAAAAATGCCGAAAAAACACTTGAACGTATGAAATCTCTCTATAAAGAAGGCGCTATCTCACTTCAGGCATTGGACGGTACCCAGACCCAATACGATGTCGCTAAAGCAAACTTCGACGCAGCACGGAGTGCGGTTGAGCTGACGACTCCGATTTCCGGAGTTGTAACCGCCATTAATGTCAGCGTCGGTGATCTTGCAGCACCCGGAGCGTTACTGGCGACGATAGCAAAGATTACCCGATTAAAAGTGACCTTCAATATTAGCGAAACAGATGTGACGAATCTCGCGATCGGTCAAAAGGTTCAGGTATATACGGAATCAAAGCCCGATGCAGTGGTCGAAGGGCGGATTGTTCAGCTTTCGAAATCTGCCGATGTTAAGTCGCGTACATTCGAAATCAAAGCGATATTCCCAAATACAAAAGATAAATGGTTTAAACCGGGCATGTACAGCAAGGTGATAGTCCAGGTTTCTCCACGGGTAAAGACTCTCGTCATTCCGAACGCTGCAATTCAAAGTGATGGTGTCACTAACCGCGTATTTGTTGTCCGCGGCGGACGTTCCTTCCAGCAGACTGTCCAGGTAGGTGTGTCCGACGATAAATATTCGGAAATAGTAAAAGGACTGGCTGAGAACGATACGGTGGTGACAACCGGGGCCACGACCGTGCGAGATAGCGGATATGTCAGTATCGCAAATCGATCGAATTAAATGATTGAACGAAAGAAAGTGAGCACGACCCATGAAACTTGCTGATGTCTCTATAGAACGCCCGGTCTTTGCGACGATGATGATTCTTGCACTGATCGTGCTTGGACTTTTTTCATTTATTAAATTGAATATCGATCTGTTCCCCGATATCGATTTTCCATACGTCACAGCGACAACGGTACTCCCGGGTGCAGGGCCGGAGCAGATCGAAACCGACGTGACGAAGAAAATCGAGGATGCGGTCAATACTATCGGCGGTATCGATCACATAACATCGATTTCGCAGGAAGGCGTGTCTATTGTTATCATCCAGTTCAAGTTGGAAGTCGAGGGAAAGCAGGCGGCTCAGGAAGTGCGCGAAAAAACCGCCGCGATTCGATCCGATCTTCCGACCGATATCCAGGATCCTGTGATCCAGCGAATCGATCCCGCCAGTATACCCATATTCACACTCTCGGTATCGGGCGAACGGTCTGAAAAAGAAATTACTACATATACCAAAAATATAATCAAGAAACGACTTGAGAACGTGCCGGGAGTCGGCCGGGTCGACTTGGTCGGCGGTGCAGAGCGTGAAATCCAGATCGAAGTCGATGCCGCGCGTTTGCAGGCATATAATCTCTCCATTCAGGACGTTATCCAGAATGTAGCCTCGTCGAATGTCGAAGTTCCCGCAGGCAATCTTGTCCAGGGCCAGCGCCAGCTTCTGCTGCGCACAATGGGAAAATATACAAATGTCGACGAATTTAATAGGGTAATTGTAGCCACTCCAGGCGGGCGGGTTGTCCATCTTTCAGAGGTAGCGCGTATCATTGATGGTGTGAAAGAGCAGGTGAGTCTAACACGGGTCAATGGTAGGAGTGCGATTGGATTGAACATTTTAAAACAATCGGGGAGCAATACCGTTCGGGTTGCGGATGCGATACAGAAAGAAATAGCGCGCGTCCAGAAAGATCTTCCCGGCGACGTTCAGATAACCATCGCGCGGGATAACAGTGTGTTTATACGTGATGCCGTACGCGATGTACTGTTCGATATCATGTATGGAGGGCTGCTGGCCGTAATCGTGGTGTACCTATTCCTCGCAAATCTACGATCGACGATCATCAGTGCGATCGCGCTACCGACATCGATCATCGCCAGTTTTATCATCATGTATGCGTTGAACTTCACGCTGAATATGATTTCTCTGCTGGCACTTTCGCTTGCTGTCGGATTACTCATCGACGATGCAATTGTCGTAATCGAAAATATTTACCGGCACATGCAGCAGGGCGCAACACCGATGGAAGCCGCGAAGGTGGCGACAAGTGAAATCGGACTCGCCGTCATGGCGACGACATTTACAATCGTTGCCGTGTTTATCCCGATCGCCTTCACACCAGGTATTGTCGGACGATTTTTCTATCAGTTCGGTATTACAGTCTCGGTTGCAGTACTCGTGTCGTTGTTCGTCGCTTTTACGCTGACGCCGATGCTTTCCTCCCGCTGGCTCAGCGAGGCCGATGAAAAACTGACCAACGAGGGTTCGATTCTCAGGAAAGGGCTTTATTATTTCAATCATTTCTTCGAGATCCTCAGTCAGCGATATCGGAAAGCCATTTCATGGTCGCTCGCACATCGTAAAACCGTCATCTTTGGTTCGATTGGCGTTTTTCTGTTCAGCATCGTGCTCATCAGATTCCTCGGCACATCGTTTTTCCCGACGAGCGACCAGGGTGAATTTAATATCAGCATCAACGCGGCACCCGGTAGTTCTCTGGAACAAACAAGCGCCATTTGTGCCGCGGTTGAAAGAGTCGTACAGAAACAACCTGAAGTCATTACGGTATTGACGACAATCGGCGCCGGTAATGATCCGGTGACGAAGGGAAATATCCTCGTGAAACTTGTTAAGAAAAACAAGCGTAAGCGGGGTGTCGAACGGATCATGGACGATCTGAGGGTGGAGCTAAGCACTATCCCCGGTGCGAATATAGGATTCGGGGCAGCAGGAGGGGTCGGCGGCAATCAAAAGCCTGTGATTATGAGTGTCCGCGGGGACGATATCGCGACGATAAAAGGTATTGCCGACCGTGTCGAACGAATCGTTCGTACGACTCCGGGAGCTGTAGATATTGAAAACAGCCTCGAAATCTCCAAGCCCGAAGTACGCATCCGCATCGACCGCGAGAAGGCTTCGGATCTCGGTATCAATGTCGGACTCATTGCCACTACCGCCCGAGCGATGGTCGATGGATTCGTCGCTACGAAATATCAGGAAGGAGATGAACAGTACGATGTGCGTGTCCGGCTGGCGAAAGAGGACAGGACGTCGCTCGAGAATGTCAACAACCTGACGGTCAAGAGTAATAAGGATGGAGCACCCGGACAGAAATTATTGATCCCGGTGAGTTATGTTGCAGACATACGTCAAGGGTCGGGGCCGTCGAAAATTAACAGGTTTGACCGTCAACGCGAAATTCGCATCGATGCCAACCTTTCGAAGCGCCTCCTGGGTGATGTGATCGGAGATATTCAGAAACAAACGGATAGACTCGATATACAGGCCGGTTATTCTGTCGGCGTCGTAGGCCAGGGGCAAATGCAGGCAGAGTCGTTCGGCAACATTTTCCTGTCGCTGATGCTGGCGATTGTATTCGTGTACATCGTACTGGCTGCGCAATTCGAAAGCTTTTCATACCCGTTCGCGATCATGCTGGCTCTTCCGATGGCATTAATAGGAGCTGTTCTCGGGCTGCTCGTTTTCAGGAGCGCGCTTTCGATGATGTCCATGATCGGCGTCATCATGTTGATGGGATTGGTGACGAAGAACGGTATTTTGCTGGTGGATTACGCAAATGTCCTACGCGACCGCGGGCATGAGAGGACCGACGCGCTGATTCGCGCCGGCGCCACGCGGCTCCGGCCGATTTTAATGACGACCTTTGCCATGATTTTCGGTATGGTGCCTGTAGCATTCGGTATTAGTGAGGGAAGCGAGTTCCGTTCACCGATGGGACAGGCGGTGATCGGCGGTTTAATCACTTCAACACTTTTAACGCTCTTTATCGTGCCTGTTGTATATTCTGTCATTGACGATATATCGTTCAAACGTGTATTCGGCTTAGCGTTTCGTTTAGTAGAATTCGTGAAGCGAAAATTGAAAAGATAGACTTAACGCCATTGAAACTCTGCGTCCTTTGTGGATCCTCTTGCGCCGGAGGCGCATGCGCCTTTGGCGCAGTGTCCTCTGTGTTTATATTTTTATCTGTGTGAAAAATATAAACGCAGAGATCGCAGAGAAACCGCAGAGGAAACGGAGTAGAAATTGGAGAGTATCCGCATGAAAATTGTTTACGTCATCTGCAATGAAGTCTACGACTGACCGCATCATGAGCATCCTCACCCGCACCGGCATCGATTACTATACTTGCTGGGAGCATGTAAAAGGAAAAGGACACGAAACGGAACCGCATCTCGGTACTCGAAGTTTCCCCGGCATGAATGCGGTCCTGATGATCGCCCTGCCTGAAAAGTCCACCCTCGATAAACTCATTGAAGCGATTGAAGAAGAAAATAAGGGAATATTGAAACCGGACGATAGGATCAGGCTGTTTCAGGTGCCGCTGGAGAGGATCGTGTAGTAATTGTGAAGATAAAAAAACGTGTCCCGGGAGAAACCGGGACACGAAGTGTTACAAACAACGAACAGAAAAATTATTTTAGAAGCACAAGTCTTTCCGAGGTTGAAAATGCCCCCGCCTGCATCCGGCAAAAATATACTCCGCTTGAAAAGCCCTCTGCCTGCCATTCAACTCTATACACCCCGGTCGATTGTACTGTATTGACAAGGGTAGTAACTACCTGACTGGGGATGTCATATATTATATATATAGCAAATATAATTAAAGAGCCCTTGAAGAAATCATTACATTTGCCGTTCTTTCCTCACCAATAACAAAAATGAAATATTAAAGACCAGCGATAATCCTGTCAAAAATCCCACAATGAAATTTGTATTAAATAATTCTCCACCAAATCGTTCTATAATAATACTCAGTGATAGTGAAAATAGACCTAATGAAAGAAAGATATAAGATTTCTTCATATACTTGATTCCCTTCTATGAATTATCCAACTTAAAGAAATGTCTAGGAATATTCAAGGATTAAATGGCCAGTAATTTTTCTCCTTGTAACTTCGCCTCAACCTCGACCCTTGCCCTGCCCTAAAGTTTATCCTGAGCTTGTCGAAGTGGACTACTTCCGCCAAAAAGATGGCGGACAGGTCGTCGAGCGACCCGCCGCAGTCCGCCGGTGGCGGACGGTAGGCGGGGAGGCGAAGGGTTGACCTCAATCGGCTTCTTGAGGCGCCGCAAACTTCCGTACCGCCAGACTCATGCCAAGCAGAAACCAGATCATGGTCATAGACTCCTGATCGCCGAAGTTCCATTCCCCCAGTCCGTTGAAAAGAAAAGCGATCGTGCTGCCGGCGGCCCCGAGTACAATAGTGGAAAGTACATTTTCTTGTCGTATCGACCGGAATATTTGTATCTCGGTAAGAAGCGTTTTTCCGAGGAGGTAAAGAACTGCCAGTGTACCGACAATACCGAAAATGACAAGAAACTGAATGTAATTGTTATGCAAATGGCCGAAATTTTCCTTCTCGTATGGCTGCTTGAATTGGGCATAAGTGGTGGCGACATCCATATCGCCGATTCCGAACAGGGGATGCGCCCGGAAAATTCTCAGCCCGGTTTCCCACATCCGGAGACGCTGATAGTTCGTCGGATAATCGACGCTGGCGACACTTAACAGCCTGTTCCGTTGGCGGTCGACCAGGTAGATGTTTTCACCGTTCACACTTACTTTCCTCGGCACATATTCTAATGGAATTTTTTGGCAGACCTTGAAAGAAGTACACTCTTCGGCAGAAGATATAACAAGGCCGGGAATTCCTGCAAGAACGATTGTTCTGCCATTTGTTGTGCAATCGATGATTCCTCCAAGGCTGTCATGTTTTTCGAGAAGAGTCACGGTTGTCGAATCGATTCGATAGCGCTCGAGTGTTTGTACAGTACCGATATAGAGATTTTTATTAACGGTAAACGCTGAAGCAACCGGTGAATTCAAATGGCTGCGGAATATTTCGAGATCGGGAATTCCTTGAGAGAGCGAGTAAAGGCTGACAGTATCATCGAACGAGGAGAGTGTCAAATAATGTTCACTCACATACATATTTTGAAAACCGGCAGCCCTGGGACAGCGATAAATATCATCCAGTCTCATAGGATCCCGGTAGACAGTGACACCGCTGTCCTTGTCGAGCGTATAGAGCAAACCATTGGCTGTAACGGTAGAACGGAGTAGTCCCGGTGACGAAAATACATTTTCAATGACGAACTCCGAAGGTCCTTTTCTGTACAGCATCACCAACCGTGAATCGATTAATGAAGCGACATAGATGTTGTCTCGCCACTGAAGACATGAAACAACGGGGGCAGGCAGATGGACGTTGGAACGGCTGCCATTCTTTCCGATGAGGAGGATACCTTCTTTGTAATCACTGATCAGTACGACGCTGTCGGTGGGCATCACCTGATATACGGTTCCCTTTGTAGAAATGATATCGCTCTGACAGATCCCCCTGTCGGAATTCCGGTAAATGTACACATCGCTTTTTTCCTTCACCAAAAAAGCGCCTCCGGCAACAACAACGATGATGGCAGCAAGTGCGGCCCATTTTTTCTTGATTGTCGAGACGGCAATCATGCCTGCAGCTGATCCAAGCCAGGCAGCACGCGTATAACTTGCGATCAAAGCGACAACCGAGACGAGCAACGCAATGGTAATCAACCAGCGGTGTAGGCGGCTTATCTTTTCATCGACAGCAAAGGCAAAGAGGATTACCACCAGCATCGCCAGTAAACCCCCGGCAGTCATTACATGGCTGAAAGGGGAGGGCCCGTTGACGTGCAGCATATAAAGGTTCTGGACAAGGTGTTCGCGGGCAATGATGAGATATGCGACGGCTGTCAGTACCGCTCCAACTAGATAAATCTTAAAAATTACTTTTACAGTCTCGATATCCTCAGCGGCATACAAGAGAGTATAAATGATAGGGATCAGCATAATTCGTTTCGCCATGATTATTGCCGATGAAGTGGGTTGAGTGGAGAATATAGTAGACAGAGCCTCGGCGGCAATAAAAAAAAGGAATGCCCA
Source organism: Ignavibacteriota bacterium (assembly GCA_963776275.1). Lineage (GTDB taxonomy): Bacteria > Bacteroidota > Ignavibacteria > UBA10030 > CAVZMI01 > CAVZMI01. The sequence continues at coordinate 36,837 of CAVZMI010000010.1, forward strand.
TTCCATGCCTGTTTTTTTGAATCGTTTCTGACTGAATGTAGCGCGAATAACAGCGAGGATCAGAGCGCCGAAATAGCCGATTTGATTGAGGAAGATCGAATTTGTCAGAGTAACAGCAAAAAAACAAATCGAATAGAAAATTAATTTATCTAAAATCTTTATTTTTGATAACGACAAAAGAGAGTTTGTCCGTTAATGGTGGTACATGGTATTAATATTATAAAGGTACAGTAATGTTGGGAGAATTACCACTGAGGAGATGGCTTTATGGATTTATGATTGATGATTTTTGATTGATGATTTTTGATTTATGGATTTAGAAGCTCCGCATCTATTTTTGGGGGATAGATCTTCCCTGTAAAAGACTTTTTCCGACGGCGAGCGGTGTTGGGAAGCCAAGGAGTTCGCCGGTTGTCGGAGCGATATCTATTTGTGTTGCTTTCAGGGTATCCACAAAACCCAACGGAATATTTCTTCCCGCCATGAGAAGCATGATGTGCCGGCATCCTTCGCAGCCGTCTCCGTGGCTTTCGAATCCTCCATGCGCATCGTCATGTCTTCCATGATCATTGGTCACGATTAGAGTGGTTTTTCCTTTATAGAATGGATTCGATTGAATTTTCTGCCAGAGCACATACACCAGAGAATCGGCACGGACGATGGCTTTCAGGTAACCCTTCCACTCTCCGGTATGTCCTGCCGCATCGATATCGGGGAAATTTATCACCATAAGTTTCGGATGATTGGTTTCCATATGAAACATAACCGAGTCGAGCACAGCTGGATCTCCTTCAGCGAATGAAAAAGTAGCCTTCAGTTCCCGGCCGTAATCGGCATGGGTACTATATGTGAGGACTTTAAGTTTCTTTTTTCCTGCAATCACATAATTCTTGGATTTTTTGGATTCTGTTGTTTTTCGATAGTATTCAAAAATTGTAGGCATTGTAGGTCGTTTGTTTCCCAGATTATCGATGGTTTGCCACGTGCCGGTTTCGATCGATGAATGTCCCGGAATTGTAGAAGTCACTCCATCGTTTCTATAATTCGTGAATATTATTCCAGCCGGTCTGAGTTTCGTCCAAATGTTCCTGATGTAGGTGCTGTCCGAACCGAAGGTTTCGGAGTAGCGTGCACCGTCGAGTACAACGATGATTACATTCTGAGATATCGTCTGTGAAAAGAACGAGAGAAGCAGGACAGCAATAATTGAAATCAAGTACTTTGGTTTCATTGTGATTTTCCTATGAGAAATTGGATATTAATCATAGATTTTTTTGGCCTCATTCTAGTTCTTAATCTATTTCGATGTTCCAAAATTATATGCAAAACCGAGCCAGGGGAAAAATGGGAAGCCGCTACCCCCTGAGATTGTAGGTCGAATAAACCCAAGATCGGCGGCCAGGTTTTCACCGAAGAAACGTAATCCGAAAGAAATAATAGCGATGTCTGAATTTGGCGGTATCCAATTTTCTGTTATGAATTTACAGCTATTCGAGATACGTAGTTCGCCTCCGAGCATAACAATCGGTTTGTCGGCAGTCTTACTTCCGGAGAAACCCCAGCCAAGTCCGGCAGTCAGTGATGCATTTTGATTGCCATACGATCCGACACTGTAAACAATACCGACACCGTCACCGTCGCTTGTGGAGTTAATATAGAGAACTCCCCCCGCAAGGTTGAATTTATCGAGTTGGATTGGCGTAATTTTTGGAGCGAGATAAATGAGCTGGCCATTCAACCCAGGAAAAATTGAAATACCGCCGGCGAGCGTAAGAAAATCGGTGACGCCGAGAGCAAGAAACGGGAAAAACAACTCATAAGCCGAAAAATACCCCTGTCCCGATTTCAGGGATCGTGCAGTTGGAGCAAAAAACAAGCGCGTATTGTTCGGATCGTCTCTGACATACATCCCGTTAGCGACGGATCCCTGAAGGGTTTTAATTGATTTAACCTGACTTCTCAAAATCACCATTGTAACATTACTCAACGTTTTGAAGTTGACCGAGATTGAATCCTCGGAGATGACATTCCCGATGAGCTCGCTCCCATCGATCAGTATCAGTTGCTGTGGTTTCTGTGGAGTGGTGTCCTGTTGGGAAAAACAGATCCCCACGGATAAAGACAATGCTGCGGCAAGAATACCGACGACAGTCCGGCGACAATTCATTTCATCAGCTCCTTTCCGTACTGACGGAAAATTTTTCCGTCGGTATGATTACGGGTGACCGGGTTCGTAGAATATGGGGTTTCCCAGTTCTTTCAGTGAGAAGATATTGAAGATGTGGTGCCCGTCATAGTCAAGGACACGCAGATCATCCTCTTGTTTCAGGTCGCTCATGGTCGTATCAAAGTGCAGGCCGTATTTTTCCTTAGCGGCGTCCTCTGAGATTTCATATGCAAAAAATTTCTTTATTCCTTTTGTTGCCAGTTTCTTCACGAGATTTGGATTGGTGAAGGAATCATATGAAGTCAGTATGACCAGAGGTCCCGATCCTGTAAAAAATATCCCTGCCTTCATATCACACCCTCCTTTCTTTGGATCTCTCGCCAGTGTATATCAACCTACGACACCCAGATTAAACACTCACCACTCATCATTTAAAACTTAAAATTCTACATTAGATTATTCCACAGCCCTTGGCGGTTTCCAGCCCGGCCGTGTCCATTGAATAAGCTCGATCGTGATAGAACCGATAATCACGCTGGTTTTTGCTTTTATGGGTATCTGTGCGCCATCGTTGCTGAACCAGCCTTTGAAAGATCCGTTGAATCCAAAAATACCGTTGAACTTTGCATCGCCGTTGAATTCAATGACATCGATTGGATATTGAACAGCATCGATTTCAACGCTTGCGTTTTTCCCGGGAAAATTTAGAACGGTAGTGCCCTGGTTGTGCCTGATCATTGTCGGCACCGTAAACGGCTTCTCACTTTTTACATTTGCACGCGCGAAATAGAGTAGCGATAAGCCATCCTGCGTCTTTATATCAATAGCTGCCGTATCTATTTTTTGGATATGGATATCGCTGGTATCATTTTCAGTTATGCCTTCGTCGATGAAAATTATATTTTTCTGCCTATCATATCTGTACCGGAGAACCTCCCAGTTTGTTCCTTCTTGCTCACGCTGGACGAAAGATTGCGAATAGCACTCGTTATCCAGGACAGATTGGAAAATAGCATGAAGATTTACGAATGGAATGCCTGAGTAAGAATTGATATATGCAATACAGGCGTACGATTTGTCTCCATTCTTTGTCTGTTCGCTCAGCACCTTCGTGCGAATAGCGCCTAATTTAATGAACCACCAGCTGGCTTCGTACGTCAGCTCTTCACCGACCTGTAGGAAACCGGTGTTAACTGTAGAATCGTGGATTTCAAGTTGTCTGACTGTTCTCTCCTGCGGCTCAATATTCCAGAGGTAATAAAGCGGCAGTAAGGACAGGAAAACGATAGTGATAAAGTGAAGAGAAAATGTTTTCATAGGTGTGATGTTCAAACGATATTCGGGAGTTTACAAAATTACGGTTTCAAATGCAATGTATGGTCGCGTTATAGTTTTATTATCAACGATTCGGATTGGGGAAAGGCAATTTGACTTTTGAGCCTTTTTGCAGTACATTGAATTGATATATACCGCGGGGTGGAGCCCCGACAAACAACGTCGGGATTTCGCCCTACCCAGACGGAGTCTGGGCAGGACTCAACAATTGGTATTTAAGCTTATCAGCAAATAGAATTCTGTACATCGCGGGGTGGAGCAATTGGTAGCTCGTTGGGCTCATAACCCAAAGGTTGCAGGTTCAAGTCCTGCCCCCGCTACAAAAGAAGCCTCCCAGGTAAGGGGGGTTTTTTTATGCCATTTTATACATATGTTCTAATCAGTGATGAAGGATATCACTACACTGGTCACACAGCTGATCTTGATCTCAGAGTCGAACGCCATTTCATGAAAACGACGCACTATACTAAGAAGGGGAAAAACTGGCGTATTATTTATTCGAAAGAATTTTCAACAAGGGCAGAGGCCATGAAACATGAGAAGTGGCTCAAGAGTGGTGTCGGTAGAGAATGGGCGAAAGCAAACATCGCGGGGTGGAGTCCGCCGAAGGCGGAGTAGCTCGTTGGGCTCATAACCCAAAGGTTGCAGGTTCAAGTCCTGCCCCCGCTACAAAAGAAGCCTCCCAGGTAAGGGGGGTTTTTTTATGCCATTTTATACATATGTTCTAATCAGTGATGAAGGATATCACTACACTGGTCACACAGCTGATCTTGATCTCAGAGTCGAACGCCATTTCATGAAAACGACGCACTATACTAAGAAGGGGAAAAACTGGCGTATTATTTATTCGAAAGAATTTTCAACAAGGGCAGAGGCCATGAAACATGAGAAGTGGCTCAAGAGTGGTGTCGGTAGAGAATGGGCGAAAGCAAACATCGCGGGGTGGAGTCCGCCGAAGGCGGAGTAGCTCGTTGGGCTCATAACCCAAAGGTTGCAGGTTCAAGTCCTGCCCCCGCTACAAAAGAAGCCTCCCAGGTAAGGGGGGTTTTTTTATGCCATTTTATACATATGTTCTAATCAGTGATGAAGGATATCACTACACTGGTCACACAGCTGATCTTGATCTCAGAGTCGAACGCCATTTCATGAAAACGACGCACTATACTAAGAAGGGGAAAAACTGGCGTATTATTTATTCGAAAGAATTTTCAACAAGGGCAGAGGCCATGAAACATGAGAAGTGGCTCAAGAGTGGTGTCGGTAGAGAATGGGCGAAAGCAAACATCGCGGGGTGGTGTCCGCCGAAGGCGGAGTAGCTCGTTGGGCTCATAACCCAAAGGTTGCAGGTTCAAGTCCTGCCCCCGCTACAAAAGAAGCCTCCCAGGTAAGGGGGGTTTTTTTATGCCATTTTATACATATGTTCTAATCAGTGATGAAGGATATCACTACACTGGTCACACAGCTGATCTTGATCTCAGAGTCGAACGCCATTTCATGAAAACGACGCACTATACTAAGAAGGGGAAAAACTGGCGTATTATTTATTCGAAAGAATTTTCAACAAGGGCAGAGGCCATGAAACATGAGAAGTGGCTCAAGAGTGGTGTCGGTAGAGAATGGGCGAAAGCAAACATCGCGGGGTGGTGTCCGCCGAAGGCGGAGTAGCTCGTTGGGCTCATAACCCAAAGGTTGTATCCGCCGTAGGCGGAAAGTCCTGCCCCCGCTACAAACAGCCTCCTTGTATAGGAGGCCTTTTTATTTTGCTTCCTCGCATCCGAGCGTCCCCCTCTTTGAGGGGGATTTAGGGGGAGTCACAACACAAAATCCTGAATTCTAACATCGCCCGCCTGCTTCAAATGGTATTCCGTAGCGGTTAGGAAATCCTAAATGAATTCAGAACATAAAATTCTAATCCATTATAAAAAAAGGCCGAACCTGAAAAGTATTCGGCCTGTTTTTTCTCCCGGAGATTAATCAGAATACTAAAGCGAATGGATTACTATCTTAATCATTCAAATAACCTCTCAAATATTTTCCATGGACTTTCTTTGAAATCATCCTTCCAGGGTTGATGATTTCGCCACTCCCGATACCTGGAGCGTGTCATGATACCGATCGGCCCCTCGTAGATACCCCCCCAATAGCCTCTGTCGAAGACACGAACGGCAATGATATTATCCGTGCCTGTCTTCAACAGTCCGGCCGGTATTGTATAAGCGCGCAGTTCGCGGTATTCGTTGTCGTAATGACTTTTCCACGGATTGGACTTGATCCATCCTGTGTGACCGATTTCTTCTCCATTGACATAGGTCTCATCAAGATCATCTATCCGCCCGAGAAGAAGCACCAGCGTTTCCTGAGCAAGGTCTGCAGGAATCCTAAAATGAAGCCTGTACCATCCCATACCGTCGTACTTTGGATATCCCTGCGCTTCCCAGAATGCGGGAACAAAAATCTGATCCCATGAGCTATCGTCGAAGTAGGGATCGGCCCATTTTTCCGAATCACCCTTACTAAACCGCCATTTTCCGGCGAGCATTATTTCCGGAGCGACATAATCCTTAGGTTCATACAACCCGATCTTCCCCTGCACGATACCGCCTGCCAGTTGATCGTCATAGACACGAACGGCAATGACATTATCTCCAGAAAAGTTAATAGTATTTTGAGGCACGGGGAGAATTATGTCAACGTTGTATGCAGTCTTGAAATCCGGAGGTAGACTGCCGGAGATTCCGATGAGTACTCCGTTTAAAAAAATTTCTGCCGCATCGTCCACGCAGCCAAGACGCAGGAAGAGTGCTTTTTTTTCAGTTCCTGCCGGCAGCTTGAAATGTTTGCGATACCACGCGTATCCATCGTATCCGGGATATCCCTCGTCTTCCCACGGAGACGGCACGAAAATCTCTTCCCATTTCGAATCATTAAAATCGATATTTGCACGCTTGCTGTCGTCACCGAGTTCGAATTTCCACTGTCCGCGGAGATCGAGTACTGTCCTCCATTCTTCAGATGACCCCGATCCCGCGGTTGCGAACGAAGCATAGACCAAAGACAGGAAAACGGTGATTCCGAGTACGGAGAAAATCAGTGGATTGAACATCGCCTTTTGTTCCTTTTTCATAATGTCTCCGCTGGCTCAATTGGAGCTTAATAATGTTTTAGTTATTCTCTCGGCAAGGGCACTGAATAATGCATCCGTGTTCTCATAGTGCCGCACGGCTTCTTCCCGGAACATGTCTGGATCGGTGAAGACCATTTCCGCCAGATATGCCTTAAAACGGATGACCGGCGTTTCACCCTTGATAACAAGATCGCCGATTTTATCCTCGATTAACGAAAATTTATTGGCAGGAACATCGAGCTTAATCATCGTTACCAAGGCGAGAGCCGCTTCAACAATGTTGTTATTCGGATAGCTCAATGAACTTGCATACGCTTTATCCAGCCGTTTCATATCAGCGGCAGAATAATTTTTCAGTACAGGGTAAAAAAATTGTGCCTGTAAAATACCGGTTGTCGCCAGTCCTAACAAAGCAACAAGTACTAAGTGTTTCGTTTTCATGATGTCCCCCTGTTTGGTTGTTGTGTACTTTTTTGTTATCTCTACCTGTACTACGCCCGCGGAGGAAAAAAGATGTCATGAAAAAGTAAGGAATTGTAAAATTTTGTCACAGAATCAGGCGATCAGTTTATATCCCGTTCCATATATAGTAATGATGACTTTAGGATTAGTCGGATCGTCCTCGATTTTTTGACGTATTTTCAGTATGAAATTATCGATAGTCCGTGTTGTGATCGATTCATCATACCCCCAGACATTTGTCAGAAGCGCGTCTCTGGTAACGGCCTCGTTCCGGTGCTGCCAGAGGAACTTCAGGATTTCGAACTCTTTCGGCGTCATTGAGAATTCTTTTCCGGCCTTCGAACAGGTATATGCCGTGAAATTGACAGAGACATCTCCGTGTGTCATCATTAAATCGCCAGTGCCCCCCGGTTCAACACGGCGCAGGAGGGCGTTTATCCTTGCGATGAGTTCGCGGACGCTGAACGGTTTGGTAACGTAATCGTCGGCCCCCAGTTCGAGACCGAGTACTTTATCGGCCTCCTCACATTTCGCCGTCAATACAAGGATGGGTGTCCGGATGCCCTTCTCGCGTGCTTTATACAGTGCGTCGAAACCCAACATCTGGGGTAGCATGATATCGAGGATGACAAGGTCGTATTTTTCGCGGAGCAGTGCCGCATATCCGCTTATGCCGTCCCCACAGACACTAACCTGATGTCCCTCGAATTCAAGGTTGTCGCGCAGACCGCGTTGCATCTGGGGTTCATCTTCAATAACAAGTATACGCGCCATGATGTTTATCCTTTGAGCTGTGATTCAAGCCGGTGCACAATTGGAAACAGAAGCCTGAAGGTGCTTCCTTTACCCGGTGTACTATCCATTTCTATCGTTCCCCCGTGAGCATCCATTATGTGGCGGACAAGGGAAAGGCCGAGTCCGCTCCCCTTGATATTGGGGGTCAGTCCGGTCGAGACCCGATAGAACGTTTCAAAGATTTTCTGATGGTGATGCTTATCGATTCCTATACCATGATCCTCCACCTCAACGTAAATCATACTTTCTTTTTGACCCGTAGAGATGCGCACGTACTTTTCGCCGGAAGAATATTTCACAGCGTTGTCCAGAATATTGATGAACGCCTCGGCCGCGGCTTCACGATCAACCTCGATGAGGGGCGAAGTATCGGCAAGCTGCATGTCCAACTTAAATCCTTCGTGATCCAGATGGGATGCGTACGACTTCATGACGCCGTTGACGACTTCATTAAGCGAGAGAGGCTCAAAGTGATATTCTTTCTTCCCCGCTTCCATTCTGGAAAAGTTAAGAATATTGTTAATGAGATGGGTCAGCCGTTCGCTTTCACTCAGAATAGTGTCGTAGTATTCGTGTTTTTTCTTTTCCGTCCGTACGCGTTTCAGTGAGAGTGTTTCCGCAAACATACGGATAAGCGACAGCGGTGTCCGCAATTCGTGCGAGACATTCGACACAAAATCACCTTTTAGTCTGATGAGCTCCATTTCTTTTTTCAATGCGCGATACATGAGCCAGGCAGCCACAATAAGAAGAATATCGAGGAGTCCGATGAGTATAAGATTTCGTTCGGACCTTGCCCGTACGATATCTTCTACGCTGGTTCCCTGCAGTTTGATGCCGATGCTGTAGCCCGGGAAAAGCCAGAGGTCTTTCGTTTCGCGAAGCTCTGAAAGTTCGACGGGGGATGTCGAATAGACGATCTGTCCGTTCCGCCGGTCGTAGACCGCAATCAGAAATTCCTCCTCAGCCGTTTGAGCAAGTTTTGTTTGAAGGATCTCCGTCAGAAAAGTATGTGGATTGGTCACAAACCCGGCTATTCTCCGCTCGGGAAATTGAGAGGTTGTTACGAACATCAGCATCAGACCTCCCCCTGAGGCAGTATCCCCGATGATGACAGGCTCGATTTTGTGATAACCGGATGATGCATACCGCATTAGTTTTTCGATGGTCGCCGATTGATTCTGCAAAGAGGAAATGGGAATCTGTTCATGATCCCTGGTATTTTCCTTAGCATCGAATTCCACGAGAGAGATAGAGTGCCCTGTGGAATCCGAATAGAAAACGCCTTCGACTGCTTCCCGTCTGTTCAGAAAAATCCGTGTCGCCGAATCCACCCCCGATGGTTTTGAGGTGACGAGAAGCGTATTGATCTCACCAGTCCAGTTCTGGGCTACATCCAGTGTGTACTGATTGATTGAAAATAGAATAACATCGAGCTGTTTTGAATATATGGATTGTATCAGTTGTTCAGTCGAGCTCAGGGAGCTTAATTCAAAACCTGTGTAAAAAAGAGCTGGCAGGAGGGCGACGAGCATGAATATGATGCCGATCCGTCGTCCTTTTCCTATCCTATGTGTTTTTGTCTGTCTGAATATTTTCATAATAAAATATGCAATTCAACTTGGAATACATAGGGCGGCAAAACAAGTTACAGTAAGATACGTTGGTGATTAATCAAAGGCAAGTGGTGATAAGTAATCGAATATATTACTTTCGATTATCGGATAATAAAGAAGCAAAGCGGGCCTGTCCGCCTCGAAGTACAGGAGTATCTCGCCTGCTCGCCGAAGTCTCGTGAAATGGGACGAAGGCGGGTCAAGAAAGTGGTTGGAACTTTTCATTTCTATGCTCTATACATCCGTTCTTAATCTTCAGAAATTTACTGCATAGTTTACCGTTTGATTAAGGGTCGATTTTGTACCATTCACCTGTGTTTATTTTTATCGATTACATGCTGGCTCTTATACACAGACGAAAAAACTTGTCTTACTCAAATAGTATCAGATGATACCTACTGGCGGGCAAGGATAGAAAAGAGGGAAAGGAAACAAGGAATCCTGGAATATTTATGGGCTCACTCCAAACGCATTTCGAAGATTTTCGGGGGGGGGGGAATTGTGACTTTGAGAAAGTGCGGGCCCCCGCTATCCCGCTGAAGAGTAGCGGGACGCACCAAACGCGCTAAAAAAATCCTCTGGCGTAAGCCAGGGTATTTTTGTTATGTAGTAATAGTTTAAGACATGTTCAAGTTGATCCCGCCCTGCTTTCAGTCAGGGCGGGAGAAATCCCACACTCCAACCATATAAAAAGAATGCGGGATCCCGTCTGCCCGCCGGAGTTTGCTTTTTAACGCAGGTGAGCCCTCTGTCTTCGTTCCGATTACTTGCCCTGAGCATGCCTGCCCCGAGTCTATCGAGGGGTCGAAGGGAATCGGAACTTCCGCCTACGCTCCGCTTCCACCTACGTCCATAAAATGGACTTCGCGGCAGATAGACCGGCGGATGAATCGGCGGCCTACGGCCTCTACGAGTCGGTAGACCGTAGGGACAAGCCGCTATTTACGGGAGTCGCAACTTTTGTGGCTCCCTTTTGTTTTTTAAGGAGGGATTCGAGCTCTAGGATCATGGCAGGGACACGGCATGCTACAAACCGAACAATGTTATTTTCAGCATCTTGCCAGATGCGATCACCGGCACTCGATTCATTTGCCTTTCTTATAGTTTTTATGTAATTAATCGCTGGTTAGCTTGCTAATATTTACTTACTTTATAGAAAGTAATCTAAAATGGACACTCTGCACGATTGCATATCCAGATTTTGTCGGATCAATACAGCGCTGTAGAACGTGGACTCGTTGATTGCCTTTCATATTTCAGAAAAGGAGAGATAAGTGAAACGCATTTTTAGAATTCTATTGAGTTTTATTTTAACGTTCATTTATACGAATCGTTTACCTGCCCAGTGGACACAAACCAACGGTCCTTATGGTGGTGACGTTCCAGGCCTTTGCCGTTTCCGGCACGAATCTCTTTGCCGGAATTTACGGCGGCGTATTTCTCTCGACCAACAATGGTACGAGCTGGACTGCCGTCAATACCGGCTTAACATATACTGACGTTCATGCACTGGCTGTCTCCGGAACAAACCTCTTTGCCGGAGTACTGGGCGGTGTATTTCTTTCAACCAATAATGGTTCGAGCTGGACTGAAGTCAGTACCAGTTTCGGTTTGGGAAAAACTAACGTCAGGGCTCTCGCTGTCTCCGGTTCCATTATCTTCGCCGGAACACAGGGCGGAGGTGTATTTCTCTCGACAAACAACGGCACTAGCTGGACCGCCGTTAATAACGGCCTGACCACTACTAACGTCAGGACTCTTGCCGTCTCCGGTACGAAACTTTTTGCCGGAACATGGGGCGGTGGTGTGTTTCTCTCGATAAATAATGGTACGACATCGGACCCCTGTCAATACCGGCTTGCCATTCAATGAGGTTCTTACATTAGCTGTCTCCGGTACAAATATTTTTGCCGGTACTTATGCAGGCGGTGTATTTCTTTCGACCAATAATGGTACAAGTTGGACTCCCGTCAATAATGGTTTAACGAGCAGTATTATCCATACTCTCGCTGTCTCCGGTGCGAATATCTTTGCCGGAACGATGGGCGGCGGTGTGTTTCTTTCGACCGATAATGGCACAAGCTGGAATGCCGTCAATGCCGGCTTGAGAGACTATGATATTCAAGCTCTCGCTATCTCCGGCACAAACATCTTTGCCGGAGCATCCATCGGTGGTGTGTTTCTTTCAACAAATAATGGTACAAGTTGGACGGCCACCAATACCGGATTAACCGGCACCTTCGTTAGAGCTCTCGCTGTCTCCGGTACAAATCTCTTCGCCGGTACACCTGGCGGTGTGTTTCTCTCGACCAACAACGGTGCAAGCTGGACTGCAGTTAATACCGGCCTGACAAAAACTTCTATCTATGCTCTTGCTGTCTTGGGCCCGAATATCTTTGCAGGAACCGGGGGCGGTGGTGTGTTTCTTTCGATAGACAATGGTGCGAACTGGACTGACGTCAATACAGGATTAACAGATCCATATGTCGGTTCTTTTGCTATCTCCGGCGTAAATCTCTTTGCCGGAACATCTGGCGGTGTATTTCTTTCAACCGACACTGGAACTAACTGGACTGCCGTCAATTCCGGCCTGACAAATACTTATATCTACTCTCTTGCTATCTCCGGTTCAAATATCTTTGCCGGTACAATGGATGGAGTTTTTCATTCGACGAGCAATGGTGCGAGCTGGACTAAAGCCAGTAGCGGCCTGACTGATAACTATGTATATGCTCTCACTTTCTCCGGCATGTATCTCTTTGCCGGAACAATTAATGGAGTTTTTCGTTCTTCCAACAACGGTACAAGCTGGGCTCCCGTAAAAACCGGACTGACGAATTATTATTTCCAGACTTTCGCAGTCCAAGGAACGGATCTCTTTGTCGGATCACTCGGAGGTGTTTTCCATTCGGACGATATGGGTGCATTCTGGACCCCCGTGAATACAGGCCTTAATAACACTAATATTTATTCCCTTGCCCTCTCCGGTACAGACCTTTTTGCCGGAACGGTGAATGGCGGTATTTGGAAAAGGACTTTAAGTGAAATGATTACATCAGTACCTCGAACACCAGATGAAATCCCGGCACAATACGCACTCGCACAAAATTATCCGAATCCCTCTAACCCCAGTACAAAAATTGTTTTCTCAATACCGAAAACTGTAAATGTCTCTTTGAAAATATATGATGTCCTTGGTCATGAAGTGACGACACTGGTATCAGAGAAAATGAATCCTGGCACGTACACGAAAACATGGGATGCCTCCAATCTGCCGACTGGAGTGTACTTCTATCGGCTGCAGGCAGGGTCATTCACAGAAACAAAGAAGTTGATTTTAATAAAATAGTATCGGTTAAAAAAGACAACACTTTATGGATAAAAGCCCGGATAATCTTTGAATTGAACCTGGAGAAACCTTGTAAGTATTAAGTATTATTAGATCAGAATTATCATTTTTGAAGAAATACGCTTCAACTGTACCCAATCATTTGATGTAGATGGTTTTCCAGCAGTAATGAAGAATAGTTACTCCAAGCACACTACGAAGATCTTCAGAAGGGGAGTTGTGACTCTTCGAAAGAGCGGGCCCCTGCTATCCCGCTAAAAAGCGGCGGGACGCACAAAACGCGCTAAAAAAAATCCTATGGCATAAGACATGGGATTTTTTTATTACCTAGTAATAGGTCTGGAAAATCCTCCGGATTCCAAAAAGGAACAGGTTTTATATGTAATGCGGAGCATTACATGCTTGCAATTATGCATAATGTTCCATATTATTTTCGGTAATTAGCAGTACTTATTACACCTAAAAAAGGACTTGACCGATGAAAAAGGTACTCGCTATTCTATCTGAATATGGCTACTGGGGAATCGAATTAGTCGGGCCTCTTTCAAAACTGGAAGCCGCCGGACATAAAGTCGAATTCATGACTCCGAACGGCAAAAAAGCTGAAGCACTTCCTCCGAGTTATGACCAGACTTACGTCGATCCTCCACTTGGTGTTTGTGTAACTACACCTCTTGCTGAAAAAATGGTTAAAGAATTTGAGGCTACGAATCGTCTATCAAACTGCAAAAATATGTCCGACTATATTCCCGAAAGGCCCTATTATTCACATATTAATTTCTTGCGCGAGCTGGAGAAATATTATTCAAAAGTGAAAGATTCCGTTGCAAAACTTATAGAAGAGTATGAAGCATTATTTATTGTCGGCGGCAGCGGGCCGATCGTAGATTTGGTAAATAATCAAAAACTACACGAATTAATTTTAGGATTTTATCGTAGCGATAAACCTATCGGTGCAATTTGTTATGGTGTCGCCGCGCTTGTTTTCGCAAGAGATTTTAATGAAAGGAAAAGTATTATCAACGGTAAACACGTTACAGGGCATTGTATCGAGTATGATTATCACGATGGCACGGGATTCCTGCATACTGATTTTAATATTCGAACCGCCCCCATATGTTCTGGAGTACATCCTTTCCGACGCTGTTGGACCCAGCGGCCAATTTCACGGCAATTTTGGAAAAGAAACGTCCGTCATAGTTGATTATCCGTTCATCACAGCGCGCTCTCTGCAATGTTCTCACGAATTCGGCAACGTATTTGTTACCGTTCTGGACAAAGGCTTGAAACGGTATGGCTGGTAAATGCGGCAAATATAAAGTGCTGGAGCAGTTTATCGCCGACGATTGCAAATATATGTTCGGCAATCCCGGTACCGTAGAACAGGGTTTTCTTGATGCTCTCGGAGAATATCCGCAGCTTAAATATATTCTGACTCTTCAGGAAAGTGTCGCGGTACTCATAGCGGACGGCTATGCTCGTGCCACTCAAAAACCTGCGCTTGTTCAGCTGCACAGTTCGCCGGGAATCGGAAATGCGGTCGGTGCGCTGTACCAGGCGATGCGTGGACATTCCCCGCTCGTCGTTGTCGGTGGCGATGCCGGAATTAGGTATGCAAACATGGACGCCCAAATGGCCGCCGATCTGGTAGGAATGATGAAACCGGTCACAAAATACGCGACCATGGTGACCGATTCAAGTTCCCTCCTTCGGACTGTCCGGCGCGCCGTCAAGATTGCCGGAACACCGCCGATGGGACCGGTCTATGTTTGCTTGCCCATGGATATCCTCGAAGAAATAAATCATGAAGATGTTCTTCCGACGACGATTCCTTCCACGCGCGTAGTCCCGGACATACCGATCATTCGACGGGCAGCGGAATTCCTCTTGGAGGCGGTCGCGCCGATGATATTTGTCGGCGATGGAATTGCATACTCCGGTGCCCAGGAAGAGTTGACGAAGCTCGCCGAATTGCTCGGTGCAGAAGTGTACGCAGTCGATGCCGGCGATCTGAATATGGATTTTACACATCCCCTGTATCAAGGCGCCACCGGTCACATGTTCGGCAGCAGCAGTCTGCCGATCACACAAAAGGGGGATGTAAATCTCTTGGTCGGCACATACATGCTCCCGGAAGTTTTTCCGGAATTGGGAAATATTTTTGCAGAGAAAGCCAAGGTCATCCATTTTGATTTGAACGCCTACGAAATTGCTAAAAATCATCCGGTCGATATCGCCGCGGTATGCGATCCGAAGCTGACGTTGAAGGCTCTTCACGATGCGATTGAAGCGGGGATGAACCGGCAGCAACAAGAGACGGCGGCAAAAAGACGGGAAGACATTTCGAAGAAAAAATCGCAAAGAATAAATACCGAGAAGGAAGCGGATCGGACGAGAAGGAGTACGGACTCGCTCGCCATGTTCCGGTTTGCCGAACTGCTCTCCGCGAAGATTCCCACCGATACGCTTATCTTCGATGAAGCGTTGACAAACTCCCCCGCTCTCACCAGATATATACCGCCCAGGAAACCGGGTCGGTATTTTGTTACGCGCGGCGGTTCGTTGGGTGTCGGCATCCCGGGAGCAATGGGTCTCAAACTTGCACATCCGGAAAAAACCGTTATCGGATTTACCGGCGACGGCGGGTCGATGTACACCATTCAGGCATTGTGGACCGCCGTGCGCCATTCGATCGGAGCCAAGTACATTGTCTGCAACAACAGCTCGTATCGATTGCTCCAACTGAACATCGGCGCTTACTGGAAAGAGAGGGATATTATACCACATCAATTTCCGCTCAGCTTTAATCTCTCCCATCCGCCGTTGCGATTCGACTTGATCGGTCAGGCTATGGGCGTAAACGCCGTCAGAGTGGAAAAATATGACGAGATCGAACCTGCCATTGATCGCATGTTATCGGACGATAATCCTTTTCTCATTGATCTGGTCGTATCGGGTTAAACGACCTAAGCCAGAGGAACCCTATGATACATCAATTAATTTTTGCAGATGCAAAACCGGGCATGACCGTTGAAGAATTTCAACGCTACTGGGTCGAAGTACATGCCGTACGCTATGCGAGTAGAATTCGCCAAATAAAAAAATATCTCATCGATACAACGGTTCCTTTTAATGATGAAATCCCCTTGTGGAACGGTGTTGCGGAGATATGGCTCGAAAACGATGAAGAACAGTTGGCCTCGTTACAGTCGGAGGAATTTTTACAGGGCGCCAGACTTGACGAGCCGAACTGGGCCGCTTTTTGGAAAACCGTTGTGATCGATACCGATGCACATCTGGTCTTGGAAGGGCCGGCATTAAGCAATCATCCGACGTGGATTAAGCTGCTCATCTTGCATAAACGAAAAGAAGGCATGCATCTCGAAAATTTCAGAAAATATTATTTAAACAGCCACGGTTCCGAACGTCCTGAAATTACCCGGGCTTAGACGATATATGCAATGCCATACCCGCGACGGTTATTATGCCGTCGGAGAATCGAGGTTCGACGGCGCTTCACAGCTTTGGTTCGACGACGTTCAATCCCTTCGGAATGCTTTGAATTCTCCCGAACATAAAGATCGGGTAAAACCCGATATGGAACGGTTCCTCGAGATGAAATATAATTTTTCTCTCGTGGTAAAAGAACATTGGATTATAGGGCCGGAAAAAAGGTAAACCATGGATTCACTTATCAAATTAAATAATACCCTCGTAGAGAAAAAAGATTCCGACGTACTACTGGAAGCGATTAAGTCGAATAATACGATTGAAGTCGTGGGCACTGTTAAAAAGAAATTTTAATCCGAATGTCAGAGACGGTCAATCAGGTCTTTCGGCTTTGATGCTGGCTGCAGGTTTGGGAAATCCGGAGATGGTGAAAGAACTAATCGGCGCCGGCGCGAATATTTTCGATACAGACAGCAAAGCCGGTTCAACGGCTCTCCATAAAGCCTGCCAGGCCGGTTCTTTGGATGTCGTCCGTCTTTTGGCGGACGCGGGCGCTTTCATCGATGCCGTAGCAACTTCGACCGGACACACTCCGCTGATCGAGGCACTTTGGTTCAAGTGGCCCGACATAGTGGAATATTTGTTGAAAAAAGGAGCCAGCCTCAACGTGAAGACGCACTACGGCTTCTCCTTGCTCGATCATTTTCAATACGCGTTGAAAGTGAACGTTCACGGCAAGGATAAGCTTTTGAAAGCAGGCGAGCTTCTGCAAAAACGGCAAAAAGACGACGATGATAGAATACACGCTCAAAGACTTATGGCGGCTGTCTTTCAGAACGACCTCGAAACCGTACAGAGATTGATAAAAGAAGGCGTGAACGTCGATGAACGTTATCCATCCCTGGGCGGATTCAATGATTTTCATACTCCGTTGCTCGTTGCCTGCCGGCAGGGATATATGTCTATAGCAGCCGAACTCATTAATGCGGGAGCCGATATCAACGCTATCGAGCCGACCTTTGGAGCCGTCCCTTTGCACAAAGCGACTTATAACGGCTTTGCCGATATTACCAGACTGCTGGCAGAGCAACCTGGGATCAATCTCGATTTTCAAGGCATGACCAACGGATACACGCCGCTGCACGACGCGCTCTGGCACGGCTTCAGCGATTGTGCCGAAATATTGGTAAATGCCGGAGCCAGACTTGACTTGAAAGGACACGACGGTAAACTGCCCGTCGATATCGCCAACGATATTTTCGGTAGCGAACATCCTCTTGTAAGACTTATAAAATCAAAGACATAATACTACGTAAGGAATTCTTACGGAACTGTCGCCGCAAGAAACAGCCCAAAAATGGTTCGGTGCCTTAATAAAAAGCGATGTCAATACAACGCTCAATTATGTCGGCGATAATGAGAGTAGGTCAATATGCAGCCCTTGAGATTAACCGACAAATCTTATCGTTCAAGGCAGCGAGGCTGCAGCAAGAGTTCACGATAAGAAGTATGTAAGGCAACAGGTCGAGCTAATTTATAAGGAGTATAATTATGCTTTCGAATGAAATGATCCATAAGTTTGCAGAGGACTGGTATAAAATGTTGGATGTCCACAGGCCTATGGTAGAATTTTTACCTCTGCTCGCCAACGAAGAACTCGAAATGGTGTTTCCTGAAGCCACGGTTTACAAATGGGCAGGTTTTGAAGGCTGGTTTCAGCGTGTCATTAGACTTTTTTTTGACGAAGTCCATACCGTTAAAGAAGTAAAAGCTGTAATTGATGGCGACTCTGCAGAAGTAAAAGTAATAGTGCAATGGGAGGCGAGCGTTTGGAATCCGCCTGCCGCAAAAAGCGAAAGAATTATTGCAGATGCATACCAGACCTGGAAAATGAAGCTTTCGAACGGTAAACCCGTTATTATTAAATATGTTGTTGATAGATTTGAATATCATGAAGGCTCGGCGAAGCTTTGAAATTCGGCAAAATATTCTGGAGGTTCTACTCTGATTAAGCCATTTTTAGAATAATCCTGACTGCCACTATGAGCACACGACAAAAGAAAATAGGAGTTTTAATTGAAAGTGATTTCTATGAAAAGGAAATCTTCTATTACCAGCACATTTTCCCCGAAGAAGGAATTGAACTGCACTTTTTAACGCGATTATGGGGACAACCATCTATCACTTTCAAAGGACACGAAGAACACTCTCCTTTTGAATGCCATGAAAGTTTCGAAAATATGAGCGATGAAGAATTGCTGTCATATTCTGCAATCATTGTTCCTTCAGGAATCGTGTCTGACAGATTAAGATATACTGAAGATATAAATACGATACCACCTGCCGCCGAGTTCTTGAAAAGAGCATTTGAACAAAAGTCAATAATCAAAGGTATTATCTGCCATGGTTTATGGCTTACAGCACCAATCAGAGAAGTTGTGAAAGGCAGAAAGTTAGTATGCCATAATAACCTTTATGGAGACGCATTAGCATACGGAGCAGAGTATGTTAACGAGGATCTTGTTGTGGATGGTGATTTGGTCACAGCAAGGACCGGTGGTCATTGTCACATATTTGCGCGCAGGATCATTGACATGCTGGCTAGCGAGCAGCACTAAAATCATGCCCCGAGTAAGCATCAACACAGATAAATGTAGACACATTACTGTTATACATAGGTATGTACGGATATTATTTTTGTCCAAAAAGAGGAGGCTGCCATTCTAGAAAACCACGTGATCTATGGCGCTCTGGCAATTGGTAATCCCAAGATCAATTTCAAGAAACTGATATAGAGAAAACCGGCCAAGACAATAAGGATATAAAGGAGAAAGCGTAAATGGGTTTTACAAATTTTGCCCACATAGGGATCACGTGCAAGGATCCTGCTACGATAGAACGATTCTACACTAAGTATTTTGGTTTCAAGCGGGCGCGCTTAATCCCGCTCGGCGCCGACGATCAAATCCTTTTTCTTAAATCAGGGAGCGTCTACCTTGAACTTTTCAAAGCCAAAGCAGACTCACCCACTCCTCCACCCCATAATGACGGGCATCCCTATCCCGGCCTACGCCACATAGCTTTCGAAGTGGACAATGTTGATGCCAAGCTGGCCGAGTTAGAGGCCGTTGTCAAGATCATGCTGGGACCACTTAACTTTGATGATTTCATCCCGGGCTGGCGCGGCGTTTGGATCGCTGACCCGGAAGGAAATATTGTTGAGATCAATCAAGGATACGTTGACCAAAATAATCCCCTACCAATGGTCTGAGGTACATCTTGATGAAAAGGCAACGCGAAAAACTTGCATCCCATAAAGAAGATCGAGGGACTGAAACACGCCACAAGGCGAAACGTGCCCTTAGTGCGGTCAACAATCAGCGTCTCAACGCGATGAGCGATGGAGTCTTCGCCATCGTAATGACTGTTATGGCTTTTTCAATCAGGATCCCCGACATATCTGCCGATCGAGTAATACAAGACCTCCCACAGGCGCTCTTGAAGGTTCTGCCTGATCTTGTGACTCTCATCGTCAGCTTCATCATCCTGGGGGTCTACTGGATCGGCCATAACAACGTTTTCACTCACATCATTCGCCACGATCGTACACTCCTCTGGCTGAATATCTTCTTCCTGATGAGCGTGGCAACAATTCCTTATCCCACAACATTAGTCGTACGCTACGGCGAAGCACAATTGTCGGTTATCGCATATGCTGTCAACTTGATCGTAGGGGGAGTACTTCTTGATTTGATCTGGTTTTACGCATCAAAGAACCGCCACCTTATGTGTGAAAGCATCCAACCCCAGCTCATCCGTTCTTTCCATCGCCGTATTTTGACTGGACCGTTTATCTATCTGTTAGCCATTGGAGTTTCATTTGTAAGCATGGTGGCAGCGAAATCCTTGTTCGTAGCCGCTGTTGCTTTCTATCTTGTCCCCACAGCACAGGATTTCTTCCATCACCATCAACTATCAAGTCAAGGTTGAATTCTACGAGGGCAATTCATGCACGTATAGGCTACGGCTCGCATTTGCTTATCTCTTGAACGGCGAGAACCAATTTCTGGAAGGGGCGGGATGAAATCGGAATAGCAAAGGGTGAAACCTTTTCCTTTTGTTATTTCATATCTCAATGCTATTGTGCTTGATCAAGATTCTGTTCTAAAAACGGTTTAATCTTTATCGAATCAAAAAAATTTTCCTGATATACTATTCTTCCGTTTTCAATGGTGTATGTATTCACTGCTTTAAGATCAATTGAAATGCCGCTTGCTGTAATTGCTTCGATGCGAGTCAAAGCTGCCGCCCGGTTCCCATTAATAAACAGTTCAAGCAAATGATTCTGGAATCTCTTGTATCCTTTTTTTATTCCCTCAATACCGCTCCTTAGAGTGGCGATACCTTCTATCGTACCGATAGGCTCGATTAAAACGATATTGTCGGCAAATAGATCAAGCCAGCTTTCCCAATCACCATTATTAACATATTCGAAATATTTTTCCACGACTTCTTGTGTACTCATATTCTTCTTCACTTCAATAAATGTTTGATATATAATTTTTCAATGATACCTGAATAATTTTTCCTTGGAGGAATATAACAGTTTTTTCCGATTAGCATTTCCCGTAATATTTCACAGCCAACATAGTAATATCATCCGACTGCTCCGCTCCCTGCGCAAACTCAGTTATATCATTTCTGACACTTTGAATAAGCCCTTCCACACTATCGTCCTTCGCCGTGGCAAGAGACTGCTGCAGCCTAGTTTCTGTGAATAGCTTCGCATCCGGGTTCATGGCTTCAGTCACGCCGTCCGTGTACAAGAAAAAAGTATCCCCTCGTTTTAGTGTTGTCGTATTCAAGGTAAAGTTAATGTTTGGCTTAACACCAAGGACAAAATTTTTATCCGTTTTTATATATTCGAAACCTGATTCCACCGATCCTATCAGGGGAGGATTATGGCCGGCATTTGAAATCCGAACTTCGCCGGTCACAAGATCCAGGATAGCGCAGAATATCGTCACGAACATCAGCTCTTCATTATCTTCGCTGATGATATTATTGACCTTGAAGAGGATCTGATCTGGAGAGCTTCCACCCAGTCCCTCATTCTTCAGCAGGACCTTGTTGATCATCATAAACAGAGCAGCAGGCACCCCTTTGCCGGAAACATCCCCCACGAGAAAACAAAGTTTGTTCTGGCCGATCAGGAAGAAATCGTAGAAATCTCCGCCTACTTCCTTAGCCGGGTCCATAATAGCAAAGATATCCACATCCTTGCGGTTGGGAAAAGGCGGGAATATCCGTGGCAGCATGCTGGTCTGTATCTGATGGGCGATCATCAGTTCGCTTTCGATGCGTTCTTTTGCAGCCGTGGTTTCCTGCAAATTTTTAATGAACAGTTTCAGGTCGCTCAACATCTTGTTGAATCCGTTTTGCAGAGTCGTAACTTCCAAATTCTTCGCGGTCACCTCTATTTTATTTTCCAGGTCCCCGTTCGCTACCTTAACCACTACATCGGACAGATTTACGATCGGACGGGAAATTGAATTGGCAATAATTATGATAACCACCAAAAGAATGATCAGGCCGACTAATCCTATGAAAAATGATTCATCCTGGAGATCTATAAGCGAACTGCGCACTTCCTTTTCCGGATAAACGAAAACTACTGCACCGACCATAGTTTTCTCTTGTCTGACCGGCCTTAAAATCATCCAGCTTGGTTCTTTTCTCAGAGGATCCAGGTTCTCCGTGAAAATCCAGTTACCCGAAGGAAGAGAGGATAGGGATGTCATTTCCTCAGCCAGTGTCGGGACCAGCGTGGTGATATTCTCCCTGCCTATTTTGTCCTTATCGGGAAATGAAAGGAAATTGCCTTTCGGGCCGAGCATAAAGCCATAGCCGGTTTCCAGCACTTTTAGTCTATCGATATCCTGGACAATGCTATCTAGTGAGATATCCACCGTAGCTATGCCTCCGAACCGCTTCCCGTGATAGAAGGGACAGGCGTAGGTTACCATCAACACATCGCCGCCGCCTTTATCGAAGTAAGCCTCGGTCTAGAGAGGTTTCCCCAATGCTTTCGGTTGGCTGAACCACTCCCATTGCCAGTATTTATAGTCATCCTTGCTCAGATCCCTATAATCCAGCTTACCCTGGTTGTAGTAATAATAAGGGCCAAATGGCTTCCGACTACCGGTCTTACTATCCGTTTCAAGTGCGATGGCAGCGCCATAAATGAAAGGATTCATTTCCACTGTTCTTTTCAGGTATCTCTTTATGGATTCCCTGTTCTCCCATTGGGAATCAGTTTCCATACGAGAAGCTACCAATGACGGGATCATGGCTGCGCGAGAAAAGACGGCATCGATCCGCTTGCCGTAATATCTTGCCAGGTTAATGGCATTGTCCCTCAGTTCCATTTCCATCCGGTTCTTATTTATGAAATACTGAGTAACCATCAGTGCAGTGAATATCAGGGCTGATGTTCCCCATAGCCAGATGACCATGTTGGTTCTCAATCTGGATTTTGTCATAAAGCTCCCTGCTCGCGGTATTTGATGAAAGTCAGGATGTTCCTTCCGTTCTCCCGGCGGTATGAAACTTCGCTCATTATCTCCCGCAATAAGAAAATTCCCAGTCCGCCGATCAGTCGTCGCCGATATCCCCGATTTCTGCCGGGAGCTCCTGGCGGCGTTGCGGGCGTACATGGCGCTCAGCGAGTTAGGCTTCAATTGGGGGGGCAGGGGGCATTTCTGAACGACTCGTTCAAGAACGCTAGGAACCCGGCTCGCTCTGTCCTTGCACCCGGAACTGCAGTCAATTCCGGCGCGCTTAATTCGGCAGTCCTTGGTTAATACATTTTGGACTTCCCGGGCGACCGACACCATCAATGGCTGCCTGCCCGCGACGTCCGACGGAATTGCAGCAAGCATGGCTTACAAGAAACCCGGCACGTTTCCGATACATCGGTGCTACGGGTGTTCGTGGAGAACAAGACCACGACGTCCACGCGCAACGTGGTCTACCTGAACTTCTCGGTCGTCAAGACCGACACGTCCTACGGGAGCTTTGCCCCAGGCGGCGGTACGTCGGGGCCGGTCACCGGGTTCAGCGTCTCCACCGGCGGTCGCTGACGGCCGACGTCGCCTCCACCTGGGATGAAGTCAACATATACCCCGCGGTGAACGGCAGCTTTCAGTTCTCCGGTCTGATCGTCCTCCGCGGCTACGTGGTCCCCGACGCATAGGACGGCCCTCGTGACGCGAACATCCACGCGTGCGGCGCCCCTCGTGGCGGCGGCCCTACTCGCCGCCGCGGCGGCGTTCGCGGCGCCGACGCCGGCGACTCCCGCCGCGCCCCGGGGCCCGGCGTTCGGGAAGAACTCCGTCAGCGGCAGCGATCACCGAAGTGGACGGCGAGCCCGACGTCGACGACTCGTGTCACCGCTGCTCGCCGGCGAGACGCTCACAGTGACGGTGGTCTCGCCGAAGTCGTCTCCGCTCGTCCCTGCGCTCCACGTCCTGGATCCAGCGGGCGCCGACCGGACGCCGACGCTCGCCGTCGGCGCCGGCGGGAAGACCCTCGCGTTCACGTCGTTCCCGATCGACGTGACGGGCCGCTGGGTCGTCCGGGTCGCCGGAACGAGTGGCACCCCGGCGCCTACTCGGCCGCGTTCAAGATCGGGACCGCCACGAGTTCGGCACCAAGTCGGGCACACTCGGCGGCATCGCCGTCGACCGCGTCGCACACGTTCGAACTGACGGACGGCGCCGTCGTGTCGCTCACGCTGCGCCCCATCGGCAAGGGTGACGTATCCGTCGGTTCGATCACGGACCCGACAGGGCAGTCGGCCCGCGCGCTGTTCCTCGCGCTCGCCACCAAGAAGGGCGTGACGACGCTCAAGAAGCTGGCGTTCACGGGCCCCTCCGGCCGGTACACGGTTAGCGTCGCGACCCCGAGCACCACGGTGAAGTACCGCCTCGACATCACCGTGCTGCCGCTCCCGCGGGCGAAGGGGAAGGCGAAGCTCACCGGGATGGAACCGCGGCTCGCGCCCATGCCCGAGCCGCTGCGGATCGCCGACTCGTTCGCAGCCACCCTTCACGGTCACGACTTTTCGGCCGAGCCGCCGGTGCGCGTGTCGGACGATTCGAGGGAGCCGTCCGGGACGTCGCGCAGGACGGCACGTCCGTCACCGTCGTGGTGCCCGGTCTCGTAGCGCCGTCGCTCTCAGGCGTCACCGTCCAAAATCCCGACGGGCAGGCGTCGTCGCGCGAGGGCCTCGTGCTCGCCGTCCCGCCGCCTGCGGCGTTGGACCTGAGGAACGCCCTGGGCCAATCCACCCGCTCCGGCCGCATCGTCGGCGGCGACAGCTTGCAGATCACCGGCGCCGGCTTCGACGAGATGACGAAGGTCGCCTTCGGGACCGGCGAGGCGACGGTGACGCAGCCGATCGGACCGACGCTGTTCACCGTCACCAGCCCAGCCCACGCACGCGGGCTCGTGGACGTCACCGTCCGGGACGACTTCGGACGCACGTGGACGGTGCCCGGCAAGTTCCTCTTCGCCTATCCCGGCTGGGCCGAGGGCGACACCGGACGGCTTCCGGCCGCGACGACGGCCGACGACGCCCGCGCCTCCCGCGCCGCGAGCGGCGACGTCAACGGCGACGGCCGTCCGGACCTCGTCCTCGTCTCGCCCCTGCACACCAAGGAAGCAGCTCGCCGTCCACGGGACTCGGACCACGTTCACGCGCGTGCTGACGCAGGACGCCGGCCACCAGTTCGTTGACGTGACGGACACGAAGTTCCCCGCGGCGACGGCCCAGCCGCTCCCCTACGACACCGACGACTGGAACGCCCGCGCGGTCGCGATCGGCGACCTCGACAAGTCCAAGGGCGGCGACGTTCTGATCGCGGGCTTCGCCGAGGTCACGAGCGACGGCTTCACCGACGGGTTCCTCTACGGCCAGAACTCCCTCGTCTCCGGCCTGCGCGCGTTCCGCAACAACGGAACCGGCGGGTTCGGCATCGCCGCAGCGGACCAGGCTGCGCCGCAGCGGCGCGCAGCGACGCTTTTCGGCGTGGACGGGAACAGCCAGCCGCGCGCGCTGCTCGGACCCTACGGCAACGACCGCGGCGATCCGACCCAGATCGTGCTCGGCGATCTCGACGGCGACGGCGATGACGACGTCGTCGTGGCGCACGGCGAGTACGCGTTCCGGCGTGCCGTACAGGGCCTCGACGCACGCAGACTTCTCGAAGGCCCCCCCGACGATCCCGACCGCGGACGCCGACGCATTCGTCCTCGGACCGGACCGCGTCCTCGCGTTCGTCGCGG
>CAVZMI010000011.1:0-57360 GCA_963776275.1 Ignavibacteriota bacterium
ATTAATCTACGACAACGGTAGTGTTCCCACTCGCTGGCCGCTAATTTAGTTAACATCAAAGATGCCATTGTAAGTTTCACATGGAGATACAGGGCAAGGTCGGCTTTCCTGCTGTGTTCTTATGTTGATTTTATTGAAAGATTTCCGAAAAAAATGTTTTCATCGCATCCCACGAGCGCTTATCTGCCTTTTCATTGTATGCGACGCCTTTTGCCGGATCATTACCCGACGCCGGATTTGTGAAGCTGTGGACAGCACCGCCATACGACACCAACTGCCAATCGATATTCGCTTTCCGCATCTCATCCTCAAATGCTGTCACCTGTGTTGCCGGAACATTCGGATCATCGCCGCCGGTTAATACGAGGATTTTTGCTTTGATGTTTTTTGCGTCGTCGGTGTTCGGAGTTGACAATCCGCCGTGAAAGCTTACTACGCCCGCAATATCAGCGCCGCTCCGGGCAAGTTCGAGCGCAGTCATTCCCCCAAAGCAATATCCGATTGCCGCGATCCGTTTTGGATCGACGAGGGAATTCTTCCGTAGGATATCGAGACCTGCCGCTGCGCGTTGGCGAAGGAGTTTTCTGTCTCCATAAAACTGTTTGACGACAGCTTGTGCTTCCTCAGGAGTATTTGCACGGATACCCTTTCCGTAAATATCTACTGCAAACGCAACATAATCCAGTCGCGCAAGTTGTTCTGCTCTCTTTTGTATATATGGGGTAATTCCCCACCATTCATGGACAATAAGTACTCCGGGGTGCTTATCTTTTATTGAGGCATCGTATGCAAGATAACCCTCGAACACAGAATCGCCAATTTTATACTCGATGGTTTCCATATGGATTTGACTGAGTGACATGTGCGAAAGACCTAAAAAAATAAGAAATAAAAAAATGGACTTCATGTGTGTCTCCCTCGATTGATTATACTGTATGTAATAACATTACAGGGAGGGGAGTTTGTTCCTTGGGGGGATTACCGGATTGCGCGTCGAGGACTTTTTCCATTTTTCCCGGGGTTTCGACGTTCTGTTTTCCGGGCACCTTTCTTCACGAGCTCGTATGAATGGTCAACCATTGAAAAAATCTCTTTAGAGGAAAGACTTCCATCAAGTGTCACAGTATTCCAGTGTTTCTTGTTCATATGGTATCCGGGACACACTTCTTCATATCGTTCTCGAAGTTCTATCGCGAGCTCGGGATCGCATTTGAGATTGACGGTAAGCGGGCGATCGTATATGCTTGTCATGGCAAAGATTTTTCCACGAACTCTGAATACCAGTGTTTCCTCGTCGAAAGGAAAATCCTCGCCGGTATCCTGCTTTTTCAAACAATATTGCCTGAGAGTTTCGAGGTTCATGATCGTAGAATTATACTTTCTCGAACCGGGCCTGGAAGAAGCGGAGATATTTTGGTTCATAGATCATTTTAAGTCCTTTAACATTTTTCCGGTTCTCGAAGACTGAATAGACCGATTCGACAGTGACATCACAATGTGCCTGTGTGTAAACACGACGGGGGAATGTCAGGCGCACAAGTTCAAGCTTTGGGTAGTAATGATCTCCTGTCTCTTTGTTTCTTCCCGCTGAGACGATTCCACGCTCCATGCTGCGTACTCCCGAATCGATGTAGATCTCTGCTGCGAGTGTTTGTGCTGGAAACTGAATTTGCGGAATATGAGGATAGAAACGTTTTGCATCAAGGAAGACTGCATGTCCGCCTATAGGTTGAACGATCGGGATATCCAGTTCGATTAATTTTTGGCCGACATATTCCACCTGCCCGATGCGGGCTCTCATATGATCTTCTTCAATCATTTCTTCGATGCCGCGTGCCATGGCTTCCATATCCCGGCCGGCGAGTCCGCCGTATGTATGCAGTCCTTCATACACAACTACCATATTACGGGCCTCTTCAAAAACATCCGGGTCGTTGATGGCAAGGAAGCCCCCGATATTCACAAGGAGATCCTTCTTTCCCGACATCGTACATCCGTCGGTGTAAGAACACATTTCATGAAGAATCTCGGCGAGAGATTTATTTTCGTATCCTTTCTCACGTATTTTGATGAAGTACGCATTTTCCGCCGCCCGTGTGGCGTCCAGGATAATTTTAATGCCGTATTTTTTTGTCAGTTCCCGGATCTGCCGGAGATTCTCCATCGAGATCGGCTGTCCGCCGGCCATGTTTACCGTGGCGGCAATACTGGCATAGGGAATTTTCTCGGCACCGACCCTGGTAATGAGATCTTCAAGTTTTTTAAGATCGACATTGCCTTTGAACGGGTGAAGGCTCATCGAATCATGCGCTTCATCGATGATTACGTCGACGAAGGTACCACCCGCTAATTCCTGATGGAGACGCGTGGTCGTGAAATACATATTTCCCGGAACGAACATACCGGGTTTGATAAGGATCTTGGAGATCAAATTTTCGGCTCCGCGTCCCTGATGCGTGGGAACAAGGTAGGTATAGCCGTAATATTTCCGGACAGCTTCTTCAAGATGGTAAAAATTCTTGCTTCCGGCGTATGCTTCGTCACCGAGCATCATACCAGCCCATTGATTGTCGCTCATGGCATTGGTACCGCTGTCGGTCAGGAGATCGATATAGACATCTTCTGATCGCAGGAGAAACGTATTATATCCGGCCTCAAGAATGGCTTTTTCGCGGTCGGTATGGCTGGTCATTTTAAGGGGTTCGACTACTTTAATTTTAAAAGGTTCCGCCCAGGAACGCTTTTTGAGCGATGCCATAGTATGTCTCCTGTTTTAAGAGGGCGTTAATATATCGCAATTTTCGTTCCGAAGCAAGGTTGATTTTTTGCTAAAATCATTCTCATTTCCTACATTACCTTATATGAGAGTATAAGGGTGTCCTCAGAATGAAGAAATTTTATCTCCGCATACGGCAGTTTTTCTCCGACCTCGGTCTGGTTGAGCAATCGCAGATCGTAGCCTCGACCGCTGTGATCGTATCTATGGTTACTATCGTCGGGATCTATGTTGTCAGCGGTAGAATGTTAAAGTGGTATGAATTTATCAGTATCGTTGGTGTTGGGATAATAGGCTATGCGAGTGTATTCTTCTCCTTAAAATATGGACGACAGCTCGAAGAACAACGACGTGAATTGCTGGCGTTGAACACCATTGCCGAAGCAGTGAATCAGTCGGTTGAACTCAAAGAAGTGTTACACAATGCGCTGGAAAAAGTGCGAGACCTTCTTAATATTGAATTCGGATGGATCTATGTCATTGAAAATGAAAAGTTGAAATTACGAAACTCGATTGGAACAACCGTCGGGATTTTCGATGAAACAGCGTCGACATCAGAACAGCAGATTGAAATCTTTGATCATTCAACCGAACAGAACAGACTCCCCGATATCCACCGGTCTCTGCCGGTGGTACTGGAGGGTCTTGGGATTGAATCCTGGGCATCGACTATACTTCGGACAAAAGAATCGGTCGCCGGAGTTCTTGTCGTTGCGAGTAGATTGCCGAAAGCATTTTCCGAAAGGGATGTAGATTTACTCGTAGCATTCGGTAATCATATCAGCGTCGCATTGCAGAACGCGCGGCTCTTTGAACGCCTGCGTGATTCAGAACGCCGCTATGCAGACCTATACGAACATTCTCCCGATATGTACCATGTTGTGAATGAGGAAGGAATCATCATCAACTGCAATACGACGGAAGCAGTAACGCTTGGATACGAAAAGAGTGAACTGATCGGACGTTCCATTCTCTCATTCATTCCCGATGAATATAAGGGAGAAGCGCGGAGGCATCATCAACAGCTCTTCCGGGTCGGTGTGAGTGTTCAGGGTATTGAAGCCCAATTTGTGAAGAAGGATGGGAGCCGGATTGACGTCAGCACGAATACTTCCATCATTGTCGGCGACGATGGAAAGCCGATACTGGTCCGTTCGGTAATGCGCGATATTACCGAGAAGAAGCGGTTTGAACAGCAGATTCTTCAGGCACAGAAAATCGACAGTATCGGTAATCTTGCCGGTGGCATTGCTCATGATTTTAATAATATCCTTTCCTCGATCCTCGGACCGGCATCGATGCTCAAGCGAAAAATCGGGGCGAATCATAAACTGTACGACTATGTCGACGTAATGGAAGCAGCAGCGCGGCGTGGAGCTGCGTTGACCAGACAGCTCCTGACGTTTGCACGAAGGGACCATTTCGAAACCAGGCAGATCGACATCCATACCATCGTACAGGATACTCTCTCATTTTTTGAACGGAGTGTTGACCGACGGATTTCAATGCATACCGATTTTAATGCGAAGAACAGTGTTATACTGGGGGACGAAGGACAAATTCAACAGGCGATATTGAATATTCTCCTAAACGCCCGGGATGCAATGCCCGAAGGGGGATTATTAACAATCAAGACTCTCGATATAACCCTGACGGGGGCCGAAGCCCAGATTTCTCCAAACATGAAACCGGGGAAATATCTTCAAATGGATATATCCGATACGGGCGTCGGCATCGACGAAAATATCCTCCACCATATTTTTGAGCCCTTCTTTACCACCAAGGCAAAGGGCAAAGGGACGGGATTAGGACTTTCTGTTTCCTATGGCATTATTCAAACTCACGGGGGCTTGATTTCCGTCGAGAGCTCGAAGAATATCGGTTCATGTTTTCATGTCCTCCTCCCGCAACTTGAGGAGCGAATCCCTCGTCAAAGGAGTAGGAAACTTCAGCGATTACGGCATGGGAATGAACATATCCTGCTTGTGGATGATGAAGATTCTATTATCAGGACTACCTCTTCTCTCTTACGCAGCCTCGGGTACACGGTGACAACAGCATCAACCGGAGAAGAAGCGGTGGAGATTTACAAAACCATGCGGGATGAAATCGATCTCATGATACTTGATATGAATATGCCAAAGGGAAGTGGGGAGGAGGTTCTTGAGGCTCTTCAGGAAATGAATGCCCAGGTGTATATTATTGTGTCGTCGGGGTACGCAGATAACATTATTCCTCGGGATATCCTCCGTCAGATGGTTGATGGTTTTCTCCCAAAACCGTATCGGGTGGAAGACCTTTCAGTAAAAGTGAGGCAAATTCTTGATGGTTATCGACTAATATCGGTTAACGAAGAAGAATAAAAAAGGACCGTCGTACCGGTCCTAATAATGTGCCGAAGAAGGGACTCGAACCCTTACCCGGGGTAAGCCGGACTGGATTTTGAGTCCAGCGCGTCTACCAATTCCGCCACTTCGGCTTTCTGATATAAAAATATATCCAAAAAGTGACCCAAAGGCAAGCACAAATACACATCAATCATACGCAGCGGGAGGTGACACACATCGTTTGATACGATAATTAAAATAATTCTTTCAGAAGCGTACCTTCACAGTTGATGATGTTATCCCGCGCTTTACAACAGACTGTTTTCGCCGTAATTTTTTTTGCAGCTCTCCCACTCGATGCACAGGAGAGTAGGCAAATTTGGTATGATCCATTGATTGGCATTCATACTGCGGTACTCCGCACTCACGATTCACTCATCACCCTACCGTATCAATTTCTCGTTGCCGGTTCGGAAATCGTGTATTATGACACACTCCGGTTGCATCGGGACACTGACTATTACCTCGATGCACGGTACGGAATAGTAACATTGTTTCGCTCTCGGATACTTCCATCGGATACTGCTGCACAACATCAGGTTAAAATTTTCTATCGCCGGTTTCCTTTTTCATTTCAATCCTCTTATGAGCATCAGCGTCTTGTGTATCAGCGTGATTCACTCGGCAGACAACAGGGGGTGGTCCAGAAAGTATCCAGATCGTTTTCTGTTGAAGATATTTTCGGCCGGATCTTCAGAAATCCGGAAGTATCGCACGCGGATTCTCTGTGGGATCAAATCGTGATCTCTCACTCACATCAGGATTTCGAATGCAGCTTGCAGGAAAACTCTCCCCGGATATTAATATTGTTGCGGCATTGACCGATGAAAATACACCGATTCAACCAGAGGGAAATACACAAACTCTTCAGGAATTCGATAAGGTATTCGTTGAAATTACGAGTCCTTCCGTAACAACGACGCTGGGTGACTTCAATCTGATGATGGAGGGAACGGAGTTTGCACGGCTTGCTCGAAAACTCCAGGGAGCAAAAGCCGGGTCGACATTGATGATCGGATCTACTTCCGATACTCTGCTTGTTTCGGGTTCAATCACGCGCGGAAAATTTTCCACAAGTCAATTCAACGGTATTGATGGAGTCCAGGACCGTACCGATTGGTCGGTCGAAATAACGAACGTTCAATTATTGTCATTGCGGGGACGGAAAAAGTGTATGCCAACGGTGAATTGATGACGCGCGGGGAAGCAAATGATTATATAATTGACTATGCAAATGCAGAAATCATTTTTTCAACCAGACGGCCCATAACGTCGTTGACGCGGATTACGGTTGACTTTCAATATACCGATCGCCAATATACCCGCAGTCTTCTCACTGCCGATGCCCGATCATCTCTCGCAGGCGGAGACGTCCTCTTTGGCGTCACCTATATGAGGGAAGCCGATAATCCGGATGCGACGATTGATCTTCAACTCAGTGACGATGATAAACGCATATTACGAGAGAGCGGTGCCGATCGGGAAAGGGCATCAAAATCGGGTGCTGTTTATGTAGGACGCGATTCGATATCGGGAATGGGGAAAGGGCAGTACATCGCAGTAGATACGATGGAAGCGCAGGTGCCTAAAAGAATTTATCGCTATGCACCAGGTATGCCCGATGCTCTCTATTCGGTATCCTTCACTTATGTCGGTGATGGGTCGGGCGAATATAGAAAGGACAAGATCGGGACGTTCACATACGTCGGAGTGAATCAGGGTGCATATGTCCCGATTCAGTACCTTCCACTCCCTGAAGAAATACAACTTGCCGATTTCCGGATTTCAACAACACCCGGCAGCATCCTGCGACTCTCGGGTGAATATGCGATAAGTCGATATAATGCAAATCGCTTCGCATCACTCGAGGATGCAGTCACCAATGGATCGGCATTTAATGCTACGGCTCAGTTCTCTCCAAAAAATATTGTCATAGGCTCAGTGAATATTGGAAGAGTCGATATTCTTCTTCATGAAAGATTCGTGAGCGAACAATTTACTCCGTTAGATCGGACAAATGTCATCGAATTTTCTCGCGCGTGGAACGTAGCCCGTCTGATAGTCGGGAATGAAGAAATCCGTGAAGGACGACTGATGTATTTCCCAACCCAGGCATCAACGATGAGTATCCAGTACGGTTCGATGCGTCGAGGTGATGATTTCCAGACGAGGAAACTCGAAGGTGAACTCACAATCGGTGAAAAAAAGCTTCCATCGATCACGTATTCGTTCGAACAGCTATCGACTACGGATGACGGGATATCACAGCGTTCACTGTGGTTCAGGCAGAAAGGATCGGCGTCATATGCAATCCCAGTCGGTGAACGCACTGCGATCAGCCCGGGAGTACATTTTGAAGCCGAGGATCGAAGGGATCTCGTTTCAGTAACT
This sequence comes from Ignavibacteriota bacterium, assembly GCA_963776275.1. Lineage (GTDB taxonomy): Bacteria > Bacteroidota > Ignavibacteria > UBA10030 > CAVZMI01 > CAVZMI01. The sequence goes on from CAVZMI010000011.1 coordinate 7,555, forward strand.
GATAGTCTACTCGGTTCAAGTTACCGTTATATCGATGTAGCACCGACAATATCTCTGACCGATTTTTCTAATATGTCTTTGAGTGGAGAGTATGGGATCCGTATAGAAGACGCTGTCAGCGGACAGGGCTTCGTCCGTCAATCGTTATCGCGAAGTCAAACGATAGCCTGGAAACTAAGGGAATGGAAGTCATTGAGTTCCAGCGTTGATCTGACATTCCGTCAGAAACAATATGAAAAAGAGTTTCAATCGGTCGATCGTAGCGATATTCAGACTGTATTATTACGGACTCAGACACGCTACGCACCATGGAACCGTGCGCTTGATGCAGATATATTCTATGAAGTTGCGACACAGAGGTCGGCAAAATTAGAGAGGGTATTCATCCGTGTGCCAAAAGGAACCGGCAATTATATCTATCTTGGGGATTTGAATGGCGATGGTATCGCCGATGAACAGGAATTCCAGCTAACCCGGTTTGACGGCGATTATATCGTCGTGACGATTCCCACAGACCAGTATATTCCCGTCATCGATGTAAAAGCAAGCACGCGGTTCCGGTTATCCGGACAGAAATTTATTCCGGTACCAAAAGGCGCACTTGAAACCATTCTGGGGAGTTTATCGTCGGAGACATATTTTCGTGTCGAGGAGCGAAGCAGCGAACAGGATTTAAAACAGATTTATCTACTTCATTTATCTCATTTTCAACAAGATGCGACAACCATTCTCGGTACGCAACAGATCAACCAGGCCCTGTATGTTTTCGAAAACAATCAGCAATTTTCACTACGGTTCCGATTTAATCAACGGCATGGGTTGAGTCAGTACGCGACCGGGAATGAGCGGACGCTGGCAATTGATCGGGGCGGACGTATCCGGTGGCAGCTGATTCCAGAAGTCTCGCATCAATTTGAGGTCACGCAAAGGCGTGATCGTCTTCTTTCATCCGCGGGTAACAATCGTATTAGGGATATTTCTGCTCTGGTTGTGTCTTCCGATTTATCCTACAGACCGGAACAAAATCTTGAAATTGGCTTTATTTTCGCCACGACCTCGGCGCAGGATGAATATCCTTCGGTTCCGACCGATGCAACGATCCAGGTTTTTGGACTACGCGGTGTGGAGTCACTCCAGGGAAAAGGGCAGATTCGTATCGAGGCCCAGCGTGAAGATGTTCGGGTAAGTACATCGTCTATTAATATTCCTTTTGAACTTACCGGTGGTCGTGTTGCGGGAAAAACCTGGTTGTGGAGTGTGACGATGGATTACCGGTTGGGTGGGAATGTTCAGGCATCGCTGAATTATAACGGGCGATCGGAAGCACAACGTCATGCAATCCATACCGGCCGTGTTGAAGTCCGTGCTTTTTTCTAGTGTCACTCCAACTATTTTTTAATACTATAAAAGTGGCATCCCGCTCGGAGAGCGGGATGCCAACACAAATAATCACGAAGATTATTATGAAATAATAGTTGGAGCGGTACTAGTGATCCTATGGACAATTGAATTTTCAAATATTTTGCCCTACGTATCATTCAGCAAGAATCCACGATATTTCTCCATGAGTACAACTTTCGTGCCTTGGTGAATTTCATTGCAGAGATAGAACTATTCAATTCTCGACACTCAGATTTTCCGCTTGCAAGTTATTATTTTTTTTTCTACACTGGACAACCACGTTCACAATGACGAGAGCTTAAAAAAAATGATTGCCTCCCTTATCGGTTTTGTCGTCGGCTTACTGACCACCATGCCGATTGGTCCGATCAACGTAACGGTGTTGACCAAGGGCATGAGGGAAAGTTTTGCCCATGGCATTTCGATTGCGGTGGGGGCCGCGTTGATGGACTTCGTGTATTCTCTTGCCGCGATGTACGGATTATTTGCGATTCTGCAGGCACCTCTTGTCAGCCGGGTGTTTCAATGTGTGGGAATTCTTCTGTTAATTACATTTGGTGTTCAAAACATACGCAGCAAGTTGACGAAAATCGATAATGGATACAAACTTCCTCTCAAGCGTGAACTGCATAATAACTTCTGGATCGGTGTTTTTCTTTATCTATCCAATCCGACCTTCATTGGTATGTGGTTGACGATTGCCGGATCGGTTCATGCGTATCATATTATCTCTCGTGGGAGCGACAACCTCTTCTTCGCCACAGGGGTTGGACTGGGGGCATTTAGCTGGTATTATATTATGCTCCGATATTTTCATAATCGAAAGGACTTTATGAAGCCCGGGACCCTACATAAAATTTCAGTGTTCTCGGGTATCGCACTTCTCGGATTCGGTTGTTACCTGTGTTTCGAGTTGATAGTGTCACTGCTTTCCTAGTCTGGTCGGAAAAACAATAATTCATCCAGGGCGCGAGAGTGACTTCATCACGAAGGAAATCGTATGCCGAAAGTCTATTGTACCTCGTTCGAATCAAAGATCGGTGTGCTTTATGTCGCATCGACCGAGCAAGGAGTGTGCAAAATCAGTATTCCGCGTGAGTCGCGTAAAGACTTTTTCGCCTGGCTCACAGCACACTTCGATGACGATGATGTCATCGAGAACAAATCACGTAACAAGGGTGTTATTGATGAGTTGACACGATATTTTAACGGTAAGCTCGTTGCCTTCCACACACCATTGCATCATATAGGGACCCCCTTCCAGATCAGGGTCTGGAAGGAACTCACACGGATTCCCTATGGAACAACGATCACCTATGATAAACTTGCCCGCCGTGTCGGTGTCCCACGCGGATTCCAGGCTGTCGGCCAAGCCAACAGTATGAATCCGATTCCTATTGTCGTTCCCTGTCATCGTGTAATCGGGAAGGACGGATCACTTGTCGGATACTCGGGCGGTCTTAAAACGAAAGAATTTCTATTACGGCTCGAAGGTGCTTTGCTTGTGTGAAAATTCTCGGTGAGTACTTCTATACTGATCTAAGTTGCGGCTCGATGTGATTGCAGCGATATCATACTGTGCAATTATGTCCGAACCATTGTAGATGGAGTTTTTCTTCTTGCCTCCACTTCAATTTTTGTGTACTTTTTAAAGTCGAAAATATGAATTGTGGATGTTCATGTCATTTCTCGAACATCTCAATAGTGTTCAACAACAGGCAGTCCAGGCGATTGACGGACCGGTAATGATTGTCGCCGGTGCCGGCAGCGGAAAAACACGCGTTCTCACCTACCGGGTTGCGTTTTGTGTACAATCGGGAATCCGACCGTATGAAATTCTCGCATTGACATTTACAAATAAAGCGGCGAAGGAGATGAAATCGCGCATTATCAACCTCGTCGGCATACAGAGCCGCGACGTTTGGATGGGGACATTCCATTCGATTTTTGCACGGCTTCTCCGCATCGAAGCTGCATACATTGGGTATGATCGGAACTTTACCATATACGATTCTGATGACACCCTGAATGTCATCAGAGATGTCATGCGCGCGCTGAACATCTCGACACAGCAATTTCATCCAAATGCCATCCGTTCGCGCATCAGCGGCGCAAAGAACTCGCTCATTGATCCGATCGAATTTGCCAATCGTGCGGGGGATCTTTTTGAAGAAAAAACGGCACAGGTGTATACGGCGTATGAAAAGCGGTTGCATGAAATGAACGCGATGGACTTCGACGATTTGATCGTCCGCCCCATCGGGCTCTTTGAACATCATCAAAATATCCTTGAAAAATATCAGCACCGGTTTAAATATATTTCCATCGATGAATATCAGGATACAAATCGTGCGCAGTATCGCCTCATCAATCTTCTTGCAGCAAAATTCCGGAATATCTGCGTTGTCGGTGATGATGCACAGAGCATCTATGCATTTCGCGGAGCCGATATTCGGAATATTCTTGATTTCGAAAAGGACTATCCGGATTGTCGGATGTTCCGCCTTGAACAAAACTATCGCTCGACAAAAACTATCCTCGCGGCTGCCGGTGGTGTGATAAAGAATAACAAACGGCAGATCCGGAAAACTCTCTGGACCGAGAACCCCGAAGGGGAACCGATTACACTGCTCGAGTGTGAAGATGAGAAGGAGGAGGGAATCCGGATTGTGCACAATCTTCAACACGATGGCCAGAAATATAAAATCAGCTTTAACCAGATCGCGGTGCTGTACCGTACCAATGCTCAATCACGGTCAATTGAAGACGCGATGCGCCGGGCAGGGATTCCGTATGTCATTGTAGGCGGCGTGGAATTCTATCGCAGAAAAGAAATCAAGGATGTCCTCGCTTATCTACGGGTTATCGCCAACCCGAAGGATGAGGAGAGTCTGCTGCGGATCATCAACACTCCAACACGCGGTATCAGTCAGCAGACCGTTACACGGTTTCGCGAGGCGGCAATAGCGCATCGGTGTGATCTTTTCACGATACTATCGCGGGTCGAAAATATTTCCGATCTTTCCGATCGCGCACGTACGGCAGTGCAGCGTTTTTCACAGATGATTTCAAAATATATCGGAATGAAGACACAGATGTCGGCAAGCGAACTGGCGCGATCTGTCGTCGATGATATCGGTATCCTGCAGGAGTTGAAAAGGGAAGGGACTCCCGAAGCTATCGCACGATGGGAAAACATACAGGAACTACTTTCGGCTATCACGGAATATTGTGCCGAAAAACCATCCGCCACACTTGAGAATTTCCTGGAAGAGGTTTCGCTCATCGCTGATGTAGATCGATGGGATGATCAACGGAATACGGTGACACTCATGACGCTGCATGCAGCTAAAGGATTGGAATTCCCGGTGGTGTTTGTTGCCGGACTTGAAGAAGGACTTTTTCCGATTTCTGTAGCGTCAATGGATCAGTCGGAAATCGAAGAAGAACGGCGCCTGTTTTATGTCGGCATCACACGCGCGATGAAAAAGCTTTATCTTTCCTACGCCCATACCCGGTATCGTTTTGGATCGATGAGCTTCCAGGCTCGCTCGCGGTTCGTCGACGAAGTGGATGAAGGCCTTGTCGAGAAAGAAATCCGCCATATACGTCCGCCGAAAAGCGAACAAAAACCGGCCGCTATATTATTGAGAAAGCCGCGACACCGGCAATCACATACTGCCGACCAGACCTATAATGATGTCCACCCTGATTATGAAAATGAAAGTCAGGAATCCGTCGATCTTCATGTCGGAGTTCGTGTAGTACACGATGCATTTGGTGAGGGAAGGATTGTGTCGTTGTCTGGAAAAGGTGAAAATGCTCGGGCAAGTGTTGCCTTCGATAGCGTAGGATTAAAACAGCTGCTTATCAAGTATGCAAACCTTCGTATCGTATGATTATGACGCATCAACTCTTTCGCACAAAAAATATTGAGTCAATTCTTAAATTGGCTGAAGAACCTGAGCATCAACTTCGCAGATCGCTTGGTGTTGTCAGCCTCACGGCGCTCGGTATCGGTGCCATCATCGGTGCCGGAATTTTTGCCGCTACCGGAAGCGCGGCGGCAGGAAGCCCAGACCATCTCGGTGCAGGTCCTGCAATAATACTCTCATTCGTCGTCACTGCAATTGCGTGTGGATTTGCTGCTTTATGTTATGCCGAATTCTCTTCGATGCTGCCGATCTCGGGAAGCGCATATACGTATTCGTATGCCTCGTTTGGCGAACTTATTGCATGGGTAATTGGATGGGATTTGATTCTGGAATATGCCGTAGGGAATATTGCCGTCGCGGTAAGCTGGTCAGGGTATTTTGTCAGCCTTCTCTCGGGATTTGGAATTCATCTTCCGGCATGGGCCTCGTTGAACTATAACACGATGCTGAATGCCGTGATGGAAGGTCCCGGAAGAACCCCGGAAATGCTCGCTGCGGCCCACACAGCACTCGACTCTGCACCACAGGTGTTCGGAATCCCGATTATTATCAATGTTCCTGCGGTTTTTATAGTTACTGTAATCACGATTATCCTAGTCCTCGGAATTCGTGAAAGTGCTGCACTGAATTCTTTCATTGTCGTTTTGAAAATTCTTATTGTTGGATTTTTTATCGCCATCGGGATATTTTACGTCAAACCGGAGAACTGGATACCCTTTGCCCCGAACGGATGGAACGGTGTAATGACCGGAGCCGCATTAGTTTTCTTTGCCTATATCGGATTTGATGCGGTCTCAACAACGGCAGAAGAGGCACGAAATCCGCAGCGCGATATACCACGGAGCATGATTCTCTCGCTTGTCATATGTACAATATTGTACATTGGAATTGCATTGGTGCTGACCGGGCTCGTTCCCTCGCTATCCCTGAATGTCAGCGATCCGCTGGCATTCGCATTACACCAACATAACCTGGATTGGGCGTCAGGAATCATATCGTTCGGTGCTGTAATCTCCATGACCGCTGTGATTCTCGTTTTTCAGCTTGGTCAGCCGCGTATTTTTTTCTCGATGTCGCGTGACGGACTTCTTCCACCTGCATTTGCCAAAGTCCATCCCCGGTTCAAAACACCTTATATTCCGACGATTCTTACCGGATTGTTTGTTGCAATCCCCGCAGCGTTCCTCGATATCACGGCTGCAGTCGAGTTCACCAATATTGGTACACTCTTTGCTTTTGTGCTTGTCTGTGCAGGTGTGATTATCCTTCGGAAAACGCGGCCCGACTGCATGCGCAAGTTCCGGACGCCATGGGTTCCGGTTATCCCTATTCTTGGAATTCTTTCCTGTCTCTATCTTATGATCAGTCTTCCGTGGATCACATGGATGCGATTTTTCTTCTGGCTTTTCTTAGGGACGAATATTTATTTCCTCTATGGCATCGAGCACAGCAAACTTTCCGGAGAAACTTCACCGGACAGCCGCCGGCTTCTTCTCCGGATTCGTGCGGCATTGCTGGGGGTTGATCTGATATCCCTGATCTATCTGTATTTCCTTCTTCGGGAGGGCAATAGGGCAGTCGTGACGGTCTTTGAGTACTTCTTCTTTATACTTCTTATTCTTTTTTCCGGCGGGCTTTTTCGGAAGCTGTTTCGGGTCAGCAAGCCGTAAATACTGTAGGTCGACTCTCCGAGCCGACCTTAGACGCAAGAAGTCGGGAGACTCCGTCCCATAATAGCGGAATGATACCTCGACTGACTTGCCCCGAGTTTACCGAGGGGAGTCGGGAGTCTTGCCCGGTAAATTTCCAGGGAATCGAGAGCAATACAGCAAAAACTCCGCGATTCCCTTTTCGTATTCTTCTTACCTGTTATAATTATTTTGGTTGTTCTTGTGTCTCCTGCTCTTTCTTTGAGGCGATGAAATAATATATCACAAGAGCGAGACCGGCGAAGAGAAAAATCACTCCGGCAATAATCGATTCATCGACGTTGTATACGGTACGTAAGAAATTGCCTACGATGATCGCGAGACCAATTGCGACAATGATGATACCCCACTTTAATGAGGCAAGCGGTGATTGGACTCTGAACGCACGACGTGCAATCGATTGTATTTGCTCGGGGGAGAAGCCCTTCTCGAGCATCGCCATACGTTCCCTGTGTTTGGATGTGATGCCAAAATAGAATATAAGACCAATAAGAATGAAAAATGTAATTGGAATCAATAATTCGAATCCACCCATAATATACCTCCGTTTTAAAAGGATTTTTGTGGCTAAGTTATTTGACTACTACTTTTATAAATTTGTTTCATTTTTTTTCTGAAACAATAAGATTAAATTGATGGTCAAAGGGAATAGAACACCATATGATCCAATCTGACCGGGAACTGATAGCTGAGATACAGTCCGGCAAGATCGAAAGTTTTCGAATTCTTGTCGAACGACATAAAGACCGTGCGTTTACTCTAGCAGTCCGGCTGTTGAAACAGCGGGCTGATGCAGAGGAAGCGCTGCAGGATGCCTTTCTCCGCGCGTTCCAGGGGCTCGAAGATTTTCGCGGCGATGCAAAATTCAATACATGGTTATACCGAATTCTGTATAATGTATGTATGACACGTCTCGGAAGGGCGAAACCCGAGGCCGAACAGTACTCTTTTCAGGAAGAGGAAAGAGAAGAACTTACGATACAGATAGCTTCAGGAGATTCCCTGCCCGATGAAGTGCTCGAGCAAAACGAATTCATAACATTAATTTCACATGAAATTGATCAAATGCCGGAACATTACAGATTGATTCTTACACTCTATTATATAGAAGAATTGTCCTATGAAGAAATGAGCGATGTGCTTCAACTTCCGCTCGGGACAATCAAGACGCATCTTTTTCGGGGAAGGGCATTACTCCGTTCCATTGTGATCGAGAAATACTATCCGGAGGTAAAAACTGTATGAACCATTTGAGCAACGACGAGCTCAATGAATTGATCGATGGCAGGTTGACGAATTCAAAAAAAGAACAGGTACTCGGACATCTTCAGCAATGCCCGTTATGTTCATCTGCCTATCGCCAGTTCGTAATTATCGACCGGGGTGCACGAAGTCAACCTCTGGAAACAACGAACATCATGTTTGTTGAAAATGTCATGAGGAAACTTATCCCACACGCATCACAGAAACAGCATTCCCGGTTCGAACGAATCCTGAAATATTGTGCGAATCTTTTTGCTCTTTTGATTGTGGCGTTCATGGCGTATGGGGTTTATTCACTTGGGAGTGAATTTATACCGGGTGCAAAATCGATCATCCCGCAAATTGTAGGTTCATCAGATCTCTCGGCAGTCAGGGATGCGATCGGCGGATGGTGGAGTTCTTCGAGTGCACTAATCCAGAAGTATCTGACGATACTTGCTCCGAAAGGGAAACTGCCGCTCTGGGTCTATGGGCTATGGTCGATAATAATGATAGTTGTCATCGAAAAGATTGCCGGGAAGCGAATACGTCATATGAGTCCGCTCAGATAAAGAGATATAGTGCCGGATTGTCTATTGATGTACCTTATCATGCGGTATCAGGATGTACGTAGGAAATCCCGCCGGCTTTCCACGGCATTCGTGCTCAATACCGATAAGACTCCGCATAGAGCGGCGGTTCCTGTTTTTAGAAAAAGATCCGGAAAAACTCACTCCAGGTTTCCATAAAACCTCTAGAGGCTAAAATCGAAAACATTTCTCAGACTCCGAGTACCTTCAAATAATAATTTTCATACTGATCGACAATATTCTTGACGGCAAACTGTCCGGCGCGTTTACGGCATGCCGCGGCAAAGAGTGCATGTTTTTGTTCGTTTGTCAGGAGTTCAATTGCATATCGTGCCATCCGGTCGGTGTCTCCAATTTCTGCAATATACCCGGTCTCTCCATGCAGCTGAAGTTCAGGTAGTCCGCCGACGCTTGAGGAGATCACCGGCACTTCGCATGCCATTGCTTCAAGAGCCGATAGGCCAAAACTCTCGGATTGACTTGGCATAAGAAAGAGATCGGATGCCGAAAGGATTTCGACAAGTTCCAATTGCTTCCCAAGGAATTTTACAAGATCTGTAATGCCCAGCTCGCGGCATAATATTTCACAGTTGGAACGATCCGGGCCGTCGCCCACCAGTAATAATTTTGACGGTATTTTTTTACGGACCTGATCAAAGATTTTTATTACGTCGGGAACACGTTTTACCATTCGGAAATTCGAAGTATGGACAAGCACCTTTTCGCCGTTGGGCGCCATTTGTTTTCTGAAATGACACGACTGGATTCTATGATACTTTTCCATATCGATAAAATTAGGTATGACTTCGATTTCTTTATCGATCCCGTAGTTGGTCATCGTCTTTTCACGCAGGAATCGGGAAACCGCGGTAACGCCGTCGCTCTGTTCGATGCTGAATTTCATGACAGGCAGGAAACTCGGTTCCAGGCCGACCAGCGTAATGTCCGTCCCGTGGAGTGTCGTGATGAGCTTCGGTTTATTGTTGCCGAGTACCGTCTTTGCCAAAAAACCGCTTGTGGCATGTGGTATCGCATAATGGACGTGGAGAAGATCGAGTTTCTCGAATTTTGCCACCTCGATCATTTTGCTTGCAAGCGATAGAGTGTAAAGTGGAAATTCGAAAAGTGGATAGTTTGCAATCTCCACTTCATGAAAAAAGATATTTTCAATGAATTCGTCGAGACGGATCGGTATTGCATAACTGATGAAGTGAATTGCATGTCCACGTTTTGCTAGGGCTTTTCCTAATTCTGTCGCTACAACCCCGCTTCCGCCATAGGTAGGATAACAGGTTATGCCGATTTTCATGAACTCTCCTTTTATATGGACTGGTGAAAAGATACAATTCATCCATGAGAGAAACAAGGTGCTTTGAGCCCGAGGAAAAATGTTCGTATCTTCCCTTTATGATACCGGATGAATTTTTCACGATCGATAAAGAAGTAGAAAGCGAATTGAGAGAAAAAGCATCCCGTTTTCTCGCGATCGCTTTTCCGGCGGTATCGCGTCAGGAAGCGGAAAACAGGCTTTTTGAAATCCGTAAAAAATATCACGATGCGACACATCACTGCTTTGGTTATAAAATTCTTGAGAAGGATCTGATCGAACGAAGCTCCGATGACGGTGAACCCTCGGGAACCGGCGGCAGACCGATTCTCCAGGCGATCGGGAAATTCAAATTCTATAATGTATGTGTCGTAGTGAACCGGTGGTTTGGAGGCACAAAACTGGGTACGGGCGGGTTGGTCCGGGCCTACGGCGGTGCGGCATACGATGCATTGCAGCATGCGGTTCTCCGCCGTTGTGAAACTGGAGCTATGGTTGACGTTCAATTTCCTCATAATATGACGAATGGCGTCATGCATACTATTGCACAATTCGGTGCAAAGATTCATTCCAACCGTTTTGAAGAAGATGCTACCATTACCGTCCTTCTGCGTAACAAGGATGTTGCTTCATTTGCTTCTTCAATCGTCGAAGCGACAAGGGGAGAAGCGCGCGTCAGAATTGGAACCGAACATATTATTATTGGATGAAGAAAAACATATGATTCAGACCGTTACAGGATTTACTGTCGGCCACTGGACCGACACAGTGAATTGCACAGGATGTACCGTTGTACTTTGTCCGCCCGCCACTGTTGCAAGCTGCGATGTCCGGGGAAGCTCTCCCGGCTCACGTGAACTTGCCTTATTGGCGCCGGAAAAGACAATGCAAGAAATCGATGCAATTCTTCTAACGGGGGGAAGTGCGTTCGGACTTGCAGCCGCGGATGGTGTGATGAAATTTTTGGAAGAACACAATCGTGGATATGCCACCCCCTGGGCGAGAGTACCTATCGTCCCTGCAGCAGTTGTATTTGATTTGAATCTCGGGAGCTCGACGGTCAGGCCCGATGCACATGCAGGATATCAAGCTTGTGAGAATGCTTCTACTACAATACTGTGTGGAAATGTCGGTGCCGGCACCGGCACCACTGTAGGAAAGTGGGCCGGACATGAAACCTGGATGAAAGGTGGGGTCGGTGCTGCATTGAGCCGGGAGGGCGACTTGCAGGTGGGAGTGATTGCAGTTGTGAATGCCGTCGGTGATGTAATCGATGAACGTGGCGAGATTCTGGCAGGCGCGCGAGCTAACGATGGAACCTTCCTGGCCACCAGGGGTAGGTTCCGTACACTTGCACGGAACAGTGTTATACCGGACACAAACACAACGCTCGTAGTGATCATGACGAACGCACGACTCACGAAGGTAGAAGTTCTCCGGGTCGCTCAGTGTGTACATGACGGCATGGCGCGTGCAATTATACCTGTCCATACGACGTATGACGGCGATATCGCATTTGCCGCTGCCTCGGGATTAGTCAAAGCGTCGGTCGATCTCGTAGCTGAAATGGGGGCTGCACTCGCTGCTGAATCTATTCGAATAGCTGTTCGTTCTGCTGAGTCGTTACATGGTGTCCGGGGATTGATGTAAATTGTGAATTGTGAATTGTGAGTGGTGAATGTCTAGCGAAGCTGTCTAAAGGAAAACCATGACTGTTCTGACTATGAATGGGCCTAACTCCTAAGTAACAGCTTAAACATTCCACCTTCATTTCATCATAACGGATAGGTTATAATTCAACATTCGATTGAACCAATAGTGATGGTTTTGTATATTTGGAAGGAAGTACTGTGCAAGTTTTTATTACCGGTGGTACGGGATATATCGGCCGTCAGGTAATTCGGGATCTTGTTGCCGGTGGCTGTGGAGTTCGTGCTCTGATTCGTACCGGTTCAGAAGCGAAGCTCCCCCGGGAATGCAGCTCGAATATTTTGATCGTTTTCGGGAATATCGAACAGGCCGACTCGCTTCCAGGATTGATGAATGGATGTGATGCAGTAATTCATCTGCCGGGTCTCATAAGGGAATTTCCACGACGGGGAATTACATTCCGGGGTGTACAATATTACGGATCGAAAAACATCATCGATGAAGCGCGTCGAAGCAAAGTGAAGCGTTTTCTGCTGATGAGCGCAAATGGTGTGCGCTCCGATGCCCCGACGGAGTACCAGCGGACGAAATGGATGGCGGAAGAATATCTTAAGCAGAGTTCACTCGAATGGACGATCTTCCGTCCTTCGGTAGTCTTCGGCAATGAGAACGAGGGGTATGAAAATTTTGTTGAGGTGTTGATAAACCAGCTCCGCATGATGCCGCTGGTCGTGCCTGTCCCGGGAAACGGCAGGTTTCTTTTTCAACCGGTTTCGATCAACAATCTTTCAGAAGGATTTCTTAAAAGTTTGCAGCGGCGCATCGGAATCGGAAAGATTTATGAGATCGGTGGGATCGAGAGGCTGAGTTTCGACGAGATGCTCGATACCGTGGCCGGGGCGTTGAACATACGGAAATGGAAAGTACATCAACCAATCCCGATTCTTCGAATTCTTGCAAGAATGTTGGGCAGGTATGCATTTTTTCCGATAACCGAAGATCAGATTATCATGCTTCTAGAGGGGAACGTGACGGAACAGGAAGGCGAATTTTTTGAAGATTTTAAAATCAAGCCGATTCGATTTTCAGACGTAATGAGACTCTCCCTCGCTTCAATAGCATGAAACAACAGTAGACGGTGTGAAGAAAAAGTTCTCTCATGATATTGTCAGTTTACCGCGAGCACTATCGAAACTCGGGTATTGCTCGCGAATGCAGGCCTTTAGGTTGATTCGGGATGGGAGGGTGAGCGTCAATGAACGGCAGGAACTCGATCCTCACTGCAGGGTCTCTATCGTCGCCGATCGTCTACGGGTCGATGGGAAGATCATCAGGCCTAAAAAGGATTTTATTTATATCTGTCTGAACAAGCCTCGTGGAGTTGTGACCACACGATCGGATGAACTGAGGGCAGCAACCGTCTACGATCTCATTGGAAAACAGTTATCATGGGTTTTTCCCGTCGGCCGGCTCGACAAAGAGAGTTCGGGATTACTACTGCTTACCAACGATACCGAGTTTGGTGAAGCGCTAACGAATCCGGCGTCCCGTCATTTGAAAACGTATTACGTAAAGGTTGATCGTATGATTAGAAGTGACGATCTTCAGAAATTTTCAGAGGGTGTCGTGTTGAACGACGGGTACACCACCCTGCCGGCGAAAGTCCGCCGTGATAAAAAAGACAGGAATGGATGCTCATTTATTCTTACATTAACCGAGGGGAAAAATCGTCAGATCAGGAGGATGTGCGAAGCGCTCGGATATAAGGTTTCCGAGCTTCACCGGAGCGGCATCGGCCGGCTAACCATTCCCGATTTGAAATCCGGGAAGTGGCGTCCATTAACACGGAAGGAAAAGAACCGCGCTCTCGCACGCTGACTTGGGGAAGTGACGGTAGTGACTTGTGATTTGTGAATGAATGAGCAGAAATTAAACGGCCAGGTGGACGAGCGAATATAATTAACATGTTAAAAAGCGAGTCGAGGCCACAATTTAAGGTTATCTCGATATGGCCATGGCGATTACTGATACACTCGATAACCTGGCTTTTCAAAGAGAATGGAGCATAACCGTGGTGTGGCCTATTCCCGGGATGCAGGGGATGAACATCAAAGACTGTCAACTTTAAAGATCGTAAACCACCTTCATTCAACTCTTTTTAAAAGGAGTCTATCGTGGGTCTTCTCGTCGTAGGTTCACTTGCGCTCGATACAATAGAAACACCGTTCGGGCAGGCCGAGAACATGCTCGGCGGTTCTGCCGTGTACATCTCGGTAGCGGCAAGTTATTTTGCCGCGCCGGTTCGACTCGTTGGCGTTGTGGGTGGAGATTTTCCGCGTGAAGCGATCGATTTTCTTCATGACAAGAACGTTGATACAGACGGTCTTGAAATCATCAAAGAAGGAAAAACCTTCCGTTGGGGGGGCAGGTATCATTATGACCTGAACATGCGCGATACACTCTACACCGATCTGAATGTATTCGAGACATTCGATCCGAAAATTCCGCAGCAATTTCAAAAGTGCAAATATGTGTGTCTGGGGAATATAGATCCTGTACTCCAGCGTCGCGTCCTGGAGCAGATAGATAAACCGCGGCTTGTCGTGGGTGATACGATGAATTTCTGGATCGAACGGAAGACGGGGGAACTGAAAAATACCCTCAAGGTAATGGATGTGCTGATCGTCAACGATTCGGAGGCGCGCCTCCTAGCGAAAGAGCCGAATTTGATCAAAGCCGCACGAATGATCATGGAGATGGGACCACGCATCGTCATCATCAAGAAAGGCGAACACGGTGCTCTTCTTGTGACCGAATCGACGATCTTCTCTGCACCGGCATATCCGCTTGAGAATATTCATGACCCGACAGGAGCCGGAGATTCGTTCGCCGGGGGATTTTCCGGATGGATCGCGAAAACCGAAGATGTCTCGGATGCGAATCTCAAGCGCGCAGTGATTTATGGCAGCACAATGGCCTCATTTTGCGCGGAAAAATTTGGAGTGGGCGGACTACGCGATCTTGCATATCTTCAGGTGAAAGACCGGTTCCGTGAATTTCGGGAGCTTTCTCGCTTCGAGGAGTAATGTACATGCGTCCTATCGACTGGCATAATGGACGAGTCCGGTTTATCGACCAGACGCGACTTCCACTTGAAGAAGTCTATACCGAGACCGATAAGGTGGAAGCTCTGGTGGATGCGATTCGTACACTCCGAATCCGCGGTGCACCGGCGCTGGGAATCGCTGCGGCGTTCGGAGTGGTGCTTGGTGCGCATGCTTTTTCAGGATTGAATAGGGACGAATTTCTTCACCATATTGAAAACGTGTCATTGCTCATCGAATCCACACGTCCCACTGCCGTCAATCTCTCTTGGGCCCTTCGCCGAATGCAGTCGGTGGTGAACAACTATCCCTCACATGATGTCGGAGATTTGCAGAATTTACTCCTCAATGAAGCTCTCGCAATTCAATATGAAGAGATTGAAACATGCAAATTGATCGGAAGCCATGGTGCCGGGATAATCCCTGATGGAAGCGGTATCCTGACTTATTGCAATGCCGGTGCGCTGGCGACAGGAGATTATGGCACGGCGCTCAGCGCCATAATCCGGGCTTATGAATCGGGGAAAAAAATTCGTGTGTACGTCGGAGAAACAAGGCCATTATTCCAGGGCGCACGTCTAACAACATGGGAGCTTCAGAAATACGGAATCGACGTGGTGTTAATAACGGATAATGCGGCGGCTTTCGTCATGCAGCAGGGAAAAATCAATATCGTGATCGTCGGGGCCGACCGGATTGTCGCCAATGGGGATGTTGCAAATAAAATCGGGACGTATAATGTTGCGGTACTCGCCGATAGACACAAAGTGCCGTTCTACGTTGCAGCTCCCTCTTCAACGATCGATCCTGCACTCTCATCAGGAAATGAAATTCCAATCGAGGAGCGCGATTCTCGCGAGATTACCGAGCTATTCGGACATCGAATTGCACCCCCGGGGATTACGGTGTATGCACCGGCGTTCGATGTGACTCCGTCTGAACTTGTCGGCGGCATCATTACAGAATATGGGATTCTCCGGCCGCCATACAGTGCTTCAATTGAAACACTGTTGAGGACGCATCAGAGACCGGAGCGGGGATCATGATTGTTCGCACCGATGCCGTCGTTGTGAAATCAATGAAGTATCGTGAAACGAGCAAGATCGTCACGCTCTATACCCGATCGTTCGGTAAAGTCAGCGTTGTGGCGAAGGGAGCTCGCGATATGAAGAGCAAATTTGGAGGGGCTCTCGAGCCTATGACTCATATCTCGGCAGTTTTTTATAAAAAGCCGCACCGTGAGCTGCATCTTATTTCTCATGCGGATATTCTCGAGGAATTCCACCGGCTCCATACGGATTACGAGCGTCTCAATGTCGGATATGCCGTTATCGATTTGCTGAATTCCGTTATGCACGGTGAAGAAGAACATCCGGCGGTTTACCGGTTACTGCTCGACACGCTGGGTGCAATCGATGCAGGCACCAAAAATTTGGTAAATGTGTTATATTATTATGAAGTCCGTCTTGCAGCTCTACTTGGATTCGCAATGGTGCTGGACAGGTGCGGTATTTGTGGCGCCGCAATCGGAGAAAGGACCGGTGATAGCCTAGGATTTAATCCGATACAGGGAAGTATGGTTGATGAACGATGCGGTGGGAATTCCGATCGATGGATTCGTGTATCGCTCTCATCGGTGAGGATCCTTCAGCGACTGTCGCAGGTTACAATTGACGGTGCACTGAGTATCGAGATGTCGGATGCCTCCAGAAAAAACATCGATAAGGTGATTCGTGCACATTTCGGAGCTCACATTGAAGCCACGCGGAGGATGCAAAGCGCTGCGACGATACGATCGTCGATCATAAGTTGAAATTTTCGGATTTTTTATTTACAGTAATTGCCTGAAAGGTTTAGACGAACGGAGGGGTTCCAATGTTCCCTCAAAAATAGTGATTTTAAGAAAATATTCCGACTATTTTATTCAGCATGACTGTAACAATTTGAATTCAAAAAAGTATATTGTTATATATAAAATATTTCGTAAGGAGGAAGCTGGTATGAACAAGAAATCGATATTTGCAGCAATTGCCCTCATCAGTGTGGGAATCATCTTTGGAGCCCTGCTGGTTTCAGGGTTACAGGGTGTGGGGGTTGGAGTTGCTGCGTTCGGCGGTGATGTAAAATTGGGTGCGCAGAACTCGCCGCTGAAAAGTATTCCCGAAGTGAGGAATCTGGAAGATGCATATGTCACGGTCGCAAATACCGTGAGACCTGCAGTGGTCAGTATTCAGGCGACGACAAAACAAAAAACTTCGCCGAAATCGAAGGAGTTCGATCAGTTCTTTCATTTCTTCGGACCGGATTTTGAATTTAAAACACCCGAGGAAATGCCGTCGAAAGGATTCGGTTCCGGTGTGATCGTGACAGCCGATGGATATATCCTGACAAATAATCACGTCGTCGAAAATGCCGACGAGGGAAGCGTCAAGGTTAAATTAGTCGACACACGTGAATTCGATGCGAAAATCGTCGGCACCGATCCGCTGACCGATGTCGCGATAATAAAAATCGATGCAAAGGATCTTCCGGTTGCTGCGCTCGGAAATTCGGATGAGCTGAAAATCGGACAAATGGTTATGGCGATAGGAAATCCGTTCAACCTTAATTTTACCGTTACTCACGGAATCATCAGCGCGCTCGGACGGGACGGACTCGGATTGAAAAAGGATAGCTATGGAATTGAGAATTTTATTCAGACCGATGCCGTGATCAATCCCGGCAATAGCGGCGGTGCATTAGTGAACCTCCGCGGCGAAGTGATCGGAATCAATACCGCAATCGCAACACGAACGGGTGTCTATGAAGGCTATGGATTTGCCATCCCGATGAACCTTGCAAAATCGGTTGCCGAGGATCTGATTAAAAACGGCAAAGTAAGACGCGGATATATCGGAGTGCAAATCACCAATATCGATGCGACAATGGCAAAGGCGAATGGACTCGATAAGGCACGCGGTGTTCTTGTCCAGTCTCTTACCGAAGGCGGAGCTGCAGCCGATGCCGGTATCAAAGAAGGCGATATTATCCTTTCGATTAATGGGAAGGAAGTGAATACCGCAAATGAGCTGCAGACCTATGTCGCCAGCAAACATCCGGGTGACATTGTTACACTGAGCATCTGGCGTGATAAACAGACAACAGAAGTCAAGGTCAAGCTGCGCGAGCGGAAAGAGTCGGGTGAACTGGCAAAAAACGAGGGGGATGAGGATGAATCCGCCCAAAAAGATACCGATCAACCGCACTCGAAGACATTCGATAATTTAGGACTCACCGTCCGCAATATGAATTCGGATTTAAAAGAAAAATATAAGACAGAGTACGGCGTTCTCATCACCGACGTCAAAAAATATAGCCGTGCCGAAGACCAGCTCCAGAAAAATCTGGTGATTATCGAAGCCGATCGAAAGAAGGTCCGCTCGGTATCCGATCTTGATGAGATCCTCAAGAATAAAAAACCGGGTGATGCGATCATGCTGCGTGTAAAAGATCCGAATGGGAATGTTGCATACCGTGCTATCGAAATTCCTAAAGAATCGAAATAAGTAATATTTTTCGACCTTCCAGAAAGAAAACGTCCTGCTAAAAGCGGGACGTTTTTGTTTTTCCCTTCTTTTTTACTTAATTATACTATAGGATAATTGGAGAAGAGACATGATACGCTACCTCACTGCAGGTGAATCGCACGGACAGGCGCTAGTCGGCATTATTGAAGGCATGCCGGCCGGCCTCCCCATTACAGCGGAATATATCAACCATCAACTCTGGCGCAGGCAGCAGGGATATGGCCGCGGCGGGAGGATGAAAATTGAGACGGATAAAGTGGACATCCTCTCCGGTGTGAGATTCGGAAAGACACTCGGATCACCGATCGCCCTTGTACTTCGTAATCGCGATTGGGAGAATTGGAAAATTGCGATGGCGGTTGACAAGGCGGCGAAGGGAATTCAAAAAGTGACGAGTCCTCGTCCCGGTCATGCCGATTATGTCGGGAAAGTGAAATATGATTTTGACGATATCCGCAACGTCATCGAACGTGCAAGTGCACGTGAAACGGCAATGAGGGTGGCATGCTGTTCGATGCCCCGACGATTGCTCGAGGAGCTCGGGATTCATATCGCAAGCCACGTTCTCTCGATCGGATCGGCTGCATATACCGGCAGAAAATCGCTGGATAAAAAAATAAAAAAATTTCTGGCCAGCGGTGCGATCGGTCTTGATGAACTCAATGCTGCTGCCGATGCTTCGGAAGTCAGAATTCTAGAAGAACTCATAGAGAAAAAAGCGATACAGTTGATAAAACGGGCCAAGAAATCGGGCGATACGGTGGGAGGAATAATAGAAGTTATTATCGGAGGTCTTCCGGTGGGACTGGGAAGTCATGTCGAATACGACCGTAAGCTTGACGGACAGCTTGCCGGGGCATTAATGTCTGTTCATGCAATCAAAGGAGTGGAGATCGGCGAGGGATTTGCGAATGCCGGGAGATACGGTTCGGAAGTCCACGACGAGTTCATTCTTGACTCGAAAGGCAACATCATCCGTCCGACCAATCGTGCCGGCGGACTTGAGGGAGGAGTTACGAACGGAGAGCCGGTTATTCTTCGCGGTGCGATGAAACCGATTGCAACCCTGATGAAGCCGTTACGTACGGTCGATCTGGCGACAATGAAAAAAACTGAAGCGCGCCGCGAGCGATCGGATTTCTGTGCCGTGCCGGCAGCATCGGTGATAGGAGAGGCAGTCGTGGCTCCGATAATTGCGAATGCATTTCTGGAGAAATTCGGAGGAGATTCGCTCGGGGAGATTAAAAAGAGATATAAGAGAAAATAGCTTAGGCTTTCCATTGCGTTGCCCTCTGGCGGATGATTTTTTATCGCGAAACACGTTGTTATGTAACGCCCCTTGATTCAAAATATTTGGCGTTGCATTTTTTTTCAAATTGAGATGAATATTCAAATATCTTGAATTGAAGCTTTTCACATATTCCTTGGTCGCGAAGTAAGTACTTACATTCAGGACAATAATCCTCATAAGATCGAATAATTCTTAATTCGTTCAAAGTCTCTTTAACTTTATCTTGTGGTAAAGAAAAATATAGAATCGTATTTACCGCAGCCGACCAGGGAAGAAAAGTCCAGAAGAAGCTAATTATACCGATTATAAAAATTATTGAATTGTCTAAAACAATTGTCCCAACACCAATAGCAATCAAGAGCAGTACCTCGATAAGTGTCGGAATTGTTATAAGTGTTCGGAAGCATTTGCCTATAGGGACAAAATCAATTAATTGAGGACAGCGTCTTATTGCTAAATGCATGGGCAGATTTTCGTAAGCAATTACATTGGAAGCCATTGCCCAATAGGTCCTATGCCGGTATACTTTGAACCAGCCAAAAATGGGAATAAGACTCCACAAGCCTCCGGATACTTCATAGCGTAATTTTAAGAAAAACAAAACTCCAGTTTTTGATATTGCTTTAGTGACTGTCTCCGACACATTGATTTGTGCACTTGTCCGTTTCTGGACTATCATGATTGTCAAAAGAGCATCGACAAACACTGGAATAAATAGCAGAGGGAAAATAAAAATGAATTTATCGATGTTTGTATGATAAAATCGTAATGCTTCCTTCCAAATTTTCCACGGAGAATATTCTTGCGTATCCATTATAATTTTCTTATACAGAGGTTCTATATTTTTCAAATCTGACTTCTCAGAACAGCAGCAATCCCTTATATGAAGCAATGCTCTTTAGCTCTAAAAATTGAACATTTTAAGCATTACCCGACAGAAATATATTTAAAAGGCGCGCTCCTGTCAACATCTTGACAATATTGCCGTTTTATGCTATATTTTTCATGATCGGTTAAATCGAAGTCTCAACGCTGGTCTGCAAATGACGAAAAATATAGTTGAGATCCTCGATGAGTTCCAGAAGACCCGGGGTATCGACAACCGCGCGGTCGTGTATGATTATACTCTCGAGGAACGCGAGGGGAAGTTTTATATAGATTTTTATACGTCTCTGAGTTCAATTGCCCGGGATATCGAGCGGCTTTTTGCTACAACAGAGGTTTTAGCGACACCACGGATTGATATCCGGATTCACTTACTGCCTGATTCGAGTGTCGGTGATCGTAAATTCGGCATCTGTAATATCGGGACTGCCTCGCTCTACCGATCAGCCGGATTTTCCGGCGAGCAGGTGAGTCAGCTTTTACTCGGCGAATCGTTCGATATTCTGCAGCGGAAAGCGGCAGAGTGGTTCCGGTTCGGTCTCCATCGCGACGGGTACCTCGGATGGATTCATGAAACCCAGATTCATGGAATGAGTGAACCTGAATATGTGCGTTGGAAAGAGTTGCGCCGCGGTCGGTTTAAAGCTCATATAAGCCGCATCATGGAAAAGCCGGGCGACAATTCGCATCCCATCCGCGATACTGTCATAGGTGTCGAGCTACCGGTGACGGGCGAACATCGCCGGTGGAAACGGCTTCTTCTTCCGGACGGTTCAAGCGGCTGGGTGCGAGCGGCGGAACTCGGCACAGGTACTCGCCGGAGGCGGAAAGTCCTTGCGGCTGAAATTGTTAAAACGGCAAAACAGTTTTTAGGCTGTCCGTATCAATGGGGCGGCAGGTCGCCGAAAGGATTCGATTGTTCGGGATTGATTCAAACCGTATTCGGCTTAAACAGAATCGATCTTCCGCGCGATACGAGTCAACAATGGAATGCCGGCCGGGATATAGGTCGTGATCTGAACGAAATACGAAAAGGCGACATACTATTCTTCGGGGATGATCGATCGAGTGTATCGCATGTAGGATTGTGCACCGGCAATAAAGGCACGTTCATCCATGCACGAGGATTTGTGCGATACAACAGCTTGGATCCAAAATCGTTGCTCTACAATGAACAACTGGCTTCAAAGTTTGTCGGAGGGCGGAGGATAGAGGGAATTGGTTAAAATTGGCGGGAACAGACCGTCAGAAAAGGAGGCGTAGTCTTCAGCGCGGTATTCGAAAGAAAACATTCAAACGGTCGGCTTAACGCAAAAGTCCTGGTTCTGAATCAGAACTATGAGCCGATGAGTGTATGTAATGTCCGGAAGGCGATTATTCTTCTGTATCTTGGAAAAGCTGAAGTCATCGAAGCATATGAAGGGAAACGGCTGCATTCGGTTTCCCAGACAATGCCGTTCCCAAGCATCGTGCGCCTTTCGGTGTACATTCATGTCCCATATAAAAAGATTATTCTTTCACGAAAGAATATTCTTCGCCGCGATAATCATCGGTGCCAATACTGTGGAAGGGCCGATCTGCCGTTAACGATAGATCATGTGGTCCCGCGAGCACGCGGTGGCGAGGATGAGTGGGAGAATCTTGTGTGTGCCTGTGTCAAGTGCAACAACAGGAAGGGAGATCGGCTTCCTGAAGAAGCGTACATGAAGTTACGCAGGCCTCCATTCCGGCCGAATCACGTGACCTTCATCCGCCACTTCGTAGGCCAAATCGATGAACGGTGGAAACCGTATCTATTCATGAATTGACTGCGGTGCCCCCATAGAAAGTAGTCGTGGGGGCTTTTTTGTATTCAGTATATTCATAATTCTATGACAAGAAGAAAAATCATCCTTAGCGGTATGCGGCCGACCGGGAAATTGCATCTCGGACATCTCGTCGGCGCGCTTGAAAATTGGGTTGCGCTTCAAAAAGAATATCAGAACTACCACCTGATCGCCGATTACCACGCGCTCACGACGAACACCGATACGTCGATGTTGTATCAGTATTCGATCGAAATGCTCGTTGACTGGCTTGCAGCGGGGCTCGATCCTAAGGCAAGTCCGATGTTTCGACAATCGCAGATTAAAGAGCACGCGGAGCTCCATCTGATTTTTTCAATGTTGATTACAACTGCACGGCTCGAGCGCAATCCGACTCTAAAAGACCAGGTGCGCGATTTGAATATCGAAAATATGATCTATGGTCATCTGGGCTATCCGGTTCTTCAGGCGGCCGATATTCTTATTTACAAAGGTGAAGTAGTACCTGTCGGCGAGGATCAGGTTCCTCATGTCGAGATTACGCGGGAGATTGCACGGAAGTTCAACACAACATACGGTGAAGTTTTCCCCGAGCCCGAGCCGATGCTCACATCATTCTCGCGGCTTCCCGGGCTCGACGGCGATATGAAGATGAGCAAATCGGCTGGCAATACCATACTGCTTTCTGATAGTCCTGAAGAAATCAATAAGAAGATGAGGAAGGCTGTGACCGATCCGCAGAAGATCAGAAAGAATGATCCGGGACGACCCGATATTTGTCTCGTCTTCACCTATCACAAGAAATTCACCACTAACGACGTTCCGTCAATACGCAAAGGATGCGAATCGGGTGCGCTCGGCTGCGTCGAGTGTAAAAAGAAATGCGCGACAGCAATTGCCGATTACCTGACGCCGATACGCGAACGTCGTATGCATTATGAATCGAATCTCAATGAGGTCAAGGATATTCTGCAGGAAGGCGAACGGCGTGCACGCATTGTCGCACAGCAGACGATGGTAGATGTTCATTCGGTAATGAGATTGGGCTGACATGTATAAGGTACGTCTTGTAAATTTCGAAGGTACGCTTGATCTCCTCCTGTTCTTCATCAAGCGCGATGAGCTTGATATCTATGATATTCCAATCGCGTATATCACGAAGGAGTTTCTCGATACCCTTCATCTGATGGAGGAGCTCGATCTCGATGTTGCGGGAGAGTTCATAGTCATGGCCGCAACCTTAATGCAAATCAAAGTACGCATGCTGTTGCCGCGCGATGAAGCGCAGGAGGAAGAGGAAGATCCGCGCGCCGAACTTGTCCGCCGTCTGCTCGATTACAAGCGATACAAAGAAATGGCCGGAGAACTGCAGAAGATGGAGGTTGCCGCACGGCGGCTCCGTTTCCGCCGGTTCTTCGAATACGATCCGAAGGATATGGGAGAATCCGAAGAGAAAGATCTCCTGAAGGATATGACGCTCTTCGATCTAATTGCCGCATTCAAATTCACGATGGATCAAATGCCCCAGAGAACGATCCATGAAGTTCAGAAGGTGAATGTGACGGTCGATGAGCAGTGCAAATTGATTACCGATGCGGTGAAACAGACCGGAAACGTTACATTCCTGAATCTTGTATCGTCAATGAATGAAAAAATCCGGATTGTTGTAACATTTATTGCGCTCCTGGAGTTGGTAAAACAACACGTGGTAACCGTCCGGCAGATGGAGTCGTATAGAGATATACTGATATCGAAAATCCTTGAAAGGGACTCCGTAGTGGAGACAACCGCATGAACGAAACAATGACCACACAGCGGATCGAGTTGAAGGGGATGATCGAAGCAATGATTTTTGCTTCGGATGAGCCGCTGTCGCTCAGTACGCTGAAGGATGTTTTCGAGGCATCGGAAATCGACGGTCAACGCATAGAAATTGAAACGGAAGAAATCAAACACATTATCGAAGAGTTGAATGCAGAATATACGGCAGAGAAGCGATCATACCACATCATCGAAATTGCAGGCGGATATCAATACGCGACGCTGCCGAAATTTTCTTCATGGGTCGGAAAAATCTTCAAAGAAAAAGCCAGACGGCGGTTATCCCAATCGGCCATGGAGTCGCTGGCGATTATCGCCTATAAACAGCCGGTCACAAAACCGGCCCTCGAGTATATACGTGGTGTCAACAGCGATTATGTACTTAAAACGCTCCTTGAGAGGAATCTGGTTGCGATTATCGGCCGCGCCTCGACACCGGGACGACCTCTGATATATGGAACAACGCAGGATTTTTTGCGTCATTTTGGGTTGAATTCGCTTTCCGATTTGCCGAAACCGCGCGAGATCGAGGAACTACTGGGTGAAACC
Source organism: Ignavibacteriota bacterium (assembly GCA_963776275.1). GTDB lineage: Bacteria > Bacteroidota > Ignavibacteria > UBA10030 > CAVZMI01 > CAVZMI01. The sequence goes on from CAVZMI010000011.1 coordinate 32,430, forward strand.
GAGCTCGAAGTCGAAAAACGAATCCTTGAAGAACAACAGATGACGGAAGAAGAAGAAATCGAGGCGCAGCAAAAGCCTAAAGAGGCCGGACCGAGATTTCGGAAACCCCTGATTCCTAAGCCAAAAGAAGAATCACCGGATCAAATGCCACTGCCAATTCTTCCCGGTGAGATAATAGAACAAAAGCCTGAACAAGCCTCACCCGTTGAGGGCAGACCGGAAATAAGCACGCTTCAGGAAGAAAGTACCGGCATAACATTTAATGAGCAAGCGGGAGAACCCGTGCCGGAGATTTTGGAACAATCAGTGGAAAATGCCGGGAATGTTGGTGATATTCTAGAGATGACCGAAGAGGCTGGACAAATTCAATCATCTACCGGTGAGGTACTACCGGCCGAAGAAAAGTATAATGAACTGAGACAGGAGAGTATGACGTGGGAGCAAATCCCCGAAGAAGAAACACAGGGCGAACCGCTCCACCCCGGCATCGCAGAACCAACACTCGAAGAATTAAACGCCGTTATCCAGGAAAAGCACGAACGGGGCTGGGCGAAGTTGGCACAAAAGATCAAAGATCTGCTCAAACGGCTGTTCGGTTGAACCGGTTTTTATCACAAGCAGGAATCGCGTCACGTCGCAGAGCGGATGAGCTTATCGCACATGGTGAAGTTCGTGTAAACGGAGAAATTGTACGCGATCTCGGTACAAAAATCGATCCTCGAAAAGATCTGGTCTATTACCATGATAAACAGGTTGCGGTTGTCGATGATGAGCGTGAGTATGTCGTTTTCAACAAGCCGAAAGACTGTATCACAACACTGAGTGACGAGAAGGGCAGGACAACGATTCTTGATTACGTGAGAACAAAGCACAGGCTGTTTCCCGTCGGACGGCTTGACAGAAATACAACCGGTGTATTGCTTCTCACAAACGACGGCGATCTTGCACACAGGCTGATGCACCCGCGGTACGAATTTCCGAAAGCGTACCGGGTTGAAATCGATCGAGGCGTTTCGGACGATGATGCAAAAAAATTGGTAGCCGGGATTCGACTGGAAGACGGCGTCACCTCATCTGCCGAGGTGTTTATTCTTCCGCATACAAACAGGAAAATCATCGGGATAGTCGTCCATGAAGGCCGGAACCGGATGGTGCGGAGGATGTTCGAAAAATTGGGATATGAAATCCTTAAACTCGATCGCGAGGGATACGGCGAAATTACGACCGAAGGATTGCAGCGCGGAGAGTGGAGACATCTTACAAGAAATGAAATACAAAAACTCCGGCAAATGACCGGAATAAAATAGAATCTTGCATAAAAAATGAATTGAGATTACTGATCGCGGATTGTGGATTTCGGATTGAGGCGTACAATACAATCAATCCGAAATCGAAAATCCGGAATCGACAATTTCTCAGCAATCTAAATCGCTTTGAGGATCGCTTGGAACAACAAGAGCATATCGAAGATTTAAATACCCTGATGGCCCGGCGGCGTGATGAACTGAACGAACTTCGCTCGATCGGCATCAACCCATATCCTTATGCATTTGAACGGACAGATTTTTCAAAGGATATTCTCGAATCCTTCGTCGATGGTGCCCCGCAGCATGATGTCGCTGTGGCCGGCCGCATCATGGCAATCCGCCGGATGGGAAAGGCTTCATTTTGTCATATTCAGGATTCGAAAGGGAAGATTCAAATCTATCTGAGAAAAGACGACCTAGGCGCACCGTACGATGCCTTCAAGCTTTTTGATATCGGCGATATTATCGGCGTCAGGGGGTTTGTCTTCCGGACAAAAACCGGTGAAATATCAATTCATGCGCCTGTCCATCGAGCTGCTTTCGAAATCTCTCCGTCCTCTTCCGGTCGTCAAAGAACGTATCGATGAGAAGGGGAATAAAACAGTCTACGATCCTTTTTCGGATAAAGAACTCAGGTATCGCCAGAGATATGTCGATCTAGCTGTGAATCCCGATATCCGTGATGTTTTTATAAAACGTGCACTTATAATCCGGACGATCAGGCAATTTCTCGATACGCGCGGATATCTTGAGGTCGAGACCCCGATACTCCAGCCACTATACGGCGGTGCATCGGCGAGGCCGTTCGTCACACATCATAATGCGCTGGATATCCCGCTCTATCTAAGGATTGCCGACGAGCTGTATCTCAAACGTCTCATTGTCGGCGGGTATGATGGCGTTTATGAAATATCGAAAGATTTTCGCAACGAAGGGATGGATAAAGCTCACAATCCGGAATTCACCATGCTTGAGCTCTACGTCGCGTATAAGGACTATAACTGGATGATGGAGCTCGTCGAGCAGATGATCGGCGATGTCGCCCGTGCGCTTTACGGTTCCACGAAGATTACAGCCGGAGAGCACGATATCGATTTTGCACCACCGTGGCGGCGTGTAAGGATGTTCGATATCATCCAGGAATATACAGGATATAATCTGCGCAGAAAACCTGAAGCGGAGGTTCGTGAAATCGCAAAGACATTGCATGTCGATATCGATCCGAAGGATGGACTCGGCCGCATGATCGATGAAATCTTCAGCGCGAAAGTTCAGCCGATGCTCGTTCAGCCGACATTCATTATTGATTATCCTGTGGAACTTTCGCCGCTTGCGAAGCGTCATCGGAGTGAAGAAGGATTGGTCGAACGATTCGAGGTGTATATCAACCGTCAGGAAATCTGCAATGCCTTCAGCGAACTCAACGATCTACTCGACCAGCGCGCAAGATTTGAGGAACAGGCGAAGCTTCGCGAACGGGGAGACGAAGAAGCACAGGTACCGGATGAGGATTTTCTACGCGCTCTCGAGTATGGTATGCCACCGGCCGCCGGACTCGGCATAGGCATCGACCGCCTGATAATGCTAATGACCAATCAGGAATCCATTCGCGACGTACTCTTCTTCCCACAGATGAAGCCGGAAAAGTGATTGAAGGATTATGTTATCAATGTGTAAAACAATAGTTCTGGTTTTTTCGATTTTGGTGATTCCTCACATGTTGACTGCCGGAAGTGTCGATTCAACACAAGTCTCTGCAACGGATCTTAGTTCACTTCGATATAATCAGGCGATCGATAGTATCTCAATATCCCCGGCAGAGTATCCTACATGCTCTTTCACACCTGCACCGGAGGTTAACGGTACCCGTCTCGGAATTATCGGCGGAGCGTTGCTGACGACAACACTCGTCATCAATTACTACCAGCAAAATGCATGGTGGCTTGGTGAACGGGCGCCATTTCATTTTCAGGATGACTGGGAGTATGCCCTGAATGTCGATAAGGTCGGCCATATCTATGCGACCACGGCAGCACAGCACATATTCCAGAAATCTCTTGAGTGGTCGGGTGTTTCAGAATCGAAATCGGTCTGGTACGGGGCGGGATTGGCATTATTATTTGAACTCTATATCGAGACCCAGGATGGTTTTCATAAAGAGTGGGGGTTCAGTCCGGGCGATGCGATGGGGGATGCAGTCGGTGCTTTCTATCCGGTCCTCCAGCATTATATTCCCCCGCTGAAGAATGTGAAATTTAAATGGAGCTACTGGCCGTCGGAGGAGTTGCGTGAGGGGAAAAAGCAGATGATCATAGATGACTATCAGGGTCAAACATACTGGCTATCGATTTCATTTTATGATTGGCTTCCGAAGTCGATGCAATCTTGGTGGCCGTCGTTTCTCGGAATTGCGGGTGGATATGCTGCACGAAATCTTGACGGAATGGGGGGCGGTGAAAAACAGTTCTATATTGCGCTTGATTATGATCTCACGAAGCTTCCCGGCGATAGCTGGATTCTCAAGACTCTTAAAGAATCGGGCAATTTTTTTCATTTTCCGGCACCGGCGCTTCGTATAACACCGACAGCAACTTTTTTTGTGCTTTATTTTTAGTCCAATGTTCCGGTACAAGACGAGACGAGAAGGAGAGAAAAAGTATTGATCAGCGTTATTATACCGGCGTATAATGAAGAAAAACTCATCGGCAGGACGCTCGCACAATTCACTCCGAACCTGATCGAAAAATTCAACCTGGAATTGATTGTGAGTGACGGCGGGAGTGAGGATCGGACGCTTGAAAAAGCGGCGGAATATCCGTGCAGGATTGTGAGACATACAGAACAACGCAAGCAAACGATCGCGGAGGGTCGGAATGTCGGCGCTGAAGTCGCACATGGAGATATTCTTTTTTTTCTTAATGCAGATACGATCATCGATGATCATGATGTGGAAGGTTTCATAACACAAGCGCTCCGCGCCCTGGAGCCGGAAAATGTCGTTGCGGTGACTTGTAGTGTTTATATCTATCCGGATGAAGCGACACGTGCCGATCGCATAATTCACGGGCTCTATAATTGGTACTTTTTTTCGTTGAATGTGATCGGGATGGGGATGGGTCGCGGCGAATGCCAGATAATTAAAAAAGATGCATTTAAAAAGGTCGGAGGTAATCAGAAGCATATTGTTGCCGGTGAAGACTTCGATCTTTTCACACGTCTTATCAGGATCGGAAAAGTCCGGTATCTACGCTCGCTGCGGGTGTACGAATCACCACGGAGATACCGGAAATATGGATACATAAGGGTTACGGCAGCCTGGCTGCGAAATTCTGCGTCGGTCTATCTCTTCAATCACTCTACGCTCAACGAATGGGAGGCAGTGCGATAAGCTATGAACCGTATTCAACATCGAATTCAATGGGTCTGTGTCGGCTGGCTCATCGCGGCGTTTATTGCATTTGCGCAGGTGGAAAATGTTCAGATCGATAATCCCGTATATACTTTTTTGAAAAGAATGGAAGTGAAAGGAATTATTACGAAATATCACGACGGTTTTCTTTCTCTTTCACGGGCTGAAGTCGCGCAATTTCTTCAGACTATCGATCAGCAGCGCGAACATCTGACGGCGACAGAACGAGAGATGCTCGATGATTTCAAAACCGAGTTCCCCCATGAACTTCATCTTCAGGACGCTCAGCGGACGGTTCTTCTCTCCGATTCAACATCGCTGCCGCAGCGTCTGGCCGATCTGTTCCGATGGAAAGAGAAATATCTGTATGCATGGAAGGATTCGACGACCTCGCTATTTGTGAATTTTTTATTTACTGCAGATTTTCGTTCGAGCAATGGGAATACTTTCGGAAATACGAACGCGGAGACAGAGCGGATCGGTGGACGAATTCGTGGAACTATCGGAAACCATATCGGTTATTTCTTGCAGGGGACGAACGGGCTTGCATTCGGGGATAAAGCATTTGCCCGAAGCGACCCGCGGCTTCGTGAAAATTATAAATTAAGTGAACCCAGTTCGAATAGTTTTGATGAAGTTGAAGGATACGTAACACTCCACACTGATTGGTTGACCCTACAGGTCGGCCGTGAACGGCTTCTGTGGGGTAATAGCTTGAACAGCGATGGAAAACTGTATATTTCCGATAACGCTTCACCCTTCGATATGGTACGGCTCGAGGCAGAGTACGGAATTGTAAAGTTCAGCTTCATTCATGGATGGCTCCTGAGTGAGAATAAGGCTGTCTATAACTCCTATTCCTGGTCATATGACACATATCTGTCGCCAAAATATATCGCAGGTCATCGCCTCGAATTCTCATTCCCTCACATATTCGATATCGCGGCCAATGAAATGCTGATCTATTCCCGCCCGTCCCCGGAATTGGCCTATCTAAATCCGTTGAATTTTTTTAAATCTGCCGAGCACTCTTTACAGGATAGAGATAATTCGCTTTTAGCCTTTGATATGGAAACCCATTTTCTCGAAAATCTGCAATTTTCGGGCTCGATTCTAATAGATGACATGGATTTTAAAATGCTCGGGACACGAGCCTATGTCAATCAATTTGCATATCAAGCGGGTGCATACTATATTGAGCCTGCAGGCCTTGAAAATACTGATATCGCTGTGGAATATACACGAATCAACCCATATGTGTATTCACACCACATCCCTGTCAATATGTATGCCAATCATGGATTTATCCTTGGCAATCCATTGGGGCCGAATAGTGATGCGTGGAAAATAGGGGTAGGATACCTGGTCTCGAGGCAGTTACAGGTCGACGTAAGTTTTGTCAGGGAAAGACATGGTGATAACCTCATCGATGCAAACGGAGTCCTTATAACGAACGTCGGCGGGAATGCGTTGATGGGACATCGGTCGGGCGATGCAGTGGACGTAGATTTTCTTGGGGGTGCTCGAACAAACACAAATCGCTATGGTGTGCATATTGTATATCAATTCACAAAATATTTTTTTTGTGAGACGCGTTATGAATACAGATTGGCACACATTACATCACCGATCAATGGTGTGGTAAGCAATGTTATAGACCGATATTTTACGATTCAAATCAGGTGTGATCTCTAGAGTCTTTCATGCCTTTTATTTAAAGACACATGGTTTATGAGGTCTTGTAGCGGACGGAACGAAGGGCAACTTTTTAAAGGGGAAATATAATGCAGAAAAAATCAGTTTTTGTACTCATCTTTTTTGTGGCGACACTGGGTGTAATCGCCGGGCTGCAGATTGATGAAGTCATCTCCGGGGATACGACACGCGATCAACTTCGAAAATTCAATGACGTTCTTACATATATACAAAAGTACTATGTAGAAGATGTCGACACACAGAAACTTGTTGAATCGGCAATTCTCGGTATGTTGAATTCTCTCGATCCGCATTCGATCTATATTTCACCAGATCAACTCCAGAGGGTACAGGAGTCGTTCGAGGGGAGTTTCGAAGGGATAGGGATTGAATTCGATGTTGTGAATGACACACTGGTCGTTGTAGCGCCTATTGTCGGTGGACCAAGTCAGCAACTTGGAATTCTTGCCGGCGATCGTATTATCAAGATTGATAATATGAATTCTATCGGTATTAAACGTGAGGATGTGCCGAAGAAACTTCGCGGTCCGAAAGGTACAAAAGTCACGATTACGATCGTCCGCGATGGCATCAGGGAACCGATGGATTACGAGATCACGCGCGATAAAATCTCGATCTATACAGTCATTGCATCGGTGATGCTTGATAAAGAGACCGGCTATGTACGCGTCACTCAATTCTCGAAACCGACGCACAACGAGCTTGTGCAGGCATTGAGGAAACTAAAAGCGCAGGGAATGAATAAATTGATACTCGACCTACGCGATAATCCGGGTGGATATCTGGAACAGGCCTTTGAAATTGCCGATGAGTTTTTGAGCGGCGGGAAGAAAATTGTTTATACAAAGAGTCGACGAAAGGATCTCGAATCCGAATATTATTCCTCGGGTGGTGGCGAGTTTGAAGATCTCTCACTGATCATACTCATCAGTAACGGCTCCGCATCCGCAAGTGAAATTGTCGCCGGAGCGATTCAGGATTGGGATCGCGGGTTGATTGTCGGTGAAACGAGCTTCGGGAAGGGGCTGGTACAGCAGCAATTTCCCCTATCGGATAATTCGGCCTTCCGGATTACTACCGCACGATATTATACGCCGAGTGGCAGACTGATTCAACGCTCATACGAAAATAAAACACGGGAACAATATCAGCTTGAGGCAGCTCAGCGTGAGGAGAGGGAAGGCGAAAACCTCGAACACAAAGAAGAGAAGGACTCGACCAAACCTATTTTTAAAACGGCTGCAGGTCGAATAGTCTATGGCGGCGGCGGAATTACGCCGGATTATATCCTGAAGCCCGGAACATGGACATTGACGACAGGGCATATATTTCGTCGAAACCTCTTCGCTCAATATATAACGAAGTATTTCGGTTCTCATGGATCAACACTCAGGAAAGTATACGAATCGAAAGGAGTCGAGGAATTTGCACGGCGATTTGAAGTCGATCCCGATATGCTCAATGAATTTCTTTCCTATGTCAAGGCAAACGGCGTAGAAGTAAAGAATGATGATATTAAGAAAGACGAACTCCAATTGAAACAGCTTCTGAAAACGAACATTGCAAAAAGTCTCTGGGGATACGATGCAGCATATTTTATCGGCGTGGAATCCGATATTCAGGTCAAGAAAGCCCGATCGCTCTTTCCCGAGGCTTCAAAAATAGCCGGTCTAAAATAACAAGTTGCATATCAAAGGAAGGGATCATAAGTTTTCAGTGAGTATTTTTGCCAGAGTATCCGTGTTGAAGATCACATTTCTTTGTATCATTGGCATATATATTTTTTTTGTGTCTCCCGGGGATGGAAGTTCGGCAGCGATAAATCCCATGTCAGGGATTGAGTATGTGTTTGTGGGTGATACAAGTAATTATAAGGTGGGGGAAGAGTTAAATTACGAAGTGAGTTATGCGTTTTTCCACCTTGGGGAAATTAAAACGAAGATTCTCGAAGTGTTTCAGAACGAAGGGAAGCCAAGGGTCAGGGCAATTGCGTACATCGATTCTTATTCCGGCGTTCCATTTGTTGATCTGCATGCGATCTTTGAGAGCGAATTTTTTACAGCACCATCGTCAAAACACTTTGTCGGGAAGAGTAAATCTGATGAACGATGGTATTTGACGACATATGATTTTCAATATGATCAGAAAAAAGTATTTATTGAAAAAGGGTGGGAAAATAATCCGCCGGAAAAACGGGATACGCTCGTCATAAAAGGTGAACCTCAGGATGGTCTTTCGCTGTACTTTTTTGCAAGAGTAAATTCGGGGCGGGACACACAGATGGTCGTTCCTTCATATGTCGGAGAAAAACGGACGCGAACTTACATCAAGTTTTCCAAGGAAGTCATAACGACGGAAATTGATGCTGTGGAGTACCCTATTAAAGTCAACGAATTGGTTGGCGAAGCTGATTTTACCGGGATTTTCGGATTGACAGGCGGCTTCAGCGGAAAATTTAGTGCTGACGATGCCCATGTACCGATTGTCGCAAAAATGAACGTGTTGATCGGAAAAGTCAGGATAGAGTTGAAAGGATGGAAACGGGATGGATGGCAGCCTCCTCAGGGATAAGCAAAATAAAAAAGAATCGTCTTACCTTGAAAGGCAGCGCTACCGGAAATACATACAAGTATATTCATCGTCAATGGCGCTCTGATTGTCAAGAATGGTGAAAATGACAATGAAAGCGGCGTCTGGTTCAATGTAGTGGCTCAAGGCGATGCGCAGGAATGTACATACATAATACGAAGAACACTAACCGTTGAGGAGTTAACAATGAAACTCCGATTCTGGGGAACCCGCGGTTCTATTCCGACACCGGGAAATGCAACCGTCAAGTATGGTGGAAACACCCCATGTGTCGAACTACGCCTCGATAATGGCCATCTGATCATTCTCGATGCGGGGACGGGCATCCGAATGCTCGGAGATCGCTTGATAGAGACAGGTGAATCCCTTCAGGCACACCTGTTGATTAGCCACTCCCACTGGGATCATATTCAAGGATTGCCTTTTTTCAAGCCTGCTTTTATCTCAGGGAATGAGATCACGGTTGTCGGTAGTGAACCGGAAGGAATCACTCTCCATCGTATCATCTCTGATCAGATGAATAAGATCTACTTTCCGATCCAAATCAACGAATTGAAGGCTCGGATCAATTTTCACCCTGTGGGGGAAGAGACCTTCAAGATCCACGGGGCGACCGTTCAGACTCTTTTTGTGAACCACCCTGCACTGGCATTGGGATATCGCATAAATTACCAGGGGAAATCATTTGTATATATCAGCGATAACGAGCCCTTCGATCGCGAGGTGGCCCATCAAATGACGAATGTCGATGCAGCGGTTCTTCAATTGTACCAGGCCGGGAATGGCGATCCCAACAAACGCGTTTTTGAATTTGTAAAAAATGCCGACGTTCTTATTCATGACGCAACATACACGCCCGAGGAATATATCGACAAGGTAGGGTGGGGGCACTCGCACTATCTCTTTGCCCTTAAAGTCGCACATGAGGGAGAAGTCAAGAAATTAATTCTCTTTCATCACGAGCAGACTCATACTGACGAGCGTGTTGCAGATATAGAACGTAAGTGTCAGCGAGAAATTTCCAGGCGTCAATATTCGTTTCAATGTGTCGCGGCAGCCGAGGGAATGGAAATGGAATGGTAAGAAACCGCTTGAAGAGAACTTGACATTCGCATCCTCGGTCACTATATTAGCACCATATAAGCTGTAGAAACCAACGTACATAAGGTATTGTCTGTAAATACCAGTGCAGTACAAGCCATGAACCTATGATATGTATTCCCGGATAGAAGCGCAATGTTGATGACCAGAACGCAATAATTCAGTGGAGGTCTATCGCGGGTTCTGGTCATTACCTGCCAAATTATTTAGGAGGTATCATTGTATGGCAAAAGGTAAGGTCAAGTGGTTCGACGGTAAAAAGGGGTATGGTTTCATCGAGCAAGAAAGCGGTGGGGATGTCTTTGTTCATTATACCGCCATTAAAACGGACAAAGAGTACAAGACACTTGAAGAAGGAGCCCAAGTAGAGTTTGATATCGTCGAAGGGAAGAAGGGATTACAGGCTATAAATGTCTCACTGGTACAACAATAGGATGTGATGATTGAAATGACAACCCCGATTAGCGTATCTGGTAGTGGAGACAGGCGTTAATCGGGGTTTTAACTATTTGGAGCAGATTCATGGCATTTGAATTCAAACCTCAGGACATCAGGAAAATCGGAAAAGTACTCGGTATAGAAGCAAAGACAAAGGGGAATAATTATCGGTTTGAAATCGAACATGCGGAATCGAAACGAAAGATCGCTATAGAAATCTATCCTGATATTCCGATCGGCGAACGCCGCGGCAATCTGATCTCGGTTTATACGTCTAATGCGCATCTCCAGCTCCATTTCTGTTCCGGATATGTCGTCAGTGAGATGCTCGGTGAAGTCACATTCATCGGTGAGAGCGAGGGAAAACTTTCTGGACTCATCATTGAGCGCATAGGCGGATGTTCACTCTACGCTAATGTAGACCGCAGCATCCTGTCGGGTGATTTCACACAACTTGGACCTGAGGTAATGCTGTCCGGAATAGCATTGTCGTTGACAGAAACAATCTTGCCGAATATCCCCCGTCGCCGTTCACGTACAACCCGGTTAAAAAAGAAATAAAATGCCGGTCATCATCACGAATGCACATCCTCGTCTACGATTTCCTGTCAAGGAGAGTGAACGCATTGTACGTTCTGTTCTTCGTAATGAGGGAACCAGAGCGTCATCTCTCGACGTTATCTTTGTGGATCATCGAAGAACAATTATCCTCAACAAGAAATATCTTCGACATAATCGAACGACAGATGTGATTGCTTTTTGCTATGAACGTGAACCGACAATTGACGGTGAAATCTTCATCAATCTCGACCAGGCGAAAGCGCAGAGTTCATTCTACGGTGCAAGGTTTCGTGAGGAAGTTGCTCGATTACTGATACATGGTGTACTGCACCTTGTCGGATATGATGACATGTCGATGAAGGAACGGAATGCCATGAAGCAACGCGAAGATTTTTATCTGCACACTCTTTCAGTGTGCAGGAGAAAACGCATAATTTGATTTTGGGGAATTATTTGTTAAATTGCGCTCACGCATGAAAGTCAGGGAATGCGATAGGAGGCAAAATATACAACAATGCATGAAAGAATACTAGAACTTATTATCTATCTTATCAATGAAATTCGGGATGAAAAACATACTGACTATACAGCGGCACACGATGGCACCCGGCCCATCGCCGGGGTAAGACAGTACCAAAAAAGTAGCATCGATATAAATTTTCTCACGAAGAGCGGTTACACGCCTGCAGAAATCAGCACAGCATTCAGCTGGCTATTTGATCATATCACCCTGGGGGATGATCTTATTGTCGGAGTGAATTCTTCACATTCCCACCGTATCTTTCACGAAGTTGAACGACTAGCCATCGGTAGCGAAGCTCAGGGATATCTCATCCAGCTTCGGGAGCTCGGACTCATAACGAATGATGATGTCGAAGTGGTGATTGGGCGTGTTATGATGTCAGGTTTGTCGCAGGCAGGAATCGCCGAAATTAAATCGCTTGTAGCGGCGATTCTTTTCGAGAACGACGAGTCGACCCGGTTGGCTAATCGCGTTGTGTTGAATAGTACCGATACGATACACTAAGGTGTTAACGAATGGAAAAGTCATTAATTATTGTTGAATCTCCCTCGAAAGCAAAAACAATAAATAAATATCTTGGAAAAAACTTTATTGTCGAAGCATCTGTTGGTCATATAAAAAATTTACCAAAGAGTAAACTCGGCGTTGATGTCGATAACGGATACGAGCTGGTCTATGAGACTATTAAAGGGAAAGACGACGTTATAAAGATGCTGCAGGCGCATGCGAAAAAGGCAAAGAGTGTTTTTATCGCTACAGATCCAGATCGGGAGGGAGAGGCGATTGCATGGCATATCGCTAAAGAAGTTGAACCGTACAATAAGAAAATCCATCGGGTTTTATTCCATGAAATAACGGAAACGGGCATATCCGATGCGATGAAGCATCCTCATAAAATCGACACTCACCTGGTTGATTCACAACAGGCCCGCCGTGCGATGGATCGACTTGTAGGGTACAAAGTAAGCCCATTTATATGGAAAACCGTATATTATGGACTTTCAGCCGGCAGGGTTCAATCGGTGGCTCTCCGTCTCATCTGCGAGCGGGAAGTCGAGATTAATTCATTTATCACGCAGGAATATTGGTCCATTATCGGAGAATTCTCAACCGACACGGCTCCGCCCTTCCTGGCAAAACTTGCAAAGATTGCGGGGGAAGATCCGTCGATTCCCAATGAAACAACGGTTAACGGCTATCTCACCGAGATTCGAAAGCAACAGTTTGCGATAGAATCGATTCAAAAAAAGATAGTCAAACGAAACCCGCCGCCCCCGTTTATCACGAGTACACTTCAACAGGAAGCAGCCAACAGATTGCGTTTCAGTGCAAAACGGACGATGATGCTTGCCCAAAAGCTGTACGAGGGGGTTGATATCGGCACCGAAGCTGGCCTGTCGGTCTTATTACATATATAAGAACAGATTCAACACGATTGAGTAAGGAGGCGGTACTATCTGTCCGTGAATATATTTATAGTAATTATGGAGGAGAATATCTGCCGAAACAGGCCCGGGAGTATAAAAAAGGGAAAAGTTCGCAGGATGCTCATGAGGCCATAAGACCTACATCGATAAAACATACACCAAAATCGGTAAAAAAATATCTTGATAAAGAAATGTTTGCACTCTACGAGCTTATCTGGAATCGCTTTGTTGCGTCGGAAATGACCCCCGCAACATTCGAGCAGGCCAGTATCGATATCCGTGGTGGTGATTACCTTTTTCGAGCGTCCGGTACGGTCCCTAAGTTCAGGGGATTTCTTCAGGTCTATGATGACATACTCGAGGAAAACGGTAAATTACTTGATGATGCCGATCCGACATCGGGTATTCCTGAAAATATACATGAGGGACAGCATAGCAGGCTGTTGAATCTTCTTCCCCGTCAGCATTTTACAAAACCGCCGGCACGATATATGGAAAGCTCGCTGGTCAAAGACCTGGAAGCCCTGGGGATAGGCCGGCCGAGCACCTATGCTATGATCGTCAGCACAATATTGGATCGGAAATATGTCGAGCAGCGCGATAGAAAACTCTACGCGACTGATCTCGGCATAGAAGTTAACGGGTTACTGGTGTCGAATTTTCCTGAAATCATTAATGTAAAATTCACGGCGAGGATGGAAGAAGAACTCGATGCGATTGCAAGCGGGAAGCGGACGTATAGGAAGGTTCTTGACGATTTTTATCACCCCTTTATTCATTCGTTGGAAAAAGTCGAAAAGCACACTTATAAGATTAAAAAGTCGCTTCAGGAGGTGACAGAAGAAGTATGCGAGTTGTGCGGAAAACCGATGATCATCAAGTGGGGGCGGAATGGCCGGTTTATGGCATGCAGCGGATACCCGGTATGCCGTAATACAAAACCGCTTGCTGCCGAGCAGGAGAAACATCAGCATCTTGCGGGCATCAAATGCGAACTCTGCGGTGGCGATATGATTGTCAAGGGTGAACCGTTCGGCTCGTTTCTTGGTTGTTCAAATTATCCAGGCTGCAAAAATACAAAACCGATCTCGATGGGAATTAAATGTCCTAAGTGCAAGGACGGAGATATCATCGAGCGAAAAACGAAAAGGAAGCGCACATTCTTCGGTTGCTCGCGTTATCCTGAATGTGATTATGCCTCGTGGTATCGACCGGTGAATCAACAATGTCGGGAATGCAAATTCCCGTTTTTAGTACAAAAATATTCTCAGAAAAAAGGGGCATATCTTTTATGCCCGGAATGTAAGGAAGAGTATATCCCGGAAGAGAACACGGAATCGGGAGCATAAAGGATGTCGATAAGTTCCCATATTGAGACGTACCTTTCGTCCATTTCAGGAGAACGTAAATATTCTCCTCACACGATCTCTGCATATCGTACCGATTTGTACCAGCTTCGTACATTTGTCGTGAAAGAACTTCGTTCTGCAGAACTTGATATACGACTCATCGATAAAAAAATACTGAGGCGGTTTTTTGGCGAATTACTGGAGGAAGGAGCGGCTCGGAAAAGTGTGCGTCGGAAGCTTGCTGCAGTGCGCTCGTTCTTTCGATTCCTGGTTCGGCGTGGAATTCTAGCTAGTAATCCTGCCGCGCTGTTGATTGCACCCAAGATCGAAAAGCGGCTTCCCACGTTTATCGATGAGAAAGCGATGCAGAAGCTTTTTTCAATTCAGGATACGACAACGGTAGAAGGACTTCGCGATGCCGCAATTCTCGAAATGTTTTACGGAACCGGGATTCGATTGAGCGAGTTGATAGGTCTACGATTCCGTGATATAGATAACCATAATCATACGATCAAGGTACTCGGGAAAGGGTCAAAACAACGGATTGTACCCGTAGGAGGCCCTGCATTGATGGCTATTTCCCGATACGTGGATCGGCGAATGGAACTAATGAAATCCGACACTCCTGCCGAAGATAAAGATGTACTCTTCCTAACGAAACACGGGCGTCGGATGTACCCAAAAGGGGTGAATAATATTGTCAGCCGGTTCCTCGCACAGGTTTCTGAGGTTGAACAGAAAAGTCCTCATGTCCTCCGTCACACATTTGCAACCCATATGCTCGATCGCGGTGCTGATCTTCGTGCAGTGAAGGAGCTTCTCGGACATGAAAGCCTTTCAACAACCCAGGTATACACCCATGTGACAATTGAGCGCCTTAAAAAGGCATATACCCAGGCTCATCCGAGAGCCTAATCAGAATTTTTGTTATGAAAGGAGACGCGTCATGCGTACGAAATTCACAGCCCGTCACTTTCGCGCTCATACATCGTTGAAAGAATATGCATTGGATGCTCTGACGAGACTGGAAAAATTCTATGATGGAATTTTCAGTGCCGAAATAATTCTGAGTTATGAAAAATCTCGTGATAGTGTCAAGGTCGCCGAAGTCAATATCTCTGTGCATAATAAAACGCTGAATGCAGTGGAACACTCGAATGATTTTGTTAAATCGATCGATCAAGCTATTGATAAACTTGAACGACAGCTGGTGAAATACAAGACGAAACTTCACAGTCGAAAATCTCCAATTCAAGAACGTTTCTCGGAATTGCAATGAGAGTACTCGAAACGAAAGAAATTCGAAAACGAAGTATCACCGTTGGTTTCATGTTCGAACGAATGGAACAAAGAATGAAACTGCGGCTGCTCAACGGGAGTATTGGACTGGGAAAAGAAATCACGGAACGTAATATTCATCGTCCCGGACTAGCTCTTGCGGGCTATGTCGAGCTTTTCACGTTTAACAGGATCCAGGTTTTTGGAAATACCGAGATGAGATACCTGGAACACCTGCCGCTCGAAGAGAGGATCAGTTCGTTCCGGACCCTGTTCCAGTTCGATATTCCCTGTATCATCGTCACGGATAGCAATCGTCTGGACAAAGAATTGCTGGAAATTGCTACAGCTCATAGCGTCTCGATTCTGGGAACGACAATCGATACCACAAAGTTAGTTTACCTTATGAGCGATTTTCTTGACGATCAATTTGCATCGCAGACAGTTATCCATGGATCGTTTATCGATGTCTACGGTATCGGTGTCCTCATCATCGGTCGCTCGGGAATAGGAAAAAGTGAAATAGCACTCGACCTGGTTGAACGCGGACACAGACTTGTGGCCGATGATGTGGTGATGATCACACGAAAAGGAGAGGAAATTCTCATAGGAGCAGGAACGGACCTCGTAAAACATTTTATGGAGATTCGCGGACTCGGACTGATCGACATACGGAGTATGTTCGGTGTACGTGCCATTCGTTATCAAAAGCGAGTAGAGGTTGTCGTTGAATTGCAGGATTGGACACCGGATGAAGATTATACACGGACAGGCCTGGATGACGATACGATTTCCGTTCTGGGATCCGAAGTCCCCCTTGTCAAACTGCCAATATTCCCCGGGAAAAACATTACTGTCATTGTCGAGGTCATAGCCCTGAACCATCTTCTAAAACACTATGGTTATGATGCCGCAAGGGAATTCACCCAGAGGCTTGAGAAATTGATCGATGAAAAGGGGAAAAATCACCCCGGAGAACGTGCCATTGATTACTTTGGGCATGATTTTGAGTGACGGCAACCACAATAGTTGAAAAATCAGCCGTTTTTTGCTCTTCTTTTTATAAATAAGTCTTGACAAACACTTGGATTTTTTATAATTTCACACACAACTCGCTAAATGTCTTGAGTTGAAATAATCCACCACTCACACACTTTAAACCGTAATCTCGAAATACGAGAGGTGTATCTATGCGGAAAAAGAACAAGGTATTTTTCTTCTCGGAGGAAACATTACGCTTAAAGGAAGTGAAGGGAGCGCGGTTGAAATTAGCTGCATTAGCTCTCTGTGCGGCTATTGTGCTGGTTGGATTCCTTGTCTGTTTTCAAAATTTTTCGGAAGGAGTGCTCGGGATCGGTCTCAATAAGACTACATTTTTAAAAAATGAAAATGTTGTGTTGAAAGTACAACTCACGTCACTGAACAATCGATTACAAACACTTGAATCGGCACTGTTAAGACTGACGCAGAGAGATAACGAGCTCCGGGTTCTTGCCGATCTACCAAAGATGAATGACGATATCCTGAAAGCGGGCACAGGCGGAGTGAAAGAGAATTATGACTTCGGTCTTTCCACACAGGCGAACGAACTACTCGAACGCACAAATACTGTCATCAACCAGCTCGAACGGCAGGTACAGATGCAACAAACGAGCTATTCTGATATCGTTCATAGAATGGAATACAACAAAGAATTTTTCAAGCATCTCCCCGCAATTAAACCTGCCGATGGCTACTACTCGAACAATGGATTTGGAATGCGACTTCACCCCGTATTCAAAGATTACCGATTCCATGAAGGACTCGATATCACAAGTGAAGAAGGAACATCAATTTATGCCGCAGCAGACGGCATCGTTGCATTTACCGGGAACCGCGGAACATATGGGAAATTAATCGAAATCGATCATGGATATAATTACAAGACAGTATATGCCCATCTCTCATTTATCGGCGTGAGAGAAGAACAGACTGTGAAGCGAGGTATGTTTATCGGCCGGATGGGTCGTACAGGAGTAGCGACAGGGACCCATCTGCATTATGAAGTTGTGAAAAATGGCGTTCGCGTAAATCCGGTGGATTATTTCTTTGACGAGGCAGACTATACCAGGCCCAATGGTGGCGTTACGCCAACGTCACAAAACAATTAAGGCGTAACCTCGACGTGCAGTAACCGGTTATAGATTTAGAGAGGAGATTTGTTCGATGATTTGGACGATGGAACTCGCATCATGCTTGGATGATGCTCCATGGCCTGCGACAAAAGAAGAATTAATCGATTATGCACTTCGTACGGGAGCGCCGCTGGAAGTAATTGAAAACCTCCAGGAGTTGGAGGACACCGACGAACCATATGAAAGTATGGAAGAAATCTGGCCCGATTATCCGACCAATGAAGATTTCTTTTTTGATGAAAACGAGTATTAATCAATTTCATTCTGTTCATGCTTGAATTCCAGTAACCTTTACAGATAGACCCGGCGTATTCAGGCGCTGGGTTTTTTTATTCTTGCATACATGATTTTATCCATACATCGCCTTCAGTTTTGCAGTGTTTTCTTCGTGCTCCTCCTGGGAGTATACTGCAGGGCGCAGACCGAAAATGAGAAACGCTATGAGGTTGACAATATCAGCATCGAGGGAAATTCCTCAATCTCGAGCGGTACCCTTCTTAATCTCCTGAAAACACGCGAGTCGCCTTCGGGTCTTTCAACCTGGATATATCAGAATATCAGTCAGACTCTCGGATCAAAACCGGAATACTATAATGCCGTAACGTTTGAGAACGATTACCGCCAGATAAAAGATTTTTATATGGCTCATGGTTTTCTCGATGTCGTAATCGATACAACTATCCGAATTGAAAATGAAAGTGTCGTTCTTTCATTCCTGATTCAAGAAAATACACAATATCGAATCGATTCTGTGGTTTTTACAGGGTGCGACAGGATTGACTCGTCGCTTTTTGTTGCTCTTCATGCGGGAAGTCGCTTGACACCGGGAATGTTCTATGATCGCTTTCAGATCGAAGCCGAAAAAAACCGTGTGTTGACTTTGTTGTGGAATAACGGATATCCTAACACAACGTACATGCAGGATCCGTATTCGCAATATCTGGTCAGTCGTAAGACGCGGAGCGGGACATTGAAACTCGCGTTCTATGTAGGAAGGCATTATACTTTTGGAAAGGTCGATATTGTGAACGAAGGGATCGGTGAAGTCGAATCACCCATTGTTATACGACAACTCGATTTTTCACCGGGTGAAAATTATAGCGTCGAGAAGCGCGAATCTAGCATCCAGAATCTCAACAAGCTTGGAATATTTGAATCGGTTCGAATTCTCACGCCGTTTCCTCCCGTCGTAGATACGACAACGACGACCCTGGTTCCGGTGTCCATTATGCTCTCTGCACGGAAACGGCATGAATTGATGCCGGAAATCTTTGTTAATGATGGAAACGAAGCATTTAACCTCGGCATCGGCTTAGGGTATAGTGACCGGAATTTTTTAGGTGATGCTAGGAATTTAACTGCACGTGTTCGATTACGATTTCAATCTCTTCAGGATTTGCAATTGCGTCAGGTATTCGGAAAGAATGGATTTCGAGATTCTTCGCTCATCGCCAACGCTGATCTGACAGTTCAGCTTACTCAACCATATTTTTTCTCGAACCGATTGAGCTCTGTTCTGGCTGTATCGCTGATTGCTGATAAACAGCGGCCCTATCTTCAAACGATTCTTCGGACCCGCATAGGTCTTCAAAATCAGTTTGCGGCATTCACCTACGGGACGGTGGATTGGTACCTCGAACGCTCACAGGTTACGGCATACGACAGCGTCAACGCCCGTGCACTTCTGCAAAGTCGAAAAGACAGTACTCTCAATCAATCAAACTCGATTCTTTCTCTGACACTCTATCGCGATAAAACGAATAATTTTTTTTCCCCTTCCTCGGGATTCTTCCATTCATTGACAATTGAAGAAGCAGGCGTTATATCTCTGTTGATTCGGAAACTTCAACCCTCAATCGGATTCTCACAATACATTAAAGTGAATGCATTGGGTCGATGGTATTATTCGTTGGTGCCTGACACGAGTTCAATCCTCGCCTTCAGGCTTCACGCCGGCTTTACCGAACGATATGGAGAGACGCGTTCACGAACTGAGCCTGGTTATGATGTCCCGTTAAACCGCCGATTTTTTGCTGGTGGAAGCGGGAGCGTCCGCGGATGGCAGTATCGCGATCTCGGGATGATGGGGGATCCAAGCTATGGCGGCAATGTAATCTTTGAAGGGAATATCGAGTGGCGCTGGAATACCTTCCGCCCGCTGGGGAAGGTCTGGGTGATCGATTTCCCAGCTATGTGGTTGGTATTTTTCGTCGACGCGGGGAATGTTTGGGGAAGAATCGAGGATTTAAGAATACAGCACATCCCCGAGCAGATTGCTCTTGCTGCCGGAATCGGGTATAGGTATGAGTTGTTTTTCGGAGCATTCCGGATCGATTTCGGATTTAAGCTGTACGATCCTAAAGGTGATCCGGGTCGTAAATGGTTCACCCAGCACAGGTTCTGGAAGGACGTGTTCGCTCCCGGTGTTTTCCATTTTGGAATTGGTCATGCCTTCTGATTCTCTCTGGCCGGCTGTGATCGGCCAACATCGTGTGAAAGAACTATTGCGCCGGTCATTCGAGGCTCATCGGATTCCCCATGCATATCTTTTTATCGGTCCTGATGGGGTGGGAAAAGATGTAATGGCCATCGAATTGGCACGAACCATCAATTGTGAACATCTCGATCGTGCGCCTTGTGGAACATGCGGGAGCTGCATCAAGATGGCTAGTCTCCAGCACCCGAATCTAAGCCTTGTGTTTGCACTGCCGACGGGGAAGTCGGGGAGCGAGACGCCGCTCGGCGGATTATCTGCCGCCGAAATCGAGACAATTCAAAAACAGCTCCGGTTGAAAGCCGAGAATCTGTATTACGATATCCAGATTCCGAAGGCGAACGAAATTCGTGTCGCAAGCATCCGGGAACTTCGCACGAACGTGGCGTATAGTCCGTTCGCTTCAGGAATGAAATGCGTAATAATCATCGACGCTGAACGGATGAACGAAGAAGCATCGAATGCATTATTGAAGACGCTTGAAGAGCCGACCCCGCGAACGGTCATTATACTGACGTCGGCACATCCCGAAAAACTCCTTCCGACAATTCTCTCACGGTGTCAGCTGGTCCGATTTGATCCATTGACGGAATCGGATATTGCTGCGGCACTCGTTGAGCGCGAGGGGGTTGATCTGGCACAGTCGCGCATAGTGGCACGGCTTGCACACGGAAGCTATTCCCAGGCGGTTGATCTCCTCGGGACGGATGTCCAGCGGCGCCGTACACAGGCGGTTAATTTTATACGCACTGCATTCATAAACTCGCCCACAGCTATGACCGCATTTATAGATGAAGTTCTCGCCGGTTCAGATCGGCCGGGAGCGGAAGAATGGCTCAGCATTCTTCAGCTCTGGCTCCGGGATGCAATGCTCCTGCGTGAAGTGGGGGAAGAAGCGATTCTCAATGTTGATCAACGCGAAGACCTCTTGAGCTTTTCATCGCGTTTTCCCCACGCCGACATCACTATGGCAATCGGGTTGGTCGATCGGTCAATTGCACTTGTTCGCAAAAATGTCTATCTTCCTCTTATATTTGTCTGCTTGGCAATAGCATTACGGAGCATGCTGCTGAGAAAATAGGAGAAATCGGATGTCGGATGCGATTCATACCGATCGTGATACAGGACCGGAATACGATTTTCTGTGGGAAGAAAACCCGGAAGCAGTTCGTTGGCTCGAAGAAGAAGAGGAAACAATCGAGCCTGTCCAGCCATCAGAACAAGTTCCTCCCGAAGCGATTGACGAATCTGTTCTCAAACGAAATATAGTCGAGGTGGAATTTAAAGGAATCCGCCGACTCTTTTATGAGAATGTCGACAATATCCCGCTGGAAAAAGGAGACTCTGTAATTGTGGAAGCGGAAAAAGGGGTTGATCTCGGACTGATTCATCAGCTTGGTGAAATGGTTCATATCAAACGTCGTGCTAGAGGCGTACTTCTACAGCAGGAACGAAAGATTGTTCGCAAAGCCCTGCCGGAAGATCTGGATCAACAACGAAATAATCGGGAAAAAGAGAAGGATGCATCACGAATCTGTCGGGAAAAAATTGTGAAGCATAAACTGCCGATGAAATTCGTCGACTCTGAATATCAACTGGATCGGAACAGGATAACTTTTTATTTCACAGCCGATCGGCGTGTGGATTTTCGCGAGCTTGTTAAAGATCTTGCCGGCGTTTTTCGAACACGAATCGAGCTGCGGCAGATCGGCGTGCGCGATGAGGCCAAACGGATCGGCGGAATCGGAAGCTGCGGTCTTGAGCTTTGCTGTATGGCGTGGTTGACAGAGTTTCATCGAATCGGTACCCAGCATGCCCGCGTCCAGAATCTTCCGCTCAATCCTATAAAGCTTTCAGGGCAATGCGGCAGACTGAAATGTTGCCTGGTGTTTGAAGTCGAAAATTATATCGAATCTCTGAAACGGTTTCCTCTTCTCGATTCGTTTATCGTGACAGAGAAAGGGGAAGGCCGGGTGGAAAAAGTGGATATCTTTCGCGATCTCGTCTATCTCCATTATGAGAAGGACGATACGTGGGATTGCCTACCCCTTCCCGCTGTGCAGGAAATAATCAATTCACACGGCACACAGGATTCAAAAGGATAATAGCATTGAGCCATATCTCTTCACAACGTATTCTAATTACGGCCGCATTACCATATGCAAACGGCCCGATTCATCTCGGACATCTTGCCGGTGCATATTTGCCCGCCGATATCTATGCGCGTTATCAACGCCTTCAGGGACGTGAGACTCTGTTCATCTGCGGTTCCGATGAGCATGGTGTTCCTATTACGATCACTGCCGAGAAAGAAGGCACTACGCCGCAGAAGATCGTCGATTACTACCATACAATCAATGCGAAATCCTTCGAACAGTTTGAAATGAGCTTTGATAACTATTCACGGAACGTCGCTTCCGCTTCATCATGAGACTGCTCTCGAATTCTTTCTGGATTTTCAGAAGAGGGGAATTCTAAAAGAGAAAGCCGAACGGCAGTTCTACGATGAAAAAGCGCAGATGTTTTTGCCCGACCGTTATGTCGAAGGAACATGCCCGGTCTGTTCTAATCCGGAAGCCCGCGGTGACCAGTGCGAAAAATGCGGTTCGTATCTGAGTCCGTCGGAATTAATTTCTCCAAAGAGTAAAATAACAGGTGAGACTCCCGTCGTGAAAGAAACTACACACTGGTATTTTCCACTCGGACAATACCAATCACGGTTGGAATCGTATGTTAAGGAACGCAACGCCCGTGATGGCTGGCGGGAGACGGTCCTCAAATATTGTGAAAGCTGGTTTCATGATGGATTGCAGGATCGTGCCGTTACGCGTGATCTCAATTGGGGTGTCCGTATTCCATTGAAGGGATACGAGAATAAGGTACTGTATGTCTGGTTTGATGCGGTGCTCGGCTATATTTCCTCGACAAAAGAGTGGGCGAAGAAAAAAGAATCACCGGAACGATGGAAGGATTTCTGGCAGGATGCCGGGACAAAATATGTCGCGTTCATCGGGAAGGATAATATTGTATTCCATTGCATTGTGTTTCCGTCGATGCTGATGGCTTGGAACGATGCGCATGAACGGCAGTATGTGCTGCCCGAGAATGTACCGGCGAATGAATTTTTAAATTTTGAAGGACAAAAATTTTCGAAAAGCCGTGGATGGGGAATAGATGTCAAGGATTTTCTCGAATTGTTCCCGAATGCCGATGCACTCCGATATTCGCTTGCAACAATCTTGCCCGAAACGAAGGATGCCGATTTCTATCTGAAAGATTATCAGGCCAAGAATAATAACGAGCTTGCCGATATACTCGGCAATTTTGTCAACCGTACTTTGCAATTTGCCGGAAAGAATTTCGGGGGTAGAGTCCCGGAACGGGTCCGCTCAACGAGCGGGATACCGCAATGATTAAAACGCTTGCGATGATAACACAGGAGGCTGGGGCGTTATTCGAACAGTATCATTTCCGCGATGGCGTCCAGCGTGTGATGGATATGGCCCGTCTGGCTAATAAATACTTTAACGACAGTGAACCATGGAAAACATTAAAATCTGAACCTGCGGCATGTGCAACAACGATTAATATCTGTATCCATACCGTTCGCTCGCTTGCATTATTGTTTGCACCGGTGATTCCCGCCGCCGCCGCTGTACTCTGGCATATCCTGAATTTGCCGGGCACACTCGCTGAAGCAGGATGGAACGGCGCAAAGGAACTGGCGATACCAGCAGGACACCCATTGGGTACTCCATCAATTCTCTTTACCAAGATCGAGGATAAAATGATTGACGACGTTTTAAAGAGGTTCCAGGAAGAACCAAAAACAGTAACAGTCACGACAACACCGATAAAACCTACAATTAGCATCGATGACCTTAATAAAGTTGATCTTCGAACAGCGAAGATTATATCGTGTGAAAAAGTTCCCAAATCGAATAAACTATTGAAATTACGTGTTCAACTAGGCTCGGATCAGAGGCAACTCATCGCGGGGATTGCTCAATATTATACGGCAGAGCAGCTCGTCGGGAAAACCGTCATCATTGTGGCGAATCTTCAACCCGCGAAACTAATGGGAGAGGAATCGCAGGGAATGGTTCTGGCTACAGAGAGTAACGGAAAACTTCTTCTACTCGGTGTGGATGGTGAAATAGAAAGTGGAAGCATAGTAAAGTAAATCCTTCGACTCGCCCCGACAAAAAACGTCGGGACTCGCTCAGCGAAGCAGTACTTTAGTACAGGACAAGAAGTTTATCTCGAGCGAGCACTTCTCGATTTTGGGGAAGTGCGGGTCGAGGGGGAAAAAGGAAAAAGTTTACCCTGAGCAAGTCGAAGGGGGAAAATTGGGTTTTCAAAAAGACTCAACAATAAAGAGCATTAAGCCTGTCTCGCGGCTTCGCGGTGAAGTCCATGTACCGGGTGATAAATCGATTTCACATCGTTCGTTCATGATTGCGGCCCTCGCCGAGGGAAAGTCAATCATTCGGAATGCTTCGAGTGCAGGCGATCCGATGAGTACTCAGGGATGCATCGAAGCTCTCGGCATCTCGGTACAGCGG
>CAVZMI010000012.1:0-73835 GCA_963776275.1 Ignavibacteriota bacterium
CATAAACCTATTGATATTCATTCTCTCCTGAGCTAATAATCTGTGGGTCGTAGGCAGCGAGTACTCCCGACTTGTCCTGAGTGAATACTACCGAAGGTAGTACGAGTCGAAGGAAGGTAGTGCGAGCAGTCCCGACGATCTTTGTCGGGATTCGAGCCCTACAGGGCCCACCGATCTATAAATCGGTAAAGGTGACATCATAAAAAAAGTAATTATTACCGTTCCTTCTATTACCTCTTATAAAAACACTGTTTTTCACGAATTTAACCCCATTAGATAGATTGGCATATCAGTTGCATGTATTTATAGTATGAAAAAATATAATTCAAGAGGCTAAAACCCCAATTTTTAAAAATTCACAAACCACTTATCACAATAATTAATTCATTTTCACATTAGGAGGTTAATACTATGGGACAACAACAACTTCTATTGATCATTCTCGGAGTGATCATTGTGGGTATCGCCGTTGCGGTCGGTATCACCATGTTTAAGACGAATGCCGTTTCGGCGAACCGCGATGCACTGGTTGGTGATATGACAAATATCGCAGCTCGTGCACAACAGCACTATCGTCGTCCGATATCGCTCGGCGGCGGTGGAGGCGATTTCACAAAGGGTGGTGCAAAAGGCACCGGCTTCGAACTTGCTCCAAAAGAAGCGAAAAATCCAAATGGTACTTATGTAGTTACTTCAATCAGCGCAGGTCAAATCGTACTCACTGGGACCGGGACGGAAATAGGAGATAACAATACATCGCCCGTCATTATGGTGATGACCGTAGCTCCTGATTCTATTACCAGCACGGCTCAAACGAACTAAGTGCTTTTTAATTATAACTGTCGGGTAAAGTCGTGGGACAACAACAGTTACTCCTTATAATAGTCGGGGTGATTATAACAGGCATCGCAGTAGCAGTTGGAATAACCATTTTTCAGGCGAATGCCGCAGGTCAGAACCGCGATGCAGTATGGAGCGATCTGAATCATCTTGGCGCGAAAGCCCAGCAGTATTTTAGAAAGCCACATGCTCTTGGAGGAGGCGATCGAAGCTTCACCGGCTTTAAGATCTCAAGAAAAGAGGCGGAAAACGATAATGGTATGTATTATGTTACTGCAGACCCCTTAGAGGTCAAAATCAAAGGGTATGGACGTGAGATTGGTAATGATAATACTAACCTGGTTACAGTGAATCTTGTCGTTCATCCGGATACAATGTATGTCGATGAAAGCCTTGGATTTAACTGAAAAATAACGAAAATTGCGATGAAACTTGACGGGAGGGGAGTCTTGAGAAAGACTCCCCTTTTTTCTTTTCCCCGTGCTTTTATGTGACCTATTAACTTGACATTATCAAAGAAATCCGATAACTTTCGCTGGAAATGTTCTCTCACTGTAAAGGGGTACGGCAATGCCTGAATTCAGGATAGAGGGGCTGACACCGGCAGAGCGGCCGGTAAGCGGTATCATCAATGCAGATTCACTCGGCCTTGCAAAACAGAGAGCGCAGGCTCTCGCTAAAGAAAAAAGATTCAGAATTATCCGTGTCGTCGGTCGATCGACATTTCTCTATCGTGTGCGTCGGGGAGATGAGAAAGCAATCACCGGTGAACAGAAAGCCTTCACAAAAGAGGAAGTACGGGACGCTCTCCAAAAAATGGGATATAAAGTACTGAGCGTCAATAGGAAGTTGTTGAATTTTAAACCAAAACCTCCGGCCTCAGAGATTATTACATTTGTCCGCGTTAGCGCTGACTTGATGCGTCAGAAGCTTCCCTTTAACGAGATCATGCAACTGTTGATTAATGATGTCCAGAATAAAACTCTTCGGGACACTATCCGTGACATCAACCAGGAGCTGAAGCAGGGGCGCGATAGCGAAACTTGTGTTCAGGAAATATGAAAATATACTCGGGAAATTTACGGCAAACATGTTGGGACTGGCCTCTAAAAGTGGAAACATGGCCGAGATTTATGACAGCGCGGCAAAGTTTCTTGAGCGCCAGCAGGATTTTAAAAAGAATTTAAAAAGCGCGCTAATTATGCCCCTTGTCACACTCTTTGTTCTTTTTCTTGCCGTAGTTTTTTATGTCGGGTATGTGTTCCCGGCGACGGCTGAGTTGTTTGTGAGATTCAAGATCGATCTTCCGCCGATGACGAAAGCAACGCTAAAGATGAGTGATTTTATTACTGAGAACATCATCTTTCTGATTATTATAATGGTTGCACCGGTCATCATCGCGGCTCGTTTCTTTAGTACCGATAAGGGGCGCTTTATTCTCGATAAATATGTCATCAGAATACCGGTGATGGGGCCGCTTCTTCACAAACAGAGCATAGAAATCTTCTGCCGTGTGTTTTATGCTTTGTACAGCGGCTCGGGGGAAAATATCGACGTCATAAAAATGGCGGCTGAGGCATGCGGCAATAAGTATATGGAACATCAAATCAAATCGATAGCCATTCCTTTGATGATTGAAAAGGGAACAAATCTTACGGAAGCATTTGAAGCGACAGCAGTGTTTACAAAAACCGCGTTATCACGTTTTCACTCGGGCGCTGAGACGGGAACAGTAAAACATACGGCGCTACAACTGGCAGAATATTACGAGAAAGAAACATCATATAAATTAAAAAATGCAATTGAGTTCATTCAACTCTCCGTCTCGATGTTAATCATGGTCGTTTTGACAGCCTTGACTCTGGTATCATCCGAGACCGCCACAGTCAGACCGAAAGCGGGAACGACAGGGATGGGGTCCAATCAGGAAATCCATCGTGTCGATAGACCGCTTGTGTAGGTGCAACAATGGCAGAGATAGATATTACTGATAAAATCGGTTATACACTTCTGAAGAAGGGTGTGATCGATTATGAGACGCTCGAAAAGTCGCTCCGGATTAAGGATGGCGAAGATAAGAAGAATCGACGGAATCTTGGCCAGATACTTGTCACGGATTTTGGAGCGGATCACGATGCGGTATTTCGCGAAGTGGCTAACCTGTATGCATTTCGCGAGATCTACCTCGCCGATGAGAATGTCGATAAAGACCGGGTCGTACAGATCAGGAAAATGATCGAAGCGCTTCCCGATACTGCTCGAGAACTTATCGTCCAAACAAAAATGTTACCGCTCCGTTTCGACGAGCGTCAGCCTGATAAGCTGATTATTATTGCAGCCGACCCGACTGACCGAAACATACCGATGATCGTCAGGAATTTTGGCGTCAAGAAGTACGAAGTGGCCTACTGCCGGCTTAAAGATCTTCAGAACCTTCTCGAACAGGTTGTTCCAGCACAAAACGAGTTTCTCAAACTCCTCGAGACAAGCGATATCAGCATCGATACAGCAAAAGAAGAAGAAGCTCTTGATGAAGAATCTCTTCAGGCTGAAATCACAAAAAGCGCACTGGTGAATTTGATCGAAGGATGTCTGGTTGAGGCGGTGCGTCAGGGAGCAAGCGATGTGCATATCGTAGCGAAGGAAGGCAATCGAACCGATTTCTTATTCAGAATCGATGGCAACTTAAAGCTGTGGCATTGTCAGGAAGGGACTATGCCTGAAGCAGTTCTCGCCGTTGTCAAAGACCGGTCTCGGAATATCGACCGGTTTGAGCGCGAGATGGCGCAGGACGGATTCATACAGCGCTCGGTCGACGGTCATAATATCCGATTCCGTGTCTCGATCCTTCCTATTGTAACCACCGAGTTTAAACATAAATATGAAAGCGTCGTCATACGAGTTCTGGATGATCGAAAGGTCATTACCGATATCGAAAAACTAGGACTTCAGGGACCGACGAAAAAATTCTTCCACGAGGCAATTAATAAACCGCAGGGAATGGTGATCCTGACCGGACCAACAGGATGTGGAAAATCCACCACGTTGATTGCAGCATTGTATCAAGTTATCGATCCAACGGTCAATGTCCTGACGGTTGAAGATCCTGTTGAGTATATAATCAAGGGAGCCCGGCAGTTGAAAATTGGCCCGAAGATGGACTTTGAACTCGCGATCAGAGGTATTCTTCGTCACGATCCTGATATTGTGTTGGTTGGTGAGATGCGCGATAAGATCACGGCAGAGACAGCGATCAAACTGGCAAATACCGGTCACCTGACGTTTTCCACGCTTCACACAAATGACGCTCCCAGTGCAATTGCGCGTTTATATAAAATGGGTGTGGAACCGTTCCTCATTGCTTATGCGATCAATATTATTATTGCACAGCGGCTTGTCCGGACGCTCTGTCCGTTTTGCAAGCGTCCGGTGAATCGTGATGATATTGATTGGGAACCGTTCAGGACGATCGGATTTAATGATGATATGATCGAACGGGCGAATTTTCATGAGCCTGTCGGGTGTGAAAAGTGTAATGCGGGATGGAAGGGCAGGGCGGCAATTCAGGAAGCTCTCTATTTCACTAAAGATATCCGTAACATTATTATCCGTTCGGGTGAAGAAGTTGACGAAGAATCTATCCGAAACCAGGCGGAAATCGACGGGATGTGGAACCTGCGCCGCGCAGGATTCGAACGGATGATAGAAGGAGTCACAACACTCGAGGAAGTGCTCGGTACTACAACGGTAGATTAATTCTCACTTTTTGGAGGGGAGGGTAGACTATGGGAACAGGACAAATGATGTTGACGGTATTGGCGGTATTCTTGCTTACTACCATCATTCTTTCGATGAATAGAACATATGTGGATAATACAGAGACGATTGTTCGGACGAAATCGAATCTTGTTTCTATATCGTTCGCTACATCGCAAATCCAAAAAGCTGGCAGGCTCGCATTCGATGATTTCACGAAGGTTACAAATGATACTATTGTTGGCCCGCTGGTATTTGATAGCAGTTCTTTTAGTGCACAATTGAGGCCAGAAACTGGAGAGACGGCAAATAAAGACTCGCTCTTTAATGATATCGATGATTACAATGGATATACTTATAATGATACAACCCAGACAGGTGATGTATATTATATCCTGACAAAAGTGAATTATGTGAGCCCGAATAATCCATACGGAGATACAACTGCAGGAAAGCAATGGGCAAAGCGAGTAACGGTACGAGTGTGGCCAAAGGTTGCTGGCAATTTGAAACCCGATACAATAACATTAATGCAAGTGTTCAGTTATTGGAGATGGAGGTGATATTATGTCAGTGATGTTGGATCTTATAGGTTCATCGATCGTTGGCGGTATTCTCATACTATCGATACTGCGAATCAATGCCGTGGGAATTGAGAACAGATCGTATTTTGTTGAGGATCTTTCTGTGCAGGAAAATCTGCGTAATGTAATTGAGATTGTAGAGGATGATTTTCGGAAGATCGGATATGGAGCAACGATCAGTCAATCCGGAAATATTTATATTCCGGACATACTTATCGAGGGCGATTCAAACAAAATTAAATTTTGTTCGGATATTCATCACGATACAATAAACGTTCCAAGGACTATGGATACAATAACATACTGGCTTGGAAGTCCTGTATTATCTACACCGAATATAGACGACAGATACTTGATGAGGAAAGAAAATAATCAACCCGCTCAAGCATGGAGTACGGGATTGGTTCAATTCAATTTAAGTTATATTGATAACACGGGAAAGGCATTGCCTGTACCTCTCTCGTTTAACAACAGGGCAAAGGTTCGCCTAATACGCATTGCAGTGAAGGTCCAGAGTCAGTTTCTTACAAAATCAATGTTTGAGGCGGACTCGATGGGGTATAAAAAGCGATCGGCGATCTGGCGTGAATCACGTTTGATCGCTCGAAATCTAACGCAGTAAGGAGGGGTTTGTCATGGGAAAAGCTTCTTTGATTATGGTTCTTGGTTTATCGTTTGTGCTCGCAGTGATCCGAGTAAGCATTACTTCGCGAGCTACTGATGCGACGACAAATTTTTTAAGATATTTATCCTGGGCGCAATCATATTCACTTCGAACAACCGGTCTGGAAGTAGCTCTTGGTCGATTCGATAGGCTACAGTGGGTTACTGCCGGTGTGCTTCTAAATGATTCGGTGAAGGTTAATAGCCAAACATATAATTACAGAGTAGTTTTAGTACGGCCGCGAACAGATACAGCCGCTATTTATTCATTGGTATCATACTATGATAGGGATGCCAGGCGGTCATATAGTCAATATTCATGCGTTGAATTACAGAACCAATCCTTTTCACGATATGCATATTTTACAGACAATGAAACAGGATTCTCTGGGACGAGTAGAATATACTGGATGACGAAAGATACCATGGGGTATCAATCGTATCCGGACAACGGAAATCTGCATACAAATGATGCCCTGTCTGTCTCGGGGGAACCCTGTTTCTGGGGGAGGGTAACCACATGGGGAGGAATTTATAAGAATCCGTCTAGCAGTGACCCTCACTTCTATGGAGGACACGAAGATGGTGTCCATATTGATTTACCCCTTTCCTTCGAGGAAGCTATCGCGAATATGGGAAGCGGATCATATATAAAAAATAATACAGATTTATATATTAACTTGCAGGCCAACGGCACTATGAAAGTTAAAACATCGCCTTCTGGCACTGAAACTACATTAAAAGTTGATTCGGTCGCATCGAGTGGTCTCATTGTAGCAAATGGTGGCAATATTCATATAAAGGGGACAGTAGGTACAACGACATCGGGAACGGACCTCAGACTAACTATAGTCGCTTTGAATAAATCGGGGTCAGGGGGTAATGTGTATATTGATGATAATATAGTGTATAATCATCAGGGCACTTATCCATATTCAGATCCGTATAATGGAAACTTACTTGGTCTTTGCGCTGATAACGACGTCATCGTTACTAACAACACAGCAAACAACAGCGATGGTGTTGATATTATGGGGACAATGATGGCGAGAACAGGATCATTTTACGCGGAGGATTGGGATAGTAGGCATGTCAGCGGCGATAACTCAATTCGTATGTGGGGTGGGGTAATCCAGGATACACGAGGTGCGGTGGGGACATTTAGCGGATCTTCAATAGTAACGGGCTTTAAAAAGCACTATACATTTGATCCAAGGCTTAGACGTACTCGTCCGCCCTTTTTCCCAATGACCCCAATATTCCATATAACTCAATGGTGGGAATAAGGATTTGACTTTTACTAACAAATAACATATATTTAGCACAAAATGCTATTATTAAAAGAACTATATCGGGCGACGGAAAGTAGAACTTTAATAAAAACGATGTAACCATTTCTAAATGGAACAAGTCCGCCAAATTTTACAGCAAACGCTCGCGCAAATTCCTGAGACGGCATATGGCGTTGAACGTCAGATGGTTATTGGCGATCTTGTTGCCCAGCTATCGCAAGAAGATAAAACGCTTTGTAAGAGATCCCTCGACGGTTTCCTCCTTAAAATGCTGCAAACTGGCGCATCAGATATCGACATGGGAGGCTATGGCTCGCAGGGATATGTTTGGTATAGGACATATGGTCTAAAGAAGCCCGATCAAACGCTGGGGAAATACCGCCCTGAAGAAATCAGCGCGCTGATTCAGAATATCATCATGGAACGACAGCGCCAATTTCTTTACGAGAATCGAAATCTCGACTTCTCATATTTCATTATGGAAGGGGAGACGATGCATCGATTTCGTGCCGATGCATATTTCGATCTCGATCAGCTGGCTTTGAATATGCGAATGATCAATGCAGCAGTACGACCGTATAAAAATCTCGAATTGCATCCAAATGTAACAAAGGTACTGAGCCTTGTTCATTCAAAAGAGGGTTTAACCCTGGTTACGGGAATTACGGGATCAGGAAAAAGCTCCACTCTCGATAGTATCATTGATGCGAATAATCATGCGACCGATGCGCATGTTGTGATCATCGGTGCGCCGATCGAGTATGTTCACAATTCCGATCGGTGTATCATCCGGCATCGCGAGGTGGGACGCGATGTGATGTCGTTCAAAGAAGGAGCCATTCAGGCGCTCCGTCAGGATCCGGATATCATCATGATCGGTGAGATGCGCGATCCCGAGACGATTTTAACGGCTCTTGAAATCACCGACAGCGGACACAAAGTATTCTCCACGCTGCATACTGCGTCGGCCGTCGAGAGCATCGATCGAATCATCGGAGAGGTTCCGCCAATTGAGCAGGAACGAGTTAGATTCCGATTAGCCGATGTCTTACGGTGCGTAATCTCGCAGAAGCTTGTTTCGAGTCTGGATGGTAAACGAATTCTGGCAAAAGAAGTATTGCTCGGAACTCCATCCGTTCGCGCGGCAATCAAGAATAATAATACGGGCGAGATTTATCAGATGATATCTGAATCGAGCGAGATGGGAATGGTGACGCTCGAACAGGATCTGAAGAGACTCTATATGATGAAAAAGATCTCGCTTGAAAATGCAATGAATTTTGCAAACAATAAGCGGCGTATGCAACAACTTCTTTCAATCACTGGCACGACTGAGTAAACAACCATTATCGAAAGGTTCCATGAATGGTCTCTCTTTCAGGACAGGGTAAAGTTGCATTAGGTGTATTCGTTGATGGACTGGATGTGAAATTAGCGCATCTCTCGCGTGCAGGGAAAAGAGTATTCCTTCGAGATCTGAAGAAAGTGACGCTTGTCCGGAGACTTGAAGAAGAGCAGATGCTCGAAGGCGCCGGAGGTCTGGGGGGTGATGTTGAAGATGCATTCAATCTCTCTGCTACGACCATCACCGAAGGAGCACTTGAAGATCGTGGGGCAGATTCAAATGCATCGGTGATCCTCGGTCTGTTGAGCGAATATCCACGGCAAAAATACCAGCTCTCGTACAGCATTTCCGAACCGGTCATCTTCTATCATACTCTTGAAAGCGACGGCGGTTTGAAGGGAGAGAAACTCAAGACGCGAATTATTGAAGATCTTCAAAATCTCCGATCAATCAAACCGGATCGGGAAGCCCTATCGTATTTCAAGACGGAAGAAAATAACATTGTAGCCATTGTTCGTGAAGACGGTCTTCAGCTCATCAGTATCTTCAAGGAAATTAAAACATTCCTCGGCGGGCGAATCCCAAAGATTCCTACGATCGGGAGTGCCGATATCGCACTGATTAATCTCATCCGCTTGAATTATTATTTTTCCGAAGATGAAATATCGATACTTGTATATGTCGGTGTAGAATTCAGCCGAATCATTTTCTTACGCGGAACACATTTCTTGCATTTCGCACCGGTGATCGGCGAAGGCTTTGAATCGCCCATGCTCCAAAATACGCTCTATAGCCGTATTCTCCTGGAGCAGGATAATCTTGCGATACCGCATATACACCGAATCATCCTCGCGGGCCATTATGGTGAAGTCGATTTAAAAGCAATGCTGGGTCCACAATTTGCCGATATTGAGGTGGAACCGATCAGGTTATCGAATCTCGAGATATCCACATTTGAAGGTGGGGGGGATCTTGGAGATATCGAGATGAAGATCGCAGAATTCTCGATTCCTATCGCGACAGCGTGGGGAGTTCTCGATCCGACAAACAAGCTGCTCTATTCTGTAGATCTTCTTCCCAAGACAATAAAGGAAGAGCAAAAAGTATTCAAGGTTGCGTGGCATGGACTCGTCGTACTTGTATTGATATTTCTCTTAACCCTCTTTCTTACGTCGAATGTTGCCGAGAAAATCCGCGAGATTGGAGGGCTCCGTGAAGCTTTTAAGGTGAAACAGGCGCAGTTATTGGAGAATCAGCGGATGCAGACACAAATCGATAGTATCCAGGCGCAAATGCAGCAATACACAAAATCGTTGGCACTGTTCGATTCTTTGGTACCGGGGAGTGATCGTTGGGCAAAAAGCGTTTCGGGCATTGCCAATGGCGTGGATGATATCAGCTCGTCATGGATTACAAGCTTTCGAAGCACACCGACTGGCGGGACTGTTGTGAATGGATTCTCGGTCTATCGGGCCCGGATTCCACGGATAGTGAGTCTGTTTGGAGAGCAGGCGGTGTTGAGAAAGGTAACGGTTCAAAAAATCCGGGAAAAAATTGTATACGAATTTGAGATCGAAGTTCCAAAGCCGGCTAAATAACAAAGCCAACTCATTTTAGAAGGAGTCCAGCGTTGTCATACGCACTGCGGAACACATTAGTGTTAGGCGTGATGTTGCTTATCATTCTGGCTGTTGGAATATACTTTATCGGGGTTCCATTATCCCCGGCAGGCATACGGCAATCAGAAAAAGTATGAAACAGCTGGATGTTCAGCTTCAAAACACACCTGATCTCGTCAATCGGTATAATGAAGCATCACTTCAACTGAATGACATGGAAAAACGTTGGAGCGGTCGGAGTAAGGATATTCCGACATACGATGCAACTTCTCAAACATACGCCTATCTCAATCGAATCATGGATTTGAGCGGTTTTGTAAAAATGGACATGGTATATACAGGCGTTCAAAACAAAACAAACTATGGATTTAATATCTATGGCTTGAAAGGTGAAGGATCGTTTGAAAATCTTTACCGATTCCTCTGGTATATCGAGAATGGCCGGCGGCTGTATAAGATCAATGCGATTACGCTGAAAGGAAATCCGGTAAAGGAAAAGGAAAATGAAGCGGCAACGACGGTCGTGGTCTTTGAAATTGAACTTTATGCTTATTTTCACATCATTGCCCGAATTAGCATCGTCCATCGGCTGGCGCGATACGATCGCGACTCCTCCCTCAGGGAATCCATTCCTGGCGGCAATCGCGGCAGACCTCCCGCCCAATACGCGGGGTTTGATAGAAGTCGAGCGATCTGATTTGAAAGCTGTTATTCCGGGGAAAGCGTTTGTTCTTGATCAGGCTGGTGTCATGCGGTCACTAACTGAAGGGGATGAAGTCTACTTGGGATATGTCTCACGGATTCTCCCCGAGCAAGGGAAAGTCGAATTCACACTGAATAAGGCAGGTATCGTAGAACAGTTTGAACTTCGTATTCGTTTTGAATCATCCACAACGAAATGAGGATACAAAATGAGAACAATTTTGGTTTTGTGCGTTTTTACTGTAGTGTTCTGGAGCTGGATTCACAGCCCTCGCACAATCACCGACAGAGATGCAGCGTATTTCGAAAGGATATATCTCACCCGATGAGATCGTGACGATATCGCGTACCATGCCGTTCGATAAAGCGCTTGCCGTGATCTCGGAGGTCAGTAAGAAATTTGCTGGGGAAAATTATAATTGATCCTGAAAAGCGAACAACCGCCATCGGTGTGGATATCACAGGAATGTACTGGAAAGAAGCATTGGAGTTGATACTCCGGACAAATTCGATCTGGTATGATGAAGCAGCCGACTATATCCGCATTCTCTCGACACCAAAGGGGGGAGCGGTAAATGGGGGAAGAAATTCCGACTCTGCGAACTCGTGAAGTCAGTATCTCCGCTGTATTTTTTGAACTCGATGTTGAAAAACTAAATGAATCGGGTATCAATTGGAGCATTCTACAGGGGGAAAACGTAAACGTCGGCGGTACAATGACAACGAACGACCGGCTCTCACAACAAGAGGTCTTTGAGATTACAATCGAACCAAAATCTGAAAAGCTCGCGCTCGATCTTAATGCCGCCATTCGATTTTTCGAACAGAATCAAACAGGGGAAGTGATTGCCCGTCCGCAAATCGTTGTTCGTTCAGGCCAGGTCGGAAGAATGCAGATTGGAACTGAATTTGGTGTATATCAGAGAGACTTTGCAGGCAATTTAACGACTCAATTTTTCTCGGCTGGAACGATCATTGAAGTAACCCCGACAATTATTAATCAACAAGGGAATTGATTTCGTCAGCATGGCGATCGATGTCCAGACGGAGTGCACTCACATCTATCAGTCCGCCGGTTCTTGATAAAACACAGGCAAAAACCAAAGTTCTTCTTCTCGATGGCGAGGAGACCGTCATCGGAGGATTATATAATAACGAAGAATCGACGATCCGACTCGGAATTCCGATCTTGAAAGATCTCCCATGGTGGGTGTTCGGCTTGCGGTATCTCTTCGGGTATGATCGCGTTCTAACAACACGAAAAGAACTCGTCATGATCATCAGTGCTGAACTCGTACCGTCACTTCAGGATCGCGTAACGACAAAAGGAACAAATGAAAATTTGATCCAGGAAACACTCAAGGGATACCGGCAGGATGCTAAGAATAAAAAACGCGACCAGTAAGTTAAGCATAGGGTGTGAATTATTAAAAGGAACTTTGCCATGAAAAAGCAGTTCTTTGTTGTTCTATTTCTTGCATTCACAATGTTGTATTTCTTCGGTTGTGAAAAGAAAACCACGCCAACTGAAACCACCACGGGACTGAAAGAGAATGAGTTTATCATCACCGGAAAAGTAACACGCTCCGATACAAAAGGAGCCCGTTTCTGATGCGATTGTCTCATTTTATGTCGAAAATCCGGTTGCGACACGCACGGATACCGCCGGCTATTATGGTTTTAGTATCACGACAACAGTTGTCTACACAGCGAAGATAGTTGCTTCAAAAGAAGGCGTCGGGACATCGGATACATTGGAGGTTACCGTATATCCCCAACGGCAAATCAGCCAGGATATCACCATTAAAACTACTACCGTACCGGTCAGGAAATCCGGACCGCAGCAAGCATTGTGTTGCTTTCTACATCAGCGGATAATATCAGCGTCAAAGGAACCGGGTCAAATGAGTCATCACAGCTAGCATTCGAAGTGCGCGACTCGAGCGCAGTACCGGTTGATCCGGCTCATAAGGTGACGGTCACTTTTGCCATTCAGGGCGGACCCAATGGCGGCGAGTTTGTCTCCCCGCATAGTCAAGACACTGACAGCTCTGGTCAGGTTAAGGTAACACTCGGTTCGGGAACGAAGCCGGGGGTATTGCAACTGGTCGCCCAGGCGATCGTTGGATCACGGCAGATTCAATCATCGCCGGTATCGGTCTCGATCGTTGGTGGACTTCCCGATTCGGCGCATTTTACATTATCGTCGAATGTACTAACAAATCTTGTCTGGCCTTCAACAGGCGATCCTATCGGCCAGATCAATGCTCAGGTTGGTGATAAATTTGGAAATCCTGCCAGACTCGGTACACCTGTCTATTTCTCTGCGAGTGCAGGAGTTATCGAAGGAACGGCAAAAACTGATGACAAAGGAAAAGTGTCCGTGACGTGGTCGGGTGGGAATCCGACACCTTTATCGGACGGTCGGGCGTATGTAACAGCCAGCACGATTGGAGAAAAAGGCGTTATTATTATAGATACATTACGGTTTGAGTTTGGAAAGATCGTATTACCACACCGTCCGGGTGCTGCGAGCATAAGTCTTGTTTCTATAAGTCGACAACAATTAAGCGTTCGTGGAGCCGGGACAAATGAATCGGCCGATATAATTTTTGAAATCCGTGATTCAACCGGTGTTCCGGTTGGTCTCAGTAATCAAGTGACAGTGAATTTTTCTATTCAGGGTTCCTTGAATGGCGGTGAGTTCCTTACACCGGTATCGGCAGCGACTGACACCGCCGGGAGAGTTAAAACAATAATCAATGCAGGTACGAAAGCCGGTGTCATTCAAATCAGCGCTCTGGTGCAGGTAGGTACGGCAGTCATTCGTTCGTCACAGGTCACGGTAACAATCTCCGGCGGAGCGCCCGATCGGTATCACTTCTCGATGACTTCAAATGTTATATCGAATATCGATTGGCCGCAGGCGGGAACAGTAATCGGTACGATCAAGGTACAGATCGGCGACATATACAGTAATCCGGTTCAGCAAAATACATCGGTTTATTTTTCAACAACAGCAGGGATTATTCAGAGTACCGGTTATACCGATGAGACTGGAATTGTGAATGTAAAATGGTATTCTGGAAACCCACCACCACAGAATAATGGCTTGGCAATTGTGAAAGCGGCGGTTGTCGGTGAGAACGGCGTGGCAATTACTGATTCTCTGATGTTTGTGTTCACCGGATCGGCCCGTAAATCCGAACCAGCGACCAGCATCGTGCTGATTTCGACCTCTGAGAACAATATCAGCGTGAAAGGAACAGGTGCAAACGAATCTTCCCAGCTGATATTCGAGGTACGCGACTCGAGCGGAGTTCCGGTTAATATAGAGAATAAAACCACCGTCACGTTCAGCATCCAGGGTGGTCCGAATGGAGGCGAATTCGTTTCCCCGCACAGCAAGGATACCGACAGCTCCGGTCAGGTCAAAGTGACCCTTGGAGCCGGAACCAAACCGGGAGTGTTACAGGTAATCGCAGAGGCGATCGTCGGAGCGCGTCAGATCAAATCCTCCCCGGTCTCGGTATCGATCGTCGGTGGATTACCCGATGCAGCGCACTTTACACTGTCGTCGGATATCCCGGTGAATATTGCATGGCCGCAGACGGGAACAGTAATCGGTACGATCAATGTTCAGGTCGGTGATAAATTTGGAAATCCGGCTAGACCCGGTACACCTGTCTATTTCTCTGCGAGTGCAGGAGTTATCGAAGGAACGGCAAAAACTGATGACAAAGGAAAAGTGTCCGTGACGTGGTCGGGTGGAAATCCTCCTCCGTCCGAAGATGGTCAGGCATATATCACGGCGAATACGATCGGCGAGAACGGCATTCAGATTTCAGATATACTTCATTTTGAATTCGGAAAAATCATAGTGCCGCATCGTCCGGGTGCTGCGAGCATAAGTCTTATTTCTGTTAGTCGACAGCAATTAAGCGTACGTGGAGCCGGAACGAATGAATCGGCAGATATTATTTTTGAGATCCGGGATTCGGTCGGCGTCCCGGTTGGTCTCAGTAATAAAGTTACAGTGAATTTTTCAATTCAGGGCGGTTTGAATGGAGGCGAATATCTTACGCCTGTGTCGGCAGAAACTGATACTTCCGGACGGGTTAAGACAACGGTCAATACAGGCTTCAAGGCGGGTGTCATTCAGATAAGCGCAATCGTGCAGGTAGGAACTGCTACGATCCATTCCTCTCAGGTGACCCTGACAATCTCAGGTGGTCCCCCTGACCAGGATCATTTTGCGTTAACATCGGATATTAAGTCGAATATAGATTGGCCGAAAGCGGGCACGGTACTCGGACAAGTAAAAGTCCAAGTAGGTGATAAGTTTGGGAACCCGGTTCAAGTAGGGACGGCAGTGTTTTTCTCAGCATCTTGTGGTATTATTCAGGGTGCTGGATATACCGATGCGAGCGGCTTTGTCTCCGTTTCATGGAACGCAGGAAACCCAACTCCGAAATCGGATGGAAGTGCATTTATTACGGCCGAAACAATCGGTGAGAATGGAATAACTATCACGGATACACTTCAATTCATCTTTACAGGCCCATCTATAACGGGCGGGAATGCGAGATATATAAAATTTATTTCAGCTACC
The DNA here is from genome assembly GCA_963776275.1 of Ignavibacteriota bacterium. Classification (GTDB taxonomy): domain Bacteria; phylum Bacteroidota; class Ignavibacteria; order UBA10030; family CAVZMI01; genus CAVZMI01. Next base: position 15,414 of record CAVZMI010000012.1, read on the forward strand.
ACAACATTGCTATCCGTCGATCAAGCGGCCGGTCCACAGAGCACCGATGTAATCTTCGAAGTCGATGATTCCTTAGGGATGCCTGTCAATAAGAATCATCAGGTAACAGTATCATTCTCATTTTCGTATGCCCCACCAGGTACGATGATGACTCAACCGACATGCCTTACCGACCCTCAAAATGGACGCGTTCGAACGATAGTAGTTGCAGGAACGGTTGCCGGTCCTCTCCAGATAAAGGCATCGCTCACAACTGCGGAGGGGGCAACAATTACATCAACACCAGTGAAAATTGATATTTCAGGCGGATTACCCGATTTCGATCATTTTACTGTTGCTACTGAGAGGGTGAATTCTCCGGCATGGTGGTGGAAGGGATATGTAACTAAGACCGATGCTCTGGTCGGAGATAAGTATAGTAATCCAGTCCAACCGGGTACTGCTGTCTATTTCTCCACTACATGTGGTGTTATTGATAATAATACTGCGTTCACAGATAAGTATGGAGATGCGACGGTTAGTCAGATCAGTGGCATCCCATTTCCACCTCTGGGACAGGCAACAATTACAGCCACAACAGTAGGTGAAAATGGGGTTCAGATACAAAGAACAATTTCACTATTGATCACGGGACATGCGCATATTGCGAATGTTATGGTGTCTCCTAATGGACGTTCCAACTTCACTCCATTTACTATTGATAGTCTCTTTCATGTCCCGGTTGGTGGAAGAATTTATGTTTCATTCGATGTATTCGACGAGAATGAGAATGTACTGTCTGCAGGAACAACTATAACTGCGGAGATTGGTTTTACACCTCCACCCTTGACATCATATATCGTTAAGGTCTCTGGATTACCACGAGATCCTCTAGGAGATACTCAACAGAAAGGGCCAGGGCTGACACATTTCCTTATTTCGATTATAGATGGAACTATCGGTGGTACAAACTCTAAGTGGTCTGGGTACATCACGATTGCCGTGAAGGCTCCCTATGCAAGCGGTATTTCTTCGACAGATTACTACACTCTTAATGGTGAGCTCGGCCCGTGATAGCTCGATTTCTCGATAATTACTTTAACGGACACGGTACCTATGGAAACAGCGCGAGAATCTATAAAAGAACAAACCAGCGTCTTGCTCGTCGATGACGAGGAAGCCCTCCGATCGACCCTTGCGGGTGAGCTTACGAACGAGGGATTCAGAGTGAAGGAGGCTGCCGATGGCGATATCGCGATCGACATGGTTAAAAAAGAGAATTTTGATGTCGTCTTGCTCGATATCAAAATGCCTCATGTGGACGGTTTCGAGGTGCTCAAATTTGTAAAGATGCACCACCCCGAAACGAAGGTCATCATGCTGACCGCGTTCGGTGACATGCAAAATGCGATCCAATCGCTGAAACTCGGCGCAAGCGACTTTGCAAGCAAACCGTACGATTTCCACGATTTGCTTGCGACAATATCTACGAGCGCTGGCAAAATAAAAGTAAATCAGATTGTTAAAATTACAACGCCATCCCGATCAATCGAGATGGCGTTCGTATTATGTACAGCGGCCCGTAATTTGTGTACACCTGCTTTGTTACTCAAGCGATTTTGATGCAGCCTGTATCGTTTTTTCAATATCCTCTTCTGTGTGTGCGGCTGAAATAAAAGCAGCTTCAAATTGAGAAGGCGCGAGATAGATACCCTGCTCGAGCATTGCATTGAAGAATGATGAAAATTTCTTCGCATCCGATGTCTTTGCCGATTCGTAATCGACTACTTCATTCGATGTGAAAAATATCGTGAACATTGAGCCAACCCGGTTAAATCTGATCGGAAGTTCCAGGTTGTCAATAATATGTTGAATTCCTTTACCGAGCGCACAAGACGGTTCTCTAATTGTTGGTAGATCGACGGATCATTCTCGAGTAACGAAAGCATCGCGTTCCCTGCGGTCATTGCGAGCGGATTGCCCGAAAGCGTTCCCGCCTGATACATCGGGACCGGCAGGTGCAACCATCTGCATAATTTCTGATTTTCCGCCATATGCACCGACTGGAAGACCACCGCCAATAATTTTTCCAAGCGTTACAAGGTCTCCATATACGCCGTAAAGTTCTTCGGCTCCACCGAGGGCGACACGAAATCCGGTCATGACTTCATCGATGATGAATACAATCCCATATCGTGTGCAAATGTTCCTTAGCCCCTGCAGGAAACCCCGGCGCGGGGGAACACATCCCATATTCCCTGACAACGGTTCTATAATGACGGCGGCGATTTGATCGTGATTTTGCTGAATGAGTGTTTCTACCGATGCGAGATCATTATATCGCGCCGTCAATGTACCTGATGCTATTGCAATCGGAACTCCGGGGCTGTCGGGAACACCGAGTGTCATCGCTCCGGAACCCGCCCGAATCAGGAACGAATCTCCGTGTCCATGATAACATCCCTCGAACTTGACGATTTTATCACGTCCGGTATAGGCACGGGCAAGACGAATCGCGCTCATCGTCGCTTCGGTGCCCGAATTTACCATTCGAACCATCTCCACCCACGGCATGCATGTGGTTATTCGTTCGGCAAGCTGTATCTCGAGTTCCGTTGGCGCACCAAAACTGGTCCCTAGCTCTGCTGCACGTTTTACTGCATCGATGATGGTGGGATGAGCATGACCGAGAATCATTGGCCCCCATGAACAGACGTAGTCGATGTATTCATTTCCGTCGACATCCCAGATTTTCGATCCGCGGGCTTTTTGGATGAAGAGAGGATTGCGTCCGACCGATTTGAAGGCCCGCACCGGAGAATTCACGCCGCCCGGAATAAGATCCTGTGCCCGGTTAAATAATGCATCAGATGTCTGTGTTTTCATTCCGCTTCAGATTATTTCTTGAGTATTCGGGATGCATCTTTTGCAAAGTATGTCAGTATCAGATCTGCTCCGGCCCGTTTGATTGCGGTCAGCACTTCCATCATTACACGTTCTTCATCAATCCAGCCGAGCTTAGCTGCAGCTTTGATCATTGAATATTCGCCGCTGACATTGTAGGCGGCTGTGGGCATCCGAAATTCATCTTTGACACGGCGGATGATGTCGAGATAAGAAAGCGCGGGTTTCACCATAACGATATCGGCTCCTTCCCGAATGTCGAGTGCAACTTCACGGATTGCCTCATCGCTGTTAGCCGGATCCATCTGGTGCGACCGCCTATCGCCGAATTTCGGGGTGCTCTCGGCGGCTTCGCGAAACGGTCCGTAAAAACCCGATGCGTATTTTGCCGAATACGCCATAATCGGTAGGTTGAGGAATCCATTCTCGTCGAGGATTTTCCTGATCGCGGCCACCCGTCCGTCCATCATATCCGATGGGGCAACCATATCGGCGCCGGCCTGGACGTGACTGAGCGATTGCTTTGCAAGAAGAGATAGGGTTTCATCGTTAACAATTTCGTCACCGCGGACAATACCGCAGTGTCCATGCGAAGTATATTCGCAGAGGCAGACATCGGTAATGATATACATATCAGGAACATCGTGTTTGATTGCTCGGATGGCTTGTTGGATGATGCCGCGGTCATCATAGGCTTCCGATCCCACCTCATCCTTTTTTTCCGGGATACCAAAGAGGATAACGGCAGGGATTCCGAGAGATTGAACCTCGGCGCATTCGCGTACGATTGTATCGACCGACATCTGATAGACACCGGGCATTGAGCCGACTTCTCTTTTTACCTTTGTTCCCGGGCAGACGAATAGGGGATAGATAAAATCTGAAGGAGAGATTTCGGTCTCGCGTATCATCGTACGGATTACCGGGGACATGCGCAAGCGGCGTAGTCGCGTTGTTGGATATCCGGTGTGAAATCCAGTTTTCATCGGAATCATTCCTTTTAAAAGACCAACATCATGAACCACCGCTGAATATCAGGGCATTGCAGCTTACAGCATAATTAATAGTGATGCAATCAGCACTTGAATTTTTCTACCCCCGTTTTTGTATAGGGATATACTCGCGTTTGTCTATTCCGAGATAGAGCTGACGCGGACGCGCAATTTTTTGCTCAGGATCATGCAGCATTTCAAGCCACTGGGCGACCCATCCCGATGTACGGCTGATTGCAAACAGCACTGTGAACATCGATGCCGGCAATCCCATCGACTGATAAATCAGGCCTGAGTAGAAGTCAATATTGGGGTAGAGTTTTCGTTTGATGAAGTAATCGTCTTCGAGGCCGATCCGTTCCAGCTCGAGTGCAATGTCGAGCAATGGATTTTTTCCCGTTACTTCAAAAACTTCATAAGCAAGTTTTTTAATTATTTTCGCGCGCGGATCGTAATTCTTATATACCCGATGGCCGAAGCCCATCAGTTTTCCTTTTCCCTCTTTCACTTCTTTAATAAAAGCGGGTACTTTTTCTTTCGAGCCGATTCCATTGAGCATTTTGATCACTTCTTCATTGGCGCCACCGTGGACAGGTCCGGAGAGGGCTGCGGTTGCAGATGCGATCGCAGAGTACGGATCGACACGCGAGCTTCCGATATTGCGCATTGCATTCGTGCTGCAATTCTGTTCGTGGTCAGCATGCAAAATGAAAAGGGTATCGAGTACTTTTACAAGAACTGGATTTGGTTCATATTTAAGTTCCGTCATCCTGAAAAGCATGTTCAGGAAATTCTCAATATAATTAAGATCGTCATCAGGATATGAATAATGGAATCCGCGTAAGTGCCGATAAGCGAACGCGGAGACAGTCGGAACCTTTGCAATGAGGCGATGTGTGGAGAGTCTGAGAACTTCGGGATCGTTAATATTTTTCGCGTCGGGGTAAAACGTCGAAAGAGCAGCAAGTGTGCTGATAAGCATTCCCATCGGGTGAGCATCGTAGTGGAAACCGTCAAGGAATTTCTTCACATTCTCGTTCATGAGCGTATGATGTTTGATGTTCTTAGCCCATTCATCCAGCTGTGACGCTGTTGGAAGCTCTCCGTAGATGAGTAGGTATGCAGTTTCAAGATATGTGCTTTTCTCTGCAAGTTGCTCAATTGGATAACCGCGATAACGAAGTATCCCTTTTTCCCCATCGATGAATGTGATGCTGCTCTTGCAGGCAGCCGTATTCATGAACGCAGGGTCATATACCAACAGTCCAAAATCGTCTTCAGAGATCTTGATCTGGCGGAGATCGATTGCACGGATGGCTCCATCCTGGACTGGAATCTCATATTGCTTCCCGTTTCGATTGTCAATAATCTTTAGTGTATCTGCGCTCATGAAAAATTTCCTTTCCAAAATTATTCAGACTGGAATTTATTGTTCAAAAAAGAATAGAATACGCGCCGGTCGTTTCTCCTCTTAGAATGCAGATTGTGCATACTTGCTCAATTCTATTGCAGAAGCCTGTTCCACGTCCGCATGAAGACTGTTTCCATGGGCGTCCATTGTGACAATGGCGGCAAAATCCTTCACCGTCATATGCCACATGGCCTCGGGGATTCCGAATTCAAGGAAATCAACCCCTTCGACACTGGGAATGCACTCGGCATAATACTGTGCTGCACCTCCAATCGCATTCAGATAGACAGCTCCGTACTCTTTCATAGCCGCCAGGGTTTTCGCTCCCATTCCGCCTTTCCCGATCACTGCCCGAATGCCGAACTTACGAATCACATCAGCCTGATATGGTTCTTCACGGCTGCTGGTCGTCGGTCCCGCCGCCTTTATCGTCCATTTTCCCGCTGCATCTTTGAGTGCGACCGGTCCGCAATGGTACAATGCAGCTCCGTGCAAATCAACCGGAGAATCGTGCTCTACGAGATACGAATGAAGTGCATCACGGCCAGTGTGGACAGCGCCGTTCAGAAGAATGATGTCGCCGACTTTGAGTGAGCGTACGGTCTCTTCTGTTAACGGCGTGGTGATCACGATTTCCCGTCCTGTCAGAGGAATCCCTTTTTGTCGTGCCATTATTTTAATCGGGGCTTCCTCGCGATAGAGCCAGCGTTTAATTGCACCGGTATGAACATCGAGTACGACTCCGAGTCTCCGGAACGCCCAGCAATCATATACAATAGAGACGAAGAAACTTGCCGGAAGCCGATGAATCGACGCCACCTTACAGCCTATGATCGTCACTGAACCGCCAAATCCCATAGTCCCGATTCCGAGCTTGTTGGCCTCAGTCATCACGTAATCTTCCAGCCTGGCCAGTTCAGGATCGGGATTAATATCGTCGAGCGTACGGAAGAGCTGCTGTTTTGCTATTTCGTAACCGGTGACACGGTCGCCTCCGATACTTGCGCCGATGACGCCGATACTGCATCCATGTCCTTGAGCCTGCCATACCGCATGCATAAGGCATTTCCGTATGCCGTCAAGATTACGGCCGGCCTTTCCAAGGTTCGGTAGTTCCGTCGGGAGTGAGTACTGGATGCTTTTATTTTCGCAGCCACCGCCTTTCAAAAGAAGTTTTACTTCAATCTCGTTTTTATTTTCCCACTGGTCGAAATGAAATGTGGGTGTTCCGGGACCAAGATTATCTCCGCTGTTTTTTCCCGTGAGCGAATCGACGGCGTTTTGACGGAGTTTTCCCTGTGTTGTAGCCTCGGCGACCGCCTCTCGTGTCAGGCTCTTCATCTGGATGAAATTGGCACCAACGGGTGCCTGTATATAAAAAGTGGGCCAGCCGGTATCCTGACAAATAGGACTGATATTCTCACAGGCCATATCAATATTTACGGCAATGGTTCCGAGCGCCATGGAAGAACGTGTATTGGGGATTTCCGAATCAATCGCCCTGGCGATGGCACGGCGGACATCAGCTGGTAAGTTCGTCGAAGTCTCGGTTATCAACTGCAGCATGCTGTCTTTGAAATGTTCCATTCGAACTTCCTATTTACGGAATCAATAACTAAATAATAAATATATATAAAAAATCTCTATCGAACAATAACTTTCTGCGCGACTATTCCCGGGGACGGACTCAGGTCGATGTCGTAATGGATAGCGCAACACGTGCCGAAGTGCGGTCTGCATTGATGACGCAGTCGCTTACTGAAATTCCACCCCGGTAATTACTGCAAATGAATAAACCAGGAACGTTTCTTTCTAGAACATCAATCGCGTCGAGAACGTTCTGATATCCCAGATTGTACTGAGGAATTGCATGTTTCCATTGATGGACCCGTATAAATGCCGGTGCTACTTCTATGTCCATGATGGAGTGTAATTCATCCCGGACAATCCCGAGAAGTGTGGAATCGTCAACGTCGAGAATGTCGGGCTGTCGTGAACCGCCTGCAAAAGTTGTGAGAGCCTCAAACCCTTCAGGTGTACGGCCGGGAAAAATCGCCGAGGTCCAGATTGTGCCAAGGATCTTCCGCTCTTCTTTTGCCGGGACAAGAAATCCAAACCCATCAAGGATTCGCGGAATATGTTCTTTCCGATATCCCAGAAAAATCTCGGCGACCGGCGGATAGTAAATAGTATACAGGAGCTGCGCTGTTTCCGGAGAGATTTCTCTCAGCAATTCTGCAGCGGCGCTAGATGGTACTGCAAGAATAACTGCGAGGCATTGAATATTCCCGACTCCTCCATCATAGGTTTGATACTCGACATGGAAGCGGGGCACGGCATCAACTGATGCAGCCGAGACTTTCTGCACATGACTCTGAAACATGAAGCGGCTCCCAAGTCTTTGTGCGATTGTGCTCGGCAGAGTTTCCATGCCTCTTTTGAATGAAAACATGCGTGCACGGTCTTTTGATATTTCGGCTCTCAACCTCCGTTCCTTCCGGCCCCGGATCATTCCTTTGATTAATCCCCCGTAATTTTCTTCGAGAGCATAGAGTTTCGGCAACGCGGTACGGACACTCAATTGTTCGGGATTGCCCGCAAAGACACCTGCGATAAATGGATTGATTGCATATTCTAGGAATTCCCGGCCTAAACGGCGTTCGACGAATTCCGCTATCGTTTCTTCATCCGCCGCTCTGCCGATGAACGGTTCTTTGAAGACTCGCAGCTTTCCTTGAAGTGAGAATAAATCTGTTTTTATGAACGCCATCGGTGACATCGGAAGAGAGTGAAGTTTGCCGTCGCGAAGGATGTAACGATTGTCCGCTTCAGGATTTGCATACAAAATTTCGGACTCGATGCCGAGTTCGCTAAAAAGCTTTGCAAAAAGCGGAGTTGTCTCTAGCGCACTGTTCGGTCCTGTTTCCACCATCCATCCGTTTTCAGCGACCGTTTGCATGGTGCCGCCCGGTGTAGAATTCTTTTCAAGCACAACCACATCGATTCCCTGCTTATGAAGCCACCAGGCTGTCGCAAGCCCTGAAATTCCTCCGCCGATAACCACAACATCATGAAAAGTACTCATCGACTATTATTGGAATAGTTTTGATGGTTGTTCTATATGAGATCTGACAAGTTCCGCAAGTGCTTCGATGAAAGCTGGAGAAGTGTTGAGTCCTTCGGTGACTTCAAATTGTTCGATCCCATTTTTCCTTCCGATCTCTCGCACTTCAATATTCAGCTCGTAGAGCGTTTCAATGTGATCCGATACGAAGGCAACGGGAATTATGAGAAGATTTTTCACACCTTCATTCCCTCGCTGCCGGACCACGTCGGCGGTAAAAGGAGAAATCCATTCCTGCGGGCCGACGCGGCTCTGAAAACTCAGGTCATATTTCAAATCGTATTTCCCCATTGTCATTACAGCGGTAACTGTCTTTTCTATCTGCTCTTTATATGGATCGCCCTGTTTCACAAGTTTGAGTGGCGTTCCATGTGCACTAAATATCAGGTGGACCCTCGATCGTGATTTCTCTGGAAACCGGAGGAGTGCCTCGTTGATTCTTTCGACCATACTCCGGATATATATCGGGTGTTGAAAATAATCTTGAATTATTTCCGTTTCGAAAAAAGTTCCTGATGCATGGACGATTCTATTCCATTCATTGACGCTTGATCCCGTTGTCGATGCAGAATATTGAGGATAGAGAGGAAGAAGCAATACTCGCCGGATATTCTCACGGTTGAGGGCGTCGACGGCTTCACTTGTTGACGGTTTCCAGTAACGCATTGCGATGTACACTCGTGCAGGAAAAGTCTTATTGAGAATATTCTCGAGAGCTGCGGCCTGCCGTATCGTTATTTCATTGATCGGCGACCGGCCGCCGATTTTCTGATAATGTCCGGCAATGAGAGGAGCACGTTTTTTTGAAATTAAACGTGCAAGCGGTTTTCGGAGAAGGGAACCGAGGGGAAAATTGATGATATCCGGATCGCTGAAGAGATTGAACAGGAAAGGTTCAACTGCCTGGAGTGAATCCGGCCCGCCAAGTTGAAGCAAGACGACTCCGATTCGCGTTGTGGGTTCTATTTTCACAATTACACTGTTCGTGAAAAGAGTGGATGTTCTTTCGTTATTTTTTCAAGGTATGCATCAAAACACATTGCGATGTTTCGAATAATAAACCGGCCCATATCATGGACAGTAATGGTATCGGGACTATTCGTGACGCATCCCTCGACGAGAAAATCGGTAAGTTGATCGATTCCGTCTGCAAAATATGAATCGAACTTGATGTCGAACCGGCGCTCGACATCCCCTTTATCGATTTCAAAGTCGCACATCAATCGGTTGATAACATATTTCCGAATATGATCGTCCGAAGACATGCGGTAACCGACATGTGTTGCAAGCATTCCACTGGAGATCCTGCGATAATATTCAGGGAGCGTCTTGGCATTCTGTGCATAGATATCGGTAAATTGGGAAATCGACGACATGCCGAAGGCGTACACGTCTGTCCCCGCTTTGGTCGAATATCCCTGAAAATTTCTGTAGAGAGTCTTATTCTTCTGTGCAACAGAGAGCTCATCGCTCGGTTTCGCGAAATGATCCATTCCTATATACCGGTATCCCGCATCGGTGAGTTTCTCGATGGTCATTTTTAGTATTTGTAATTTCGTCTCCGGTGCCGGGAGATCCTCCGGATGTATCAATTTCATGTGCGGCTTCAACCATGGGACATAAGCATAGTTAAACACAGCAATCCGGTCGGGTGAAATATCGATGATTTTATTGATGGTTTTCTCGAACGACCGGAGTGTCTGGAAGGGGAGTCCGTAGATCAGATCAAGATTGATACTCGAGAATCCGAGTTTCCGGCACCATTCGATTGTTGTCCGTGTCATTTTTTCGGGTTGAATTCGATTAACCGCCTGCTGGACTTTTTCATTAAAATCCTGTACGCCCATGCTTACACGGTTGAATCCGCCATCACGCAATAACTTCATGTGCTCGAAGGTGAGTCCCCGCGGATCGATTTCAACACATGCTTCAATATCATCCGTAAAAATAAAATTTTTCCGTATAAACGAGCTCATATCGATGATGTCATCGGGATCGAGGTAGGACGGGGTTCCGCCTCCCCAGTGAAGTTGAGTAACACGGCGTTTGGACGATATCAGAGGCCGAACCAGCGATATTTCTTTTTTCACCTGCTCGTTGTATTCTTTAATACGCTCACGGCTGTGTGTCACCAGCATTGTGCAGCCGCAAAAATAACAGAGTGTATCACAGAAGGGAAAGTGTATATAGAGCGATATATCGGAATGTATTCCATCGGCGTTTGTCCGAACAATTTCCTTTTGAAATTTGTCGGGACCAAAATCGTTGCTGAAAACCGGTGCCGTAGGATAACTTGTATAGCGCGGACCCGGTCGATCGTACTTCCGGAGTACTCCGATATCAATTGATTGAAATTGCCGCCCCATTGGTTTTTGTCTTCCCCTTATTCGTTCAGTATTTTTTGAACGGCGCGTAGTAATTCTTCGATTCTATACGGTTTCTGAACGACACCCTGAACTCCCAGTGCAATGATTTCCTGGGCAGTCTCATCCTTGCTGTGTCCTGTCGAAAGTATAATGTTCACATCTCTATTGATTTTTCTGAGCTTAAGAAATGTCTCTCGTCCGCTCATACGGGGCATCGTCAAATCGAGAATAATGCAATCTATTTTTTCCTTGCTATCCTTGAAAATAGAAATTCCTTCAATTCCATCCTGTGCGCACACGATTTTATATCCCTCCATCTCAAGTATTTCGCGTGCGAGTTCTCGGATCAATCTCTTCATCATCAATAATCAGGATCGTATGCGATGACAACGGTGCACTGGTATTTGATCCTTGCATTTAAATACCCCATGGATTTAGTATGAATGATATGGAACGCTTTCTTCTTTCACGGCCAGAACAAATGCTTTTACGTGTTCGACTGGCGTGTCAGGATAAATACCATGCCCCAGGTTACAAATGTGTCCTTCACCTTTCCCGTATTTTGCCAGGATATTTTTTACTCCTTCCCGGATCTTTTCGGGTGGCGCGTAGAGCAATGCCGGATCCAGATTTCCCTGAAGAGCGACTTTCCCCTCCACTATCGTCCGTGCATCCCCGATATCGATATCCAATCGAGTCCGACAACATCGGTACCAATTTCCGCAATGTCTCTTAAGTGAATAATCCCGCCCCTTTGCAGAACACGATGACCGGCACGTCCGGCTGTTTTAATGGATCTGACGATATGTTCAATATATCGCAATGAAAATTCCTTGAAATCATCCGGGGTGAGAATTCCACCCCACGTATCGAAAATCTGAATTGCCTGTGCGCCGGCTTGAATTTGCGCTTCACAAAATTGAATCACCGAATGCGCGATTTTGTCGAGGAGTGCATGAAGTATCGATGGCTGAGAATACATCATCATTTTGATCGATAGGAAATCCTTCGTACCTCTTCCTTCGATCATATAGTTAGCCAGTGTCCATGGTGATCCGACAAAACCGATCAGGGGTACCCGGCCGTTAAGCTCTTTCCGTGCAAGGCGAATGGTGTCCATGACATATCCGAGTTTTTGGCAAGGATCAGGAATGATTAATTTTTGGATATCCGCTGCAGTACTTGATAGGTTCCGGAAATCGAGGTCCACCTTTCCCTTCTTCGACGATAAGTTCCATTCCCATTGCCTGCGGGAGAACGAGAATATCGGAAAATATTATTGCTGCATCGACCCCAAGGATATCGACAGGCTGGAGAGTGACTTCCGCTGCAAGCTCAGGTGTCGTGCACATCGTCAGGAAATTCACTTTCGAGCGAATCGCACGGTATTCCGGAAGATATCGGCCGGCCTGGCGCATGATCCAGACCGGTGTACGGTGGACATGAAGTCGACAACATGCCTGAAGAAAAATATCGTTTTGCATTTTATTTTCTGATATTATGATGGTATAAGCGTACGATCGAATCTATAAGAGCCTCACTGGTCGAGCGTGCCGGAATAATTGTCGGTCGATATTCCCTCCATCTGAAGGGCTTCAGCCGTTACTGTTCCAATGACGGCTGTCTGGATTCCCCGAAAAACCGCGGATAGAGATTCATTCTCCGGAAATGCCTCCGCATCGAATGAAAAAAGCCCTCGACACTCGACGGACTAAAAAATGTAATCAGATGAATATGCCGGTTCTCCAGCATATCAAATAGAACCAGGGCTGCTGATGGATCGGCGTATTCAGTTTTATAACAATACATTCTTCAACAAGTGCACCGAATTTGTCAGACCATCGTGAACATATCTCGACCCCTGTTGCCTCTGGGTGAAAGATATCGTTTTCCCTCGATGTTAATCGGTTTCAGCGCAGCGACAAGTTCTTCTGCTGTGAAATGTTCCGGGATTATCGTCACGGTGCAATGCCGGAAGTCCGCAAAGCTTCCTGTGTCTTTATCCCGATAGCACAAAGTATTTTTTCCTTAAGATCGAACAGCGTATTGGCATCAACACGCTGGAAGAATTTCTCGACTGCATTTACACTCGTGAAAATAATTCCATGATATCCGGCGATCTTTTTGATGCATCGATCCAGATCATCCCACGAGTCGGGATCGCATATCCGGATTGTAGGAAATTCCAAAACATCTGCCCCCAGTGAACGGAGTGCGGTGCTGAATTCCTCTGCCTGATGAACAGCACGTGTGACCAGAATTGTTTTTCCCCGCAAAGGGGATGTTTGTGTGATATCCGATATTTCGTGCGCGATTCCCATAAATGATCACAATGTCGCACCACCGGTACGAATATCCCGTAGAATTACGTCAGCTCCCTCGCGAAGAAGTCTCTCTGCAAGCTGGCGGCCGAGAGTTTCAGGATCATCAGCGGTTCCCGATACAGAATCACGAATGAGCTTTGTGCCATCCAGTGAACCGACCATTGCATTAAGGGTAAGAATATCGTCTCGAACCAGACCGAAGGCACCGATAGGAATCTGACAACCTCCTTCCAGATGCCGCAGAAGGGCTCGCTCACTCAAAGCGGCCTGAGCCGTGGGAATATGATTTAACGTTTCGACATACCGCTGTGTTTGTTCATCTCCCGTCCGTATCTCGATACCCAGCGTTCCCTGTCCGGGGGCGGGAAGGATTTCATCCGACTCAAGGAGAAAGCCGATAGCAGCATCCATCCCAAGGCGGTGGATGCCCGCATAGGCGAGCAGCATGCCATCCCAGGTGGTGATTGTGCAAGTTTATTGAAACGAGTCTGAATATTTCCCCGGATGTCGATTATCTGAAGATCTGCGCGACGATGGAGAAGCTGGCACTTTCGTCGAAGGCTACCTGTGGCAATCGTTGCACCGTGCGGCAGATCATTGAACGATCGATAGTGTTTTGCAGGATGTGGAATGAACGAATCCCTTACGTCTTCCCGTTCCGTTATGGCGCCGATTGATAATCCATCCGGTGTTTGTGTCGGCATATCTTTGAGACTATGTACGGCAATATCAATTCGTTTTTCAAGTAATGCCTGTTCTATTTCCCGGGTGAAGAGTCCTTTGTCTCCGATTTTCGATAGAGGTGAATCGAGAATTTTATCGCCGGTTGTCTTGATGATGCTAAGTTCGACCGCCAATGAAGTAAAATGCCTGCGGAGTTCGCCCTGGACCCATTGTGCCTGCCAGAGGGCCAGATCGCTTCCACGGGTTCCGATGACAAGTCGATCAGGTATCATGCGATTTATGTTCCAATCCGAAAAGATGCCTTATCGTGCTGATTTTTTTCAGGATTTCCTCGTCGGAGGCACCGTTTCCGTTCTTCAAATTGATGACAGGTGTATGGAGTATTTTATTGACAATTCGCTTTGTCAGTAGTTCAACCAGTTCTCTGTCCGACTCGGCGAAGCGGTTTATATGTCTTTGCACTTCGTCGCTTCTTATCGATTCGATCACCTCGCGAAGTTGTTGAATTGTCGGACTTACTTGCAGTGAATCAAACCACTTATGAAACGACGATAACTCTTCGAGAATAATCCGGTTGACTTTTGGAATTTCTGATTTTCGTTTCTCGAGATTTTGATCTATCATTCGATTCAACGTGTCGATATCGTACAGGAATACATTCTCGATCTTTTTCGCTGCCGGATCTATATTACGGGGCATGCCGATATCGATGATGAAAAGCGGATCATTAAAGCGTTCTCTCATTACACGGCGGAGATCTGCTTCACGCATAACGAAGCCGGGTGTCGAAATACTACTGATGATAATATCGATGTTTGTAAGCTCGCTCGAGATCGACTCAAAATCCACAACGCTTCCACCGAGTTGCGATACAATTTCCTCGGCTTTGCTCCGGGTTCGATTCACCACGACAAGTCTGCCGATGCCTCGTCCGATGAGATGTTTAGCGGTAAGTTCTCCGGTTTCGCCGGCGCCGATTAAAAGTGCCCGTTTTTTCCCGAGATCGTCAAAAATTTTTCCTGCAAGCTCGACTGCCGCATAGCTGATTGAAACCGCCCCTTCGCAGAGTTCTGTTTCAGTCCGTACGCGTTTTCCGACATGGAATGCGTTTTCGAATAATTTGTGAGTAATGATACCGGTCGTTTGCGTCTTTCTGGCGAGGGCATATGCGTCTTTAACCTGGCCGAGAATCTGTATATCACCGATGACCATAGAGTCTGCTCCAGAAGTCATTTTGAATAGATGATATACTGCTCCGCAGGAAAAAAAGGTATAGAAATGTTCGGGGAATGCGGCGTCGGATGCATTTTTGGTTCGTATGAGGTACTCTACAATTGTGTCGCCACTTAAAACATCTTCGCCGGTCAGCCCGTAAAGTTCGGTTCGATTACACGTAGAAAAGAGGACGGCTTCATTGAGCATGGATTCTGTCAACTCCGCCAACGATTTTTGTATTTCATCGTCCGTGAAAAACAGCCGTTCCCGAATCTCAATCGGTGCTGTTCGGTGATTGAGGCCGACTGCTATGAGGTTCATTGAGAGTATTTAAGCCCTTATTTCAATAGAAATTATGAAAGCTGCTAAAGAACATATTGATAATTGTCATTGAAAAAAAAGCAATCACAAACCCTGTAATTGCCAGGATCACCAACCGCCTTCCATGCAACCCGCCGATTTTTTTTGCGAGCAGACCGATTCCATAAAGTGCCCATATCAGAAAAGTTCCGATTAGTTTCGGATCGGTGTATGAAAAACTCTGAAAGGCTCTTGGCAACCATACGAAACCGATGGTTATTGCAGTCGACAGGAAAATAAAACCAAAAATTGTCGATTTAAAACTAAGTGTCGCAAGAATTTCAAGACTCGGAAGGCGTTTATAGATTACACCGAACCGGTTCGCTTTAATATCGTGATACAGCATTAAATAAAGCGATCCATATACAGCTGAAATTGCAAAAGCTGTAAGACCAAGTAACGCGGTTGACACATGAAAACCAAGTAGGGTACTGCGTAACACAGGTTTCACTTCATAAAGATCTTTGATGAAAATCGATGAGACAACTTGAAAAAACAACGCTAGAACGATGATGAAGGTTCCGGTTCCCCGTACCCGCGTCCGCATTTCAAGATACAGATATGCTGCAGAAATCGAAAACGAGATTACCGACATGATTTCGAATACAGTAGTGATCGGAGGATGCTCAAAAACAACTGTACGCAGCAGAAGGTATGCCAGATGAATACAAAGAGTGATCAGAAGAAAACCTCTTTTTGCAGGCTCGAGTGATGTGTTATTTGTGAAAAAAGCCCGTGCATATATCCAGACTGTGAACGTGTACAGGAGAGGGAGCAGGATAGTCGTGCCGTCGATAAGATTCTTCATGAATTCATTTTTCCTCTGGATTTTGCCATAATTAGTAAAAGGTAAACAAAAAGGGTACCACAATCAAGCAATGGAAATTCACAGGGTGAAGAGCTTTTCCATTTAGAGAAATGCTCTTTCTTGCAAATAGGGGAGTGGTTTCTTATATTTTGAAATCAAATCATACTAGTATTTTATTTCGAGAGAGATGAGGAGTGTGTGGTATGAATCCCTTCCTTGAGTTCATCGAAGCCAATAAGAATCGATATATGGATGAGCTGAAAGAGCTCATTGCTATTCCAAGTATCAGTACGAATCCCGAAAATACCGGTGACATCCAGCGGTGTGCGCAGTGGTTAGCCGATCATCTGCGAGGTCTGGGTATAGAACATGTCCAGGTCATCCCGACGGAAAAACATCCCATCGTGTATGGCGATTGGCTGCATGCAGATGGGAAACCGACAGTTCTGATTTACGGACATTATGACGTTCAACCGGTCGATCCGATCGAGCTGTGGACGAGTCCTCCCTTTGAAGCCACGGTTCGGGAAGGAAATCTTTATGCACGCGGTACTGCGGATGATAAAGGCCAGATATTTATCCATCTCAAAGTCAATCGAGGCATACTTCAAAAATACAGGCAGTCTTCCGATCAATATAAAGTTTCTAATCGAAGGAGAAGAGGAAATTGGAAGTCCGAATCTTGAAATTTTTGTGAAAGGGAATAGCGATTACTTGCCGCCGATCTTGTATTGATTTCCGATTCTGCAATGTTTGCCAAAGGTGTTCCTTCGATATGCTATGGTTTACGGGGTCTGACTTATATGGAGGTTCAACTGACCGGTCCGAATCGGGATCTTCATTCCGGGATCATTCGGCGGATCGGTTCATAATCCAATTCAAGCGTTATGCGGAGATGATTGCTTCGCTGCATAATAAGAACGGGCGCGTCACTATTCCTGAATTTTACGATGATGTCCGTCCACTTTCGAAGAAAGAACGCGAAGCATTTAAAAAATTACCATTTAAGGAAAAAGAGTTATGCTAAAGATCTCGGAGTGAAACAACTATACGGAGAGAAAGGGTATACAACTCTCGAACGTTTATGGGCGCGTCCTACACTCGAATGTAACGGTATTTGGGGAGGGTTCACCGGGGACGGAGCAAAGACGGTAATTCCATCAAAGGCAGCAGCAAAGATCAGCATGCGGCTGGTACCCGACCAGGATCCCGATAGAATAGCAAAGCTATTTGAGAAACATATAAAAAAGATCGCACCGAAACCCACTGCGGTTTTTATCGAATCTCTCCATGGTGGAAAACCTGCGATCACGCCGATTGAAAGTCCCGGAGTCCGGGCTGCAATAATAGCTCTCAAGAAGGCATTTGGAAAGACCCCGTTATATCAGCGTGAAGGCGGGTCGATTCCGATTGTCGTACAATTTGAAGAAATTCTAGGGATCTCGACGGTTTTACTTGGTTTTGGGTTACCGGATGAAAATTCACACTCTCCGAATGAATTCCTTAATCTTGAGAATTTTTACGGTGGTATTAAAACCTCCCTGTTTTTCATGGAAGAGCTCTCTCACTTGCAGGCGGGATTCGGAAAAAAGAAGAGGAAGGGAAAATAGCCCTTATGGCCACGAAAATCTATACAAAAACCGGAGACAAGGGGGAGACATCGCTGTTCGGCGGAGAACGCGTTCCGAAAGACGCACTTCGAGTCGAGGCGTTTGGGACCATCGACGAGCTTAATTCACTCCTTGGGATTATACGGTCTCAGGAACTTCCGGAAAAGATTGAAGAAATTATCGGGAATATTCAGAATGACCTTTTCGTAATAGGAGCCGATCTGGCTGCTCGATATCAAAAAGGGAAAAAGCCGGGTGTTCCACGACTTAAGGCGCGTCGCACGGAAGTGCTTGAAAAATATATCGATACGATGGGAGAACATCTTGTCGAATTGCGATCATTCATTCTTCCGGAAGGCGTACGGCCTGCCGCGGAGCTTCATTTTGCTCGAACGGTGTGCCGCCGCGCAGAACGGCTTATTGTCCGGCTCTCCCGAAGTGAAAAAATAACAACTACAATCATCCCATATATGAATCGGTTATCGGATCTTTTATTCATTCTGGCACGGCGTGTGAATGACATTAAAGATCATCATGAGAGAGTGTGGCCGCAAAAATAATTTTTTCTTGCATTCGATAACTATTCTTTGTACACTTCGCCGAAATCGAATTGCCTTCCTTTCAAGAATATTTTTCACGATTTTTTTGGAGGAATGGTCGTGTCCAGATTATATTGTAATAGACATTTCATCACTTCTTCTATTAATTTCAATCCGAAATTTTTTTTAGAGCCGCATGGTGTCGGGTGTTATTTTGGAATAAGAGTCAATTCTAATCAACCTCGTCGTACAAACTTAATGTGAGGAGGTCTCTATGAAGTCAACCATTTACAAATTGGTTGTATTTCTGGTGATGACAGCCGTACTCTTCACCTCTGGTGTGGCACTCATTCTTTTATGTATGACGAATGAGTCTTTTGCTCAAGGCGTTACGACTGCAGCTGTCAATGGAGCGGTGATCGATAAGTCGGGAAATCCTGTTGCAGGAGCAACCATTATAGGAATTCATGAACCGTCGGGTTCAACGTACGGCACAAGCAGTCGCGAGGATGGAAGATACAACCTGCAGAATCTTCGTGTCGGCGGTCCGTATAGTATAACTGTTACGCTGATTGGATACAAAGAACAAAAGAAGGATGGGATTACCCTCGAGTTGAGTCAAAATCTTCGCATAGATTTTTCGATGGTAGAGGAAGCTGTTGTTCTTTCAGGGATGGAGGTTATCGGCGAACGAAATGCATTGATGAGCGCTTCACGGACCGGTGCAGAGACGCATGTATCGGAATTTCAAATCGAATCGTTTCCGACGATCGCAAGAAGCTTTACCGATTTTATGAAATTCACACCGCAGTTTATCGGTAACAGTGCAGCGAACCGCCCCAATCGCTATAATAACATCCAGATCGACGGTGCGGTGAACAACGATTTGTTCGGTCTTGCGTCGAGCGGGACTCCGGGCGGTCAGGCAGGAACGACGCCGATAAGTCTCGATGCAATCCAGGAATTCCAGGTCGTCATCGCGCCATATGATGTACGCCAGGCGGGATTCACGGGCGGCGGCGTGAACGCGATTACACGCAGTGGAACCAATACCATAACCGGTTCGGTGTTCTTCACCGGACGGAATCAGAATTGGGTCGGGACGAGTCCTGATGCAAATAAAACAAAATACGGTACATTCAGCGAGTATCAGGGTGCAATTCGTCTCGGTGGACCGATTCTGGAGAATCGGCTGTTCTTCTTTCTAAATGGTGAGATCACGCGTAAAAATCAGCCGGTCGATGTCGTTCTCGGCGGGCCGGGTATCAGCGGTTCAAATGTTTCCGCGATACCGGCCGACTCTGTGGCGAAGCTTTATAACTTTTTAATGACGAAGTATGGCTATAATGCCGGCGGTTATGATCAGTTTGCGGCAAAGCAGGAAAGCAATAAAATTTTCATTCGCATGGATTGCAACATTTCCGATCAACATCGTCTGACGGTACGTCATAATTACGTCGATGCCTGGAACGATAATATGTCTCGTACCCTTACCGGCTTTTTCCTTGGAAACAGCGACTATGTCTTCAAGAGCACCACGAACCAGACGGTTGCTCAGCTGACAAGCTCCTTTGGTAATACGATGTCGAATGAGTTGATCCTCGGATATACAAGTATCCGGGATCGTCGAACGACTCCAGGTTCAGCGTTCCCATCGGTTCAGATTACAATCGTCGGCAGTTCATCGATCACAATCGGTTCTGAAGAGTACTCCCCGGCCAATAAGCTGGATCAGAACATCTTCGAGCTGACGGACAACTTCACATACTTTGTGGGCGATCATGTGTTTACCGTTGGCACTCACAATGAGTTATTCAGTTTTACCAACCTTTACATTCGTGATTTCTATGGCAGATATGTCTTTAATTCATTAAATGATTTCATCATGGGGAACAATCCATCACGCTATCAATACAGTTACTCCATAAAGCCCGGGGTTCAACAACCTGCCGCACAATTCGGCATTAATCAATTTGGTTTCTATGCACAGGATGAATGGACGGTCATTCCGAACCTGAAACTTAACATCGGTCTCCGTATCGATATTCCGACATTCCCCGATAAACCATCGTACAATCACACTGTTGATTCTACCTTCAGCAGTCTCGGTGTGAGCACCGATAAAGTGCCGAGCGGCAAAATTCTTCTTTCACCGCGGTTGGGTTTTAACTGGGATGCTATGGGAGACCGCACAACGCAGGTACGCGGCGGCATCGGAGTTTTCTCAGGGCGAACGCCATATGTCTGGATCTCGAACCAGTATGGAAATACAGGTGTTGATTTCGGACGTTTGGATGTGTCCGGTACAACAAAGACTCCGTTTTTTGTAGCGGATCCGCTGAATCAGCCAAAGCCCGGTTCGAGTCCTTATCTCGTTCCACAATCGACGACCGAGGTTGATTTGACCGATCCTAATTATAAGATGCCGCAGCTCCTTCGCTATGATGTGGCCATTGACCGGCAACTTCCGTATGGTTTCACCGGAACGCTGGAAGGAATCTATTCGAATGTTTTGAATGATGTAATGTATCAGGATATCAATCTCGGCCCACAGCTCGGTACCCTGGCTGGTGATGGACGTCCTATTTATGGCGACCTTCACCGGCCGTAATACGACCGCCGGTCAGATCAACAAATCGTTCACAAACGTCATTTATATGAAGAATACGAACAGGGGATACCAGTATAATCTCACGGCACATATTCAGCGCCAGTTCTCCGATGGTTTGTTCTTCGATGCTGCCTACACTTATAATAAGGCTGAAGACGAAAACAGTGTTGTTTCAAGCCAGGCAATTTCGCAGTGGCGTTACAATCCGACGGCAGGAAATCCGAACGATCCGGGTCTCGCCCCTTCGAACTATGATGTACGTCATCACATTATTGCATCGCTTTCTTATCGGTTTGAGTACCTGGAAAAATTCGCAACAACCGTTGGATTGTTCTTCAATGCCCAATCCGGTGATCCATTCTCATACTGTGTTGATGGCGATGTCAATGCGGATGGTCAGACCAGCAACGATCTTTTTTATATACCGAAAGATAAGAACGATATCATCCTGGTAAAAAGCGGCTCGAGCGATACCCGCACGACCGATCAAATCTGGGATCAGCTTGATTCATACATAAATAACGATGATTATCTGAAAGACCATCGCGGTCAGATCATGCAGCGCAACGGCGCGCGTACATCATGGTCGAAATATCTTGACCTGCGTATCACACAGGATATCCCGACCATCGAAAAGCACAATCTGCAGATCACTCTTGATATTTTAAATGTCTTGAATCTTCTGAACCATGATTGGGGGTACATCAGGTATGTGCCGAATCAAAGTGATCTCCTTGTACGATTCGAAGGCCTTGATGCGGCCAACCAAAAGGCGACTTATAGTTTTAAACATGCTCCGGATCCGTACCAGACATCGCAATTGAGCTCACGCTGGCAAATGCAGCTCGGTGTTCGATATTCGTTCTAGCCCTCAATATATATTCTTTCAAAAAGCCGATCTCCCCTTCAGAGGTCGGTTTTTTTGCGTCTTGACCCCCTCGACTCGTTCACTGCGTTCACTCGCTCCACGAAGTGGTACTTTAGTGCGGGGTAAACTCAACCTTTACCTTTACCTTTTCCTCTACCTTTTCCTCTACCTTTACCTTTTACTTTACCTTTTACTTTACCTTTTACTTTACCTTTTACTTTACCTTTTACTTTACCTTTTACTTTACCTTTTACTTTACCTTTTACTTTACCTTTACTCTTCCTCATTGACTTTTGATCGTTTTTTTAATAACTTTTTAGAAGTATTTTATTGCATGGTTGATATGTGGTGCAACCTTGAATACTAAATCGTTGTTGGGAGAGTAGAGGCACGAATGCTTGAGAGTTATATTCCCATTATGATTATGCTCGGTGTTGGAGTACTGATGGCGCTTATCTTCTCCAATGCAAGCACGCTTTTCGGACCGAAGCGCCCGACCGAAGAAAAATATTCCACATACGAAAGCGGAATGGAACCGGTCGGAACAACGAAGGAACGAATATCGGTGAAGTATTACATGGTCGCCATGCTCTTCATCGTTTTTGATATTGAAGTAATCTTTCTCTATCCATGGGCAGTAAATTTCAGGCTTCTAGGTCTTTTTGGTTTTGTTGAAATGTTCATTTTTATACTGATCCTTCTTGTGGGGTATTATTATATATTGAAGAAAGGTGCGTTGCGATGGGATTAGAAGGACACGATCCGTTGAAGAATGGATTTCTTACAACCCGTCTGGATGCACTGCTCGCCTGGGCGCGAAAGAATTCGCTATGGCCGATGCCGATGGGTATCTCCTGCTGTGCCATCGAAATGATGGCGGTGGTCGATCCGCGGTTCGACCTGTCACGATTCGGATCGGAAGTGATGCGTTTTTCACCCAGACAGTGCGATGTGATGATTGTTGCGGGAACCGTCACATACAAAATGGCCAGGGTTGTAAAAAAGATTTACGATCAGATGCCCGATCCGAAATGGGTAATCTCGATGGGAGCGTGCGCGTCATCGGGCGGAATGTTCCGATCATACGCGGTTGTCCAGGGGATCGATCAGTTTCTTCCTGTTGACGTGTACGTCGCCGGCTGCCCGCCGCGTCCTGAGAATTTGATGAATGCCTTATTGATGCTGCAGAAAAAAATTGCGGAAGGGGAAGGCCGGATCCCGAAAACCGGTGTATATTGATGAGAAGGTCGGTTAAATGACATACGACGAAATACTTACGGGGGTTACTGCGAAGTTTCCATCATCGGTCATCTCCTCGAATGTATATCGGGGCGAGCTGACGATGGTGATCCGCAAAAGCGACATCATTCAAGTATGCGAGTTTTTAAAAAATGAATGTTCGTTCGATGCATTACGTGACCTGTTCGGACTCGATATGAACACGCCCGTTGATCGGTTTTTTGTTGTGTACAATCTGTATTCTCTGGCGACACGACGCCGGATAAGGTTGAAAATCCCGGTTGACGAAAAAGATCTGAATGTCCCGACGGTCACCGGCATCTGGTCTGCGGCAAATTTTCATGAGCGGGAAGCGTATGATATGTTCGGCATAAACTTTACGGGTCATCCTGATTTGCGCCGCATATATATGCCAGAGGATTTTGAATATTTCCCGCTGCGGAAGGATTTCCCTCTGATGGGCATTCCCGATTCGATTCCTCTTCCTAAGAAATAATTCCGTATGGAACAACAAAGTACGTACCGTAGTAAAATTCTCGCTGCCCTTGAAAATCAGGATACCAGCGTCATCTTCGATGATACACTCGAAAATGCCATGGTATTGAATATGGGGCCGCAACATCCGGCAACGCACGGCGTCTTACGTCTGCTCCTGCGGCTGGACGGGGAAACGGTGATAAAGGCTGTGCCAGATCTGGGGTATCTTCATCGCGGATACGAAAAGATTGCCGAGAACTCGACATATCACGAATTCATTCCGCATACCGACCGTCTTGATTATCTCTCGCCTTTATCTAATAACGTTGCCTATACACTGGCTGTCGAAAAGTTAGCCGGTATCGAAGCTCCGCCCCGTGCACAATATATCCGCGTTATCGTATCGGAAATGGCCCGTATCGCATCGCATCTGGTTGCAGTCGGATCCATGGGTCTGGATGTCGGGGCAGTAACTATTTTGCTCTGGACATTCCGTGAGCGCGAAAAGCTCCTGGATATCCTTGACATACTAACCGGCGCCCGATTCACGAGCAGCTACGCCCGTATCGGCGGCGTGATGCAGGATCTGACGGATGAATGTATCGCAGCTTTACGATCGTTCCTCGATCAATTTCCGGCGAAACTTGATGAATGTACAGGCCTGTTGAATAAAAATAGAATTTTTGTCGATCGCTGTGATGGTATCGGAGTGATTTCGAAGGAAGATGCAATTGCGATCGGATTAACCGGACCAAATCTACGCGGTGCCGGTGTGGCTAATGATGTGCGGCGTGATGAGCCTTATCTCGTCTATGATCAACTCGATTTTGACGTGATAACGGTCGAAGGAGGAGACGCACTTGCACGATACCACGTCCGCGTTCGCGAGATGAAAGAGAGCGTCCGGATTCTCTATCAGGCGCTCGATAAACTGCCGAAAGGACCTATCCTGGCCCACGACAAGCCGAAGCGCGTTCTTCCACAGAAAGAACGCGTTTACACAAAGATGGAAGAGCTGATCCATGATTTCATGCTGGTGAATTTCGGTATCAATCCGCCGGTCGGTGAAATCTATCAGCCGTTTGAAGCGCCGAAAGGCGAACTTGGTTTCTATATCTATAGTAATGGAAGCGGATATCCATGGCGAATGAAAATTCGTTCGCCGTCGTTCGTGAATATCCAGTCGATTCCGATTGTTCTCAAAGGGGCAATGATATCGGATATCGTTGCAGTTATAGGCAGTCTCGATCCGGTGATGGGAGATGCGGATAAGTAGGTTTAAGGTTGAAGGTTTAAGGTTGAAGGTTTAAGGTTGATGTAAACTCTTCGACTCTCCACCTACGCTCCGCTGGTGCAGAGCGTCGAAGGATCGTTGAGGGCGAGAATGAAAAATTAAAAAGTAATTTATATTATTAAGCACCAAACTCTGTGTCCTTTGTAGGCTGCCACCGTATCAGACTTTGTGTACTCTGTGGTTAAATTTTAGAATCAGCTATTTCAAATTAATAAGACCACTAAGATCGACATGGATTTATCAAATATAATACGATAAATGCTCACACAAGAAAATCTTAATAAAGTTGAAAAGATCCGGAAGCGCTACCCAACGGCGCAGGCTGCGCTTCTGCCTGTACTTTGGATAGCACATGAGCAGGAGGGATGGATCTCGGAAGAAACGATGAGATATGTAGGAGAACTCCTCGGACTTCCATTGGCCCATATTCTCGGCGTCGTCACATTCTATACGATGTTTAATACAAAGAAGATAGGCAAATATCATATACAAGTCTGTACAAATATTTCCTGTCAGCTTCTCGGCAGTGAAACGATCATGGAATACGTTTCGAAGAAAACAGGATGCAAGAAGGGCGAGACAAGTCCTGATGGACTTTTCACACTCAGCGAAGTTGAATGCCTCGGTTCATGCGGTACTGCACCGATGATGCAGGTCAATGATGATTATTATGAGGATTTAACGTTCGATAAAATCGATGCAATAATTGCATCGATGAAATAAGGTAGTCCCGTAGGTCTACGATCCCGACGAGTCGTAAGACCGTCGGGGGACGGAATATTTATAGACAACAATAGAAACAACGTATGAGCTCCGTCAGGAGCGACATATCAGTGCTTCATTGATTTTTTTCATTTCAATCACAGCAGGTAATCGTGGAAAAACTGATATTACCGGACATACCGAATCTCCATCAGATTGATATCTATGAAGAACATGGAGGCTATTCGGCACTCCGCAAGGCATTGACCATGAAGCCCGAGGATGTGACGGAGGAGGTTAAAAAATCGAACCTCCGCGGTCGGGGAGGTGCATGCTTCCCTACGGGGTTGAAATGGACTTTCATGCCGAAGAATTCCATGAAACCGAAATATCTCTGTGTCAACGGCGACGAGAGCGAGCCGGGTACTTTCAAAGACCGGCAGATATTCGAATTCAATCCGCATTTGTTGATCGAAGGAACAATCATAGCATGCTACGCGATGGGGGTTGCCATGGCATATCTCTATATCCGCGGAGAGTATGTCAAATGGATTAAGCTGATGGAGAAAGCCATCGCCGATGCATATGCGAAAGGATACATAGGGAAAAATATTCTGGGAGGTAATTTCAGTACAGATTTTTATGTACATAGAGGAGCCGGAGCGTACATCTGCGGTGAAGAGTCTGCATTGATGAATTCGATCGAGGGAGACCGGGGATACCCGAGAGTGAAGCCGCCTTTCCCGGCTCAGAACGGATTATGGGGATGTTCCACGACGATCAATAACGTCGAGACGATTGCGAATGTGCCGATCATTATCAACCGAGGCGCTGAATGGTACTCGGCAATCGGCGCGCCGAAACATCCGGGCCCGCTTCTATATGGTATCAGCGGACATGTGAACAAACCGGGCGTGTACGAGCTTCCGACAGGCGAACTGTTGACCGAATTGATTTACACTGTGGCCGGAGGCGTACGAGGGAATAAAAGGATTAAAGCGGTGATTCCGGGCGGTTCATCGACAATGGTTCTTCGCGGCGATCAGATCGAGGGTGTTCGGATGGATGCCGACTCCCTGAAAGCCGCGGGCTCGTCAATTGGGACAGCCGGTGTGATCGTGATGGACGAAGATACCGATATCGTGAAGGCACTCACGCGCATTACGAAATTTTATTATCATGAGTCGTGCGGACAATGCACGCCCTGCCGCGAAGGAACCGGATGGATGCTGAAAATACTAAAACGCATTGAAGTCGGAGACGCGACTACAACCGATATCGACCTTCTTGTCGATGTTGCGAATAATATCGAGGGAAACACCATCTGTGCACTTGGAGATGCAGCCGCATGGCCGGTACAGAGCTTTGTGAAGCGGTTTAGAGAAGATTTTGAGAAAAAGGTAAAGAATTAGGTTGAGGTAGAAGAAAAGGTAAAGGTAGAGGTAGAGTTAAAGGATTTCTCTACTTTGTGTCCTCCTGATGGGATATCTTCAACGTTCTTAGTGTCCTCCGTGGTTCATCTTTATGGCAATTTCCGGAACATTTTAGCCGCTCATTCGTCTATTACATTGTACCATTGCAGCTAATTAGTTTGCAATAAACAAGTTAAAGTCTGGATGCACTCATTACAGAATCCAATGACTGAATCCCCCGGAGAAACGCGTGGTACACAGGCCAAAGCGGCGCGGGGGGAGAACGACGCTAAGATCGACGAGCGCCTGATCCGCGATTTCCTCGATGGAAAATCCGACGCTTTCATGCATCTGGTCCAGCGTCATCAGGAACGTGTGCGCAATCTGATCTATTCGATTCTGGGATATACGCAGATCGTCGACGATCTTGCACAGGATGTGTTCATCAAAGTATATCAATCGCTCCCGAATTTTCGTTATCAGTCCTCTTTCGCCACCTGGCTCTATCGCGTCACCGTGAATCGCTGCCGGGACGAAATCAGGCGCAGCAAAGTACGCAGAATGTTCAGGCTTGAGTCGCTGCAGGAAAGGGATCATCCTGTGGAATCGGAATCGACGGATCGGACGGAGCGTATACTCGTCAATGAAGCTTTAAATGCGGCATTACGACAATTATCAGAATCTCACCGTACAATTGTTCTCTTGAAAGAAGTCGAAGGATTGCGATACGAAGAGATCGCGGAAGTATTACAGTGCGGAGTCGGGACGGTCAAGTCGCGGCTCGCACGAGCCCGCATTCGGCTGAAGCAACTTTTACAACCGTATGTGGAGGAGGAGGTATGAAATCGCATATTGATAAAAAAACAGAGCGGCTTCTCTCTGCCTATATCGACAATGAAATAACGCCGGAAGAGCGCCGAATTGTTGAAGAGCAGATTCAACATAACCCGGCATGGAAGCGCGAGCTGCTACGCATGCGCCGAGTGCAGGGAATCGTCGCGGCAAAAGAACCGGTCGGACAGTCGCAATATTTCTGGACAAAGCTTTCGGCACGGATCGAGGATGAACAGCTTCATCCGAAGGAATCGTTTTTTCCGTTCCAGCGGAAGTGGCTGCCTGTGACATTAGGTGCCGGTATTGCCGCCCTACTCATCATCATTTTCACTCTTGTATACCAAAAAGAGTCGATCGTGCAGTACGTCGATACGCAAACGTCGCAGATACGCGATTGGTACGAACAGAATATGTTAAGCGGAAAAGTAAGCACGCTTGCCAGCATGCTCTCGAACGACGATGTCTTCAATTTCGCGATGACCGGATCGCTGCCGGTAGACAAAGCGAATGGGAAGATGCTGCAGTTCGGCGATCAGCCGTCGAACGGACATTTTGTCGAAGCCGAGAATTCAACGCCGCAGCAGGCGAATATGACCACGGCAGCTCTTGTAAAGCGGCTCGGGCTTGACAGGTCGCAGTCGATTGCAATCGATTCGCTCCTGCAAACCTATCGCAGTCGTCTCGAAAACAGCATGCTCGTATCGCAGGAAGCCGATTCACAGTTCATGGCAATCAACGCTGATGTATGGACGATGAATAAAGTGCTGATGGTTGATATTGCTAAAACACTCACACATCCGCAGAGGAAGCATTTTGCAGGGATGCTCGCTTCTGCGAATGCACCTGTGAAATTAAATCTGGAAGCGCTCGATTCACCGATGACCGATACGGTGATTATTAATTTTGGGAAGAAAAGACCATCGCGCCAGTTTGTCATTATCACGCCCGATACTTTGTTTGTTAAAAACGTGACAAAACAGTTTTCAGATAGTTTTGCGGTTCGCTGCGAACAGGTGAACAATGAAGTGCGGAGACACTATGAATTGTTAGCGAAACATTCACCCGAACGCGCAGCAGATATAATTGAGAATCTGAAACGTCATCAGGCATTTCGTGATAAGGTATTTGAGAAACGAGTAGATTCATCGATTCGGCAGTATTATGCTGATAGTCGAAGTCTCGATGATAAGATGAAAAGATCGGAAGGTGAATATCAGGATTACAATGCAGCCGTCCAACAAGCCGAGCGAATGCTGAAATCTCTTCCCGATTCCATGACGCTGCGCATCGAGATCAACAGGCAGCTTGGTGTCATGCCGGATAGAATGACGGTCATGATGAATAATATTGTAATGACGCAGTCTCTTTCGGCGCCGCATCCGTCTGGAAATGCAAGAATGTTAAAGCCGCACCCGGTAGATTCCGGTATGATATGGCACATCCAGATGCCCGATTCGATCCGGATGGTGATGATGCCGCGGCAGCGGGGAGTTGTTCTCGCCGGCGATCAATCGGTACAGGTCGACAGCTTTATGAAAGACGGCTATCGAAAAGTGGCGGAAATAAAATCTATACGGTCGCGGCAGGACCTCGAAAAGCGTTTACGCCAGCTCGAAAAAGAACTACAGGAAATGAGAAAACAAATGGAGAAACTTGAGGAGCCGTAACAGCTCGACCACGGCATTTCTCAAGGGGGAAAGGGCGCCCTAGCTGTCTATCAGGCTAGGGCGTCTTTTTAAATTGTGAATTGTGAGTTGTGAATTGTGAATGTTGATCAAAGCCTGTTAAAGGAAAATCGTTCGGGTTGAAATGCGATGCAATTGTTTTTCCTTAGATTGTTCCCCTTCCCGTCCTGCTTATTGCAGGACGGGACTCGGGGAACGGGCTCTTTCAACAGCCAGGTTGCCGAGCGGATTGAAGGAGCATTTTATAGAGCTAGTCGAGGCAACCATAGAAGAATCCGATTGAAATGCGATGCAATTGTTTTTCCTTAGGATGTTCCCCTCGGCTAGCAACCGAGATGGCTTGTTATATCCGCTCGGGGGGTGGCTCTTTCAACAGCTAGGTTCCCGAGTCCAATCCTGACGATCTATACTAAATACGCTATGACACGGCTTAGAGATAAGCGAGACGGAAGTCGAGGATCCGGTATTCACCAAGGGGGTGTTGTATTTGTACGGGAAACTTTTATCTTCATAGCGTATCCTCTTTATAAATAAGGCATTCTCCAATTTATCATGGATAGGTATCGGCATTCTGAACTTCTTACAGGGGATCTATGAATATTCACAGAGCAGATCGTGGAATTTTATTTATCCTTATTTTAATGATAAACTGTGTAGAGTGCGGAGAACAAAAGAGCGTTCATCCGGTCATTGCATTCATCAGGACTGGAGTATGGTCAATCTATAAGGGGCCGGAAATAGTTGTCTATGATGATGGAATGGTGTTGCTCCAAAAGAATACTCGACATTGGCCGATCGAATATTCTTCCTTCACACTCAAGAAGCATGAGATGGATGTTCTTCTGACCTCTTTGAGATTATTCGATACCGAAAGGGTGAAAGATACTCTGTATAATTTAATTGATGCTTATGATCTCGATGAACAATGGTTGGTAGTCTCACTACCATACAAGGTAGCTATCGGGATCTATGGCGATATTCCGGCATACGACAGTTCTGAAAACCGTGTCAGCATCCCGAAAAATATTCTACATCTGTTTCATTCAATTCTTGCGTTGAAAGGCAGGCAATCCACACAGTGGTCTGCAGAAGTCTTTGAAGTGTCTGTATATTCACGTACCGGGAAAAGCGAAGGGGAACCGGTCATTGAATGGCCCCGGGATTGGCCGCATCTGAATGATCCGAGGGTGATGAAGCTGGGAGATTTCGGCTATCGATTCCTTCTACAAGGTGTATCGGCCGATACTTTACAGGCGATGTATCCTGAAATTGGTAAAGCGAAGCCGGTGAGAATCGACGGTCAACTTTATCATATTAATTATCGGCCCCTGGTACCGGAAGAAGGATCGATCCTTCAAGAAGTGAAACGGGCAAAAATACGTTTATGGTGATCGGTTTTTTCCGCTTGCATCCGGATCATCCAAAAAATCTGAGGGGCGGCTTGTAAATTGTGAATTGCGACCTGTCCGCCGATTTATCCGCCGGAGCGAAGCGAAGGCGGACGAAGGTGGAGTTGTGAATTGTGAATGGTGAGTGTTTATCAAAGCCTATTAAGGGAAAACCGAGCACTACATATTGCATTATAATACGCGGTGTTGTTTTATTTTTATACATGACAAAAAGAAAATACCTTAATATGATCAACGGAACAATCATTCTTATGCTATTGTTTTATACTATACAGAGGATACTTCAATTATCGTAGACATTTCTTGAGGTCAGATACAATGCCTGACTACCAGTATCTTATTGTAGGTGGTGGAATGACGGCAGATGCGGCAATCCGTGGAATACGGCAAACAGATCGCTCAAATCCAATCGGAATTCTCTCCAATGAAAAGCATCTTCCGTACAAACGCCCTCCTCTTTCAAAAGCGCTCTGGAAAGAAGAGCCCATAGAAAAAATCTGGCTCAGGACTCCGAAAGAGAATGTGGATATTTTTACGTCAAGGACAGTGACAAAAATCGACCCGAAGAGTCATACCGCCGTTGACGATCTGGGATTAATCTATTCATACAAGAAACTTCTCCTGGCGACCGGAGGAACGGTGCGCCGTTTACCATGGAACATCGATGGGATAATCTATTTCCGGACACTCGATGATTATTACTCGCTGAGAGAACTGGCGGCTGAAAGAAAGGACTTTGCCGTCATCGGTGGAGGATTTATCGGCTCGGAAATAGCTGCTGCTCTCACAATGAACGATCGATCGGTCACAATGATATTTCCGGAGGAGGGAATAGGATTCCGTCTCTTCCCGCCCGCGCTGTCCCGGTACCTGAACACACTCTATGAAACAAAAAACAATAAAGTACTTGCCAGCGACGGCGTCGTTAAAATCGGGAAAGAACATAATAAGTATGTTCTCACGACGACAAGTGGGAAGATTATCAAAGCCGACGGAGTCGTCGCAGGAATCGGTATCCAACCGAATATCGAACTGGCGCAAGCCGCCGGATTGGCTGTGGGGAATGGAATCATCGTCAACGAATTTCTGCAGACCAGTCAGCCCGATATTTATGCCGCGGGTGACGTTGCCAATTTCTATAATCCCGCACTGGATAAACATATCCGACTCGAGCACGAAGACAACGCAATTATCATGGGCGAATATGCAGGAAGGAATATGGCCGGTGATATCGTCCGGTATCACCATCTTCCGTTTTTTTATTCCGATCTATTTGAATTGGGGTACGAAGCGGTCGGCGAGCTCGATTCGCGATATGAGATGGTTGAGGATTGGAAAGAACCGTACCGCGAAGGAGTCGTTTATTATCTGAATGAACAGCGTATCCGCGGAGTGCTCCTGTGGAACACATGGGGACAGGTAGACGCCGCGCGCAGTTTGATAGCCGAAAAAGTGCCCGTTCACCCCGATCAATGTAATAGGGAGGTTGCCTGCATAAAACAGTCCCCCCTCTGAGGGGGGCTTGACCTGAGTGAGTCCCGACGTTTTGTGTCGGGGCGAGTCGAAGGATGGACGACCGAAGGTCGGCTGGGGTGTGTAAGATAGCGCATTACTACCACCTTACTTGCTTTTTACCCGCCCTCTTCTTATACTCTTCGCAGTACCTCTCGAGATGCGATAAAGATATACGATTGGATATGCTTAACCGGTCATAGTTAAAAGAAATAAAAACGCTACCCCGATTTAAGGGGACTAATTCGTTGTACGGTAAAACTGTACCGCTACGCGGTATTGCGTTGTTATACGAATTAGCTGCCATTGCCCTTTGAACTTACTTAAAAATAACCGACTAAATATTTCTTAAAAGGTAAGACTATAAAAAGGAACTTAATAATCACTATAGTAATATATTTACTTGTTCTTATACCTTCAAGAGCAAGCGAATCCACTAACATGCTTAATCTGTATGACATTCGAGGTAGGTTCGTCGGCAGTATTGGTAATCCCAATTCGTTTACCACAATTCAAGCTCTTGTGACGCCGTCTCCTATCAAGGTTATGTACAACAACCAAATTCTTAACATTGCCACCGGTTTTTACTATGCAATTCCTTCAAAACTTGATACGATGTCGGTAAAATCATTTTTGAGTAAGGGATTTGGTTTTGAAGACGTAACCTCGTCTTTTCTCCCTTCTCAACAGTGGGATGCCGTGGACATTGCGACCTTCAACGTCAATCGTGACGGGAAGGAAGATATCATATTTTCATTGAACAGAGTCTACTGTGATAGTATTACCGATAAGCGTCCTCGTGTTTGGGTGCAAACCGATCAAGGACAGTTTGTCGACGAAACCGAAATGAGAATTCCCCCGGGTCGATACGCAGCAGATCAAATTATCCTTTTCGATTGCGACAACGATAGCGATATCGATATCTTCTTGACAGGCTGGGGCTGTAACGATGGATTTCCTTCGGCCACCCTGCTCATAAACAACGGTGCGGGGGTCTTTACAGATGAATCCATTACTCGACTTCCATCATCTCATTTGATATACTCGGCGGCCGTAGGACAAATCGATAACAATATATCACCTGATCTTCTAGTGGTCGATTGGACTCCGACTGAGCCGACAACTCGCCAATTTGCTCATCCATTGGTATGGCTTAATAATGGGAATGGTGTTTTCACTCTTGACACCCTGGGTAGATTTAAAGAAAGCGACTATGGTTACTTCATTCCCATAATAGTCGACGTTAATAAAGATACACACAATGACGTCGCTTTTGCAAATATGAAAGTGTACATTACCCAAAACGACCCTACTCCGAGAGACTCGCTCAGTGGTCAAACTGCTCTTTATATTAACAATGGTGAAGGGTTCTTCGAAGACGAAACAGCGGAACGTATTCCTTCCGAGCTCACGTCAAGTACACGTAAGTTGGCCAACGCGGATATAGATCGAGACAACGACGAAGATTTAGTCCAGATTATATACCAATCGAACCCCGAGAGTTCTTATTGCAGACTTCTTTTGAATGATGGTACCGGACACTTTTCAGTTGCACCTAACGCCTTCGGGGAGAATATCGCCGGCTGGTTCAACGATGTCGTCATTGGTACGTTGAACGACGATCAGTATCCGGATATGTTTTTACCCAGAGTAATACCTGGCCAGGTTTACTACGATGTTCTTCTGATCAACAATGGAAATGGTTCATTCTCCGATTCCAGCTCTCTTCTTCCATCAGGCGCGGATTTCAGTACTGCCGCTGCCTTCTTTGATCATGAAAATGACGGCGATGAGGATATAATTATCGCCAATTGTGGTCCTCGCGTTGACACGACAGGTCAAAATGTTTTATACCATAACACATTATATACTAGTGTAAGTGTCCATAATGATGAACCGGCGGCCCCAAAAGAATTCCGATTATGGCAGTGTTATCCCAACCCGTTCAATCCAACTACTAATATTTCATTTAGTATCCCCCAAAATTCTCTCGTTTCATTAAACATTTTTGATCTTTTGGGAAGCGAAGTTGCAAAATTGATCAACGAAGAAATGTCGACTGGAAGCTACTCTAAGCAATGGAATGCGGAAGGATTGCCAAGCGGCGTGTATTTTTGTCGATTGCAGGCAGGTTCCTTTGTGGCTTCAAAGAAATTAGTTTTATTACGATGAACGTGCAACTGCACATAATAGATAGCGGGCACTACGACGTGAAGAACACTCAAGCCCGCAGTCATTTACAAAAGTTTTGGTATACGGGACTGCGTAGTGCCCGCACACGTTAATTTTAAATTTGCCAGCCCATCGAGTAAACCAGCTATGTCCAAAGTTGTCTAAACGTGTTTGATGCGTAGAAAAGAATGTTTTGAACAGAGGAGGCTTCTTTATCATGAGACCTTGTTTTTGCTTTTTTGTCTCCTTGCTCGTTTCAACCTCCGCCATCTGGGGGCAAAGCCAGTTTACCGCGTTTGTCGTGGATAGCACGAGCGGAGAACCGATTGCGGGTGCAAACGTGTTGGTGACTGGCACTAATTTGGGCGCAATGACGGACACAATTGGTAAAGTGACGATTGCGGGGATTCCAAATGGCCCGCAGAAAATAATTATTTCCTGCGTCGGTTACAAAACTCGTGCGCTCGTGATTGATTTCCCTTTAGCCGAAGCAACACAAACCATCCAGGTGACGCTGAGCCAGACAAATATTGAGCTTGAAGAAGTGACCGTGACCACCGCGAGGACGAGTTACCATCTTTACGACGCGCCTGTGCGCATTGAAGTCAAGGGAGAAGAAGACATCGGCGAGACAATGATCGACCATCCTTCAAGCATCTCGGAACTTTTTCTAGAATCAACAGGGATACAGGTTCTGCAAACGTCGGCGGTATCGAACTATGTCAGCATCAAACTTCAGGGACTTGACGGAAGTTACACTCAAATACTTAAGGACGGTTTTCCACTATACGGAGGACTTTCAGCTGGATTAAGCGTAACACAAATTCCACCACTTGACCTGAATCGAGTTGAGGTAGTGAAAGGCTCCATCATCCTCACTCTATGGTGGTGGCGCGATTGCGGGAATCATCAATCTAATCTCGAAGAAGCCAGCCGAAAATGGACAACTCACGTTCCTTCTTAACGGAACCAGCTCGCTCGGAATTGATGCCGGCGCATTTTACTCGAAACAAGGGGACAATACAGGTTTTACTATGCTTCTTAATGGGAACGTAAACGCTGCATACGATGCTGATCAAACCGGTTTTTCTGACATTCCAAACAGGAAGCTCTTAACCATCAATCCAAAAATCTTCTATAATCTCAATGACGACACAAAAATTATGTTTGGGCTTTCCACGACCTATGAGAATCTAACGGGCGGTGATATGACAGCGCTGAGAGATGGGGCAAGCACTTTTCATCCATACATCGAGAAGAGCAAGTCAAATCGGTCATATACGCAATTGGAATTGACCTCCCTCCTGGGTGGTGCTTCGATCAGTTTCAAGAACAGCATCGGCTATTTCTATTTGAGCAGGTCGCTGAAGTCGGACCGTTTTGAAGGAACACAGTGGACCAGTTATACTGAATTCTCAGCACAGATGAAATTGGGTAAGCATACTTTGACCGGCGGACTGAATTTGACTACAGAGAGTTTCTCTGATAATCCGGTGTACAGCGGCGTGGACAGAAGCTTCGGTCGATGAACCGCAGGTCTGTTCGGACAAGACGATTGGCAGATCGCTTTGCCATTCACTTTGGAAACGGGTTTGAGAGTCGATCGGGAAAATCTCTATGGTTTTCAGTTGGTGCCACGGATTGCGGGAATATACCGTCTCAGCGATGAAGTCGGACTCAGGGCAAGTGCTGGACTGGGATACAAAGTGCCGACAATCTTCTCCGACCAGTCGGATCCAGACGTAATCTATAAACTCAATCCGGTCGGAAGCAATGTTACAGTAGAGAAATCTATAGGTGGGGAGTTTGATTTTACTTACAAGGTCATAGCTTTCGGAGAAATGTCCCTCATTCTCAATCAGGCATTTTTCTACACGCGGGTTAACAATCCCATCCTGCTGACTGCCGAATCAACACCTGCCAGCTTGTCTCTGGCAAATGCGAATGGATACCTCTTTAGTAGGGGAGCCGAAACGGATATTAAAATCGCTTACGGTGACTTGGAGGCGTTTATCGGCTACACATTCACGGATGCCCAAAAAAGATTTTCCGAATCACACGGTGAGCTTTTCTTAGCGCCCCCTCATAAATTTGTGATGGACGTTTTGGTCGACCTGGAAGAGTTCGGCGAGGGTGGCATCGAACTTCGTTATATTGGTCGCCAGCTTCTTCATGATGGAACGAAGTCGCCTGAATTTTGGGTGCTTGATATCTTGTTTCAAAAGAAATTCTCGCATTTCACATTTTTTGTTGCAGTCGAAAACCTGTTGAGTTACAAGGAGGCAAACTATGCTCCAGTTGTTACAGGCGGCAGCGTGAACCCGCAATTCAACGATGTGTGGGCACCGCTCGAAGGACGTGTCGTGAATGCAGGGTTGAAATTTCAGATGTGAAACTGAAGCTCAGGGATTGAATAAATAACCAATGGGCCGGCAAACTTCAGCTAACGACACAAACCACGATCCCGATAAAGAACATCGGGACAGGCACTCGCTTTGTTGAGAAGGAGTATGGTTCGACAAGTGATATTTTAGAAAGATATGTCGGGACATATATGAGGTCAGATATTAACAGATTTAATATTTATGTCACATGAGAAATAATATTTTAGCACGAAATTATCGAAGAAGTGCAATAGCACCTTTTTTTATAATACAGGTTTTATTTTTCTGGGGACAAGTAGACGCCGCGCGCAGTCTGATAGCCGAAAAGGGTCCGTTCACCCCGATCAATGTTGTCGGGATGTTACCTGCATAAAACAGTCCCCTCTCTGAGGGGGGCTTGACCTGAGTGAGTCCCGACGTTTTGTGTCGGGGCGAGTCGAAGGATGGACGACCGAAGGTCGGCCGGGGTGTGTAAGATAGCGCATTACCACCACCTTACTTGCTTTTTACCCTCGCTCTTCTTAAACTCTTCGCAGTACCTCTCGAGATACGATAAAGATATACGATTGGATATACTTAACCGGTCATAGTTAAAAGAAATAAAAACGCTGTTCAGATTTATCGCGACTACTTCGTGGTACGGTGAAACAGTCCCGCTTCGCCGTCCTAAAGGACTGCTACGCTGAGCTCAGCGAGGCGAGACCGTTTCACGGTATTGCGTTGTTACATGAGTTAGTTGCCATGCTTCTGAAGAAAAGGAGGAGTGATTACTATGAACATGAAATTCCACATCCACTGTGCGCTTTTATTCTTGCTAGTCATCCCCTGCTATGCTTCTTGTCAACAGAAAGATATGGCAAAAGCGCGCATTGTACTTCAGACAAATTCAATGAACAATGTCATCATCAAACGGGGCGTTGTATATCGTACCGCTGGAAAAGTTTCACTTTCAATGGACTTATATTACCCAGCGAGTATAGATCGCTCTGCCAACTATCCCCTCGTAGTCTTTGTATTCGGCTTTCCCGATACCGTTATGTACAAGATGATCGGCACGAAGATGAAGGATATGGGTCAGTATGTTTCTTGGGCGCAACTCATAGCTTCATCTGGACTTGCTGCGCTGACATACGAAACACTCGATCCTGCATCAGATATTAAGAACGTCATTCAATATGTTCGAGCCAACGCTTCCGCTTTGCAAATCGACGCAAGTAGAATCGCACTCTGGTCTTGTTCAGGCAATGTTCCAACGGCGTTGTCTTTCCTGACTAAGCAATCGAATGACTACCTCAGGTGTGTGGTTTTCTACTATGGGATCACACTGGAACTCCCGGGTTCGACCAAGGTTTCTGAATTAGTAACCAAGCGTGGATCAACATTTCCAGCAATCCTGAACACACCTGACACGTTGAGGTGGGATGTCCCGACCTTCTTAGTAAGAGCAGGGCTCGACAACGTCCCATATCTCAATGAGGCGCTCACTCGCTTCATTACTCTCGCGATATCCAAGAATGCACCACTGCACCTTCACAATTTGCCTAACGCTCAGCACGGTTTCGATGTCTGGGATAACAACGATAACTCGCGTGACACCATCGAACGTACAGTGGAATTTGTTAAGTATTATCTTCTATCACAGAAGCATGGCAACTAACAAGCGTGTTTACGATGCTCACTTTTTATAGAAGTAATATTGTGTTCGCTCCATCCCGTTTGCCGCAAAATGAATTTGTTTATCATAGCGGTAAACGGGACGGCGTAAACACGCTAAACGCTAGTTGCAATTTCCTCATACTCTTTATAAAAAGAGCACAAATTATGCGTGGGTTATTGTGCTTAATTTATTATGCATTTTTATTTCTTCAATACTGACTGCCCAATGGATCCAAACCAACGGCTCCTATGGCGCGATTATTAACTGCCTCGTCGAAAGGAGAGCGCTATGAACGTTCGATCTGTCTGCAGAGTCATTGTGCTGCCTGCTTTACTGCTTTTCTCCAAGTCGGAGTCATTCGCACAGGACGCGATTGCGCACGCGGGACAACAACTCATCAACCGTATTTACCGAGGTTTTCAACAACCGAGCTACGATGGCTCTTTTGACTTCACGATTACTGAAATCGTGCATTGTTTCGAGATAGGCTACCTCAATGTCGCAATTGACTTGAATGGAGATAGCACAATTGACAGCTACTCAATTATGGGTGGTGGGACTCAAAATGAGTGGATCATCCGGAATATTCCTATTTCAATGACGACCGAGATATTTTCTGAACCGACCATAAGCGTCTGGTTTGATTTCAGTGACAACATCCCGATTCCCAGTACGGCAGATTACGCAATGATCATTACTGAGCAACCGGTGTCTATCACTATGCCAATACAAATTGAGAAACTTTCAACGTGGGATCGATCTACAGCGGACATTGTCGGCGCGGACTGGGGAACACTCGACACTATGGGTCAGAATCTGATCGAGTTCGCGCCGGTAACACCGCCCACCATTGGTGCTGGTCCAGTCATGTTGGAAAATCCTGGTCCGGGAGATAGCCTCGGTGTTCCCGACATAGCCCAGAAACTGAATGAGTGCGGCCCGACTTCAGCGGCCAACTCTTTGATTTGGTTGGCAAAAAAAAACAAATTCACCGACAAGCTACCCAAAAAGCAAGACGGTTCCCTGGACACCAACCAGGTGATTCTGGACCTGATGAAAGCAATGACAGGATCTAACGCTCGCCCCTTTGGAGGAATACAGGAGAATCAGTTGTTTACAGGGAAGGAACAGTACATTCAGAATAAATCGCTGCCGTTATCAGTTGAGGGCGGCAAGTTGGACACGAATGCGCGAGGTGCAAAGACCTATGATTTCATGGTGAAGCAGCTCACGAAGGGACAGGATGTCGAACTCCTAATTTT
The DNA here is from genome assembly GCA_963776275.1 of Ignavibacteriota bacterium. Classification (GTDB taxonomy): domain Bacteria; phylum Bacteroidota; class Ignavibacteria; order UBA10030; family CAVZMI01; genus CAVZMI01. The sequence continues at coordinate 55,248 of CAVZMI010000012.1, forward strand.
GTGGCCTGGTGGTGGTGGACACTGTGTTACTGTGACAGGTTATGCAATTGCTCTTGGAAGGGCATTTGTTTTCGTGCACGACCCAGACGACAAGAAAACCGCGAAAGTGGTCTGGGAATTCGCCGTCGATGGTACTGGCAGGGTCACCGGAGACATTACTGCACCAAGGGCGTGCAAAGCGGCGTGGGCTGTCGCTGAATCGCCTAGTCCTGACGTAGGCATTGAAGCGCTGCCAAGTTTGCCGAAAGGGTTCGCGCTTTATGACAACTATCCGAACCCGTTCAATCCATCAACAATAATTTCTTTTGATCTACCGACACGATCATTTATATCGTTGAAGGTATTTGATTTGATAGGAAGAGATGTGGCAACAATTGTCTCTGAAGAATTACCGGAAGGCAAATACACACAGCAATGGAATGCGGCAGGATTTCCAAGCGGAGTATATTTTTACCGTTTATCCGCCTATCCTCTGGAAAGTCGAGACAGGCAGGCAGGTAAATTCACCGAGACGAAGAAACTTATTTTACTCAGATAGGGCAACTGAAACTAACAGTTGTAATTTCGCCAACGTTGGAAAGAACCGTATCGCGAAGGAATCGTTTATTATCTGAATGATCAGCATGTTTGCGGAGTGCTCCTGTGGAATACATGGGGACAGGTAGACGCCGCGTGCAGTCTGATAGTTGAAAAATGTCCGTTCAACCCAATCAATGTTGTTGGGAGATTACCTGAAAAAAAAGTCCCCTCTCTTATAGAGAGGGGTGGACGACAGAAGGTCGGCCGGGGTGTGTAAGATAGCGCATTACACTCCCACCCCCATACTTGCTTTTTACCCCCGCCCTTCTTATACTCTTCGCAGTACCTCTTGAGATGCAATAAAGATATACAAACAATTGTTTTGAACAATAGATGTTGCTGGGAAAATAATAATAAGGTATTAAAATGTATGACCGCATTCTTCACCGAATGAAAGAAAAAATTCGCACCCGGCAATATGTCATGACGATTCACGCCGAGGAGGAGAAGGATGCAGATGGATTGGGTATTTTGGATGTTGAAAACTGTATCCTGACGGGACAGATTGTGGGGCGATAGAAAGATAAAGTTACCTCAGAATGGAAGTACCGCATCACGGGTAAAAGTATGTCCGGGCATAGAATGGAGTTAATTGTTAAAATTAGTCCAACTGGAAAATTGGTAATAATTACAGTATATTTATCTTAATAGACAAAAGCAGAAATATATTATGAAATGTGACATTTGCGGCAAAGACGGTGCGAAAGTAAGACGGGTGGCTCGCACCTACGGCAAAGGGAAACGATTGTTAGTCATCGAGAATGTGCCTGTAGTGTCGTGTCCTAACTGTGGTGAAAGCTACTTGACTGCTGAGACCCTTCATGAAATAGAGCGACTCAAGGCACATCAGAAAAGTCTGGCCTCAGAACGACGGGTACGGACTTTAGCATATGCCTAGGACCCGCGTTGACTGAGCGTAGCACGCTGTACTTCAATCCCGCTTCCCGTTCATGGGAAGCGGGACTTTCTGTCACTTTCTTTTTCTAAAAGAAAGTGACACTTGTGTCGAGCATCAGTCGAGACACTAGTGCCTTGGCAACCATTAAATTTTACAAATGAGTTTGTTTTTGTGGAGGAGATGCTTCTATATTGTTTTTTCCATAGTAAAAAAATCCTCGAGGACAAAATCGCTGGAGCGCGGCGGGAAGAAGGGGGGGCGTGTGTAGGCGCCATTTTGTGCGTTTCGATCGAGGCATATGGAAAGACATATAATAAGGCCGAGATCGACGGATTCGCGATTGCCATTTTAATAGCGTGTGAAGGAGGCCACTTCACGCGGGTTGCGATTTTGTCAGCGCATATTAACGAACTTAGAATTTATTACCAGTGCGCAGTACCTTTAGGTGCAGGCTTTCTTTCTGTCACTTTCTTTTCCTAAAAGAAAGTGACCCCCTACCCCCATACTTGCTTTTCACCCCCGCTCTTCTTATACTCTTCGCAATACCTCTCAAGATACTATGAAGATGTACAATTGTATATACTTAACCGGTTACAGTCAAAAGAAATGAAAACGCTATCCCGATTTATGGGGACTACTTTGTGGTACGGTGAAACAGTCCCGCTTCGCCGTCCTAAAGGACTGCTACGCTGAGCTCAGCGAGGCGAGACCGTTTCACGGTATTGCGTTGCTTGCGGTGTTTAGGAGATCGTTAAGGACATGATCGCATACCTCATCTTGGTGCATCGGTATCCCGGCCAGTTCAAAAGACTCTTTAGGGCAATTTACCATCCCGCCAACTACTACTTGGTACATGTGGATAAGAGATCAGGCATTGGATTACAGACGGAGATACAAGATTTCTTGTCAAGCTTTGCCAACGCATCCTTGCTGAAAAGCCAAAGCACTCTTTGGGGGGGATACAGCCTGGTAGATGTTGAATTACGAGGCATCGAGGAGTTATTGAAGATCGGCTCGGAATGGGAATTCTTCATAAACCTTAGCGGACAGGATTTCCCACTAAAGTCGCAGACGCACATCCAAGACTTTCTTAGTCGCAATATAGGAAACGATTTCATCAGGGTGGCTAACCAGAGCAAGATACGCCCTGATACACTATCTCGAATCGAGAACTACTGTATCGAATTTAGCAACAGGATACTACGCACTTTTATCAAGCGACCGTATCTTCGAGGCGTGACGCCTTATATCGGAAATCAGTGGATGATCTTTAGTAGGAAGTTCTGTGAATATATATGCTGCAGCCCTGAGCTCGAAAGGTTCAAGAGATTCTATCGGCACACCTTCATATCTGATGAAGGATTCTTTCAGACGGTAATAATGAACACTAGCTACAAGGCAACTATCGTGAACGACGATAAAAGGACAATTGTGTGGGTGCCGATGGGAACAATAAAGTTACGTCCGAGAGACTTCACATCCAAAGACGCCGAATTCTTGCTAGCAAGTCAAGGCTTGTTTGCCCGCAAATTCGACGAAACCGTTGATGCAGGAATCTTGAGTATATTGGAGTCGAATCTATCGTAGCCATTTTAACTTATCACGAAGGGCGGGCTAACACGCGGCTGGAGCCGACCGCCGGAGCGTACGGGTTTAGAGACTTTGGTGCATTCTTCACCGCAACGCAACGAACACATAACAACCAAAACACCGACGCTCAATCTTCCCGCCAGAAAGCGGCGGGACACAGAAAACGTGTTTGATATGAATTTGCGCCACTAGAAGGTATGAGTGACGGGTGGATTATGCCATCATACGGGAGAGTGTTCTTCGCGATGCTCCAAGAGTCAACAATGAACGAATAAGCAAATCCAATGAAACCGATGGATCGCCCGATTCCATTTTCGCTACTCTTGACTGGCTGGATTTTATCATCTTCGCGAGTTTTTCTTGTGTTATTTTTTTCTGTCGACGGGTATTCTGAAGATTCTTACCCAACAATAATTTCAACTCGACATAAGCAACTTCTTCCGGTGAAAGGTTCAAGAATTCTTTTGCATCTCCAATCACCCAGCCTTTATTTTCGAGACGTTTTTTCTTATTATTATTCATGGTTATACTCCATTTTTAGTTATCATACACTCGCATTCTACGCTTACAATTATCAATAACGCTTTTCGGAGTGCGCTGTGCTTTCTTCTCAAATACTTCCAATATCACAATTGCATCCGGATCAATTCGATATACAATGCGCCAGATTTTTTCTCGATCATTTATTCGTAGTTCATGACACCGTACACCTATTCCAGGCATCGGTCGCGAATGGGGTAATGTCAGATGAATACCCATTTGGAGCTGTCGTAATAAATACCCAGCATCAATACGAGCAGCGCTAGATAACGGCGGAGTTTTTATCTCGCCGTGTAACCAAACGATCGGTTTATCATGACTTTTCATGCATGTTCAATATATGTCATTTTTGACATAATGTCAAATAAGTAGTGCGTTATTTTGCGACACATATAATAAGGCCGAGATCGATGGATTCGCGGTTGCCATCGCAACAGCGCGTGAAGGAAGCCACATCAAGAAGCGGGTTGCTGGGCCAGAGGCCCATCCGCCTTTGGCGGAGATTTTGTCTCCCGATTCCCGTTCATGGGAAGCGGGACTTTCTGTCACTTTCTTTTTTTAAAAGAAAGTGACACTTGTGTCGAGCATCAGTCGAGACACCACCCCCATACTTGCTTTTTACCCCCGCTCTGCTTATACTTTTCGCAGTACCTCTCGAGATACGATGAAGATGTACGATAGTCAAAAGAAATAAAAACGCTATCCTGATTTATAGGGGCTACTTCGTGGTATTGAGTTGTTACGTGAGTTAGCCACCATTGGTCACTTTGGAAGGGATAATCTCGATGGAAACTATACAGAGCCAGTCATCAACCCTGATATCAGGATGGAGTATTTCTATTCCTGTTTCAACATACCTTCTTTATTGTGCAATGGTATCTGTTGCAGTAAGGATAGTTCTGTCTACTTTCAAGGCCCTCGCAATCTCCGGCGGTGAGCACTTGGACGCAAGTGATATGACTCCTTCCAAAGCCGGGGACAATTCTATTATTGATGCATCTTTTGGCAAACGGTGGTTGACTGCTTTCTGGGGATTCTCAAGTCATAGGAATATCCGGGACTATTGGCTACCTGCGATCATCGGGTTCTGCGAAATGGCTGCATACCCTGTGTTGCTTTTCACGAACGAAGCTGCTGTGATAGGCGGTTGGCTTGCCATCAAAACAGCTGGACAGTGGGGCGTATGGGAGAGATCACGCACTGCTTTCAATAGGTTCCTCGTCGGAAACCTGGTGGTGCTTGCCATTTCGTTCTTCTGGTTACTTCGATACATTTCACGGTGATTGAACGTGACCAACGGCAGCTAACACCGAAAAACTACGACATTCACTTTGTCGATAGTATTGAGTTGAGTTCACTCCACACTTTTGCTCACATCGAATGAATCATTAATAGTTCGCAAAAGTACGGCGTAGTGCTTACACACATTGTGCGCAATGCCTGCATTAAGAAAAAGAGTTAGAGTTCAATGTAGAAATAACGAGATTACCATGAAAATAAATCTGGCCATTTTTATTGCCTCAATATTTTTATTATTGTTTCCAAAGCTTTTGTTTGCACAATCCCTGGTTGACCCTGTAACAGAGGAAGAAATCAATCTTGTGAAAAGTTTTGCTAATGAAATATGTCCTAGCCTTTCTTATCCTTGGTGCCAGCTTCTCACAATTACTGACCATCTTGAGGATATAAAAGATATAATTGAAAATGCCGTGAAAATTAAAGAGATTGCCCAAATACAACGTGAGACAAATTCTGGTGAAAGGTTTGAAAATTGTAACAGATACAATAGAGGTGTTCAATTAATTTTTTACCTCTGGCAAACGTCAGTCAAATCTGTTCCACAACTATTTCCTCTAATAGGAATAGAAGCTTCTGAATTGGCTTCGGCAACTCTTTCTGCATCAATTTTTCAGGTTTCAATGGTGTGGGAGGTACAGCGTACAGTATTATCTCATGGGATTAATAATTTAAAAGGTGGTTTACAACTATATGATTTCGCTATTTATGAAACAAATATACTTTTTGAGGATGTAAGTAATGGTGGATTTGATATTGCAGAGCAGGCATTGATCAATGACTTTGAGTTGCATGCATGGCCTCATCAAGCGAATGCGGGTAACGTTTCGTACCCGGGAGTGGATACCCACAGCGTCTATGAATGGCAGCATGGTTCGGCTTCAATACGATATAGTCGAATTATAACTTTCAACGGCATGATAGATAATGTAGCACAATTTGTATTCTCATTATATTTTTACAACTCAAGCAGTAGTGATCTTAATGATAGTGTTTTTATTGCATTGGTCGATGACAATGGCAATATAATAACCGGATTGAAAGAGAGACTCCCCATATGGCAGTTTACTGCGAAATCCTTCGGAAACGATGCTAATTTTCAGAAAATATCTCTCCCTTTTTATATTCCGATGATTGAAATGGCGAAATTTTCTAATAATGGAAGAGTGAAAATTGATTTTGGATATAATGGTATTGAGGATAATAGTGTGTCTCTTGCTTTGCCTAAGATTCAATCGAATATGGTTGGGCTGACGATTCATGCAACGAAAGGTCGGCAAGCGAGTGTAACATTTAATATATCTTGCGGTGGAAGTAAAAACGCAGGAGATATAAGATCCTATCCATTCAACGTTAGAAAAAATAACTCGTTACTTGCTGATAGCTGGTTTGCACAATCATCACCACTTAAGGATTTAAAATTGGGTGAAACAAGATGGGTAACGATTTTTATCAATGTTCCAAGTGATGCGGAAACAGGTAGCTATCAAGGTGAATATATAGCAGAGGCTTCTGGAGGAGGAATTCTTTTCCTGCCAACCAATATAACAATATCACAAGATAATGTAGAACCAGGGACGATTACAAATCTCCAGGCACAAACTGGAGGAAAGGGAGAAATAAAACTTTCTTGGACTGCATCGGGAGATGATGGATACTTGGGTAAAACAACTTCCTATACATTAAAATATTCAACGAACTTTTTAAACGAATCAACTTGGAATAGTGCGATAGAAGTATCAGCACCTCCCACACCTCAATCAGCTGGTAGCAGTGAATCATTCTCTATAAGTAACTTAACACCGGCTCAACTTTATTATATTGGCATCAAAGCAAAAGATGCTGCTGGCAACTTTTCTAGTCTGTCCAATATCACGAGTGCAAACGCTGGAATAAATCCCGCTGAAGATACTGTGCATGTAATTATTCCTACTGGCGGTGATAGCAGCTCGTATACTCTAAAATTTGATTGCGTTGATCTCAATCAAGTTTCCTATTTTACGCTTGGATACGATAATGACACAAACAGTTCAACTTACCATAACATCGTACAATGGCAAACACAAAGTGCAACTGTCTGTAGTTATTCTTGGGATGTAGGTTCTGTGCCAGAGGGAAATTATTATATTCTTTCGATAATATCAAAGCCTGCGTCTCCGCAAGCTATTGTAAAGTACAGTCAGACGAAGATAACGATAAGCCATGGCAACGATAGCAGTTATGAACCGAATGACGACATAGAGCATGCCTGGGGGCCTATCGTAAGTGGAGAGAATATTTATTCCATGTTATCGATCGTGAATGATAGGGATTACTTCTATTTTTGGCCAGGATCAAATACCCACATAAGTGGCTTACTCTTTATTCCAGTTGGAAGTCAATACGATGCTAGTATTATGAATACAGGTACTACAATTAACAATACCTCAACTTACCATAATAATGGTAATTACGTAGACTTTAGTGCCGATGTTGTAAATAATGTCTCAGGACCTGTCTATGTGGGAATAAGTCCGATCCTCCCATTTGGTCCAACATCCCAGTACAGAATAATAGTAAATTGTACTTCAAGAGTTTTTCAACCATCTTGTTATGCAATAGTAAATATAACAAGTCCGACCCATTGGCAAAAAACATTACCATTTACTATAGACATCCATTCTTTAAATAACGATGCTGTGAAGTTCGATATTCAATATCGAGATGATTTAGATAATGATTGGCATTTCCTTTATACAAGATTAGACCCAATATCAGCCCAAAGAAAGCCATTCCTTTTTGCACTTGATGGACACAATTATCATTTTCGAGCGCGGGGGATTGATCCGATTGGTGGCGAAGGCCCGTTTACCGAGTCACCTTTTGGAGTTGTCACAATTGATCTGACTCCTCCAACTTCTGCCGTCGATCCATTAAAAGAATTTCAAACACAACCAAATTTTCCTGTGTCGTGGAAAGGCTCGGATGCAACATCTGGTATTATGAGTTACAAAGTTCAATATCGAAAGAATGATGGAGGCTGGGTAGATTGGATAATATCAACTTCTGATACTGTGAGAACTTTCGGGATTTCTGTTGATGCATCTATGAAATACAATGACAAATATGATTTTCGTTCAATAGCAGCGGATTCTGCTGGCTGGGCTGAGACAGATGTACCACAAGGTGGCGATGCTTCTACTACTATAATGGCAGATCTCATTTCTCCTCACAACATCACTGATTTACACGCATCCTCAGGTCAAGATACGGGGAGTGTAATGCTGAAATGGAACGCTGTCGGTAACGATGGAGATTCTGGAGTTTGTTCATTCTATGTTTTTAAATATTCCCTGTATTCAATAACGGACTCTAATTGGGATATGGCTAAGTTTATTCCTAATTCGCCTACGCCCGTACCACCAGGTCAGCCACAAAATCTTATTGTTCAAGGTCTTACTCAAGGTGAGCATTTGTATTTTGCAGTAAGAGTGGTTGACGACGCTGGCAATATTTCTATTACATCAAATAGTGCAGACACGATTGTTACAACGAAAGATACAATACCGCCATCAATTATTCTGGGCCCAAGAGTTTTCAATAATGATTACCATTCAGCCATATTATTCTGGGCTACAAATGAATTAAGTCGAGGTGATGTTGAATATGGATCCGACACCAGCTATGGATACTCTGTTTTTGATTCTGTTTTATCGACAGGTCATAATGCTGTCTTGAATGGCTTAGATTCAGGAAGAATTTATCATTTCAAAATTCAAATAATAGATCGTTGGGGAAATAATAAAGTTACCAAAGACTCCATCTTTTTTTTGATTACTAGCATTAATACTGAAGAAGTGGGTGTACCTGATAGATATGAGTTGTACCAGAATTATCCAAACCCATTTAATCCAAACACCAAGATTGAATTTGATCTGCCCAAAGAATCATTTGTCATACTTAGGGTTTACAATATTCTTGGACAAGAGGTGGCAACCTTAGTGAGTGAGAAGCTTTCCGCAGGAAGGTATGCGATTCAGTTAAATGGATCGATTCTTGCAAGTGGTATCTATTTCTATCGTCTCACTGCTGCCGATTTCATTAAAACAAAGAAGCTCTTGTTGCTGAAATGAATTCTAATGATTGGGCACTGCGCACAACAACAGCAAAAACTGTTCGCCCCGCAATCCTTCGACAAGCTCAGGATCACGCGGGAGTTTGGGTTCTTACACTCTATCACTGAAATGGTTCGCTTACGCTAAAGCTCCGGCAAAAAGGCTCGCCTCGTTCCGCTCGGCGGAGCGGGTTGGCTCTTGAATTTGTACAGAGCAGTTGCCATGGGTGCATAATTTAATTTTAACATCAATAGGAAGATTCATCCTTATGAAAATCACTGATACCGTTAGTTGGCATGCCTTCACCTACACTCAACTTTATCCAGCAGTATTGGGATCGATGTTATACGATATTCTTCATTTTCCATCAAAGTGGCATCCTATTAACATCGTGAAATGGTCACTCACTATCTTCTATTGTATTGACTACTTCAACCTGCATTCTAATCTTAAATCCGACAAGCCTGAAAATGCGAATGCAATTGATATCCTAATAGATACAGTGGTCGCAATTCTATTTGGTGTCGCTTATTGGCTAGCATATGACGGTGAAACGGCTTTATCGTACTTATTTTTCTTATTGATCACAATTCTCTTTATTCTTTATTATTGCCGTTCACCAAGACGAATATATAGAAATCTAGTCTCGATATCTTATTTATCAATACTTGCAGCAGTAGCAACCATTTATCATTTTTGTGGTGGACAATTATTATTGCTAATTTGGATGCTGGCTTTGATGCCTGTAATTGTTTATGCTATTTTTGTTTTTCACCTGTCCAATTTCCCTGTTAAAACGAAATGAGTATGACGAGGCAGACAATTGTGATATATCAAAAAGCACACGGCAGCTAATGGGCGCAAAAATGTTGGCTATCTAAATTCCAAACGAACGTTGGGTCGCTCATCCCGTCCCGAGAATCGGGACGGGACGCCCCAACGTCATTTTTGTGCTGCACTTTATGCCGAAAGGCAGCCCAAAGCACTCTTCTTGCCCACCCGGAGGATTAGAAATGATCAAGGCAACACAGAGAAAAAAAGTAGAAATTTTAACGTACAAACGGCAGGCTGTTGTGAGAGCAAAGGTATATATTGATACACTGAAAGAGCTGGATCGAGAGATCGACCAACTGTGTTCAAGCTGTACTGGTTGACGGAGGAGGAGATACAAATGGTGGAGGGGGCGAGTGCGCGTTGTCATGGCGGCTAATGCCGCGATGGTGTTGCTTTACCGGGATATCGGCCGCGTGGGATCAAGGTTCTCGATCATCTTATTATCGCGGATTCTCAGTGTTTTAGTTTTGCCGATGCGGGATTGCTCGATGAACCCAGATTGAATGCAATCGCGCACCAAACTTAACTATAGAATACTGTAGTTCAGTTTACAACGGTAAACTTAACTATCGACCGTGAAGTACGGCCAACCTTTTTCGCCTAACAGCAGTTTTCTTTTTCACCCGGAGGATTAGAAATGATCATTGCAACAGATAGGAAAAAAGCAGAAATTTTAACATACAAAATGGAAGAGACTGTCGTGAGAGCAAAGGCATATATTGATACACTGAAAGCGCTGGATCGAGAGATCGACCAACTGTGTTCAAGCTGTAAAATTATGAACAGCCTTAAAAAAATAAGTATTATAGTTTGTATGTTTGTGGTTGCCGCAGTAGTGTTTAATGGATGTAAAAATGGCGGTGATGACACCAACGGTAAAACTACCGCAGCATTTAACCCAGGCAAAACCTACGTAACCATGACCGACCAGGACGGAAATGAGTATGAAACCATCACCATTGGTACGCAAACATGGATGGCGGAAAACTTGCGTACCACGCACTACCGCAATGGCGAAGACATACCCGAAGTAACCGACAATACGGCATGGACAAGATTAAGCACGGGGGCATATTGTAATTATAATAACACCCGAAACAGCGATACTATTGCAACGTATGGCAGATTGTATAATTGGTATGCGGTTTCTGACAGTAGAAATATATGTCCCAAAGGGTGGCACGTACCTACCAATGAAGATTGGATAACATTAACAACTTATCTTGGTGGAGATAGTGTAGCAGGCGGAAAAATGAAAGAAACCAGAACAGCACATTGGAAAAACCCAAATACAGGTGCAAGCAATGAAAGTGGTTTCACAGCCCTTCCGGGTGGCGGCCGTAACGAAAATGGAGTGTTGAGCGGCATTGGAAGCGACGGTTACTGGTGGAGCTCTATCGGGCTTAGTACGATCTTTGTGGACTATGTCTGGTACTGGTCCATACACTACAATGACAGCTATGTGAGCAGCAGAAACATCGACAGTGGGAAAAAAGGGTATTCTGTTCGCTGCGTAAAGAATTAGGTTATTTGATTATTGACGACTTTGGAAAATGATAATAACAATAAAATGGAAACAGTTGCTAACAAGCAGTATATGCAATTGCAAAAATTTTTTAATATATTATGACGTTATTATTTTAATTTAAAGGAGGAATGCATGATTATTTTTAAACATGTGGAATATAAGATTAAAGATAAAAATGAATTAGATAACATAATAAATCATCTTAAAAATACTACTTCTAAAATAGGTGGAATAGATTTCAAAAATATTTATTTTGTGAAAGGCAAAAGTGAATTTATTATTATATTAGATTGTAGTAATGAAGAAAAGTATTTAGAATGGAGAAACATTTGTCCTCCTCCACCAGGTGCAAATGATTGGTATGATATTTTATTAACTAAAGAGGAATATTTGTTAGAAACGATTTGATTTTTAGGAGCATATAAAAGATGGATATAATTAATATCTGCCCAAAATGTGGAAATCAGGTTATAGAATTCGGGGAAATTACTTTAGGAAATATGATTAATGAAAATATAAAAAAATAACTTCGTCAACTTGCAAAACATTAGCCGAAAAGCAGCCTAAAGCACTCTTCTTACTCACCCGGAGGATTAGAAATGATCAATGCAACACAGAGGAAAAAGGCAGAAATTTTACTCTCATTACATACAAACGGCAGGCTGTTGATTCTGCCTAACATTTGGGACCCGATCGGAGCCAGGATTCTCGAGACTAAAGGATACCCGGCTGTCGCGACGGCAAGCTCGGCTATCTCAGCCTCTATGGGCTATGAAGACGGAGAAAAGATCAAGCTTTCGACACTCATCTATATTATTTCACGCATTGCAAGCAGTGTCGATATTCCAGTCACGGCTGACATTGAGTCCGGTTATGCGAAAACCATTTCACAGTTGGAGGAAACCATACTACAAGTGATCGACTCAGGTGTTGTCGGTGTAAACATAGAGGACAGTCTTGAAGAAAGTGGTGCTCTACGATCAATTGAAGAACAATCTGGACGAATAGCGAAAATCAGAGAAGTCTGCGCCCATCAAGGCCTGCATTTGGTGATCAATGCAAGAGTTGATAGTTTTATATCAGACTTTTTTCCTACGCGGGAGTCCAAAATAGAAGAGGCTGTAGTGAGGGCAAAGTCATATTCTGAAGTTGGAGCGGACTGTATTTACCCCATGGGCCCGGGGGATATTGATACACTGAAAGAGCTGCGAGATCGTATCTATTCTCCTATAAACGTCCTTGCTACACCCAATGCTGCGCCGCTTCCAGTCCTGCAGGAAATTGGCATCAATCGAGTCAGCTTTGGCCCATTTATCTTCAGGTCATGCTTGAAGAAGTTTGAAAACATTATTGATGCTTTACACGATTTAAAAAGCTATGAGTGCTTTGGTGAAAATATGATGTCCAGAACTGATGCGAATAGCTATCTAATTCATAAGCACGAATAGCCTCGGGACAATCGGGATAATACAATGGCGCTTCCGCTCAAAGATAAAGCATGGCGGAAAGGCGTACGCCACATTTTAAAAAAGGAGCAGTCTAAAAAGATCGGGAGCAAAGCTCCCGCTTTTTAAATTTGTTCGGGAGTCCACGTTGTTCGTGGCTCCCTCACAGCAACTTGCTCCGAGGAAGTTCCGCCTGCGCTCCGCTCCGGCGGACAGGTGCACTCCTGAGGCATGTGAAAAAGCAACAATATACAAAGATGGGGAGCACAGCTCCCCCTTCTTACAGATGTTCGGGAGTACTCGCCTCGCCCCGCCTGAAAAAATTCTTTAACACTCGGCGGAGCGGACAACTCCCTCATAGCAGCTTGCTCCGAGGGAGTCAGCCGCGTGCTCCGAAGGAGTTCCGCCAACGAACAGCGGACAGGTGCACTCCTGAGGCATGCGAGAACGGTGGAGTTCCACCAAAAAGAATGGCGGACAGGTGTACTCCACATCTCTATAGAAAGTGAAAGACTATGAGTCAATGGAAAATTCTGGGATCGGGAGGTATATACTACATCACGACAACAATTGTGAATTGGAATAATATTTTTACATCAGAACCGTACTTAGAAATTATAATAAAATCGTTAAAATATTGTATGCAATACAAAGAACTGCATTTACAAGGTTTTGTTATTATGCCGAATCATGTACATTTTATTCTTTCGGTCGGTGAGAAAATAAATCTCTCAGACGTGATAAGGGATTTTAAAAGACATACCTCAAAAGAGATAACGGATTTATTAAAAAACGAAAAAAAACGGGGTATCCTGAGAGAATTCTATAAAACGGCAGACTTTGAGGGTCGTGGGAATGTCTATAAAGTCTGGCAGGAGGGTTTTCATCCAATTACAATCGAATCCGAAAACTTTTTCTATGAAAAATTGACCTACATTCATGAGAATCCTGTTAGAAAAGGATTTATCGAAAAACCGGAATATTGGAAGTATTCAAGTGCAAGGAATTACATCAATGATGACCATTCAATCATCAGGGTAGAATGCCTTTAACAAGTTAAAAAGATCGGGAGTAAAACTCCCGCATTCTATAGTAGTTCGGGAGTACAACTCCCTCACAGCAGCCTGCTACGAGGGAGTTGGACTCCCGAGGATATCTAGAGTGGTGGAGCTTGGCTCCACATCTTTTTAGAAAACGTACAGAAGCAGTCTAAAAAGATCGGGAGTAGACCTGTTCGCCTCTGGCGAAACTTTCGCATATTCGAGTAGTTCGGGAGTCCACGTTGTTCATGGCTCCCTTACAGCAGCTTAGCAGCCTGCTCCGAGGGAGTTCCGCCTGCGCTCCGCTCCGGCGGACAGGTGGACTCCCGAGGATGATGAGGAAGGCGGAGTTTCACTCCGCATCTTTTTAGAAACAAATGGCATCGATCTAAAAAGATGGAGAGCTCCCCCTTATTAAGGATGATAGCCTCGGGACAATCGGGATAATATAATTTCAGCCACAATTCTACACAGGAGGTAGAAATTCTTCATGGTCAATGACCGAAAAAAGACAGGATGGATCTTAGGCGCGGCATCAATTATAATGTTCAGCCCACTGGCGATGGTCTTACTGGGATACAATATCCCCGTACTTCAGAACCTCGGTTTTGCCAGAGATTCATTTGCCCCTCTAGCAATTTGGATGCTGGCGATCATTGTAGCAGTCGGATATATAGTTTACACCTTCAGAGTGATTCCATTTGTTGCGAGCATGCAGCGCGAGATTTCTCTGTTCAAACTTTTGGGTATCGTATCTGCAATCGTCGGCGGTATTGTCGAAGAAGCTGTGTTCCGACGTTGGCTCATGGATAGTCTGATGTATGGTGGCTTCGGGCCGGTAATCCAAATTTTATCGTCTGGAGTCCTGTTCGGCATGGCTCATGCCGCCTGGTTACTCGCAAGACGCGAGTTCAAGTTTGCAATTCCAGCGATGTCCTCAACTGCAGTTCTTGGCGCTTTACTGGCAGCGATATACCTATTGGGCGGAAGGAATCTAGGACCATGTATATTTGCCCACGTTCTGATTAATATTGTGATTGAACCCTGGCTGATGCTATCTTCAGTATCCGGGAAATGGAAAACACTGCAGTAGCGCAGTTAAACGAAGGAACAACGACGCGCTCACAAAACGATTTACGCAATGTCCGCAGGAATTTAAAAGTTACGGACAATTCTATAAACAATATTTAGCAAAAATATCGAGAAACTACACGGCATGTAATTTACCGAGGATGCTAATATGTCGATGATTCAAAGCAAAAATCTGATAATCTCATACTTAACGATGCGAAGATTAATAGGTATTCTGGGAACAGCGCTGCCTATTATAGTCGTGGTAGGAGGATTTCTACAAAATGGACTTGGTGTACAAGGATCGATAAGTGGTTATTATTATACCAACATGCATGATGTTTTTGTTGGAATACTCTGTGGGGTTTCCCTATTTCTAATATCATATAAGGGTTATGAAAAAATTGATGATGTTGTTGCAAACATGAGTGGAATATTTGCGCTGGGAATAATATTTTTCCCGACTTCAATGTATTGCGGGAAAGTTGTTAAGGTAGGAATGTTTCTTATCGATGATAATATATCCGAGTATATCCATTTGACTTTTGGCGCATTATTTTTTCTTTCATTGTCATTTAATTCGATGTACCTCTTCACAAAGCGTGAACCGGGTGGTCTTAGTAAGGAAAAAAGGCGAAGAAATATTATATACCGTTTTTGCGGTTTCATTATGATCCTGACAATACTCTGTATGATTATGTATACACTATTCTTGAGGGACACACCAATATCGAAAATATACCCGGTATTAATACTCGAATCTATTGCATTATTAGCGTTCGGTATTTCATGGCTGGTAAAAGGAAATACATTATTTAAAGATAAAAAGAATTAATATGGTTTGTTAAAGAAATGGGCACTGCATTTAACGGCACACGAGATCGAGGAACTTGCATCACGAATCGCAGATGCAAGGGACAACAATCGCGACCGGGGCGAGGCCGGGGCATTTGGCTCCGTTCGGTTGTACCGCGAGGCGAGCGGCAATTTCAGAGTCATCTTTTGGCTCGATTCACTCCGCGCAGACTTGCGTTTGGCCTGGCGGCGACTGCGCAAGAGCAAGGTGACCTCCGCTGCGGCGGTTTTGTCACTGGCTCTTGGCATCGGCGCATGCCTCGCCGCTTTCCAATCTCGTCGACGCACTCCTGCTGCGACCGTTACCGATAGCTGCTCCGGATCGCCTCTACGCTCTCTCTCGCCAAGAATTTCCGATGAACGGCCAGTCCACTACGCACGACACTTGGGAATACCCGCTATTCCGGGAGATGCGCGCGGCCGTAGCGAGTCAGGCCACCCTGATCGCCATCTCTAATGCCGAACGTGTCGAAATCTCCTTGCGCTCCGATAGGGGAATGGAAAGAGCGCACGTGCAATACGTTTCGGGAGACATGTTCGACACCTTCGGACTCCATGCCGCCTCAGGTCGCCTGCTCTCGCAAAACGACGACCTCCAGCTCGGCGCCCATCCGGTTGCCGTCGTGTCTCACGATTACTGGTCGCGACGTTTTGCACAAGATCCGCAAGTCATCGGGCGAATTTTCCGCATCACCAATAACCTTACCGGCACTCGGATCTACCAGATCGTGGGTGTGGCGGGAGTGGGCTTCACCGGCACCGAGCCGGGCAAGATGGTCGACATCTTCCTCCCCGCAATGATGCATTGGGGGATGTCTTTTCCGGAGTGGTCGTTGTTCAGAACTTTTGTGCACTTGCAACCGGGTATATCGGCCTCGCCGGTGCGCGACCACCTCAGCGCGATCGTTCGTGCATTCAACGATTCGAAGGCAAATCGCGTGAAACAGGTGCTGGAAATAGACTCCGCGCCCGCGGGAGTCTCCGCGATGCAGAAGAATTATCGTACTTCGCTCGCCGCCCTCGGCGTACTCGTCGTGCTGGTGCTGCTGATTGCCTGTGCGAACGTAGCGAACCTGATGACCGCGCAAGCAGCGGCCAGAACCCGTGAAATGGCGCTCCGTGTCTCCATCGGCGCAGGACGATGGCGCCTCGGGCGACTGGTCCTGGTTGAGGCTGCAATCATCGGACTGTTTGCCTCCGCCGTCGGCTGGTGCTTCGCGCAATGGTCCGCGCCGCTCGTACTCGCAAGAGTCAATCCGCCCGACAACCCGGCCCGCCTCTCCCTGGCAACGGACTGGCGCGCGCTCGCATTCGCCGTCGTCCTGACTCTATTCGTGAGTTTGCTCTTCGGCGTCGCGCCGGCGCTGCGAGCCTCCGCGATCCGGCCGGTCGAGGCGCTCAAAGGTGGCGATAGCTCACACTCGCGACGCCGCTGGATGCGGCTTCATCGCCCTGCAAACCGCGTTCTGTTTCGTCGTCCTGTTCGTCGCCGGACTGTTCGTCGCTACCTTCGACCGTTTGCATAGCCAGCCCAACGGTTTTTCATCCGAACGGATAGTCAATATCGATATCGTCAATCCACGGAATGAACCCAGTACCTTATGGGACCAGGTGGCGGACCATTTGCGCACGATGCCCGGCATCCAAGCCGTCGCCTATGCCGACTGGCCGCTCCTTGACGGATACGGTTTCAAAACGGACGCCATCTCGATCAACAGCGGACCTCCCTCGGAAGTTCCGGCCTGGTTCATGAACGTCTCTCCGGGCTGGCTCGACACCATGAAGATCCCCTTCATTACCGGCAGGGACTTCCGCCCCACCGACCTGTCGCCCGGCGTCGCCATCGTCAACGAGGCGTTCGCCCGGCAATTCTTCGAACATGAGAATCTCCTGGGTAAGTGGTTCGAGGGAACCTCGGGATGGATGCGCGGCCAAAAGTTTCAAATCGTTGGTCTGGTACACGACGCCCGTTACCGCTATCTGCGTCAGACCGTTCTGCCCGTAGCCTACACGCCCTTTCGAAGGACAGACGCAAAAGGCACTATGCAAGGCGGAACGCTCGTCGTCCGCACCTCCACCTCAAACCCGCTCGCCCTCGCCTCCACTCTGCGCAACGAAATTACCCGTACCCGCCCTGAATTCCGTGTCACCAATATGCGTACGCAGCAGGAACTGATCGACTCGCAAACCGTCCGCGAGCGCCTGCTGGCCATGCTCGCGCGCTTCTTCGGAGTTGTCGCGCTCCTGCTCGCAGGCGTCGGCCTCTACGGCGTCCTCGACTACTCCGTATTGCAGCGCCGGCGCGAGATCGGCATTCGCATGGCCTTGGGAGCTCAACCGCGAGACCTGGCTGTCCAGGTGACCGCGCGCGTCTTCTCGATGGTTCTCCTGGGAGCGCTCACGGGACTCGCGCTCGGTCTGGCATCCGTGCGGTACATCGAACCGCTCTTGTACCAGGTGCGGTCCACCGAATTACCAGTGCTCGTCATTCCCTCCCTTGCCATCCTCGGAGCAGCGGTCCTGGCGGCGTTACCGGCCGTGATTCACGCCGTAGAGATCGACCCTGCTACGCTGCTGCGGGCCGAATAGTGCCGGCCTGCACATCATGACCTGCATCGTCGGCCACACGGAAGTAAGCCACTTGGCTGGTTTGTCGCCTACCCGTACAAGTGTCGAACCGTTCAAACCCCGAGATACGGCCTTGTGGCAAGGCATCCGTATCCGTCCGGTGAACCCATCTTCCGCGTTTTGAGATCACGGCTCATACTGTTCTTGAGTTGCCAGCAATACGCAACGGTGCCGAAGTGTACGCGACATA
>CAVZMI010000013.1:0-7228 GCA_963776275.1 Ignavibacteriota bacterium
TCAACTTTTCACGAATTGCTGGACCTACGTTTACTCTACCCTTGATAATGCTTGTTACTTGGCTCGGCAATATACCAATTTTTTTTGCAAAGAGCTTTTGCCAGCCCCAATCATCGCCGACAATAGATTTTCCATAAGAGATAAATCTCTCAATAATAGCCTTTTTTAAGGCCTTTTTCTCTTCTGTTTCAGGCATGGAATTTGCTTTTAGTATATATTACTAAAATGTAAAAAATACCTTGACATACACTTTACCTTATTGTATATTGTTTACGTCAGCTAACAAATGTTAACAAACCCACTATAAGCAATGAAATCTAAAAAGTCAAACGAATCTGTCACATCTACCAAACCAATGCCGGTCAGGATTATGAGAGAACTCTATTCGATCTACGGAGATATCGCAGCCGCAAAGGGTAGTGACATTCAGCATGAGGTGAATCAGGCTCTCAAGCGCGATCTCAAACGCAAGGGCAGGCTCTCTAATATTACCGCTACGAAATCTTAATTTGTGACAGATTAAAAATGAGAGATCAGGAAAAAGCAAGTGTGATTATCGATCCCGCATATGAGCCTAAGCCCGGCTTAAACTCAGATGTAAATGCCAAACTCGAACAGATATTAGAATCGAGCAATTCGAAGTATACACCATTCAGTCTTCTATCGATTACAAAAGCTGTGAAGCTTATCGGCTTATCACGAAATACATTTTTGCGATATTTAAAAAATAAAAAGATTCAACCCATCACGATCGGGACCCGTCCATTCATTCCGCTTTGGGTAATATTCGATTGGCAATACAATGAAGTTTATCACGATCAGCTGCTGGTAAAAAATTTTCTGAATACATCGAGGAACACAAATGGGACAAAAGGGAAAGCAATTAGAAAAAATTAAGTGGCCGATGGCGCTGCAAGTTTTGGACACAGTCGTACTTATCGATTGTATCATTAGTGTTGTATGTAGATGTATCAAGAAGATATTGGCTAAGGGCTGGGGAAAATTAAAATTGTTCGAATTGAAAATAGAACTTAAAATTTTTCATGAAGATAGAGAAGCGCGATGTAAACGTAAAAAAAAACAGAAGCATGAAAGCGATCTCGCAGCAATGAAAAAATGGCAGAAAGATCTGAATCAAACGGAATTCAATCAATAGAAAAGAATATAACGGAGGATACAATGGTAACGACATCACAACCGAATGAGAAGTCCACGGCAATTACTACGCTGCTCGATGCACAAAAACAAGGTTACAATGTACTCTATCCATCTGTGCAGCAATTCGAGATATCACCCCTGCAGCAGGTAAGCATCGAGGTAGTGAAGATCGATCCGAATCCGGATAACAAAGAAGTATTTAAAGTCACAAAGGATCAATTCGGATTGACAAAGGTAGCACTACAGAAACTGGCGCATACGGCCGGCATCATATTCGATCCGGAGAGATCGCGACGTATGGATGATGGACGAAATTTAAGGAGAATAGTATTCAGCGCAACGGGAGCTCTACGGAAACCTGATGGCTCATGGATTACCATGAATGGTTCGAAGGAAGTTGACTTAGATGTGATTGAAAGGGAAACCCGAGCCAGACTCGATGATGAGGGTAAGTCGGGAAAGCTTTTCGAATGGGATCCCAAAGAGCAGGGAAAGAAAATTTTTTATAAATATGGGACTCCGGAATGCAATACGAAGATCGATCGGGAACTGAGAAATTGCATGATTCAGATAGAGAAACACAAGCATGCGCTTGCCGAGACCGGAGCCTACAACCGCGTGATCAGGGCTATTCTGGCGATCAAGCCAACCTATACTTTACAGGAATTGAGCAAACCTTTTGTAGTACCAAGGGTAACTGTTAATCCGAAAGTCATTCTATCCGATCCGAAACTTAAACAGGAGTTTATGCGATCGGCATTGACCACGAACATCAACGATATTTTTGGCCGGCCGGAACAGGCACCAATTCAATCTATTCCCGAGCAGACGACAGAAATGGATGAAGAAAAAGAGTTGGTGGGTCATCTGGTAGGCAAAACAATTGAACAGGCAACAGTGGCCTCTATTCAAGAGGCGGTAGTTGTAAAGGATCAGGTGACAGAAGCTGAATTCAAAGAGAGTTGGACAAAGGCAACGCCGGCGGAGCGTGTGATTAAAATCGACGAGCTGATCAAGCTGAAAAATTATGCGCCGAAGGAAGGATCTGTTGCACCATCGGCTCTTTCCTCGGAGAACCAGGTCAAATATCTTTGGTTTTTAACCAATCTTCCCGATCCGGAGAAAAAAGCAGAACCACCACTGCCATTTGAATAACAGAACCGACATCAACGGAGAATTGAAATGAAAATAATTCATATTGCGGATTTGCATTGGGACGTCGATAAGCTTGAAAAGTGTCAAACGAGTGCGAGATTTATCGAGGAGCAAGCACAGATCGAGAAACCCGAGTTGATTGTTATTGCCGGTGATCTTCAGGACCGGCGACAATATCTCGATGGAAGCTCAGCAGTAAATCCAATGATAGGTCATATCGAAAATCTTGCTAATATCGCACCCCTGGCGATCGTAATGGGGAATGAAGAACATGACCACGCCGGCAGTCTTGATATACTTCGAAAGCTTGAAACAAAACATCCAATACATTTGAGTGATACGGCGGAGACCATAGGTCTCTATAAAAATCCGATCGGGGAATATACATTCAAGCCAATTCAGGAAGATAAATGGTTCTCTGTCTCGGAAGAGATGGTGGCTTTATTGCACATGCTGCCTTACCCGACAAAGTCCTGGTTCATGCAGGATAAAACGATGTCGATCGATGAATCCAATTTTGCGATCACACAAAAGTTGCAGCAGATCTTCCTGGGATGGGGGATATTGACAGAGCAGGTCAAGTGTCCCACAATCTTGGTTGGTCATTGTAATGTAGCCGATTCGAAACTCTCCAATGGCCAGACAATTTTCAGCCAGGATATAATCATCACGGCTAATGATCTGGAACTTGCATGCGCTGAATACAACGCATTGGGCCATATTCATAAAGACCAACAGATTGGCACGCATAGTTTTTATTCTGGCGCGACATATCACATAAATTGGGGGGAGACAGAGACAAAATTCTTCAATATCGTGGAAATGCAGAAGGGTAGTGCTGAGGTTCGAAAAGTGCAGATACCATCGAGGCCAATGGCGAAACACGAAGCGAAATATATAGATGGTGGGGTTCTGGACGATCTTTCGACGGAGAAGGATTGGATCGATGCAGAACTTCGAGTGAGAGTAACGGTCCGGGCCGAACAACGGAAACTTATCACAGAAGAAGATGTGAAACGATGCTATCCAGGAGCGTATTCATACCAGATAGAATGGGTAGTTGTCCCGGACGAGCGGATCCGGAGTGAGATGATGGCCAAGGTACAAACGCTTCCGGAGAAGGTTGCGGAGTGGGGAAGAGTAAATAATATTAGCATTGATCCGGAGGTGCTGGAACTCGCAGCGGAAGTGGAAAGGAAGTGTGCTGCATGAGTACAATCGTGGTGGACATTGAGACAGTAGCTTTTCCGTGGGATAACTTCGATAAGGTTCAACAAGAATATCTGCTCAAATTTGCAGAAGGTGAGAAAGAGGCTCAGGAAACCATTGAAAAATTGTCGCTCTATCCACTCACAGCCAGGATTGTTGCTATCGGCATGATGAATCCGGATACCGGCAATGGCTGTGTGTATTATATGTCGGATGAGACTACGGAAACCGATATTGATGGATCGAGGTTGGTACCGGGTAATGAGGTGACGTGCATTGAAGCATTCTGGAAGATCCTGACAAACTTCAATCAAATCGTCACCTTCAACGGCCGCGGTTTTGACTGTCCATTCTTGATGTTGCGATCGGCAATCCTGCAACTGACGCCTCAGAGAAATTTGATGCCATATCGATACGACGCGAAACTCCACTGCGATCTACTCGATCAACTCACCTACTACGGATCGGTTCGGAAGTTCAATCTCGACTCTTATTGTAAGTCTTTCGGAATCCAAAGCCCGAAGACTCAAAATGTCATGGGCAATGATGTGCCCAGGCTTTTCAGCGAGGGGAAGTTCAAGGAAATTGCGACATACTGTCTCGGAGATGTAAAGGCGACAACAGAGTTATTCAAGATCTGGCGAGACAAACTACAATTCAACAGTTGATAACAGAAAGGGAAAGACCGTGAGACTTATATCATTAAAATTACGGGGAGCGATAGGAATATATGAAGGAATGGGATTGGATGAAGTAGAAATAGACTTCACCATATTCAGTCCCGGGATGGTGGCTTTAGTAGGAAGTAATGGCTCGGGGAAGACAACTATACTTGAGAATCTCCACCCATATCGAATGTTAGCATCTCGCAAAGGAAAACTTCAGGATCATTTCCGGCTGAAGGATTCGTATCGTGAGCTCCGTTTTCTGGTTGGTCCTTATGAATATAGAACGCTTATATCGATTGATGCCGAGACTGGCAAATCGGAAGCTTATATCTGGAAAAGCAGCGTCTGGCCAGATTTAAAATGTGATCCGAATCCGCTGAATGATGGAAAGAACAAAACATATGATGCAGTGATCGAAAAATTGTTGGGGACACCGGAACTATTTTTCAGATCGATCTTCAGCTCACAGTGCCGTATGAGCTTTGCTCAATTGGATGTGACTGAACGGAAGGCATTATTTTTTGAGCTTCTTGGTCTTGACCGATATGAACGATATGAAGAATACGCAAAGCAACGGGCGAAGGAGCTCGATATCCGGTATGAAGAGAAGAAGAATGCTATTGACAGTCAATCTCTCGAATTGCTAAGAAAGCCTCAATTGACAGGACAATACCAGAATCTACTCCAAGATCAGGACGAGATTAGGATACAGAGAGAAACGAAGAATGTCGAACGGTTCCAATTGAATTCAAAAAAAGGGGAGTACGATCAGCAGATCGGTGAGAGTGAAGGCCAGGTGCAAGGGATCGGAAAACTCGATGAGGATATGAAGGTACTACGATCGCGGATCTCTGGCGTGGAAACCGATTTTAATAAAGAAACGGCGGATTTACAGCAGAAGAGATTACCCATTGTCAAAGAGATCGAACGAAAATCAGCAATAGTCAGCCATAAGATGGAGATAGAAGCGCAAGTTGCCCAACTTCAGGCCTTACGAATTGAGGAAAAATCATTCTCTAAAAAGGAAAGTCAGGTTCATATTATAGATTCTGAGTTCAACAGCTATCAATTGGAATTTAGCCGGCAAGAGAATGTTCATAATATGGCTGTCCAGGATGCCCGGAATATTTTATCGAGGACCGAATTACGGATCGAGCAGGATAAACGTGAAGGTGAGACGAAGATCGGGCATACCAAGCAACGATTATCGGAACTTGAGAAAAGGGCAGCATTGATTGGTAATGTACCGTGTAACGGACAAGAAATGATGCAGGCATCATGTCAATTTTTGCAAGGTGCTATAGAATCAAGTAAAGAAATCGATGCGGTTCGGTCGGAGCTTAAGGAGACAGAATCGCTTTATGGATCTATTTCCGAAGAGGGGAACGAGAAGAAGGCCGAGGCACAGCAAAAGCTTGCTGTATTGATTCAAAATCCTCCATTCAACGGACGAGCAAGTGAATTCGAGCAGCAGAAAGCGGCGATAGATTATGATGTAAGGAAACATGTTACAATTAAGAACCAGATAAAGGAGATCGAATTAAAACGATGGGAAGAAATACAGGTTGAATTACGAGAAGCAGAGACAATCATTAAAGCGAAGCAGGAGATTCTGAATTCAATCGCAGATCAAATCCGGAACCTCGAGATCCGCAGAGAGCAAAGCCTTAAGGAATATAAAGAGCAATTGGAATCGAAAAACAGTGAATGGCAGAGGCTGGCAGAGATGACAAGGAAGCTCGATGAATTGCAGGTCCAGCGGACCGAGTTGATAAAGAAGATAGCGAGTAACGAATACGAGATTTCTATCATTGCGGCCCGGGACGCAGAACTGCAGGGTGAGTTGATATCGGTGAGGAACGAACTGGAGCGGCTGGATAAATTGGAAGTTGAATTGGAAAAGTTGAAATCGGGAGAGCTTCAGTCGATGGGGAAGAAGATTGAACGCTGGCGATTGCTGCAAAAGGCATTTTCACTGGATGGCATTCCCGCCATCGAATTGGATTATGCTGGTGTTTCAGTGACCTCAATTACCAACGAATTACTTGCGAACACTTTCGGGTCCAGATTTCAGATACAGTTTGAAACAACACGAATAACGACAGAAGGCAAACAGCGAGAGACATTCGAAATTAAGATATTTGGCAATGGAACAGAGAAAAAGTTAGAGATGCTCTCCGGAGGCGAAGCTGTATGGATCGACAAGGCAATCAGCGAAGGGATCTCGATATATCTTTCACAGAAATCCGGAAAGGAATATTTGACATCATATTCCGATGAAGCAGATGGTCCGCTGGACCCGGACAATAAAGATAAGTTTCTTCAGATGATGCGAGAATCATTCACACTCGGTAAGCGGTACTATGGATTGATCATTTCGCAAACGCCGGAACTTTGGCAGCAAATACCGCAACGTATTCACCTTGATAAAAAAACTGGTGTGCAAATCATAAACTAAATTATTACTCAGAAAATAAAAAAGGAGAGAGTTATGGATCTCAAATCATTTTTGTTATCGATCAATCGTCAAGAATCAGAAATTATTGAATTGACCGGTCAAGAAGCCCTGGAGGCGGTGCGACAGGACGGCTACGCGCTTCAGTACGTGAAGGAGCAGACGGTAGAGGTATGCCTGGAGGCTGTGAAGCGTAACGGCTACGCGCTTCAGTACGTGAAGGAGCAGACGGTAGAGGTATGCCTGGAGGCGGTGCGACAGGACGGCTACGCGCTTCAGTACGTGAAGGAGCAGACGGTAGAGGTATGCCTGGAGGCGGTGCGACAGGACGGCTACGCGCTTCAGTACGTGAAGGAGCAGACGGTAGAGGTATGCCTGGAGGCGGTGCGACAGGACGGCTACGCGCTTCAGTACGTGAAGGAGCAGACGGTAGAGGTATGCCTGGAGGCGGTGCGACAGGACGGCTACGCGCTTCAGTACGTGAAGGAGCAGACGGTAGAGGTATGCCTGGAGGCGGTGCGACAGGACGGCTACGCGCTTCAGTACGTGAAGGAGCAGACGGTAGAGGTATGCCTGGAGGCTG
>CAVZMI010000014.1:0-179082 GCA_963776275.1 Ignavibacteriota bacterium
GAATGATAACCGGGATACCGCGGAAATATCTTCCGGACCATGGAAAGTTGTCAATCGTTATGGTATTGATGAGAAGTTTGCCATTCCCTGAAATATGAACGGCCAGATTTGCTTGTCCGGAAAGTCCGAAATAGTTCTGGATCTGTTGACGGAGAATGGATGGTCGTCGTTCAGCAAAAGCTCTTACAGAATCTACATTAGTGTTCCATTGCCGTCACGGTGTTATTCCATTTTGCTACGTCCGCCGGGATTTCAGCCTCAATATGATCGGCCAGAGAATCGATTATTGCTATCACATTTTCAGGTAAGAATGTTGTATTCAGAAGATCGGATATCCTGTTGATGAACTTGATTCTGTACGATTGATTCTGCAGTAATTTTTTCGTGATAAGCGTATCGAGATAGGTATCGATGGGATTATACCGCGTGGTAAATCCGTTCCAATTAACTTCGGAATAGGAGCGATCCGGATCCCATATCGTCCATTCCCATCGTCCATTTTCGGTTTTCTGACGGTAAGCGAAAGTACCATAAGCATACGACTTGTACTCGGTGGCGTGAATTAACGCCAGCAGGTCCGTATAATTGTCAAGATCGAGAAGTTGGGAAGCTTCGGTGATCTTCGAGTCGCTGACAAACGAGTTCCCCCGGAACAACGTAACTACATCATCCCATTTGACCCTGTCTCCGTGTACAGTCTCGAGCGAATCCCAGCGTGTGCGAAAGATATCGACATCGGTATATCCCGTATGATCGCGTATGTATGTCTCGCTAATACTTTCTTTGAGATCGTAAATACCGTGGTAGTTATTGTTGAGATACAGAACGGCAAAACGATCGCAGGGAGAAAGTTCGCCCATCGTTCGCCAGAGCTTGCCAACCAGCGGATCCCGGATGAGCGTCCCTTTATACTGTAACGGTTCCATGTCATCATCGTATCCGGAGCGAAGGACAAGTTCCGAGAATGAAGTGACGGGGTCACCGGGGAACAATGGATAAACCAACCTCTCACTGCCATACCCCTTCCGGAAATATGCTCGTAACGATTTTTTATTGTAACCAACCGGTCCCGTGTTGCCCTGAAGCCGCAATCCCGCGGGGATATGGAAAGCAAGCAATCCATTGTCAAAATATTCCAGCTCACCGAATCGTTCCCATGCACGGCCGTCCCGGTCATTTACATAAATTCCTGTGACCGGATCATAAAGGTTTTTAGGATCGGTGATGAGGGTAAGAACCGGCAGGGTGTGTGTGGTCAGGAAAAAAGCCTTTGAAGTTATTTGGCTCGGCATTGAACCCGATCGGAACGATCTTGCTTTGACGATCGGAGTCTGAGTTATCCCGATGGGTGATGTGTACTGTGGTGATTCTTCACCGGGATCGGAACCATTTAGCGTATAACGAATTGTATCGCCCGCGGCAGCAGGTTGAATGGAAACAGATACGTTGTTATAAAAACCCGCTTCCTGATCTATTGTCGGAGGTAATACGAATGTAATGAAACCTTGTTTGTTGGATGCGCCTGGAGTGAAACTGGGCATATACATCCATTGTTCTCCGCCATCGGGGAATCTTCCATACGAAATATCACGGAATTGATGTCCATAGGATAACGAATCAAGTATCGTCGTACCATCTATATCAATCAATACGATCTTCCCATGGTCACTACTTAGCTTGAAACCAAGGTGATTTGCTCCAAGTTCTGTCATTTTATCTGCAAACAATACCAGATATCCTTTTGCAGAAATCGTTGTCCTTGATGGCTGTCCGCCTGGAACTTGCCAGTAAGTATTTGTATCAAGATCGCCTGTTAAATAGAAACCGGCCAGGTCAATAGCTGTGTTACTGGAATTATAAATTTCTATCCAATCAGCGTAATCGCCATTGGTATTTTCATAGGCGAGGACATTTGAAGTCATGAACTCGTTAATCCACAAAGGCGAGTGCTGGGCAAATGCTGCATTCAGAAATGTGAGGGAAAAAATTATATGAAGAGAAAAATATTTTACCGTCAACATTCAAGCGCTCCTTCAATAACCGATGGCTTCGATATCCAAAGCACTCCTTGAGAACCTGATGTCTTACCCTCTCATTACTACTTGATTAATACCATGCTCTTGGTTTCAGTAAAGTTCTCTGTGCTTAAGCGATAGAAATAGACTCCGCTTGACAAGTCTGTTGCATCAAATGATGCTTCATAGTTGCCTGCTGCTTTTCTCTCATTGTCCACAAGTGTTGTGATCTCGCGTCCCGTGGGATCATACACTTTCAGTGTGACGGTGCTTGCCCGCGGCAGGGAGTACGAGATCGTGGTATGCGGATTGAACGGATTCGGATAGTTCTGATATAATTCAAACTGATTAACAACGCCGATGCTTCGATCGCTTTTCATGGCCAGCATGTGCTCGCCGGGTTCTATCAATATATATTGCACGGATCGGGGGGGCGATATGAACCTGATTTCATCACCTATGGAATAAGCCCACGCGGGTATTTCCTCCAGATCTTTGATCGGCCCACCGGTTGCATTAGTCGGACCGTTTTCATTTACGTACACTGCCTGTGAAAAATCGCCGTTATCGCTGCCGCCTTTCAGTGAATACACGTAATACCGTTCGCCGAAGCCGTAATACATCGGCTCCAATTTCACGACCTGTTCAGTCGTCCCTTTGTTTACGACAACAACGCCGGCATGGCCGGAAAAGAACCTGGACGCATAGGCAAGTACCTTGCTGCTCCCCGTAACGGCCGAACTTACAATGTGATCCCCAAAACATTTCTGAAAATAGTACATGTAAAAGAAAGGGGGACGCGGATTCCATTTGGGCACGCCGCCGGGCTCATCGCCATTGTTGAACATGCCTTGATCGTTTCCGTTGTCATACCCGTTGGCCAGATCCCACCGGCTCGACATGCTGTATCCGTTCTTCGCCAGTTCTCCCAGTACGATAGCGGAGTGCATACCGTTAATGAATGAACACGCCTGTTTGGATCCTATGGCAAAAATGTTCCACTCGGTAAGAGCGATCGGCTTTAATAGCACTTCGTTATCACTGGTGGTTTTTTTCATGTACCGCATCATATTGGTCGTCCCGGCGGTAGCGGAATCCAGAATGGTTGCCGCCGAAGTATTTTCATTATAGTTAGTGTAGTATGTATGTATGATGAAAAAATCGGCTGCATCGCCTGCCTGACTGAAGAAGCCGCTGTTCCACGTTCGTTCTGGTATATTCCAGGAGTAGCGTGTGTCATACTGCATCAACTGTGCGCCGATATATATAATAACACCGACTTCATCTGCTGCCTTGCGCATGGAATCGGCAAACACCTTGAAATGTTTACCATAGAGTTCCCCGCTAATGATTTTAGGCTGTCCGTCTTGATTGAATGATGTGTCGATTATAAACCCGGCCTGCCAGGGTCCGTGGTTTTCGTTACCGATCTCCCAGAATTTCGTGCGTCCGTAATCGTAGCGAACCCATTCGGCGGCATAGTGTGCTGCTGCAGCAACGGGGTCGGGACCTGTTCCATATCGGGCATAACTATAATTGATGGTTATCATACCCGTGTTAGATGTCATATCGAGTATATTATAGTAATTATCTACCGAAATTGTCCAGCTGTTGATGTTTTTACCGTACCAGTAAGAAGCCGGTCCTTTGTTTCCTGTATAACCATCAACCAAGGTGTCTGGGGCATCGGCCGGTGGTGAACCGGGGAGTGCGTCCCAGAAGAAAATACTGCTCAAATTACCACCCGGGAAACGAATTACCCTGGGTGATAGTAGGGTGATATATGTGATTAAATCTGGCTGGTCGACCATTTGTGTCATGTAGGTATTTGCATTGTTGCCGTAGATATACTTGGATACCTTTCCAAGTGTATCGTGGGCATTGAATGTAACCGTGACGGTTGGTGTTGACGTTGTTTTTACCTTTACCTGATATGGAGGAAGAGTAGCGAACTTCACCTCAAAATCTTCAAGAAAACCATTCCCACTATCCTGTCCGAAAAGTGGGAACGCTGCAAACAGCCACATACCGCTGACCAGCAAACGGTAACCAATTTTCATATCTCATCCTTTCTTACCTTTACCGGTGATCCTGAAATGAATTAAATTTTCTGCGTATGGCACTAAAGTTCCTTCTTCATCCAAAACCTTTATGGTATTAAAGGAAATATCTTTGTCGTCTACCTTAATCACATTTGTATCCGCCTAAAGAATCTTCTTTGGAGGACTCCCGGCTGTCTTGATTTCCCGGATCAGAATTTCATTCCCTCGAGTTGCTACTTAATTAATACCATACTTTTAACTTCAGTAAAATTCTCTGTGCTTAAGCGATAGAAATAGACTCCGCTTGACAAGTCTGTTGCATCAAATGATACTTCATAGTTGCCTGCTGCTTTTCTCTCATTGTCAATAAGTGTCGCGATCTCGCGTCCCGTGGGATCATAAATTCTCAAAGTGACACTGCTTGCCCGCGGCAGGGAGTAAGAGATCGTAGTCTGCGGATTGAACGGATTCGGATAGTTCTGACTCAAGGAATACCGGCCTGGGATTTTATCGGTTTGATTTATTCCGGATGCCTCCTTCGGTGTTCGAAAAGTTCTCTGTGATGTGCTCGAGGTTGTATCAATTCCATCTGTTGCCTTGACAGACCATGTGTAGTAGGTAAGGGGGAGAAGACATTTGCTCGCATCAAAGTATAGACTATCGTCAAATAATTGTGTAATTGTTGTGTCTAAATTTGAGCCGGAAAGGTGGAAGATATATTCAACAGGATCGGCATTACCATCGACAGATGTCTGCCATCGGAATGGAATACCCCATGAAGTTAATGATTTATTGTTTGAAGGATATATCAGATTAAAGGGAGTGGGTGCAAAATTATCCGTGAAAGAACCCGGTATGACCGTAGCCGAGTACTCAAGCGTCGCAAGTCCCTGTCCGTTGCGCCATAACTCAAAGCCCGCTTCCATATTATGGAGATACCAGGTGGTATATATATATCCGCGTGTCAGGGCGTCACGGAGGAAATCTTTCAGATCGAGGCTGACGCTGTCGGTTGGGACGGTCAATTTATATGCGATATAATTCCAGTCCCATAAAGCATAATAGACTTCCCAGTTGCGTCCTCCGATCTCCACAGTGCCTTGTAATGAGCCTCCCGGACCGGCACCGCCGCCGTAGTTGATCCAGATCATCAATTCGGCTTTGTAATTGGACCCCGTTGATAAATCACTGAAAAAGGATTCATAAGCACAGTTATAGGTGCCGGAGACGCCGGTTGTATCGATGATCCATGTGAATGGCGCGCTGTCGATTTCGTCAATCCTTATAGGCATTGGATTGTTTTTTGTGGTGCCCGTACCCCAGTGGTTACCTTTGTAAATGGCAGGATAAGCAGCCGGAGTACCACCTGTGTTGTTGTGTTCGGATAGAACTACTCTAAAGTAGGTTCCATTCAAATCCACCTCCAGACTCTGTGCAGTTGATGCTCCCCATACATTGTTCATTACATTGTATTCTCCTCCCATGACTGATGTTGAATTCGGTGCAGGAAGTGGGGTGTACTGAGCAGTCAGGCCCAGGGGAAGGAAGGAGAATACCAGACCAATCAAAAATTCTTTTTTCATTGTAGGTTCCTTTATTTTGACCATGCGGTTTTTATATCGCCGCATTTCTTGAATCGGTTCACTTTGAGTCAATGACAATTGTCGCTTCCTTCAAACCGTCTGATTTTGCGCTTAGGATAATCCGGCCGGCTTTTTCATTGGACTGTATCACAGCCAAACACAGACCGTTAAATGCTTTACGGTAATTTGCCTTGAAAGATTCGTCGCTTGTCTGGAGACCGTTGTCGACACCGATAATCCTTCCTTCGCCGGTAATACTGAATTGAATTATATTATCGGCATGGGGCACTAAAGTTCCTTCTTCATCCAAAACTTTTACGGTAATAAATGAAAGATCTTTGCCGTCTGCCTTAATCACATTTCTATCGGCCTGAAGAAATATCTTTGCGGGACTCCCGGCTGTCTTGACTTCCTGTGTCAGAATTTCTTTCCCGTTGGTGCGGCCGATGGCTTTCAAAATGCCGGGTGTAAAAGGCAATCGCCACATCATATGTAGATCATCGCCGTTTTTTTTCTTGGAACCAAACGACTTGCCGTTCAATAATAATTCGACCTCTTTACAATTGGTATAAGCCCATACATCGATCGTATCTCCGTTATTCCAGTTCCAATGAGGAAAAACATGCAATACAGGTTTGTTTGTCCACTCGCTCTGGTACATATAATAAGCATCTTTCGGGAAACCCGCCAGATCCACGATGCCGAAATAAGAACTGCGGGATGGCCAGCCGTAAGGTGTGGGTTCTCCGAGATAATCAAAACCGGTCCAGATATACATACCGGATAGGAAATCGTATTTCTTCATGATCTTCCATGTTTCTTCGTGAGTAGAACCCCATGGTGCACTGCAATTATCGTATGACGAGCACGTCTGATCTGCATTTCCATAAACGAGGGGTAGATCCCACCGGGGTGGCCATCGCCGGATGCTGTCTGAAGGCATGTCATAACTCCCGCGTGTGGCCAGGGCCGATATGGTTTCGGTGGCGATGAATTTCTTTCCCGGATATTTTTTGGGAAACTCAGGATATGTTTTCTGAGCGTAATTATATCCGATCAAATCGAGAGCACCCGAACGAATGATCGGATTCAACGTGTCCTGGTCGTTGCATGCCGAAGTAATCGGTCGGGTTGTATCGAGAGATTTGATAATTTCCGCTAATTCTCTGGCAATCACTGTACCGCTGCTGTCTTTCTTGTCCCATTGTTCGCTGACTTCATTTCCGATACTCCAGATAAAAACGCTGGGATGATTCCGGTCGCGTAACACCATATCATGCAGATCCTGCCGATGCCATTTTTCCCAATCCATTGAATAGTCGAAATCGGTTTTCTTCTTTTTCCACATATCGAATGCTTCATCCATTACGATGAATCCCATCCGGTCGCATAAATCCAGAAGCTCCGGAGCCGGCGGGTTGTGAGAGGTTCGGATTCCGTTGACACCCATCTCCTTCATGATTTCGAGCTGACGCTCCAGCGCGCGGTTGTTGATCGCTGCTCCAAGATATCCCAGATCGTGATGGTTGCACACGCCTTTGATCTTTATCGGTTTGCCGTTTAAAAAAAAGCCTTTATCGACATCGAAAGTAAATGTACGGATGCCGAAATTCGTTTTATAGTCATCGCACACACGGCCGCCAGCTTCAATCGTTGTGACAGTTTTATAAAGGTGTGGATTTTCAACCGACCACAACACAGGATTCTCGATGGTCAATTCCTGAAAGATATCGCAGGCCGAATCTTTCGATACCACGCTCTTTGACTCTGCGGCAGCGATTTTCTTGCCTGTCCTGTCGAGCACGACTGTTTTCAGTGTTATTTGTTGATTCTTTATCGACGCATTCCGTACTTTAGTCCGACCGATATCTTAGCAAACCGCCCGGTCACTTCCGGCGTCGTGATAAAAGTCCCCCAGTGATCCACGAAGATCTTTCCGGTAGTCACCAGCCATACATTCCTATAAATTCCCGAACCGGAGTACCAGCGTGAATTGGGCTGTTGTGAATTGTCAACCTTGACTGCAAGCACATTCTTGTCTTTCCCATACTTCAGGAACGGAGTCAACTCGTACTGGAACGATATATACCCATACGGACGCTTCCCGAGAAAATGGTCGTTGATCCACACTTCACTGTTTTTGTAGATACCGTCGAACTCGATAAAAACCAGTCGTCCTTTTTCAGACTCCGACAAGGTAAAATTCTTGCGATACCACCCGATACCTCCCGGCAAAGCGCCGCCTCCGGGAGTTGCCGGATGCTTCTCGCTGAATTCCCCTTCGATACTCCAGTCGTGAGGTAAATTAAGTTCACGCCACCGGGAATCATCGAGGCTGGGTTTCTGACCGTTTGGGATGTTGCCCAGATTAAATTTCCAATTCCTACAAATATTTTCGGTTCTTCTGAGATCCGATGAAAAAGCTGCATGCGAGATTAAAAAAAGAACTGAGAAAGTGAAAAAATAAAAGTAGAGGAACCGACTTCCAGTTTTTTGTTTTGGTATGGTCATAGGTCATCTTTCCTTAATATTTTAAAAGGCTATATTCTGTTATCGCAGTACTTGACTATTGCTATGAACCAGATTCTACTGCATTGTAAAGATTTTTATCCAGATGCACCGATTTGCCGGTCTTAAGACGGAGTTTGACGCTCTGTTGTCCATAACGTACTCTGCAATCAACCCCCGTAATGCTCTTGATCGTTGCATGATTAAGTTTACCCTGCTCCCATGCAATGTCAACCTCAAAGCCGCCTCTGGCTCTCAGTCCCTTAACATTACCTGTAGGCCAAGCTATTGGTAATGCAGGAAGCAGATGAATCTCGCCGGTGTGTGATTGCAATAGCATTTCAGTAATACCGGATGTCGCCCCAAAATTTCCATCTATCTGGAATGGCGGGTGGGCATCGAATAAGTTGGGATAGACGCCTCCGCTGCTGCGATTGACCTCTTTAGAAAAAACCG
The DNA here is from genome assembly GCA_963776275.1 of Ignavibacteriota bacterium. Taxonomy (GTDB): domain Bacteria; phylum Bacteroidota; class Ignavibacteria; order UBA10030; family CAVZMI01; genus CAVZMI01. Next base: position 8,605 of record CAVZMI010000014.1, read on the forward strand.
GCGTTAGAGCCTTTTGTAATAGCATGTACGCGTGATCGCCGTCGAGAAGTCTTGCCCAGAGGTTGATTTTCCAGGCCAGACTCCATCCCGTACCGACATCGCCACGGAGTTCCAGTGTCCTTTTTGCTGCTGAAAATAAATCGGGTGTTTCTTGTTGAGTAATTTGATTGCTCGGATACAAACCGTAAAGATGTGACACATGACGGTGCTGTTGTTCCGGTGCTTCTATGTCCCAATCCTCAAGCCATTCCTGCACCTGCCCAGCCTTACCGATTTGCGTCGGTGCGAGGCGCGAACGCATAGAGGCCAGTTTTGTACTTAACTCGCTGTCGATTCCTAGAATTTTCGCGGCCTTGATGCAATGGGAAAATAGGTCACGTAGTATCTGCATGTCCATCGTCGGCCCGGCGCAGATAGCAACGCCGCCGGGGTGGACATTTTCAGGCGAGATTGAGGGACACGTAACAAGCCAATTATGTTTCGGTTCCTCCACAAGTGTATCGACGAAGAACTGCGCGGCACCCTTCATGACAGGGTAGACTCTCGACAGAAATTTTCTGTCGCCGCTGAACTCGTAATGATTCCAGAGATGCGTACACAGCCATGCTCCTCCTGTGGGCCAGAAACCCCACAGCGGACCGTCGATCGGTGCCGTAGCGCGCCAGAGATCTGTGTTGTGGTGACATACCCAACCGCCGGCGCCGTATTGTATTTCCGCTGTTCTGCTTCCTTGCTCGACGAGTTCTGTGACCATTCGAATCAGCGGTTCATGACATTCCGAAAGGTTTGTGGATTCTGCAGGCCAGTAGTTCATCTCGGTGTTGATATTGACCGTGTATTTGCATTCCCACGGTGGTGTCATGGACTCGTTCCACAGTCCTTGCAGATTTGCAGGCTGAGTCCCCGCACGTGAAGACGAGATCAAGAGATACCGGCCGTACTGGAAGTACAATGTGGCTAATTGCGGGTCGCTGCCTTCCAGAAAATTTGTAAGCCGCTGGTCGGTGGGCAGAATCGCGGCATCGGTCGTTCCAAGGTCAAGGTGAACGCGACGAAACAGCCGCTGATGTTCTCGCACGTGGGCCTGTCGCAATTGTGCAAACTGCCTGGCAGTAGCTTTGGCCAAATACGACTTTGTCATCTCTTCCGGGTCACCGCTGACATCTTTATAGTTCCTATAACTTGTGGCGGCGGCAATCAATAACATTACCGTATCTGCGTTGCTGACGTTTATTCTCTCTTTTTCGGCGACGGTTTTTCCGCCCTGTGCGAGTACGCGCACACGAACCTGGAATTTCAAATCACCCTTAATGCCGGAGGCTTCTCCATTCTGACCGCGCATAACCAGCGTATCGGCCGACTCCATTTCAACGGTTGCTTTTTGTGGGGTGGACATCGCCGCGTTGAAGGTGATTTTTCCGGGACTCCCGGCCGTCAGATGAAGCACGATTACCTGATCGACGGGACTTGAAAAAATCTCGCGTGTGAAAATAATTCCGTCGTTGAGATAGGAGACTTTCGTAATCGCGGTATCAAGATCCAGTTCACGGCGGAAATCTGATGCGGCATTGTGACCGGGAAAATTCAGCAGCAGATCGCCGACCGGTTCATAGGGCATCTGTTTGATAGGCCGTGCCATCATTTTTTCACCGATAAGATCGTGGGCTTCCTTATACTTGCCCTCGAATATCAGCCGCCGCGCTTCAGGTAGAGCTTTCAACGCATCCGGATTATTCGGCTCGTACGGTCCGCCGGCATAGAGTGTGTCTTCGTTGAGCTGTATGCGTTCGTTCTCCGTACCTCCAAAGATCATTGCACCCAGGCGTCCGTTGCCGATCGGAAGGGCTTCGACCCACTCGGCAGCCGGTTTGGTGTACCAGAGTACCAAAGGACTTGGCGAGGCGGCCGGCGTGTTGCTGAGAGACAATTTCTTTCGATTGAAAACATGCGAACGGAAAAAGGGAAATGGTAACGCTGCGCCGATCAGTGCTGTGTACTTGAGAAATTTTCGGCGACTGGTAATATGCTTCATGTTCTAAGTTGCCAATATCAGAATATAATTAGCCGCGATGAATTCGAATTTGTTGCTACTATTGAATAAGTTATTTCTTCTTTGACTACTTTGCAAAGTTGAAAGAAACTTTCATGCCGAAGTAAATCTTCCGAGGATCCAAAAACCAGAAAGTGGAAGCCTTCGGCATATCAATATAAGCTTTTTCTTCCAGAATTTTATTGATTCTTGCTGGATCTACTTCTTCCCAACTATTTCCTTGTGGATCTTTGATAGCCCGCCAGTATCGCCCGGTTTCCTGTAATTACCCACCTTGTCACCTTCAGGATAATTAATCCTTTTTTATATTGGCTGCTCTTTCGTCAAGACTGCTTGTTCTATTATTTCATCTTAATCAACTGTTGCGTACCGTCATACATTACAGTTACATCCGGTTCCGATTGGAAATCGAGCCCTGAGAGTTTCCCTTTACCAATCCAGACAATTTCAAAAATTCGCTTTTTCAGCATTCCCAGAAATTCGCCTTGTCGTCTTCCGATAGTCAGGGTATGGTTCTTCTCGCTGTAGTTCAGCATGATTGTTGAGAAATTACCTTTTTCATAATTATAGTTGATGTTCTCATCTTCATACAGCGTAAAAGAGCCGTCGTTACCGGTGTAGACGAATAAACGAATGGGATCGGCAGGTTTTTCATCCGTGTACTGAATGTTCGGACCGCAAACAAGAATAGATCCTTCCTTCACAAAAATAGGAATATCCGTATAGGGAGCATCCGCCTGAATTGACCGGCCGCCTTTGTAATATCGACCGGTCCGCAGATCATACCAGCCTGTTCCGGAAGGAAGATACACAGGCCTTGTTCGGTCTTTAAAATTGGTCACTGGATTAATGAGCAGTGCAGGCCCGAACATGAATTGATCACCGATATTGAAGACGTTTTTATCATGACCGAAATCCATGACCAATGCACGCATAATCGTATAGTCTTTCTGTGTGACCATGCCCGTTAGTGAATAAATATACGGCATCAAACGATAACGCAACTTGTCATAGGCCAGCATGGATTGATACGCAGGATGAGTGTCAGGAGCGATATGGAACATTTCTCTGTAAGGATATTGACCATGTACGCGTAAAAGTGGACAGAACGTTCCGAACTGAAACCAGCGGGTATTTAGTTCTCGCCATTCGTCCAGATCGGATTCGTTCGGATGTTCATATCGCGACTCCACCGCGTAGCCGCCTATATCTGAGGTCCAGTATGGGATACCTGAAAGAGAAAAATTCAGCCCGGCTGAAATCTGGGCTTTCAAGTCATACCAGCGTCCCGCGACATCACCACTCCATGTCGCAACAGGATAACGCTGCTGTCCTGCAAAAGCGGAACGAGTTAAAATAAATACCCGCTGATCGGGTTTGATCTGCCGTTGTCCCTCGCAGACGGCTTTAGCGTTCAGAAGGGTATATGTATTGAGGTAGCGTGCAGCGGTTCCAATTGCAGTCGGACCCTGACGTAATATTGTTTCTGTCCTCGATAAATTGGATTGGATATCGGGTTCCGTGCAATCCAGCCACCAGGCGTCGATTCCTTTGCTGAACAGCTTCTCATTTATTTGTTTCCAGTATAATTCGCGGGCTCCTTCGCTGTACGGATCATAGAACGTTGAGACATATCCGGGGCCAACCCAGTCTCTTTGTCCCTGTTCAACGTTTCGCATGTACAGCCACCCCTTTTTTATAAACTGCTCGTAGTTCTTTGTACCGACATAGAATTTGGGCCAGACTGAAATCATGATACGGGCATGAAGATCGTTGTGGAGTGTTTGGATCATGCCTTCCGGATCCGGGTAACGTGTAGAATCGAATTCATGATCTCCCCATTTATCTTCTTTCCAGTAAAACCAATCCTGAACGATATTGTCGAGCGGAATCTGTCGTGCGCGAAATTCTTTGACGACTGAAAGCACCTCCTCCTGTGTCCGATAGCGATCACGAGATTGCCATAGGCCCATCGCCCATTTGGGCATCATGGGAGCATTACCGGTGATCTTACGATACCCATGAATAACCTGATCCAGATTATCGCCTCGGATAAAGTAGTATTCGATTTGATCTGCAACTTCGGAGTAAAGCGAGAAGCTGTTCTTGCTCTTTTCCTTTTCGGGAGTGAGGCATTTCAGTCCGATGTAACCGCCGGTATGTATCCACTCGATCTTAATTTGATGCCGCTTTCCGTTTTTCATCTCCAGGTTCAGTAAATACGTCCAGGGCAGCCAGTTCTGCCTCCATGAGTCCACGACAAGTTTCCCATCCAGCCACATTTTAGTGTAACCGCAGCAATAGAGTCTGAACTTGTGGATGCCCGGTTCACGGCATTCTATCTCCCCGGTTCAGCGCACTGCGGCCACACTCTGAAGGAATCCTTCTGGGAATTTGTCATTCACATCGCTGAACTCGTGTTCGATCCTCGACTCGGAACGCGATGTAAACAGAGAGTCGAAATCCGAGTCTTTAAAATATTCTGTGGTGAGTCCGCCCTCGATGCCCTCTCTATTAAATAATTTGAGTACGGACAGGGATTGATACTCCCTGATGTCTCCGAATTTCGTGCGCGAGTTATTATCCCACAAAATTCCATAGTTTTTGCTTGAAACCAGAAATGGAATCACATCGACTATGTTATATTGCCACAGATCCACGTCGTGCCCTTTATAGTTCATGATGGAACTCTGATGTGCGCCTAATCCGTAAAACGCTTCATCTTTGGGGGAATTAAAAAGCTGCTGTATATGAAATGTGTGTTCTCCCATTACTTCTGCGGTTGTGATAATTTTACCACGGCCCGCTTTCTCCTGTAAAAGCAGCTGTTCATTTATATTGTAAAATGAAATGGCTCCGTTTTTCGGCTTTACACGGACAATGATTTTCGATGTGGAGATTTCCACCAGTTCTTTTTTCTCTTTTACAGACCAGGGCACAGGTTCCCAGACAATTTTATCGACCATCAGACTTGGACGATTTGAGAAAGATTTCTCCTGTGCCGCTATGACTCGAATAATATCCTCGGTGCATACCTGAATCTTCATCCATCGGGCATCGGTTTCTTTTTGTTTTTTCAATTCAAAAAGAACACCATCCGACTGTTTCTCGATGGTATAAGAGTACTGGACACAGAGAAAAAGACATAAAACAGTGAACATGATTTGCCTTCGTCTAAATTTCATTGCATGTCCTTTCGGTTATAAAGAACTGAGCTATAATAAAAAGGGTCGGTCCCCAAGCCACAGGGCCGACCCAAGATTCAAGTAAAAGCTTAATCTCCCAACCGCTATATTACGGAGCGCCCACCGTAGCTCCCATGTTAACCCGATAGATGGTCCATTTCTGCGATTGGCTCGTGTTACCACGAACCATATAAAGGTAATTTCCCGAGCCCCAATTTAAGTGTCTGCAATAGGACGGAAGAATACCCCTATAGAAATAATCGACTATCTTTGTATTGAGATCGAGAATCAGTATCGGATCCGCGGAAGCATCGGTTCCAATAAACATATTTCCTTTTGAAGAAAAGGCAATACCTCGTATGCTGCGGGACGCTAAACCCCCTGTTGTGGTCCAGTCGACCACCAAATCCCTGGAGCCCAGGTTGCCGTTTGCATCAACCGAATGGCGCCAGATGGCTGTAGCAGGATTATTTGCAGCCGGGGCTGACGTTCTCACCACAAGATAGATGTATCCTTTGTACACACGCATAGCGAGGATCGTATCCTTTGCGTACACACCTGCGTATGTGATTGCCTTAACATCATAATTGGGCTGTTTGAGCACAAGCAGATCGGTCCGCGTGCCACCGGCGTAGAAATTTCCGCTGGAGTCGAAATCACAGAATCTAACCGTTTTCCCTGTGGGGAGTTTGACCCATGTCGCTATCGCTCCGGTTGCCAGATTCACCGTGTCGACATTCACATTGGTTCCCGTTATATAGAGTGCACCGTTGCGAATTCTTGCATCCGTCGGCGGAAATTTGGCCGGAGTTGGAAGAGTCGAATTAGTTTGATCTGTCGTAACTTTGTGAATATTTCTGGTCGTTGTTTCTATGACATACAGATTCTCTGCATCGTCAACGGCGACAGTATTCAATGGTACGTTGTTGTTAAAGTTGCCGTATTCATCTGTGACCGGATCGACTTTGTAGAGTTGGCTATATTTTACAACGGTAAGTGACTTGGGTGGAGCCACCATCACCGTACATGAATCACTCGCTAGATTGGGCCGGCGCACCGTGACCGATGTCGTAGAGGTCGCGACAACTTCTGCAGTCACTGCGACAAGACTCTTTTTCGCATTATCAAAATAACTGAAATAAACGGCGTTGGTATCCGGCGGTGTAGAGAAGTTTGTACCCGTAACCGTAATTGTATTCACCCCGGGGGTCGCCTGGGACGGATCGACTTGTGTGATAGTCGGCGTTGGCGGTACTTCATAGGGTTGATCCCACGCGGGTTCCGCAACGTCGTATTTGCACCCTGACATGACCACCATCAATACCGCCATGAAGAGGAATACAATCGTTAAAAAGCTGCAGACTTTCATAATCTCTCTCCTTCTTCAATATTATAATGAAAACCGTGCGGTCAACCGCTGTACCTTGTCGAATACTCCAAAAGGCGTATAGGAGTAATCAAAGGCAAAACCGAATTTGGATAAACCAACCCCAAACGAAAAACCGTTCCCCAAATCGGTAGCCGACATGTATCCTCCGCGCAGCGAAAGCGCGTTCAATAACCGGTATTCCAGTCCGACCTTGACTTGCTCCGGATGATCACGATAATGAGTTGCATCGATACTCATGTAAAGCGATTGATCCAGCGGAAGCTCCCCGATGAGATCCATCAGATTCATCGAGATACCAAGGTTGAACACCAATGGTGCCTGAAATCCTTCATCGACGTATTTCAATTCCTGTGAAAAATTCCGCACCGACATCCCAAATACCAGACTCTTGATACCCGTCTTGAACTGCGTCCCAAAATCAAATATTAACGGCGTTAACTTATTCGACCTGGCCGTCTTACTGGTATCGGGAAAAGTATGTATAGCTCCCGAACTATCAATCTCCTGTCGCTGACCAATCACAGGTACTGAACTCTCCCCAAGGTCTTGCCGTACCCACCGTATCTGTCCGCCAATACTAAACTGATCCGTCAACTGCTTGGCATATCCGACACCCACAGCGATGGCGCTCAGTTTGAATATGCCGATATCCTCATACCCGAGATCACTCGCCTTGTTCACACGCGTACCGTAAAATTCTCCATAATCCACACTCTGGACACTGAATCCAATGACACCGTAATTACCGTTGGCTGGATTGATGGCCAGACTGAATGTGTAGTGCTTGATGTCAGCTATCCATTGGTTGCTGCTGGCCGTCATATCGAGAAAATTGGACATCTCGGCCATTCCTGCAGGATTGAAAAACAGCGCGCTTGAACCCATCCGAAGACTCGTCATCGCCTCTGCCATGGCAGATGCACGCGCGTCCGAGACTACACTCAAAAATTGAAGCCCCGTCTGGGCTAATTTCTGATTCTCCTGGGCATACCCGCTGCTCATCAACAGGCATCCCACGAGAAACACAACAATAAACTTACCTATCGTCTTTTTCATTGATTATCTCCTTACCTGATGACGACAAACTTACGGAATACAGAGCCGACTCCGGGAGCTTCAACATAGAGAATGTAAATACCGCTGGCTATTATCTGTCCTGATGAGGTCATCGAATCCCAGAGCTCATCGCCCGTGCCATTGGTATGATTTTTCTCCCAGATCAGATCACCTCGTTCAGTGAAGATCTTCAGGTTGCACTGGCCCGGTAGCCCGAAGAAAGCTATCCGGTCGTATTGAGATTGATCGCCAAATTGGAACATACGGGCTCGGATATCGTAGGGGTTCGGTACGACGCGTACTAAATCCAACCATGTGCCGCCAGAAACAGCAAATTTGGCAACATAACTATAACCATGAAAAGATACTGCGTCAGCACCGAAATATATAATATTTGAATCCCAATCTCCTTTCGATTCTATCAATTTCCAGAGTCTGTGATCTGCATCTGGAGGTGGTCTTCTCATTTTAAGGGAATCAGTCAGCACACAAAGATAACGTGAACCGTTATAAGTTACAATATCATTACGAATGTAGATTTTTAATTCAGCCCATTCTTCTTTAGCTATATTCAACTTCCATATACTTGCATCAACATCTGGAGTTGTTTTGCCGCCCAGATTACCAAGTATGCAAACATAACTTGAACTGTCATATGATACTCCGTCATAACCAACATATCTAGAATGGGCATTCCATTCGCCTTTTGACGCCATCAATTTCCAATGATCAGTATCAGCATCTGGAGTTTTTTTGCTGCCGGAAGTATCAAGTATGCAAACATAACTTGAACTGTTATAGGTCACAGAATTATAAGCAACATAACCAGAATCGGAAATCCAATTGCCTTTTGATACCAGCGGTTTCCAATGGCCGATGTCAAGGTTTGGAGACGTTTGTGAAACAGCCGGTCTCTGCAAATTGGCGGCAGCATCGGTTAATGTCCAGAACATACTGCTGTAAAGGGGAACACCGGGATGAACGTCGTTCTGTGTGCCGTCGTCCTTGGATTGAATATAATAGTAGTAATCATAGCCTCGAATTGCAGTAACATCATCGAAGCCGTGGACAACATTAGATTGGTTACATTCAAAAATCTTCTCATATTCTGTTCTATAATTAAGAACATTACCTCTCGACCTGTAAATCACATATCCGCCGAAGTGAGGAGCGGCATCAGCGTTGTCGGCCCATGAGAGTTGAATTCTATCTCCGCCGGATGCAACGGAAAAGGTTCGAGGAGGAGGCGGAGGCATCGGGATTTTATATCCGACCTTGTAATTCTGTACCGCACTGCGAAAAGTCTGCATGATAGAGTCTTTTCCCGTTTCACACCACCGACGCTTATAAAGATTATGGTCGGTTGTTGTGCTTCCGTCGGGCATGACAAGAGTCGGCGTTCCGGTTTTCTTAAACCACTGAAGCCAGTTATGGCCGACCTCACGATTCTTTTCCATACTCATTCCGGCCACTCCTTCACCCGTGACGATGTGAATGCTATCACCGGGAGCCATCGTATAGGGACCACACGCGTAATGTGAATGGGGGCCACCAAAGGTATTTCTTATCGGGTCCTGAAAGTTGATCGGGTAATCTTCGCCGCAGATTTCATCAAGTTGTTTACCTGGAGCTGGATGGCCATCCTTTATTGCTATATTATAGCGGTCGTTCATGAAATTTTCGTCGTACTGACTTGCGACCGTACTGAAGATTGAAAGGTCCGAGCCGATGAAATTGTTTGTTCTAGGCTGCCATGGGTCATCCGACGGATCCGTTGCACTCTTGTCTGCATGAAGGATGACAACGCCTACGTATTTAGCATTCGACATATACCCATCTTCCAGTTGATTTGGACAACCCCAATCTTCTGCATATGTGACCGCGCGTTCCTTGTTAGGGCCGTACCACTGATAGAGGGCTCTCATTTCAAAATCTGGTGCAGTCGGATCTGCGCCAATCGAATGAATGAGGTCACTGTTTCCCCAATTCGAGCTCCATGCTCCCCATCCCTGACCGTATCCAGGAACACTCACTCCGCAAAACGTACAGCGATCTACGAAATAGAACCAGACTGAATCCAATGTCTGTATCGGTTGTTGTACATCCCCCTCCGCATCGTATATTCCTGTATTCTTAAAGACCCAGTCTTTAATATAGTAATTGTCGTGGTTCGATTGATCGAAACACATGGTCTTTTGTGTGACCGAGACTCCTATGGAAGTGTTGAACTTCACCAGCATAATGCGATCAGATTCCAGATTTGGGTCCTGGACATCTAATTTGTCATAAATATTCAATTGAGAAGCAGGTTGATCATCGACGAGCACGATAGGATGATAATTTTTTCCGAGCAGCTTATGTTCTAGCGGAAATACTTGAGTAGTCCAGTTAGATCCATCCCTCGGCCCCGCACCGACGACCTTAACTGTTCTATGCTTACCATCTGCGGGATCATCGAAACTCCTGCAGCCAATCCAAAAGCCCTTGGATCTGTAAGTGGTTTGTTCGATGCTATATTGGGCCGGCCACGATTGGAAGTTTTTATTTTCTCCAAGTTCACTTTCATACATTACGCCGATTTCAGTGATGGGCGCCTGCAGCGGTGTCACGCGGAGCCATTTGAGTCGTTGAGCGTAAGAAGTATTGATACCGCACAAGACCCAAATACTCACGGTAATTACCAAATACCGGATTGATGATTTAATTATTTGTTTTTTCATGGCTGTCTCTATTTGTTATTCGTTGAAATCGAATGAAATTCGTATGCCGAAAAAGATTTTCCGTGGATCTAAGAACCAGAACAAGGACGTATTCGGCATATTGATATAGGCTTTGTCTTTATTAATTTGGTCGATCTCCGATTGAGATACCGGATCCCACACCTGTATAGTTTTTAGAGGATCCTGAGGATCAGTTTTATTAATGACACGCCAGTATCTTGCGGAGTGATTCTCTACAGTCACAGGTTTGCTGGGGTCATAAGTAGGTGTTTCAGGTTCATAAAAAACCGCTCGTAAATCATTTGGTGCCGGTTGTCCTTCGACTTGGCTCTGGAACACTTCGGGCTGCCATTCGACACCCGGTGTTCGATAATCACCTACTTTATCGCTTCCGGGAATATTATCATATGCACCGCTCTTTGGAAGATGGAGGGACATCATATAATTTGTAGTGTTAAAATCGTTGGGAAGATACAACCGGAGCGTATTCAACACGTTGCTCATATCCACAAAGAGTTGCACTTTGAATTTTCCTATGGCTATTGCTTTGTCCACCCGCAGGTTTGTGTTGAAGTAATCCACACCTTGCACGTTGTATCCTGTGGAAGGAAGAAGTTTTGGATTCCAGGTAGTCCAAAATCCGGCCTGCCAATCTAAAATTATGTTCGCCCTGAATCCACCAAGTATCTTATGTCCAAATATTGAAGGTCCGAAATCTTCAGGTGTAAACAGACTCAGGTTAAGTCTGGCATAGGGTTGTGGAATCGGGCGATCCTGATACAGATTGACGGTGGCCTGATTCCACTGTTTTTGATCCGATGGGTTGTCATAAATGCGCGAACTGCCAAAATGCCCAGAAGTGTTTACTTGATAGGTATAGTTGGCGAAGCCGGACCACCAGCGTCCCGATGTTTTACGAAGGGTCAGTTCAAATCCCCTGATATCTTCATAATTATTGGGAGTAGATTTTGTGTATTCAAAACCGGCAGCTGTGGAAGTATACCGGGTGAAATCTTGCTGGTCGGAGATATCGTTGTAAAAGGCAGCCACTTGCAGTAAATAATCCTCGAACAGGATGTGATCATACCCAAGTTCATAGGAGATGGTTTTCGCCAGAGTGAGATTGGGATCTCCGAAGCTCGTCATCATGTGCTTGTCATCCCGCTCGAGTCTGAACAGACTCTCGTATTGAGGTACTTGTCTGAAATGACCGTAGTTGAAGAATAACTTGGAATTCTCCGAGATTGGATGTGCAATGCCGAGTCTGGGACTTAATTGCCACTGAGGATCGAGCGATCGTTTCGGGAACGTGTCGGCCTCGGGATTGTAGTTCGACGAGAAAAAATTCCCGTCGAATGATTTTAAATCATACCACTTGGTATTTGAATTGCAGTAGTCAACGCGCAATCCAAGGTTAACGGTAAATCCTTCGGCTTCTAGTTTATCCTGGAGATAGGCAGCACCCTGCACCGGGAAGACCTCCTGCTGAACATGGTAGGCATATTTTTTCCCCTGTGTCGCCATAAGGGTAACGCCATAATCGAAATTCAGATCGTTGTAAACAAATTCAACACCCGCCTTTACCAAATTCTGGAAATTTACCTGGCTGGTAAAATCAGCCTTCAGAGTTGACGATTGAACGACCGTGTTGTCACGTGCTTTACATATATGCATCACGTCGGCTGTAATCCCCACGCTTTTAGAATAATTATCGGGCCAATAGCCGAATGGATTACTATCCTCAAAATAGCCGGGGATAACTTCATATTGCTGCGATGTGTCTCGCAAATCCGGAGGACGTGTATAATAATCACGCCGTAAGTTTTCCACCGATACCTCATAGAAAGTAGTGGGATTGATAACGCCGGTCAACTTTGCGGCGAGTGATCGCTGACCTATATCAGATAGACTAAAGTTGAAATCGGAAAAAACATTCTTTAAATCGGAAACCTTTTCGACTGTACTCAATACATTCGCGACCTCATTTGGATAATGAGGATAGAAATAATTGCCGGCAGCGTTGGATGCATCCCAGTTGTGCCTGATTGTAAACTGTTTGCCCGAGAGTGCGGAAAGTTTCAATTTCAGTGAAGGGGAAATATCTGAAGTTACCTGAACTGTCCAATCGTAATCAGTGTAATCCGGTCTCGTAAGCGGGACGATCAGCAGATCACGAGTTCTTCGATATGAGGCGTAGAATCTCAGGTCGCCGAGTGACGAACCGATAACCGGTACCGGACCGCCGAAACCGGCGTCTATATCATAATCTGGCTGGTCGTTGATCTGTTTTTTGCGTGTCTCGTATTCGAAAATCCGCTGCGCCCCTGACGGCGTTATATCGTTGGTCGGATCGCTGTCTGAGCATAGTGAGTTCGAAACTTTGTTCCAACCATTGAAATCGGGATATTTTTTTCGTGTATATTGATCATATTGTGTTGGATCGATAGGGGCTTGTGTGCCAGTCCAGCACACATTAGGATCGAAGAAAGGGCGTAAGATATAAGAATATGGATCTTGAAGATCCTTTATACCGCCGCCTCTATAATATTTTGGCGCAGGGGGACTTATCCTTATCTGGAAACTTCCCGAATAATTTCTTTTGCCCCCTTCTCGAGTTACGACATTAACAACGCCCGATCGAACCTGACCGTATTCCGCATTGAATCCACCCCGCTCAACAGAAACTTCTTTTATGGCACTCAATGCTATTGCCGTTATCGGTTCGCTGTTTCTGGGATCACGCATCGTAATGCCGTCCATCATGAAAAGAATATTATCGCCTTCGCCGCCGCGGATATTCAATCCTCCTCCAACACTCACTTTTCCACGCTTGTAACTATTCATAAAAGTCGGTTGGTAAGCATAGTTGGGATTGGAACCCCATCCTCCTCGGACACCAGCCTGCAACCCAACAGCACTCACTACGTTGTTGATTGGTAAGTTTGCAACTTCCTTGTCGGACATTGCAGCGACACTTGTGGCGACATCCGGCTTAATTGATAATCTTTCGCCGAGAACGACCGACACGCTCAACTCAATCTCTTGCACTTCCAAAGAAAAATCGATGCGTGCAGTCTGATCAATGTACACCCGGACATCATTCATAGTAATCTTTCGGTATCCGATGAAAGATACTTGAACATTGTAAGTCCCTGGCGGTACGTACAAAATGGTATAGTGACCATTGAGGTCTGTTGCCGCGCCTAATGATGTCCCAGCAACAACGATATTGGCTCCGGGTACAGGCTCACCGCTTGCCTTATTGATCACAGTGCCGGCGATTTTTCCTGTCGTTCCGGACCAAAGTGGTAACGCCGATACAACCACCAACAACAGAATCGGTATTATCACCCTTTTCAGTTGTTTCATTTTCAATTCCTCCTTCCAGTTTAAGAAACCGCTTTCGCCTGAAGGCGAGGTTTTTTCTGCCATTCCCCAATTGAGATTATATAAAGAGCGAGTTACATTCCCCCGATATATTAAGATCGAGAAAAAAAGTGGATAGGATAGAACTTCGGAAACCAGCACCAAATATATTTAAACTGCCCTTGATAAATTTCAAGAGCTCAAATTGGGTTTCTGATTCTTGAAATAGATTGTATTAAATTGAATCGATTAAGAAGTTATTGAAACGGTTAAAACAATATAAATACTTTTTTCAAAAAGTCAAGTTTTTTTACCTCTATTATATATAAGTAGATAAGCATGAAGGAAGAAAAAACCTTAATATAAAGAGAGGATAATAATTAGGATTCCTCCCCAATCAGTGCTTCAAGTTTTCAATAACCTGATTATTTTATTCGATTGCTCTTAGCGGAATCTCGTGAACGAAGCAGACGAACCTGAACTAGCGATCTCATCTATATATTGCACTACACCGCCAGGGAACGGACGGGTAGGTATAGAATCGAATAATAAAAAGGGTCGGTCCCCAAGCCACAGGGCCGACCCAAGATTCAAGTAAAAGCTTAATCTCCCAACCGCTATATTACGGAGCGCCCACCGTAGCTCCCATGTTAACCCGATAGATGGTCCATTTCTGCGATTGGCTCGTGTTACCACGAACCATATAAAGGTAATTTCCCGAGCCCCAATTTAAGTGTCTGCAATAGGACGGAAGAATACCCCTATAGAAATAATCGACTATCTTTGTATTGAGATCGAGAATCAGTATCGGATCCGCGGAAGCATCGGTTCCAATAAACATATTTCCTTTTGAAGAAAAGGCAATACCTCGTATGCTGCGGGACGCTAAACCCCCTGTTGTGGTCCAGTCGACCACCAAATCCCTGGAGCCCAGGTTGCCGTTTGCATCAACCGAATGGCGCCAGATGGCTGTAGCAGGATTATTTGCAGCCGGGGCTGACGTTCTCACCACAAGATAAAGGTATCCTTTGTACACACGCATAGCGAGGATCGTATCCTTTGCGTACACACCTGCGTATGTGATTGCCTTAACATCATAATTGGGCTGTTTGAGCACAAGCAGATCGGTCCGCGTGCCACCGGCGTAGAAATTTCCGCTGGAGTCGAAATCACAGAATCTAACCGTTTTCCCTGTGGGGAGTTTGACCCATGTCGCTATCGCTCCGGTTGCCAGATTCACCGTGTCGACATTCACATTGGTTCCCGTTATATAGAGTGCACCGTTGCGAATTCTTGCATCCGTCGGCGGAAATTTGGCCGGAGTTGGAAGAGTCGAATTAGTTTGATCTGTCGTAACTTTGTGAATATTTCTGGTCGTTGTTTCTATGACATACAGATTCTCTGCATCGTCAACGGCGACAGTATTCAATGGTACGTTGTTGTTAAAGTTGCCGTATTCATCTGTGACCGGATCGACTTTGTAGAGTTGGCTATATTTTACAACGGTAAGTGACTTGGGTGGAGCCACCATCACCGTACATGAATCACTCGCTAGATTGGGCCGGCGCACCGTGACCGATGTCGTAGAGGTCGCGACAACTTCTGCAGTCACTGCGACAAGACTCTTTTTCGCATTATCAAAATAACTGAAATAAACGGCGTTGGTATCCGGCGGTGTAGAGAAGTTTGTACCCGTAACCGTAATTGTATTCACCCCGGGGGTCGCCTGGGACGGATCGACTTGTGTGATAGTCGGCGTTGGCGGTACTTCATAGGGTTGATCCCACGCGGGTTCCGCAACGTCGTATTTGCACCCTGACATGACCACCATCAATACCGCCATGAAGAGGAATACAATCGTTAAAAAGCTGCAGACTTTCATAATCTCTCTCCTTCTTCAATATTATAATGAAAACCGTGCGGTCAACCGCTGTACCTTGTCGAATACTCCAAAAGGCGTATAGGAGTAATCAAAGGCAAAACCGAATTTGGATAAACCAACCCCAAACGAAAAACCGTTCCCCAAATCGGTAGCCGACATGTATCCTCCGCGCAGCGAAAGCGCGTTCAATAACCGGTATTCCAGTCCGACCTTGACTTGCTCCGGATGATCACGATAATGAGTTGCATCGATACTCATGTAAAGCGATTGATCCAGCGGAAGCTCCCCGATGAGATCCATCAGATTCATCGAGATACCAAGGTTGAACACCAATGGTGCCTGAAATCCTTCATCGACGTATTTCAATTCCTGTGAAAAATTCCGCACCGACATCCCAAATACCAGACTCTTGATACCCGTCTTGAACTGCGTCCCAAAATCAAATATTAACGGCGTCAACTTATTCGACCTGGCCGCCTTACTGGTATCGGGAAAAGTATGTATAGCTCCCGAACTATCAATCTCCTGTCGCTGACCAATCACAGGTACTGAACTCTCCCCAAGGTCTTGCCGTACCCACCGTATCTGTCCGCCAATACTAAACTGATCCGTCAACTGCTTGGCATATCCGACACCCACAGCGATGGCGCTCAGTTTGAATATGCCGATATCCTCATACCCGAGATCACTCGCCTTGTTCACACGCGTACCGTAAAATTCTCCATAATCCACACTCTGGACACTGAATCCAATGACACCGTAATTACCGTTGGCTGGATTGATGGCCAGACTGAATGTGTAGTGCTTGATGTCAGCTATCCATTGGTTGCTGCTGGCCGTCATATCGAGAAAATTGGACATCTCGGCCATTCCTGCAGGATTGAAAAACAGCGCGCTTGAACCCATACGAAGACTCGTCATCGCCTCTGCCATGGCAGATGCACGCGCGTCCGAGACTACACTCAAAAATTGAAGCCCCGTCTGGGCTAATTTCTGATTCTCCTGGGCAAACCCGATGCTCATCAACAGGCATCCCACGAGAAACACAACAATAAACTTACCTATCGTCTTTTTCATTGATTATCTCCTTACCTGATGACGACAAACTTACGGTATACAGAGCCGACTCCGGGAGCTTCAACATAGAGAATGTAAATACCGCTGGCTATTATCTGTCCTGATGAGGTCATCGAATCCCAGAGCTCATCACCCGTACCATTGGTATGACTTTTCTGCCAGATCAGATCACCTCGTTCTGTGAAGATCTTCAGGTTGCACTGACCCGGTAGCCCGAAGAAAGCTATCCGGTCGTATTGAGATTGATCGCCAAATTGGAACATGCGGGCTCGGATATCGTAGGGGTTCGGTACTACACGGACCTGTTCCAATAACGCGCCCTGGGCAACCTCGCTATAGCAATAGTAATTTACACCGTTATAGGTTACAACATTATATTTATTATAACCGGAACCTGAAACCCAGGCTCCTTTCGATACTTCCGGTTTCCAGCTTTTCGTCGTATCTAGATTTGGGGATGTTCGACTGCCAGAATCCCGTCGTACGCACACATAACTTAACGCACCAAAGGTCACTTCGTCATTCGGAACGTAGTTAGAACCCGAAACCCAGGCTCCTTTCGATGTTATCGGTTTCCAATGGGTCGTATCAATATCCGGAGTTGTCGGTGGTTCGGTGACAGCCGGTCGCTGCAGAGTAGCAGGCTGGTTTGTTACCGTCCAGAACAGACTGCTGTAAAGGGGAACACCGGGATGAACGTCGTTCTGTGTCCCGTCGTCTTTAGACTGGACATAATAGTAATAGTCAAAGCCTCGGATTGCAGTGATATCATCGAAGTTGTGGACAACATTCGATTTGCTGCATTCGAATATCTTTTCGTATTTTGTATTCCGATCTAGGACATTCCCACGAGAACGGTATACCACGTATCCGTCGAAGTGGGGGGCCGCGTCCGCATTCGATGACCATGAAAGCATAATCCGATCGCCGCCGGAGGCGACCGAGAATACATCAGGTGGCGGTGGAGCTTTAAGGATTTTATATCCGGAGTTATAGTTTTTTATTGCATTGCGGAATGTTTGCATGATGGAATCTTTTCCTGTCGCAACCCATTGATACTTATAAAAATTATGGTCAGTTGTTGTGCTTCCGTCGGGCAGGATAAGAGTCGGTGTTACTCCCGTATTTTTATAATATTGAAGCCAGTTACCACCTACCTCGCGTCCCTTTTCCCACGAGATTCCTGCTATTCCTGCAGCAAATACGATATGAATACTATCGCCAGGCTCCAATGTATAGGGGCCAAACCCTTCGCCGTTTTGCACGTTTCCACCTGATGCTGCACCTGGATATGTATATGTCGTCGGATAGGTGTCATTGTAGCCGCCTCCAACGATTGCATCATGTTGTATGGCCGGATAGCCTGAACTCATTACATCGTATCGGCTTTTCATGAATGATTCTGTGTACTGATCCGCACTGGCATTAAGGGGAGCCATGTCGGCCTGTATAAAGTTGTTGGTTTTTGGCTGATACAAATCATCCGATGTGTCTTTCGAGCTTTTGTCGGCGTGTAATATTACACTTCCCCCGTATTTAGCCGAAGCGAGCTGACCGTCTTGGTCCTGGGCGGGATTTCCCCAAACCTCTTTATATGAAAGGGTCGTACGCTTAACATCGGCACCGGT
This sequence comes from Ignavibacteriota bacterium, assembly GCA_963776275.1. Taxonomy (GTDB): domain Bacteria; phylum Bacteroidota; class Ignavibacteria; order UBA10030; family CAVZMI01; genus CAVZMI01. The sequence goes on from CAVZMI010000014.1 coordinate 26,959, forward strand.
CCAACAAATTACACCCCTCATATCAAATCCGGGCGCAGTCGGATCTTGGCCAAACGAGTGAATGATATTACTCTCACCCCATGTAGATTCCCATGATCCCCATCCCGTGCCGTAACCCGTATTACTTACACCTGCCCAGGCATACCGATCTGCAAAGAAGAAATAGACGTCGGTAAGTGTTTGTTGTTTAACGTTGCCTGCCGCATTATAGATTCCTGTATTTTTGAAGACCCAGTCGTTGATGTAGTAATTATCGTTATTCGATTGGTCGAACACCATCACTTTTTTCGTAACCGAGACCCCTATGGATGTATTGAAATTCACCTGGACAACACGGTCTGCTTCAAGATCCGGATTTGTCTCATCCAATATGTCGTATGTGTCAAGGTCGGATGCGGGTTTGTCGTCGACTCTCAAAACGGGATGTGGGCCCCTCCCAATCATTTTAAGTTTTACTGGAAATATCATACCAATCCGGTTTGAGCCATCCCGTGTGCCAACACCGATAACCTTATAGCTTAAAACCTTATTTGCTACCGGATCGTCGAAATTCTTACATCCGATCCACATGGCTCTCATACGACATGTATTCTGACCGGTACCATATTGAGTGGGCCAGGAGAGGTAGTTGGTATTACCGGCACTCCATTCACCCTCGTATTCTGCACCTATTTCATTAACTGGTCCCTGTAATGGTGTGATACGGAGCCATTTGGCTTGTTGCGCATAACTGGTGTGGAAACCAACAGCGATCGTAAAGATTATCGCAAGCACCAGAAATGGGATTCCTATTTTCATTGCATGTTTTTTCATGGCTGTCTCTATTTGTTTGCTAGTCTGTGAAATCGAATGAAAGTCGAACGCCGAAGAAGATTTTCCGTGGATCTAAAAACCAGAATGTAGAAGATCTCGGCATTTCGATATACGCCTTGTCATTGTTGATCTGGTTAATTCTGGCCTGATCAACTTGGGACCAATTCTGTTCAACTGTATTGGTTGTAGTAATCGGATTATCGACGTACTGCCAGTATGAGCCTGTGCTCCTTTCAAAATAAATTGGACGTGTTTCCCCCGGATGCGTTCGGTCAATAGTATTCTGATACACTTCGGGCTGCCATTCAACGCCAGGTTTCCGATACGCGCCCACCTTATCACTACCCGGGATATTGTCATACTGGTCGCTCGCAGGAAGATGGAGCGATGCTAAATAATAGGCTTGGCCGGTATTCCACAGTCGGAGTGTATTTAAAACATTGTTTATGTCCATAAACAATTGCAGCTTAAATTTTCCGATCTGTACAATCTTGTCCACCCGCAAAGCTGTATTATAGTAATCTAAGGACTGTACGTTGTACGCCAGCGAAGCAATATTTTTTGGATTATACGTTGTCCAGTAACCGGCTTGCCAATCCACAGTTGCATTTACTCTCCACCCGCCGAGAATCTTATGTCCGAATATATCAGGGCCCCAATCTTCCGGAGTATAGAGACTTAGATTAAGTCTAGCATACGGCTGAGGAATCGGGCGGTCCTGGTACATATTGACAGTCGCTTCATTATATCTTTTCTGAGCAGAAGGATCGTCGGTTAACAAACCTTCACCAAAATGCCCCGTAGTGTTCACCTGATATGTATAATTTGCGAAGCCGGACCACCATCGTCCGGTTGTTTTGCGAAGGGTTAACTCAAATCCTCGTGTATCCTGATAGTAGTTAGATGAGGATTCGACGTAATCAACATTTTTGACTATTGATTGATATTCAGTGAAATTTTGTACGTCGGAAATATCGTTATAGAATGCGGCAATTTGAACCAGGTAATCATTAAACAGAATGTGATCGTATCCTAGCTCATAGGAAATGGTCTTGGCCAGAATGAGGTTTGGATTACCAAGGCTCGTTACCTGCCTTGAATCGTTCCGCTGAACGCGGAATAAACTCTCGTATTGTGGTACCTCTCTGAAATGCCCGTAGTTAAAGAATAATTTTGAATCCTCACTAACGGGGTGTGCAATACCCAGACGCGGACTCAATTGCCACTGTGGTTTAGGCGTCTCCATTGTAAAGGTCTTTACGTCGGTGGTAGCAGGAGCGAAGAAGTCGATATTATACGGATCCAAACTCCACCATGACGATTTCGGGTCGCTGTAATCCAGACGCAATCCGAGATTTACGGTGAATCCCTTCTCTTCCAGTTTATCCTGAGCGTAAGCGGCAGCTCTGATTGGGAAGACGCGCATTTGAACACGGCTTGAGTATAATTTTCCTTCTGTACCTGAATTTATGGTTCCATAGTCAAAGTTCAGATCGTTGTAATTAAACTCGATTCCGCCTTTCACCAAATTTTGGAAATTGACCTGACTGGTAAAATCGGCTTTTAAAGTTGTCGAGCTAACAACAGTCCAGTCTCGAGCTTTGGAGGCATGCATATTCCCGTTTATTACGACACCATTAGTCGTCCCGGGCCAGTAACCGAATGGATTTGAATCCTCGAAAAATCCAGGGATGATTTCATAATGTACTGATGTATCTCGCAGTGCGAAGGGTTCCGTATCGTAATCCCTTCTGAAGTGTTCCAGAGATACTTCATAAAATGTACTGGGACTTATAGCATGCGTCAATTTAGCGGCAAGTGATTGCTCTCCGACTTGGGATGGTGTGAAGTTGAAGTCCGAGAAAAAGAAGAATAAATCGGCTAGACTGCTAAAATTGTTAGCCGTAACATCGGCAATTTGGTTCGGATAATGTGGATAGTAATATGAGCCTGTGCCATCCCAATTATGCCTGATTGTAAATTGTCTTCCGATCATGCCTGAGAGACGTAGTTTCATCGTGGGTGTGATATCCGATATCATCTGCATCATCCAGTTATAATCTTTGTAATCGGATCTTGTCAGGGGCCATACCAGCATATCGCGTGTACTGCGATAGGAAGTGAAGAACCGAAGATCCCCGAGATACCGACCGATGAAAGGAACCGGGCCGCCAAAGCCTGCATCGATGTCATAATCCGCCTGATCGTTGGCTTGAATTTTTCGAGTCTCGTATTCGAAAGCCCTCTGTGCCCCGGTTGGCGTTAGATCGTTGTTTAGATCGTTATCTGTGCAGAGCTCTTTTGAGACTTCATTCCATCCCTTGAATGCGACATACTGTCTAGACGTATATTGATCCCACGCTCCGTTCGCAGTCCCCGTCCAGCATACTGTAGGGTCGAAGAAGGGACGCAAGACGAAGGAATTAGGATCTTGAATATCCAGAACGCCGGCTTCCCTTGCGTACTTCGGTCCAGGAGGACTGAGCCGCAACTGGAAACTTCCAGAGTAACCGCGTTTGGCACCTTCTCGTGTCGTTACATTGATTACACCGGATCGAACCTGACCATATTCCGCGTTGAATCCGCCTCGTTCCACCTCTATATCTTTCACTGCGCTTAACGCGACTCTGGTTGATGGCTCGTTGTTTCTGGGATCACGCATCGTAACGCCGTCGACCATAAAAAGGATTTCGTCGCCTTCGCCGCCGCGGATATTTATTCCGCCCTGGACACTGACTTTTCCTCTAAGACTACCCAGGCCACCTGTACTTTTATCTACCCATGCCCCTTGCTGAGCACTGTTGAGATTACCGCTCCAACCGCCACGAACACCCGCCTGTAATCCAACTGCGCTCACCACGTTGTTGATTGGCATGCTCGCTATTTCTTTATCTGAGACTGCAGCGACGCTGGTTGCGACATCCGGCTTGATAGTCAACTGTTCGCCGAGAACGATCGACACGCTTAACTCAATCTCTTGCACTTCCAAAGAAAAATCGATGCGCGCAGTCTGATCGATGTACACCCGGACATCATTCATAGTGATCTTTCGGTATCCGATGAAAGATACCTGAACGTTATAAGTCCCTGGCGGTACATACAAAATGGTATAGTGACCATTGAGATCTGTCGCCGCGCCTAATGATGTCCCAACAACAACGATATTGGCTCCGGGTACAGGCTCACCGTTTGCCTTATTGATCACAGTGCCGGCGATTTTTCCTGTCGTTCCGGACCAAAGTGGTAACGCCGATACAACTACCAACAACAGAATCGGTATTATCACCCTTTTCAGTTGTTTCATTTTCAATTCCTCCTTCCAGTTTAAGAAACCGCTTTCGCCTGAAGGCGAGGTTTTTTCTATTATTCACGAAATGAAAAAATAAATAGTTGCGTGAGTCATACTCCACCTTGATTTTTCAGGGTCGAGTAAAAAGTTTTGGTAAGGATAACCAATTGGAAGCCTTCATATTATGCGCCAAGATGGCCGTTTAAAGACCTAAAAAGGCTACATTGGCTTCCTGATCTTCGAGAAAAATTATCCTAAATTGAATTGAAATTAAGGTAGACTAACTGCTTGAATAATATAGATGTTTTCTTAAAAAGTCAAGTTCTTTTTCAATTCGTACTTATCGGAAAGATAATCAAAAATATTAAAAATCTCGAATTAAAACGGCCTCTGGAATGGCCGGCTGGCTTTTTCAGAACGTCTCATTAGCGGCTTTATCTTCATCAACCCCTGCTATATTATAGAGAGAGCCACAAGAGGTTAGAATTGAGGGTCTTATTGTCACATTGAATCCTGTATCGATATGAAGCCTGCAGGATCTAAACGATTCTTACCGACATAAACTTGTAAGTCTGCCAATTACATCTTAGATTGAAAATAGGCATCGATTTTCAGACTGATTAGACTTTTTATGCGAAAGAGATATATTCTTTTTTTGCTCCTTCTTATTATACCGATAATTATCGGCATAGGCTGGCTTACGACAATTTTCAATGTATTCCACGTGGAAGAAAGGACCAGCCCGTAAAGTTATATTATGCTGATAACATCTCACCCTCGCATCAGCTCGCGATTGATGAGTTCAATCGCTTGCACAAAGGGAAGATCGAGGTAATTCCCGTAAATTTGCCGTTTTCTAAATTCAGTACAAACGAACGTAAAGAGCTGCTGGCGCGTTCACTGCGAAGTAAAAGTGAAAAACTCGATATCTTTGCCGTCGACCTGATTTGGGTTCCACGTTTTGCGAAATGGAGTGAACCGCTGGATTCCTACTTCAGTGTAGATGAGAAACGGCGCCTACTGCCCGATGCGATGAAATCGTGCGTGTATGAAGGAACGCTTGTGGCGATGCCGATGTATCTGGATGTAGGGCTTATGTATTATCGCCGGGATATCATTCACAGATTACCTGATGCAAGCGCAGTCGAGAAGCGGCTCCAGGAATCAATTTCATGGAAAGAATTAGTGCGGCTGCGCAAGCGGCTTGGATATATGAATAAACCGTTCTTTCTGTTCCCGGCAAAAGACTACGAAGGACTGGTATGTAATTTCTTTGAATTAGCCGTCGGTTATGAACCTGAATTTCTAAAATCCAATACCTTTCGTCTTCTTTCTCCGTCTGCAGCGAAATCTCTTCAGATGATGGTCGATTTCGTGAAAAATGGGACGACTCCCCAGGTTGTGACGGACTTCGATGAATACCTGTGCGATACATACATGCTTGATCACGATGCCGTGTTCATGCGTAGTTGGCCCGATTTTGTTCAGAACTTCCGTACATCTTACCCGGATACGGCAAAGCTCAAAAACATCGCGAAAGCACCTTTACCCCATTTCGAAGGGAGACAATCGACCTCGGTATTCGGCGGCTGGAATTTGATGATATCGAAGTCTTCAACGAAAAAAGCGGCAGCAATTGAATTTATCCGGTTTTTTCAGAGTGAAGCAATTCAACGGATGATATTCGAACGTATGGGATATTTACCGGCAATTAATTCTGTTTATGAAGATAGTCTGTTCCTGCGCACTCATAACGAGCTAATCTTTTTCCATAAATTGCTACGCCGCGGATTTCATCGACCTGCACTTATCGAATATACAAAGGTCTCGGATATTATTTCCCATTATGCGCACCTGGCAATTAAACGGGAAATTACGGTCGAAGAAGCTCTTACCCGTTCCAATGAATTGATTCGTTCCAGCGAGGTGCTGATCAAATGATGGGTACAATAATGAAATATCTTCGACTGTTCCGGGACAGATATCATGAGTATCGTTTCGAGATCCGGCACATTACAGTGCTTGCACTGGTATTAATTGTCTTCCAATTCTTCGTTCTTTTCATGAATCAGAATTCGCTCAGAAAAGTATTTGTGAAATCCCAGCAATGGTATCAGCAGGATGCTGCCGAGCGTATTGCCAATCTGACCGCCACTTCAATTGAAATGCTTTTCGAGTCCAAGAGTCCGAAGGCAAGGCTCTTGGAAAGCGAAGAACGAAAGATCATACAGGACTTTAACATCATTTTTAGTCAGCAGTTACTCGATAAGAACGTTCAAAGCGTCTGTATATTGATCCCGTATGAAAACACGATAGTATCAATCGATGATGGTAAACAATTGTGTAACTATTTATTTGGAGATACAAAGAGTGTTCGGAATTCGGATAGTGCGCACGCCGAGGCGATTCGTTTGTTCCGATCGGTGCAGGACACAATTCGTAAGATAGAACAAAACTACACATTGGTGGAACAGCAGCATATATTTCATGTATTTATTCCATTCGTTCCCCGGGGAGAATTTGTCGGTGTAGTGTATATGAAAACATCTCCGGATCTTACATTTCTTACCGAGGAAATGTCGACCAATTACAATCAAACGGCATTGGTATATTCTGCTCTTATTATTATCGGATTACTGGCTATGTTTTATATCTCTACGCGGACACTCGCAGAACGCAACGAAGCGCAGCGATTATTGTTTGAAGAACAAAAACAACATCTGACAGAACAGATCAATCACCAAAAGGAAATGCTTTTTACCAAGCGTATCTATCACACCCACCATAAGGCTGAAAAGATCGGAGGATTTATCAAAGAAGATTTACGGAATTTAACGGCAGATAATATTAATATCATCAAGAATCGTATCAGCAGGTATGCCAGTTTCATCGCACGAGTGATCTATGATATGAAGTGGTATGATCCTCCAATTCACACAATACGCGGTCCAATGTTTAAAACAAATGTCAACGAGGTTATTAAATTCATTGTCGAAAATATCTTTCAGCGGCTGTCGGATAACCGGCCCGCAACGAAGTTCAATCTACAGCTTGATCCCCTGCTGCCTGATGTTGCCATCAATGAGTATGTCATCTGGGAGGTGTTTGAACCGATCATCCAGAACAGTATGGATCATGCAGGGGTGGATAAGAAAGAAATAACAATCAAGACGGAATTCAATCCCGTTCTGAGGCAATCGACTGTTATGATTGCTGATAATGGAAACGGAATCCCCCCCGGTCTTTTAGAAAGCGATGAGCACGGCGTTAAAAAAATATTCCAGGAACAGGTGACATCAGGCGATGTATCGGGCAAGGAACATTCCGGGTACGGTTGTTACATTGCATATGAGATAGCCACGCAACGATTCGGCTGGAAGATAGATGCGGAGAATCTGCCCGAAGGGGGCTGCAGGTTCATGTTTATTATGCAACATTGAGAAGACGAAAAAACGGAGTAGATATGTTTACAGACGATGTTATAGGAGTTTTACTGATCGAGGATGAAGAGTTCGACGTCCGTCGAGTTCGTAGTACACTCAAACCGTTCGCAGATCAAATACAGATACGCGAAGTCGTCTCGAACGGCGACACGGCATTGGAACTGTTGGCGCAGCACAATGACCAATTCGATGTAATAATAATGGATCTCCAGATTGCTGGTGGTGTTATGGGAGAAGCACTCATCCGGGCGATCAAGCGAGTGGCTCCATCGCTGCAAATCATTGTTATTACAAAAATGACCGTGAATATTACAGACTTTGATTTTGCGAATCGACTCTTGCAGGCAGGGGCGTTTTGGTATTGTACAAAGTATCCGACTGATATTGAAGGCTATATCTATCAGCCGACCGACTTCATATTGAGTATATTCAACGCCTATCAAAGGAAGAGGCTTGAGCGCGAACATTCGCGGTCCGAGAAGAAACTGCTGCACAACGTTGAAGGCATGTTGTCACGTACTAGAATTCTTGGAATCTCAGAACAAATGCAAAAGGTTCGCGCACAGATCAAGCAACTGGCCGCGATCGATGCCACAGTCCTGATTTCGGGTGCTTCAGGCACAGGCAAAGAACTTGTCGCGATAAACATTCATTATGAAAGCAAGAGAAAGCTGGAAAATTTTATTCCCATTAACTGCGGGAGTATTCCTCATGATTTAATTGAGAGCGAATTATTCGGTTATGAGAAAGGTTCGTTTACGGGAGCAAGCACAAGCAAGCGGGGACTTTTTGAACAGGCTAATCACGGCACAATTTTCCTGGATGAAGTCGCCGAACTTCCCCTCTCTGCCCAGGTTAAATTACTTAGGGTCATCCAGGACGGTGAGATCGAGAAAATTGGGAGGAGCCGAAAAAATCAAAGTGGACGTGCGTCTCATTGCCGCAACGAACAAGGTTCTACAAAAAGAGGTTGCAGCGGGGAGATTTCGTGAAGATCTATTCTATCGGTTGCATGTCGTGCCCCTTTACATACCTCCGCTTAAGGAAAGACCGGAGGATATTCTCGTGCTATGGGAACACTTTATGCGCCAAATGAGTATAGATATGATCAGACAGACTCCTACCACGGAAGAAAATGCTTTCAAAATCCTTAAAGAATATACATGGCCGGGTAATGTCAGGGAACTTATGAATGTGGTTCAACGACTTCTCCTTCGGGAGGAAAATATAATCACTTCGGATATAGTAAAAGAAATGTTTTCTCTTCACCCCTCACTTCAGCTGTCCGCTGGCGGCGATGCAATACTATTTCGGGATTTTGAAAATACTCTCTCACTGCGAGAGATGGAACACATCATTCGAAAGAAGTACTTCACCTTTGTCCGCAAAAATTCTTCATCAGATGCAGAGGCGGCACGAAAACTCGGCCTGGCTCCTCCGAATTATCATAGAATGTGCAAAGAACTTGGATTGAAAGGCCAATCAACTTAATCTTCTTCTTGGATTATCATAGCTGACAATAGGCTATTATTAGCATAATAATCATTCAAAAGTCGTATGATGATTTGCATGATAAAAAGCAGGTTTTTTAAAAATGGCATAGATGTTGTTGAAATTCAATGGATTATCGTATTTTAATGTAAAGTATGAATAGAAATGACGGACTATAGACATAAAAAAAGCGATAACTATTGACATTCAAAAAAAAAAGACTATGTTGGCTTCAAAGCCCGCCGAAATAAGTACCGGTAATAAATTATAAATATTGAGTATTGAATGAGAGGCTCTTTTATTATAGAAGATATATTTTATCATTCAATTTTTCTTAATTTTCTAATCCCCAATCGTGGATTTCGGTTCATGCCCAAAACTGTTTAACACCTTCACTTTTTTACTGCAACGATTTTCAACTGTTCGTGTGAGAGGTATGCTTGATTAAAATGTTTTTGCATGCCTTGTATACTGTGGATCCTGGACTAGATATTTCAAAGCAAAAATAAAGGGAAATTTCAAATAACAGTTTTACCACTATATGTTACAATCGTCGTATCCAAAGTGTAAAAATTAGACAAGAAAGAATCTACCAAAGGAGAAATTCTATGTCATCGGGTAAATACCGAATTCTTATTTTTTCTGCCCTATTATTTTCATTGATGGTAAGTGTTATTTTCGCGGGAACCACTGGAAAAATAGCAGGCAGAGTCGTGGATAAAGAGACTGGTGAACCGCTGATAGGTGTTAATGTCATTATTAAAGGAACAACCCTTGGCACGACCACGAATATAGATGGTTATTATGCCATTCTGTATGTACCGCCGGGTGTGCAAACTGTCGTAGCAAGCATGGTTGGGTATTCTGCCGTGACTGTTACAAGAGTGCGTGTTCTTATAGATCAAACAGCACCTGTTAATATTGAGATGACGCCACAGGCAATTGAAACAGGAGCCGTTATCATCGTCGCAGAACGAAGCCTCGTAAAAAAGGATGTATCCACAAGTATCGTTTCAGTTCAGTCGGATGAAATTGAAAGTCTTCCTGTCTCCTCGGTTGGTGATATGATGGGCTTTCAGGCGGGAGTTGATAAAAATTTTGTAGTGAGGGGTGGCAGTGCGGATCAGTTACTCTTTCAAATCGATGGTGCTACTTTACGTGATCCAAGAAATAACAAACCTATCACAATGGTTGCCCTGAGTTCAATCCAGGAAGTTTCCGTAGAACGTGGAGGCTTTAACGCCGAGTACGGACAGGTACGCTCAGGAATAGTCAATATCATTGAAAAGGAAGGGGATATCGCCTCTTATTCCGGGTCGATAACGGTGAAATACAGCCCTGCACAGCAGAAAAATTTTGGTATTTCTGTGTACGATCCTAATTCCTGTTGGAACCGTCCGTATTTAGATCCTGATGTCTGCTGGGTGGGAACAAAAAACGGGACATGGAATGAATATACCCAGAGACAGTATCCTAAATTTGACGGCTGGAATTCTATTTCTGAGGGATTGATGGCAGACAGTGATCCTACCAACGATCTTACACCTGCCGGAGCTCAGCGTTACTGGGAATGGACACATAGAAGAAGGCCTGCGAAGGAGCCCGATTATTATATTGACGGAAGCTTCGGCGGTCCAGTGCCGTTTTTAAGCGAAAAACTGGGTAATCTACGATTCTTTACCAGTTTTGTGATGAACAGAGAAATGCTTCTTATACCTCTCAGCCGCGATGATTATAAAGAATATAACTGGTCATTTAAGCTGAATTCTGATGTAAGAAAGAATATGAAACTGCAGTTAAGTGCCACTATGGGTAAAACCTTTACGGTCCCCATCAACTCGGACGATAGACAATTTTGGAATCCTACATTCGGCATCACCGGCGTTCAATTTTGGAATCCCACAGACTATATGCGCACACCCCTTGAGATCGCTGAGGTCACGAACGAGGCGAGACCCTCAAGGATTTTCTGTGATTCCTGGTATGGTAAAGCCGAAATCAGTCACATCACCTTTGCTGCGAAACTCACTTCGTTCGTGACTGCGTCGACCGTATATGAGATAAGCATAGAGAATGTTAATCGTAATTACCTTGTCGGCCCCATCCAGAATCGGGATACAACAAGGCGTTACGAAGTAGTCCCGGGTTATTTTGTCGATGAGGCTCCAAACGGGTATAATCCTTTGCCGAACGCTGATCTTTCAGGGATGTTCTTCGGCGGTCACAGTGCTACGGCACGTGATTCCAGCAAATTGAAATCATTCACACTAAAGGCAGATTTAACAAGCCAATTGACCAGCGTCCACCTGATCAAGACAGGAATTGAATTCTCATATTACGACCTTGATTTGGATTATGGTTGGGTGAAGGTATTTTTCAATGATGTAAATTATGTGAAAGAAAACTGGAAGCCGTACCGTCTCTCCTTGTACGCTCAGGATAAGATAGAAGCATTAGGATTTATCGCCAATTTAGGCTTAAGAATGGATCTCAGCAATCCAAATACTGAATGGGCGGATGTTAATCCTTTCGATAAATTATATTTCTCCAGTTCGTATAATTCGAGTGCCGATTATCTAAAAACAAAAGCAAAAGTCGACGTTGCCCTCAGCCCTCGTTTGGGCATATCGCACCCGATTACAGAGAATTCAAAATTGTACTTTAATTACGGGCACTTCAAACAAATGCCTGCATATGAGGAGATATTCAGAGTGGGTCGCAGTGCGACAGGGGGTATGTCCAATTATGGCAATCCAAATTTAATTCAGGCAAAGACAGTCTCATATGAATTAGGTTATGATCACGCGTTGTTTGAGTCGTTCCTGCTGCAACTTTCCGCATTTTATCATGACATCACCGATCAACAGGCTTATACCGCTTATTTAAGCGATCAAAAAGGTATTGGTTACTACGCGGCGAATAACAACAGCTATGCGGATATCCGTGGATTTGAATTAACGTTCAGAAAATCTTCCGGCGACTGGATCCGTGGTTTTGCCAACTTCACCTATCAGGTGGTAACCCAGGGTGCTTTTGGGAAACCAACGATCGATGAGGACCCGAGCAAGCAGAAAATTATAGACCAGAATACAGCCCTGCTGTACCAGCAAAAACCGGTTCCGCAGCCTCGTGCCAATGCAAGTATAACATTCTTGACGCCGAAGGATTTTGGGCCGCAGTTCGCTGCAATCCGTCCTCTTGGTGACTGGACTCTGAACTTAATAGCAGAATGGAGAGCCGGTGGATATATTACATATCAACAGAGAGTCATCCCCGAAGAGATCAACAATGTTCAGTTATCGGACTACTATAATATAGATCTTCGCCTCAACAAGACTTTCGATTTCAAGATGTTCTCGCTTATGTTCTTTATGGAAGTTCGGAATCTGTTGAATTCACAGTTCCTGTCGGGCAAGAGTTTTTACGATAGCTACGACTTCCAGTACTACATGGAATCGCTCCACTTACCCGAGAATCGTGCATATGACAATATACCGGGAACAGATCGTGCAGGCTCCGTCCGGAAAGAAGGCGTAGAGTTCCAGCCGGTTGAACAAAGCGGAAACGTGAACGGTATGAATACAGCCAATATCAAGACAGGGGTCATTTATTACGACAAACCGACAAAAGAATATATGGTGTATCTCGACAGCAAATGGGAAAAAATGAAGGACAACCCTGATCACCCTGAGTTAGGCAATCGTCTACAGCAGGTTTTAGATGATAAAGCGTACATTGATATGCCGAATAATACATCATTCAGCTTCCTGAATCCAAGACAAATTTTTTATGGTATCAATTTATCATTTAAATTTTAATTCTGAAAATGAAGGGTAGTATTCACATGATTAAAAAATATCTATTGAAAGTGATAATTGGTTTTTCGCTTTGCAGTGCATTCGGTATTAATACAATATATGCTCAGGTTACAGGCCCTCAGGAGATCAAGTGGGTATGGGTAAGCCAGCTTCGAAACTGGTTTTCGAACGGCGGTGCTGAGATCGAATACGGTAGACGTTCCAGGGCATTCACTACGACGGACCAGCTGGATGGATTAAAATGGCCGGCAGAAAACATCAATCAGGATGTCCTTGTCGGCCAGTCGGTCTGGATCGGAACGACGAATTTCGTCGATCCGGTTGACGGACGAACATATCCGCATAAGGTAGCCTGTTCGGGCCGTCTATTCACGTATATCGGCTCGGAGATATTTCCCGAATCATTCTCGCTGGTGGGTAAATTTAATCATCCGTCAGTCCTGGTTGATGGAATGCACGCATCTGATCTTGATCCCAACGATGTATTAGATGATGTCCAAGACACTTTGAAAGCGGACCGTATGATCTATAATAAGATCCATACCTCCATCGGTGTATCAATGACCAGAAAAGTGCTCGCATTCACACAACAGTACAATGATAATTACTACATCTATGAATATGTCTTTAAAAATAACGGCATCATCGACGGCAGTGGTCAGAGGAAATTAAATAAAACACTTACCGGTGTGATATTCCACTTTCAGTTCCGTTTAGGATTTGCAGGTGAATCGTACCATCAGGGTTGGGCCCCGACAGGTGCCTCATGGGGATTGAATACTATTAATGATGGATTCGGTCAGGATGCAGCTCATCCATGTCCATTCCCCGATGCATTCGCTGCTCAATGGGAATACTACGGCCCGGTTTCGGCATCTCCGGGAGTGTTGGTGGATATCGGACTTCCTCATTATACCGGTCAGGAAATCATGCCCGGATCAGTAATGGCTGGGACGAAGTTCGCAGGCGTTGCGGTTCTTTATGCCGACAAATCGCCTCAGGAACATATCAATGATCCGGCACAACCTTTTGATACACAATATATGGGCTCGGATCAGGACGGTCAGGGTGTTAATCAGTATGATATGGCTTTGATGGACAGTAAGTATAAGTTCATGTCAAAAGGACATCCGGCCCAGACTCATGCTGAATATGTTGGAAAAGATGCAAATGGCTGGCCAGCACGTTTCCCCACAACGGTAGGATTGGGAGATCCGGGGGGGTATGCAAGTGCCCAGGGATACGGTCCGTATACACTGAACCCTGACGATAGTATTCGGATTGTCATCGCAGAAGGAATCAACAGTATAAACCGACGCCTGAACAGAGAAATTATCAGGAATTACATCGCCAATACCCCTCCGTTCATACTGCCAAACGGATCCACGACGACCGATAGAAATACTTATAAAAATACTTGGGTATTTTCCGGGAAAGATTCCTTATTCCAGACTTTTCGGAGAGCGAGAGACAACTATCAGAGCGGATATGCAATACCCGCCCCTCCACAGCCGCCAAAGACATTCCAGGTGACATCCGGTGGCAATAAGATTACTCTTATATGGGAACCCCCCGAGAAAATAGAGTCGAACTTCGACGGATACAGACTCTACAGGGCAGAAGGCAGAGCGGATACGACATACGATATGATCTTTGAGTGCAATAAAAATAATCTGGCGAATAGTTACGAAGACAGGAATGCGCGACGAGGATTTAATTATTTTTATTATATACAGTCGAAAGATGACGGTACGACGAATCCCGGATCGGCCGCTCTGAATATCCCGGCCGGTGAACCTCTTGTCAGTAGTAAATTTTATACGATGACGAACCATGAGGCATTTTTAACACGTCCTTCCGAGAAGCAACTCTCAGAAATACGAGTGGTTCCTAATCCTTATAATATTAGAGCAAAGTGACCTCCAATTTGGGAAGGATACGCCTGACAGACTCGCCTTTTTGGGTCTGCCTGCGTATTGTGTGATAAAAATTTATACCGAAACCGGGGATTTGATACAGACAATAAATCATATCAGCGGAAGCGGCGATGAAATTTGGAATTCGGCGACTTCTTCCGAACAGATCGTGGTCAGTGGATTATATATTGCGTATTTCGAGGTTACACAAGACATCTATTCGGATTCAGGGGAATTGATCTTTAGGAAGGGCGACAATACCTTCCGGAAATTTATAATCATCAGATGACTTTAATCATTTGGAGAACGAAATGTACCGACAATGTCAGAAAAAATATGCTTCTTTTTTAAAACTATTTCTGGTAGGAATTGTGGTAATGATCGGTATCGGGTGCGACAGCATCCTACCGGAAAAATTTAAAAATAAGGAATATACTATTGCGGATATCGATAGTAGGGCCTGTATAATTCTTTCCGATACGACAGGAAAGTCAATTCAGACAATGACTCTACAAGGTTTTGTGGACACTGCAACGTGGCGAAAATTTACACAGGATAGCCTGACCGAAAATCAAGTTTTATATCCGAAATTCAGCGTGCTGGTCGATAGTCTGCCGCAACTTGTCCGGGACTCATTGATGGTGGTAGGATATCCTAAAGGCGAGAACACCACGTACTCGGTATTAAGAGTATTACCCGGAGAATCGAAAGATATTTACATTTATACAAGCTTGTTCTATAACGCGGATAATGTCAACGAGTACATTTCGGTCCGGCTGATGAAAAGCGATACGATCGAAGTAAATTATTCGAATGATATGCTCGGCGAAACCGTCTCCGGCAGTACTCAGACGATCCTGGTGCAGTCTCAGGAACGTATTGTACCAACCATAAGATCGCGCAACAAGATTCATGTCGAAGAGGGTGTCTATCTCGTACGATTTGGGATGAGCAATCCCGTGACAATCAACAAATTTAAAATTCTAATTTTATCACTCTAATACAATTTAGTATAATGTCTTTGAGGTACTGTACCTCTTTATTTGTATAATTAATTAGTTGTGGGGGCGTCAGTAAGTGTGCAATTCCAAAAGGAGAATAAAAAAGTGAATCGGTTTATAATCACGTGCTTAACTGCAATTGTCATAATCGGGATGCTTTCATCTCTATCCTATTGTCAGGTAAAATGGGCACAAACGGGATTCAATTTTCTCAGTGTATCGTCTGATGCGAAGGCAGGTGCTATGGGCGATGCTGTAAACTCCCTTGTCGGCTATTCAGGCGCGTTGTACCATAATCCGGCAACCATGGCTGAAATGCCCTCTCTGCTCAACGCCAACTTCAGCATTAATTCCTGGATTGCCGATATTAAGTATCTCACTTTCAGCATGATTGTCTCACCGGCTTCCGGAAATTATGGTGTAGTTGGCATCAGTGTGCAATCGGTCGATTATGGCGATGTGCAGGGAACGATGGTATGGAACAACAGTAAAGGTTATATCGATACCGAAGTGATGAAACCTTCAGCATTAGCCGTCGGTGTCGGTTATGCCATTATGCTTTCGAATCAATTTGGTGTGGGCGGTCAAATCCGATTTGCATATCAATCACTGGGCAAGAGTGTTGTTCCGGTTACCGGCACCAATTCGTACACGACGAAACAAAATGTTGCCAACACGGTAGCGTATGATTTCGGGACTATCTATAAAACTGGTATAAAGAGTCTGGCTTTTGGTATGTCTATAAGGAATTTTTCTAAAGATGTAACCTATGAACAAGAAGCGTTTCAAATCCCGTTGCTCTTTACATTGGGTATTTCGGCAGACCTTTTCGATTTCATAGGATCAGCCGGACCAAATCACTCGCTCATGCTCTTTTTGGACAGCACGCATCCACGGTCCCATCCGGAGCAAATTAAAATCGGGGCCGAATATCAATTTCATAAATTGATATCATTACGAGCAGGGTACATCAGCAGCGACAGTGAGGATGGCGTTACGTATGGATTTGGCGTTTCTTCTTCCGGCCTTGGTGTTTCTCCCGTTAATTTTGATGTCGATTACTCCTACACGCCGTTCGGTGTGTTTAATAACGTTCATAGAATATCAGTAAGTCTTACAATGTAAAATGATAGAGTGGACTACTATGAAAAATAAAAAATCTGTTTATCATCTTCTTACAGCAACTGTTATTATACTCTTCTCGATCAGTGCATGCAATGAGTATAATGAACCGGGGATCATTTATACCCCCGATGTATCATCGTACCCGGTAAATCCGATTATCACCAGTATCTCACCTTCTGATTCTATGATTGCCGGGATCAGGGAGTTTACGATTGCCGGACAGAATTTCACCACGAATACCGATTCACTTCATGTATTCTTTGGTTCGCAGCAGGCGATGATAAAAACTGCTACACCTACGAGCTTAGTCGTCTATCGGCCGCCAAATTCCGGAAATCTTGTGGTCAAGGTCGAAATCCCCGCGGCCCTCGGAATACCGAAGGTACCTTACAAAGTCGAAGTTCCGATTGTGAAATTTGGCGACTTCAAACTCTTTGCACGTGCTTTTTATGCCATGGAAATAGATAAAAACGAATACCTATGGATAGGAAGCGCTAGATATCTCTATAAAGTAACACCGGATGGGCTCTACACAACCACATTTATGAAAAACGACAAATCTGCCTTTAACGAACCAACAGACTTACGGTTCGGCCCCTCGGGATTACTATATATTGCTTTGAAAAATCAAAAAATTATCTATTCTATTAACCCGGAAGACTCTACACAGGCACCTGTCGCCTATGCGACGTTTCCAAATAATGCGGAAAAGATGGATTTTGACGAAAATGGGAACCTATTTGCAGGGAAAGCCAACGGACTCTATAGGGTGGATCACGTGACGAAGGCTGTTACCGCCACGGGTCATTACATAAATAATTTTACAATAGTTGACATTCATATATTTAATCATTATGTTTACGTGGCAAGTGGTTCACGCATTTCGAAAACGATTATTAATACCGATGGTTCGTTGGGAAGTACCGATGAACTTGTTGTTGATATTCTTAGTAATCCCGCTGTTAGTCAGTGTACAATAAGCTCGTTTAGTATTGCTGTAGATGGTACGGTTTGTACGGTTTATTTATGTCTGAAAAACCATCCGCAATATTCAATTTTTGTTCTTGAGAACGACGGTTCAGTAACTCCATTCTATGTTGAAGACATATTACCTCAGAGAGTCGACCAGATGTTCTGGGGGAATGGAAGATATTTATTCCTCAATAAAGGTATGGGTCAGGCGAATGATTTACTCCGCGGCGTGTATAAAATGGGATTAGATAAGAATGGTGCGCCATATCTTGGAAGAACTCTTTAATAGAATTTTTTTGGTATTAAAATATAAAGCAAGATGTACTTATACTAACTAATTGCTCGTAGTAAGTAATTCAAAATTTATTATTCAAAAAAGGAGGGATTCTATGTAAAGAAAAACAGCTATCTTTTTTACCAAACAATTTTTTATTTTTAAAAAGGAGGATGTAATGAAAAAGCTCGTTACAATTCTTGTATTATTGTTGATAGTTGTCATCTGTCTCTCTTCGGTGTCGTTTGCGAAGGGTAAAAGAATCCGGACAATGGTCGGTAGTACCCTGCAAATACCGAAAGCTTCAGCAGCTCCTATCATTGATGGTGAGATGGATGATATATGGTTTAACGTTACAGCAGTTCCGTGCCTGAAAGTTGAATGCTCATTAACGGATCGGACGACGGATTCAATGTGTGTGCGTGCTTATGACGATTTTGCTGTAACTGCCCGCACCATGTGGGATGCAGATAATTTCTATATATTTATTAATGTAGTCGACGACTCATTATACGCGGCAAATGTGAGTTCACCATGGATGAACGATAACATTGAAATATTCTTCGACGGCGGTAACGATAAAGCCACCACCTATGATGATAATGATCTCCAGGTTCACTGGAACTATGGTGAGACTCCGGAAAGTCATCCAATAACGGCCGGTTCAATAGGTACCTGGGTATGGAAGACAACTCAGGCTGGTTACAATTGGGAGATTGCGATACCTAATAGTCAACTTGTGAAAACAGTGGGGGGCGCACCTCTATTCGATTTTGTAGCTGACAAAGAAATCGGGTACGAAATTTCGGTTGGTGATGAGAATAGCGCTAGTAGTCCGCAGTATAATCTTCACTGGTGGACAAACAATAACCTCACATGGCAGCAGCCGAATACGTTTGGAACAGCGGTTTTATCTCCTATAGAAGTTAGCCCGACATTGGAGATTCCACACGTCGACAATGCACCTATCATTGATGGAGACATGACTGAAGGCGAAGGTTGGGAATTGGCTCCTGAAATCACCAATAACAAATGTGAAGGCCCTATGGCCACAACCGATATTTATGCTCAAAAGGGTTTCAATACTGATGGGACGAATTCAAAATTGTGGAATGACTTTATGATTTCCAGTTGGACATTGTGGGATGCAGATAATTTCTATGTGTTCATTAAAGCCACCGACGACTCATTATACGCGGCAAATGTGAGTTCACCGTGGATGAACGATAACATTGAATTATTCTTCGATGGCGGTAACGATAAAGCCACAACCTATGATGATAATGATCTCCAGGTTCACTGGAACTATGGTGAGACTCCGGAAAGTCATCCAATAACGGCCGGTTCATTAGGTACCTGGGTTTATAAGCCATGGACGGACGCTGCTACCCAATCCAGTGGCTACAATTGGGAGATTGCGATACCTAATAGTCAACTTGTGAAAACAGTGGGGGGCGCGCCTATATTCACCTATGCAGCTGACAAAGAAATCGGGTACGAAATTTCAGTAGGTGATGAGGATAACGCTGCTCCTTCACGGCAGAAAAATCTTCACTGGTGGACACAAAATAACCTTACATGGCAGCAGCCGAATACATTTGGAACAGCAGTACTAGTTATGGCACGGACGGGTGCAAATGCAATTAACACACAGGATAACGGCGTAGTTACCAATTACAGACTTGAACAAAACTACCCGAATCCATTCAATCCGTCAACACAGATTTCCTACTCCATTCCAAAGAGTGAGAGAGTAAAACTCACAGTGTATAATGTGCTGGGAAATCAAATTGCAACATTAGTTAATGAAACAAAGAGTGCCGGGACTTACCTGGTTAACTTCAACGGTCAGAATCTTGCAAGCGGCATCTATTTCTACAAATTAGAGGCCGGGAGTAAGATGCTGGCGAAGAAGATGGTGTTGATCAAATAGTCCCAATTCATGTTCACGTACAGCGTCTGTGGCAGCAATGCTGCAGACGCTTTTTTTTACTAATTTAACAGACATGCGGCCCATAGGAGCATTTCAGAATGAATCTTCACATCATTGATATCGGAATTATTTTTTTGTATCTGGCTACGACAATTTTCATCGGGTTCTACATATCGAAAAGAGCTTCAAAAGATATTAGAAACTATTTTCTTGGAGGAAACACACTCCCATGGTATCTTCTTGGGATATCGAATGCTTCAGGGATGTTTGATATAGCAGGAACAATGCTCCTGGTCTACTGGCTTTCGGTCTACGGTTTAAAAAGTATATGGCTGCCCTGGGTATGGCCGGTGTTCAATCAAATATTCCTCATGGTCTATTTATCATCATGGCTCCGCAGGTCGAATGTCATGACCGGCGCCGAGTGGATTAAAACACGGTTCGGATCAGGAAAAGGCGCCGCTCTTTCGCATATTATAGTCGTCATATTTGCTCTCATCAGTGTCATTGGATTTCTTTCCTATGGCTTTAAAGGAATCGGAAAATTTGCGGTGGCTTTTCTTCCACCGCTGATAACCGATCCGGTGACTCTTACTCAATACCCTCAGATTAATGCTAACCTTTATGCTCTGATATTGATGGGTCTGACAACGATCTATGTCGTTAAGGGTGGTATGTTCAGCGTTGTATTAACAGAAGTTGTACAATACGGTATTCTTACAATTTCTTCGATTGCGGTAGGTATTATCGCCATGTATCATGTTTCTCCTGAAATGATCCGAAGCGTCATCCCCGATGGCTGGACGAATATGTTCTTCGGATCGAGTATGAACCTGGATTGGTCGACCGTACATTCTGCTGTCGCAACAAAAGTGGTCGCATTTAACCAATGGATAAAGACAGATGGGTATTCTCTCTTCGGATTATTTTTCGTGATGATGCTTTTTAAAGGAATATTCGTTTCCGCTGCCGGTCCTGCACCGAACTATGATATGCAGCGAATTCTCTCAACGCGCAATCCGAAAGAAGCGGCAAAAATGAGCTCATTGGTAAGTTTGGTACTTAATCCCAGCCGGTATTTCTTGGTTGCCGGTTTAGCGGTTCTTGCGTTGACAAATTTTGATGTACTATATAAAAGCTCGATTGCCAGTCCTGATTTCGAAACGATTTTACCTGAAGTTCTGGCTAATTATATGCCGGTCGGCCTTTTAGGCTTTTTGTTGGCCGGTCTGCTCGCTGCTTTTATGAGTAATTTTGCTGCAACGGTCAATGCGGCGCCTGCCTATATCGTCAATGATATTTATAAGAAATATATCAATCCCAATGCGGAACCCAAAAAATATGTTACCATGAGTTATATTGCTTCAATTGCCGTTGTCGCTGTCGGTATAGCGACGGGATTCTTCGTAGAATCGATCAACCAGATCGTCCTCTGGATTGTTGCCTCGTTATGGGGCGGTTATACGGCGGCAAACGTGCTAAAATGGTACTGGTGGAGATTCAATGGATATGGATACTTCTGGGGAATGGTTTGCGGTATTGCCGCATCGCTGATCTTGCTTTTCCTGGATAAATTTGGCTTAATACCTTTCCTACAAAATTGGCCCCTGACCAGTAATCCCAGCATGAATTCTTTTCCTGTAATCCTGATTATCTCAATTTTTGGATGTATCATTGCTACGTTAATGACTGAACCCGAGAGCGATGAAGTACTTATGAAATTTTACCATAATGTTCGTCCCTGGGGTTTCTGGAAGCCAATTCATGAAAAAGTCGTCGAAGTGAACCGGCAATTTGTAGCGAACAAAGATTTTAAGCGAGATATGTTCAATATCCTCGTCGGAATTGTATGGCAGATAACATTGGTCGCTTCGCCTGTATTTCTAGTGATCCGAGAATATAGTTCTTTAATAATTTGTGTTGTGTTGATGGTTGCGACATCAGTAATACTTAAATTCACCTGGTGGGATAAACTTGAAACCGCGTATGGTGAAAGAAATACCGAATTAAGGATTTAATAGCCCGAAAAGCTGCTGCAATTGGTCTATCTTATAATAACTCGCTTTTTACATCGCTTGGCAATCAGAAGGAAGAGAAATAGAATTCATCAATATTATATACAAAAAAGGAAAAGTCATGGGCTACGGATATTTTGACGACAAACAGAAAGAATATGTGATAACACGCCCCGATACGCCTCTGCCCTGGATAAATTACCTAGGTACGGAAAATTTTTATGGGATAATTTCCAATACCGCCGGGGGATATTGCTTCTACCAGGATGCGAGGATGCGTCGATTGACGCGTTACCGTTACAACAATATTCCCATGGATAGCAACGGTCGTTATCTGTATGTTAAAGACGGTGATTCGATCTGGAATCCGATGTGGAAGCCTATGCGAACGGCTCTTGATCGATACGAATGCCGTCATGGTTTAGGATACACGAAGATAACCGGGATGAAGAATGAGCTTGAGGTTTCTTCATTGTTTTTTATTCCGTTGGAGTCCAGGAATGAAATCTGGCATGTGCAGATAACAAATCGTTCAAAATCTCCGAAGAAAATCAGATTGTGGAGTTTCGTCGAATGGTGCCTCTGGGAAGCTAATGATGACATGACCAATTTCCAGAGAAATTATTCTACAGGACAGGTCGAAATTGAGAACGGCACTATTTTCCATATCACAGAATACAGGGAACGCAGAAATCATTATGCATATTTTACCTCGAGCGAACCCGTCTCCGGTTACGACAGCAGCCGTGATGCGTTCGTCGGCGTTCATCAGGGACTCGATGCACCCCAGGCCGTCATGCAGGGGAGCTGCAGGAATAGTACCGCGTACGGCTGGCTACCGATCGCCGTCCATCAATTTGATATTGAGCTGAAAGCCGGTGAAACAAAGATTATAAATTTTTTATTGGGATACGGAGAAAATCCACCTGAAAAGAAATATCTCGATAATGGAAAAATCCGGAAGGATGAATTCGAAGCTGTTAGGTCAAAATATATACAAACCGCAGGTGTGCTGAGTGCATTTGAAGCTCACAAAAAATACTGGGATAATTTGCTTTCATCATATCAGGTTGACACGCCGGATACGATCGTGAACCGAATGGCGAATATATGGAATCAGTATCAGTGCATGGTTACCTTCAATATGTCGCGCTCAGCATCTCTGTATGAGTCAGGTATCGGCAGGGGATTTGGATATCGCGACAGCAACCAGGACATCCTGGGTTTTGTGCATATTATACCGGCACGCGCGCGTCAGAGGATTTTGGATCTGGCTGCGACTCAGCTCTCGAACGGTATGTGTTTTCATCAATATCAGCCGCTAACGAAAAAAGGAAACGCCGATATAGGCGGCGGGTTCAACGATGACCCGCTGTGGCTGATTCTATCCGTCGCGGCATATATAAAAGAAACAGGCGATTACACTATCTTGAGCGATAAAGCCGGTTTTGCCGATATTCAAAATTCAGAGGCAACCTTGCTCGATCACCTGTATATCTCTCTTCAATACACGCTGAATCACCGTGGACCGCATGGTTTGCCGTTAATCGGTCATGCCGACTGGAATGATTGCCTCAATCTGAATTGTTTCTCGACAACGCCGGGTGAAAGTTTTCAGTTAGCAGGACATATCGAAAATGATAAAGTTGCTGAATCAGTCATGATTGCCGGTTTGTTCTGTAAAGCCTGTGATGAGATGGCGGACATTCTTAAGAATATCGGAAAACCCGAGCACGTGAACGATTACCTCAACCAGGCCGAAAATATGAGGAAAACGATTCTTGAACATGGATGGGATGGCGAATGGTTCCTCAGGGCTTATGATTCATATGGCAGAAAATTAGGTTCTGCCGAAAATGAAGAGGGTAAAATCTTCATTGAGAGCCAGGGGTGGGGAGTTCTGGGCAGCGTTGGATTAGAAAATGGTTATGCGTTGAAGGCTCTGGACAGTGTGCGGAAACATTTATTTACCCCGAACGGCATTATTTTGCAGCAACCGGCTTTTCATACATACTATGTACATCTGGGCGAGGTGAGTTCCTATCCACCCGGATATAAGGAAAATGCCGGCATTTTTACACACAATAATACATGGATACAAATTGCCGAGACCATCATTGGCCGGGGAGATCAGGCAATGGAATATTACAAGAGTATATGCCCTCCGACCAAAGAAGATCAAATCGATATTTATCGTTCCGAGCCTTATGTATACAGTCAAATGACAGCCGGCAGAGACGCCCCGACACCCGGCGAAGGGAAAAATTCCTGGTTGACGGGTACTGTAGCCTGGTCTTTTGTCACTCTTTCTCAATTTATACTGGGCATCCGTCCCGATTTCGACGGATTAATCGTAGATCCATGTATTCCGGGTTCCTGGAAAAAATTTACCGTTGTACGAAAATTTAGAAACAGTGTGTATACGATTACCGTCAATAATCCGAAGGGCGTCAGCAAAGGTGTAAAGAATCTCTTGCTGGATGGTAAATTAATAAGCGGCAATAGAATCCCGGATCTTCATGACGGAAAGAATCATATTATTGGAGTTGAACTCGGTTAGATGAAGGATAGAAGGAAGAAAAAGAAGACAGTTAAACAGATTGCGATAACAGAATTTTCACCGGCAAAGAAGCGTGTTTTTTGGGGAATAACGCTTTCACTGCCGCTGTTCCTATTACTCCTTCTAGAAATTGGTCTTCGTATTTTCAATTATGGTGGGAATTTAGATTTATTCATCGGCGGGCCGGAAGGATATGAAGAATATCTTCGATGCAATCCTAACGTTGCCCGGCGCTATTTTTCTGTACAATCGATTATCCCGACCCCTCCGAAAAAATTATTTTTGAAACAAAAGCCCCCCAACGGGTACCGAATATTTGTATTGGGTGAATCCTCTACGGCGGGATTTCCTTTCGAGAATAATGCCTCCTTCCCCAATATTTTGGAGCGGAGCCTTTCCAGGGCTTTTCCTGATAGGAGGATCGAAGTTATTAATGTGGCTATGTCTGCAATCAACAGTTACGCTCTGTTGGATCTGGTTGATGAAATTTTCAAACAATCACCCGACGCTTTACTTATTTATACCGGTCACAATGAGTATTACGGTGCGTTGGGAGTAGGGTCTGTTCAATCATTAGGTAATTCGCGATGGTTGATCACCACATATATTAAACTTCGATCAATAAAAATTTTTATCCTGCTGCGTGATTTTATAGGATGGCTGAAAATTCAATTCACCACAATATTTTATAAAGGAAGCGAGCTTGATCCGTCGGCTACTCTTATGGAAGGAATTGTGGCTGAACAGACTATTCCATATGGCAGTCCGCTCTATGAAGCCGGGAAAAAACAATTTGAGAAAAATATGGATGCCATTCTTCATAAAGCTGCTGAGAACGGTGTGCCTGTGGTTTTAAGTGAATTGGTCAGCAACGTCCGGGATCAAGAACCTTTTATTTCAGTAGGAGATAATGAGGGGCATTCGGCAAAGTCATTGTATAGTTTTGCTCGACGGTTGGAAGCAAACGATGAATTTGAAAAAGCAAAACAATACTATGTTAAGGCGAAGGATCTGGACGCCTTACGTTTCCGGGCACCGGAGGAATTCAATGTCATCTTAAAGGAATTGGCCGGGAAATACTCTGTTACCCTTGTACCAACGTTATCATATTTCGAAAATGAATCCCCAAACGGAATTATTGGAAGTACCCTCATGATGGAACATCTGCATCCCAATATAAAAGGTTATTTTCTATTGGCCAAAGCTTTTTATGAGACAATGCAAGATGCACGTATGATTGATAATGTCTGGCCGCCGCCCTGCATTGAGCAAGAACGAAATCAGGGAATAACCGAGCTGGATAGTGTCTATGGCACCCTGGTTATACGGCAATTAAAAGGTGGCTGGCCTTTTCAACCTAAATCTCTGCCCAATCGTTTTATACAAAATTTTCGACCGGCTAATAATGTTGAAGAAATTGCCTTTCGTGTTCTCCAGGGCCGTAATTTTAGCTTGGAATCGGGTCATCTAGCATTAGGTGAGTATTATGAAAAACAGGGTAATTTTGATAAAGCATTTGCCGAATATAATGCACTTATCACCTCGATCCCGACTGAGATGGATTTTTATCGGAAAGCTGTCACAGTTTTACTTTCGCAAAAAGAGAATGAGAAAGCTTCGCAGTTGTTACATAAATCTTTAGTCTATAAAGAAAACAATTTTGCTAACAAATGGCTGGGACTCATTGCATTGATGAAAGAAAATTATAGAGAAGCTATTTCATGCCTGGTGAAAGCCGACCAAAAAGATATTCAAGTCATATTTAATTTGGGTCGTGCATATTATCTGGCAGATCAATGGGTGAATGGAGAGCAATGCTATTTGCGATTGCAGAATTTAGCTCCACAATCCAACTACTTTGCCTCTCTGACACGATTGCGTGCTGCGATTCAATCAAAAGGCAGTACGGTAAATCCCCAGTCCCACTAAAATAGCAGCACGTTGAAGCCGGGGTGCCACTAATTGTTGTCCTGCCGAAACCAAATGATGGTTCCATGTTTTCTGTCGTATTCCTTCTTATATTATCAGCGGGGATGATTATACTATATGGTTGTATATAAAAATAGCATGCTATTCAATAACGGCGTTTCTGATATTCAGTCTGGTCCCGAATCTCTCAGCTCAACCATACCCTTATCAAAGTGACCTGCCCCTGAATTATGTACCAATGCAAAGTTAGTGATCTCATCAGGCATTGGCAAGCTGAAGAGGGTAAAAAGATTCTGGTGCCGGAGGACGATAGTCCAAAGCACTATGTGGCCGGATCGTGTTATAATGCTTTCTCCATTGTTCTGTAATTATTCTTGCTTCTATTATTGTATCAAAGATCTCTCCATTAAGTAATTCATCTTTGAACTTTCCGTTAAACGATTCAATATATCCGTTCTCCCAAGGACTGCCAGGTTCGATAAAGGCTGTCCGGACTCCCAAGCGCTGCAGCCATTCGCGTACAAGCTGTCCAACAAACTCCGGTCCATTATCCGATCGAATGAACTGAGGCGTTCCACGTCTGATGAATATGTCGGCCAGTGTGTCAATAACATCATTGGTTGTGATCCTTCGATCCACGCGAATGGCTAAGCACTCTCTGGTGTATTCATCGATGATGTTTCAACATACGTATGGCTCGGCCATCACTGGTGCGTTCTGCAACAAAATCATAACTCCAGACGTGGTCTTTTGTGTGTCGTTTCTTGCCCATTGCTGCCTCCTTTGATCTTTATTATATTTTTCCCTAATATAACACTGGATCGCTTTAAAGGGGGCAGGTCATTCTTTACTTCTTCTAATGTCTGGCTAGATTGGATCGTTGCGAACTTGCTACAGTTTATAAATATCACATCGTACGTGTATCACAATCAGCGATTCAATCATTCTCATAGGTATTCTAAGGAAAGTAGTTATATATGAAAATAGCAAGCTGCATTATGGTAGCGTTTCTGATATTCTGTGTAGTCCCATATCTATCGGCTCAAACATTCCCTTATCAAGACTCCACCTTGTCAGTCGATCAACGTGTGAGCGATTTAATAAGCAGAATGACGATCGATGAAAAGATCGGGCAAATGATGCAAGTTGGATTGACTGATGTCCAATATGTTCCTTCCCTTCTCACGACGTATAATTTCGGCTCAGTGCTCAGTGCAGGATTCGAAAGTCCGGCCGCGGGTAACAGGCCATTAAATTGGGCAAATATGTATGACACGTTGCAGACCTATGCTTTGAAGACTCGGCTAAAAATTCCGATAATCTACGGATTTGATGCTGTCCATGGAGCTAACAATGTGTATGGTGCTACGATCTTTCCGCACAACATTGGAATGGGATGCACAAGGAACCCTGAGTTAGCAAGAAAAGCCGCAAGAATAACTGCAATGGAAGTTGCAGCAACAGGTATAGATTGGACATTCGGTCCGTGCATTGCTGTTCCACGAGATGAACGATGGGGCAGGACGTACGAGGGATTTGGAGAAACTCCAGAATTAGCTCAACTTTTTGGCTCGTCTGAAATACGAGGATTTCAAGGAGATTCATTATCGGATCCAACAAGTATCCTGGCGTGCGCAAAACATTATCTCGGAGATGGGGGAACTACTGGTGGACTAGATCAAGGAGATACTCAAGGAGATAGTGCAACCATAAGAAAACTTTTTTTGCCGGGATATATTTCAGCCGTTGATTCAGGTGTAGGGAGTATCATGGTATCTTATAGTAGTATCAACGGACAAAAAATGAGTAGTAACAAGCATTGGATTACCGATGTTTTAAAAAATGAATTGGGATTTAAGGGATTTGTCGTTTCAGATTGGGGTGCTATCGATCAATTAACAAACAATTATACTGATTGCGTTGAACAATCGATCAATGCAGGAATTGATATGGTAATGTTGCCCAGTCGATATATTGAATTTAAGAATGACATGGACAGTCTTATCAGCGAACGCAAAATCGATACCGCCCGTGTTGATGACGCTGTGAGAAGGATTCTTACTATCAAATTTAAACTTGGATTATTTGAGAGGCCGTTTACTGACAGAACATTCATTGACTCTGTTGGCAGCGCTGGACATCGTGCAGTTGCCCGGCAATGTGTACGAGAGTCGTTGGTGCTGCTGAAGAAGAAAGACGGTATCCTCCCGCTGCGAAAAACAAATGCAAGAATCTTGGTCGCTGGTTCCAATGCAGATAATCTCGGAAATCAATGCGGTGGCTGGACTATTTTTGGGCTAGGATTCAGCGGCAATACTCTTACTACCGGTACAACAATCTTGCAAGGGATGAAAAACACAGCCCCGAGTGTAACGATAGAATATTCTGAAACTGGTACTTTCACAGATACTTCAGCCGATTATTCTGTTGTTGTGATTGGTGAAACACCGTATGCAGAATATTTTGGAGACAGAACAGACCTGAGTATCTCCCCAACCGATGTGAATTTAGTGAAAAAAATGAAAGGCTATGGTGCGCCTGTTGTCGTTATCCTTGTTTCAGGCAGACCTCTTATTCTCGAAAAAATATTACACTTTTCCGATGTCATCATTGCTGCTTGGCTGCCCGGAACGGAGGGTGATGGTTTAGCCGAAGTTTTATTTGGCGATTATCAGCCGAAGGGGCGATTGTCACATACGTGGCCTAAGAGTATGTCACAAATCCCAATCAATTTCGGTGATAATATTTATTCTCCCTTATATGAATATGGATTTGGAATTGATACTTTAGCGGACTCTCCGCCAGGATCACCGCCAGTGTGCTTGTCAGCTATCATAACCCCGGATGCAAAACATTTCGAACTGACATTTAATAAGCAGATGAAGGATCCGTCTCTTTCAAGTGCGACATTTGCTATCACCCAGAATCAACTTCCGCTTATGGCAGCGATCACAACCTCCTTAAAATCGCGCGACAGCACAACACTCATTATAGAATTAGATTCCACCTATTTTACCAAGGTTGATGTTGGTGCAGTATCATATGATGCAGGCAATATTGAATCTGCGGATGGGGGAAGGCTTCAGCCTTTTAATCCTATTGATGCGTATAACTGGATAAAACCTGCCGCTGTAACCATCCCGGCGAGAATTGAAGCTGAACATTGCAGCGATATGTTCGGTGTACAACGAGAGCCGACAAATGATGTTAACGGCGAATTTGATATCACAAGTTTTGATACTGGGGATTGGCTGGAGTATACAATAAACGCGCCGACTGCTGGTAATTACTATTTATCGTTAAGATATGCAAGCGCATCTGCAGGCGGTTCAGTATTGATCTCTTGCGGAGGTAAAAACACAACAAAAGCATTGTCAGGAACAGGCAGCTGGCAAACATTGAAAACAACGACGAGCACAAAGATTACACTTACTGCAGGAGAACAGACGCTTAGAATAAAAGCTATAACAGGTGGTTTCCATCTCAATTGGATATATATTGGTAGCAGTCCAACAGCTGTCGAAGAAGAAAGTCTGGTTCCTCTCGTCAACAAGCTGGACCAAAACTATCCTAATCCTTTCAATCCGACAACACGGATCAGTTATGAATTAGCGGCTCGCGACCATGTGACCCTCAAAGTGTATGATGTACTTGGAAGAGAGGTGGCGACTTTAGTAGACGAAGAAAAATCTGCCGGTTTTCATACCGTAATATGGGATGCGACGAATTTCTCGAGTGGAGTTTATTTGTATAAGCTTCAGGTCGGGAATTTCTGTGATGTAAGGAAGTTGATTTTTATGAAATAGTGTTAAAAATAATTGCCTATTGAAGATTATGCCGGAGTCAGAAATGATTCCGGCTTTTTTATGGTTATTATCGTTCGATAGGAGATTTATAATACACTGAAATAAGGCAATATATACAGGCTGGTCAGTCATTTTTCAGAAATTACATGACCGCAGGTATTGCCGAATGAGTTATTAATCTTCTGCCTGTAATTTTTTCCCTTGCCTTTTTGAAATTACCTTTTTATTATTGAAACGGTTCAATAATTCCTAAAATCGCTAAATATTGAGTAATATCAAGCATTATGCCCGTGGCGTTATATCATCAGGGGGTTTCTCTCTCTATATATATAGAGTAATGGTTGAATAATCCGACCGAGTGAATCCCCACCGGTTTTTTTGCAGTACAGAGATTACAATTATGAGACATGGAAATATCATTATTCCAATTATCCTTATGAGTATATTCCTGTCTATTTTCCTGCTTGCCTTGCTTCCGCTTCAGCGAAGCGAGCCGGCAAGGCAGGTCTCTGAAGTATCTTCATCAGGCTTTATAGATTCTGCACAGTCAAAGCTGTCCGGCTCTTATTTTTCAGGAAAATACAGTAATCTCTTTACTGAGGTATTGAGTGAAGAAGAATCGGCAGTAAAAGCCAAAGTCGATAGTGCGTTTGACCAATTATTTTATGGGGACAGTAGTACACAACGTATATATTGCCCTGTTGAGCCTGACATGGCATATATTTACAACATTCTCAATAATGATGTACGTACCGAGGGTATGTCGTACGGGATGATGATCTCTGTCCAGCTAAATAAGAAAAAAGAATTCGACCGATTGTGGAAGTGGTCAAAAACATACATGCAACAACAGAACGGACCACATAGAGGTTTTTTTGCATGGCATTGTAAGACAAACGGATCGGTTATCGACTCTAATGCTGCCTCCGATGGTGAGGAATGGTTTGTTATGGCTCTCTTTTTCGCGTCTGCGCGGTGGGGAAACGGGACAGGAATATACAATTATAGAGCAGAAGCTCAGGCAATTTTAGATGCAATGCTTCATAAAGAAGAAGAGCCGGATAACAATGGAAGAATAACAAATATGTTTAATAAAAAGGAGAAGCAGGTTGTTTTTGTTCCGATGGTTGGAGTTGCAGGTTTTACGGACCCCTCGTATCATCTACCTCATTTTTATGAACTCTGGGCGCGATGGGCAGATAAAGATAACCGGTTTTGGTGCGATGCCGCATTTACAAGTCGTCAATTTCTAAAAAAAGCCGCCAATCCTTCCACGGGATTAATGCCGGATTATGCTCATTTTGACGGATCGCCTATAAATCCCTGGGGTGGGGGGAATAACGATTTCCGTTTCGATGCCTGGCGTGTAGCTATGAATGTTGCCGTCGATTATGCATGGTTTGCTAGAGATGATTGGTCGGTAACTCAAAGTAATCGCCTTCTGAATTTCTTTTATTCCGAAGGAATGTACAAATACGGTGAGCTGTATACGTTAGACGGGAAAAGGTTAACGGACAATCACAGCAGCGGTTTGATAGCCATGAATGGTGTGGCCTGTCTTGTCTCTACGAATGAAAATAGGAAAGAATTTCTTAAGGAGTTTTGGAATACTCCCGTTCCAAGTGGGATATATCGATATTATAACGGTATGCTGTACATGCTGGGTCTGCTGCATGTCAGCGGCAATTTTAGAATTTATGATCCGACAGGTGGGCCGGTTCCGGCCTGTTCGGACGGACTACATTAAAATTGAAATGAAATGGAGATCGCATATGCTTTTTATCAGGAATAAAAAACAGAAACAAAATCTGTATGTGCACAAATCATGCCCTCGGATTATGTCTGCCATTCTCATGGTATTTTTTGCGGTTTTCTTGTTTGCCTCGCCACGGAGTGGATATGCAAATGAAAATGCATTGTATATATCTAAACAAAAAGTGAAAGGGAGTTTTTCACTTTCCGTAGCTGGCAAAGCCGCTCCCTTATATATCAGTTCCCGGGATTTTCCCGGCGTGATTCGTGTTCTGAAGCACCTTCAGTCCGATATCGGCCGTGTAACAAATGTCCTGCCCCGAATTTCGATCGATACCATCCCTGCATCAAAAGAGATTGTCATTGTCGGAACACTGGGTAAGAATTCTTTAATAGATAAATTGGTACAGCAAAAGAAACTCGACGTTGAGGGTATTACAGGTCGATGGGAGACATTTCTCATTCAGATCGTTGAAAAGCCGTTCCCCGATGTGGACCGCGCTCTGATAATTACGGGAAGCGATAAGCGGGGTACCATTTATGGTATGTACGACCTCTCGGAAAAGATTGGTGTGTCGCCCTGGTACTGGTGGGCGGATGTACCGGCAAAGAAAAAATCGAGTCTCTATGTATTGCCGGGACGTTACACACAGGGGGAGCCTAAAGTAAAATACAGAGGCATATTCCTTAACGATGAGGCGCCGGCATTATCAGGCATGGTCTATGAAAAGTTCGGTGGTTTCAACAGTAAATTCTATGAGCATGTATTCGAACTTATCTTACGATTAAAAGGGAATTATCTCTGGCCGGCTATGTGGAATAATTCATTCAGCACCGACGACACATTGAATCCCAAACTCGCGGATGCATACGGAGTTGTGATGGGTACTTCACATCACGAACCTATGATGAGGGCGTGGAAAGAGTGGGAGTGGGCAGGGAATCGTAAAGGGAGCTGGGATTATTCAAAAAATGCCGATTCATTACGTAGATTCTGGAAAACAGGCATCCAGCGAACGAAAGATTATGAAAAGATCGTCACACTCGCGATGCGCGGTGATGGCGACGAACCGATGGCCGAAGGTGCCAATATATCCTTGCTCCAAAGCATTGTTTCAGATCAGCGTAAGATTCTCGGCGAGGTGACCGGAAAAGATGTTACTTCAATACCGCAGGTATGGGCGCTCTACAAAGAGGTACAGGATTATTACGATAAAGGAATGCGGGTCCCGGATGATGTTACGTTAATATTGTGCGATGATAACTGGGGAAATATCCGGAGACTCCCGAAGTTGAACGAGAAACCCCGCTCCGGCGGATATGGTATTTACTATCATTTCGATTTTGTGGGCGGACCGAGAAACTATAAATGGCTGAACACGACCCAGATCGAACGAGTATGGGAGCAGATGCATCTTGCCTATGAGTACGGGGCCAGACAGATCTGGATCGTCAATGTCGGTGATCTTAAACCAATGGAGTTTCCGATATCATTCTTCTTAGAGTATGCATGGGATCCCGGACAATGGCCTGTAGAACGTTTGCCCGAATATACCCGACTGTGGGCAGAACGGCAATTTGGAGCAAAGCATGCAAAGGATATCGCAGACATCTTGACGAAATACACAAAATATAATTCACGCCGAAAACCCGAAATGCTGGCCCCCGACACCTACAGTCTGGTCAATTACCGGGAAGCCGAAATAATCGTTTCCGATTATAACACACTGGCGAAAAAAGCTCAACGTATCTATGAATTAATTCCTCATGAATACAGAGACGCATATTACCAGCTTGTTCTGCATCCCGTGCTCGCTTGCTCAAACTTGAACGATCTCTATGTCACTGTCGGGAAAAATCTTCTTTATGCAAAGCAGGGTCGGACAGCGATAAACGCTCTCGCTGCAAAAGCAAAAAAACTCTTCGATAACGATAGTGCAATTACATACTATTATAATAGAGTAATGGCAAATGGTAAGTGGAACCATATGATGGATCAGACTCATATCGGGTACACCTCCTGGCAGCAACCTGATGAGAATTCAATGCCCGAGGTGAAAAAGATTAATACTGACTCTATCAGCGCTGCATCGGAAATGGGTGTTGCCATAGAAGGCTCAACTGCATGGTGGCCGATGGAAAAGACCGAAGCCGTGCTCCCGGAATTCGATTCGTATAACCGGCAATCGTATTATTTCGAAATATTCAATCGCGGGAAAGCTCCGTTTAAGTATTCGATTCAAACCGGAAAACCGTGGATTCAAATCAAACCTGGAAAGTCGGGAATAATTGAGGAAGAGAAACGGTTGTGGGTAAGTGTCGATTGGAAGAACGTACCGAAGCAAAGTAAGGGGAATGAAAGGATTCCAATCACCATTACAGGACCAAATAAAAGCCCCGTTGTTATTCAAGCAGTGATTAATCTTCCTCAATTACCGCATGTAAAAGGTTTTATTGAGAGTAACGGATATGTTTCGATCGAGGCTGAACATTATAGCAAGGTCGTTGAAACTCCTAATATATCGTGGTTGCGAATTGCAAATTTAGGACGTACGCTATCGGCGATGACCCCTGTTCCTGTCACGGCGTCAACTCAATCTCCCGGCGGTAACAGTTCTCATATGGAATATCAAATGGTTTTATTCGATACAGGAGAAGTCAGGGTGAAGGCATATCTTTCTCCGACTATGAACCTTCTCGATGGGCAGGGTCTCCACTATGCCGTTTCTTTCGATGACGAACTGCCGTACATCGTGAATATATATGAAAACGATACAATGCCGGATTGGATATATCCGCCGCAATGGTGTCAGGCAGTAGGCGATAATATAAAAATTAAAACCTCTACTCACTCCATCCATAAACCTGGAGAACATGTCCTGAAATTCTGGATGGTGGATCCGGGTGTGGTGCTGCAAAAATTGGTAATCGAAACCGGCAAAGTCAGGTCAAGTTATTTAGGACCGCCTGAAAGTATTCGTAGCGGATCAAAACCGATTAAGGGGAGTACAAAATGAATGTAGTAATACGGCGTATTACGATTGGTTCGAGTATCAGGGGAATGACGAAGTGTACAAATAGTACGAATAAAATGGTGTACTGTGAACACAAATAAATATACTTTTAAGGATATTGCTTCGTCAAATAATAATATATGAGAAATACATAAAAGCTAAAGGATAGGGAAATTAAACATGGCACAATTTATCAAGAAAAATGGACTGATAATCGCTCTTCTGATTTGTCTCCCGATCTTCAATCGAATGGATATTCTTGCAGCAGATGGAAGAGTGAAGGTAAGCGAGACCCATCAGACAATGGAAGGCTTTGGAGCTTCGGTAGCATTCTATGTAAACTGGCTCACAAATCATCCGAATAGAGTAGATATTTATGATTTGGTCTGTAATGATCTCGGATTGGATATTATCAGGCTTCAGAATGTCTATCGGGGTTCAGGGGGTGATTTTGATCCGGACGCAAAACAGATCGTCGAGCAGATGAATGCAATTGCGTTGGTCCCTCCTCTAGTCATGCTCTCTTCCTGGTCGCCGCCGGGAAATTTAAAGAGTAATGGGGTTCCTGAAAATGGCGGAACCTTGATTAAGGAAAACGGCAAATATGTCTATGGTGCCTTTGCACAGTATTGGGTCGATGCCCTGAACGCGTATGCGGCTGAGGGGGTCATACCGAATTATATCGGCATACAAAATGAACCCGATTGGTCCTCGTCGTGGGCAACATGCCTCTTTGATGGTGCAGAGAATTCTACTCATGCCGGATATAATCGTGCGCTCGATTCCGTCTATTTTGCTCTTCAACAAATGTCGTCGCCTCCGAAAATCATGGGTCCCGAAGTCCTTGGAATCGGATATAACCATTTCCAGAGTTATGCCAACCAATTCAATCATGCCCATTTGGATGCATATGCATATCATTTGTATCACGGAGAATCTGACAATGTTAATGATAATCATAATCCGGACCTATTCATCCCGAATCTCTCGGGGATAGCAGCGAGTTATCCGGGAAAACCGATCTTTCAGACAGAATACGACCGGGGCGATTGGTTTAATACTGTCTGGTTGATAAACAATTGTCTGGTGAATGGTAATGTTTCAGCATATTTATATTGGGAATTGACCTGGGATAAGGGCCCCGGGACAGCGTTGATCGGTCTGGAAAACCCTTGGAGCCCGGGAGGTTGGACCACAACAGGGGGGTATATTTTAACCAACTATTACTGGGGATTCAGACAGTATTCAAAATATATCGATGCCGGATGGAAAAGAGTAACGACGGAGGTAGATGTGGATAGTCTTCGAATGTCCGCTTTCATCAGTCCGGATGGAGATTATCTGACTGTCGTGATTCTGAATATTGCTAG
Organism: Ignavibacteriota bacterium; assembly: GCA_963776275.1. Lineage (GTDB taxonomy): Bacteria > Bacteroidota > Ignavibacteria > UBA10030 > CAVZMI01 > CAVZMI01. Next base: position 63,480 of record CAVZMI010000014.1, read on the forward strand.
TTCACCCAGGACGATGGCCGTTGATATTCAGGATTTCAACGTTATCGACGGAATAATTGTACGTACTTCCGACACAGAACAGGGTGTAATGATAAATGGTAGTTATGATGGTAAAGCAGCGACAGAATTTCCCGCCCGCACGATTAGTACAATGGCATTTGCAGGTGCATCGACAAATAAGGCGAAAGAGGCGCCGTACAAACCTGCAGAATTCTCATTGTATCAGAACTATCCGAATCCATTTAATCCTGTGACGGATATCGATTATTTGATAACGTCGCAAAGTTATGTCCAGATAAAAGTATATGATGTATTAGGACGTGAGGTAGCGATGTTGGTGAATGAAAAAATGCCGGCTGGAAGGCATACGGTTCATTTTGAAGCGAATGATTTGAATTCAGGAGTCTATTTATACCGGCTCAAGGCTGGAAACTTCATTCAAACGAAAAAGATGATTCTGATAAAATAGGAATGCGACCAATAATTTGAAAAAGTAAGTAACGATAGCAATCGGGGAAAATGTTCTTAAATAAAAAAAATATTTGAGGGTCTATCAATGAATGATTTGGTTGAAAGAATTGGCCAAAGTGTTGAACGTGGAAAAATCAATAAGACATCGCCTTATCCGAGTGACATGAAGGGTCTGGACGGTGCCGATGAGTTGACGCGTCAGGCTTTGGATGCAGCTGTCGGCCCTGATTTAATCCTGCAGGCATGCAACGATGGGATGAAGCGAATTGGAGCAAAATTCAGTAGAAATGAAGTATTTGTTCCGGAACTGTTGATGGCTGCCAAAGCCATGAAGGCAGTGATGGCCCACCTTAAACCATTTTTCCAATCGGGCAGTGTTAAAGCGAAAGGGAAATTTATCATCGGTACCGTTGCAGGCGACCTGCATGACATTGGTAAGAATCTTGTGGCAATGGTCGTAGAAGGCAATGGCTGGGAAGTCATAGATCTTGGCGTCGATGTTAAACCGACAAAATTCATTGAGACCATAAAAGAAAATCCCGGTTGTGCAGTCGGCCTGAGCGCCCTGCTGACGACGACCATGGCTAACATGTCGAAAACGGTCGAAGAAATCAGGGCTCAATTTCCTGCAATAAAAGTTATCGTTGGGGGCGCACCCGTTACTATGGAAGCCGCCTTGAAAATGGGTGCAAATGGATATTCGCCCAATCCGCAGGGTGCAGTTGCATTTCTTGATAAAGTTAATATTCCCGGATAAATCATTATAGTGTAAAAATGAGATCTCTGCTCGCAGCACTCAAAAATAGAAAAATTCTGGTCTCTGACGGGGCATGGGGTACTTTCCTGCATCAACGCGGGTTGCCGCCTGGAGAATGTCCGGAGTTATGGAATATCACGCATCGTGACGATGTCTTCGCAATTGCAAAAAGTTATATCGATGCGGGCGCTGACATGATCCTGACAAACAGTTTTGGCGGCAGTCCATTGAAACTTGAACATTATGGCCTAAAAAATCGGGCTGCAGAGCTTAACGAAGTCGCCGCAGCAATCTCGAGAGGTGCGGCAGGAGAAAGCCATCTCGTGCTCGGCTCCATCGGGCCGACCGGCGCAGTGTTGATGATGGGGCAGGTTTCTGAACAAGAATTATATGATGGTTTTTTTATTCAGGCTGAATCGCTGAAAAAAGGCGGGGTGGATGCAATATGCGTTGAGACTATGTCTGCAATTGATGAAGCGTGCCTGGCTATACGCGCAGCCAGAGAAGCCACCGGACTTGAAGTTGTCTGCACATTTACATTCGAAAGAACCGTCGCCGGTGAATACCGCACGATGATGGGCGTTTCTCCCGTTGAAATGGTGCATGCGGTTAAGGATGCGGGAGCTGCGATTATCGGGACCAACTGTGGTAATGGATTTGACCAGATGATTGATATTGTTAATGAAATCAGAGAAGTGGACCGGTCAACACCGGTGCTTGTTCATGCCAATGCCGGAAAACCCACGCTTAGTGATGGTAAAACAGTCTTTCCGGAAACACCGGAAATGATGGCGGCAAAAGTTCGAGACCTGATAAAAAGCGGAGCCAATATAATCGGCGGCTGTTGCGGTACAACGCCGGCTCATATCCGGGCGCTGGCGAACGAAATAAAAAAGTACTGATGAATATTATTATGCCTCAAGCCGAACGACCAGATGAGATTGTTGAAGTCCCAATAGACTTCAACGATCTTACAGTAAGCAAAAATGAGATTGAGTTTTCACTTGGATATTCCGAAGATAAAATTCCATCGCATTTTGAAGAAATGATAGATGATATTCTATCGCAGTTATCGGGACGTTGTGAAATAAGTGCCGGATACCGGATCGTCGATGTCAAAAAGCCTGTTGACCGGTATGACGGTCTATATGTCGGAGGTAAGTTTTTCAAGATGCAAAAGATCGTTACCGGTCAGCTCAGGAAAGCCGAAAAGGCGGCGTTATTTGTCTGTACCATCGGACCAAAAATGGAAACATGGGCCAGACAACTTATGCAGAATGGTGATACTGTGGCAAGTCATATCGTTGATACAATCGCGTCGGAGGTAGTAGAAAGTGCGACCGATATATTGCATGATCGTATAGAGCAACAAATGCGGGTACATGGGATGAGCGTAACCAATAGATACAGCCCGGGTTATTGTGACTGGTCGGTATCTGAACAACATTTGCTCTTTTCATTTCTCCCGGCAAATTTTTGTGGCATAAAATTAACGGAATCCGCACTGATGGTGCCGATTAAATCTATCAGTGGTATTATCGGAGTCGGTGCAACAGTCAAGCGTGCAGACTACATATGCGATCGATGTGGAATAAAAGACTGCACTTATCGGGCGTTCCTTTTAGCGCGAAACCAGCGTATCATTCATAAATAAATTCATATCGAATTATAGGGAAAGAACAAATAGAATGACAGATCGACAGTGGGAAATGCTGAAGAGCGTCATTAAAGGTGAAATTCTAGATCCTTTTCCAGTCGGCTTTATTATTGATTCTCCATGGTTGCCGAACTGGTGCGGGATCAGGATACTCGATTATTTTTCGAATGATGAATTATGGTTTGATGCAAATATGAAGGTGCTTACCAAGTTTCCGGATGTAATTTTTTTACCCGGATTCTGGTCGGAATTTGGTATGTGCACGGAACCGTCGGCTTTCGGGTCCGCTGCACGTTTCCATCGAACGAGTTCCCTCATCCACATAAATTAATCCAATCAGTTGATGAGATCGATTCATTGCCTTTACCGAATCCCAGAACGGACGGTCTGTTGCCGTTTGTGCTGAATCGATTGAAACTTGCACAATCAAAAATTGAGAGAGCGGGTCACAGGATTCGCTTTGCCGTCGCCCGCGGACCCCTGAATATCGCCAGCTTCCTGATGGGTTCGACAGAATTTCTAACGACCATGATGATGCAGCCGGAGAAAGCCGAAGAACTCATGAAAAAGGTTACCGCTTTTCTTAAAGACTGGCTGCATCTGCAAATGGAGACATTTCCTTCTATCGATGGTATTTTTTTGCTCGATGACATCATCGGTTTTTTAGGTGAAACGGAATTTTGCACATTCGGTTTGCCATTTTTTAAGGAATTATTTGATGTTAACGTTTCTCTAAAATTATTACATAACGACGCACACTGCAAAGTATCTGCACCGTATCTGCCTGAGATGGGCGTTAACATGTTTAACATGGGTTTTGATATCACACTCAACGAAATAAAACAATTGACAAAGAACAAAATAGCATTAATCGGGAACATTCCTCCGAGAGATGTTCTTGCAAGCGGTGATATCACCAAAATAACAAAGACGACCATGGATCTGGTTGATTCTCTGAAGGATAAATCGAAAGTTATTTTTTCGTGTGGTGGCGGTATGCCGCCGGGTGTAAGTACTGAAAGTATAACGGCTTTCATTAATGCGACCAGAAAATAAGCAGGCAAATGAAATCACAAATATTGAATATATCATTGGTAGTCGGGTTACTGATTTTAATAAATGTCGCTTGTGGTTACAGTAAAGAAAACCGTATTGATAGTCCTAACGGCTTTGTCAGAGTTGAGCTGAATTTGAACGATCAGGGGACACCTGAATTCAACGTTTTGTTTTCAGAAAACCCTGTTATGAAAAATAATCGTCTGGGTCTGATCAGGGACGATGGTGATTTTTCAAAAAACCTCCGCATGATATCGGTTTCATCGACAGAGGAAATTGAAGATCAATACACTCTCCTGTCGGGGAAAAAAAATAATTGTACATATCGGGGAAACAGAAAAGTCTTCCATTTTAAGAACAGGGAAGATGAAGAATTTGATATTATTTTTCAGGTTTCAAATGATGGCGTTGCATTCCGGTACTATTTCCCGGGGAAAAACGGTGAAATTAAAAGGATAAGCGACGAGCTCACACGCTTCAGTTTTGACGACAACACACATGCATGGATTCAACCGATGTCGGCAGCAAAGTCGGGATGGAATTCAGTGAATCCCTGTTACGAAGAGCATTACTTCCACGATATCAATATCGTGAAGTTACCCGATAACGAACCCGGATGGGTATTTCCTGCATTATTTAAATCGGGAAATTACTGGATTGTGCTGGCTGAAACCGCTCCGGATCGCAATTATTGCGCATGCAGGCTAATCCACGATAGCACCGGTTTTAAGATCGGATTTCCACAAAAAGCTGAAGTCTTCCCGGGAGGTTCCCTTAACCCCGAATCGAAAATACCCTGGTATACGCCGTGGCGAATTATTACACTCGCCGACAATCTCAGGACTCTGGTAGAATCCACTCTGGGCACCGATCTAGCGAAACCGTCTGTACTCTCGGATATTTCATTTGTAAAGCCCGGCAGATCATCGTGGAGCTGGGTATTGTTTAAGGATGATTCGACTGTTTTTCATGTGCAGAAAAGATTTGTCGATTATGCCGCCGATATGGGTTGGGAGTATTGTCTGGTTGATGCCGACTGGGACCGGAAAATCGGTTATGAAAAACTCGGTGAACTCTGTAATTATGCGGCATCGAAGGGCATCGGTATTACTGCCTGGTACAATTCAGCCGGCAGTTGGAACACCACACCATATACACCGCGCGATAAATTGCTTACGAAAGTACTTCGTGATACCGAATTTAAAAAATTAAGAGGCCTTGGAGTAAAGGGAATAAAGGTTGATTTTTTTGGTGCCGACGGCCAGTCGATGATAGTCTATTATCAGGATATTATCGAAGATGCAGCCCGGAACGGACTCATGATAAATTGCCATGGTTCTACCATACCACGAGGATGGCAGCGCACCTATCCAAATCTTGTTTCGATGGAGGCGATCAGAGGATTTGAGTATATCACCTTTGAACAGCTTAATGCCGACAGGGAGGCCGGTCATTGCACAGTAATTCCATTTACACGCAATCTTTTTGATCCGATGGATTTCACGCCGGTCTGTTTCAGTGAGGTACCGAACATTCAAAGAAAGACCACCAACAGCTTTGAACTGGCACTCTCGGTTCTGTTTCTCTCCGGCGTTCAGCATTTTGCCGAGGTTCCCGAAGGTATGGCTAAAGTCCCGCCTGAAGTTCGGCAATTCTTGAAAGACATCCCCTCTGCATGGGATGAATCGAGATTCGTCGATGGGTATCCGGGGAAACATGTGGTTATCGCACGACGGAAAGCAGATGTATGGTATATCGGAGGGATCAACGGTGAACGGATTGAAAAAACTCTCGATCTCGATGTGAGTTTTATCCGCAATCCCGGGAAAAATATTCTCATCACGTGCGGCAAGGACAACCGCTCCTTTACACTACGCAACGAGAATCTTGATGGCACCCGTCCGTTAAAAATTACTTTGAAGCCGGATGATGGTTTTGTCTTTCGTATTTCAGGAAAATAATGGATAGAATTTTATACTCTGTTCTCCTTATCATCGTTCCGGTATTTTCTTCGTGCGGCATGCCTGTGATGACACAGGATTCGTCAGCCACCGAGGAAAAGCTCCGAACCATTGCCTCGATGATACTCAGGGACGCGACATTCCAGTTTGTAGATCAGAAGAGCGGACAGCGATATCGCACTCCCCAAGATGCATCGCCGGATATTCAGATAGGGCTGGAAAGTCCCTATAACGATTGGCGGTACTGGAACGGCGTTCTGAATATCGCGATGATCAGACTGGCCGAAGTACTTCGTGAGCCGGCATATGCCGAATTTTCGTTCAGGAATATCGCTTTTAGCTTCGATCACTACCAATATTTTGAAAAGATGTATAAAGGCGAAGGGAAGTGGAACTATCCTTTCGGGCAGCGGTTCATCATGGAAGAATTGGACGACTGCGGTGCTATGGGTGCAAGTGTCATTGAAGTGTACCGCCGTGATCCGCAGGATCGCTATCGCGCATATATCGATCAGGCTGCCGAACATATATCCGTAATACAAAATCGAATGGAGGATGGAACTCTTGTACGGTCGTTCCCGCGAAAATGGACACTCTGGGCGGATGATCTGTACATGGGACTCTCGTTCCTGACTCGTATGGGTGAATTGACGGGTGAAAGCCGCTATTTCGACGATGCAGCCCGGCAGGTTATCAACTACCATAAATACCTTTTTGACGGGGAGCTAGGACTCATGCATCATTGCTGGTATTCGGATCTCCAGCGTCCGGGTATTGCCTACTGGGGGCGTGCGAATGGGTGGGCACTGTTGGCACAAATCGATTTACTCGATCGATTGCCGAACAATCATCCTCAGCGTGATACATTGCTCCTCCTTCTTCAACGACACATCAAAGGGATCGCACGGTATCAAAGCAGCGAAGGCCTGTGGCATCAACTGCTAGACAAACCAGATTCATTTCTGGAAACATCCTGCAGTGCGATGTTCACGTATGTGACGGCACGAGCCGTCAATAAAGGGTATATCGATGCGAGTTTTATTCCGGTCGCTCTGCAGGGATGGCAGGGAGTGATTTCGAAGATACATCCGGATGGACAGATCGAAGGTATTTGCACCGGAACCGGAGTCAGTGAGAATCTGCAATTCTACTATCAACGACCGACACCGCTCAATGATGTCCATGGTATTGGCGCGATATTGCTGGCCGGTACAGAGGTGCTGCAACTGCAAAAGTAATCCGTTCAGCGGATATTACAGATGTATATCTTTATTAGTCACTTTTGGATATTATGATATTTACTCAAAGGCATCTATTGTTTTCCAAAGCAGGGAAATCGATTCTCCTTTTAATATCTAATCTTCTTTTTGTTGGATTCTGTCAAGCCCAAATTCCCGGAGTTGATCTGAAGTTAAATAATCTCGGATATTTTGAAACACGTGGGCTCGATATACTGGTTTTCAATAACTGGTACGACAGCAATTTCGGCGATGCAAAAATGAGCGGAGTTGAAATTATCCATCATGGGGTGCGTACAGCAACCAACGGCGATGTGAGACTCAGCCCTACACCCGCACAATGGGATTCCATTCCGCGACTCGTAGAACGCAGAGTGAATAAAAAAGATAGTAGTATTGAAGTTTTTTTACAATATCCTGCATATGCCTTTGCTTACATGATCAAAGCCCAGGCACATGACGGAGGCATTCTTCTAAGCGTCAATCTTGAAAAACCGATACCTAAAGACCTTGAAGGTTGTGCCGGGTTCAATTTCGAATTTCTTCCTTCCGCGTATTTTGAAAAAACATATCTGGTGGACGGTAAAAGCGGCATTTTCCCATTATATCCTACCGGACCCATGGAAGCAAAGGAGTCAGGTAAGGTTCAACCCTTGCCGATCGCCTCAGGGAAATCTTTTGTACTTGCCCCGGAAGATCCGGCTCGACGAATTACCATCAAAACCAAAGACAGCGAACTTCTTCTATATGATGGCCGCAACATGGCACAGAACGGCTGGTTTGTGATTCGCAGCCTTCTTCCTTCCGGAAAATCAGGTAAAGTAATCGAATGGTTTCTCGAAGCCGGTACAATTCCGGGCTGGACGCGGCCGCCGGTGATTGCGCATTCACAGATCGGATATCATCCCGATCAAATAAAAATTGCGGTGATTGAATTAGATAAAAACGATACTTCACTCCAGTCGGCGCGCTTGCTTCAGGTACGTGAGGATGGAGAATTCGTCGAAATATTTAAGGGCGATCTAAGAACTTGGGGCGGGTATCTCCGGTACAATTATTCTACCTTTGATTTCTCGTCCGTAAAAGAGAGCGGCCTGTACGTCATTGAATATAATTCAGTTCGAACAAAACCATTCAGAATAGCAGCCGACATTTATAAAAATGCATGGCACCCGACACTCGATATTTTTTTCCCGGTTCAGATGGATCATATGAGAGTCAGGGAAGCTTACCGGATTTGGCATGGTGCATCTCATCTTGACGATGCGTTACAGGCTCCGGTGAATCATGAACATTTCGATCTATATGCGCAGGGTCCGACAACGGATTCTCCGTATAAACCGGGCGAGCATATTCCCGGTTTAAATATCGGAGGCTGGTATGATGCCGGCGATCACGATATCCGGACTCAGACTCAATATTATACAGTATTAAATCTGGTCCATGTGTGGGAGACTTTCGGTTTACGGCGGGATGAAACAACAATAGACCAGAAAAAACGCTATGTGGAAATACATCATCCAGATGGAATTCCCGACCTTCTACAACAGATAGAGCATGGCGCGCTTGCTCTCATAGCTCAACATCGGGCTGTCGGTCACGCAATTCCAGGTATCATAGTGCCCGATCTCTCACAATATACGCATCTGGGCGACGCGGCATCAATTACGGACAATCTCGTATACAATTCCAAGCTGAAACCGCTCGAGACCGATGGATTCACTAGCGGTACGTTCGATGATCGATGGGCATTTACCAGCAAATCTACTCCGTTGAATTATGGCTCAATTGCTGCACTCGCCGCGGCGAGTCGCGCCCTTCATGGATACAATGACACGCTGGCTGATGAATGTCTGGCAACAGCAAGAAAAGCGTGGGACGAAGAACACAGCCATGAGCCGGATATTTTTTATCACGGGAACACCGCCGGAGGTTTGTTGGAGATAGAGGAAATGCAGGCGAGTGTCGAACTTTTACTCTGCACGAAAGAAACCAAGTACGCAGATAGAATAAACGAGCTGCTGCCAAAAATTGAAAATAGATTCGGTTTCATTGCCGGGATGGTTGTTCGCGCCATACCTTATATGGATGTGGCATATTCAAAAAATATTGAAGATCTTGTAAGGGACTACAAATATACTCTCGATAAGTTGAACGAACAGAATCCCTTCGGTGTCCCTATTACCGCCGGTAACTGGGGAGGAGTAGGAGCAGTTATGGGATTTTCATTGACGAATTATTTTTTGCATAAATCTTTTCCCCAGATTATTGGAAAGGAATATGTTTTTAATGGATTGAACTATATTTTTGGATGCCACCCGGGTTCCGACATTTCGTTCGTCTCGGGTATAGGAACTCAATCGAAGAGAATCGCCTATGGGAACAACCGTGCTGATTATTCATTCATTGCCGGCGGCATAGTTCCGGGAGTCCTTATTCTTAAGCCGGATTTCCCCGAAAATAAAGAAGATTGGCCCTTCCTGTGGGGAGAGAATGAATATGTAATCAGTATGGGATCAATTTATATTTATCTGGTAAATGCAGCAAACGAATTATTGAACAGTACTGGGGATTGACAATAAAAATAAAAGAGAAGTTCTGCCAGGGAAAAATAAAATTTCTATTGGGGGAGAACAACCTGACAAGAGAAGGGGAGATTAACGTGACGCAGATAAATCGTTATAGAATATTAACTAGTATAGTCATCATGGCCGTTTTATTTGTAATGAGTGCTCTTGGCCAGAATGCGCGGGATCTGGTGAAGGGCAATTTAATTCAATTCAATGACAACGGCGCCTGGTGCTGGTATCAGGATGAGCGGGCAGTTGTCGATATCGCGGGCGGTAAGATAATTATTGGTTCGGATGCAAGCGGATCTGGTGTAGGTGGGTCGGACCGCAATGGGGAGATAGACGCGGTTATCTTCGATCTTCAGACTGGATTGATGCAGAAGTCTGTTCTTATGGCGGCTAAAGTACTGGGCTGCGATGATCATAATGCACCAGCTTTTCTAGTCCATCCCGACGGATCGGGAAAATATCTGGTAATGTATACCGGGCACAATAATAATAACCTCACATACTACCGTACATACGATGGCGGTGTCTGGGGGGCGCAGCATACATTCGATTGGAATACTCAACCCGGCGGTACCGATTTTGCCACAACATATTCGAATATCCATTACCTTTCTGCGGAAGGTCGCATTTACAACAATGCCAGAGGAAACGGTCATGGTGGCCAGAATCTCATGATTTCAAGTAATCTGGGAGATACATGGTCGTATGGTGGATTCCTCACGAATAATGCGAACATCGGATATGTCAATGGATACTTTAAATATTGCGATAACGGCGTCGATCGTATTGATTTTACTTGTACCGAATATCATCCACGCGACTATAACACAAGCATTTATCATGGCTACGTTAAAAATGGCCAGACATTCAAATCAGATGGAACACTCGTCGACAGTACAATTTTTGACAAAGTTCCCACAACACCTCAGAGTTATACACCGGTTTTTATTACCGGTACCGTGGTCAACGGTATGACTATGACACGTTGCTGGAATATAGATGTCCAGAGATATGCCGATAGCACGATTACAGCTCTCATCAAAGCACGCGTGAATGATAATCCAAGTAGTCCTTCGCAGGATCCGGACCATTGTTATCTTTATTGCCGCTATGATGGCCAGAGCTGGACTTATACATATCTCGGCAAAGCCGGTAAAAAACTTTATTCCAGTGAGCAGGATTATACAGGTTTGGGAGCGTTGTGCCCTAATGACCCGAATACCATCTACATATCAACACCCTACGATCCCCGAAATGATTCTGACCTGATCGTTCATGAAATATATAAAGGAGTCACTTCTGATCATGGAGCAACGTGGACGTGGACACCGATCACGCAGAAATCTGTCCGCGATAACCTTCGGCCGATCGTCCCTGCATGGGACACAAATAATACCGCCTTACTCTGGTGGAGGGGAACGTATACCGCCGCTCAAAGTTATAATGCAGCAATTGTCGGCATTCTGGATCGGCCTTCGGAAACGTTGAGTAAAATGACCTATGTAGATGCCACAACCGCAAACACAATTCTTTCCACGGGTGAACCATTGACAACCACCGGACCTGATACGAGTGCATGACCAGCGGACAACCAATGGCATCAACGAACGGATCGCGGCAACGGCGGTTCTGTTTTCACATCGTCAGAGGTTAACCGTGAAAATGCACCTATGCTCAAGACGCAGGTTACAATACCGGTCACGGGGGTTTATGATATCTGGGTCAACTTCTGGGGAAATCCTACTAAGAGTACAGACTGGCGGATCAAGGCAGGACTCGATACCAGTCATATGCAAATATTCCGGCAAATGGCGTGTAAGGAAGTTGAAAATGGCGACCATGAAAGCACACTCGTTCTCTCCGGCAGCGACAATACATTCCTCTATCAGGCGTATGTCGGACGCGTCCAGGTATTGGCAAACAACACCTTTGATGTTTTCGTCGACGATGACACGATCAGAACAGGCGCACTAATTCCTCCCACAGGAAGCGTCCGCACTTGGTATGACGGTGTTAGTTATGCCATCGTGAATGGTTCCAGTACTGCACCAGTGTTCGCTCTGTCGGCACCTGAAATCAATTTCGGAACGATACGAAATGACTCTACAAAGAAGGACAGTGTGCTTGTTTCCAATCCTGGAAACGATACACTGCGGATCACGGCAATCTCATCAACCAATGCGCGCTTTATCTTTGCACCTGCGACAATGACACTTGCACCGTTGGGAAGTGCTTATCTGGTAGTAACGTTTGCACCTCAGGATACGTCGAGTCAGTTCGGACTCATCATTTTTACACATAATGCATTGAGTTCACCGGATACACTCGCCATCAGCGGAAAGGGAAGCGCCGTGCCTGTACCGGTGTTCTCTCTTTCGGGAACTGCAATCAATTTCACGACGGTATCAATTGGTTCTACAAAGAAAGACAGCGTTCTTGTTTCCAACCCCGGCACCGATACACTAAAAATCACGGCAATCTCATCAACCAATGCACGCTTTACCTTTATACCTGCGACGATGACACTCGCACCATCGGGAGGTACATATCTGGTAGTAACGTTTGCACCTCAGGATACGTCGAACCAATCCGGCCTCATCATTTTTACGCATAATGCATTGGGTTCGCCGGATACGCTTTCCGTCAGCGGGAAGGGGAGCGCTGCGGTTGCGGTTGAACATGATAAAACACAAATCCCGACCGAGTACGTGCTCAATCAGAATTATCCCAATCCGTTTAATCCCTCGACTGAGATCAGATTCGCCGTTCCGGTTGCTTCTCACGCATCGCTGGTTGTGTACGACATCCTCGGGAGAGAAGTCGCCGCTCTGGTAAATGGGAATATTGAAGCCGGATATTATACGGCAATATGGAATGCATCATCGATGTCAGGTGGTATCTACTTTGCGAAGTTCACTGCGAATGGCGAGGCCGGGAAACTCAAATACAGCAAGGTGAATAAAATGTTGCTCATGAAATAAACCGGATCGCGTTTTCCAACAAAATGGGAACGTTTTAACGGATAAATATTAATTGACAGATAATAAAATATGATGTATCGTAAACTAACAATCGAAAAAGCGGAGGACCTGATTTTTGGGTATGCTCCGCATCCTGTTACAACTCCACGGGGATTAGTCATCGGAGGCGGATTTGTATATCCCGAATTGAATTTTACTTTACCCCCGATGCAAATAAATAATGAAACCTTATCAGAGGTGAAAGGCCACTATCGCCAGATAGTTACAGATGCGCTCGAGCATGCCGTGCATCTTCATTCGAGAGGAGTAATACTCGAGTTTGAGACCCTGACCGAAATGACACAAACGCCCGATATAGGTGTTGAACTGATAAAAATCATGAATGAAATCTGTGAAAATTATTATGTGCAGCATGGTTTGAAAAGCGAAATCAGATTGACTCCGAACGATCTGCGTGAGTTTGAAAGGCCGCCCAGGCAGAGGACATCCCATCTGCTGCAACCAATGCTGGAGTTATTCGAGAGAGGAGCCCGGGCCGGAGGAGATATGTTGTCGATCGAATCAACCGGAGGGAAAGAAATTTCCGATGACGCGCTTATGATGTGTGATATGAAACAATTTATATTCAGCCAGTCGGTATTGGGGGTGCGCGACATGCAGATGCTCTGGGGAAAAATAGTAGAGATTGCTTCCCGTACGGGGAAAATCGCCGGAGGTGATACGGCATGTGCATTCGGCAATACGGCTATGGTACTGGCCGAGAGAAAATATATCCCTAAGATTTTTGCTGCGATCGCAAGGGTAGCCACTGTCGTACGGACGCTGGTGGCAGTCGAGAAAGGAGCGCGAGGTGCCGAATAAGGACTGCGCATACGAAGGACCGTACCTGAAGGCGATTACAGGCATTCCGATTTCAATGGAAGGAAAAACTTCCGCCTGTGCTCATTTCAGTCCCCTGGGAAATATCGCCGCAGCCTGTGCTGATCTGTGGAGCAACGAAACGGTTCAAAATATTAAATTGCTCTCAGGGATGGCGCCTACAGTATACCTTGAACAACTTGAATATGACACAAGGCTTATGAACCAGGCAGTTATATGTGGAAAGGGCGAGATACTTCAACTCCAAAAACTCTTTGTCAATTCGGATGTTTATTTCGATCCGCAGGCATTTGTGCTTTCGCCCGATAATGTCATAGAAATCTCGAAAGAAATTGTGAAGGGTGAAAGCTATATCGACGCAACGAAGCGGGGCTGCCTGAAAGCGTTGGCTCTCGTTGCGGAGGCAATAAAAACGGGCCGGGTGATCCGCGATCCTAAGGAAGACGAATGGTTCATCATTCTCCGACAGGATATTGAAATGATACCTGTTAATGAATCGGATTTCGTGGAGCTGGTTCTACCCACTTTAGATCAAACGAAGCTACTCTTAAATGAGTATGGCTTATGAACTAAATTGCGAATATTCATGACTTTATTCGAATCGATTGGAGTTGAATGGTACAGAAAAGTTGATTTGGAAGACATTTGAACGTCACGTACTTCAAACAGGGAAGAGGAATCTAATACTGATTATTAAGACTATGTGAGCATTTGAGTTAAGGCCATCCGGGTATTTTTCAATAAAAACATCAACCTGCGCGACGGATTTTTGGCTTGACATTTAGAATGATTTCTTATTATATTGAAACGATTCAATATCATTTGAACCGATATAAATCTCAGAGGGCAATACCAAGCTATATGAACAAGAGCAACTGCGTGACGTTTCTCTTGAGGGTGGAATTTTTGTAAAATTGGAAGAAAAGGTGTGCTCGCATTGGGAGGACTAAAATACTTACTCCGCAGGCGCTAATTTCGACTGGCATCTCCAGATCGATGTTGGAACACTATATTTCTTGATCATCGTCTGAATTTCTGTCTACAAACCTCAGAATGAATGGAGATTAATTACGAAGCCGATAGGCAGTGCAAGAAGAAGTGCCTGAACATAAAATGAAAACCCGAATACAAACATCTTTTACTTCTTTTTTTTCAAAACTCCTTGGGTCTGCTACTGCGGTCGGTGCTAAAAACGACAACCAGCCTGTTTTGAAAGATTTGTTTAAGAATGACTTTTATGTCGGTGTTGCTCTCAATTTAAATCAGATTTCGGGAAATGAACCATACTCCCTCGACCTTGTGAAAAAACATTTTAACAGCATCTCACCCGAGAATATTTTAAAATGGGAAGAGGTTCATCCAGAACCGGACAGATATAATTTCGATGCAGCGACCGTTATGTGGCTTTTGGTGAAGAGCACAAAATGCATATAATCGGCCACACTCTTGTCTGGTTTTATCAAACGCCGGACTGGGTGTTCCAGGACGAGTCGGGCAAACCCATAAGCCGCGAGATGCTGCTTGAACGGATGAAAGATCACATATTCACGGTGATGGGCCGTTACAAAGGCCGAATCCATGGCTGGGATGTAGTCAACGAAGCGATCACACCTGATGGCCAATTCAGAAAATGCAAATGGCTCGAAATTATCGGCGAAGATTATGTGCTCAAGGCTTTTGAATATGCCCGTCAGGCCGATCCTGACGCCCAGCTCTATTACAATGATTATAATTTGTGGAAGGAACATCAATGCGACGGCGTCGTCCGGTTGATCCAGAATTTGCAGTCGAAAGGCGTTCGCATAGATGGCATCGGCATACAAGGACACTGGGGTCTGGACTATCCGAGTTTCGAACAGATTGAGACCTTCATAAGGGCTCTTTCCAAATTGGGAGTCAAGTTAATGATTACGGAGATGGACTTAACCGTACTTCCTTTTGCTGAAGATCACATGAACAAGGGGCTTTCATCCCTGGATTCAAAATTACAGAAGAAGCTAAATCCGTACACCGATGTCCTACCTAACTCTGTTCAAAAAGATCTGGCAAATCGATACGCCGAATTATTTTCGTTTTTTCGTAAGCACCGGGATAAATTTAGCCGGGTGACTATATGGGGAGTTCACGATGGACAATCATGGCGCAATGACATGCCTGTCATTGGACGCACCGATTATCCGCTGTTGTTCGACCGTCAATTTAAACAAAAACCCGCCTTTGATGCAGTCGTTAAAATAGTTCAAGACCGTAGTTTCAGAACACAGATGTTTAGATTAAATAACGTTTTGGGAGAATATCAATATAGAAATCCTGCACTGTCGATTTAGTAACGCCAAAAAGACATGCAGAATTATTTCACGTAAAATTGTATTATAAGGAACTTAGTGTGGTGAATAAAAAAGATATCGAAATCGTAGCTGCCGGGCATACCTGCCTCGACTTAATACCTGCTTTTACAATTGACGGTAAGGTGGATAACCTTACAGACGTCCTTGTACCCGGCAAAATGATTAACATGGGTGAATGCGTCGTTGTGGGGGGAGGTCCTGTTACAAATGCCGGCGTATCGATCCGCCGGCTCGGCGTAAAAACTGAATTAATCGGCAAGATTGGGGATGATGATTTTGGTAAAGAGATCCTTAGCTGGTATGAAGAGCACGAAGGGCATTTTAAGGGGATCAAAATGGTTGACGGTGAATCCACATCATATACCATTGCTATATGCATACCCGGCATAGATCGTTTTTATCTTCATCATTGTGGAGCCAACGACACATTCGGCTATGACGATATGGATTTCGATCTTGTTCGGCGTTCAAAACTGATGCTATTTGGTTATCCGCCCTGGATGAGAAAGCTGTATGAAAATACAGGTCGTGAATTAACAAAAATTCTCAAAGAGACCAAAGAATTAGAAACAACAACTGCGCTCGATCTTTCGCTTCCTGATGTAAATAGTTATGCAGGTCAAATCGACTGGTTTGCAATTCTTAAAGATTGGGTGCCTCTGTCGGATTTTATGGTTCCCAGCGCGGAAGAGATATTTTATTTTCTTTATAAAGAAAAATTTCTTGAAAAAAAGGCGAAGCTCGGGCCCAAAGAGAGCGTACTTGACCATATGACCGTAAAAGAGATTTCCACGATGGGGAGTGATTTAATAAGAATGGGGACGGCAGTAGCAATGATCAAATGCGGCCACAGAGGCTTATATGTCAGGACCGCCGACCAGGACCGGCTTAAGAAGATGGGTGCGGCAGGATGTTCCGATCTTGAAAACTGGGCTAATCGCGAGCTCTGGTTCCCTGTTTATCAGGAGGAAAAATTTGTAGGAGCACTGGGTTCCGGTGATTCGGCAATTGCGGGATTCCTTTCCGCGTTTGTGTGGAACCATACAATCGAATCATGCTTAAGGTATGCAAACGCTGCCGGAAGTATGAACGTTACCGTTCCTGATGGTCTTACCTGGAATAAAGGGTTCGACGATTTGACAAGGCGTATTAAGGCGGGGTGGAAAACGAAAGATCTGAAAATTGACGAGACCGGCTGGAAGAACGAACGCGGATTCTGGGTGGGGCCCTCTAACCGGGGCAAATGGGAATCATAAACGAAAAAAACAGGAGATAGAAAATGGTAAAGAAAAGCAATGCGAAAAGAGATGCATTTATCAGTAAAAAATTGTCAAAAATGAGTTTGGAAGAAAAGATCGGCCAACTTTTAACGTTTACCAGGCGCGGCGCAATGATAACGCCGAGCGGAATCGAACAAATCACAAGGTTGCAGTGCGGAGGTCTTTGCCTCGAACCATACGCGGTCGAAACCTGCAAAAACCTTTACTGGGGTAATTCCCAGATAGATCAGAATTTTAAAAAGCCGCCGGGTTATTTTACCATATCAAATACCTATTTTGCCGGCAAATCCTTTGGCATCAGCATAACACCGGAAGATTATACGAAGGACTTGAATAAATTACAGAAAATCGCAATGAGCAGGCGTTCCGGGATTCCTCTCCATATGACCATTGATTTCGAAGGCGATTTTAAAAACGATTACATGGCAGGTGGCATAAGACAGTTTCCGCCTCCAATGGGTATGGCAGCCATCGGTGATGAAAAGCTGACTTATAAAATCGGTTTAACCATTGCCAAACAATTAAGTGCTATTGGCGTTACGCAAATGTATTCACCGGTCTGCGATGTAAATATCAATCCCAAGAACCCTGAAATTGGAATCAGGTCTTTTAGTGACGATCCTGAGACTTGTGCAAAACACGCCGTCGCTTTATTGAAAGGTTTTCAGGACGGCGGCATAGCGGCAACCGCAAAACATTTTCCCGGAAGAGGTGATTCGGCAACCGACGCTCATGATGTACTGGATGTAATCAGAGCCGACAAACAAAGAATGCAGGAAGTCGAATTGTATCCGTTCAAAGCTGCAATAGCCGCGGGAGTTCAAGCCATTATGACGGGGCATTCCGTTTATCCCGCCTATGACGATAAATTCCCTACGACTCTGTCAGAAAAAATCCTTACCGGTCTTTTAAGAGAGGAACTTGGATTCGATGGCGTTATTGTGTCCGACGCTATCGGTATGGCTGCAATCCTCAAACAATGGCCCCTTCCGAGGGCTTGCGCGTTAGCGATTAAGGCGGGGTGCGATACGATACTCCTAAAAGCTGATGATGAATCGAGATCGCAGTGCTTCTTTGGAGTCAAGCAGGCCGTCGAATCGGGTGAACTCTCTGAAGAGAGGATCGATGAAGCCGTGACACATCTTTTAAGGATGAAGTACGACCAGGGCCTGTTTGAGACGGCCGGAAAGAGGGATCCGAAAAAAGCTCAGGCCTATGCAATGAGCAAACAGGTCGTAGATTTTTCCTGGGATGTTGCCAAGAAAGCCCTGATCGTGATGCGCGATGATCAAAAAATGCTGCCTTTGAGTCCTAAGGAGAAAATGCTGGTTATCGAGCAGCGTATTCCCTATGAATTCTGCGGAAAAGATCCTTATATGCACCAACATATGTTCGCCGAGGATATGGTGGAGTATACGCAAAATATGATTCTGGTCGATACCGACTTTGCGGCAACCGAAGATGAGTTTGCAGAGTGCCTCGAACTTGCCAAACAGGTGGACCTTGTCGTTATGACAAATTATTACGCCCGAATCGTAAAGACGGGCAATAACCGGCTGCTTGTCAAGAAGCTCAAAGAAGCGGGTAAAAAAGTAGTCGTTGTGACAAACTACCCGTATGTGGAAGGCACGACAAATGAGGCCGACGTCGCGGTCTGCAATTTCAGCGGAACGCCTGATTCTATAAAGGCCGCAGTCGGAGTGCTTTTTGGGAAAATCAAACCCTCGCCTAAAACGAAGTTGCCCGTAGCGCTTGGTGTTCAACAGGAAAGTGCTGTAAAAAAACCGGCGCCCCAGAAGAAAACTCTGGACTTATCGTATTGTTAATGACCCTGGTAACTGCTTAACAGAAATTTAAATAACTTAGTAAAGAGAAAATATCATATGCCGAAACCTTCCAGTTTAAAAATAAAAGATATTTATACAATATCAGGATCGCAAATAAGTAAGATTTATGTTGATAATAAAATGGCGGTCCATTTTCAGGGAATGTCAAAAACTCTTCTATTTCCTCATACCATTGCGCTTCAGGGTGCGCCTACTTGTTCGATAGGCATATCTCCATATGGTTTATACAATAGACTTAATAATGCCGGTAGACTGATCTTGATAAATCAAAACGCAATTCAATTGGGCTCTGCACCGTTTATCCGTGTTCCTGCCCGCCAGGGCTTGGCAGGCGGGGGTGATAAATTTGTTATGCTCACGACAAGAGATCCCAAGGCGGTTGAAGGTCCTGATGATGTGCCTGCTTTGAAGAATTATTATCATCCTGCAATATCCGAAAAGCAAACTTCTATTTCTATTGCTACACCTTTGGCGGAAATGACGTATAAAGTGGGGAAGGTTAAAGTGACAAGAAGAATGATTTCTCCCTTCTTATCTGGAAATGTCCCGGCCCTGATGCCTATCGGTGTAGAGGAATATGAGGTCGAGAATACTTCAAGCCAGGATCAACAAATTACTCTGGTATTCCCCAGACCATCCCTTGCAAATCTTCAAGAAAAAGAATTAAAGCCAAAGGATCAGGACACTGTCTATTTATGTTCGACACCGGTGAAAGACCATGTCCATGAAGATTTTAGATCTGCAGCCATCAGGGGAGTGGTCATGGGAAGCAAGGAATGCGCGGACAGGATGGTCATTGCCGTACCGGAAATAAACGGCGTGACAATAGATACACAACCTTACTTTTGCTTAAACAGACTTAAACAGGATTTATTGTTGAATGATGATGGAAGCTTTTATGAAAAGAGAGCACCAATATTGAATCAAGATTATGGGTCGGCCATCAGTGTTACTTTTACATTGAAGCCGAAAGCAATCATAACGATACCGCTTGCCATCGTTTTAGATTTCCCTCAACAGCGGTTTATTGATGGGAAAAATTTTGAACGTAAATATGTAAAAAGTTTCAAGAATAAAGAAACCAGGGCTGTGGATATGGCAAAATTCGCCCTGGATAATTATTCTGAATGGCTGAACCGTGCTCTAACAATCCAAAGCAGGATTTTTGATTATATACGGAAAAGTCCTTCTTATAAGAACGATAAAAATGGTGCTTTGAGATTAACCCGGTTGATATTAAACGAATTTAGTTTTCCACTGTCAAATGCTGCGGTCTGGGTTGAAGACGATGATGGCAATGATAGAGCCCGGTTCCTGGAATGTTTTGATTACGCTTATATTAATCCCTCTGATGTTGATTGGTATTCGATGGTGCTGCTTGTACTATTTCCCAATGTAGAACGAGAACTCTGCCAGCGGTTCATTGACTCGATTCTGGCGGAAGATCTTACACAGCGGTTTTATCATCTCCATGGGTCATTTGTCGAAGCCAGAAAGCATTTTCAAGAGCATCCAGAAGAATACGAAGGCAAATCACTGACCCAGATAAGAGATACTTTCAAGATTAAAGGCAGTGTGGCGCATGATTTAGGTGCTTTGGTGAAAGGTCATGCCCTGCGCAACGTCAGTGATTATGCCTGGTATAATAATAACTACTGGGTGGATCTTTTCCCCAAGCTGGCAATCAGGGTACTGCGCAACGTTAAATTCATGGGTGATGCAGAATTTCTAAAAAAGAATTGGCAGACGCTGAAATTTGGATTGGAATATCTGCAAACACTTGATATAGACGGAGACGGTATCCCCGAGGGTAATCCCCATGAAGTTAAAAATACATTTGATAATTTAACATTGTTCGGCCTAGATAGCTACGATGCGACTACCTTCATGGCCGGCTGTCAAGCAATGATAATAATGGCCGGTATGATGGAGGATGAGCCGGCAAAAAAACAATATGAAGCGAGTTTTGAAAAAGCTTCTGCGGCTTTTGAGAAATTATGGAGAGATAAGAAAAACAAAAAAGGCAGAAGATTGCAGTATTACGTCACCTGTTATGACACTATTACAAAAAAAACAAACACAGATGTATGGACTAATCAGTTGGATGCCCTGTGGTATCTAATTGCAATAGGAGAGAAGCCCTTTGTTTCGGACGAGAGAGCAATAAAAATCCTCAAGACAATTTATAAGAATAACCGGACCACCATGGGCTGGGCTATGTGCCGGACGGAAGACGGGGAAGCAGTAGAATCGGAACAGGGACAAGACGTCTATACAACATCCAATTATGTTTTTGCACAGCTTCTTGATTATTACGGATTGGTAAAAGAGAGTAAAGAAGTATATAAGGCGATGGATAAGGTTATCTTCCAGCATGCTAATTCTTTGATATCACCCGACAATCTGAGAGCAGAATTAGAAAAAGAAGCGGGAGAATTAACCGCTGGGTCCCATTATATTGTAGCTGCTTATCCCAGGCCGGGTGCGGTATTGACACAGATAGTGCTGCAATTTATAAAAGAACTTCAAGAACGTGCAGGTAAAACAAAAATAGATTCTCAGCAATTGAAATCTTTTGTCACGGATTTATTTCTGAAATTTGATCAGAGTTAAAGACTGCACCTGTACAATTTGCTTTTCATAATTTAAATATGGAACATATGGTAAAATGGGGTCAATTTGAGTTTGTAGTAAATAATTCTTCTCGGAATCAGAATTTGGAAAAAATTATCTTACATGTAATATAAAATAATCTTTGGAGCAGATAGTGCAGACGACGACGGGTAAACTTACTGTACGAGAAAAAATTGGTTACGGCTTTGGAGACGCAGCCGCTAACTTCGTGTTTCAAACGATGCTGATCTTTCAGCTGGGATTCTACACGGATGTCTTCGGCATTACTGCGGCGGCTGCAGGCACACTGCTGCTGGTAGGACGCTTTTGGGATGCAATTTTTGACCCGTTCATGGGCGTTGTTGCAGATCGCACGAATACAAGATGGGGAAAATTCCGCCCATGGGTTCTGTGGTCGGCGATACCGTTTGCACTCATGTTCTTCTTAACCTTTACAACTCCGAATTTCGGCGGGACGGGAAAACTTATTTATGCTTATGTCACCTATATTCTTCTGATGACGGTCTATTCCGTAAATAACCTGCCATACTCGGCCCTCAATGGCGTGATGACCGGCGACGTAAATGAACGCACCAGTCTCTCTTCCTATCGCTTCTTCTTTGCCATGACGGCGGCGTTGGTGGTGCAAGGTTTGACTTTGCCTATGGTCGCCAAGTTAGGACAAGGCGACAACGCTAAAGGCTGGTCGTTGACGATTGGGCTATTTGGGATTCTCAGTATCATATTCATCGTCATCACTTTCTTGAGTGCCCGTGAACGCATTCACCCGGATCCGAAGCAGAAATCGTCGGCAAAGAAAGACTTCGCCGCCCTTATAAAAAACGTACCATGGATCGCAATGTTTGTTTTGACCCTGTTCCTTTTCAGTACGCTCGCCTTGTGGGGCAGCGGCATGTTCTACTATTTTACTTACTTCGTGGACAAAAACCAATTGTTCAATTTCCTGCAATCATGGGGGTTGGTAACCTCCTCTACCGATGCGCTGGGCCAGTCGGGCTGGTGGCATAATCTTCTCAATACCTTCGGACTCATTGCGACAGAAAGCCGCACAAATGTCTCATCGGTAGGATTCAGCCTATTTAATATGTGTGGTATGCTGGCGAATATCATTGGTGTGCTATTCTCAAAAGCATTAGCGGTTCGGTTCGGTAAAAAGAAAGTCTTTATCGTAGGTTTATCTCTAACGGCGCTCTTTACCGGACTTTTCTTTGCATTACCGGCGGAAGCAGTTGGGCTCACGTTTGTATTGAACATTCTTAAATCTCTGGCTTATGGCCCAACGATTCCGTTACTGTGGGCGATGATGGCCGATGTAGCCGATTATGCTGAATGGAAAACTATGCGCCGTGCCACCGGCGTTGTCTTCGCGGGTATTGTGTTTGCACTAAAAGCGGGGTTAGGACTCGGCGGTGCTATCTGCGGGTGGCTGCTCACGGGGTACGGATATATCCCCAATGTCGCTCAAGCAGAAAATGCTCTATTCGGTATCCGCATGACGGCAAGCATCTACCCGTGTATCACGTTCTTCATTGGAGTTATTGCCTTATTATTCTACGGGATAGACAAGAAACTCAATCTTCAGATTCAAGACGAATTGGCTGAGCGCCGGAAACAATTCGCGTCTTGAATTTAAATTGTCAGAGCTCTATGGTGTGTAACGCATGGAGACTTATGGCTTAATAATTGGCTTCTAAAAGGCAGAACCATTAACACCCTGCTGGTTTGGTTGCAGCAGGGGCAACAAACCGGCATTAGGTATAGTTGTGAAATTAGTGGAGAAATCGGCTGGAAATTAGAATAAATCGGGTACTATCACGAAGTCATCTACATGGTTGGTTTTGCGCGGGGTAAATTTAATAGCGATTTTTGGGACGACTGTATTGACAGCAAGATAAAAAAAACGTACTATTCATGTATCAGGCAATTTACAACATCCGAGGCCCCAAAATTATTTTAATAGCGGTATTAAGCTATGAGTGTGCTGAACTCCTGAACAAAAATTGATGTCAAAAAAAGTTTGGATGACAAAATATCATTAATAAAATATTGAGAAAACTCAAGAGGAGGGCAAAATGTCTCTTGGATATACTTACAGAAGATTGTTGGGTGTATGTTTATTTTTGTCAATCTTCATAGTCCAATCGTCGTTGGCACAAGGATCCGGGACAATCAAAGGTCAGGTGGTTGATCAAGCAACCGGTGACCCACTTCCGGGTGCAAATATTGTAGTCGTAAATACGAGCATTGGTTCTCCTGCTGATCTGGATGGAAACTACACTTTACGCTTAGTTCCGACAGGAAAATGTAAGGTGAAGGCGTCGTATATCGGCTATGATCCGATCACTCGAGAGGTGACTGTTACCGAAAATGCAACGCTGCACGAAACCTTTCGCTTAACACCTCATGCAATAATGGGTATAGAGGTAGTAATTACAGCGCAAGCAAGGGGTCAACAAGCTGCCATTAACCAGCAATTAACGGCAAATACTATTATGAATGTGGTCTCTGAAGAAAGAATCCAGGAATTGCCGGACTTCAACGCGGCAGCGGCAATAAGTCGCCTGCCAGGTGTCTCGACTCTTCAGAGTTCAGGCGAAGCCAACAAAGTTGTGATCAGGGGATTAGCTCCTCAGTTCAACACGGTCTCTGTTGGTGGAATTAAACTCGCGTCTACAGGAAGCACTCAGATCGGTGCGACTTCACTGCCGGGCCTGACATCCGGTTCAATCAATCAGGACAGAAGCGTTGACCTTTCCATGATAACTCCCTATATGATCAAAACGATCCAGGTCTATAAATCGCTCACTCCTGATATGAACGCCAATGCTATCGGTGGTATTGTGAATATGGAACTGAGGGAAGCACCGTCGGAATTTCACGGTGACATCTTGTGGCAATCCGGCTATACACAGAAGAGCAATACATACGGGAATTACAGAGCGGTGGCATCTGGAAGCGGTCGTTTCTTCGATGACGCTCTTGGTGTGTATCTTCTCGTAAACGCGGAACAGTACGACCGTAGTGCAGATAACATGAATGCCGGATATACTCCGCCTACCAATAGCGCGATCGATTCAATAACCGGCTATAAACCTGTCCAGGTAACAAGTGTAACGCTACAGCGCCATATTGAAACAAGAAACCGTTACGGCGGTAACTTAATCCTTGACTACAAACTGCCTTCCGGCACCATTAAGTCTATCAATATGTTGAGCAGGTTGAACTCTGATTATCAAGATTATCAAACGATCTTAGATTATTATTATGATCACAATATTAACTTCACATACAGGAAAGGGAATGCAAATACAGATATCGCAGTGAATACATTAGAATTTACAAACGATTTCGGATTTATGTCAGTCGTTTTGAAAGCCGCTAATACTTATTCCCAAAACAACAATCCTAGATCACCCTACTACCAATTCTTTCAAACAGGAGGAACCCCTCCTGATCAGGACAATACAGTTCCTGAAGACTTTGCACATAATGTAAAGTATAACGGTGATAGCGCGTCTTATTTGGCCAACGTAAATCTATTTAGTGCTAATTATAAGGAAAATGACCAGCTGTATAAGGGGGATTTCAAGATTCCTTTCAATGTACAGTCAAACGTATCAGGTTTCTTTAAATTTGGCGGGGAGTATGACTACAATCTCCACACTAACGATCAGAATACGCCTTATATTACAATAAGCGGCCGTGCAGGTCTAACGTCACCTGATATTAATGGCAGAGTGATTGATGCTCTTTTTGCGCGTTACCCCCAATTACAAATGGGTAATTCCAACCGTTTCCCGGCATTTAATTTTACGAACACCGACTCGAAACTTTATTCGAGCTTCTTGGATGATCGATTCGGTCGGATGTTTTGGGTGGCCGACCCGAATTGGCTGAATTCGATAACTGATTTTTTATCGAATGACCCTGCATTCGCCGCAACAAACAGTACCGGAGGATGGTTCGAAGGTGTTTATCAAAAACTCCCCAACGATTATAAATACATTGAGAAATATTATGCTGCATACTTGATGGCAGAATTGGATTTAGGTCAGAACCTTATTATAGTCGGCGGCGCCCGTTATGAAGATGTTAAGTCATTATACGAAGCATACAATATGGTAGATCTCCGCAATCAACCTCCAAATCAACCATATTATCCGATTACAGCATATCCGCAGAATCATTACTTGCTGCCGATGGTACAAACAAAGTATAACCTGACTGAATGGAGCGACATACGTTATTCCTATAGTCAAACCCTTGCACGTCCCGATTATCATCAACTTTCACCTCATTATAATATCAATTCCGATTACACACAGCTCTATGCAGGAAATCCTGACCTTAAACCCGCACAAGCATATAACCACGACGTTGGAATTACATTTCACAGCAACGAATTAGGTCTTCTCTCTATTGGAGGCTTCTACAAAACCATATCGCACTTTACGTATTACACTCAATACAAACTATATTCTGCTCCTGCTATAATTCCGCCAGGATATGATTCGGTCGGGACATACCCTCTCCTCGCGCAGCAAGGGGGCACAGTCTCAGGTAAAGCATTGTTAAACACTTACGTCAATAGTCCTTACAATGCTTATGTGAAGGGTGTCGAGGCAGATTTTCAAACGTCGTTCTGGTATTTACCATTTCCGTTAAATGGAGTTGTTCTCGGCATCAATTACACGCATATTTGGTCGTCTGCCACGTATCCCTACTTGTTAACTCGTAATGTTCCCGATCCTAATGACCCCAGACACATAAAGTCCATACCCAAATTAGTTGATAGTTCACGGGCTGGGCGTCTGATTTACCAGCCGAACAATATATTGAACGCATATATAGGTTACGATTACCTGGGGTTTTCAGTTCGAGTGTCCTTCCTGTTCCAGGGGAATTCTGTTACGTATGTTGGAGGCGAACAGGAGCAAGACGGATTTAGTAAAGACTATTTTCGATTAGACGCTTCAGCGAGATATAAACTACCATGGTTTACGCAAGTACAACTTTTCTTAGACATAAATAATATCAACCAGCGGGCAAATATTTCAGCTCAGAAGACGATAGGCGGTTTTACGAATGAACAATTCTATGGTCTTACGGCAAACCTCGGCGTTAGATATACATTATAATTAATAATAAGGAGATATTCTATGAAGAACCGTATCTACATGTTACTGATTATAGCGGTTATTTTTTCGGTGCAAGTATATGCCCAGAATATTGTACTTGTCCACAGTGACGTTTCCCCTAATGAAGGGGGACTTAATGTCGCTATCCAAGCCGCCATTGACGCGGGCACTCTATCCAATACTATATTCCAATTAGATCCCTGGGGCTATTACATCCTCAGCGGCACAGTGACTGTCCCACCTAATCAACACCTTACAATAGTGGCACCGGAACCGGGTTACACACAGGAAACGGCTCCGCCTCAAATATTTTTGAGTTCGCAAATAGCGAATTGGAGATATAACTTCGATATCTACGGAGATGTTACTATGAAAAACGTTTGGTTAATATATGCAAACACGGGCGGCGCGCAACAGAGTTGTAGTCTGGATATTGATGACGACACTCTTAGGCATACGAATACTGCTGAATTCGAGGGAGTAATTTTTGACTATGCACCTATCAACGGATCTGTGGAGGTAAGATGTACGAATTTCACCGCAAAATTCACTAATTGTTATTGGCGGAACAACATCGATCCACACTACAGGTATTATGGAAGATCTGTCTCTTACCCTTATCAAAGCACGACCTGGCATACCAATAAAATTTCATTTGTGAATTGTACGATGGCAAATATGGGATACGCTTATATGGGATACAATCCTGGTGAAGATACCCCTGAAACTGCAGATACTGTATCGTTTAACCATTGCACGTTCTTTAATATGATGATGCATTCACTTGAGCCATCGTTTTGGGAATGGCTTTCTGTCACAAACTGCGTTTACGTGAATCCGTGGATGTATGGAGATATACCATCGGGACGGGGAGGAGTCACCGGAATTCCTCCTGGCGGTGCATTGTACATCGATAGCCTGAGCTTGGCAAAACCAGCAGCTTTTCCAGGAGGACTACGGATCACCGAAGCTGAGCGCCATATACTATTCATAAATAACAGCTATTTCATAGAGCAGTGGATTAGAGATTACATGGATCATGGCAATGCATACAGTGATACTGCCAGTGAATTGTACAAACCGTTACCTACGCCTATGCTAAATATAACTGCCCTTCGTTTCTTCGATTCGGTTGATGCGGGGACTGGATTGAAAGCATGGCCGTATATAAATAAGGCTAATCTATACGATGGAGATGATCCGGGCTTTATTCTTGAACCGACTAACAAAGACGCTATTAAGGCCTTCTTGTTAGGCAGATGGGCAACCGGCGCTAATGTTGACTGGGCGTACGATATTCAATCTGATTTGCAGGGATCATGGCCAATGAATGAAGACTTATCGTACACGAACAGTACATTACAGACTGCCGGGTTGGGTGGCTTCCCGTTGGGAGACCTCTACCACTGGTGGCCGACGCAGTATACTACGTGGAAAGCTCAGGAAGCGACGGAAAATCAAACAATTTCGAGCTTGCTTACTAATGGTCTTGTCGGCGTTAAAATGCAACCCGGAATTCCTGCAAAATATGAGCTTACTCAGAACTATCCGAATCCGTTCAACCCGACGACTCAGATCGACTACTCGGTTCCGCAAAGCGGCTACGTGTCGCTGAAAGTATATAATCTTCTTGGACAGGAAGTGACGACATTATTCAACGGCGTACTGCAACCCGGGAATTATACTGCTACTTTTAACGGCAAAGGACTTGCGAGCGGCGTTTACTTATACCGATTGCAGGCAGGGAGTGTCTCTATTACCAGGAAATTGGTACTTATGAAGTAATACTTATCCTCAAGTGTCTCCTGTCCTGGCTGAGAAGCCAGGGCAGCATGCACTTGTTGATGCAATGCCGGCTTTTTGGAAACGAAAAGGGCGGTTTTAGTTCAAAGCGGGATTTATTGTGCGGCGAGTGCGCCAGAGGCGCGCCAGCGGCGTCCGTAAACGCATCAGCCAAAGGGCTGAATTTATTTTTTACCCGGGAATAATAATGCTGTACTTTAGTTATGATAGTTCTTAAATTAGGTGGCGTTCCACTTTGTGGGAATCCTTAGCAACTTGGAATTGCAGCCTTTAAAATAATAGTTGCAGAAATTATCAAGTGCGCGACTTTTCCCGAAGATCACAAAGAACTCCTTCGGAGGATATTTCGGATATTAATTAACAATTACTCCACTAATAGAAAAAACTTTGGAGGAAACATGAAAACTTTCGTACGTTTAATTACAGTCGGAGTACTCTTCGTCTTGCTGGGGGCAAGTACATTGACAGCACAGGGAGTGACGTACTCTACCGGTCCGGCAGTTCCCATAGCATTAGCCGGAGCTAACGGCGGCTTTTCGTGGGGAGACGTGAATGGAGATGGTTATCTGGATGCCCTTATCCGTCAAAATAACTTGTTGATAAACCAGGTTACATCTTTCACTCCATTGACTAACACGGGTCTTCCAAGCGGACAAGACGGATGCGGTTTAGGTCTTGCCGATTTTAACGGCGATGGTTACCTTGACGCTTTTGGTATCGCGCAGAACACTTGGGTTCCGTGGTTATATATCGATAGCGTTGGAGTATCGTTTAAGGCAGCAACAGGGACTGGAGATCTTGTAACCGCTGGAGGCACTGGAGTTGCCAGTGGTTTCGGTGGAATGACAGTAGCTGACTATGACAGGGATAATAATCTGGATATGGCTTGGACCGGTGCCCATGGGATTTGGCTCTTAAAAGGAAGTGCCAGTGGCGCTTTTACACATAAGGGCAATAGCTCTTCAGCTCCGGCAATAGATACATCCCTATCCTATGAATCGTGGGAAATGTCTTTCCTCGATGCAAATAATGATGGTTATTCCGATTTGTTAGCGGCAAGTTTCAGACAAGGATATCAGAAGTTTAATACTGGAACAGCAGCTTATAGAAAAGGATGCGTTTTCTTCGTGAACGATGGAAACGGTAAATTTTATGTTCCAACCGCGGCAAAACTTGGACGCACAATTTATGAACTCGATTCTATCTCGGCTGGAGTAATTTATGCCGGTACGAAGGCCGATACTGGAATTATTGTAGACGATACAGTGCGCCACTTTGAAGCCATCGCACATGCAGTGGGTGATTTTAACAATGATGGCATCATGGATTTGTATATCGCATCGAATAGTTCAAATAACCTGGATGCACGCGACACTGCAAGGTTTATTGTTCTCGTGTATGGAAAAGGAGATGGCACATTCACGTACAAATGGAATGGAACATCAACCGTTGCTAATAATGGATTAACTCAGAATGGAGGCTCACGGTCATTAAATGTGGGCGATTATAACAATGACGGAAATTTAGATGTAGTGGTAGGCTGCTTCGGAGCTGGTGTATACTCCCAATATCTCTATAGAAACAACGGCGATGGAACATTCACCGACGTATCAACAGCTTCTGGCATAAACACTAGTGGCACAAGGAGCGTAGCCTTTGTTGAATATAATAACGACGGCTTCCTCGATATTTATACCTATACCAATACCACTACTGTTTTAATGAAGAACAGCGGCAACTCTAACCATTGGATTGGCTTCAAACCCATAGGCACTGGCAATAACAAGTCGGCTGTTGGAGCAGTTCTCACGATTTATACAGGATTGAAGAAGCAAATCCGAGCCATCAGAGCAGACGCTGGCTCAGCAGCTTCAGGTGAAGGATTACGGGCCAACTTCGGTCTCGGAACAGCCACAGCTATTGATAGTTTAGTTGTACAGTGGCCCGATGGTGTAAGGCAGAAAGTCACCGGTATTCCTTCTGTGAACAGGTACTGGACGGTAAAGGAGGGTGTGGATGTCCCGGCAGTTCCAGTGCTTGTTGGCCCGGCAAACGGTGTAGACGGTGTGCCGATCGATACCACCTTAAGCTGGAATACTGCAGTCGGCGCTGTCGCTTATCAGTGTCAGGTTTCACTTGATTCTACATTCGCGACGGGTATAAATGTTAACGATACGTTGACCGGCACGACCAAGCAGCTTACCGGACTCGGGAACAGCTCAACGTATTACTGGCGCGTCCGTTCAATTGGCACCATCACCAACGGATTCGTGAGCGCATACGCAACGCGTCATTTCACGACAATTGCCCATATTCCGGATGTACCCGTGCTTGCTTTACCGGCGGATAACGCTTTGGATCTGGAGTATATGGTTACACTGACTAGTTACAAAACTAAGGGTGCAGCCCATTATCATTGGCAACTCTCTACCGCCCTGGCATTCTCTTCACTTGCAGTCAATGACTCAACAACAGATTCGGTAAGAGTTGTAGGACCATTGGCGTCCGGCACGAAGTATTATTGGAAGGTACGGGCCGTTAATCCCGGTGGCCCGAGTGAGTTTTCAGCCCCCGATTCCTTCACGGTCATGGCTGCTCCGGGTGCAACTACGCTTGCATACCCCACAAGCAACCAAAAAAGCGTGAGTGCAGATAACCTGAAACTGAAATGGCATCCGGCATCCATAGCTTCAGGTTACGAGTGCCAGATCTCACTGAGCAAGTCATTCTCCACGTTGGCCGTTGCCAGTGACTCGACGGCTGATACGACTTTCACAGCTACACTGGATCATATAACGAAATATTACTGGCGTGTACGCGGCTTCACTGTCGGTGGAAATGGCCCATTTACTGCGATAGATTCGTTTACCACGATTGTGCCAATTCCTGCCGCGCCAACGCTTGTTTCACCTCGTTCGGTAGTGAACGTGCCGAGAAATCCAACCATTATCTGGCATGCTTCAACATACGCGACACGATATCGTCTTCAGATTGCGACAAACAGTTCGTTCATTGCAATAGTCTTAGACACCACGGTAGCAGACACGACAGTCTGGTTGAGGACCGATGCTGGATGCGAACAAGTTATACTACTGGCAGGTCAGTGCAACAGATACGTTGGGGACAAGTGCGTACTCCACTCCGGCGCATTTCACGACGGGGACAACCAGTATCGATCAAGCTGCTGAAATTCCAAAAGAGTTCGCACTCTTGCAGAATTATCCGAACCCATTCAATCCTTCAACGACAATTGGCTATGATCTTCCGAAAAACGCTTATGTGAAGATCATTATCTACGACATGCTTGGAAAAGTTGTAGCCAATTTAGTAGACGGGATGCAGGCCGCGAATAGATACACTATTGAATGGAATCCATCACATTTGAGCAGTGGAATCTATTTCTATCGAATTGAGGCTCGGAGTCAGGATGGATCAGCAAACTTTACTGCAGTGAAAAAACTTCTTTTCATGAAGTAATATTTTCCTAGTTACGAGTGCGACTCACCTTGAAAGTGAGTCGCACTTGTTTTTGTATATGGTGTTGGTGAAATAAGGATATTTTATCCTCCCACTTTATAAGTCCATCGTATTTTCGATCGTTTTCTTGTCACTTGAGAAAAGGGTGAATTGGTGATATAAATTTTGGCGAGGAAGAATTATATATTTAGAAAAAGGAAGGATTCGTATTGATGGAAAATAAATATTTTCCAAAAGTCGATAAAACAATTTCCTATGAAGGTAAAAAATCCAAAATCAAAATTGAAACTCCAAGTGTGAAGTTCTTCTCGGTTCTTTTTGTATTATTATCGTTGCTCCTTCCTGCGAACGCACAGATCAGAAGTACTGATGGCGTATCCGGCATTCCTCATTTAAGGACACAAGGCACTGCCACTCAGCTCATCGTCGATGGAAAACCATTCCTGATGCTTGCCGGGGAATTAGGAAATTCAAGTGCATCAGATCTGGAATATATGAGACTCATTTGGCCCAGGTTGGTAAAGATGCATTTGAATACCGTTCTCGTTCCGGTGTATTGGGAACTCCTGGAACCGCAAGAAGGGAAATTCGATTTTACGCTGGTCGATAGTATTATTCATTCAGCCAGGCGCTACGATCTGAAGGTTGTCTTCCTCTGGTTTGGTAGCTGGAAGAACAGCATGTCGTGTTATGTCCCTCTTTGGATCAAAACGGATGAGCAGCGATATCCGCGTGCACGCACTAAGGAAGGCATGGCTGAGGAGATACTTACTCCGTTCAGCGATGAGAACAGGAATGCGGACGCCCGCGCTTTCGCCGCATTTATGAAACATATCCGCACGGTGGACGGCATAAACCATACTGTTATCATGGTACAGGTTGAGAACGAGATCGGCATGATTCCTGATGCAAGGGATTACTGTAAGGAGGCGAATAAACATTTCTCGGAACACGTGCCGACAGAGTTAATGAATTATCTTCAGAAGAATAAGGATCTATTGCCTCCTGAAATTCATGAACTTTGGCAGAAGGCGGATTTCAAAACATCGGGAACGTGGGAAGAAATTTTTGGGAGGAGCTTGCAAACAGATGAAGTATTCATGGCATGGTATTTTGCGAAGTATACGAACTATGTGGCGGAAGCGGGGAAAAAAGAATATCCATTACCCATGTATGTGAATGCGGCACTGATCCGCCCCGGATACAAGCCCGGGCAGTATCCGAGTGCAGGGCCGCTGCCCCATCTTATCGATATCTGGAGGGCGGCTGCTCCAGAGATAGATTTTTTGGCGCCCGACATTTATTTCAATAATTTTAAGGAGTGGTGCGGGAAATATGATTATCGAAACAATCCGGTATTCATACCGGAAGCAGCCAACAACCAGAGCGTAACTAATGCTTATTATGCGATTGCACAGCACAATGCAATGGGTTACAGCCCGTTCTCGATTGAATCGCTTGATGATCCCGAAAACAATCAGGTTTCAAAGGGATATGATGTGCTCCGTCAGCTGGAGCAGCTGATCATCGAGAACCAGGGAAAGGGAGCGATGGCCGGCGTACTGCTGGATAGCGTAAATCAGACAGAGCGCGTTCAACTCGGAGATTTCACTTTCAACTTTAAACATGAGTATAGCTGGCGGTATGCGTTCCGATCCGGTGTCGATACGCCGAGGGTCGGTGGGATGATCGTCATGCTCTCTCTGGAGGAGTTCTTGATTGCCGGCAGCGGGATCATAGTAACATTTGAGTCGCGGACAGACGACAGTGCCATCGCAGGAATTGCATGCATCGATGAGGGCAAGTTTGTCAATGGCAAATGGGTTGCAGGTCGTCGCATGAATGGAGACCAGGATCATCAGGGAAGGCAAATGCATTTGCCAGGCGGATCGTTCGGAATTCAGAAAGTGAAACTCTACAAGTACCGATGAAATGTCTTCAATGTCGCGGTTCAGAGTCTGCCATATCAAAAGTGAGTTAAAAATATAAGAGATGGTTTTCGGTATATTCCTTTTGATAAAAGGAAAAATGAGATAAGATTCAATGCAGTGAAAAAGGGTAGCTGAAAAAAGAAAAAGCCGGCTCCAAAGAACCGGCTTTCTTCTTCATTCACTATTCACAACTCACAATTCACTATTTATTTGTGTCCCCAACGGGACATAATCAAAAGGAGTGTTTTTTACCGAGTTTTATCGATTTTGTTGAGATTCCTGTACGATTTCTCATTTAGGGTATTATGGAGGGGATCGGATGGAGCAAAAAAGTCTTTATCATTTTTTAGCTCAAATGATCCGATTTGATTTGACGACATAACAATATTTTTTCTGAAAGAAACAGTTTATGAAAAGGATTGTTTTGCTCTTAGAATCATCACGTGAATTCGGAAGACAATTAATTATCGGTATTGCCCATTACTCAAGGCTCAACGGTTCATGGCCTTTTTTAATGAGCCGATAGATCTAAAATCGTCAATTCCTCATTTAACTAGCTGGAAACCGGACGGAATCATTATGCGTGATTCTTTAGTATCAAAAGAATTGCTGAAACTAAAAATTCCAACAATCCTTGCTATTCATGATTCTTCATATCCAAAAGATGTCCCGGTAATAAAAACAGATTCCTGTTCAATTGCGAGATTGGCAAGCAAGCATTTTATTGAAAGAGGGTTTAAAAATCTTGCCTTCTGCGGTTTCGATAATTATGACTGGTCTGAGGGGCGTAAATTATTTTTTAACCGATTCAATAATGAAGCCGGCATTAAAACCTATAATTTTCGCCAATCAAAAAAAATTAAAAACTATAACTGGGAAAATGAACAGAAGCATGTGAGAAAATGGATTGCGGGTTTGCCAAAACCTGTCGGTATATTTGCCTGTAATGACGACCGTGGACATCATATACTGGAGGTATGTAAATTGGACAATTTAAGAGTCCCGGAGGATGTCGCAGTGATAGGTGTTGATAATGACCCGCTGATATGCGAATTAGAAGATCCACCACTTACAAGTATTGCTTTAAATGTTGAATCTGCAGGTTTTGAAGCTGCAAAACTATTGGATCAATTAATGAATAAAAAGAAGATTGTTGGAAGTCAAATAATGGTTACTCCAAGTCATATAGTTCAAAGACAATCTTCAGACATTCTTGCTGTCGATGACACCGAGGTCGCCCAGGCAATTCACTATATCATGAACAATGCAAAAAATAAAATTCTTGTTCAGAGACGTCGTAAAAGCAACCAGCATCAGCAGACGATCACTGGAGAAACGGTTCAGAAAATCCTTTCACAGATCCATCTATAATGAAATACAACAGGTCCGTGTTGAATTGATTTCAAAATTACTCATAGAAACCGACCTGCCTATTTCCCAAATCACTTCTTCTTTTAGTTTTACGGACTGCGAGCATATTTCCCGCTTTTTTAAGAAAGAAAAAGGGATCGGCTTGCGTGAATTTCGTAAATTTCATAAACCTCTCTGATATCTCTCCCGTACGCTATTTGGTTAATTAATAGTACAAAATGGCTACTATTTGAACGTCTATGTATTTATTATTTAGAATATTATGGGAGAGTAATTACCGTCGTTTTCTGTCCTCTAATAATTTGATTCATTCACTTTTTTTAGGAGAGACCACATATGGGTAAAAAATTAAATTATGTTATGTTTTTAGTACTGTTGGCAACCATACATATTAATTTGACCGCTCAGGGAGTTGATCCGGGGACTGTGAATCTGACCCATTCATGGACATTCAATGATGGAACGACAAATGATCATATTGGTGGCGCCAATGGTACGTTGATGGGGACCGCCGAGGTATATGAGGGTTCGCTGCTGGCGGTAAATCCTGGCGCATATATGGAAATGCCTGCAGATAAAATCGCGATAAACACATATACCGAAGTTACCATTGAAGCATGGTTTAGGTCGGTTGCTAATGGAAATACCGGTTATACTATGCTGGCCTTTTTTGGTGATACAAAGAATAGAGTGGGTGTAGACGGCTATTTTATATGCTCGGCAAGGGGCGATAATAAAAGCCGTGCAGCAATCTCCTGCGGCGTGTATTCAAGTCCATGGAACGGCGAAGACGGGGCAAACGGCCCCGAATATGACGACGGTGAACTTCATCATATGGTGAGCACTCTGAATGCGACAGAAATAACATTGTATATTGATGGACTGCTCCAGGCATCCGCTCCTCTGGATACGAACAACAGTATCGCGAGATTAGGTACAACTCATGCGTATCTTGTAAAAAGCGGATATGAGGATGATGCTACATGGTTGGGTGAGATACTTGAATTTAACATGTATAACAAGACTCTGTCGGCGGATGAAGTGCTCTTTCTTTTCAACAGAGGTGCCAGTACGACGGGTGTCGAGAAGGAGATTGCGGGTACTCCGAAGGAATATCGCTTGTTACAGAATTATCCAAATCCCTTCAACCCGACGACGACGATTGAATTCGCATTGCCCCGGCGCAGCACTGTTCGTCTTGTCCTTGTAAACACAATGGGTCAGGTTGTACGGGAATTAGCTGACGGAGAATTCACAGCGGGCATCCATAGAGTGAAATTAGATGCTTCCAATCTGGCATCGGGCGTTTATTTTTGCAGAATGCAGTCCGATAATTTTGTCGATGCAAAAAAAATTGTGCTTATGAAGTGAGTTTATGGTGCACGTCTCCAGGATCGGACTGTGTTTGTCGTTAGTCCGGCTTAAGAGACTCAAGAGATTTTGCCATGGTAGAACATTCTCAGGAGGTAGCAGCGTCCCGCCGACAATTTACCGAAGAAGAAAAGACCTAAATCGCGCTTGAAGGAATGAGCTGCAGCATCGCGGTTGCCGAGCTTTGTCGGAGGCACGGGATTTACGAACACTATTCCGTCCTTCAGGGAACAATGGCGCGAACAGTTTATCGAAACAGATCGTCAGCGTTTTGAAGCCGGCGGTAAGAACGATATCGTGAAAGTGAAGGACCGGGAGATCGCGAAGCTGAAGGAACGTAACGGCGATCTGACGCATGACAATGAAGCTTTTAAAAAAGCCAGCGACGAGGGGAAAAAAACCATCGGTCCGATCACTTCCTCGGCCGATTTCACGGTTATAGCGATTAGTTGGTATCAACCGCAGCCGTTTATACTACACACCTCGGTATCACCAACGAGCAACGAGTAACGAGTAACGACAAAACAGATCTCCTGAAAGACCTTGCCGGTTTATATTCTCCGTTCGGTTACCGGAGAATAACTGTCATGGCCGGATATTTGAGTATGGGAGGAATGAGGAGGATCATAAATCGCAATGAAAAAAACAACCTATTATCGACACGATATTTTCATAATCGCCATCGCATTTTTGATGCTTACGACGGTTCAAGCATTCTCGCAGCCGCTGGCAAGCGGATACGACAAATTCATCGGTAATGTATTCGATTCGGGAAATCCCCCTGATAAATTTGAGTTGTACTGGAATCAGGTCACGCCCGGAAACGCCGGGAAGTGGATGTATGTGGAACCGGTACGGGATGCCTACTCGTGGTCGCAGCTCGACATAATGTATCAATACTGCATACAGCGGGGAATTCCTTTCAAATATCACTGCTTGATATGGGCGGCACAGCAACCGACGTGGATTACGACGCTCGATTCCGCTTCCCAGGCACACGAAGTCGAGGAATTCATCCGTTTGGTCGGCGAACGATACCCGCAAATGAGCTCTATCGACGTGGTGAACGAGCCTCTGCCGGGTCACAACCAGGCTGGGTATCGGAACGCTCTCGGCGGAGCCGGCACGACGGGATGGGACTGGGTCATCACCGCGTTTCGATGGGCACGTCAGTATTGCGCTCCGGGAGTGAAACTCATCC
The DNA here is from genome assembly GCA_963776275.1 of Ignavibacteriota bacterium. GTDB lineage: Bacteria > Bacteroidota > Ignavibacteria > UBA10030 > CAVZMI01 > CAVZMI01. The sequence goes on from CAVZMI010000014.1 coordinate 101,460, forward strand.
TGAACGATTTCGGCATCATCAACAGCAACAGCAATACCGACGCATTCCTTGTCATCATTAATCTTCTCAAAGAGAGAGGATTAATCGATGCCATCGGCGTCCAGGGACACCGGTTCGAACTCGAAGGTGCTACAGCAAACGCCATCACGTATAATCTGAATCGACTCGCGGCGACGGGACTGCTGATCTATATTTCCGAGTTCGATGTGGCACCAAGCAATATCGTAAATGACAACACACAGCTGACAGAAATGCAGCGTGTTTTTCCTGTGCTCTGGACACACCCGGGCGTGAAAGGCATTACATTCTGGGGATACCTGGCGGGATCGATGTGGCAAACTGGTGCATACCTGATTCGGTCCGATGGAACCGAGCGTCCGGCTCTGCAGTGGCTGCGAAATTACCTGACTGCAGCGGGCAGTTTCCGCTCCCACAGAAGCGGCCCCTGGAACGATGTCAACACATGGGAGCGGTACGACGGGAGTTCGTGGATCACCCCCGCACTAACGCTGCCGTCAACTACGTCGAAGATCGTCTCGGTGGAAAGTGGAGACACCGTTGCAGTCGCAGTCACCGATTCGATCGACCAACTCTGGATATCGCAGGGCGCCGGAATTGTCATTAATCCCGGAAAGACGTTGACGGTACAGCACGGCGATCCGCTCGACATCAGCGGTGCGGATATGTTCATTAATGGTTTCGTGAAGTGTTTTGGAACCCTCGCAGCGGGAACCGGCGCATCGATTTTCTTCGGGAACGGCAGCTCCTATGCGCACGAACAAAACGGAGGAGCGCTGCCGAAAGCGACATGGGGAGCCGGCTCCGTCTGCATTCTCGATAGCCTCAAGAATTCGGCTCCAACGAACGGAAATCAGAATTTTTCCGATATCATGTGGAACTCACCCGGCCAAACCGAAAACCTCGGTCTCGGCTGGAACGGCAACACGATCAGCGGCACTATCACGATTCAGAATACGGGAACAGGGATATGGAATTTCTGCAGCCCTACCGCCGGGGAACGAGATACCGTTAATCTCAATGGCGATGTCGTACAGTCGGGTGGTCAGGTAGCGGCATGCGGATCTGATGATGCAACCGCGTCGGTCATCGTTAGTCACACCGGAAATATCAACATCACCGGAGGAAATTTCTCGATTTCCAGAGGTTCCGGTGGTAACGTCATATGGAATCTTGACAGTGGAAATGTATCGATAAAAAATGCAATGACGCAAAATGATTTCGGGAGTAACGGGAGTCTCGTATTCTGCGGAAACGGTATCGTTCAGACATTGACACTCTCCGGTGTGACATACGGAACGGGTGGATTGCCGGTTGAGGTCGACAGCGGTGCCACTCTCAGTATGGGAACAAGTATCCTCGATGGAGAAGGAAATTTTCGGCTGAAACCCGGAGCAACATTTCAGACCGGCCATACAGGAGGCTTGGATTCCTCCATCATTACGACGGGCATCAGGAATTTCAGCACTTCGGCGTATTATGCATTCAATGGCACAAAAAACATGATTACGGGGATTTCTATTCCCGATACAGTAGCACGGTTAACTATTAATTGCTCTCAGAATTTGACGCTCTCGAAGAATCTCGTAGTCAATGAAATGGTGGAGATGAAAAAAGGCCACCTCCTGAACGGCGGCAACATATTGACCTATGGATCAGCTGCAACCTTGAAATACTCAGGATTTATGTCGCAGACATCGTCGGATAATGAATTCCCCGAGATTGCAGGTCCGAAGAATCTCATCGCTGCCACCGAAAACGGTCTTATACTCCATTCATCCCGGACGATCGGTGGTACGCTTTCACTACAACGAAAAATGACGCTCGGTGCAAATTCACTAACTGCATCCTTGACATCCGATGCAACCCCGACCGCCTATGTCGTAACAAACGGCACCGGTAGTCTGAAACTGACGTTAGATGGAACAGAGGAAACACTTTTTCCGGTAGGGACGGCGACAGCATATGCGCCTGTCTGGATCAGTAATGCCGGAATACCTGATACCCTCGGTGTGAACGTCGTGTCTGATACTTCGTCAGCCCCGTACGGCGGACGCGTCAACGCGTGCTGGAAAATTGATGAAAATACCCAGGGCGGAGGAAATTATACCTTGCGGTTCGGCTGGAGTCCCGCACTGGAAAATTCGGCCTTCTCAGCCGATCGCTCCCATAATGCGCGAATATTTCTTCTTTCCGATACGACCGAAGCGGGAACCGGCGCCTATACAACCGACTTCTTGACGGCTCCGTACAGCGTTTCGCGCGGAGGTATCACGACACTCGGACTGTTCGGCGTCGGTAGGTTCGGATTCCTGACGGATGCGGTGGAACGAAACGACGGCGTTCCAAAAGAAATCCGACTAGCACAGAATTACCCGAATCCGTTCAATCCAACCACCATGATTGTCTATGAACTCCCGTCGGCGATGAATGTGACCCTCGTAATCACCAATGTTCTCGGGGTGAAGGTTCGGACAGTCGTTGATACACGACAATCAGCTGGTAGATTCTCGACCGTTTGGGATGGCACCGACGATCAGCGCCGGATGGTTGCGACGGGGATTTATTTTTATACCCTTACAGCCGGCGACTTGAAATTAACGAAAAAAATGCTTTTGATGAAATAACACCCCCACGAGAAAATAATTGTAAGCAAAGAAAACGATATGAGAAAATTTACGATATTCATCATTTCAGTGGTCATATGCTTCGGTTCCGGTATCATACTGGCGGCGTCCGGAACGGTGAAGGCAAAAGAAAATCATCAGACGATGGTCGGATTCGGCGCATCGATTGCCTGGTACACGGAAACGCTCGCGAATCACCCGCAGAAGGCGGCAATCTACGAATTGATCTTCAACGATCTCGGCCTTGATATCCTGCGGCTGAGAAACAACTACGGCAAACCGGGCGGGGTTGAGACATCGGTTTCAACCATCGTCTCCGATATGAACCTTGTCGCGAACGAACGGCCTCTGATTCTTATGTCGTCGTGGTCGCCGACGTGGGACCTGAAGAGCAACATGAGCGTCAACGGCGGAGGCAACGCCACGCTGAAGAAAGAGAACAACCAGTATGTATACGGCAAATTTGCCAAATACTGGGTCGACGCGTTGACAGCGTATCGTGACGCCGGGATCGAACCCGACTACATCAGTATGCAGAACGAGCCGTCGTATGACGCACAATGGGAATCGTGCCGGTTCGACCCAAGCGAAGGGACGGTTGCGGGCTATGGAAAAGCTCTCGACACTCTCTGTGCGGCTCTTGATGCGGCAGATCTTCATCCGAAGATTCTTGCGCCGGAAATCCACGGGATCGGGTACGGTACGCCGGCGAATTATATGTCGACGATCCATAGGAATCTCGTCGATGGATACGATTATCATCTCTATCATGGAAACAGCGGAACAAACAATACCGACTACGTAACCCCCGACGGTTTCAACGCCAGTCTCGTATCTGCTGCAAGCGTTTTTAACGGTAAACCAATTTGGCAGACCGAATACGACAGGGGCGACTGGTTCCAGACGGTCTGGGTGATCCACAACTGTCTGGTTAATGGTAATGTCTCAGCATACCTCTGGTGGGAGTTGACCTGGGGTGAAGGGAGCAAACCGCTCATCACGCTCACATCGACTAATTACATAATAAACAAGTTTTACTGGGCATTCCGCCAGTACTCGAAATATATCAGTACCGGTTGGAGGAGGGTAACGTCGACGACGAGTGACGACAGCCTCCGCATGTCGGCCTTCGTTAGCCCCGGAGGAGACGCCCTGACGCTTGTGATACTGAATATCGGCACGATATCCAGATCGATGGATATCGCGATTGAAGATTTTACAGTTTCCGATGTAACGGTCATACGGACTTCCGACACGGAGGAGGGAAATGAAATAATCTCGTCATACAGCGCATCGTCGCCAATGGAATTCCCTGCGCACTCTATAACGACACTGGCATTCACAGGTAGTCTCATCACATCGATCGAATCGCCGGCATCAGTTCCAACCGACTTTTTATTATATCAGAATTATCCCAATCCGTTTAATCCGACCACGACGATTTCGTATACTGTTCCTGCTCGATCGATGGTGCGAATCGAGATCTTCAACGCCATCGGACAAAAAGTTGCTACGTTGGTCGATCAGATACAACAAGCCGGCACATATACTGTCCGCTTCGATGCTTCGACTCTCGGCTCTGGTGTCTATTTTTATAGAATGATAACGCCTAAAATTACAATGACAAAGGAGATGATTCTCGTGAAGTGAGAAGCAGGCGCACATCGGTCTGCGCATAGGTTCTACGTCTGCACGGATTAGACGGCAAAAATGTTCGCAGGTAACAACAAACTGGCATTGACGATGCGACGCTTATGAGATCGCTCAAAATATATCATCAACATAACAGAACGAACGAGCCGCAAGCACCCGACGCGTTTCCGGAAATCTGCTTATCCGTTGGAGAAAATCTATTTAAAATCAATGCGTTGTAATTGAAGGGAGGTGAATTATCCTAAAACGTTGATGGATTGAACATCCTGTAAATTACGATTCATTTCAACTAATATGAAAAAGGAGAGAGAAATGAAAATATTTGGTTACTTTCTTGTTGTACTCGGATGCCTGCTGATGTTCATGTTTGCACCGGGTACGGTATCGGCACAATATCCGGTATTCATTCCCCACGATTCCACGAATCTCGGGATCTATACGAAACTCGGCATGATGGGCGCCGCGTGGGGTGACTTCAATAACGATGGCTATCTCGATCTCTTTCAGACCGGAAACGGTGTGCGAAGCCACTTGTATCAGAATAACGGCGGTGTAAGCTTTACACGAGTATCGAAAGACTCGACGAATATGCCGGGAATCTTATTCGACTCGGTTGGTACTGCATATAAAGAAGGAGCCGTGTTCGCCGATTTCGACAACGATGGCAAACTCGATATCGTCTGGGCAAACCTCGGTCTGGCGATGTATAAAAACAACGGCTACTATTTCGATGATGTGACGTCCACCGCTTTCGGCACTACGGGAATCGCGAAGGGTCAATGCATCTGGGGAATTACTGTCGGCGATTTCGATAACGACGGCTATGTCGATATAGCGCTCGCCGGCGGCAACCAGGGGCCAAATTCGCTCGCGGGGCCTGTGTACATTCTCCATAACAACAAGGACATGACCTTCACTGACGCCGCAACGGCGCTCATCAACGGTAGCCTCGGACTGATCGAAGCGTGGAATCCTGCCTGGGTCGATATCAACAACGACGGATTTCTCGATTTGTTCCTCCCCTGCATCCGTACGGCTCCCGAGTACTGCGAAATGCTTCTCAATGACGGCGGCGGATTCACGCCGATGGATACAAGCACCGTCGGAGGATCGGGATTGAATATCAGATCGGCCATTGCATCGGCGTGGGGCGATTATAATAACGACGGGTTCCTCGATCTCATTGTGACTCCTTTTGTGAATGATAACGACGGCAGGCTGAAACTCTTCAGGAACAACGGAGACAACACCTTCACGAACGTCTCGGTGGAAGCCAATATCGACACCAACTACGACGGTACCTCACGTGCGCTCGTGTGGGGCGATGTCGACAACGACGGCTACCTTGATCTCCTCATGGGGAGTAGAACTCTCGGTCAGAGATTGTTTCACAACAACGGTGATGGAACCTTCGCCGACATATCGCATGAGGTCGCTCTGGATACGATCAAGGGACGCGATGAACGTACCGTTTTCCTTATTGATTACAACAGCGACGGCTTCCTCGATTACTATGGTTCCGGTCTTAACAGCTGGAAACGGCTCCTGACGAATAGCGGGAACGGTAATCACTGGATTGCGTTCCGGCCTGTCGGTGTTACCGATAATAAGGCCGGAATCGGCGCCCGATTTACTCTCGTGGCAGGCGGCAAACGGCAGACCCGCGTCATCGAAGGTGGATCAATCGGCGGATGCGGCAACGGCAATCTTTGGGCAAACTTCGGCCTCGGTCCGTCGACTACAACGGTCGACAGCGTCATCGTCAACTGGCCGACGGGGGCGAGAGACGTTCTCGACAAATCTCACCATTGTCGATAAATATTATATCTTCACACAGGGTGTCGGTGCGGTCGTAGGAATCAAGGATCAACAAAGTTCAATTCCAGAGCAGTTCGAGTTGAAAGCAAATTACCCGAATCCCTTTAACCCGTCCACGACGATCGTTTACGCCCTGCCGAAACAGTCGAAGGTCACGGTCGAAGTATTTGACATGCTCGGAAGAAAAGTCGCGACACTCGTTGATGAAACGAAATCGGCTGGCGAATATTCGGTCCAGTTCGATGCAACGAAGTATGCATCCGGTGTCTATGTGTACAAGATGTCGACACCGACAATTACGATTGCGAAGAAGATGATGCTGGTGAAGTAAACGCTGTACGGCATTACCCTCAGAGAAGGGGGACTTGGCGGAAGCTGAGCCCCCCTTTTAAGTTGTGAGTTATAAGTTGTGAATGAAGAATGTTATTAGAACTATCATCGCCCGCTCTTTTATCCACTCATTCGTCCGCTCTTCAGTCTGCCCTGATTGCCATTTAAATAAAAAGCCCCCTCGCCGCGATGGGCAAGAGGGCTGGTGAAGTGCACTTCTTTCTTTTTAGAAACCTAATCGTACGCTGAACATGTGAACCGCGTTGAGGGCGCCGAAATCGATATACGCATAATCGAAATTCATTATGGTTCCTGCGATGACATAATGAAGTCCTGCTCCGTAGTTCAATCCCTGCTCCGTATCTTTGGCTGCAAGACCTTTGTATCCGGCCCGCAGCGAAATCATATCGTTGAACGTATATTCGGCGCCGACGTTGAGCGACTCAACGTCGTCGCTTGGGTGAAGTGCGTCAGCCGAAACGATCAGATTGCTGTTCAGCGCCCCCTTGAGAACGTCCATGGATACCCCGACGCGGAACAGAAGCGGCAGATCGAAATTATCGGTTTGCAGTCGTGCGTTGATGTTGGCATTGTTTCCATTCGCTCCCGGGTCGATATCGTGCTGGATCTGCAGGTCGCGGCCATCCAGCTGCATTTTCGAGCCGTAGTTCGAGATGCTCATACCAAGCATGACGCCGTGGAACCGTGTGTCGAAGAGTGCGCCTACGTCAAGGGCGAATCCGCCGGCACTGGTGTTATAAAGCCTTTCATTGATATATTTCACGTTGATACCGATCGAGAACTGATCGGTAAGATTTCGCGCATATGTCAATCCAAAGGCATAACTTGCAGCATCGAACAACTCGCCCGTTCCTTCCGGCTGGGCAATCGTGGTTCGTTCCATCTCGCCCATTGTGAGAAACGTAGCGTTGACGCCGATGTTTCCGAAGTTGCTCAGTGGAAAAACGATTCCCGCATAGTTGAACGAGAGATCGGCAATCCATTTGGCGCTGGAAAACATAGCGTCAACATTGTTGAGTTTGGCAATTCCGGCCGGATTCCAGTACATGGCCGATGCGTCGTTCACAACCGAAACACTGGCGCTTCCCATTGCGTTTGCCCGCGGACCGACGTCGATCCCCAGAAAGCTCGCAGCGGTCGTCCCGACTTTCGTCACTCCCTGGGCCTGAATATTCGGATTGCACACCAGCACCAATCCGAGAATGATTAAAATATACTTTTTCATTGTATGTCTTCTCCGCTATTTAAGGACTACGAATTTTCCGGTTTTTTCGCCGATACCGTCGGCTTTGATATGGTAAATGTAAATACCGTACGAAATTTCCAGGTTATCCTTCGAGAGCATATTCCACACCTCCGTCCCATCGATCAGCGGGGCGTCGTGTTCGAAGAGCCTTCACCAGTTGACCCCGGACATTGAAGATTTTGATCGTACATTTTTGAGGCAGGTGCGTGAAATGGAGAACCCGGTCTCCACGTCCGTTCGAATAGGGATTCCGCGGTTCCCACGAGTTCGTCACGATGTATGGGTTCGGAACCACCTTGATCATATCGAGCTCGGTCTTTGCCTTTTCCATATTGACGCCCTGTGCCACTGTGGTGAATTCATAGAGATCGTTGGTGAGAAACGGGTGCGTTAAGTTCAGAGTGAGAATGTCGCCCGATACCGGCAATGTCGAGTCTGCCTGAGTTGACGAACTGATGGTGTACCTCACCCACCAGCTAGCAACCGTATCGCCCGGATTCAGGAATATAATTTCATCCGACAGACGTTTCTTCAAATTGAATGAAAACACCCCACTGCCGCCGTTGGCTGAATCGACTTCCCTGAATGCGAAATCAACTTTCTGGTTTGTCAGTGTGTTGAGAACCGTAAAGTTGACCCGTTTCGCGGGAATCACCTGCGAGCCTCTTTTGTATACTTTTGATGTGTCGATACCGACTTCCCCGATCACGACCGCATAGTTACCCGCTGGGAGGATCTCCACTCGTTGTTGGAGATAGGAATAGGGTCGGAAATCATATGTAGGGATACCCGTTTTACTCCACCCGGAGGTGGCAGCGTCGATGCCGAGTATTCCCGGATTTCCGCTGAATGAGAGTGTGAATCCCTCGACAACCGACACTCCTTCGCTGCCGTATCCCGTGAGCGGGCAGTTTTTCAACAGTGTATCGCCTGCGGTCATATTTATCAGGTTGAAACCCCCCGTCGCTTTCATCACGCTGGAACCGACCGTGGTATCGCGCGCCACAAAGGAAATCTGATATGTATTGTTCTCTTTCACCTGGGTATTATCGATGATGTTGTAGCCTATCGTTCCGCTTGCCGTATTTTGTGAACCGGCCATGAATTTCCCGTCCTTGAAACCGGCTTCAACATATCCGGCTGCTGGCGCTTCAGGCCGCACTACGACGACGTTTTTCCCTTTTTCTATCTCGCCCGAAGTCTGAACCGCAACGAACTTCGTGCATTCCGACGGGTCGATCCCCAACGAGTCGTCACCATGGTCGAATGAAGTTACGGCGTAGAAGTACGTTGTACCGTTCACCGCGGTAGTGTCGACCCAGTAATGACGCAACCCGGTATTATTCCCGAGCCAGAAGTGTATTCCGGCGTTTTGTGCCTGGATGGGTGCAAACCCCGAGTATTCATTATCGAGGTCGAATTGCGCGATCGGTTCTCTGGCGATGACGCTTCCATACCCGTCGGTAATCGGTGTGGCATCGTTGAATCCGGGATCCGTTGAACGGTAGATTTTGTATCCTTCGAAGTCTTTGCCGCTGATTGGATCCTCCGACGATTCGGCAAAATTATCCCAGAAGAGTGTTACTTTATGATCGCCGGCGATAGCTCTAAGCGTCGGGATGAGCGGAGCCTGGGCGAAGTTGTAGTTCTGGTTGTATGCCATAGCAAAATAGTTCTTGTTCCGGACGAGCGCGTCGAGGTTGATGCCGCAGACAATCGCCATCGAGAACCGCTCGGTCTGACCAGGGACGATTGGAAAATATCCCGATCCAAACAGGAGCTCGACGTTCGCCGTCACGAAAGTGTAGGTGAACGATCCCGGAGCCAGACCGTTCCACATCATTTCTGGATCGTACTGGAAGACCGTTCCCCAGTCGTAAAGGTAGAAGCTTGTGAGCCCGAGCATATCGCTTTCATCGATATCTGTCTTGTCGATATGCGGTTCACCCGGAAGGTCCGTTCCCCGTCCGGATGTCGGTAAACCGTCACCTTCGCCGGCATCGCCGGTGTTCGCCAGCCCATCCATACCAACGTCGTCTGTCAGAACATTCCAGTCGCCATCGTTATCGATGCCGTCGTCGCGGCGTTCGTCGATCAGGGGATTGGTCTTTCCGTTTGTTGCCGGATTGGGATCGAGATAGTTGATATATTTATATCCTGTTCCGTCGTCGGCAATATAAAGGTAATGGAAAACGCCGTTCTGGTCGGCACGTCCTCTGTTCTCGTCGATAAGTCCGTTGAGGTTATCATCGAACAGGTTATCGCCGATTTCCCTGAGCGTGTCACCGGCGTAATACTTATAGATTCTACCTCCGAATGGAATGAACAGCGTGTCGAGAGAGGTTTTACCGAGTTTCACCAGTGTGTCGGCAAGGGTTGTAACAACACGATCAAACGTTTTATAATTGATAAGAACGATCTGATCGTTCGGATTGAGAGCTCTCGATCGAAACATCGATTCTGACATCGTCGGGCCAGGACCGTTCTTTCCGTCGTTATCGTTGTCGATACCGTCGTAAGGATTTCCCGGACTCTCGAGGAAGGCGCCTCCCATATATCCGACAGGCCTCCAGTTACCGGCTCCGAGATCGTCGGCATCCCACATGTAAGCAATATCGAGGTTCCTGTCGTATGCAGCCTTGTCATCGCCGGCATCAGGCCCCGTGTTCGATTCACCCATATTGTTTCCTACTTTGAAACCGAAGACATTTTTGTCGAGAAGGTGGGTTCCGATATTCTGCAGGTCATAGAGGCAGAAGATCCCATCTTTAACCGACGCTTTCGACCATTGAAGTCCGCGAACGTACATCCGCAGGCCGAGGCCCCTTCGTTTGTGATTCATACTGTCGGGGAAAAATAATGCCATTTTATTGTTGTAGTCGTCGGCAACGAAATAGCTTTCTTCGTCTGCGTTGAATTTATTCTTTCCGAAGTATCCGTTCCATGCCGCCTTCAAGGAGTTTCCATCCGCGGCATCATTTCTCCAGCCTGGATCGGTTGCATCGTCCATTTTATCCGGCCAGAATGCGGGCCATGAGTTCGGCCACTCGGATCTTCCTTTCGACATTGCGATCCTGTTATTGTCCGGATCGGCAAATCCTGGGAGCGGCAGGAATGTCCACCATTCGTTCGTCACGGGATCGCGCGGTCCGTGCGTTTGCGAGATGTTCATACTCTTGTTCTCACTGAGAAGATGAACGGTGTTTCTGGTCGTATCGATGACTTCAGCGACCACCATCGGATTTCCGTCAACCAGGTAATAGTGCCCGCTGTTGATCGGCCATTCGCCTGCTACTTCAAGAGGATTTGTTTTGTTGCTGACTCTCCCTCCGAATGTTCCGTCATTGAACAGGCTCACACGAAAGTCGTTTCCTGAATGAACTCCGATGCGGGTTTCCGAATCCATCCCGTGCAGCGTACTCATCTGTGCCTGCATAACGGAGGTGGAGAGTATCACCACGACTATGAAAAATAAGATTCTTTTCATTCTTTTATCTCCTCGACTAGAAACCTAAGATGACGCCGACTTCGACCCGGCGGGGCGCCGTGTACCAGCTCGGCTGATTCACGTAATCCTGAACTGTGCTTACCCTGTTGCTGGTATACGGTATCTTTCCCGGATTGATATTCGTCGTGTATTCCGGACTTCCCGTATCGCCGTATACCACAGTGGCATCCCGCTGATCGAGCAGGTTGTAGACGTTCACGAAAAATTCAAGGCTGAGCCGTGATGCGAGCTTGAACGTCCTGTTGATCGTCAGATCAATACTTTTCTGATCAGGACGACGTGCGCTGTTCTGTACCAGACCCGAGACGGCGCCGGCTCCCACCGACTCCGCAACCGGGAAGGCGGGTGTGTACGGGCGTCCGCTCCAGTACCTGCCGATGAGCGAAACCGTCCACTGGGACATGTTTAAGATGAATTGCACGTTGAGCGTGTGCGTTTGATCCCAGCTCATCGGAATAAGACTCAATACCGGCGCCTGATTTGAAAGCTGGGCGTTGAACGCGTCCTGGGGATTCGAATAGGTACCTTCGGCTTTCTGGAACGTGTAATCGGCACGGAACGAATAATTGTCGGTGAAACGCTTTTCGATCTTTAACGTAATGCCGCGGACATTCTCGTAATCCTTATTCTCGAAGATCGAATACGCAACGCCGGTTTTTAACGTCATGATTAGCGGGCTTGTTCCTACCCAGTCACGCACATCGCGGTAGAATATCGTCAGGTCGACGCCGATGTCGTCGCTCAGCTGTTGCTGCAATCCGAGTTCGTACATGACCGTCTTCTGCAGTTTGAGATTGGCATTTCCGAATAACGCATCTCCGGATCCGCTTGACACCTTGAAATCCGGATTGGAGTACAGATACTGAAACTCTGGCGTTTGGCAGAAGTGTCCGTAGGAGAAATGGATCACACCGCGGTCGGTGATCGGAAATGCGATTCCGAGGCGCGGGCTGAGCGACATTTTTGCATTAACTTTCTTCTGCATGAACGCCCGGCGCTCATCCGGCGTGTATTCATGAATTGCACCGGAGGCGAGCTGCTCGGCGATATATTTGTCGATCGTGCCGGCATAGTTCGCGGGCATATCGACCCAGTTTGCGTAGATGTTCTTGTATTTGAACGGACTGTAAATATTTGGATCTTCCGGATCGGCGGGTATTACCGAGTTTGGGTCGAAATAATCATAGCGCAGACCGATGTTCAGAATAATGTCGTTGAATTCGGTTTTGTCCTGAACATAGGCCGATATTTCCCGGGGCTTCCGATCGTAATCGTTCCGATAGAGGCTTCCGACGGCCGGTATTGCCGGCATGAACGGCGTAATCGGCTGACCGGATTCATCAGTTTTCGCTACAATTTGGTATCCGTGAAGCGTGATCTCGTGGAGTCGTACTTCGGCCCCGACTTTCAGCTGATGCATCTTGCTCACCTGGCTCGTCAAATCGACTTTTCCGACCCAATACGCTGTGCTACGCGTTGTATTCGTGACGTCCATTCCCTTGTTCAGGAAACTATAGGAGGCCGGTGCGTTGATCGACTCCCGATTGATATATCCGACCGGACCCGCTTGGATCGGGAATGTATTCATATCGTCCGCCCAGTCCGGTGATTGAATCGAGCCGCGCCTTACCCTGGCTGGTGTATGGATCGAATACCGCGGGAAATATCCCTTTGGTTGAGTCTGCAATAATACTCACAAGATAGGTGTTCGCAGTGTTCGGATCGTCCCAGACATATTGCTTCGATTCTGAGTAGAAACGACTTATGTGAACTTCATAGAATGTCGATTGTGAGAGGATCTGGTTCAATGTAAACATCAGTGTCAATCCAGTGGAATGGTACTGTGGCAGTCCATAGGGATCGTATTTGTAGTCGTGGGTGTTGAACTGATTGTAACCGCCCACTCCGGACACGTTGAACTGGTAATCAGCAGTGTTGTACCGGAAATAGTTTCTGTCCCTGTCGTTCTTGTTCCAGAAAATGCTAAAATTTGTCTTCAACGACGAGATAGGCTGAAAGTTCAATTTTCCCTGTAAGGAGATCGCTTTATTCGGATTCATCGCCACCAGAGAGCTATCGCCCGGTGTTCCGTTAGGTCTAAACCAGTTCCTTCCGTAGAAATACCCCTTATCATAAATGTATCGACCGTTAGCGAAGAAAGTCAAGTTGTCGCCCGTAAAGGGAACCGGTCCGCTCAAACTGAATTCTCCGTTGTAAATCGGAAATTCCCCGTTGTAAATTGGATTAAAATTTTTCAGCGGATGATCGCGGGTGCTTGAGACTATTCGTGTAAGTCCTTTAACCGTGGAATCGCTGACGGTCTGAAGAGACTGGTAGAGTCCAAATCGATCATCGTTGCTGAGATAATCGCCGCCGTAAATTTTGAGCTGACCCGTATAATTGCTTCCACCTTCCTTCGTGATGATATTCACGATACCCGACATCGCCTGGCCGTATTCGGCATTGAACGTGCCGCTCACGACCTGAACTTCCTGAATGGCGGAGTTTTCGACAGTCGTCCCCATCCGTCCGTCATAAACGTCGGTTGAGGATATGCCATCAACCCAGTAGGCGATTTCACCGGGTCTGCCGCCGCGCATATGCAGCCGCCCGTCGGACTCGATGATGCCGGCATTCAATCTAAGGACCTGTTGTAAATTCTGAACCGGCAGACTCTCAATCTGGTCGGCTGTAGTCGTCGAAAGGGATCCAGTCATATCTTTCACGATAAGTTTTCTTTCAGCTGTCACGATGACGGCTTCAAGTTCCACAGCCATTGGATGTAATTCGGTTAATAGTCGTGTCGTTAAGTCGATGTTCACCCGGACGTTCTCGTATTGCACCTGCCGGTATCCGATCATTGTTACCGTAACTGTATAAGTTCCAGGTGGGATGTTCAGGATCATAAAATTCCCATCGACATCGCTCGATGTGCCCATCCTGGTACCTTTCAGGAGGACATTCGCAGCAATCAGGGGTTCCCCGGTAGAAGCATCGGTGATTCTTCCCGATATCTTTCCGGTCGTGCCCGCAAACAACGCCGTTGCACCCGCCGCAAGCATCAGCAGTGCAAAGAGAAGGATCGAAGTTTTCACATTCATAGCAGTTACCTTAATTTTGTCTGAGTGATTCTATTATTATAGTGCAGTTATGACACGCTTACAGATTTAGAAGCTTTCGTAACAATGCGTCGAGCTTCTGTGTGGAGATAAACAAAGGGAATTCCGGAACAACTACCGGGTATGGCACACCCTGCCTGTAGGCGAATAAATCGATATTTGTCAATGTTATTTTCGCCAGAACAGCCCGGTTTATAACAATTCTATTGCTGTATTTCATTTGCAGGTTTTGAAGATACGAGGTCCAGAATTGACGTACTCCTTCCCTGTCGTCGGCATTGATTTTCCCGTCTTTCAGGGTGGATTCGATAATACGCTTTTGCTCGTCCTGCGCGAGTAATGCATCCTTCCACATTTCGACCGTCCGGAGGAACGTCGTCCGATGCATCAAGCGATCTTTCATAGGATTCCAGAGTCAGATAATGATCGCGTACCATGTCGACGACAGCGAGCTTGAATTCCCGTTTGAAGTTCATGCTGTCCAAAGCAGTCGTCCGGAATACCAGCGGATGCGAAAGAATCTCCTTCCGAAAATCCCCGACACTCCAGGTCTTCTTGTCGATGGTGAAAAATGGAGCCCCGAGGTCGATTTCCTCCGCCGGAATCGGGAGTTCCCTCATCGTAATATGCAGAGAATCGCTTTGCTTTATCCGCACATAGTGTGTGAAGGCGAAGTCGGAGAGGGCGTTGAATGTCGCTTTATTGAATTCGATTTTTTTCCCTTTCATCAGATCGGCCTGATATGATGCCCATAATTTCCGGGCTTTCGACTGACGAAGAAAATCCCTGACCTCGGCCCATCTCATACGCTGATCGTCACCGCTTACGATCGGATAGTCCACACGGTTCACCACCCGCATCACAATGTATCCGCCTGTCCTAAGTCTCAGCGGGCCTATAACCGCTCCGGTATCGAGAGGTGCGCTGAACAACGATTCATGAATCGCATCATCATCGGGATCTTTGAATCGCACCTTTCGGATCGGTTTTTTTCCCGCCGCCGTCTCAAGTTCTCTGAAAACTTCATCGGATAATTCGGGCGCATTCTCAAAGATTTCCGTAATTCGCCGGGCGAGATCCTGATCGCTCAACATATAGAATTCCACCTCGTACTCCCTTTGTGATAGCGTGTAGGCTTTTTTCACTTCGGAGGTATCGAGCCGGACGTTCTGCATACCTACTTCATCCTGAAGTTTATCGCGCATCGACTGTTCTTTGATGCCTTTGAGCGCGGCTTGAAATAGGGGATTGTTAGGCAACGAGCTTGTTTGCCGGGCTTCGAGTGAAAGAATTTTTTCCGAGATCAGATTGTCGAGCGCGGCATTTTTATCCTTAAAGTTGTCGGGGCGGATTGTCAGTTCGGTTCGCAGCTTGAATTCTCTCACCGACAGCACCTTGTCGGCGATGCGGGCAAGGATTGTGCTGTCCGACTGGCTCAGGGCGTCAGTTGCGCAAAAAAGGAACGCCTGGCCGATCCAGAGGAACACACGGAATTTGCCGGTACGGGTAAAAGTCATACCTATTCTCTTCACTCCGGTCTTTCGCTTTATGCGAATAAAAAATTGCCTTTTGGGGATTAACTGTAGTTACCTGAATAATAAATACATAGATGTTCAAATAGTAGCCATTTTGTGCCATTAATTAACCAAATAGCGTACGGGCGAAATTTTAGATTGTTTTATATAATGTACAAAAGCTATTCCATTTTTGCCACCATAAAGGAGGAGGTATATTTTCAGGAGACGCTTTCAAACGAGAGAAGAAGCTCGTCGAATATTTTTTAGATACCTGGGAATTTTTTTGGGGGGAGTCGGCGGCACGCGTCTCTCGGTTTAAAAAAATCACCAGTTGTAATTGAACGGCAATAAAATATATTGTTATGATTCACAGTCAATTTTTTGCGTTAAGCTCCACGTGAGGTATGATGAACGGAATTATTTTTTCCTGAGTAATGCGACTACTATTTCAAATTATAGAGATAATGGAGAATAAACTAAAGTTATTGAATAGAGCAAGAGGCTCTCTTAAGCCGGGGGTACTGCTATAACCTTCAAGTCGGCAGATTCAATGAAGCTAAAAAAAGTTATATTTCTCATATTTTAAAAGGACATTCGTGATGAAACACATAAGGCAACGAAGAAGTGTTCGGACCTGCATTAGGGGCGTGGTGAGTGTTGTGCTTTTGCATGGTATGGCGTTCTTTCCGCAGATCCACGCTCAAGGGACTAATGATGCAGTTCTTTATTTAGACAGTATTAAGCAGGTCATCAGAGGATTCGGTGCGGCAAATATACTTCCCTGGCGTCCTGATATGACAATGGATGAAATAGAGAAAGCTTTTGGTACCGAGACAGGTCAAATCGGATTTACAATACTGCGTCTCCGTGTCCCACACCAGACAAATGAATTTGGACTCAATATTCCTACCGCTCAATTGGCCAGCTCAATGGGAGTGACAATTATTGCGTCACCCTGGACACCACCTTACTGGATGAAAACGAGTAAAAGCATAGTAGGTGGCAAACTATACGATACTTCATACGCTTCCTATGCAGCCCATTTGAAATCTTTTGCCGATTATATGTCAAATAACGACGCACCATTGCATGCCATCTCGGTTCAAAACGAACCTGACATTTCGGTAACTTATGAATCGTGTGATTGGACTGCCTCAGAAATGCTCAGATTTGTGAAAGAAAATGCACCGTCTATTGGTACGAATATCATCGTTCCCGAGTCGTTTCATTTCGACCATGCCTTATCCGATCCTATACTCAATGATTCTGTCGCTGCTGCAAATGTTTCAATAATAGGAGGACATATTTATGGAGGAGGGCTTGGCAGCTATCCCCTCGCTGCCAGCAAAGGGAAAGAATTGTGGATGACAGAATATCTGAATGTTGATACATCCTGGACAGCCGTTCTTGCTACCGGCAGCCAAATTAATGATTGTATGAATGTCGGTATGAACGCTTATGTCTGGTGGTATATTGTAAGATTTTACGGACCGATTAATGAAAATGGAAACGTAACAAAACGCGGTTATGTGATGTCGCAATATGCAAGATTTATCCGTCCCGGATTTGTACGAGTCTTGGCTACAATACCTCCGCGGAGATTGCTCACTATAACGGCATATAAAAGCGATTCTAAATTAATCATCGTAGTTGTGAATTCAGGTTCGTCTTCAATAGAACAAACGTTTAGAATACAGAACCTTTCAGGCGGAACTGCGGTCTTTACGCCATATGTTACCTCCCAGACCAAAAATTGCGCTCAGGAGAGTGATATTACGCTATTAAATGGTAGTTTTACCACTACGCTCGATGGATCGAGTATAACAACTTTTGTGGCTGAAGATATTTCAAGTGTAGGTGATATCTCTGTGGTTCCACAAACGATCACGCTATCTCAGAACTATCCGAATCCGTTCAACCCGACGACCCGGATTGCCTACACTATTCCTCAGACCGGGTATGTCTCGCTCAAAGTTTACAATCTCCTCGGCCAAGAGGTGGCAACACTGTTTGAAGGCACTTGTCATCCGGGCCGATATGAAGCTACGTTCGACGCCGCCGGACTTGCGAGTGGTGTGTATTTCTACCGGCTGAGCGCCGGGCATTTCGCCGAAACGAAGAAACTCTTGTTACTTAGATGAAAAGATAACTTGATATGATAAATAAAATTATATTTCCGTTACTTGTATTAATTTCATTGAACCTTACTGCGGGTTGAACCGAGAAAAATTATCCTGATACATGTTCCTCACTTGCGCTATTTGGTTAATTAATAGTCTTAAATGGCTACTATCTGAACATCCCTGTATTTATCATTCATGATGAGATGAATGAGTAATTGCTGCCGCTTTACTCTGAAATCATTAACGCTCGTGAAGTGATTTTACTTCATTAATAAAATCTTTTATTCTATATGTAATGGAGCCCGCTGATAAATGAACAGAATTTTTACGTTACTGCTTTTTTGCGTTATAGCGTACAGCTATAGTCTCTGTCAATCTCCCTCGTTCGATACATTTACAAATCCGGTCATTCCGGGTGATCATCCTGATTGTACGTTGACAAAAATCGGGAACGATTTTTATACAACCGGATCGTCGTTCAATCCGACGCCGGTGATTTATCACTCGACAGATCTGGTCCATTGGGAAGCCATTGCGCAGCCGGTGAGCGCTGCATGGTCAAATTATGGCGACGCACCTGGAGGAGGATGCTGGGGAGGACAGATAGTATACTACAATAATAAATATTGGGATTTTTTCGGAAGAGCTTTTGTCATGTACTTTGTCACTGCAGATGCACCAGAAGGGCCATGGAGTACGCCAACTCTCATGAATGTCCCGCCACCTGTTCCTGGTTTTGGTGCCGATAATTCTATCTTCATTGATGACGACGGAAAATGGTACCTCCTGGTAAAAAACGGACGGGAAAACAACTGGATAGTGGAACTTGGAAGTAATGGCCAGCCGCAGGGAGCTATTTACGATTTACGATGGCTCAATCCTGCCCCTTCGTATCCATATAGCTGGGCTGAAGGTCCGGTAATGTGGAAACACAATGACTACTATTATTATTCTTTTGCGCGCGATGTTGGCGGCGGGCAAAAAGTTTTTCGAAGTACTACGCTGACCGACGATAAAAATTCGTGGGAAAACCTTGGTGATTTCTTTAATGAAAGTGATCCGTTGAAATATCAATCATTATTTCAAAACCCGAACCACAGTTCTGCCGCTATAGAACTGGACGATGGTACAAGCTGGGTTGTTCATCCTGTATGGCGTAGGGGAGTGTCGAATGAATGGCTGGGTCAGGGCAGGCAGGGATTGCTCAACCAGGTTATTTATGATGCTAATGATAAACCAATAGCCGATTATCCTGTGAACCAGCCGAAGGATGCTCCGAAATTGCCAAGCAGCGGCATTCCATGGATGGTGCCTCATTCGGATTTTTTTGATTCCGTCAAAGTAAATCCCGAGTGGTCATTTTTGGGATATACCCCTAATAATACCTATTCGCTGACCGATCGTCCCGGTTGGCTGCGTTTGTCACCGAAGAGTAGTTCAAAAGCCAATACTGTTATCAAGAATGATGGAGAGCATAATTACTCATTAATAACCCGTCTCGAATTCGATGCGATGTCAAAAAATGATGAAGCAGGGCTTCGAATTATAAGAGGGGATGCAACAAAATATGTCAAACTGGCCAGTTCACTGAATGCGGATGGAAAGAGAATCATTTTTTTTAGTTTTGAAAATACAAGGTATGAGGTTGAAAACAGCGTTGGTGATACTCTGTGGCTCAGAATGATTAGGGTCAACCATAAAATAGGCGGGTATTATAGCAGCAATGGCAATGACTGGGTAAAAGTCGGTCAAGACGTCGACATTAGTTCGATAGACTCATATACAGATCCTGGCTACCAAGTTTGGGAAGGAACCAGACAAGGTTTATATGTTCAGGGAAGTGCAGCCTTTTTCGATCTTTACATTTATCGCGATGCACATACACCTATTCTGGCAGAATGCCCTGCAAACCAGCTCGGTACCACGAGAGCGGTTAAAAGTCAGGATGTCACGGTTCTCGATAATATACATGCGAACGACTGGGCGCTGTATGCCGGGGTGGAATTCGGCTCCAACGATTATCCGATAAAGAACGATTCGCTGATCGTTACCGCTTCATCTGTTGCATCGGGAAATGCCGTCGAAGTGTGGCTCGACTCGCTCGATACCGGCACGAAAATCGGCGAGTGCACTATCGGCAATACGGGTTCACTGAATACATTCAAAACGTTCACCGCCGGTGTATCGTCTCCCGTTTACGGAAAGCACGATGTGTATCTGAAATTTACCGGAACGGGAACGGACAAACTGTTCCAGCTCCGAACATTCTATTTTTCGGATACGACGTATTCCAGTACTTCGATCGGAGAGTTGCCCTCAAACGGGACGCCCAAATCATTTTATCTCGGACAGAACTATCCCAATCCTTTCAATCCGTCGACAACAATTCAATTCTCTATCCCGAGAAATTCGTTTGTGACTCTGCGATTGTTCGACGCGCTGGGGAAGCACGTCAACGATCTGGTGTCGGAGAAGCTTCAAGCGGGTGACTATCGTATTCAATGGAACGCTCAGAATTTGGCCAGCGGAGTGTATTTCTATCGGTTGATGGCCGGTAATTTTTCCGAGACCAAGAAGACAGTGTTGATGAAGTGATATTCTTTCAATCCATGGAGTTGGCGCACCGGTAGGACGGACGTTCCCGAGGCGCCTGTATACAACAGAATAGATAAGAGTGCACATCGAGGCAGTCTCCAAAGAAATTATTCCTTCGAACTATATGTTCAATACCCTCGAGATATAACGAAATAGGAGGAGAGATGAAAAAGGTCACTGGAAGAATAGTATGTCGATCAGCTTCTTTCATGTTTCTCGTCAGCGTCATTATGTATGCGCAGCCTTCGCAATCTCCGAGAACATTCTGCAATCCCATGAACCTCAGTTATCGGTTCATGGTGGATGCCGTTGACGCACGTGAAGCGGCAGATCCGGTAGTGGTATTATTCAAGGACGATTACTATCTGTTCGCATCGCGCTCAGGAGGATATTGGTGGTCAAGCGATATGCACAACTGGACATTTGTGATTCCCAGCGGCTTGACCATCATAGAAGATTACGCTCCCGGTCTGGTAGTTATGAGAGATACTCTGTTTTATATAGGGGGCGCCGGTGGTCAGGTGTTTAAATCCGCAGACCCGAAATCGGGTAAGTGGACAATCGGAAGCAGCATTAAAGCCTACGGCGATCCCGCCCTCCTCCTCGATGATGACGGAAAACTTTATATGTACTACGGCGTTTCAAATGTGAATCCCATCAGTGTGGTTGAACTTGATCCGTATTCATTCAGTGAAATCGGTGCCCCGGTCACTCTATTTGGTTCACACGCGTCTTCTTACGGCTGGGAACGACGCGGCGATGATAATCTTCTGGATGAACAGCCGTGGATTGAAGGATCCTGGATGGTCAAGTATGACAATAAGTATTACCTCCACTACTCAGCTCCTGGAACTGAATTTAAAACCTACGCACATGGTATCTATGTTTCGGATTCACCCAAAGGACCGTTTCAATATGCCGACTACAGTCCTTTTTCATTTAAACCCACCGGATTCATTTGCGGTGCAGGGCATGGATGCACGTTCAGGGATAAGAACGACAACTATTGGTGCGTCGCAACAATGACCATCTCGGTCAAACATATGTTTGAACGCCGACTCGGATTGTTTCCAGTTTCATTCGATGCTGACGGACATATCAATTGCAATACTGTCTTTGCCGACTATCCACAATATCTCCCCGGAGAAAAAAACGATCCGGGAATTGATAATCGAACGGGCATGATGCTTTTATCCCGGAACAAATATGTTACCGCTTCATCCTCGCTGTCAAATCACGGGGTCAACTATGCTGTCGACGAAGAAATCCGCACCTATTGGTCTGCTCAAACCGGCAATGCCAATGAATGGTTAATGGTCGATTTGGGAAAAGAGTGTGATATCGAAGCAGTGCAAATAAATCTTGCGGAAGAAGGAACAACACCGGAACTTGTGCGGGGCCGCACGAATCCCGTCTACGAACAGTATGTCCTGCAGATTTCTAGCGATGGTACAAACTGGAACACACTTGTCGACAAAAGCGGCAACACGCAAGATGTGCCTCATGATTATATCGAACTTGTCCAGGCAACCAAAGCGCAGTATGTAAAACTCATAAATGTCTTTACACCAGGGAATGGGAAATTTGCTGTCCGCGACCTAAGAGTTTTCGGAAATTCAGGCAAAGCAGTCATCAACGATATTACGGGTATTACAGTCAACCGTAATGCTGCCGACGGAAGAGATGCCGTCATCCGCTGGTCACCTGTCGACAGTGCTGACGGTTATATTGTACGGTACGGAATTGCCCCGGATAAATTATATAACAATTATATCGTTTATGATGCCGATAGTATCTCAATTCACAGCTTAAATAAAAATGTTGAATATTTTTTCTCGGTGCAGTCCTTTGATAATGGTACCGATTACTACATTCCTACCGGAGAATTCAAATCATACAAATCGGGAAACTGGAATGAAACCGATACCTGGCAGAGGTTTAACGGTACTCAATGGATTCATCCGGCCCCTGGTCTCCCCGCACTGACCGACGGACCCATCACGATTTGCGCAGGTCATACGGTCACGATTACCGCGAACGATTCGGCAAACCAGCTTGCGGCAGATTCGGGCTCGACTCTTATCGTCAATCCGGGAACAACGTTCAGAGTCGTCGACGGAATAGGAACCGACTTCACGGTCGCCGGGACATTGAGGAATAACGGAATAATCAATGGCGGCCCGTCTTCAACATTGAGTTTTATCGACGGGGGAACGTACGTTCATGAACGGGACAGTGGTACGATCCCATCCGCGGAATGGCGGACGGGATCGACGTGCCGGATCGAAGGTATTACGGTGAACGCTCCTTCCAACGGAAACCAGAATTTTTATAATGTCGTCTGGGATTGCGTCAATCAGTCGGGAAATTCAAGCCTTCAATGGAACAATAACACTATCGGCGGTACCATCACAATAATCAACACGGGAACGGGAAGTTGGCAGATGTGCGAACCTTCTGCCGGCTCTTCGGTGAATGTTACATTGAACGGCGGTATCGTTCAATCCGGCGGCGCATTCACAACAAACGGGACAAACAATGCAGGCACGTCGGTAACAATATCACAGCGCGGCAATATTGCCGTGACGGGAGGAAACTTTTCGATAAGCAGCGGATCACAGGGGGGAACGGGAACGGCAGTATGGAACCTCGACGGGGATATGACTATCAGCAATGCCACCGTGCACAATTCAAATCCTGCCGGCGGAAAATTCGTTATTACCGGAACACATATTCACAGCCTCACGCTCGGAGAAGGCAATACGTTAACGTCCCTTCCGATAGAAGTAGCCGGCTGTGCAACATTGAGTCTGGGAACGAGTGAATTGGTGGGTTCTGGCTTTTTTATACTCGATACCGGAGCCACCGTGTTATCAGGACATCCCGACGGTATTAATGGCAATCTCAAAAATACCGGTACAAGAACTCTATACCCGGAAACTGGGTACGGTTTCAACGGTACCGCCGCTCAGGTAACCGGAGATTTGATGCCCGATGTAGTCAGAAATTTAATGATGGATAACACCGCGGGAGTAACCCTCTCAAAATCGGTAACCGTGAACGGTATGCTTGAGATTAAGAAGGCGGGCCTTTCTCTTGGAAGTTACACACTTGTCTTCGGCCCGGAAGCGACATTAAAGTATTCCGGCACAACGGCAATGAGTACCAGTAATGTCGAATTTCCCGCAACGGGAGGACCGAAGAACGTTTATATCGGTAACTCAAGCGCATCCGGAATCACGCTGCATGCGCAGCGGACTATTAACGGTAATCTCCGTCTCTCAGGAAAATTCAGACTGTCAAACAATAATTTCACTGCGGCAACGGCAGACAGAGAAGGTATTACCGGCTTTGTCGTCACGAACGGCACCGGTTCTCTCGGCATCACGAATGTCGGGACGGAGAAGACCCTCTTTCCGCTCGGCTTATCTTTCTACGCACCGGTCTGGATCATCAACAACGGCGCGGTCGACGATGTATCGGCAAGAGTCGAATCCGCAACTCAATTGCTGCCCGACGGCGGTAGGGTTCGGGCAAAATGGACTTTGAGAGAAGGCACGGCCGGCGGCGGAAACTACACGGTGACATTCGGATGGATGACTCAGCTTGAGGACACAAAATTCACTCAGGACAGGAATGCGAATGCGGGCATTTTTCTATTCGCGTCGGATACTACCGAAGCGGGAACCGGCGGATACACAACGCAGTTCGATTCACCACCGTACACGATCTCACGCGGCGGAATAACCACACTTGGTTCGTTCGGGGTTGGTAAGTTCGGCACTATCACAGTTGGCGTCAAGAATTCAGAAATGGTACCAACCGACTTCAGTGTGAGTCAAAACTATCCTAATCCCTTTAATCCGGTAACTCGTATATCCTTCACTATCCCCGAAGATGTTCATGTTTCCTTGAAGGTTTTTAACGTCCTTGGAAAAGAAATTGCAACTATCGTTGATCGGAATATGGAGAACGGCGAGCACACATATGAATGGAATGCATCTGATTTTTCTTCAGGTATTTACTTTTATAGGATAACTGCGGGAGATTTTGTCCAGACTAAAAAGATGATATTGTTAAAATAGTATCGTATTACAGAAACCTTAATTGAATTGTAATTGGCATTGAAGGTTATACATAATTAATGAAAACTCGAAAAAATAGAATTTTTAGAGGAGTTTAATAAATATGAAAAGGAAGCTAAAACCAGGATTTTTTCTTCTTTTACTTTCGCTTTTACCATTGGGTACATTGCCAGCTCAAACTGCAAAGATTAAAATTGATATCGATAGGACAATAGGAGAAATCGACCCAAAAATTTACGGGGTATTCATGGAACCTATCGAATTTGACCCAAAGCGATTTGGTTCGAATGATACAATTATTCACAATACCCTTTATGGCACACTGTACGATCCTTCCTCTCCTCTCGCTAACGAAAACGGCTTTAAAAAGAATTTCATCGAGGCTGCACGAGAGCTTAAAATAACGAACATGCGCTGGCCGGGCGGTAACTATGTTGCAGGTTATAACTGGCAGGACGGTATTGGCCCGAAAGACCAACGGCCTGTTCGCAAAGAACTGGCATGGGGTGCTATTGACAATAACCAGGTCGGCACCGATGAATGGGTACAGTTAAATATGGCAATGGGTTCCGAGAATGTCATTTGTATCAATCTTGGAACCGGAAACATCAATGATGCCCGCTATTGGGTTGAATATTGCAATTCGCCAAAAGGAACGTACTACGCCAACTTAAGAAAAAAATATGGCCATGAAAAACCATATGGCATAAAATACTGGTGCCTGGGGAATGAAGTTGACGGTGAACCTTGGATTATGGGTTATAAGAACGCCGATGATTACTGCAAAATTGCAAAAGAAGCTGCTAAAGTTATGCGGTACACCGATAATAGGATTAAGTGTATAGCGAATGGATCGTCGAATTACGATAATACTGGCAAGTGGGTTGACTGGAACTGGAAAATAATCAACGAATTAAGAAATGTTGCCGACTACATATCCATTCATCGCTATTGGGATTATTCCGACGATTACTATGTCTATATCGGACAGCGGGCAATGGATCTAGAGGAAAAAATTAACATAACTGCTTCTCAAATTACAGCTGTTAAAACCATATACCGGTTACAAAAACCAATTTATTTGTCAGTAGACGAATGGGCACCTTTCAGTAGAGGTTTATTACCTGTTCTGGCAGTAGCCCAGTATTTCAACTCTTTCATACGTCATGCCGATGTAGTTAAAATGGCAAACTATACCATGTTTACATCACTATTGAGCAACGACAGGGAAAAAGGAACGTTCAAAACGCCATTGTTTTACACATTCAAATTATTTTCGAACAATTGCCTTGGTAACTCTATCGACGCTTATGTACGCTGCGATACTTTTAATACAAACGATTGCAAAGGAATTCCATACCTTGATGTAACATCCGTTTATGGAAAAGAAACAAATACCCTCCTGATCAATGTTGTAAACCGTCATAAAGACAAAGCCATTAGTACAGAGATAATAAGTAATTCGGGCTCGTTCTCCGGGAACGCCCTAATAAGTGAGGTAAACTGCGATGATATTCACGCAGAGTTCACTTTTGACAAACAACAACAATATAACCCCATAACCAAAGAAATGCTGGTTGAAGGAAACACGATGACCTATTCTTTCCCTGCCCATTCATTTGTTCAAATACAGGTGAAGATTAAAAAATAAGCCAATAAACACATCAATCATATATCATAACCATAAAGCTTATCTAAAAGAACTGGATTAACAATTCCAAGAGTTGGTAAGGCTCCGTCAGGAAACTGATTCAAGAGAAATCCAGCTGCACCATGCAATATAATAGTGTATCGGTGAATCGTAAACCTTGAACATTTTTTTAATGCTGATGGATGGCAAAACTTGAAAGATACATGCTTATGAAAAAAAGTCTAAAACTGGGATTTGTTTTTTTCTTCCTTTCGCTTTTACCAATGTCTGCACAACGACTGCAAAGCGATAATGGAGATGGGACTTATACCAATCCGGTTATTTATTCTGATTTTCCGGATCCCGATGTAATCCGTGTAGATTCTATCTATTATATGGTTTCAACGACCATGTTTATTTTTCCCGGAGTAACCATACTCAAATCGTACGACCTGGTAAACTGGGAATATTGCAGCAATGCAGTACAGCGGATGGATTTCAGTCCATGCTACAATCTCGATGGCTGCAACAGGTATTCGCATGGGCAATGGGCAACCAGTTTAAAGTATCATAATGGTAAATATTATTTATTATTCATAACACTTGATGAAGGTGGATTTCTCTGTACTGCAACAAAACCTGAAGGGCCCTGGGAAATAAAGAAATTGCCCAGAGGATTTTATGATCCCGGTTTGTTTTTTGACGATGACGGAAAAATATATGTGGCACATGGATATAGTACATATTAATATTACTGAACTGGATACAAATTTTGCAGCGAAAGGCAATGATGTCTTGGTTTTTACCGGCGATATCCGGTCCGGACTTGAAGGTACCCATGTATATAAAATTAATGGTTACTACTATTTATATTGCACATATGGAGGCGGAGACGGATTTCAGGTAGCTCTGCGTTCAAAAAATATCTATGGCCCTTATGAAGAAAAGATTGTTATTAGAGACAACGGAAATTTGGGTACAGGTATTCATCAGGGGGCGCTCGTAGAAACACAAACAGGTGAATGGTGGTCGGTTATTTTTCAGGATGGAGGTGCGTTTGGACGTTTTCCCACTTTACAACCTGTAACATGGCAGGATGATTGGCCAATGGTCGGCGTTAATGGAAAAGGTGTTGTAACATATAAAAAGCCAAATGTGGGGAAGGAGTATCCGATTACAATATTGCCCACTTCTGATGAATTTGACAGTACCAGCCTTAGGCATGCAGTGGGGATGGAACCATAATCCGGATTCAACCAAATGGTCGCTGACGCAGAATCCCGGGTACTTAAGACTTACAACAGCCAAAGTTGTATCTAATTTGCGTGATGCCCGCAATACCCTTACGCAAAGAATTTTTGCCTATTATTCGAGATCTGTTGCTAACAACTGCTACTGTTAAAATTAATGTTGATAATATGCAAGATGGCGATGTGGCAGGACTTGCAGTTTTTCAAAATCCATATGCATTTATTGGGATTAAAAAAATGAATGGCCTCAAATATGTTGTAATGGTAAACAATGGAAATACTATTGATTCTGCCTTCATAGATACCTCAACAGTATATTTAAGAGCATATGCTTATTATGGCACAAGCCGGGCTTCTTTCGCATATAGTCTCGATAATCAATCATTCACAAAACTCGGCAATGAACTCGTCGATGCAATTCAGTCTTTCTATTTTTACCGGGAATAAATTTTGCCTTTTTAATTATGCAACAATAACTACAGGCGGATTTGTCGATTTTGACTGGTTTAGAACAGGTATGCCTACACGAACCGAAGTTGCCCCTGAAGAAGGTCTTCCATCGAACGATATGCCCCATAACTTTTTTTTAGGACAGAATTATCCGAATCCCTTCAATCCCACAACGGCAATTCAATTTTCGATTCCGAAGAGCTCATTTGTGACATTACAGCTGGCCGACGTCCTTGGAAAGGAAATCCGCGTATTGATATCAGAACAACTACAGGCGGGTAAATACCGCATTAACTGGAACGCAGAGGATTTGCCAAGCGGAGTGTATTTTTATCGTTTAAAAGTCGGAAATTTTATGAATACGAAGAAAACGGTGCTCTTGAAGTGATGTTCCGTCATCAAGAACCATTGCCAGGAGCTGGCGCGGGTGATATGATTGCTGATTCTGTTTTTAGGGCCGCGCACAGTTCTAATAGTAAGGCCTACAGAATTCAATCCAGAAATTCCGAGTGCAACTTACTTTGAAAGTGAGTCGCACTTGTTTTTGTATCTGGTGTTATTTAAATTATGCATTAATTACGGCTTGTTATGGCGAATGGGGATTTTATTATTACGGGAAGATGAATGTCTGTAGATCTCTTGAAAGGTGAAAAGTCATAATTATTCAGGCGGAGTCGGGTCTCGTGGGCGGTAGGAAGTTATATGCAATCTTGATAATCATGGTTTTGGTAATCGTCTTTCTGCGCAGCCGGGTATGGAACTGGGGACCTCTGGATGCCATATACAATTATACGGTCGATAATAGGAAGTTCTAAACCTTTTGCCGGCTTCTCCGATGTCCGCCGTTGTGCGGGATTCCGTGCTATTACCGGATGCAGAATCTTCTGCTACGGGTGTCTCACTGGATATCTTAAACACTAAAACTTATAATCAAATGAATTCAAAAGTTAATTGTGGCAAGCTGATTTTTATTCTCTTATTTTTCTTGTCTGTCTCAACTTT
Organism: Ignavibacteriota bacterium; assembly: GCA_963776275.1. Classification (GTDB taxonomy): domain Bacteria; phylum Bacteroidota; class Ignavibacteria; order UBA10030; family CAVZMI01; genus CAVZMI01. Next base: position 130,452 of record CAVZMI010000014.1, read on the forward strand.
TAGCCAGGTGAGACTTCCCCGACTAATAAGTGATGGCATGGTATTGCAGCGCGATGCTAAAGTAAAAATTTGGGGTTGGTCCGCTAAGAACGAAAAAATTTCAATTCATTTTATTGATTCGACATACAACACGACAGCAAATAGTGACGGGGAATGGAATTTGATACTTGCAAGAATAAAAGCCGGCGGCCCGTATCAAATGCAAATAAATGCCAGTAATGTCATCATAATTAACGACATTATGATCGGCGACGTGTGGGTGTGTTCAGGACAATCCAATATGGAATTGCCGATGAAAAGGGTAAGCCCGATTTATCAAAGCGAGATCGCAAACTCGGAAAACAAGTATATCAGACAGTTTTTTGTTCCACAAGTATACGACTTCAATGAATCACGAAAAGACTTACATTACGGCAGCTGGATAGCGGTAGATCCTCAAAACATTCTGAATTTTTCGGCAGTCGCCTACTTTTTTGGGAAAGAAATTTATGATAAATATAAAGTTCCTGTGGGTTTAATCAATGCCAGCCTGGGAGGTTCTCCGGCAGAAGCATGGATCAGTGAAGAGTCTTTAAAGTCGTTTCCTGCATATTATGCTGAGGCACAACTATTTAAGAATGACACACTGATAAAACAAATAGAGGAGCGGGATAACACGAGAATCCAGGCGTGGTACAGCCTGTTGAGGCAAAAGGATGAAGGTTATCGAAATCCGCAAAAACCGTGGTATGATCCGGATCTGAATACATCCGATTGGGCGACCATGAAAATTCCCGGATACTGGTCGGATACTAAACTTGGGATGGTAAATGGTGTTGTATGGTTTAGAAAAAAGGTAAATGTCCCTTCCACATTAGCCGGAAAAGAGGCAAAACTGATTCTAGGAAGAATCGTGGATGCAGATTCTGTTTTTATTAACGGCGTTTTTGTCGGAACGACAAGTTATCAGTATCCCCCCAGACGATATGAAATCCCGTCAAAATTATTAAAGGAAGGTGAAAATACCATCGTTGTCCGTGTCATTAGTAATGCGGAGAGAGGCGGGTTTGTGTTGGATAAGCCATATGAAATAGTGGTCGGGAATGTGTCTATTGACCTGAAAGGCGACTGGTACTATCACCTCGGAGCCGCAATGGAGCCGTTAGCAAGTCAGACCTTCATACGATGGAAGCCGTCGGGTTTATATAACGCGATGATTGCTCCGCTATTAAATTATGGAATTAAAGGTGTAGTTTGGTATCAAGGTGAAGCTAACGCAGATAGACCCGTTGAATACAGAGAACTTTTTGCTACGCTTATTCGGGACTGGAGAAAAAATTGGAATCAGGGTGATTTTCCTTTTTTGTTTGCACAACTGCATAATTTTATGGAAACGAAAAGCGAGCCCTCCGAAAGTAATTGGGCATTATTGAGAGAAGCTCAACTTAAAACATTATCGTTACCAAATACCGGAATGGCTGTTACTATTGACATTGGAGAATGGAATGATATACACCCTTTGAATAAAAAAGAGGTAGGGAAAAGACTTGCACTCGCTGCTCAAAGAGTGGCCTATGGTAATAAAAAGGTAATTTACTCGGGTCCGATTTATGAATCCATGAAAATTAAGGGGAAAAGAGTAACATTATCATTTAAGAACATTGGCAGTGGCCTGGTTGCAAGGGGAGGCGGAGAGCTAAAGTATTTTGCAATAGCTGGAGCTAATAAGCAATTTGTTTGGGCAAAAGCTAAAATTCAAAAGAATAAAATTGTAGTATGGAATGATAAAATTTCAGATCCTGTAGCCGTTAGATACGCGTGGGCAGATAATCCTGAAGGGGCAAATTTGTATAACAAAGAAGGCTTGCCCGCATCTCCCTTCAGAACCGATGAATAAAAACATCAAGTGATGTCTTGGTAACAGAGATTTAGGTAGCAGTCTTTAGTTAGTTTTCTGTTTTAACTCCGATCTGCCCATAAAGCCAGAGGAGTACCGGAGGTGAACAGAAGGTGGATATGCTGTAAAAGAATTTTATGATTTTCTATGCACGATTAATTTTGCATCAATAAGAATTATCTAAAAGGTATTATGAAAAAGATTTCTTATTCTTTATACATTGCAGTAATTCTAGAATTCAATGTAGTGTGCTACTCGCAAAACGTTGTTTCGCCGTACGAAGTCGGCACATGGTTGGGATTTCGAGATGCAGCTATAAGCTACACTTTTGATGATAATTGCTCCAATCAGCTGGCTTTAGCTGTACCCATGTTTAATAACTATGGGTTTAAACTGACCCTTTTTACCGTCACAAATTGGTCACCCAATTGGACTGGCCTCAGAAGTGCCGCTTCACAGGGCCATGAGATTGCCAATCATACCGTATCGCACGCGAACTTTGGTACGCTGACAATAGACCAACAAAAAGCGGAAATTTCGAATGCTTCGAACTTGATAAACTCAAACGTAACCGATCAGAAATGCATCACTTTTGCCTATCCGTATTGTGCTGAGGGAAAAGATTCACTTTGTGCACTGTATTTTGTAGCCGCAAGAGGTTGCCAGGGATTTATTGAACCAAGCACACCCGGTAATTTTATGAATGTAAGCTCGATCATATGCGGAAACCTGGGATCAGTAAAAACAGAACAAGATTTTAAGACCAAAGCAGACAATGTCGCTTCCTCAAAAGGCTGGTTGGTTTATTTAATTCATGGTATTGATAACGACGGCGGTTATTCACCCCTGCCGTCGGTCACACTGGCGGCAAGCCTTGAGTATTTGAATACCAATAAGGAAAAATTTTGGGTTTCTACCTTTGGGAATGTTGCCCGCTACATTAAAGAACGAAATTGTTTATCGGTAACAGAAACGTCCTACCAGGACAGCAGCATTACGGTGCAGGTTGCCGACACGCTAGATAATGAATTATATAATGTTCCGGTAACCGTACGCAGGCCGCTTCCGGAAAATTGGTCATCGGCAATCGCGACGCAAAATGGACTGCCAATTAATGCTTCAATCGTAGACATTGATTCAATCATATATGTAATGTTCGATGCTATACCTGATGCAGGCGAGATTGAACTTGCAAAAACCAGTGCGACAGGCATTAAGACATCACGGGGATCTTCGCCTGTAAACTTCACCCTAGATCAGAACTATCCGAATCCGTTTAACCCTACAACTCAGATCAACTACTCGGTTCCGAAAAGCGGTTACGTGTCGCTGAAAGTATTTAATCTTCTTGGAGAGGAAGTGGCGACACTGTTTGCGGGCATACGGCACCCTGGAAAATACATCGCCACTTTTGACGGTGCCGGATTTGTAAGCGGCGTTTACTTATACCGACTACAGGCCGGAAATGTCTCTATCGCCAGGAGATTGGTTCTTATAAAGTAAGGCTTCTTCCCGGACAGCACGAATCTCTTCTTCCAACGGACAATGGATCTATTCGAAACAGGATACTAAAACATCATCACGCACTTTTTTCATCAATTGTCTTGCAGTTTTTACCGGATTGTCTTACTTTCTTATTATATCAACCTCCCGATTGCCGGAGTACTTGCGAGTCAATGTATTAATAAATTTAAAAACAGCGAGGGTCGTATGAGTAATGGGATTCAGAAACTTCCACTGAGAGAAAAAATAGGTTATGGATTTGGCGATTTAGCGTCCTGTCTGTTCTGGGCGACGATCATGTCACAATTGCTTTTCTTTTATACTGATGTATTTGGTCTGACAGGGAAAGCCGCGGGGTTGATGTTTTTTGTTTCCAGGATACTCGATGCTTTATTTGACGTGGTCATTGGCATGACAGCCGACCGGACTAAAAGCCGGTGGGGTAAATTCAGGCCATATATACTTTGGGGGGCTGTCCCGTTGGCTGTGGCCGCAGTTCTGGCTTTCACGACACCCGATTTTGGAGATACCGGGAAACTGATATATGCCTATGCCACATTCATCGTTTTTATGTTTCTCTATTCCACGGTCAACATTCCGTATACAGCGTTGCTGGGCGTGATAAGCGGCGACCCGGTGGAGAGAACGAGTGCCTCATCTTTTAAATTTGTAGGTGCATATTTAGGCGGTTTTATTGTTTCCGCTACAGTTCTGCCGTTTGCCGCGCATTTTGGTCAGGATAATGCCGCTAAAGGATGGCAGATGACGATGGGCATCTATGGTATAGCGGCTATTGTTTTCTTTTTAATAACGTTCCTTTCAACGCGCGAACGTATTCAACCTATTGCCAAAGAAAAAACATCGATAAGGGACGACTTGAAGGACTTGTCAAAGAACGTACCCTGGATGTTGTTATTCGTCGTAACGATTCTATTTATCCTGTTTGTCTGCATCCGTATGAGCGTGACCACACACTATTTCAAGTATTATGTCGGAGAACAGGCCAGTCCGTTAGTTGCCCAAATTTATAATTTCCTGTTGAAATATATCATTAATCCGTTGTGCGGCATTTTCGGATGGCAGCAGAACATTCTGCTCGACGAAACTCATAAATTTGGCTATGAAGTGCTCGCGTCTATTTTTAATACGCTCGGACAGGGAACATCTCTTATCGGTGTCCTTCTGGTTCCCTGGTTTGCCAAGCTTCTTGGAAGGAAGAATGCGGTGATAGTTCTCTTTATTGCCGCGATGATTTTCACCGGCTCATTTTATTTCTTCAAACCGGAAAACTTAGTGCTGATTTTTGTTTTCCAACTTTTCGGATCATTGACGGGGGGACCGATTTCCGCGCTTTTGTGGGTTCTGTATGCCGATACGGCCGACTATTCCGAATGGAAGACAGGCAGAAGGGCCACGGGACTTGTTTTTTCGGCTTCAATAATGTCGAACAAGATTGGATGGGCTGTCGGGAGCATGATCGCAGCCTTAATCCTGGATAAGACCGGATTTATTGCCAATGTGGTACAAAACATAGATGTCCTGGATGGTTTGAAGGCGATGATGAGCGTAATCCCGGTTGCGATTGGAGTGGTTGCCTTAATCATTCTGGCTTTCTTTTATAAATTAGATGAACCGACAATGAAAAAAGTTAAGATGGATCTAGAGTCGAGACGACAAGAGAGTGGAGAAAAAGCTGCAACTGCATGATCCATCAAAAAATAGACCAAAATAATAATTCAAGTGCGGGGGGAAAGTACCACGCATCAATCGTTAATATTGACAGGGTAATAGGATTCACATATGAAAAAAACAATAATCGGAAACGCGTTACCAAATATTCCGTGGGAAGAAAAACCGAAAGGAAGTACCGATGTCCTCTGGAGATACAGCCGGAATCCAATAATCGATTGGAATCCGATACCTAAAGCTGCGCGTATTTTTAATAGTGCTGTATTGCCGTGCAACGGCGAATTTGTCGGAGTGTTCAGGGCAGATCAAAAAAACGGACGGGCAACATTGTTCTCAGGAAAAAGTAAAGATGGACTTGCATGGGAAATCGGGCCGGATCCAATCCAATGGGTAAATGAGAAAGGGAATCCGAATCCGACAAGTTACGCCTACGATCCAAGGTTGGTACAGATCGATGAGACTTTCTATATCGTCTGGTGTGACGACATGCACGGCGCGTCGATTGGTTTAGGTAGAACCAAAGATTTTAAAACATTTATCCGTATGCCAAACCCGTTAATGCCCTTCAACAGAAACGGCGTCCTTTTCCCGAGAAAAGTCAACGGCAAATATTTATTGCTCAGCCGGCCCAGCGACAGCGGACATACGCCATTCGGTGATATTTTTTTAAGTGAGAGTCCTGATCTCATCCATTGGGGCAACCATAAGTTTGTAATGGGTAGAGGCGGACAGGGCTGGTGGCAAGGAACAAAAATAGGAGCCGGACCAATTCCGATTGAAACTACAGAAGGATGGTTATTATTCTATCACGGTGTTTCGTTTACCTGCAACGGTTTTGTCTATAGTTATGGGGCGGTAATACTGGATATCAATGACCCCAGTAAGATATTATACAGAACCCGCGATTATCTCCTTACACCGGAAAAGTTATATGAGACGACCGGCTTTGTGCCAAATGTAGTCTTCCCTTGTGCTAACCTGTACGATGCGGATACCGGGAGAATTGCCGTTTACTATGGTACAGCCGACACCTGTACTGCTGTCGCCTTCACACAGGTAGATGAATTAATTGATTATATCAAGAAAAATTCGGAAGTATTTTAAGTCTCATATTTCTGTACGATGATGCTCTCGATAAATCGCTTGGAGGAGTTATAAAATGCAATACGGATATTTTGACGACAAAAATAAAGAGTATGTTATTAAAAGGCCCGATACACCAAGGTCCTGGAGTAATTATCTCGGTTCGACAGAATACGGTGCTATCATCACCAATAATGCAGGCGGATATAGTTTTTATCACTCTGCCGCACAGGGACGGTTTACCCGGCTCCGGTTCAATACTATTCCGATGGATCAGCCGGGCCGCTATCTTTATGTCCATGATAAAGACAGTAAGGATTTTTGGTCGACTTCCTGGCAGCCTGTAGGAAAATCGCTGAAGGTATATAAATCCGAATGCCGGCATGGTACCGCGTATACAAAAATCTTGTCAGAATACTCGAACATAAAAACCGAGACTCTGTACTTCGTACCGTTAAACAAAACCTATGAATGCTGGTTGGTGAAGGTGACAAATACAGGCCGGAAAAAAAGGAATTTAAAATTGTTTACATATGTCGAATATGCAAACAATTGGAATATCTATCAGGATCAAATTAACCTCCAGTACTCCCAGTATATTATGAAAATGGGTGTCGTGAAAAAAATGATCGACCACGGCACCAATGTCATGATGCCTTACGGAGAAGAACGAATTGAAGGCGTCGAACAGGCTCGCCATTCGTTTTTAGCTGTGAGCGGCGCTCCCGTGAAAGGCTTCGATACAGACCGGAATGTATTCCTCGGGCCCTATCGAACATATGCCGACCCGATTGTAGTGGAACAAGGACGCTGCAAGAATTCGATAGCCGTTGGCGATAATGCATGCGGCGTCTTGCAGGTCGATATCTCACTTCGACCGGGTGAATCAAAAGAGCTGGTTGTCCTCATGGGCATCGGGATGGCGGGTATCGAAGGAAAACAGGCGGTGCGAGAGTCGGGGAAACCGGAGAAAGTGCGCAAGGAATTTAACAAGCTAAAAAGTTTTTGGCATACTCGCCTGAAAGGAATGACCGCCAAAACGCCAGATAAAGAGCTTAACAGCATGCTGAATATGTGGAACCCATACAACTGTCTTATCACTTATGCCTGGTCGAGAGCAGCAAGTCTCATTTATACGGGTGAGCGGGACGGCTTGGGATATCGTGATACGGTACAGGATATGCTAGGTGTTCTCCATACAATTCCAGATGAGGTGAAAGAGCGTCTTGAGCTCATGATTACCGGACAGGTCTCTACGGGTGGTGCAATGCCCGTAGTCAAGCCATTTCTACACAAGCCGGGGAGTGAAAAGGCTCCGGAAGAAAAAGAATATCGTTCGGATGATTGTATGTGGTTGTTCAATACTATACCTGCCTATGTAAAAGAGACCGGCGATATCGCATTTTATGACAAAGTTCTGCCGTACGCCGACAAAGGCCAGGATACGGTGGTTGGACATTTAAGACGGGCGATACAATTTAATCTGGATCGTTCGGGAGCGCACGGCCTGCCCTGCGGTTTATTGGCGGACTGGAACGACTGTCTGGAACTCGGCCATAACGGTGAAACCACATTCGTGGCGTTTCAATTACGATATGCACTGAAGACCTACATCGAGATTTGTGAAATGCTCAACAAACCCGATGAAGTGCGATGGGCACAGGGTTGTCTCAACAGGTTGGATGAAAATCTTGAGAAACATGCATGGGATGGTGAATGGTATCTGCGTGCTTATCGGGCAGACGGTTTGAAATTCGGTTCAAAGGAAAATAGCGAGGCGTCGATTTTCCTGGAACCGCAACCCTGGGCTATATATAGCGGACATACGTCAAGGGAGCAATCCGAAAAATTAATGGACGTTGTCGATAAACACCTTTCAACGAATTTCGGTCTTATGATCTGCGCTCCACCGATCGAAAAAACCGATCCACGAGTAATCAAGGCGAGGTTGTTCAACAAGGGAATGAAGGAGAATGCCTCAGTTTTCTGTCATACCCAGGGTTGGGCAGTTATAGCTAAAACGCTCATAGGCAGAGGGAAACAGGCTTATGATCTTTATCGAAAATTCATGCCTGCGGCATATAACACAAAAGCAGAAATTCGCCAGATCGAACCGTATGTGTATAACCAGTTTACCAACAGCAAATACAATACGCGGTACGGTGCTTCTCGCCTCCCGTGGTTGAGTGGGAGTGCGTCGTGGGCATATTATACTGTTACACAATATATCCTCGGTATTCAACCGGATTACTCCGGCTTGCGCATCGATCCTTGTATACCGCCTCAATGGAAAGAGATTCAGATAACAAGAAGATACAGGAAGAAAAACTTCAACATCAAAATTGAAAATAGGAACGGCGCTCAAAAAGGTGTAAAGAAACTGATCGTCAACAGTGAAGAAATAAACGGCAATCTTATTCCTTTGGATTTAATGAAAGAAGATAACGAAGTCCTTGTTGTGATGTAATTGTGAGTTGTCCTCCTCCGGCGGGCTCAGGGCAAGTATCGAGGCCGCGTTGCTGGAATTATTATTTCTTTATAGTTACCTCGATACGTACCAATCCACTCAATTAAAGTGGTGCTTTGCTGACGCGGATTGGTACTACTCGGTAACCTGGCCCTTTATTTCTGATCTAGGTATAAACAACCAGGTGGCCGAGTTAGAACGCCATTTCAACAACCATATCGAGGCCACTGGTTAATAAATAAAAATCGAAAATTATTACAATTGATAAATTTTATTTGAGAATCGTTCACCTCGGCTAGCTTTCAAGGTAGCTGTTCGAATCCGCGGTTTAGTTGTTCGATAGACTCATGATGAGTAAGCTCACCGCGAGTTCGGGGAACTGGATATCGTATAAAACAAGAGGATCAACAGCCAGATGGCCGAACGTCCACCCCACAGATTCACGTTTTTTCCCTCTCAGAAAAACGTAGTATCCCCCCATTATAGTGTATTATCATAGTTGACAATACGGTTATTATCAGCATGATAATAATTCCGAGGGATTACCATGACTTGTACCGGAAAAAGCCCTTTTTTATATGGCACAGATGTTGCAAAAACAGAGTCGGCTGTTAGGTGTAAAGTATAGTCTGGAGAAAGGCATTATAATGCGTACAGAGGTTGCACTTGGCGTGGATATCGGCGGCACCAACACTGCCTTTGGTTATGTGGATCGAAAAGGGAGATGTCTTGCAAGTGATTCTATTCCTACCAATGCCCATCAGCCGGCTGAATTATTCTTTGGGCGGTTACATAAAAGTACGACAGCGCTTCTCGACAGCATTCAAGAGAAATGTGAATTGATCGGTATCGGTATCGGTGCACCAATGCAAATTACTACAACGGAACGATAGATCATCCTCCTAATTTAAGTTGGGAGTACGTCAATGTCTTTGCTGAAATGAGGAAGTATTTCAATGTGCCCGTGGCTATAACGAACGATGCAAATGCCGCAGCCCTCGGCGAATTGTTATTCGGTGCCGCCCAGGGCATGAGAGATTTCATTGTCATCACGCTGGGTACCGGATTGGGCAGCGGTATTGTCGCAAATGGCGAATTAATCTATGGAGCGGATGGAAATGCAGGAGAGATCGGCCATACGATCGTCGATCTAAAGGGACGGGAATGTGGATGCGGCCGTCGCGGTTGCCTTGAAACATACGTTTCCGCCACCGGTATACGTCGGACGGTGCACGAGCTGATTTGCAATACCGACGTGCCGAGCGATCTTCGTCATGTGAGTTTCGAGGAGCTGACTTCGAAAATGATCTATGATGCGGCCCAGCGCGGTGACCGGCTGGCGCTCGAGGCATTCGAGTACACGGGAAGAATTCTAGGAATGAAACTTGCCGATTCGGTAGCTCATCTGAGTCCGGAAGCCATCGTTTTCTTTGGCGGTTTAGCTGCAGCCGGCGATCTGCTTTTCAAGCCAACTAAACGATCGATGGAGGAACATCTTTTTGGTATTTTCAAGAACAAGGTAAAACTGCTGCCTTCAGGGTTTGCCGACGGCAATTCGGCGGTGATCGGAGCGAGCGCGTTGATCTGGAATGATTTGCAGAGAAAATCGGACACACAAGATCGTACTCGCTTACGGAGAAAATTATTCAATAATTAAGAATTGTTCAGGTTAAGTTCCATCCTCCTTCATGTGGGGCTATATCCCGCGCTTTATGATTTCTTGGGAATCATACGGGGTTATGCCCCACATTCTTTTTCATATATCGCTTGTCATTGTGTTGTTTCTCGGTATCGTTGTGGTGGGTATACTTATCTCAATGTATCTTCCGATGTTTGATCTGGTAAATGTTATAGGCGGAGGGTAAAAGATTATAAGAGGATTTTATAAGTTACCTCTTTTGACGTCGTTTGAAGAGTTGTGATGTGAGAACAAAACTATTTAGAAAATATCTTGCGGTTAATTTTAAAAATAATCATCCTCCCCGCGTTCCCCTTGAAGTCTTAAAAAGAGATGCAACCATCATTTCGTAATATTTATCTTACAAATTTAGTAGATCGTCGATCGATATTGCCGATAGATTAGGAACAACGATCGAAGCGTTCGGCAGTCTTTCCATAGGCCCGATCCCAAGTGCTTTCATCCCTGCGCGCCGTGCGGCTTCGATGCCGGTAACGGCATCTTCAACGACAATACAGAGGAGAGGAGGGACGCCGAGATTTTTTGCAGCAAGGAGAAATATTTCAGGGTCAGGCTTTGAATTTTCTATCGCGTATCCATCGACAATGGTATCGATCAATGTTCCCGATACCGACCTGCTGAATAATGGTCTTTGTGTTACGGCTGTTTGAGGCAACGGCAATTTTAATTCCGCGTTTCCTGAGTTCCTTAAGGGCAGTAAGGGCACCGGGTAGAAGCACTTCATGCGTTACGGTTGAGAGCGATTCGACATAATACTTATTTTTCCTGTCGGCTAATTCCTGTTTCTGTTCGGGGGTAAAGCTTCTGCCCGCAGCCCTGGTGAGAATTTCCACGCACTCCATCCTTGCCACGCCGCGGAATTTATTATTGAATTCATGATTGAAAAAATCGAATTTCTCTTCGTCGGCAAGTTTTTTCCACGAACGGTAATGGTACTCATCCGTTGAGACCAGTACGCCATCAAGATCAAAGAGTACGGCTTTAATCAAAGAATTTCTGACTCCTGTATGTTAAGATTTATTGTATAATTTACGAAGAATTCCGCCGATTATCAAAAAAAATCCCAATCGGTGACGACCGGTTGGGATTTTTTATGTCCGATTACTTTTGTGCACAAACTTAAAATTCTAGTTTTCCGCGGAAGAATATATATACATGCTTCCCGAGGCGCCGCTTTCCGGCACAAGTTGCAAGTACACAAGTCCGAACTTATGATTTGCCTTGTAGACAATTTTCTTCACGCCGGGAATTAGCGAATTTTGCTCGACGGTAATTACTTTGATCAGATACAGTCCGTACGAGAAATCATCATCCGTCGATTTTGTAGTCACTGTTCTTGTAATTGTCTTGCCATCCGATCCTGTTAATGGGTATTGGTCACCGACACTGCAATCGTATTTCACCATGGTATGGAGTTTATGATCGGGATTAAATGTGTCCTGAATACCATCGGAAGTGATTTTAAACTGGACTTCCGTGTTCAATCTGCCCAAAGAATCCTTCATCGACGGCTGGAAATAATTATTCAGAACAGCCAGCTCGGGAACCTTGCTGAGGTCAGCCACAATTTTTACCGTAACGATACCGTTGTCGTTTTTTGTAATTGTCATCGGCTGCAAGACAGTATAAATTTTGTTTCCTATCATTACTCCAGAATTCGTGAATTGAGTTCCAACCTGACCGAGGGGTGTATTTACCTCACCGCCCAAATCGTTCGGACTGTCTCGGACTATCGTCTTTTTTACATGAGGCAAAAAATAATGTTAGCAACAAACTGCTGCACAATAGAGCCACTTTTTTCATACTCAACCTCCTCGAAATATCACATTATCACAAAGAAATTTGATTTATTGGAGAATTTTTCCCCTGAAGTACTGAAGAGGATTGTTTATATAAAGTATTCGTATTTTCATAAAAATGCAACAGGTAAAACCGGAGTGAAAGGGAAAATATTACGATCTAAGTTTGTATCAGGTCAGATTATTGAGATGACGCCGAATCAGATATGTCGGTTTGCGTATTCTCGTTTTTTTGTTTCTCGAGTAGGATGGAAAAAATGAGGAAATAGAAAAAGAACGGCGAGAAAAGATTAATGACAAGGATATGAAGGAAACCGATGCCGTAGATGAAAAGAAATGAGAGAATCAAGAAAAGCGGAATTCACATACAGCGACAGCATAAGGGATTGGAGTCTGATCCGTTGGATAGTATCAGTTTCGATTTTTTCACGGGAAAAGCAGAGGAATACAAGTCCGCACAGCAGCAAGATTCCCGCAATTTCGTCCGTGATATTGTGATATATAAAGCTGAAATATTTTGTCTCGAAGAAGGAATAATAGAATACGAAAACTTTTAAATCCAGCCACTGAGGTTTGAAATCATGCTGAAATCGCAGCAGGCCTATGATAAAACCGGCAGTAGAGAATATCCATCCCACGGCTTTGAAATATCGCGGTAAGAGAAAAGACTTTTGTAAAATAGGACCACCTTGAATTTTTTAAGATATTTTATTTCGAAATATCACAGATTATTCACCCGTATAAAGTATCTGGTTTTTGCTTCAATTACAATGGAATGTTGACCGGTCGCCGATACGTATTGGTTTCCGTGATAACGATTATTTGCAATTCAACATCAGACTTCTGCTATTCTCTTCGGCGATGAAGTATTAGAATTTTTTATTGTGGTTCATTTAAAGCTGCATCCTTAAAATTCCCTTTCTTAATCTGATTCTGAAGGCATGGTAAAGGTATAATCCTGCCAGGGAAATATAGAAACAGTTCAGTCCCAATCCTATCCAGAAAAGGCTCCACTTCATTGTGCCAGTTGTCAGTACATGCCGCCCGGACTCAAAAATATAGGTCGTCGGCAGAATCCGCGCAATGTATTGTGCCCATTGAGGAAGAATGGAAACAGGGTAATAAATTGCCGAGAACGGCAGCAGGATCATTCCGAATGACCATGCAAGGGCTTGAATTCTCTGTCCGTATCTCATGATCAAACCGGAAATGAGGAGTGCGATCCAGGTTCCGGCAAGAACAAGCAGAAACACGAACGGTGCCAGATAGTATCCAAAGGTTAGAATATTCACGCTGTACAGAAAAAATGCAAGAAGGGCTACAAGTGATGCGGAAAGAAATGCTTTTATGAATCCGACAATCACCGACGCAACGATCCACTCGGAAAGCGTCAGGGGAGAGCCGAAAATGTTAATGAGATTTCGACTCCATATATCGTCGAGGAGACCAAACGGGACATCCGAGCTTATCCGCAGTGTGATAAGCCAGAAGATGATTGCGGAGACGATTGCGATTACGAAATAATTGGCACCGGGCGTTCCGGATTGCGTCGCAAGTGTTTTTTGAAAATAGAGACTCGTCATTCCCCAGAGAAGTACATCGATAATCGGGAATAAAAATATTTCGGTGTATTTGTCAAAACTGTGCTTGAAGTTGTACAAATGCCTGAGTATTAATGCATAAATGCGGTACGCCTTCATCTGGTTATCCTATTCACTGTGGAGATGAAATAGTCTTCGAGCGACGGCTGATCGATGCTGATTTCGTCGTACCGTATTCCGAGAGCAGTAATGTCGCTCAGGAGACGTGCAATCTGTTTCTCGTTGATATCGATGATGATAAATCTTCCATCGGCCCTCATTTGCAGTTTTTTCTCTTTACAGAATCTCCGAAGTTTCCTTATATTTTTGCTGACAAGAAGCTGGATATGAGAAATTTGAATAGTTTTTGCAAGATTCTGGGGCGTATCGTCTGCAATGATTTTTCCACGATTGATGAAGATGACCCGATCACACACTTCCTCGACTTCCGCCATGTTATGAGAAGTCATTATGATTGAAATATCCAGTTTTTTCCTCTGATTCGTAATAAACGAACGGACATAGTGAGCAACATCTGGATCTAATGATGCCGTCGGTTCATCAAGGAGGAGTACCTCAGGAGAATTCAGAAATGCCTTGGCCAGATTCAGGCGAGTCATCTGGCCTGCAGAGAGTGTATCGATGGATTGTGGTAGTAATTCATTCAGGCCGAATAATTCGACGATCTCATCGATCCGCTTTTTCCGATTTTCGATGGCATAGAGATATGAAAGCACGCGCAGGTTTTCACGGACGGTGAGAACCCAGGGTAGATTCATGTAGGTTGAGGAGAAATTTATCCGGTTGAGAATATATTCTCGCTCCGCCGTGAGATTCTTCTCAAAGAAAAATATTTCGCCGGCGGTGGGTTCCAGGACGCCCAGCAGCATCTGCAGTGTGGTTGTCTTGCCTGCGCCGTTGGGCCCCAGGAGGCCTAGAATTTCCCCCTTCTTCAATGAAAAAGAGATATGATCTACGGCAACCAGATTTTCGAAAACCTTCGTAAGGTTGACTACTTCAACGATATTCATCAGATCCTGTTTCCAAGATTTCTTATGAAGAACAATCAAGTATAAGAAGAGGTTGCATTATGTTCAATAGGAAAATTCCGACGAGCCCGTACTGCAACCGGCAGAGGAAAAGAGTCCAGCGATTCCTCAGAGGGGTCTTTTTTAAAAAAACGCTTGACTTTCACGTTGATCACACGTATTATTTCATTTATAGAAATATGTTAGCGCTAACATAAATTTCGTATTGATGAGCATAGAAATGAACGAACCCTCACATTCAAAACAGCTCTTGCTCCAAAAAATATTTGCACACAGATTTGATAACCACACCGACAAAGTAGTCGTGAGATCTCCGGGAAGAATAAATCTGATCGGTGAACACACCGATTATAATGAAGGATTTGTTCTTCCTGCCGCTATCAATCTGGGAATTTGTTTTGTTGTTGCGCCTCGAAACGATCGTGAGTTTCATTTTGTCGCAGCGGATATGATGGAAGAAGAATTTGAGTGCACATTACAAACGCTGAATAAATCTTCGAAAAGCTGGCCGAACTATCTTTTGGGGGTTATCGAACAGATGGTCAAAGCCGGTCATGATCTCCATGGGTGCAATGTTGTGTTTGGCGGAGATATTCCTATCGGTGCCGGACTCTCCTCATCGGCGGCGGTGGAGGCGGGATTTGCTTTTGCGCTCAATACTATTTTCTCCCTGGGATTGACACCGGTTGAGCTTGTTCATATTGCTCAGAAAGCTGAAAGGGAATTTGTCGGCGTTCAATGCGGCATCATGGATCAATTTATCAATATCTTCAGCAAAGAGAAGAAAGTATTAAGACTCGATTGCCGGACGCTGGAATATGAGTACTTCCCCTTTGAGTACGATCATGTCTGTTTTGTGCTATGCGATACGGGTGTCAGCAGACAACTGGCTGCTTCCCAGTATAACACGCGGCGAAGCCAGTGTGAAGGCGGTGTCGCATTTCTTCAAAAATATGACGCAACTATCAAAAGCCTTCGTGATGTGACAATGGAACTCCTTGAACAATATAAGAATGTTTTTGATCCGCTTCTCTATAAACGATGCGAGTATGTTGTGAGAGAGAATGCGAGAGTCCTATCGGCGTGTGAAGCTCTGCTTAGCCACGATCTCCATGCATTTGGCAGGCTTATGTTTCAATCACATGCAGGACTTCGGGATGGATACGAAGTAAGTTGCCGTGAACTCGATCTCCTTGTTGACATTGCCTCCACTGTTCCGGGTGTGATCGGAGCGCGCATGATGGGAGCCGGTTTTGGCGGGTGCACATTGAATCTTGTAGGGAAACGCCATTGCGAGGAATTCACGCAGATCATCTGTTCTGAATATAAGAAAGCAACCAATCGCGATATGCAAACGTATGTAGTGCAGATTCAAGCGGGAACTGCCTTTGTGTGAGATTCCCAGAAGAATTCTTTTATGAAAGGTGTGTTTCCATGGAGGAGCTAGACCTGAATACCTCTCCGCACCGACGGCGAAATATACTGACAGGCGAGTGGATTCTTGTTTCGCCTCACCGCATGAAAAGGCCGTGGCAGGGACAAATCGAAAATTCCGGTGACCTCCGGCGGGAATCGTACGATCCGTCGTGTTATCTCTGCCCTGGAAACACTCGGGCAAACGGCGAAACAAATCCCAAATATACAAAAACCTTCATATTCACTAATGATTTCAGTTCATTGATTCCGACAACTCACGGAACAGAATGTGCATACCACGATTTGCTGGTGGCTGCGCCGGAATCAGGAGTGTGCCGTGTAGTATGTTTCTCACCGAGACATGATCTTTCGCTTGCTGAAATGGAAACGGAAGATATCAGGGATGTGCTAGATGAATGGGTTAAGGAATATGAAGAGCTCGGTTCAATGCCGGAAATAAACCATGTGCAGATTTTTGAAAACAAAGGTGAAATAATGGGATGTAGTAATCCCCATCCCCATGGACAGGTCTGGGCGCAGCATTCCATTCCAACCGAGCCGGCAAAAGAAATTTTCCAGATGCAAAAACATATGCACGATCGTCAATCGTGCTTACTCTGTGATTATCTTACTCTGGAGTTGAAGGAACGCACGCGGGTAGTGTTTGCAAATAATGATATTTCCGTGATCGTACCGTTCTGGGCTGTATGGCCGTTTGAGACAATAGTCGTTCCACATCGACATGTATCGTCAATCGGTGAATTGACGGAAGGGGAGAGGAATTCATTTGCCGATATAATTAAACGCCTGACGACGCGATACGATAACCTCTTTCAGATTTCATTTCCATATTCCGCAGGACTTCACCAATCCCCGACAGACGGGCACATTCACCCGGAATATCATACACATATGCATTTTTATCCTCCGCTTCTTCGGTCGGCGAACATTCGAAAATTCATGGTCGGTTATGAAATGCTCGCCGATCCGCAGCGCGACACCACACCGGAAACAAGTGCATCGCAATTACGGGGAATTTCAGAAGTACATTATTTTAAAAAGTAGAGGCGCGTATGAGAGAAAAAGTGCCATCCACTCGTATCACTGTACAGCAGTTAGCGGAGAAACTTGGAATCTCAGCTATGACGGTCTCGCGAGCGCTGAATAACCGTCCGCATGTGGATCTTAAAACGCGAAAGAGGGTGCTGGAAGCGGCACGACGGCTTGGCTATAGTCCCGATCTCATTGCGAAAAGTCTTGCACTTAGAAAGACGTACACAATCGGTGTCGTGGTGCCTGAGATTACCCACTCCTTTTTCCCCGAAGCAATCCATGGGATTGAGGAGGTGACATACAGTCAGGGATACCACCTGATTCTCGCACATTCGGCCGAGAGTGCCGAACGTGAACGGGATGCCCTTCAGACACTGGAATCGAAACGGGTCGATGGTATTCTCATCTCTACAGCTCAGAATATTTCAGATTTTTCACAATATAAACAGATTGTGCGGAAGGGTACTTCGCTGGTTTTTTTCGACCGGTGCGTCTGGGGAATTGGGGTGAGTTGTGTCAGTATCGACGACGAGAAGAGCGCGAGACAGATTACCAGGCACCTGCTGGAACATAGATATAAGCGGTTAGCCCACCTTGCGGGTTCTCCAAAACTCGCTATCAGCAAGGCACGTTTGCGTGGATTTCGAAAAGCCATCAAGGAATTCAGTCTGTCCGTTGATGAGGGGTTAATAGTGGAATCGGGATTACACGAACCGGGGGGATATGCAGCTATGGTTAAAATTCTAAGCCTGCCGACAAAAAGATGGCCGCGGGCTGTCGTCGCGGTGAACGATCCCGCCGCATTTGGTGCAATGAGGGCATTGACGGAACACGGCCTGCGAATTCCCGAAGATATCGCAATCGTCGGCTTTTCAGATGATATTCGGGCTGCAATTATGACTCCTCCTCTGACCACCGTACGGCAGCCGGCTTTTGAAGTGGGACGAAAGGCTGCACAACGGTTGTTTGCCCATATCAGAGGGCAGGAGAAGTCCGCCACCCGAACCGAAATACAGGCAGAACTCGTTATCCGGCGGTCATGCGGCTGTCTCTATCCTGAACAAAAGGCATAATGGGCATGATGACACCGATATGTGCTCCGGCAATCGGTGAAATGACGTTCGTCGGCTCGATTCTTTTAGAGCTCAGGCCTCCATAACAAAGAAAGCGTTTTTTCCTGCGTTTTTGTTAAGATATTTTCCCTCTCTTGACTATTTCATTTTTCATTTATTAATTGTCACCGACAATTATCTTCGTTTGTGACGAATCCGGAAAGGAGGAGTATTATGTCGAAGATTCAGCGTGTTACTTTTTTCAAGGCAAACCTCAGCGATAAACCTGGTATGTTGCTCGGAATTATGCAGGAACTCAAGTCAAAGGGTGTCGGACTGACATGCCTCTGGGGCTTCGGGAAACCGGACGGGAATGCGGAACTTTTTGTTGTAGCAAAAAATCCGGATAAATTAAAAAATATCTGGAAATCTTCGGGCATACTCGCAGAAGAAGGGACGGGTTTCTTTATAAAGGGAGCGGATCGAACCGGAGTTCTTGTGAAGAGCCTTGAAGCACTTGCTGGTGCCGGCATTAACATCAAAGCTATGAATGCTGTTGCCGTCGGTGGAAATTATGGCTCACTCATATGGATCGGTACTGCCGATATTGAAAAAGCAGCAGAGGTACTGGGGGCGAAGTGAAATTCTGCATAGCAGGAAAGTTGAGGGTGAGCGGGATCTATTTCTGCAGGTAAAGAGAAGCCTCCGACATTATGGAGGCTTCTTGTCTTTTATAATTCTTTCTGTGAGCTGCTGTTGTAACATCTATTCGGGTTTCGCATCCAATATCTCGCGTATCATCGAAAGAAGTTCCTTAGGTACGTACGGCTTCTGTGTGATGCCTTTCACTCCTGCCTGCAGCAATTGGTTTTTTACCCCCGGTTCCAGGAATCCGGAAGCTAAGAATAATCTTCACCCCCGGATTGATCTTACGGAGTTTCTTGAATTCGTCGACCCCTCCAAGTTTCGGCATTCCCGTATCGCTTATGACAAGTGCAATGTCCTTCTGATACTGCGTATATATTTCGATAGCCTCCTGTCCATCGCTGGCGATGAGCACTTTGTAGCCATTCGATTCAAGCAGCGATCGTACAAATTCCAGCAGAAGAATTTCATCTTCAACAAGAAGAATCGTTTCAGAGCCGCCGTGTATATCTTTCATCTTCTTTAGTTTGAGTCTCCATGGATTTTTTTCAAGTTTTGCGGCAGCGGTATATATAGATGGAATGTTGTCCCCGCTCCGATGGTGCTTTCAACGTCGACAAGACCATGATGGGTTTGAATAACACCGAGGGCCACAGATAAACCGAGTCCGGTTCCTTTACCCTTTTCTTTTGTGGTAAAGAACGGATCGAAGATACGGGTTCTGGTTTCCTCATCCATTCCCGATGCCGGTATCGGTCACGCTAATAATAACATAGTGATCACGATCTGCAGAGGGGAAACGTTGAAGGATTTCTTCGCGTATCACTTTCTTTACTGTGATGATAAGGTCTCCTCCGTTCGGCATGGCATCCCGGGCATTGACGCAGAGATTCAATAACGCCTGGTGCAATTGCGTCCGGTCGGCATTGATCGTCGGAATATCTTCATCGATGATTTCCTTGATCGTGATCATTTTTGAGAAGGTCTCTCTTAACATCGAAAGAAGATCATGCACAAGATCGGGAATATGCACAGGTTCAAATGAGACATCCGTTTTACGCGCAAACGTAAGGATCTGCCGCACAAGCGATGCTCCCCGTTCCACCGATTGTTTAATGGCATTGATATTCAATAAGAATTTCTCGTTTGTCATGCCTCCTCTTTCCAGCAGGGAGGCGTATCCCATTATGATTCCGAGAATATTATTGAAGTCGTGCGCAATACCTCCTGCGAGTGTCCCGATGCTCTGGATCTTTTGAGACTGTATAAGCTGGTATTGAAGTCGTTTTTGTTCGGTGATGTCCTGGAACACTTCAAGCAATGCTTCCTTGCCCTGATAGGCCATTCCGATATGGCTGATCTGAAATATCTTTCCCCCAAAAATGCCGGCTGTTTCAACGACTTCGGGTTTATCGTGTTCAATCCCGTGCCGGAGCGGACAGTCCTGGCACTGCTGTTTATCATCCTTGTAGGCGAGCCAGCACTGTTTACCCATAGCTTCGGCACCGACGAGTTTTTTCATTGAATCGTTCATAAAGAGGATATTTCCCTGTTCATCGACGATATCCATTCCGAACGGCATCGTCTGAAGAAGCAGCTGGTTGAAGGCATTACTCTGGATGAGTGCTTCTTCCGCTGTTCCTGCAAGGACCACTTGAGAAGCAGTGCTTGCAATGTCTTCTAAATATTGTTTTTCATATTGTTCGATAGCCCGATTTCTGAACATCGCCATGACTCCGATCGGCTTACCTTCCGTTGAAATGAGTCGATAGCCTGCAAAGGAAACCAGGCCAAGAGATTTCGCCCACTCCCGGTCATGAACTTGGGTGTCATGAACGACATCGTTGGTAATAAATTTTGCATCTTCTCCTGATGCGACACGTCCTATTTTGTAGCATCCAAAGGGAACCCTCCGGTGACCGCCGTCAGTGTGAGTATAACACCCAGAACTGGATATAAGATGGAGACAGCGAATTCGGTCTACGCAGACATGCGGTCCTTCGCTCACCGCTGCATGCGGGCATCCTTTGTCACAGAGGTCTGCGTCTCTGACGATCCAGACCCGTGCGAAATCGGCGCCAAATATTTCAACTAGGCCGTCAGTCACGAGTTTGAGTTTTTCATTAATACCCCTTACACTGATTAACTTATGTTTTAAATCGCTGATCTTTTTACTATATGTTTCTTGTTGTTTACGCTCGGTGATGTCGCGAACGAACACGAGTGCGCCATCGTGACCTTCATATGGGATTGGTACAGCAGAGACCTCCACATCGACTACTGTTCCGTCGAGTTTTAAATATTTTTCTTGTAATGGGGAAGCGTTTTTCTTTTCCTGGTTGATCAGACGAATGCGCTCCCGAATTCTTTCCCGATAATCCGGATGAAAATCGGTCCATTACGGGCTGTCCCAACAGCTGGCCCTCAGACTCGGCGCCGAATAACTTCAATGCGGCTGGATTTAGATATGAAAATCGGGATTGGGTCTGCACAAAGACTGTGTCAGGTGCACTTTCAATAAACCGGCGGAAGTTCTTTTCACTTATCTGCAGTGCTTCTTCGGCATGCTTTCTTTGCTCTTCCATCTCCAGAGATTCGAGTGCAAAGGAGACATTCCTTGCAAGTTCATCGAGCAACTGTACCTCCTCAAAATTAAAAGCCTGCACTTCATTTGAATAAAAGCTGAAGGTTCCGACTGTCTTGTTTAATATCCTCAGAGGATATACAGCCGATGATTTATAACCGCGTTCGAGAGCCCGTTTCCGCCAGTGAATCGAGCGCTCATCACGTTCAATATCGTTATAAACAATGCCGCGGCCGTTCTGAAGATCTTCTCCGATTTGTCCTCTCCCCTCGGGTGTATCCGATGGCGTAATGTAGAGATGTTCCAGATAATTGTCGGTCGATCCCGCAGAAGCTGTCGGAGTGATGATATTCGAATCTTCTTTGAGCAACCCGATCCAGGCCATCGAAAAACCGCCGTCATCGACAGCGATTTTACATGCACCTTCAAGCATCTTTTGCCTGTCTCGCTCGCGAACGATCAATTGATTGACGTTGCTTAATACGGCATAGGTGCGATTGAGATTGAGAATTTTTATTTCGTTCTGCTTGCGGTCCGTGATGTCGTGCACTGCACTAACCAGATGAGTACAACTCCCTTCTTTATCGAAAATGGGAGCAATGCTGACCTCTCCAGTAAACCTGCCTGTCGGATAGTCGGTTGTTTCTTCCCAGCGGACAATTGTTTTTCCCTGGATCGCCTGTTTGTATTTGTCCAGTACCAGAGTCAGGGATGGCTCCGGGATGACATCGCTGACGAGTTTACCGACAACTGCTATGGCAGGCAGCCCTATGGTTGAGAGGAATGCTCGATTGACGGAATTGAACCTGTATTCGCCATCTTTAGTCACATCCAATAGGAAAATTGCATCGCCAACAGTCTCGTAAATTGATGAAAACCGCTTCTCGCTTTCACGTAACGCCTGTTCCACTTGTTTGCGGTCGGTAATGTCTTGCACTTGAGAGATGAAGTACGATGGATTTCCATCGGCATCATGTACCAGCGAACTGATTAACAATCCCCAAACTACATGTCCATCCTTGTGATAATAGCGTTTTTCAAAGACGGCATTTTCCGTTTCACCCGCGATCGCCTTTTTGATAAACTCGGGACTCAGGAGTACGTCTTCGGGTACGGCAATAGTATTTACATTCATGCGCTCGAGTTCCTGTTTGCTGTATCCAAAAATTTCGCACATCTTGTCGTTAACCCGTTTCAAGTTGCCTGCTGTATCTACCAGGCACATACCTGTATTTGCATTCTCAAAGGCAAGACGGAACTTCTCCTCGCTATCCCTTAATGCTTCTTGTGCCATCTTCCGCTCGGTGATATCTTGTGCAAATCCAATCAGACCGACAGGAGTGTTATTTTTATCATAAATCGGAATTTTATCCGTCTGTACCCATCTGATGCCGTCGGCAGATTCATATGGTTCTATTATGTTAAGTTTAGCGCGCCCTGAGGTTAAAACCTCCTGGTCATCGTTTGTCATGTCTTGTGCAATCTTTGGAGAATAAAGGTCAAAGACTGTTTTTCCCAAAAAATCTTTTTCAGGTATTTTTTGTGATTCGGCAAACGTCTTGTTGACGCGAATGAATTTTCCTTCTTTATCCTTATAGAAAACTATGATTGGAGAAGTATCGATAATGAGCTTAAGTTCCCGCCGCTCTTTTTCCAGTATTGCTTCTAATTTCTTCCGCTCGGTGATGTCTTCCACGGTACCTTCGTAGTACAGAATTTCTCCATTTACATCGCGATGAGCTCTTGCGCTTTCCAGAACATGGATCGTTGAGCCATCTTTTCTTATCCATATGGCTTCATACTCTTTAATTTCATCTGCAGCTGCAATGCGCTGTTTAAACTGACTGCGCGGACAGGAAGGGTCAAATCCTTCTTCCTCAAGGTTGCGTTTTGAAAGTTCCTCAAGACTTGAATATCCTAACATTCGAATAAGAGTGGGATTTGCGAGAATAATGGCTCCATCCAGAGTGGTTTGATAGATTCCGAGCGAAGAATTTTCGAAAAGGCTGCGGTATTGCTCTTCACTCTTTCGAAGAGCTTCTTCGGCCTGAATGCGCTCGCTAATATCACGAATGATGACCTGATAGAATTTTATCCCATCGATCGCGATCGGGCGTACACTTAATTCAACAGGGAACGTCGATCCATCCTTCCGTCGATGATTAGTCCTGTAGATGGCACCCTGCTTCTCATTAATGATAGCGAACTCTTCTTCCAGACTTATAGAAGTAGCGGACAAATGCAGATCGACAAACCTGAACCCGATAATTTCATCATAAGTATAACCATAAGATTGAAGAGCCCGGTCGTTCGCCTCCACGACAATCAAATCTTCATTCGTCAACAAAATAATGTCGTTTGCATATTTTATGAGATATTCAAAGTGTGTAACAAGCGCCCGGCGCTTGAGTTCGGCTTCATATTTTTCACGGTAGAACTTTAGGCGCTGATGCCTCCACCATAATCCCATTGTCGAAGCGGCGGCAAGAATGAGAAAGGATGCTGCAATTCCAACCATCCATGCTTTTTCACGCAGTGGAGCATAGACCTCTTCCTGATCGACTTTTGTCACCATAAACCATGGTGAATTCGGAATTTTCCTGATTACTGCCAGCACTGGGACACCACGATAGTCGACACCTTCCACCGTTCCTTCAATTCCCCTTACTGCCATTGAAGCGGTCAGTTTTTCATGGATGACCGGCAGGCGGAGGTTCAATGCGGTGTTTTTTTTATGACGCACGTCGTTAAGGTAAAGTACGCTGTCGCCTTCGCGGCGAAGTAATAGAGTTTCTGCTGAATGGCTTGGTGTTGGCCACCACTGAATTAGTGGGAAGAGAACCTTATCGATATCAATTTGGAGTAGAAAGACTCCAACAGCACTGTTCTCGCGTCGCTCATTCGAGACCAGGGGTACAATTAATTCCATATAAAGGTGCGACGACGGTCCTTTTCTGTGTATATCCGTAAGCAGCACCTCTCGAAGACGAAGAGTCTCCGAAATTTCTCCGTGCGCGATCGAGCACACTGTATCGCCCTCCGACGTGACAGTAAGCCGTATAGTGCCTTTCGTGTCATAAAGAAATATACTACTATAGTCGTACAAAGATTGTATCGATTTCATCCACACGATAAGATCTTGTCGTCGTTTTACCTCCTCCGGTTTTTTGAGGAACGTTTCCACATAACTTGCGATGAATGGGTTCTCCTGGATGATTTTACCATCGGAAAGACGTTCATCACGCCAGTGGACAATTTGACTTGACTTGAGATCGGTGATTGCGCTCAACGCATCGTGCTGTTCTTGCTTTAGACGAGTCTTTTGAAAATTAAAGTAGAAATATCCGATGATGAGGATTCCTATGGCAATCAGCGAGAAGATGCCGAAAATTGCCCAGGGAATTCGTTCGAAATAATTAGAGGATTTCATTTTGCCTGCGCTACTCCTGGTGCACCAGGCTTATGATCAAAGAATGTAGAAAAGAGATAATAATAAAAAAGGGAATGTCAGGAAAACGACACCCCCTTGTCTCTTCCATATACCTTATTTTCGGCATAATTATTGAGTTTCTTTAATTATTATGGTGTTTCTTTAGAATTTGAATTAATAGTTTGTGATAAACGCAATTGTCAGAATATGGTGTCTTTCTTATATTGTAGAAGACAAATCGAACTAAAAACAGGGTTATTTCATGCTCTCTGGTGCATATCGAAAACTCTATGACCGTCTGGTCGGCTTTATCCCCAAAATAAGGCTGCTCCATAATGAGCTGAATTTACTTGGATTCGGGACAGACGCCAGTTTTTACCGTCTCACTCCGCAGCTCGTTGTTCAGGTCGAGAATGAGGATGAAGTTATCAGGGTGCTTCAGGAGACCTCCAGATTAAAGATCCCTGTGACTTTCCGTGCAGCAGGAACAAGCCTTTCGGGACAAGCGATCTCGGATTCGGTGCTTATCGTTCTTGCTCCTACCTGGACGAAGTACAAGATAAATGACGACGCCTCGACTATTTCCCTGCAACCGGGTATTATCGGAGCACATGCAAATGTTTATCTTGCGCCGTATGGGAAAAAGATTGGTCCCGACCCGGCTTCCATCGACTCTGCAATGATCGGCGGAATCGCCGCCAATAATGCAAGCGGCATGTGCTGTGGAACCGCACAGAATAGTTACCGCACCGTCAGGGGCATGAGAATTATTTTTCATGACGGGACAGTTCTGGATACGACCGACTCCGAAAGTCGAAGACAATTCTGGGTGACGAAAAGTGAACTGGTTTCTTCTATCGTTGATCTCTCCTACCGTATCCGCGCGAACCAGGCGCTGGTTGAGCGAATCCGGCGCAAATATACAATGAAGAATACGACCGGATACAGCCTGAATTCCTTCGTGGATTATTCAGATCCGGTTGATATTATCGAGCACCTCATGATCGGTTCCGAAGGAACACTTGGTTTTATCGCAGAGATTACCTATGAGACAGTCCCCGAACTCGCCAACAAAGCCAGCTCGCTTATAGTCTTTCCGGATATCGAAACGGCTTGTAAAGCTGTAGAAATTCTTACGACATTTACCGTGGATGCGGTCGAGCTAATGGACCGGGCATCATTACGGTCGATACAGGAAAAACCGGGAATGCCCGAGTTCCTGAAAAATCTCGACGGCGGGGTCGCAGCCTTATTGGTTGAAACAAGAGCAACTTCACGGGAAAAACTCTCAGAGCAAATTAAAGCTATCGCCCATGCGCTTGTCTCTGTCCCGAAAATATTCCCCATCTTTTTCCATGCAAATCAGGTGGAGTATGACCGCCTGTGGAATATCAGAAAAGGACTTTTTCCTTCAGTCGGTGCAATGCGAGCGACAGGCACGACATGCATTATCGAGGATGTAGCGTTTCCTCTTCCCAGACTGGCCGAAGCTGTCGTCGAGCTGCAAAATCTTTTTGAAAAACATGGCTACAAAGATGCTATCATTTTCGGCCATGCCCGCGAAGGAAACCTTCACTTTGTGTTCAGCCAGGATTTCAACCGGCCGGATGAGATAAACCGTTACGCCCTTTTTATCGACGAGGTTACTCATCTGGTTGTAGAAAAATACGACGGATCGCTCAAAGCCGAACACGGCACCGGAAGAAATATGGCCCCGTTCGTGGAGCTGGAATGGGGAAGCGAAGCCTATGCGATGATGCGTGAAATAAAAAGGATTTTCGATCCGGAAAATCTGCTCAATCCTGATGTCATTATCAATATGGACGCGACTGCACATCTCAAGCATCTTAAACCGCTGATGCCTGCAAATCCAATCATCGATAAATGCATTGAATGCGGATTCTGCGAAGTGCTATGCCCGTCGAAGAATTTGTCGATGACGCCGCGTCATAGGATCACCGTTTACCGTGCAATGGTACAACTTACCCAGCAGAAGAGCGAGAAGTCTCGGCTTGCTGCTCTGCGTCGGGAATTTGACTACTCAGGCGATAAAACCTGTGCGACAGACGGGCTCTGTTCTCTGACCTGTCCGGTCGGGATTGACACCGGATCGTTGATTAAGGAATTAAGGTTTGAAGATAACTCACAACTTGCAAATAAAGTTGCCACCGTTATGGCGAAGCACATGAGTTTTGTTGTCAGGGTTGTGAGAATAATCTTAAACACGACTTATGTCATCCGCGGAATCTTTGGCACTGCGTTTATGGAAAAAATATCATCGATTGCCCGAAAGATAACTGCAAATAGATTACCGAAATGGAACAGGTATGTGCCGAAGGGTGGGAAAAGGGTGAAGGTTAAGTCGGGGGTTGACCCTTCGACTCGTCCCGATATGATATATCGGAACTCGCTCAGGGCGTGGGTTGAGAGAGAAGGTCGTCTATTTTCCGTCGTGCATTAATCGCGCGATGGGCTTATCGCACGACTATGATGTCCGCGAAGCGGTCACGAAGAAGACAGTCGCATTATTGCAGAAAGCGGGGTATGCGGTCGTCATTCCTGAAAAACTTTCAAAACTCTGCTGTGGTATGGCCTTTGACAGCAAGGGATTCAGAGAACAGGGGATGATGAAGGCACAGGAACTGGAAGCCGCTCTGCTGAAGGCATCGAATGACGGTGCATATCCTATTCTTGTCGATATGAGTCCATGTCTTTTCCGGATGAAAGAAACACTTGATCCAAGATTGCAGCTCTTCGAACCGATCGAATTTATTATTGAATTTTTAATCGACAGGTTGGAGTTCTATAAACTGAACAAGACGGTGGTTATTCATACACCATGCAGTGCCATCGAGATGGGATTGAACGGGAAATTTAGACAGGTAGCGGAACTCTGTGCCGAGAAGGTCATCGTTCCAACCGGGATCGGCTGCTGCGGCTGGGCAGGAGACCGTGGTTTTATCTATCCCGAACTAAATGAAAGCGCTCTTGCGGACTTGCAAAGGCAGATTCCACAAGACTGTACAGAGGGATACTCTACGAGTCGAACGTGTGAAATCGGTCTATCACTTCATAGCGGCATCAGCTACAAATCGATCGTGTATTTAGTGGACAGGTGCACAACAGTGAAAACGACAAATTGAGTGGTATAGCTAATCGAAATTAGCTTTTTTGGGATCAAGTTTGACATTTCAGAAGTCCACTACTCTGTATCTTCTTTTACTCCTTACATGCCCAATTCTATTGGTAAGAATTTTAACTTTTTTGACCCTCCCGTGTCTAATGTTGTATGATTGTCATGTCATCGAAAACGATATGGGAGATCTCGGAATGAAAATTTTCAAATTCTTGGTATCAGCTTTCATGTTGTCATTTGTGGTAATCCTTTCCAGCTGCAGCAGTACAATTGAGGTGGCCAGCCGTTGGATGGGACATGAAAATCCGACCGATTCGAGTCTAGGAACAAGTGGATGGGCATTGACGGCAATCAAGGATGAGCCGGTTCTGGTCGGTTTTCGTAATGATGACTCGTGCCTTTATATATGCCTCATAGCGCAAAACCACCAGACAGCAAGGAGGATTGTGCTGTCCGGAATGACGCTCTGGTTCGATCCTGAAGGTGGGAAAGACGAATATATCGGCATCCATTATCCGATAGGGATGCATGAAGCATTTATGCCCGGCAGTCCGGATCAATCCGGCCCGAACAGTGGAGAAGAAGGGTTTGCTGAACGCCGTGATGAGCTTCTTAAAACTTCTCTCGCAAATGTCGAAATACTCGGTTCCAGGAGAAGAATAAACGGGAAATAAATCCGGTTGTGCAGCTGAGAGGAATGGCGATCAATATTCAGGATGAAGATCAGCGGTTGATCTACAAACTCAAAATACCGATGAAAAAAGACAACGATCACCCCTATGCAATAGATCTCACCAAAGAAAGTACGATCGGCGTACAGATTAAAACTGGATCTGCACCTGTTAATCGTTCTCGTGGAGAAATGGGTGAGGGAGAATCAGGAAGAGGCGGTGGGCGGGGTGGATATCCGGGCGGAGGTGGGGGATTGGGTGGAGAACGGTCAGGACGTGGTCGATCTCCACGAACGGGGCAAGGACAACGACCGGAGGCAGCTAAACCGCTTGATATCTCCATTGTTGTTACTCTTGCGAAACCCATCACAGAGCATCTGTCTCGGTGATGTCAATTCATAATTCATCATTCTTATTTCATAACTGCTTTAGGCTCGGCCACAGAACTGTAGATTCTCTAATAAGAACTTCGAATGCCAGGTCACCGAGTTCTTCTGCAATCTCAATAGCCAGATCAAAGTCGTGGTCTCGATATGGCTGTTAATATAGCCGATACACTCGGCCACCTGGCTGTTGATGCCGAGATGAGAAAAAAATAGCCAGGTCACCGAGTTCTTCAGCAATCTCAATAGCCATATCTAAGCCAGAGGCTTATGAGCCTTTGGCTCAGAGGTGACCTTATTAGCAAAGTATTCAATAGCCAGCTCGAAGTCGCGGCCTCGATATGGCTGTTAATATTGCCGATACACTCGGCCGCCTGTCTGTCCCAAACATATTCATTCATAATTTATCAACCATCATTCATAACTCACATTTCATAATTTTTCTATAAATCGACCTGTTTTTCCATCGGAAAAATTGTATTTTATGTATTATCGAATTGTGGAGAACATCATGAAGATTCCTTTTAGCGATCTTACTTTGCTGCATAAAAGTCTGCACTCGGAAATCGATGCAGCCATAAAAAGAGTTATCGAAAGTTCCTCCTTCGTTCTCGGTCACGAAGTCTCAAATTTCGAAAAGAAATTTGCAGAATACATCGGAGTCGATCATGCCGTCGGAACAAGCAACGGGACAACGGCGCTCCTAGTTGCACTAAAAGCGTTGCACATCCGGCCGGGCGACGAAGTGATCGTTCCGGCTATGACTTTTTTTGCGTCGGCCGAAGCTGTGGCATTCCTCGGTGCGAAGCCCGTTTTTGTAGACATTGATCCGGTCACATCGAACATTGATCCTCAAAAAATCCGTGAGAAGATGACGCCGAAAACACGGGTCATCTTGCCGGTCCATCTCTACGGCCGACCGGCAAACTTGGATGAGATCAAGACGATTGCACGCGAATACAATCTTAAGATATTGGGAGATTGTGCACATGCCCATGGTGCAAAGTTCCACGGCAGAAGAGTCGGTTCAATTGAGGATATCGGAGCATTCAGTTTTTATCCAAGCAAAAATCTTGGATCTATCGGCGAAGCGGGCATGATCACTACGAACGACGCTCAACTTGCTGAGTCATGCCGCAAATATCGTAACCACGGTTCGATAAAAAAGTTTGAGCACACATCTGTCGGCATCAATGCCCGCATGGAGGCTCTCCAGGCAGCGGTGTTATCTGTCAAGCTGCCGCATCTCGACGAATGGAATGAACAGCGAAGAGAAGTAGCTAGATTTTATAATGCTCGTCTCGCAAATATGCCCGTCAAGGTACCACAAGAGATTAATGATATTGAACATGTCTATCATGTCTATCAGATTCAGGTAGACCATCGGGATACTCTCTTTGAAAAAATGATCCAAAAGGGGGTTGGAGTCAACATCCATTACCCCGTACCGATGCATCTCCATGAAGGTTTTGCATATTTACAATATCAGGAAGGGAATTTCCCTGTTGCAGAAAATCTTGCTGCACATACTCTTTCTTTGCCGTGTTATCCGGGTATAACGGAAGAACAGATGATATATGTGGTGAATACTCTTAAAGAATTGATACATACCTGACAGACTTACGGTGTGTTCCGGATTGACTTTACTATACGGTAGGATTGTTCAAATCGAAAATAGGAAATAAACCTTATTCGAAAAGGGTCTTATTCTGTGTTATTCACCCAGTAATTCAGCAGTAAGCCTCAAATACTTTTCTAAAATGAAACCCATAGATGGCGAACGTTATCGCGAGCGGGAAGAGCCGCGGACGTGTACAGAGCGACCAGAAGAATAATTTCCAATACTGATACCGTTCTTTTCCGATGATTCCCAGGAGCAAGGCAGATTTCACAAGAGCCTGGATGTCGCTCAGCCGTATATAAAACCCCGCGGATTGTGTCGGCTTGAAATCCTTCAGAAAACTTTTTACGCGTGCATAATAATGTTTTGGAGAATAAATTGTCTTGAGAATTTTTTTGTACCCGTCGATTAACGTGTCGAAATTCATCCGCGGCACAAAGTTCATAGTAAAGTCGGTGTTATCGCCGGTCGCCGCCTTCAGGAGTCTTCCCTCTTTCAGCAGCCGTTTGTACAGTTTTGAATTAACGGGGGCATTCAACAATCCCACCATCGCGGTGACAATGCCGCTTTCCTGGATAAAGCCGGTCATCCTGTCGAAGATGGTTGTTGGATCGCTGTCAAATCCGACGATAAATCCTCCCTGTGTTTGCATACCGAATTTCTGAATTTTCCTCACACTCGCAATCATATCCCGGTTCTTATTGGTGATTTTTTTGCATTCGATTAAACTTTCTTCGTTCGGGGATTCAATTCCCACGAAAATAGCATTGAACCCGGCCTTCGCCATCAACTGCATCAGCTCTTCATCGTCCGAAAGGTTGATCGACGCTTCGGTTTGGAAATGGAAAGGACGTCTCCGTTGTTCCATCCATTCGATAATGGTGGGCAGGATTTCTTTTTTTAATTTTTCTTTATTACCGATAAAATTATCGTCGACGAAGAAAACGCCACCCCGCCAGCCTCTCCCGTACAAGCTTTCCAGTTCATGTATGACCTGCTCTTTTCCTTTTGTCCGCGGAACGCGGCCGTAGAGCACTGTGATATCGCAGAATTCACAATCGTACGGACATCCCCGAGAGTACTGGATATTCATCGAGGCATAAGGGCGTAATTTAATAAGATCCCAGAGAGGAATCGGTGTTGTTTGAATATCTGCCCATTGATTCGACGTATAAATATGGCGGGCGCGGCCAATCTTCATATCTTCTAAAAATGGAGGTAAAGTGAGCTCGGCCTCGTTCAAGACGAGATGATCGACATCTTCAAATTCTTCCCAGTGCGCGGTAAATAGTTGGCCTCCTGCGACGATTTTCACACCGAGATCTTTACATCGTTGAATAATCTCTCTTGCCGATTCTTTTTGAACCGACATACCTCCGAGAAATACATAATCGGCCCACCGGAGTTCGTTGTCTTTCAACGTGCTTACATTGAGATCAATCAACCTTTTATTCCACTCTGCAGGCAGCATTGCGGCGACTGTCAGCAGTCCGAGAGGCGGAAAACTCGCCTTTTTGGAGACGAATTTCAAAGCATGCCTGAAACTCCAGAATGTATCCGGATACAGCGGGTTAATGAAAAGAGTGTTCATGCATGCCTCATTGTGATTATCTGTATTGAAATACAATCGCCTGAAAGAGATTATGGCACCCAGGATTGTTACCAGTATTGAGGCTTCAAAAGAAAGGAAAATGATTTCTGGAATTTATTTTTGAGGCCTTGTACATTTGCTATGTTTAAATATAGAAATATGTTTCATAAAGATCAAATATTTCATTTTTATTGTTTATATTTGAATATTATGTAAAAAATTCAACATCCACCACTGACAGGGATTGACAATGGATGAAAAACGGATTGGCTGGCATGAGTATTTTATGAATATTGCCAAGCAGGTCGCGACACGAAGCACATGCGACCGGAAACATGTCGGCGCAGTCATCGTGCGCGACAAGACCATCCTGTCCACAGGGTATAACGGCAGTCTAAAAGGTGCCCTGCATTGCGAGGAAGCCGGGCATGATATGGAAGGCGGACATTGTATAAGGACGGTCCACGCCGAATCGAATGCAGTAGCTCAGGCGGCTAAAAACGGTGTCGCAATTGATAATTCGGAAATATATGTGACGGCGTCTCCCTGTCTTACCTGTTTCAAACTCATTGCGAATTGCGGCGTTAAAAGGGTGTATTATAAGGAATTTTACCGCGACGAAAGAATAAACGAGTATGCAAAAGAGACCGGAATCGAACTGATCTATATGGGGAAATAGGGCAACGTCTTAAAAGATCTGAGCCATCGCCCCCAATTTCATCATCAACTGATTTTTACGGGCAAATATTCTCTTCCAGATTTTGGATGATCTTCATATCCTTTGACTCCCATCTCGGGCAAATCCAGACCTTCAATCTCATCGGCTGCTGAGACACGGATACCAAATATCTTATCGCAGAGTCTGCCATCAGTAAAACAAGAAATAATATCGGTATGATAAGGAATCTATATAAAATGTGATTCATAAATGTATCCCCAATTGTAAAGTAAAAGACCTGTTTTTTGAAAATGAGGTCTATATATTAATATCCACTTGCGCGGTAAATGTACTGGGAGCATTATTGTTATAAACGTCCCGTGCGAATATGACACTGGCATTTTTTGAAAATGACCACGCAAAACCAAAACTGAATGCCCCATAACTATTTTTTCCACTCTGGTAATCGACCGCAAGACAGAGATTCTCGCTGATTTCTGTAACCTGTTTATCCCATGAGAGCAAAACACCACTGTTATCAATTTTCCCATCCGGATCAATAAGAATATTCTTATTTCCAGTGTAGTATCCTGCGGAAATCCGTCCGATGACAGGTAACGTTTTCGCTATCAAGGCATAGAGTATATTAACATTCGTAACGTTCTCTTGTACGCCAAAATTATATTCTCCGACCGCAATCGCGGGAAACCACCCGGTGACGACATTTTCAGGAATTCCGATTTTAGCGTTGAAGGCCCAGGGTGAATGCAGGGGTTCCAAGAGATCAACGCCGATTTCTGTCTGAATATTTGAGAAGGGCAGAATGCCGACGGTGAGACCGAGGTCTGTCGGGAATGCCGCGCCACCTTCACCAATTCCTTTCTTGAAAAGAGTGAAATAATTATCTATGCCAAAGTGGAATACAGAGTAAGGTTGGATATCCACGGAGGGTATCCATATAATCGTGGAAGGTGTCGCATAGATAGAGACACTTGCGTAGATCATCAACGCAAACGCGAGAATTGTCCGTTTTAATAAGGATTTCATTCCTTCCCCCTGGTTATTAATGAAAGATTCTTTCCTAATTTTCATCTTTACAGTGCAGAATCACCGGATTCTTCAGTACGTATCCGAATTGCTTCATCGATGGTAGAGATGAAGATTTTACCGTCTCCGACCTGACCGGTCTTTGCGACTCGCATGATTGTGCTGACCGCCGTCTCGAGGATTTTATCAGTAACTATGATTTCAATTTTCATCTTCGGAAGGAAGTCGATCTGGTATTCCGAACCGCGATATAGTTCCGTATGTCCTTTTTGTCTGCCGATGCCGCGTACTTCGATGATGGTCATCCCGGTGACGCCTGCTTCCAGGAGAGCTTCACGGACTTCTTCTATCGTCTGTGGTCGAACGATCGCCTCGATTTTTTTCATATGTCCCCTTTCTATAATAAGGTCTTTATGGTAATATACATTATTAACTAAGGTTTTAAATAATAAGTTCCTTAATAATTAAATATTAATATAATATATTCTTCTCATATGTCAAGTGGTGTTTTATAAAGATTTTATGAACGAGATTTTAGGCATCAGAATAGAAGCTTCATGGAATTATTCATTGTTTTCAGGCGGTTTGAAAAATATGACATGTCAATGAGAGCACTTTCCGTTTATTGATATTCAACAAAACCGATGGTATATTCTTATAACCAGAAGGGGGTTGATATGTCCGTAAAAATACCAGATGCTTCTCTTATGGCCCGACAAAAACGGGTGCATCGTAAAATTAATGTAATCATCACGCAGGCTTTTATATTTTTCATAAGTCTTCTACAGATCACGAATGCCCAATCGTCCGACATATCCAAAGGTACATCACAGCGGCCGTCAAATCTCACCCCTATTCCCGGATGTATGGTTCTGCACGATGAAGAAATCAGGATTCGGGAATATGTCAAAGCACATCCCGAGATTCTGAAGTCCGAGAGTCTGCAAAAGAGGGCAGTATGGGGTTTCAGCGTAGGTAATGCACACAGTTGGTGGGCGAGGAACTTTGTTACGAATTTGGAGTATAGCGTTCCATCGACCTGCCGTGCGGTTGGGACACATGCCTATATCTTCGTGGAAGATTCTCTGTGGGTTCACGGAAAGGCCAATCAGGCTGCCGTGGATTCTATTCGAAATGCTTTCGATCTTCGAACGCCCGCGAATTCTTCGAAAGGAGTTTATCAAACAGACGTCGATACCTTCGGTGACCCTCCCGATGTGGATAGCGATCCGCGTATCATTATTCTTGTCCTCGATATTAAAGATGGCTACACCGGACCAACGGAAAGCTATGTCTCTGGGTATTTCAGTACTCTCAATGAATATCCCGAGGGCAGTTTTCCCGGGCATCACAGCAACTATGCCGAAATTTATTATGTCGATGGTGATCCTCAGAATCTGATGGTTCAATGGGGACTCACCTACGCGATGAGCACTACTGCCCACGAATTTCAACACATGATTCACTGGAATCACGATCCCGATGAGATGACATTTATTAATGAATCCTGTTCCACCGGAGCAGAAATCATTTGCGGATATCCATACGACTGGCAAGAGCTTTATACCGATAATACTGACATCTGGCTGTTAGGATGGAACTATTCTGATGTAATGCCTGAATACTCCAGAGCCACTCGATGGGGCCTCTATCTCTGGAATCAATTCCCAAATGATTATTTAAAATTACTGGTCGCCAATACGGCGCATGGCATTTCAGGAATGAACAACGCCCTCGCGGCATACACACCTGCGACATCTCGAAGATTCAACGATGTGTTTCAAGATTGGACTGTGGCTAATTCTCTTAATGATGTTTCGGTTGACAGCAGGTTTGGATATACATATGCTGGTTCTTTGACGAAACCGACGGGCACCGCCGTTTCGAGTTCAAGTTATAACTCGGGAACTGTTACTGTCAATAAAATCGCTGCAGACTACTATACATTTTCCACAGGATCGAATCTTACCGCCACATTCACCAGCAGTGCTTCAGCGTTGCTTGTGAGGGCGATAGAAGTGGGTGCAGCTTCAAAAAGAGTAGTTGCTGTTCCATTGAATTCTGCATGGAATGAGCCGGCCTTCGGCAGTACATATACGACCATCACGTTTGCCGTCGCAAACGATTCGAATAGCGCCAGTGCCTCGTACTCATTGGTATCGTCATATACCGGCCTTGAACCTCCTTCTGCACCGATTCTTCTCTCGCCGGATAGTGGCGCCGTGAATATTTCGATAACTCAGACACTAAGCTGGAATGCATCGAGCGGAGCGACTGCATATCAATTGCAGGTTTCAAAAAGCGCGGTTTTCAGTACGCTCGTGTTTGATGACTCAACGATTGCATTAACGACAAAGCAAGTCGGTCCGCTGGGCAGCGATACGATGTATTATTGGCGGGTGAGGGCGAAAAATGCCTATGGATGGGGCGGTTATTCTTCTATATGGAATTTTACTACGGCTACACCGCCGCTGCCTCCGGAATTATTGGCACCGCTGGATGTCTCGGCCGATATTTCGCTGACACCGACATTAAGCTGGAATCCATCAGCCGGAGCGGCGACATATCAACTCCAGGTATCAAAGGGATCGGCATTTATTACTATGGTGTTTGATGACACGACGATTGTAACTACATCGAGGCTGGTTGGTCCGCTGGAACACAACACGGCCTATTTTTGGCGGGTGCGGGCGAAGAACATAGGAGGATGGGGTGGTTACTCACCTGGTTTTAATTTTACTACCTTACCGGTTATACCGCCAGTTCCAGTGTTGCTGGCACCGACAGATACTTCGACAGGTATTGCCATCACACCGACACTGAGCTGGAATACATCAAGTGGAGCAACAGCATATCAGCTTCAGGTATCAAAGAATGCCGGATTCAGCACGACAGTGTTTGACGACTCGACGGTTGCATCAACATCGAAACAGGTTGGACCGCTTGGGAACGACACATTATATTATTGGCGTGTACGTGCAAAAAACACGGCGGGATGGAGTGATTATTCGACAACATGGAGATTCACGACTATAATTGCCCCGCCGCCGGTTCCAGTATTGCTGGCACCGACAGATGCTTCGACAGGTATCGCCACCACACCGACGCTGAGCTGGAACACATCAAGTGGAGCAACAGCATATCAGCTTCAGGTATCAAAGAATGCCGGTTTCAGCACAACGGTGTTTGACGACTCGACGATTGCAGCAACATCGAAACAGGTGGGGCCGCTTGGGAACGACACGTTATATTATTGGCGTGTACGTGCAAAAAATACAGCAGGATGGAGTGATTATTCGACGACATGGAGCTTGACGACAATAATTGCTCTGCCGCCAGTACCGGTGTTGTTAACACCGGCAGATGTTTCGACAGGTATCGCCACCACACCGACTCTGAGCTGGAATGCATCAAGTGGAGCAACGGCATATCAACTTCAGGTATCAAAGAATGCGGGTTTCAGCACAACTGTGTTTGACGACTCGACGATTGCAGCAACATCGAGACAGGTGGGGCCGCTTGGGAACGACACGTTATATTATTGGCGTGTACGTGCAAAGAATGCAGCAGGGTGGAGCGATTTTTCGACAATATGGAGCTTGACGACAATAATTGCTCTGCCGCCAGTACCGGTATTGCTGGCACCGACAGATGCTTCGACAGGTATTGCCACCACACCGACTCTGAGCTGGAATACATCCCAAGGAGCAACGACATATCGTCTGCAAGTGTCAACAGATGCAGGCTTCATACTTTTAGTATTCGACGACTCGACGATTACAACAACCTCTAGGCAAATAGGATCACTGGATAACAACAAAACATATCATTGGCGAGTAAGGGCGAAAAATTCTATAGGGCATAGTGAGTTTTCAGGTTATTGGAGTTTTACTACCACGTCGACATCTATCGATCGCGTTGGCAACGATATACCCACGGAGTACGGGCTTGGTCAGAACTATCCGAACCCATTCAATCCATCGACAACTATCATAATCGGACTTCCGGAAGAAGCAGTTATTACACTTGAGATTTACGATATGTCGGGAAGAAAAGTCAGAACGCTGCTGGATGCAGATAGACCGGCGGGATATTATCATTCTGTTTGGGATGCGAGGGATGATATGGGAAGAGAAGTTTCCAGTGGAATATACATCTATAGATTCAATGCTGTGCCGGTAAGAGATGGGAAACCATTCATCAAATCCGGTAAGCTGGTGTTGGCAAAATAACATTGATCAGTCTTTGTGAACGTACAAAAAGTCCCCGGCATATACCGGGGATTTTTTATAGATAGATGAATAGCCGGCGTTATTTTTTCAACACTGTGATTTTTGGTTTTAATTTCTCCGATAAGGGCGGGAATGTTTCATTCAGCGATTTGATGAGATCAATACCGGCGGTATTTTCGGATTGTGAAATGCGACGTAATTGATCAATGACCTTTTTAATTTGATGTACTCCATCGCTCACCTGTCGGAGCAGCTGGGGCGAATTTTTCGCTAGAATATCGAAGTTCGCATTTTTCAGGACGTTTGCAAGAGTTGTCAATGGCGTATCGATTTCATCTGCGATGCCTGTCGTGAGCCGGCTGACGGCCGCGAGGTTTTCTTCCCTGATGGCTTTCCCCTGCATTTCCTGGAGATCGGCAAGCATTTGTTCGAGCTCGATATTCCTTCTCTTCAATTTTTCTTCGAACGTCCGCCGCTCCTCTTCCAGCCGCTGCTGTTCTGTCATATCGCGTAGAACACCATCGATGCGGACAAGTCGATTCCCTTCATAGAGCGCAATCCAGCGATTTTCGATAAATTTCAATGAGCCATCTTTGCATCTCCACCAGGTTGTTTGGTGGGTAGACACATCAAGAGAACTCGCTTTGGTTGGATTGTCGATTTCTTCCCTCAATGGAGCGAATACTTGATCTGGAGTCACAATGGAGAAAAATTCACGGAGTCCACCCATCTGTTGAATGTTCTCTATAGTATAACCGAATGTTTGCTTGAATACCGGACTGAGATATCGGAATTCTTTTTTATCTTCGCCGATACTGTACAAAACCTCGTCGATACGGCTGGCCATTCTCTGAAAATTTTCTTCCGATTGGTGAAGTTCTTCATCCGCCTTTTTCCGTTCAGTGATGTCTCGCATGATGCCGTCGGTGCTGACAAGACGGCCCTCCTGAAAGACCGGGATCCAATGGTCTTCAAGGCACTTCACCGTGCCGTCTTTACATCTCCACCAGGCTTCGTAATAATCTGCACCGCCGCTCCGTTGATGAGATGTGATATCGCCGACGATCTGATCCTGCCTCATATATTTTTCTTCAAGAATAATCTTCGAGAGAAACGAACGGCGGCCTCCCATCATTCTAATGTCATCCTCCGTGTAACCGAGAATACGTTCGAATGCCGGACTCAGATAGCGATATTCCATTGTTTCGGCATCGACGCTGTAGATTATATCTTCGATATTGCTGGCCATTCGTTTAAAATTTTCTTCCGACCTTCTGAGTTTATCTTCTGCAAGTTTTCTTTTTGTGATGTTGCGGCCGTTGCCGACCAGCCCTATGATTTTTCCTTGAGAATCTCGAAGCGGGATTTTTGTTGTTATGTTCCATTTCATTTCACCCGAAGATTCAATAATAAGCCCTTCCTTATCAATCAACGGTCGGCCTGTACGGAATATTTCCTGTTCATCGGCAAAATACTCCTCGGCAGCTTCCGGAAGATGAAAGTCGAAGTCGGTCTTTCCGTAGATTTCTTCCATTGTCTTCTTCCCTAAGCTTTGTATAAGAGCTGTGTTCCCGAGAATGAACCGGCTTTCTGTGTCCTTGACATAGATATAATCGGGGATAAGATCGATCAATGTTCGCAGTAAATTGTGTTCATGCTCTAACGCTTCCTCAACACGTTTGAGTTCGGTGATATCCTGAACGATCGTTCGGATACCCGTTATCTTTCCGTCGGCATCCCGGAGAAGTCGATCCTCGAGAAGGATGGGTAGCTCTGATCCGTCTTTCCGCTGGAGAACACGCGCGACACCCTGACTTGGCGGTATCGTGCCGACTAATTTTGCCAACGTTCTTTGGTTTGACTGTTCTTCATCGGCAGCGAATTTCCACACATATTGGCCAATCATTTCCTCGGCGGTATATCCCAACATCTTCAGTTCGGTTTCGTTGACACGGGTGATGCGTCCTTCTACATCCAATTCATGGTACCCTACCGGGGCTTCATCAAACAATTCCCTGTACCTTTTTTCGCTTTCCTGCAATATTTCTTCGGCTTGTTTGTGTTTGGTGATGTCGCG
Source organism: Ignavibacteriota bacterium (assembly GCA_963776275.1). GTDB lineage: Bacteria > Bacteroidota > Ignavibacteria > UBA10030 > CAVZMI01 > CAVZMI01. The sequence goes on from CAVZMI010000014.1 coordinate 170,793, forward strand.
GCCAATGCCTACCAGACCAACTATCTGGTCTTTTTGATCCCGTAACGGTAGTTTGGAAGTAAGCAGCCAGCGTTTCTGACCTTTCTCATCAAGCACATATTCTTCTCTGTTGAGCACTGGCTGGCCACTTTGTATCACCGATTGGTCGTCATTTAAGAATCCCTCTGCCAATTCTTTCGGAAATAATTCAAAATCGTCTTTTCCTAAGACTTCGGATTCTGATTCAAGACCCATATTACGGGCATCAGCCAGGTTGGCGAGTGTTTTGCGGCACGCTTTATCCTTTGCATAGATTGCGTCGGGCAGGTTATCGATGACGGTGCGAAGCAATATTCGCTCGTTCCGGAGTGCTTCCTCAATCCGCATCCGATCGGTGATATCATGATCCAATCCGATGGTGATAATTTTTCCTTCGATATTGATCGGTACCGCACTGTATTCGACGATATTTTCTTTGCCGTCAGGACGAATCCAGGAGAAAATTCCTTTAAAGTTTTTACCTTCACGGAGCATTCCTGATTGTAGATCTCCAATTGCATCCAACCAACCATATTCGCTTGCTTCTGAATCAATGGCTTTCTGAAGTGGAAGTGTATTTCCGATTTCTAAGAGTTCTTCTTTACTTCGCCCGGCCATCTCAGCGTACCGTCGATTGCATTCCACAAGACGTTGCTTTCTATCTGTTAAGGATTCCTCATAAACACTGATACCATCAAAGGCATTATCGAAGATCAAGCGCAATTTTTCTTCCGATTTCCGGAGCTCCTCTTCTGCCAGCTTCCGCTTTGTAATATCGCGACCAATTCCTACCAGACCAACGATCTGGCTTTTTTGATCCCGTAACGGTAATTTGGAAGTAAGCAGCCAGCGTTTTTGACCTTTTTCATCGATCACGTATTCTTCTTTGTTGATCACCGGCTGGCCGGTTTGGATAACCCGTTGGTCGTCGGCATAGAATCCTTCGGCCAATTCCTTCGGGTAAAACTCAAAGTCATCCTTCCCCAGAACTTCAGCCTCAGATTTAGCTTTCATGTCACGAACATCGGATGGATTCGCCAGCGTTTTGCGGCAGGCCAGGTCTTTGGTATAGATTGATTCGGGAGCGCTATCGATCAAGGTACGGAGGAGTATTCGTTCGTTCCGGAGTTTTTCTTCTATTTGTACTCGATCGGTGATGTCGCGATCCAAACCGATTGTAATAATCTTCCCATCGATTTTGATCGGTACGGCGTTGTACTCGATTATATTTTCCTTGCCATCGGGGCGAATCCACGAGAAAAGTCCTTGATAGTTTTTTCCTTCACGAAGTAATCCTGAATGTACATCCCCTGCTACATCCCATATAGATTGATCGTTCATTTCTGCATTGATCGATTTCTGAAGAGGGATTGTATCTCCGATTCTCAGAAGTTCCTCCTTGCTTCTTCCGGCCATCTCCGCATACCTTCGATTGCATTCTACAAGCTTTCGCTTTTTGTCAGTCAAAGACTCCTCATAAATGCTGATACCATCGAAGGCACTATCCATAATCAGTCGCAGTTTTGCTTCCGATTTGTAGAGTTCCTCTTCTGCAAGCTTCCGCTTTGTGATATCATGGCCGATGCCTGCTAATCCGATAATCTGGCCTTTTTGATCCCGTAGCGGCAGTTTGGAGGTGAGCAGCCAGCGTTTCTGACCGTTTTCGTCAAGCACATATTCTTCTCTGTTGATTACAGGTTGGCCGGTCTGGATGACCGATTGGTCATCAGCAAAAAATTTATCTGCAGATTCTTTCGGGTAGAATGCAAAGTCATCCTTACCTAAGACTTCGGCCTCTGATTTCGCTCCCATATTATGCACATCGGCCGCGTTGGCAAGGGTCTTGCGGCAGGCTGTATCCTTGGTGTAGATTAAATCAGGAATGTTATCGATGACGGTGCGGAGCAGTATTCGTTCTTTCAGCAGTGTTTCTTCGGCCTGTTTGTGTCTAGTGATATCGCGCATCGCAATTACGAGTTCGATCCCGGCGTCACTTACCATCATACTGATGATAATCTCCGTGCTCATCCACGTCTCGTCAAACCGCCTGAAACGGAATTCAAAAGACCGGCTTGTATATGTATCGGTTACAATTCGTAGTTCATTCGCAAATCGTGCTCTGTCTTCCGGATGTACGTAGTCGAGGATGGATGTTCCAGGAATAACGGCTGGATTGTACCCCATGAGACGGAACGAGTCGGTCACATACTGATATGTCCCTTCGGCATCGAGAATGGCAATATAGTCTTTGACGTTTTCGGAAATAAGGCGCAATCGTCCTTCATTTTCGCGGAGTCTCGCTTCGTTCATTACCCGGGATGTAATATCGCGGATGATTGCGACGATCGCCTGCTGTCCGTCATATTCGATGACATAGGCATTGGAATGGACGTGAATTTCTTTTCCATCTTTTGCAAAATGAACGGACGATATATTTTCATGTTTACCTTCGCGGAGTATGGTCTGGATTATTAAATCTCCACGCTCCGGATTCTTTGTGATGGAACGAAGACTCATTGATGTGAATTCTTCCCGTGTATATCCGTATACCTCGCATGCTTTGCGATTTACTTCCAGAACCTGTTCATCGGCAGGACGCAAAATAATGATTGGATCGTTTGCATACTCAAAGAGCATATGATATTTTGTTTCCGATCGTCGAATCTCTGCCTCGGCCTTTTTTCGTTCTGAAAGATCGCGTGCAACGCCGACAAGCGCGAAAGGATTCCCTTCGTCGTCGCGCACCGCCGAAGTCCATAACTCAAGGTAAAAATCTGTGCCATTTTTATGGCGGTTAAGGATTTCACCGTTCCATCCGTTATTCAATGTTTCGATTGCCATCTGATTTCCGATTTCAGGATCCATGAGGGGCGATCGGACAATGGTGATGTTCTTTCCGATCAATTCTTCTTCAGAATATCCGTATGTGTTGATGAAAGCCTTATTAACGAAGAGAATTGTATCGTTTAAATCGGTGATAGAGACACAATCGGTGGAGCTCATCACTGTCTGTGCAAGAAGTCGCAGTTGTCGCTCGGTTTCTTTCCTGTCGGTGATGTCCTGAGCTATCCAGAAGACAGAATGGTCGTCGAGCGGCGAGATCGTCGCACGAAACCAGTGCTTCTTATTCCCGTCGCGTACGGTATATTCAAAGCTTGCCGGGGTTTTTCCCCGGAGTGTCGATTGAATTTTTTCGAGGATCGAATCGATCTGTCCTGACTCAGTCGAGATGATCTGATCAAGTGTCTTTCCAAGAAATGATAGAGGAGATATTTTTTGGACTTCAAGATTAGTCTCAAGAACTTTTCGAACGGTCCCCTGATCGTCCACAACAAAAATACAATCGCTTAATGCAGCAAATAATGAGTGTATCTCAGAGTCAGCCTGTGAGAGTTCTTCGGATCGAACATCGGGCGATTGATGTGTTTTCCCTGCAGTCATGGTGCCAGAGTCAGTGTTTTTACTTTTTACCATAAATAATTTACGCAAAACGAATGCCAGCAAAATGGTAAAAAAACCCAAATATTTTAGGCTTTTTTCCAGGATAAACAATAATTATGGCTAATATTAGCCGTGTGGGGGAAAATTATCAAATATAGTTTGAGAAAAGAAAAAAAGAGAACTATAAAAAGAAATATAGAGTGAAAAGAATAAAAGCACACCCTCTGTATATCAGGTTACAGGCTCCTTTTATATTATAAAGCCTAAAGATAACGCTCAAACAGACCGAACATTCATTATAGAACTCGGAGAGATATCCGGTGGGAATTCCAGAGTACGACTTGATTCCATAGGGTCTTTTTCGTACACTCTCGTACCAAGTCCTATTTTGTGACAAAGCAAAGGAGAATTCGAACTTGTCACCAGACGTGACTCCCGATTATACTTTTCTTGTCATCGATGACTCACCTCACCTTCGTGCGCTCATTAGTACGTACATACGCAAGGCAGGCTTCACGAAAATTCTGACTGCCGCATCTGGAATGGAGGGAGTCGAGCAATACAAGCTCTCACAGCCTGATATTGTTTTTCTTGACGTTGTTATGCCCGAGGTTGACGGTGTGACGACGCTTCAAGAAATTCGAAGTTACGATGCGAATGCGACGGTGGTGATGACAACATCAGTCTCTTCGCGAGAAACCGTTCTGCAATTGAAAGAAGCTGGTGCATATTCCTATCTTCTGAAACCGTTCGAAGAGGCGAAGTTCCGTGAGACCCTTCAACGAACGGTCGCCTACGTAATTGAATTAAAGAAGCTGAGGAAATAATGGAATGTCCGAAATGTAAAGTGCCGAACGACAAATTGAGGAAATTTTGTCGAATGTGTGGATCTCCGCTGGGAATTTACTGTGACCGATGCGGAACGGTCAACGCAATGGAAGATAAATATTGTGGAACATGTGGATTGGCGTTACTTCCTTCGGCGGTCGATGATATAATAATTGGCGGATCGGAACAGAATATTCCGCGACAGTACAAGTCCCACGAAATCGAAGAATTGCTTACTCTTCGTGAAAAAATACAGAAAGAGAAGGAAGTAACGCAGACATATTCACAGGATGATATTGATCTTCTCTTTTCCGCTTAAGGGACCGCCACGCCTCAATCTACCGATGACGGCTGGCGGGGATAAGCTCGACAGCCGTCTCTTGTGCTGAAAGCACAAGAGACGAGCCTCGACACAGTCGGGAGTTCGTCGAAGTCTGACGACCTTTGGCTTACACTAAACGACGATATGATACCTGAACATCAAACCCTCCTTAAAGCGCTCATCACTCAGGGCAGCCTTGATCCGGTGATGCTCGAAGCACGAAAAGATAATTTTTTCGCCGCAATCCGGGAAAAAGGGATTACACGTGGTCTCATGAGTGTTTTTTCGATTTCTGAAAATGTCATTGCCGATACCATCAGCGCATCATTTAAATGTGCGCGGAGGGCAATTACCAACGAGATCGAAACGGCACCGGGGCAGTTATTGTCCGATGAAGAGATCAAGACATTCCGTGCTATCCCGGTTTTTCGCATTGGGATCGAGCTGACGATGGCATTTATCGATCCCCCGATAAAAGCTGTTGTTATCCAGATACAGAAACTCACCGGATGCAGTGTCCTCGCTATTGTTACAACTCCGTCGGATTTCGATACGGCCTTTAACAAGTATCAGGGTTCGATCGATAAGCTTCAGAACATGGTTTCAACGATCAAGCTCGAAAAATTCGATCTTCAAAAAGGGGGAGCCACTGAATCACGCAGGCTCGTCGATGGAACCTCAGAAGCCACCATGACCCAGCTGGTCGACGAATTATTTCTCCGTGCCACAAAAATGGGTGCAAGTGATATCCATATCGAACCGCTGGAAAAAGAATTATTGATACGTTTTCGGATTGACGGTGTGCTTCAACGTATTCTCACACTTCCAAAAGAAGCCCACCCGGCATTGGTCGCTGTCGTCAAATCAAAGTGCGGCATGGATATGTTCGAACGTGCAATTCCGCAGGACGGCCGCATCACGATTGATTTTGCAGATCGCTCGTTCGATGTACGCGTCAGCAGTCTGCCGTTAATTGAAGGGGAGAAGATCGTTCTCAGGATTTTGAGTAAATCATCAGGCATGATCGAGCTCGAGAACCTCGGTTTCTCCGAAGAGAACCTGAAGCTGTTCCGGTCATTAATGCGGCTTCCCAACGGCATCATCCTTGTAACCGGTCCGACGGGGAGTGGTAAAACGACTACGTTGTATGCTGCCTTGAACGAAATCAAGGGAATGACAAAGAATATCACAACGGTTGAAAATCCCGTCGAGTATAAACTCCCGCTTGTCAACCAGGTTCAGATCGTTCCGGAGCGCGGACTGACATTCGCTTCTTCGCTTCGCTCCATTCTCCGGCAGGATCCGAATATCATTCTCATCGGTGAAATCCGCGATGCCGAGACGGGTATCATAGCAACCGAAGCAGCGTTAACAGGACATCTTGTGCTGAGCACAATTCATACGAACGATGCTTTCGGTGCCATTTCACGTCTAATCAACCTCGGTATCGCCTCGTTCTGGGTCAGTGCGTCCGTTATCGGTGTACAGGCGCAGCGACTAGTCAGGCGAATTTGCAATCGTTGTAAAGAGGAATATGAACCGGGTCGTGATTTTCTGAGAACGGTGGGACTCTCCGGTCTTCCGGAGGGAATCACATTTTTTCGGGGAAAAGGATGCAACTTCTGTGCGGGCACAGGATATAAAGGCCGCCTTGCGATTCATGAAGTATTTATGATTACCGAAGCGATGCGCGAGATTATCTATGGTGAAGTCACCACCCGGAAGCTCCGCGACCTGGCAGCCGCAAACAATTTCCATGATATGTATTTCGACGGAATCCAGAAAGCGCTGGCAGGGTTGACATCGATCGAAGAAATACAACGTGTGACACGACGTATTATGTAATTCCTCACCGGCTCATCATTTTTAAAAAAGAGCAATAAATGTGATTTTGAAAGTCCGACAAATGTTGGACTTTTTTTGTACGTTTTAGCTTGTGATGAATATTGTACTCTCTTATTTGCAATTCCGCCCAAGTTTGAGTAAGTTCTCGCCAGAACAACTAATGGAAAATACAATGAAAAAAAATGTCTATTTTATCGTCTGTCTCGTCGCGTTCCTGAACGCGTTATCGAGCTGTCGGTCACAGGATAATTCAATCGACCGAAAACCCGCCGTTGCAGGTCAGTTTTATCCGGAAGAACGGGAAGTACTCCGGCAAACACTCGAGGACTTTTCTCAAAGGCATTCCGCCGGGGAAAGTGAAGAATGTCGTTGCGATCATTTCACCTCATGCAGGGTATGTGTTTTCTGGTGAAGTCGCAGCTTCGGGCTTTAATCAGATCGATGGTGAGAAGGAATATGAAAATATATTCGTTCTCGGACCGAGCCATCATGTCGCTTTTGAAGGAGCGGCAATCTACACAAAGGGAAATTATATTACGCCGCTCGGTCCTGTTCCGGTCAGCCGTGAGCTTGCTCAAAAGCTGATCAAAGGATCGAAGGTTTTTGTTGAACGTGACGATGCCCATGCAGCAGAACACAGCGTGGAAGTCCAGCTTCCGTTTCTTCAATATGTCATGAAGAAAAAATTTACTGTCATACCAATTGTTGTAGGGACAGGTGGGAGAAAAACGTGTGAAGAAATTGCCCGTGAACTCAAGCCGTATTTCAATTCACGGAACCTTTTTATCATCAGCACCGATTTTTCGCATTATCCTTCCTATGAAAATGCAAAGAAAGTGGATATGGCATCTGCAAATGCCGTTTGTTCGAATTCCGTCTCAGTTCTTCTTGACACGCTCAGACACAACGAAACCATGAAAATACCCAACCTGAGCACGAGTATGTGCGGTTGGTCGTGCGTACTGACACTCCTTGCCATGACGCAAGGCGATCCACATGCTTCGTTCCACGAAATTCTGTACAGAAATTCCGGCGATTCCCCGGTCGGTGGACGTGAAATGTAGTCGGATATAACGCAATTGCGGTATCGCTTGATCAGGAGGGATCTGCGGTAAGGATTCAATCTTTCGGAACAGGAGAAGAAAGAATTATTGTCCATTGCTCGAAGAACACTGAATAATTATATCGAAAAGCAGGAGACACCGGCCATCAATGCGTCGTTCGATATCTCCGCAACTGACGACAAAATGCGGCGCTTTCGTTACCTTGAAGAAACATGGTGTTCTGAGAGGATGTATAGGACGGTTCGATGCAAGCGAGCCGCTCTACAAGGTCGTTCAATCGATGGCAATTGCTTCTGCCACTGAAGATCCGCGGTTTCGTCCGGTTGAATCATCCGAGCTTGCGTCTCTTGAAGTCGAAATCTCGGTTCTCACTCCGATGAAGAGAATACATTCCATCGATGAGATCAAGCTCGGCAAACACGGAATTTATATCCGAAGAGAGGACGATACGCCGGGACATTCCTGCCTCAGGTAGCGTCGGAAACAGGATGGTCGAAAGAGGAATTTCTTGGTCACTGTGCCCAGGATAAAGCCGGGATCGGATGGGACGGATGGAAAGATGCGAAGATTTTCGTGTATGAGGCACTCGTGTTTGGTGAGAACGAGAGTACGAAGCAGTAATGCTGCAGCAAAAAAAATGTGACATAGCGATTGGTGCGTTCGGATTCGGTGCCATTATCACTCAGACAATTTTTCTGCGGGAGTGCCTTTCTCTATTCTATGGAAATGAGCTGGTTATCGGCATCGTTCTTGCAAACTGGATGATACTGAC
>CAVZMI010000015.1:0-174983 GCA_963776275.1 Ignavibacteriota bacterium
GAAACCGTTAGGCGGCATGCGCAAGGAGGTTTTATGAAACCTATCCATCTGTTTTTGCTCATTGTCATTCTGTCTGGTTCTCTTGTTGCTCAGGAGAATGCAGATCTAAAAAAATGCATCGCATTTGTCTTCATCAACGCAGCGAATCAACAACTGCTACCAAATGGGACAGGCTTCTTTGTTGGTGTAAATAGCGAGATTGATACATCTGAGCTTTTCATCTACTTCGTCACGGCAAAACACGTTCTTCGAGACCAGAAAGGGAAATTTTTCAAGGAGATCCACCTACGAATGAACACACGCTCTGGTAACACTACAACATTATCAGTCCCTCTATTCACACAAGGACAAATTCGTTTTCTTGTTCCAAGCGATTCTACAGTTGACCTTGCAGTCATACCTCTATTGCCAGATGTTGAACGGTTTGATTTCCTTTGTCTTCCTATCGAGATGATTGCATCTAAGGATGTCATAAAAAAGAAACAGATACGTGAAGGAGACGATGTTTTCTTCTGTGGATTGTTTCAGAATTATTATGGCGAGCTTAGGAACTATCCTATATTTCGTTTCGGCAAGGTTGCTCTTTTGACAGATGAGAGAGTACTCTTCGAAAATGAACTCTCGGAGCTGTACATTCTAGAAACAACTTCATTTGGAGGAAACAGCGGCTCACCTGTGTTCTTCAAGCTTGGCTCAATGCGCGAACCGAAGAGAATAGCTATCGGCGGATCACAGTATTTTCTGGCTGGTGTAATGAGAGGGTACTTTGGGGCTCTAATTGACACAGCAGTAGTTGAGACGAAAAGAACCTTATCCGTCCCGTTTCAAAATGCGGGCATTGCTGGCGTTGTGCCTGCGTACCTTCTACTCGATCTCTTGAATTCACCAGTACTGAAACAACAAAGACAGGCAAAATGATATCATCGGCCACGGCGCAACACGGTAAACGTTAACCGCAGACCCCCTATGTTAACCCCAGAACAACAATCCGCCATCAATCATGTAAACGGTCCATTGCTCGTAATCGCAGGGCCGGGCGCAGGGAAGACCCGTGTCATTGTTGAAAAATGCGTGTATCTCATCAATGAAACAGGTAAAAAGCCGGAAAACCTTCTCGTCACCACGTTCACTAACAAGGCGCGGGACGAGCTGTATGACCGGCTTTACGTCAAGCTTGGAAATGACGCGCAGAAGATCACCATTTCGACCATACATTCATTCTGCCAGACGCTGTTGACAGCGTACCCCGCACAGAACCCTCTCGGCGCACATTTCGAGGTCCTTGACGGTGAAGAACAATTTCTGCTCGTATACGACAATCTGAAGCAACTGGGTCTTGCGGCATTTCCCAAAAAAAGGGTCGCGGATTTCATCCATTCCATTATTACCACATTCAATCTCTGTACTGAAGAGTGCGTCGACCCGGACCGGTTCATTGAGGAGGCAAAAAAGAACGGCAAGGAGCTTCTCGGCCTGAAAGCGACCACAGACGATGCAATTGAGGAATATTGTGCAGTGACCGAAGCGTATAAGAAATATAAAAAGTTGCTGTTTGACGAGCGGCTTGTGGATTTCCCGACCCTGCAGGAGACCGCCTATAAAATGGTCAAGGGGAAAGCGGAAGTCAGAAAAGAGCTAGCGGCAAAATATCATTATATTCTCATCGACGAGTATCAGGATACCAACCGTTTGCAGGTCCTGATATTCAAGGAAATTGCCGAACCCGAATATAATCTATGTGCGGTCGGCGACGACGATCAATCAATCTACCGGTTCAGGGGAGCGAACGTAAAAAGTTTCCTGAACTTTAAAAATGACTTTCCGAAGGCCAAAGAGATAACTTTGACGGCCAATTTCCGTTCCACACCAATCATCGTTGAAGCTACATCCAGCCTCATTGAGAAGAACGTACCGGAGCACAAGACGAAAGAATTAATATCTTATCGTAAGTGTTGTTCAGTCGCCCCGGTAAATTTTCACGAGCCTACTGCTCCAGAAGAAGCAGCGGCCATCGTAAGTGCACTTGATATCTGGAAGAAGAAAAAAATCATAAAATCATGGAATGAAGTCGCAATCCTTTTACGGAGCGTTAAAAGCTATTCAGAGCCTTATATTACCGAATTGAAGAAATGGAAAATACCGTTTATGGCTTTCGGGGAAGGAGCATTTTTTGAACGTGAAGATATCAGCGGAATACGCGATCTTCTACTGTTTTGCGGTTATAAGAATAAATGCCCGGTTAGCGGAATCCGGCCGCCCTTATTTGAAATCAGCAGGAAAACTTTAAAAATCCTTGAAGAGTGGAAAGACGATCCCGTATCTTGGTCAAAAGCTGATACGCTGGAAGCGCTCCATATTCCGAAAAATGATCGAGTTGTTCTCAATCAGCTCAGCCATCTCCGGCAGCGCAGCCTTGACGGAGAATACCGGCACTATCTTCTGGGGCTTTTTTACGACATGTTGGATATTTCTGGGTATTTCCGGAGAGTATTAAAAGAGTATGTCGAACAACAAAATGAATATGCCGATGCCGCACTATATAATCTATCCGTGTTTTCAAATCTTATCGGCCAGTTTCAGAAAAGAGTACGCAGCGGCAGTCTTTATAAACTGAACGAATATTTTTACTTCATTCAAGATAAGGTTGTCGATGCTATTGCAGTCGAGCCATGCGGAGAAGCGGTCCGGATAATGACCGTGCATCAGGCAAAGGGGCTGGAATTCCCGGTTGTGGTCATCGGTGGGGCAATGGAAAAACGATTTCCTTCAGGTTTCAGAACCCCAAAATATCCAGTGCCTGCAGAATTAAAAATTTCAAAGAATAGGGATGATGAGGAAATCCATATAAGGGACGAACGCCGGTTGTTCTACGTAGGTATGACCCGCGCCGAAGATATTCTTTTTATCGGTTCTGCTGACAAGGTAAATGTTAGAGGTAGTGGCCCCTCCCGGTTTATTGAAGAAATTAAAAAAGACAAAATAATTCAGTCGGTAAAAGATATAAAGGATCGGCCGTGTAGGGATGAAGAAAAGACCAGGGCGCCGGAACGGAAAAGGATTTCGTATTCAGGCCTTCATACTTATCTTTTGTGTCCCCTGCAATATAAACTGATTTACGAATGTGATTTTGCTGTGCCGCAGGTCTACTGGGCCTATTTCGGCGGGGCCGTACATAGCCTCCTTGAGCATATCCATAAGAAGGCGTTAGAAGGGCATATTCTCCAAACCAAGGAATTGCCCGAGCTATGGAAGACAATGTGGAAACCGCCGGAAAGCTGGGATGAAAAGCGGAGAGATACTATGGGTAAGACCGGACTTGCGTATCTCGAAAGGTATGTTTCCAATTATGCGGAACGCCTCAAACGCGTATACTGGGTTGAGCAACAAATTGAAATACCGATAATGGAAACAAACCTTCTTCTTACCGGCCGGCTGGATTTAGCGTGTAAGAGTGACGGAGGTATCGAGATTATTGATTTCAAAATCCGCAAGCGCACCGGCCTTGAGGTCATGCGCGAGGGGTTGCAGGTGCAGATTTACGCTCTTGCGGCCGCAACGATACGGATGGAAAACGTAAATGGCGTTACCCTGCACCTTCTGGGCGAAGATAGAGGTAATGAGATTCAGAAATATCCATGGAATGATTCGGTAAAAGAAAGTGTCCAAAAGACGATACAGTTGGCAGGCGAAGGCATTACAAAAAGGAAATTTGATGCACAGCCCGGCATCCACTGCCGGTTCTGTGATTTCCGTTCGCTCTGCCCGTTTTCAATAGCACCGGCAAAAAAAGAGGAGCTTGACGATGAAATCGCTCTTGGTACTGAAGCTCAAAAGGTCGGTTGACAGGTTTTTTAGGCGTCCGGCAGTGGACGCCGCCGTGATGGTCGTTATTCTCCTGAGCGTAATACTTATACTCATCGAGTTTTATCACGCTCTTGATGAGCAGAAACTACGGCACGTAATGCTGGCGAACGATATCATCATGGGTATTTTCATCGTGGAATTGTCCTTGCGCTGGTTTGCGGCGCCCTCCACGAAGGCACATTGGAGGGAATACTGGATAGACTGGATCAGCGTTGTGCCGGTTTTCCGGCCAGTGCGGATACTGCGGTTTCTCAGAGCACTAAGGCTCCTGCGAATTTTCAGATTTGGTTTTCTTGTGCACCGTTTCGCGCGCACATTCGAGCCGCGCCAGTATGCCAGCGCGCTACGGGAAGATGTCGCGCATTATGCCGGCCCGCATGCGGAATTCATTCTTCTTATGCCGCAATTATTTGATATGCTGTCCAATCTTCTGGATGACGGTCGGGTTTCAAAAGAGGCCCGACAAAAGATTTGTCAGGCAATGGCGTATTTTATCACCCCTTTCGACGTGCTGCCTGAAGAGGTTTATGGAGTAGAGGGATACGTCGACCAGTGTTACGTGGTTTTATATGTATTGAAAGAACTTCAAACCCTGCTCCCGGATTTTGTCCTTAAGGAGGCGTGGGAAGGGGAGGGAACGTTCAAGGAGATCATTTCGATGTTACCGAGTCTGGAAAAAGAGATGCTCATGGAGAACATTCAGAAGATACAACGTTATTTGGGGTTATAGAAAAACAGAATTCATTGGACCTATTAATATGGACAACTACTACGGCTGACATTCACCTTAGTTATTTAGCTGGCAAAAAAATCCTGCACCATTGCACATAATCTCTGAAAATTCTTTCTTTTTGAATTTTTTTCTTTTAGATTTCATCAATTCCCAAATCTACTCGAGGCGACCCATGAAAAAAGATATCCCTCTCTATGATGTTCCACATATTGATACCATTCAGGATATGGTACTACAGTCTTCCCGGAAATACGAATACAAAATTGCTCTTGAAGATCTCAACACAACCCCGATCCATGAAGTGAGTTATCATACACTTCTTAAAAATATTTTGAAATTCGGAGTTTCACTTCAAAAACTCGGCATCAGGGAACGAAGTCATATTGCAGTTATCAGTGAAAACCGGGTGCAATGGGGAATTACATATCTTACTGCAATGTGTTTTAATTATGTCATTGTGCCGATCGATAAAAATCTTGGGATCAATGAATGTTTAAACGTTATCCATGAATCGGATTCCGTCGCTATTGTTTTTTCAGAGGCCTTTGAATCGATATTACGTGAACGCCGCTCGTCGTTAAAAAACATGAAACACTATATTAGCATGGATCTCGTATCGGAGACCGATGAGATTTATTCAATGACTGAACTGATTCAAAACAGTCCGGGATGTGAGATCGAAGACCTTCCACATATTGATCCCGACGCAATGTCTGTAATTATTTTTACCTCCGGAACACTCGGCCGTGCAAAGGGGGTGATGCTGTCGCAGAAAAATCTTGCCGCAAATTTAATGAGTATGGTAAGCATGTTCTTAATCGTGCCTGAAGACCGTTTTCTTTCCGTACTGCCAATCCACCATACGTACGAATGCACATGCGGATTTCTATGCCCACTATATGCCGGTGCATCTGTATCATATGCCCGGTCGCTCAAAACCGTTGTCGATGATCTCAAACAGGTGAAAGCTACCATACTGCTCGCCGTGCCGCTTCTATACGATAAAATGTTCAAACGCATCTATAAAGCCATACAGGAGAGCCCGTTAAAGGCGGCAATCGTCCCACCGATGATCAAAGCCGGTAATATACTGGAGTCTTTCGGGTGGAAGGATTTCCGGAAACTGATTTTTAAAGAAATCCATCACAAATTCGGCGGCTCTATCCGGTGCTTTATTGCCGGTGGAGCAGCTCCCGACCCGCTGGTTGCAAAGGGTTTACGCGAGTTCGGATTCAATTTTATACAGGGATATGGACTGACCGAGACGGCACCGATCCTGACGCTTAACAGGCTAGGCAATTTCAAAGACGATGCTGCCGGACTTCCCCTTCCTCTTGTTCAGATTAGAATTAATAACCCTGATTCCGATGGCATTGGTGAAGTGTGGGCGAAATGACCGAACATTATGTTGGGGTATTATAAAAATGAAGAAGCAACACAAGCGGCATTTGAAAATGACTGGTTCAAGACGGGCGACCTGGGTATATTTGATGAAGATGGCTTCCTGCACATTTGCGGTCGTAAGAAAAATGTCATCATCTCAAAAAGCGGTAAGAATGTATTCCCGGAAGAGATTGAGGATATTTTGAATCGGAGTCCGTATATCCTCGAGTCGCTCGTCTATGGCGAGAAGGACGAAAAGCATCTGGAAATTATCGCAGTGAAGATTGTCGTTGATGCCGAAGCATTTATCGAGCTGTCCGAATCCCGCAGTATCCCAATTACCCAAGAGCTGTTGAAAACAGTCGTCGGTCAGGAAGTTCAAAAAGTAAACAAAGAACTCCCGCCATATAAACAGATTAAAAAATATGGTATCCGCGATCAGGAATTCCAGAAAACAACAACACAGAAAATAAAACGACACCTCGCCCATGCATAGTCGCAAAGGACCGTATCAACATGAGGGCGACGCAATAGATAAACCCCTTTCACACCGCATCAAGAAGGAACAATAGACCTTATGCCCTTAAAAATCGGATTCGACAATGAACGGTACCTCACCGAGCAGACCTCAGCAATTTTAAACAGAGTCAAGAAATTTGAAAATAAGCTTTACCTTGAGTTCGGCGGAAAATTACTATATGACTATCACGCCGCCCGTGTCCTGCCCGGATTCGATCCCAATGTGAAAATGCTACTACTGCAAAAACTCGGTGAAAATTCGGACGTCATTCTCTGCATCTACGCCGGTGATATCGAGCGGAAAAAAGTCCGTGCCGACTTCGGCATCACTTACGATTCCGATGCATTAAAATTAATCGACGATCTCCGTGAATGGGGAATTACCGTCACCGCTGTCGTAATCACACGGTATGAACATCAGCCTTCTGCAACAATGTTTAAGAATAAACTGGAACGGCGCGGTGTACGTGTCTATACACATAAAGCGACAAAAGGCTATCCCACCGATGTCGATATGATTGTCAGCGACGAAGGGTACGGCTCGAACGAGTATATCGAAACCGCCAAACCGATTGTTGTCGTCACGGGGCCCGGACCGGGAAGCGGAAAACTGGCTACCTGTCTGTCACAATTCTACCATGAATATCGGCGGGGCGTCCACGCCGGTTATGCGAAATTCGAGACATTCCCGATCTGGAATCTGCCTCTGAAACACCCTGTCAATATCGCCTATGAAGCGGCAACTGCCGATCTGCGCGATTTCAACCTGATTGATCCATTCCATCTTGAAGCCTATGGCGAAAAAGCAATTAATTATAATCGCGATGTCGATGCCTTTCCACTATTGAAACGCATAATTGAAAAAATCACCGGTGAAAAATCATTCTATCAATCACCGACAGATATGGGTGTAAACCGCGCAGGATACGGAATTATCGACGATGATGCGGTGAAAGCTGCCGCTGTCCAGGAAATCATCCGTCGTTATTTTCGGTATGCATGTGAATATGCCATAGGCTTTACCGATAAAGAAACTGTCCAACGGGTTGAATTACTGCTCGAGGAGCTCGGTACAAAACCGGAGGATCGTTCTGTCGTCGCATCGGCACAGAATGCAGCACTCGACGCCGAGAAAAAAGGAAAGGGATTTGACGGATTCTACTGCGGGGCGGCTCTTGAGCTTGCCGACGGAACAATCATCACCGGAAAAAATTCGCCGCTGATGCATGCATCGTCAGCTCTTGTCCTAAACGCCATCAAGCACCTGGCCAATCTACCAGATTCGATGCATCTCCTGCCGCCGATGATTACTGAATCGCTGAGTCATTTTAAAAAGGATGTACTCCAGGGAAAAGTGATGAGTCTTGATCTTGAAGAGACTCTTATTGCACTGAGCATCAGCGCAGCGATGAATCCGGCGGCTCATATGGTGCTCGAGAAGCTTAAAGAACTTCGGGGGTGCGAAGTGCACTTAACCCATATCCCGACACCGGGCGATGAAGCGGGCCTGCGTAAGCTCGGTGTGAACCTGACAAGCAATCCCGATTTTGCTACGAAGCATTTGTTCGTAAGTTAATGCCACAACAACGGAATTATGAGTAAATTCTCATAGACATCCGGTTTCAGCTTCGCATAAAAAAAAGTCCCACCAGAATTCCTGGTGGGACTTTATACTTTTAAGAGGAAGAGAAATTATAGTATAACACCTACAGTAATTAAAAAAACATCTATTTTCTGCTTAGACTTCATATTTTTACCGTAATCAAATTCGGGCTCTCCAGAGAGATAACGTGCGCAGAGATAGACAGGACCTATGTTCCCGCCCACACCGGCTGAAATACCTAATGCTGCTGCCGGATCGGCTGATTGAGTATAGCTTGCCGCCCCAACTGATTTTGTTGTATACTCTGGGGCTTTGGCCACCACAGCACCGATCTGGAGTTGTACAAAAAGCGGGAAAGACGGAATACTTAATCGTAAACCTGTCATCGGCCATCCAACAATCCATGCTGTATAGTCGACTCCTTTTGCATTTCCTATATCAGGATTATTATAGGTTGCCGAAAGACTTGTTAACCAACCCACTGGAAAAGCGGAAAAAGTTACATTATACTCAAGTCCAGCACCGAAGCCCAATAATGCTCTTCCGGCGCCTTCTTTTGCATCGGTCGAACTAAAATCACCCATGGGCAAAGCTACTCCGCCATAAATTCCAAACTGTGCTTTTACTGGAGCCTGGAAAAGAACAAGCGTAACGACAATAACACAGAACACCATAGCCATACGTTTCATAGGAACCTCCTCATTAAATAAATGATTCTTGGGTTTATTTAATTATCGTCATACAACGGTGTTTTCTTTACATCGTGAAAATACAAATTTCTCTATAAAAATAAAAGTCATTTTATCTCCCTTTTTTAAAAAATTTTGAGAATTTCCAGTATTTTATGGATTATTCAATTGGAATTATCTTATTGACCTTCATTCCCGGTTCTATTTTTTCTTTTTTTGAGTTGAGATTTCCTGTTTTTTCTCTTTTTCGTTCTTTTGACTTTTTGTCACCTTTTTTTCTACTTTCTTCGATTTAATGGTTTCAGCAGATTTTGTCTTTCCTTCGTCGACCGGCATCTGTTTTTTCTCCGATCTTTGTAATGGCTGCTCGCTCTGTTTTGCGCTTACCTGCTCATCGATGAGCGTGTCCTCATGTTCTTCGGCCACAGCCGCGGCAACATCGGCAATAGCGTCTCCGCTGGAAAGACGGATCAATCTTACCCCCTGCGTATTTCTTCCGGCGATTCGGATATCCGATGCATGCTGACGGATAACCATTCCCTGCTCGGTCACAATTACTATATCGTCACTATCGACAACTTCTTTTATGGCAATCATTTTACCCGTTTTCTGAGTTGTTTTTACGGTAATAATGCCTTTTCCACCTCGATGACTTGTGCGATACTCATCCGTCTCGCTCCGCTTCCCGAATCCCTGCTCCGTGGCTACAAGGATTGTCGTTCCGCTTCGCTTAAAAGCCACCGCACCAACAACCTTATCGCCCTTACGCAACCGTATTCCCCGAACGCCTGCTGCACTGCGTCCCATATCTCTTATCTCTTTTTCATGGAACCGGATTGCCATACCTTCATGAGTACCGATGATGATGTCCTGTTTTCCATCGGTGAGTTTTACATCACGCAGATGATCACTTCCCTTAAGGCTGATGGCAACGATACCTCCCTTTCGTGGATTGCTGAATTCCGATAACATCGTCTTCTTCACCAGACCCTTGTGGGTTACCATAAGAATTGAATTGTCGGTCTCGAAGTTCTGTACGGCTACATAAGACATAATATTTTCTTCCGGCGCTTTGCCTATAAGGTGATTAATAAGTTTACCTTTGGCGGTTCGCCCCCCCTCCGGAATCTCAAATACTTTCAGCCAGTAACATCTCCCCCGATCTGTGAAGAAAAGTATGTAATTATGCGTACTGGCAATGAACATGTGCTCGATAAAATCATCCTCTTTTGTCGCGGCACCGGTCACGCCCTTCCCTCCACGCGATTGCCGGCGATATCCGGACACCGGGAACCGCTTGATAAATCCGTTGTGGCTGATTGTGATGACCACATCTTCTTCGGCGATCATATCCTCAATACGAAATTCTTCAAAGTCGTACACAATTTCCGTCCGTCGTTTATCGCCGTATTTTTCTTTTAATGCGATTAGTTCATCACGGATAATTTGCATCTGAAGATCTTTGCTTTTCAAAATCGTATCGAGTTTTTCAATGAGTTTGATGGTCTCTCTGTATTCCTCTTCGATCTTTTGCCGTTCCAGTCCGGTCAACCGCTGTAATTTCATATCAAGAATTGCTTTTGCCTGGATCTCCGAGAGCTTGAACTTTTTCATCAACCCTATTTTTGCGGATTCAACGTCTTTCGATTTCTTGATGAGCCTGATGACGGCATCGATATCGTCGAGTGCTATAATGTATCCTTCCAGAATATGCGCCCGCTTTTCGGCTTCATCCAGCTCATGTTTCGATCGCCTCACAACTACTTCATTGCGATGAGCAATGAATTTCTCCATCAATTCCTTCAATGTTAGGATCCTGGGACGCCCGTCAACCAGTGCAAGCATGATCACGCCGAAGGTTGTCTGCATTTGTGTATGCTTATAGAGGTTATTCAGCACTACCTCGGCGGTGGCTTCGCGCTTCAGTTCTACAACGACCCGCATGCCGTCACGATCCGATTCATCCCGGATATCCGAAATATCCTCTATCTTTTTCTCACGAACCAGCTCGGCGATTTTTTCTATCAGGCCCGCTTTATTCACCTGATAAGGAATTTCCGTGATGATGATATTCTGGCGGTCGCTCTTCGTTGTTTCAATTGTCGCCCGCGCACGAACAATAATCCGCCCACGGCCGGTTCTGTATGCATCCTTGACGCCATCATACCCGTAGATAATCCCGCCTGTCGGGAAATCCGGAGCCTTGACAAATCTCATTAATTTATCGTTCGTGATTTCCGGATCTTTAATCAATGCTATCAGACCGTCTATCACCTCGGCAAGATTGTGGGGAGGAATATTCGTTGTCATCCCGACTGCAATACCGCTGGTACCGTTGACGATAAGATTCGGCAAGAGCGACGGAAGAACCGTGGGCTCTTTCAGCGTTTCATCGAAGTTCGGAGTGAAATCAACTGTGTTCTTCTCAAGGTCTTTCAGCATCTCCTCAGCGATGCGCGAAAGCCGTGCTTCCGTATATCTCATTGCAGCCGGTGAATCACCGTCTACCGAGCCGAAGTTCCCCTGTCCGTCTACAAGTGGGTAACGAAGCGAGAATTCCTGCGCCATACGGACCATCGTATCGTATACTGCAGTATCGCCGTGGGGATGGTATTTCCCGAGCACTTCTCCGACAATGCGCGCACTTTTTTTATAGGCGCGGTTGCTGGCGAGTCCAAGATCATTCATTCCATACAGAACGCGGCGGTGAACCGGTTTGAGTCCATCGCGTACATCCGGAAGCGCACGTGCCACAATGACCGACATCGAGTAATCGATGTACGATCCCTTCATTTCATCTTCTATATCGACGGGTATTATTTTTTCATTCACAGTCGCCATACAGGGTACGTCTTTCTGCTCCGGTGATTTTTCAATTCTTATTAATTTCTTTAAAAATTGCCGTTAAATCATGCCCGACCGTTCCTGAAAAAGCATCGAGGCATTGTACAACCAATTTTTTATCAATAACAGTATTTCTATTCAATATTCCTTTCACGTCTTCTATGTCGCGTGGCCGTCCAGCGACTATTTAAGGATTGATTGTAATGTTTGCATTTAGTATCCGGGTTAATTTTATATCATGCTCGATGCCATCGAGCAACCGCTCAGAAGTGAAAAGACCGAATTGCCGTGCAAGCTGGTACATAGATTCCAGCAGCTCAAACTTTTGCTCCAGAGTCAATGGATGCGTACGATTAAATTCCCTCTCGATTTATTCTACTTCCTCCCGGTTTTTTATCATTGTCTGCCTTTAGATATCAAGATTACGGACATACTTTGCATTTTTCTCTATGAACTCCCGCCGCGGTTCCACATCGTCTCCCATGAGTATCGAGAAGGTACGATCGGCATCCGCCGCATTTTCAATAGTTACCTGCAGAATTGTCCTTGTTTCCGGGTTCATTGTCGTTGACCAGAGCTGTTCCGGATTCATTTCGCCCAATCCCTTAAAGCGCGATATAACAATTCCGTCTTTCGTTACTATCTCTTCTCCTTCAACCACTTCCATTTTCTCTGATGTTTTGACTTTTTCACTCCTTAAACGTTTTATCAGGTCGACCCGTTCATCTTCATCAAATGCATAGTATTCTTGTTTTCCTTTTTTCAATTTATATAGCGGGGGCTGTGCAATGTAGACGTGTCCTAGTTCGACCAATTCCCGCATATAGCGGAAAAAGAGGGTAAGCAGCAGCGTCCGTATATGTGAACCATCGACATCGGCGTCGCACATCAAAATGATTTTATGATATCTGATTTTCAAGGGATCAAAATCCTCACCTGCCCCGGCGCCAATTGCCATAAAAATCGACCGTATTTCTTCATTTTCCAGTATTTTATGCAACCGTGCTTTTTCAACGTTCAGGATTTTACCTTTAAGCGGCATGATTGCCTGGAATCTCCGGTCACGTCCCTGCTTGGCGCTCCCTCCTGCCGAGTCTCCCTCGACAAGATACAATTCACAGTGTTCAGGATCGTTAATTGAGCAGTCTGCAAGTTTCCCCGGGAGGTTTGAAAATTCAAGGGCATTTTTTCTTCGTGTAAGATCCCGCGCTTTACGAGCAGCCTCGCGCGCCTCTGCAGAACGAAGACATTTATCAATAATACGCTTCGCATCCGGAGAATTTTCTTCGAGCCAGTTCTGCAGTCCTTCACCCACGATCGACTCGACAATACTTTTTACCTCACTGTTCCCAAGTTTGGTCTTTGTCTGTCCTTCAAATTGCGGCTCCGACACCTTTGTACTGAGAACCGCTGTGAGTCCTTCCCGGAAATCATCTCCGGTGAGTTGAATTTTTCCTTCTTTTAACAGCCCGTTTTTATATGCATAATTATTCAGCGTTCTTGTTAATGCCGTACGGAAACCTACAAGGTGAGTACCACCTTCATGCGTATTAATATTGTTGACATAGGTAAAGACATTTTCTGTATATTGATCGTTATACTGGAAGGATACTTCAACCTCAATCGGTCGGTTGTTCTCATCCTTCTGCTGGCCGTAAACATAAACAGGTTTTTTTGTGAGGGCGGATCGTGTCGAATCAATATACTTCACAAACTCAACGAGACCGCCTTCAAAGTGAAATGTGTCTTCATCTTTTCCCCGGTTATCTTTGACATGGATTGTAATTTCTCGATTCAGAAAAGCAAGCTCGCGCATCCGTTCTGCAACTGTATCGTACTTGAAGTTCCGGTTTTTAAAAATCTGTCCATCCGGCATAAACGTGGTTTTTGTGCCCATATTTGTCGATTTACCGGTAATCTTTACTTTTTCTACAGGTTCACCACGTTTATATTTTTGATAAAAAATCTTCCCGTCGCGGTATACTTCAACTTCGAGCCACTCAGAAAGTGCGTTGACAACTGAAACGCCTACACCATGTAATCCACCCGACACTTTGTATGTTGACTTATCAAATTTTCCACCGGCATGGAGAACTGTCATAACAACCTCCAGTGCCGAGCGTTTCTCAACAGGGTGAATATCTGTCGGAATACCGCGTCCGTCATCAATCACCGTTACACTGCCGTCAATGTTGATACTTACATCAATGTTTTTAGCAAATCCTGCCAGCGCTTCATCAATACTGTTGTCAACTACCTCATAGACAAGATGATGAAGACCTCGTGCACTTATATCGCCGATATACATTGCAGGACGTCGACGTACGGCCTCGAGTCCTTTGAGTACGGTAATGTTCTCAGCACTGTATGAACCGTTTGATGTACCATTTATTTTTTTCTTTGTACTTTCTGCCACAGTAATTCTCTTTTCTCGTGAAATATTTATCGGAAAACGATATCTGTAATAATTGTTTGCTGTATATTAATCTTTTGTAAAATTTCCGGTTTTCGCATCACTAATTCATTTCGCCATTCACTTGTCCTTACCCGTACAAAAAGGACACCACGCTCTATTTTGTAGGCCTCCGTAACCTGTGCAATTTTCTCACCCACAATGGCAGGCCACGATGAAACAATATCATACTGTTGAAGCTTCCGATGCAATCCAAGCTCATCAAGAAGCTTTATCAACAGAACACTAAGCCGTTGTGGATTAGAGGTGGACATAGGATGCTGTTCCATTTATAACATTTATTTTTGTAATATGACGCCCGACCAAGTCCCAACGTTCTATAAATGAATTCTCGGTCGTTGTAATAAATGTCTGTCCGAGTGTGGTAATCTGATCCATGAGACGTCTTGTTCGTTCTCCGTCAAGCTCGCTAAACACATCGTCCAGAAGCACAATCGGGGTTTCCCGGCACATATCTTTTAAAGAGCAGAATTCTGCCATTTTTAAGGCAATCAGGAAGGTTTTGTGCTGCCCCTGTGAAGCATATTTCCGTATTTCCTGGCCGTTTAGCGTAAATCGTATTTCATCCCTCTGTGGCCCCACAAGTGTAGTTCCAATTCGCATCTCATCATCCAGCTTTTCATAAAGCTCCTTTTCAAGATGTGAACGGATCTCTTCAACGGATTTTCCATCACTGTGCGATATATACTCAATCCGGGGAGTCTCTTCTGTACCGGTGAGTGTTTGATACGCCGTTACGACTCGTGTTGAGAACTGTTCAAGGAACAGTCTCCTGCGATGGATAATCCTGCTTGCATATTGTAAAAGAGACTCATTCCATACTTCTATATTTCCCGATACGGTGATATTCTGAGCTCGAGTATCGGCAAGGACTGCATTTCGTTGACGGATGACTTTTCGATATTCCAAAATATCATTTAGATAGAGGTTGCTTGTCTGTGCAATTGCCAGATCAATGAATCGTCGTCTCTCAACAGGTCCTCCAAATGTTATTACGGCGTGTTCAGGAGACAGAACGACAAGTGGAAATTGTCCTATGTGATTTGACTTTCTATCTATATGTACATTATTAACCGTCACATTTTTTTCATTTGTCACAGTTGTAAACTCAGCTCGGACGGTTGATTTATGGCCATTTTCTAACGTAAATATTCCCTGCACCGAAAACGACGTCTCCCCTATCATTATTATTGTAGTATCGCGGGCACCAAAAAAACTTTTTGTCAGGCACAGGTATGAAATCGCTTCGAGGATATTGGTTTTTCCCTCACCATTTTTACCAATAAGAATATTACTCAGATGACAAAATTCTATTTCCGTGTCTCTATGGTTTCGAAAACACCTGAGGTGGATTGTCTCGGCCGTCATGCGTTAACCGCTAGCTGTTCAATCGTATCGGCATGACCAGCATAAGAATGTCCTCCGACTCACGTTGTGTCAATGGTTGAACAATTGCGGCTCGTGTCGGGTTGCTGAATGTGAAAAGAACCTCATCGCTGTCAGTGTGTGCAAGTAAATCAATTATATAATTCGCGTTAAATCCTATTTCCATTTCATCAGCCGAGTAATCGCACGGAATTTTTTCGTTTGCCTCACCGCCGAAGTCAATATCCTCTGCCGATATTCTTAGGTCTTCTTTACGTACCTGGAATCGAATCTGATGCGTTGTAGAACTTGAATAAAGTGCTACTCGACGTACCGATGCTATCAATCGTTCTTTTTCAACAACGAGTTTTTTATCGTTTTCCAGGGGTATGACGCTCTCATAATTTGGATACTTTTCCTGAACAATTCTTGAAATTAGAACTGTATTCTCAAATGAAAAACATATATGCGACTCATTTAAAGAAATCGATGTCGTCCCATCTTCTGCAAATTTTGCAATGAGGTTTAACGCTTTTATCGGTATAATAACCTCTCTTGCTTGTTTCCCACCTGAAATTTTCTTTGTTATCATACGAACCAGTCGATGTCCATCTGTCGCTGCTGCACATACCTCCTGAGGTTTAATTTGCAGTAAAACACCCATCATTGCAGGCCGTAGTTCGTCTCCACTAACAGCAAATACCGTTTTTTGAATTAGCCGGCGAAACATCTGATTTTCAAATATGATATGTTCACCCTCTTTAAATTCTGGTATTGTTGGAAATTCACTACTTACCTCACCTGTAAGTTTATATTCACCCGTTGATGTAATCATTTTTACTTTATTGTTTGCAATCTCTGCAGTAAAGAGAATGGGGGTTTCAGATAGTGATCGTACTGTTTCCATTAATCTCTTTGCCGGAACGGCAATTTTTCCATCAATGTTTCCTTTAACCGAAATAGACACCGACATTGATACCTCGAGGTCGGTTGCTGTTACCTTTAATGTGTTTTCTGTTAATTCAAATAAAACATTTTCGAGGATTGGAAGAGTAGATTTTGATGGAACAACATTATTGGTACGTAACAGCGCTTTCAAGAGATCCCCGGTTTCGACAGTGAATTTCATTCTATCCTCCACAGAGTAGGGTGGTGCGATTATCAATACAATATACAAAAATATAGAGGTATATTCAAGATGTGGGTTTTAGGTGATTTGATGTCTGGGTTATTAATTATAATTATTTATTTATATAAGTAGAATAATAATAATAAGGGTGTGAATATATTGAAAACAAAAAGTAAAGTGGTTGTAAAACCATAAAAATGAATAGTTTAAGGGTCTAAAAAGCTAAATCATAATAGGAATAAGCAGTTAGTAAAACAGAAAAAACATGGATAACTTCTAAAAGAGGATAAGAATTACAGAGGAGAGAAGACATATACACATGGAAATAACTACAACGAACAGGATATCTACAAAGATATTAACGTCCAACAAGTTCAATTTTCTTTTTTATCTGTTGAATATGTGTCCTAAATTTTACATCTCCAGACATTTGGTCCTCTACGGTTTGATATGCATGAATTACCGTGCTGTGATCACGTCCACCAAAATGAAGGCCAATTGTTTTTAGGGAAGAGTTTGTGAGTTCTTTTGATAGGTACATAGCAATCTGACGGGCATTTACTATTTCCTGCTTTCGAGTCTTTGCCCGGATAAGATCTTCTGCGATATCATAATATTCACAAACGACTCGCTGTATTTCTTCGATAGAAATATGCGTTTTAATTTCACCAACGACAATTTTTAATACATCACGTGCAAGATCAATATTAATCTCTTTATTTTCGAGCGATGACTTTGCAAGCAGACTAATAAGACATCCTTCTAGTTCCCGAATGTTTGATGTGACGTTAATTGCAATAAATTCAATAACATCCTGGGGAAGCTCTATTCCATCATCTTCACTTTTTCTTTTAAGTATAGCAATTCGGGTTTCAAGATCCGGCGGCTGAATATCAGCGGTTAAACCCCATTGAAACCGGGATATTAATCTTTCATCAAGACCCTTTAATTCCTTGGGAGGTCGATCACTTGAAAGAATAATCTGTTTTCCAAGTTGGTGAAGAGCGTTAAAAGTATGAAAGAAACTATCCTGCGTTTTTTCTTTTCCGGTGAAAAATTGGATATCATCGACAATTAGAAGATCCATACTACGGTAAAAATTCGAAAATTCACTAATTTTATCGCTCTGAATTGCATCAACGAATTCGATGGTGAATTTCTCGCTTGAAACATATATAGTCCTCTGAGCCTTTTTGTTAATAAGGGCGTGATTTCCAATTGCCTGGATAAGATGTGTTTTACCTAGTCCGACACCGCCATAAATCATGAGAGGATTAAAAGATGTGCCACCGGGGTTATTTGCAACAGCTAAGGCAGCGGCACGAGCCAGCTGATTGCTATCACCTTTGATGAAGTTATCGAAAAGATAACGCGGATTAAGGTAGCTCTGAAAAGGCGGCAGTTGATGTACACTGTTGATGGATGTAATCGTCTGTGGTGGTGATATCGATGGTATCGTTGGGACCTGAACCGGCCGAGTTTCCTCGAAGGTTATTGATTTTTCAGGTTCTATTGTATAGATAAGCTTGATTGTAGTTCCAACAATATCTGTAAGTGATTTACTGATGAGCGAATAATAATGTTCTTCAAGCCATTCATAAAAGAATTGACTTGGAACTCTAACAACAAGTTGGTTACCATCGAAATTTATAGGAGCAATCGGTTCGAACCACGTCTTGTAACTTTGACTGTTTACATTGTTTCTAATGATCGACAGACATTCACTCCAGACTTTATCGGCAGCACTTATCTCGCGCTTGTTGTCCACATCGGTACGTGCAGAAGTCTCGGATTCCATGTAAATTAAATAGGGAGAATAAAAGTTATCAACAATAATTAACAGGTTTTTAACAATGTTACAAACTATCGCCCCGATTCCGAAGAAAAAACTTATGCGGTCATTGAGAAATGTTCACATGAGCACCTAGGGGATAAGTGCTTAAAAATCATAGTAAATAATATATATATAAGGGTCTGTTCACACATTTTCCACAATGGAATTATTGCGACAAAAATGTACAAAAATAATAAAAATTGAAATATCGTAATAGAAAAACTTGTCAACACATTATCAACACCCCGATTTCTATTTCTGCCTTGTATTATAATACAAAAAATTGCTGAGAGCAAGTGAAAAGATAAAAAGGTTTAAGAATTTTTTCTTGTCTTTAAGTATATATTTTTATAATTTAGTACAACAGGGGAAAAATTAATGATATTGTAAAAAAGTCGAAGTATCGGAGTGTATATGAAGCGAACGTTTCAACCCAGCGGAAGAAAGAGAAGGAACAAGCACGGTTTTCGGGAAAGAATGAAGACAAAGAATGGTAAAAAAGTTCTAAACCGTCGAAGAGCAAAAGGCCGGCATAAACTTACCGTCAGCGACGAGAAATAAACGTGTATTGATTGAAGTAACAGTGCGCCAGACATTAAAGAAATGTGAAATTCTTCGGGGACATGGTGCGTACAGAGATGTGCTTATGCGGGGTAATGTATACACGGGAAGTATATTAAAAATTTTTACTCTTCATGTGACAAACAAGGGAGAATATAGACACCAACCCCTGGTAGGATTTAGTGTCAGCAGAGCCCGATCGGCTATAGTACGAAACAGGATAAAGCGCTTAATGCGCGAAATTGTTCGAAGAAATAAAGAGTTCTTCTACCAATGTTGCAAACATGCTGATGTATCCCATCTTATCCTGATGTACTCTTCATCATCAAACCGTTCGGTAAATCGATCAGATCTCAGTTATCAGGAATTAGATAAAGAATTTCATATGCTTATGAAACAGTTATCTCATCGGCAGTGAAACGCGAATTATGAAAATCATCATGACAGATGTTATTAAACTGTATCAAAGATTTATTTCTCCGCTTTTTCCCGGCCGATGTCGTTTCTATCCTTCATGTTCCCAGTATGCACAACAGGCATATGAACATTACGGATTCTTCAGAGCGACTTATCTTGCCAGCATGCGAATTATTCGATGTCATCCTCTACATCTTGGTGGTTATGATCCACTTCCATAAATCGATAGAATAAAAAGTCTAAGGAGATTGCATGGATAAACAAGCAACAATCGGTTTTATTCTTATCGGTTTAGTATTAATATTATGGATGTGGTTGGCAGTACCGCCACCTGTCCCGCAGCAGCAACAGCAGCAAAAAAAGACAGATTCAACAGGTCCGGTCTCACCTCAACAATCCCAGATTACCAAATTACCTCAAGAAATACCGGTGAAAAAGGCTAATATTGATACTCTTGGAAAGTGGTTTTCCGATCTTCCATCAGGCAAAGAGTCATTAATCACCATAGAAACCGACCTTTATAGAGCAGTATTTTCGTCAAAAGGAGCCCTCCTTAAAGAGTGGACTTTAAAAAACTATAAAACATGGAATGGCTATCCTGTTCAACTGATCGAATACAACACAGGAGGCGATTTAAGTCTTCTTTTCACAACGATGGATGGAAAGCTGTTGAATACCCGCTCGTTCTCATTCAGTATTGCAGGTGGTCCACGATCAATAACACTCTCAGATAATGAAGAATATACATTTGAGATGGTACTACAATTAAAAGGTGGACGAACAATCACGAAAATATTCCATTGCAAAAATGGCTTGTATTCGTTCGATACAGATTTTCGATTGAACGGAATGAGCGATGTTATTTCGAATTTTGAGTATCAAATCGTATGGGAAAACGGATTGCGGCTGACAGAAGGTAATTCGGTTGACGAGGCCAACTATGCAGCATCGTATGCATTTATCGGCGGTGAACTAGTTGAAGTTAATGCGACAGATTTTGACAAGGAGCATAAATCCGATCTTACCGGTTCATCAGATTGGGTCAGCATGCGGAACAAATACTTTGCATTGGCTATAATTCCCCGGAGCCTAAAGGGAACGGGAAGTTATCTTTACGGGACACGGACCCACGAACCAAATAATGGTGTAAAAGAAAAATATTCAATTGCACTTAAGTTACCTTACAGAGGGACGACGCAGGAAACTGTTACGGTTACGGTTTTTCTCGGACCGCTGGATTACAATTTGGTAAAAAGTTTTGGTGTCGAGCTGCAGAGAATCATGAGCTTCGGAATCGAATGGCTTGTCCGTCCTATATCGATTTACTTCATGCTTCCACTATTTAATTTCCTGAGGAGCTTCATACCTAATTACGGACTGGTAATCATTGTTTTTACCCTGATTATCAGAATTCTTTTATATCCATTGATGCGGACTAGCATGAAATCGATGAAAAAAATGCAGCAGCTCCAGCCTTTGATGGAGGAAATTAAGACAAAGTATAAAGAAGAACCCGAGAAAATGAATCGGGAGGTTATGAAACTTTATAAAGACTATGGCGTTAATCCTGCCAGCGGTTGTCTTCCGTTATTGCTACAGCTTCCGATTCTTTATGCACTCTGGGCTGTTTTTAGCACAGCCATCAGTCTACGGCAGGCATCCTTTATCTGGTGGATAACAGATCTCTCAATTCCGGACGTAATCATGACTCTTCCTTTTACCATTCCGATTTTTGGTGGTAATCATATCAGCGGACTTGCCCTCTTTATGGGGATATCGATGTTCGTGCAGCAAAAGATGACAACAAAGGATCCAAGACAAAAAACCATGATATGGTTATTTCCAATTATGATGACGTTGATGTTTAATAATCTTCCATCCGGACTAAATCTTTACTACTCTGTCTTTAATGTTACCGCAATTATTCAACAATACTGGACAACCCATAAAGATGGTGAAGAGCCTTTGAGAAAAGTTGAATTAAAAAAGAAACGAGGAGGAATTTTTGCAAAACTTTCAAGTAATATACCATCGCCAAAGAATAAATAATGTTATGAAATAATAAAGAATAGAGCCAAAGGTTCGGGAAAAGCTGCCCGCTTTCATTGCGAGGCAGTTTTTTTTTCGTAGATTGTACGGGCATCTGAAAGAAAAGGCCAAATTAAGGAAGAAAAATTGTGAGCAGTTCAAGCGATGATATTATAGCGGCAATTGCTACGCCGATCGGAGAGGGGGGGATTTCTGTAATCCGTGTCAGTGGGAAGGGGGCTTGCGGAGCCGTCGACCGTATTTTTAAGGGGAGACATACTCTTGAATCAGCAGCCACACATACCGCGCATTTTGGGACAATTTCAGGCAACGATGGTAAGGTAATAGATCAAGTTGTCGCAACAGTCTTTCATAGCCCCCACTCGTATACAGGCGAGGAAACAGTTGAGCTTGGCTGTCATGGCGGAGTTTATATTACTCGTCAGATATTGAATGCCGTTATTGATAAAGGATGCCGTCACGCGCAACCGGGGGAATTTACAAAACGTGCGTTTCTAAATGGCCGGATAGATCTTGTACAGGCAGAAGCTATTGCAGATCTTATACATGCCGGAAGTGAAGCGGCGAGGAAAAACTCTATCGAGCAATTAGAGGGAAGGCTATCACGGGAACTCCGTGAGTTACGTGAGGAACTGATAAGAATTACAGGGCTCCTTGAACTGGAACTTGACTTTGTGGAAGAAGATATAGAGATCATATCAAAGTCGAAAATCGGAAAATTTATCGGGCAAGAAATACAAAGAATCGAAAAGCTTATTGACTCATATCAAAATGGGAGAATTTATCGTGACGGTGTTAAGTCCGTTATTGTAGGACGGCCGAATTCCGGAAAATCAAGTCTTCTCAATGCACTTCTAAGACACGATCGTGCAATAGTAAGTAATGTTCCTGGGACAACACGCGATACAATTGAAGAAAATATCATAATCAATGGAATTCTCTTTCGCATCACAGATACAGCAGGTCTGAGGCAGGCTATTGATTATGTGGAACAGGAAGGAATTGCTAGAGCTGAAAAAGAAATACAGAAAGCAGATATTATAATACTTGTTGCAGATTTAACATTAACAATAACGGAAATAAATGAAAGCATCAATGATTTTATAGAAAAAACTGCAGTGATAGTTGCATTAAACAAGAAGGATCTGCTCGAAGAAAAAGAAATAGAAATGATACTTAAAACGCTGAAAAATCAGTATAAACTCTCTATCGTCCCAGTATCGGCAAAAATGGGACTCGGGATCGATGAATTAGAGAAACAAATGACATCATATATTCACCTTGTTTCAAGTGAAGGCTCAATTACTCTTACAAATGCACGACATAGGGATGCTCTTGTCCGTGGCCGCAAAAGCCTGAAGCTTGCCCTACAGTCCACAGAATCACATTTAGGCGACGAGCTTATTGTCGTCGATCTTCGAGCTGCACTAAATAGTATAGGAGAAATAATTGGTGAAACAACTACAGATGATATTCTTAATAAAATCTTTTCAAGTTTTTGTATCGGTAAATAATGTATGTTTCACGTGAAACGTGAAAGAGAAAAAATGTCTTTCAGAAGTAAATATGAGGTAATTGTCGTTGGCGGTGGACATGCTGGAATCGAAGCAGCGATGGTCACTAGTCGGCTCGGTTTCTCTACTCTTTTGATAACAATGGAGAAAAAGGCCATCGGCCGGATGTCATGTAATCCAGCTATAGGAGGTACGGCAAAAGGACATCTGGTCAGAGAAATTGATGCACTCGGTGGTGTCATGGGAAAAATTGCTGATGCGACCGGAATTCACTTCAGAATGCTGAACACATCAAAAGGTGTGGCTGTCTGGTCGCCTCGATCGCAAAACGACCGTGATCTATATTCACAAGAAGCATTAAGAGTTGTAGACAATCAGGTAGGATTGGATATACTTGAAGATAGTCTCGTTGAAATTCTAATTGACAGTCGTACTATTCATAGCATCAAGACTGTGAGTGGACAGGAATTCAAGTGTAAAATATTGATTTTATGTACTGGTACATTCTTGAATGGAATAATGTACACCGGTTTGATAAAGAAAGTGGGTGGAAGATATGGTGAGAAATCAGCATATGGAGTGACCGAGTCTTTGGCAAAGGCTGGCTTTAAATGGAGGCGGCTAAAAACTGGTACTCCGCCAAGGATTGATTTTCAGAGTATCGATTTTGAAAAAACAGAAATACAGTACGGCGATGATCCGCCAAGGCCATTCTCATATCAGACCTCGAAGATTTCACAAAAACAAATACCAATGTATCTCACATACACTAACAAGAAAACTCATCAGGTGTTACGAAAGGGATTTGATCGTTCGCCAATGTTTACAGGTAGAATAAAAGGTATCGGTCGCGATATTGTCCATCCATAGAAGATAAAATTAACCGGTTTGCACAACGGGATCGGCATCATATCTTTCTGGAACCGGAAGGATATCAAACGAATGTTGTATATGTCAATGGATTTGCTACTAGTTTACCAGAAGATATCCAATTTGAGGGATTGAGGACAATACCGGGACTTGAGCATGTTGAAATGTTACGGCCTGGTTATGCTGTAGAATATGATTTCTTTCCACCAGATCAAATTACTCTTACACTTGAGACAAAACTCGTTAATGGATTATTCTTTGCCGGCCAAATAAATGGAACATCAGGATACGAAGAAGCGGCGGCTCAGGGCTTGATTGCCGGTATTAACGCAACCAAGAAATTAAAAGGTGAAGAACCGTTCATATTAAAAAGGTCAGAAGCATATATTGGTGTCTTAATTGATGACCTGGTGAGTAAAGGGACAGAAGAACCATATCGTATGTTTACTTCGAGAGCTGAATATCGTCTTGTCTTGCGTCAGGATAATGCCGATCGGAGGCTAATGCATTATGGGAAAAAATTTGGTTTAATTCCAGATTGGTTGTATGAAAGGCTGAAAGTAAAAGAGAAAGCAATTGATTCTGCGTTGGATTTAATAAAGCGTGTTACAGTGTCACCAGAAAAGGTCAACAGTTTCCTAAACTCTATTGGCAGTACAAGCATAAATGAGAATGAAACTCTTGAAAAGCTTATTCGCAGACCGGAAATTAAGCTTAAAGATCTTATTAAAACAGTCGATTTCAACGGTGGCTTGAAGGGAGTTCTTAGTGATAATGACGTTATAGAACAAGTTGAGATAGAAGTGAAATATGAAGGGTATATCAAGAGACAGCATGATCAGATTACAGATTTTGAGAAGCAAGAATCGATACGTATTCCTAAGAATTTTGACTATGACCGTGTAAATTCTATAAGTAATGAAGGGAGAGAGAGGCTGAGGTTATTAAAGCCCGAATCGATAGGGCAAGCATCGCGTATTTCAGGTGTTACTCCATCGGATGTATCGGTACTAATGATTTATTTAAAGTCCTAAAAATGTTCCACGTGAAACTGTCGATATAGTATGGAAAAAGGGGCGGCATGGTTTAGGGCAATACTAGCTGCGAATGGATTATCCATAGATGATTCACAGTGTGATGTTTTAGATAGGTACTGTGCATTGTTGTTGGATTGGAATAGAAAAATAAATTTAATTTCACGCCGTAGTGAGGATATGGTCTGGGAGGAGCAGATACTTCAAAGCGTTTCATTCCTTACGAGGATCAAGCTTAAGGACTCTGCTTCCGTTATTGATATTGGTACAGGAGGTGGATTACCTGGTATACCTCTAAAAATACTTATGCCTGGATTGTCGCTAACACTTGTTGATTCAATTGGGAAGAAAATAAATGCTGTTCAATCGATCATTCAATCGTTGGGAATCGGTGGTATTGAAGCTGTGTGGTCGAGAGCGGAGGATTTCAATAGAAATAGAAATGTCAAAGAAAGGAAGTCCTTTGATTATGTAATATGCCGTGCTGTTGGTCAGCTTGAAATTCTATGGAAATATGGATATCCGTTATTGTATGTCACCTCTTCAATTCAAGGTTCAACATCGATGAGGTTTCAGACACAGAGTACAGATAGAGTATATGTTGAAACGGGAGCAATCCTTGCGCTTAAAGGGGGAGATATACAGGGGGAAATTGTCGAGCTGGGACGAAGGAGGAAGAAAATAGCAATAACGGTGATAGATATATCACTGAGAACAGTAGAAGAATTAGAAAATAATAAAAAGAAGATCGTTATAATGCGTCCAGTAAAATAACGGGTGATAAAATGACAAATACCCACCTGTTCGATCAACTTGGAAAACTGATAACCGAGCAAAGAAACCTCAGCAGCATGGATATTGACTCACGCTCGATCGAGGAAATTCTCCGTATAATTAATGCGGAGGATAAACAAATTGCGGATGTCGTTGAACATGAGATTCCCTATATCGCAAGAGGCGTCGAAATTATCGTTCATGCATTACGACATAAAGGAAGACTGATTTATATCGGGGCAGGAACAAGCGGGAGACTCGGTGTTCTTGATGCAGTAGAGTGTCCGCCAACTTTCGGGACGTCACATAGTATGGTGACAGGAATGATTGCCGGTGGCGAAAAGGCAATGTTTCGGGCACAGGAAGGAGCGGAAGATAAAGCAGAAAATGGTGCAAAGGATCTGGAAGAGATCGGCCTAAATCACAAAGATGTAGTATGCGGTATAGCAGCCAGCCGCTGTACTCCATATGTAAACGGTGCGATAAGGTATGCAAGGACAATGGGTGCAAAGACTCTCTATGTGACAACAAATCCCCGATCTGAATTTGACCTTGAGGTCGATGTGGCAATCTGCCCTGAGGTCGGTCCGGAAGTCATAATGGGCTCTACAAGGATGAAATCTGGAACCGCCCAGAAAATGGTTCTTAATATGCTGACAACAGCTGCAATGATACGCCTTGGGAAAGTGTACGAGAACATGATGATAGATCTGCAGATGACCAGCCGCAAACTAACTGAGAGAGCAAAAAGAATACTTATGACAATAACGGATGTAAGTTATGAAGAAGCCGGTCATGCCCTTGAAGCAGCCGGCAATCATGTGAAAAAAGCGATTGTGATGATCAAGGCAAAAGTTACGATGGAGGAAGCAGAACGGCGACTAGCAGCTGCTGATGGATTTGTACGTGCTGCAATAGAGAATCGCCAGTATAAAATCGATTGAAAGCAGATGCACCTTCTATGCAGATTTCCTCAATAATACTCGACACTCTTCGTGAGTATATCTTTTCGCTTTCTCCTTGTTCCGAGGTGGTCAATGCCCTTAAAGCCGGAAAATCTCCTCGTCTACACGCTGTAGCCGGATCACTACAATCTTTTCTTGTCTCACGAATTGCCGAAGATATTAACAGTACGATAATTGTCATTGCAGAAACACGGGATGAGGCGGAAAAGATTGCCGACGATTGTTCGCGCACTACCATAAGTACTCCTGTTGTTTTTTTCCCTGAAACAACACATCACCTGCATGCACTTGATATATCAGGCAACTCTCAGCAAGTAGAAGCTTTGAAAGCCCTGCTGGCGAAAAAACCGGTGATCTTTTGTACATATTCCACAGCGCTAGCAACAAAACTCCCCCAACCGACCCTCTTCTTATCCAGAATAATCGAGATTCAAAGATCAACATCGGTCGACTTTCAAAACCTAATTGATACATTACTTAAATTCGGGTTTGAAAGAAAGGATTTTGTTGAGAGACCTGGAGACTTTTCACATCGAGGAGGGATCATTGACGTTTATCCTTCTGTCGGAGATAATCCTCTTCGACTTGAATTCTGGGGTGACACACTTGAATCAATCAGAGAATTCGACCCCCTGTCGCAACGCTCAATCCGTGAACTGACTGCAGCCACGATTATCCCTGATGTTTTTTCGGGTCCGTCTGCTCTTGACCAGAATGCGTCAATATTTAACTATCTTCAATCGCCCACCCTTATTATGCTTCCGGAAGATGTGCTCCTAGAACGATCAATTACCGAATTGCTTCGTGAAGGATCCGAAAACACGCTGTCCTGGGAGGAAATAAAGGCGAATCTAAACAATCACCGGTTGATCCGTATTCTTTCCCTTTCATCCATTCAGGAGGATGAAATAGATTTTAGCAGCCGGTCACAACCGTCGTTTAATGGCAGTATTCACTTGTTAAAAGAACATCTCGCCCAACTGGCACAGGAACAGTATAAAGTCTGTTTTTCCTGTGAATCAAATACTGAGGCTGAACGCCTCGCCGATCTTTTGAGCGAAATTGATGATAACATAAAGCTTCCTACGATGCAGTTTTGTACCGAGGCGCTCCATAGCGGTTTTGTTATTTCTAGGGAACACTTTGCCCTCTTTACCGAGCACGAAATCTTCGGCCGCTTGAGACGACGCGGATCAATAAAAAAGCGCAGATTTCGGGGTATTTCACAAAAGGAACTCCTTCAGCTCCAGAGAGGAGACTATGTTGTCCATGTTGACCATGGTATTGGTAAATTTGACGGACTCCGAAAAATCAAAATACGGGAGACTGAACAGGAAGTAGTTCGCCTGCTCTATTCCGACGATGACGTCCTTTATGTCAATCTTAATTACATAAGCCGGATTCAAAAATATTCATCGCGGGAAGGGCACATACCGATTCTTAATAAGCTTGGGGCTCCGGACTGGGATCGTATCAAACAGCGGACAAAACGAAAAATTAAGGACATCGCCAGAGATCTTATTAAACTATATGCAAGGCGAAAAATAGACCCGGGTTTTGCCTTTTCGGAAGATACTCCCTGGCAAAAGGAGCTTGAAGCGTCATTTATGTATGAAGATACTCCCGATCAGGCAACGGCAACGATAGATATCAAAAAAGATATGGAAGCAGCTCACCCAATGGATCGCCTTATCTGCGGTGATGTGGGATTCGGAAAAACCGAAGTTGCTATTCGTGCTGCATTTAAGGCGGTAATGAGTGGTAAACAAACCGGAGTACTGGTTCCAACAACGATTCTCGCACAGCAGCATTATAACACTTTTGCAGACCGCCTTCAGCGGTATGCGGTTCGTGTCGAGGTATTATCCCGGTTTCGATCAAGGAAAGAACAAACCGAAATTCTACGACGCCTCGCATCGGGCGAGATTGATATCCTAATCGGTACGCACCGGCTCCTCTCACGCGATGTGGTTTTTAAGAACCTCGGGCTGTTGATAATAGACGAGGAACACCGGTTTGGTGTAACGGCAAAAGAAAAATTACGTCTGAAGAAGGAGACCGTTGATACACTGACGCTGACAGCAACACCTATCCCGCGTACACTCCATTTTTCACTAATGGGTGCGAGGGATCTATCGCTTATTACAACTCCGCCAAGAAACAGGCTACCAGTGATTACTGAAATTGCACAGCTGGAACCGTTGTTGGTTCGTGAAGCAATTCTCAAGGAAATCAGTCGTGGCGGACAGATCTTTTTTGTC
This sequence comes from Ignavibacteriota bacterium, assembly GCA_963776275.1. GTDB lineage: Bacteria > Bacteroidota > Ignavibacteria > UBA10030 > CAVZMI01 > CAVZMI01. The sequence continues at coordinate 28,882 of CAVZMI010000015.1, forward strand.
CATGACAGGATAGAAAAAATTGCGGCTATTGCGGATTACATTCAACGCAATATCCCGGAGGCGCGTATCCGTATTGCGCACGGTCAGATAAAGGGGAGTGAACTCGAAAAGGTCATGATGAATTTTCTGGAACGGAAGTTTGATGTGCTTGTAGCGACGAAGATTATCGAATCGGGATTGGATATTCCTAATGTTAATACGATCATTATTAATCGTGCTGATAAATTCGGGCTGGCTGAATTGTATCAGCTTCGCGGACGTGTAGGTCGATCGAATGTCCAGGCATATGCATATCTTCTCACTCCGCCTTTGTCGTCATTGCCCCACCATTCACTCAGGAGATTGCAGGCTATTGAGGAATTCACCGAGCTGGGCTCCGGCTTTAATCTGGCTATGCGCGATCTTGAAATCCGCGGCGCTGGCAACCTTCTCGGTGCAGAACAAAGCGGGTATATTATGGAAATGGGATTTGAAATGTATACACGAATCCTTGAAGATGCAGTGCTCGAGTTGAAAAAAGAGGAATTTGAGGAAATCTTTGGGAAAACAGTACAACTTCAACGCCCCACAGAAACAATTATTGAGACTGATATTGATGCGCTAATCCCCGATATATATGTAGAACACGATTCAGAAAGGCTCGACGTGTATCGAAGATTGTATGCGGCGTCCGACAGTGCTGCTATCGATGAAATCCGGAGTGAATTACGCGATCGGTTCGGCGAGTATCCGGATGAGGTAGCGCACCTCATTTGTATCGTTGAAATAAAGGTAATTGCAGCAAAAATCGGATTCTTGAAAATTGAGATTACAGATACAACACTCAACCTTACATTCCCGTCTTCAGATCAAAAAGCATTTTTTGAGGCTGCTGAAGGGGAGGCATCTCTATTTCAGAAAATCATCGATTCGCTTCCCCGATTGGTCGATTTTCAGCCGCGATTAAACCAGAGTAAAGCTCAGCTTGAATTAAAAGCGACTATCCGAGGGAAAATTCCACAAGAAAGGCTCGATTCTGCATTGAAGTTTATGCATGGATTAGCAGAAATAGTATCTGATAACAAGGAATATTAAGATGAAAATTGTCGCAATCAGCGATATTCATGCAGCGTATGATAATCTTTATAAAATTATTCAGAAAGAGGAAAATGCGGATGTCATTCTAATTGTTGGTGATATCACAACTCATGGAACTGTCGCGGATATAAGAAATGCCGTGGGAAGTATACTTACACTCGGGAAATCTGTTCTAGCCATTGCAGGGAATATGGATATTCCGGAAAGCGACGATGAACTTTTTAGATTAGATATCTCACTGAATGCCCGGGGTGTCCGCATTGGCGATGTCGGTTTCTTTGGTGTCTCTGCTGCAGCACTATCGCGCCTACATACTCCCTATGAATTGACCGAGGAAGAGATCGGCTGTCGGATTGAATCGGGCTTTTCTATGGTGCGCGATGCGCCGATAAAAGTGTTCGTACCACATTCTCCTCCGTTTCGTACTAAGCTTGACCGGATTTTTTTAGGAACGCACGTCGGCAGTACGGCAATACGTAAATTTATCGAGCATGAACAACCCGATGTTGTCGTCTGCGGTCATATTCATGAAGCCCGCGGACAGGATATATTGGGAAAAACCAAAATGGTTAATTGCGGAGCGGCACAGCGTGGTTTCTATGCACGGATTACTATAGAGAATGAGATACTGATCGAGAATTTGCAATTGGATTAAACTCTGTGTCCTTACAGGTCGTAGACCTCTGCGAGGGATAGATTTATTTATGTTCTCTGTGGACTCCGTGTTTATATTTTCGGTATAGGAAATATATTATATGAGGTATTATATGAAACCAATAATCGGATTTATTGGATTGGGAACGATGGGGCTGCCGATGGCGGAACGGCTTCTTCAATCGGGATTCCCACTGGTCGTCTATAATAGAACTGAATCCAAGACTAATGAGATTGTGCAGCGGGGAGCCCATAAAGCTATAACATGTGCTGAGGTCGGACGGACAGCAGATATTTGCATTACGATGGTCTCGGATCCCAAGGCGCTTGAGAAGATTGTATTTTCTCAAAATGGACTCGATGAAGGATTATCGACTGATAAAATTCATATTGATATGAGTACAGTATCGCCGGCAATTATCGAACGATTGTTAAAACACTATTCGGGAAAAAAGGTCGGATTTTTACACGTTCCCGTTCTTGGAAGTGTTCCCCAAGCAACCGATGGTTCGCTTCTTCTCTTCGTTGGCGGTGATCCGACAGTGATCGATCGTGTTCGTGATGTGCTGAATGTTCTTGGAACATGGCAGTGGTATTTTCCAGAGGCGGCGAAGGCAACTCATTTAAAACTTATCTGTAATATGTTCATTGCGAGTATGAGTGCTTCACTTGTTCAAGGACTTGTGTTCGGGGTAAAAGTGGGGATTCCACCCTCGACGCTTCTTGATGTGTTGAGTCATTCTTCTCTTAATGCACCGATGTACCAGACAAAGGGAAGATCGATTACACAACGCCAATTCACACCGGCGCGTTTCTGTACAGAACATCTTTTGAAAGACATCAATCTTGCACTTGATGCAGGAAAAAATGCGGGTGTGTCCTTACAGGCACTTGAACCGATTCGGGAGCTTTACATTGCAGCAACGTCAATGGGATTCGGCAGGGAAGATTATTCGGCTGTGGTTAAGGTATTGGAAACCATGGCTGGGGTAAAAGTAACAGAATAAAAGTGTAGAATAACGGAAATAGAACAGAAAAAGAGATCTCAAATTACTCCAAAATATTGGTCCATCTTTATATAGCATTCTATCTGGCATATCAATTTTAAAGCAAGATATTTTTGTTTTCTTCGTTTTTTCGGGGGTTTTATTGAATTTTCATGTTTTTCTCCCCATCTCTTGATGTCCCGATTTTGGCAGGCATCTCTTTCTCATGTCGGTAATAATTCCCCATCTTTCACCCCCTTAAAAATAGGCTTATTTTGTACACTTTTTACTTGACTTTATAAATCAAAAGATTAAATTTCCAGTCTATAGGTGGGTAAAAGTGGGTAAGAAGTAGGGAATGTTTATAGGGGTTTTTATGTCTGCCTTTAAAGGCCGGTTCACGTATTCAGTTGATAGCAAAGGGCGGATTAATATTCCGGCAAAGCTTCGAAAAAATGTTTCGCCGGAAGCAAACGATACTTTTGTTATCACGCGGGGATTTGAGCAATGCTTATTTGTTTACCCACTTGATGAATGGAATAAACTGGAGCAGTCGATTAGAGGATTATCCCCTTCGAACTCTCAGCATAGATTTTTTGTACGCACACTCCTTCAATGGGCTACTGAATCGCAACTCGACGGTCAGGCTCGTATCATCATTCCGCAAGAACTGTTAAAATTTGCCGGTATCGAAAACGAGGTTATTATTATCGGCGTGTTGGAACGTATTGAAGCATGGAATCCGACATTGTTCAACGAGTATATGAATAACCAGGCATCTTCCTACGAAAACGTTGCAGAATTAGTTTTCAGACCAAAGGAGTAACACACATGAAGGAATTCGCCGGAGAGAGTTCCTCTTCCGTGCGCGGTTTACAGAAACGGCGATGCTCGCGTATTGGCTCGACGGGTATTGTTGTCCGGATACATTCTGTTTTGTCGGGACTATCCGGCATAATAGTTGAACGGTTCGACTCCGGGTAAGTCATGGATACCGCTGAAGTTTCCCGGGCGTTTCATATTCCGGTTCTTGTTCATGAAGTCGTCGATGCTCTTGTGACAGATCCCGACGGAGTGTATGTTGATGCGACGCTTGGTGGTGGAGGGCACACAGAGGCAATTCTGAAAAAGTTGTCTTCGCAGGGATCTATCATTGCACTTGATGTCGATGAAGAGGCACTCGTACATGCGCACAATCGTTTTATAACCGAACACTATAGAATTAAATTATTCCGAGAAAATTTTTGTAATCTTAATCAGACTTTAAAGGATCTGAAAATATTACAGGTCAGTGGGATCATCGTTGATCTTGGAATCTCGTCGCACCAGATCGATGAACCGCGGCGGGGATTCAGTTTTCAAGGCGACGATCGTCTCGATATGCGGATGGATATGCGAACGCAGAATAATGCCTGGAACGTCATCAACTACTACGATGAAAAGCAACTGGCCGACATATTTCAGCACTACGGTGAAGAACGGCGTTCTCATCAGGTTGCGCGGACGATTGTACGCAAGAGGATGAAAAATCCGATCGATACTACCGCACAGCTTGCAGCAATTGTATCGGGGATTGTCGGAGAACGGTTTGCAAAAAAAACACTGGCACGAATATTCCAGGCAATTCGGATTGAAGTCAACCGAGAACTGCAAAATCTGGAAGTTTTTCTTCGGCAGGTACCGGAAATACTTGCACCAACCGGCAGAATTGGAGTGATCTCCTATCATTCACTTGAAGATCGAATAGTTAAGAAATTTTTTCGGGAAGAAGCAATGACAATCATTCCCTCGGGACATAAACTGGTACCAGATAAACCGATAACGCCGCGACTGAAAATTATTACAAAGAATCCCATCACCCCCGGAGACAACGAATGTCGGAGAAATCCACGCGCACGGAGTGCAAAGTTTCGTGTGGCCGAGCGGATATAATATGAACGATAAAAGCGGGAAAATACTTGCTGTAAGGACGCTCTCGGAAGAACTCCACGATGAACAACGGGGGCGTATCTATAACGGTGATATAGGCGGCACATCAGGGAACGATGTTCCTGCTTCCATCGGGACGCAGTCATCAGTTCGAGGCCGGAAACGGCGGGTAAAAAAACGTCTTTCAATCTTTAATGTACTCTTAACACTTGCCGTCGGAAGTACAATTGTTCTTTTATATATATACAACACGATTCGTGTCGGCGAACTTCTGCATGAAATAGGAGATCTCGATAGTGCGGCACAAAAGCTCTCAAGCATCAATGAAGTATTGAGAGCTGAGATCAACCGGAAATCGGCGCTTGAGCGAATCGGCACTATAGCACAGACCGAGCTTCACCTGCACAATCCAACGCAACAGCCGATTTGGTTTTCGCTTGATTCCGAAGCGGTGCAGCATTCGGCTTTTATCCGTGAACGTGAAGGGGCACGGTAATGATCGACGAATCTCAGATACTTTCACCGGCGATACAATCTGAAAAACCGAAGTACTGGGGGCGTGTTCTACTGCTCAAGATAATACTGCTGGTATTCCTGGTGATCGTGCTTGCACGACTGGTGAAAATCCAGGTGCTTGATTCCTCAAAATATCAAGAGATTGCAAAACGGCAATATGAGGTAAAAGTATCAATTCCGGCAACTCGCGGCGGTATCTATGACCGAAACGGTAATGTTCTCGTTTCAAATACGCGCATGGTTTCTTATGCTGCGGATCCTAAAATCATTGGCGATGACATCAACCATGTGGCAGAAGTTTTTGCCGGAGTTTTCCAAAAACCGGCGAGCGTATATATTAACAAACTACAAACACCAAAACGTTTTGTTTGGTTGGAGCGCCGTGTGCCGCCCAATCAGGCTCGACGAATTGCCATAGATGAAATCGAGGGAGTCGTCGAACTTGATGAACCTCAGCGGTTATGCCATTATGACGATCTAGCCGGCCAGGTCTTGGGGGTTACTAATATCGATAACGTTGGTCTCAGTGGTATCGAGCTGCAATTCGATAAGGTATTGAGCGGGACTGATGGATTTGTGATCATGCAGCGCGATGGTCTTGGCCGGAAAAGGCCTTCGGTAGATTATCCGCGGATTGATCCCATAGATGGGAACAATGTGACACTGACAATCGATTTTACATTTCAATCGGTTGTCCAGGAAGAACTCAAACATGGAGTCGAAGCGAATAATGCATGCGGCGGAATCGCAGTAATGCTTCAACCGAAAACCGGCGAGGTGCTTGCGATGGCGACGTATCCGGCAGTAAACCCTAATGATATTTTAGAGGAGGATACGAACAAGATCCGTAACCGTCCGCTCACCGATATGTTCGAGCCAGGGAGCACGTTCAAGATCGTTGTCGCTTCAGCAGCGCTTGAGGAAAAGCTTCACCGGCCTACTGATAAGATTTATGCAGAAGGCGGTGTCTATAAGGCACAAGGGCGGACGATACGCGACACACATGGGTTCAGAATATTAACATTCCAGGAAGCAATGGAGTACTCCAGCAATATCGTGATGGCAAAAATCTCGAATGATGTTGGGTGTGAAAAATTATTCCGGTATGCACGGGACTTCGGATTTGGAATACCCACCGGGATTGAGCTCCCTGGAGAAATCGGCGGGCAGTTAAAAAAGCCGGCGCTGTGGTCCAGAACGACACTGAACACAATGGCATATGGGTACGAAGTAGGAGTGACACCGATTCAGATTGCATCGGCATATGCAGCGGTTGCTAATGGCGGAGAATTGATGAAACCTTTCATTATCCGGAAGGCAACTGATAGAAATGGTAACGTCCTGTTCGAACGTACTCCGGAAAAAATCAGGAAAGTAATATCACGAGAGACCGCGCAGACACTGACTTCCTTTTTTGAAGGAGTCGTCGAGCGTGGCACCGGAAAAGATGTGAAGATAAACGGTGTGAGAATAGCAGGGAAAACAGGAACGGCTTCGAAACTCGGACCAGGGGGATATTCAAAGGATGATTATGTTGCATCATTCGTCGGTTTTTTCCCCGTTGAAGATCCGCAGGTTGTGTTGTTGGTCATGATTGATGGACCGCGTTCAGGACAATATTATGGTGGAATGGTCAGCGGACCGGTATTTCGTGCAATTGCGGAACGGATTATCAACCTTTCCGATCCACAACCGCATCCGGAAATTTATAAGCACTATACTCGGCAGCAATCGAATGGGGAGCGGGTTACGGTGCCCGACGTACGATACCTGGGAATTGATCTGGCGAGTTCTATGTGTCGCAATGCCGGTCTGGCAGTTCAGTACACAGGAAGTGGAAATATCGTAGTGAGCCAAAGTCCGGCCGCGGATGTAGAAGCAGCTCGAAATGACAAGGTTCAATTGGTACTTGCTGAGTCACAGAGAGTGACAAGTAAAAAAATTATACACACACCGGATCTGAGGGGTCTGAGCATTCGTCGTGCGGTGAATGCGTTGAAACTTGAAGGTCTCGATGCGGTTGTGAACGGGAACGGTATTGTCATCCGCCAGGCACCAACCCCGGGAGAAATAATCCGTCAAGGAAATCATGTTCAGTTCTGGTGTGAACCGCGAGGTTTTTCAACCGTCGTTGTTAATTAGAGTAATCGTACTATGCTTCTAAGTGAATTGCTGAAAGATGTTCCGGTGTCCAAGATGTTTCAAACCGTCTTCGGTCAAATGGTACAGACACACGAAGTACATATCAGTAAAATCGAATATGATTCCCGGAAAATCGAGCGGGGAGATCTGTTTGTGGCAATCCGAGGAACATCAATCGATGGACATCAACACATCAAACAGGCGATCAGCAAAGGGGCAAAGGCAATTGTACTCGAGGATGACGAAGTATTGGCGGATGCATACTTCATGCATGAAGGTGTTGTAAAAATTGTAGTTGGAAATACACGGCGTGCCCTGGCGGTCATGGCGCGAAATTATTTTGGTAATCCGGCTTCAAAACTAAAACTTATCGGAGTGACCGGCACAAATGGAAAGACAACAACATCGCACCTTATAAAAGCAATCCTTGAAGCAAACGGTGAGAAAGTCGGTTTAATTGGTACCATCGCTTACATAATCGGTAAGAAAGAGATACCGGCGACTCATACAACACCCGAATCGCTTGAACTCGATCAATATCTTGCCGGCATGGTTCAACAGGGATGCACTTCTGCCGTCATGGAAGTCTCATCACACTCACTTGTACAGTATCGTGTGTATGGAATACAATTTCATGCCGGTGTATTCACCAATCTGACGCAGGATCATCTTGATTTTCATCGAACAATGGAACAATACGCAACGGCAAAGAAAAGGCTCTTTGATTCACTTGATACGTCGGCAATCGCCGTTGTCAATGCCGATGATCCGGAGGCCGGCTATATGGTATCTTCGACACAGGCGAAAGTAATGACCTATGGCATCGGTGAGCCGGTAGACGTCAAAGCTATTGATATTCAGCTCGGTATTGATAGAACGTTGTACACGGTAAAACTCGAACATGGATCAATTACAGTTATTTCGCCTCTTATTGGCCGATTTAATGTATCAAATACGCTTGCAGCGATTGCTACAGGAATCGGGATTGGAATTAAACCGGATGTCATCAAACGCGGAATTGAAGCTCAGCACACTATACGCGGGCGATTCGAACGTATCAGATCACCCCAAGGATGGACGGCAGTTATAGATTACGCTCATACGCCCGATGCGCTTGAGAAATGTTTACTGACTATCCATGACATCCTTCCGGAACATCGGACAAACCGTATCATTACTCTGTTTGGTGCGGGTGGAGACCGTGATCGAACAAAACGCCCTATCATGGGGAAAATTGCAGCCGAGCTCAGTGATGTCGTCATTGTGACATCCGATAATCCGCGTACGGAAAATCGCGAGGCAATCATCGATGATATTATGTCCGGTATTCCGCCGGGGAAAAAAGTGACTCGTGAAGCCGATCGAAAACAGGCGATTGTCACGGCTCTTTCACAGGCACATCCCGGTGATGTTGTTCTTCTTGCAGGGAAAGGACACGAAAACTATCAGGTTGTCGGCCGTGAAAAGATTCCTTTCGATGACCGGGAGGAAGTATTACAGTTCTTAAAATCATCACAGTCGCAAAAAACATGATTACAATACGCAACGTGATGTCGGTGCCGCACAAGAAAGCGATGCGGTTTGAGAAACTCCGCAAAGTAAAAATTTCAGGGGTGTCGATTGATACACGGACAGTACAACCACGGAATATTTTTTTTGCAATTCGTGGTGAGCGGTTAGATGGTCATTCGTTTATCGACTCAGCGATCCAACGCGGTGCATCATGCATCGTGGTTGATGAAAGATGGTATCAGGAGAAAGACCGATCCCAATATTTGATCCCGCTGCTTGTCGTTGAGAATACCATCGGCGCACTGGGTCGGATTGCTAATATACATCGGAGAAAATTCCGTATTCCGGTTATTGTGATTGCAGGGAGCAACGGAAAAACAACTACTAAAGACATGATTGCAACGGTTCTTTCAACACGGTACTCCGTGCTGAAGACGGAAGGAAATCTCAATAATCAGATCGGTGTTCCAATGACACTGCTCCGCCTGAGTCCAAAACAACAGATTGCGATTATTGAGCATGGTACGAATCACCCGGGTGAGCTTGAATCGCTTGTGAAAATTTCAGAACCGACCCATGCTCTGATAACAACAATTGGACGGGAACACCTGGAATTCTTTACCACACTTGACGGAGTTGCCGCAGAAGAAGGAACAGTATTTCGGTATAGCCGCTTTGGTTTTGTCTATGCCGATGATCCATTGATTGTTGCCCGGGCTCGAGGATTGAGGAGCACGCTGCGGTATGGTTTTAAGGGGTCGCGTTCCCATGTTCGTGGAAAAATCGTCGGTGTAGATATGAATGGATGCGCACGATTACAGGTACGTGCAAAACAATTTTTACAACCGTTGGAAATAAATCTGGGTGTCCCCGGATGCCACAATGCAGTAAACGCTCTTGCTGCCGCAGCAGTTGGAATACAGTTCGGCATTGGGAAAAAGAATATTACTCATGCCGTTGAAAGTTTTACGGCTAGCTCCAAACGTATGGAAATAATGAAACTCCAGAACGTAACTATTATGAACGATTCATATAATGCAAATCCAGATTCTGTAGTTGCAGCACTTTCGACGTTTGAGTCGATTTCGATTTCAGGCAAAAAGATTGTCGTTCTGGGCGACATGCTCGAGCTCGGTGAAAAAAGCGAACATGAACATGCAAAAATTGGACTTGAAGTAGCCAATCGCGGATTTGAATATCTTTTCACATTCGGTCCCCGCGCACGATTCATTTTCGAAGCATCAAAGCTGGGATTTGCACAGCATTTCGATGACAAAACAGCATTGATTAAGAACCTTTGCGCGACAATTTCGCCCGGGGATGCGGTACTCATAAAAGGGTCTCGTGGAATGAAGATGGAAGAAGTCATTGAAGGTGTGACAAACTATTTTAAAAAACAGTAAAGCTATGCTGTACTATTTTTTTAATTTTATTGAAAAAGTGTATGCACCACCGGGCTTCAGCCTGTTCAAGTATATCACATTTCGAGCAGCCGCCGCGGCCCTCACGGCATTGCTCATTGCGTTTGTTGCAGGACCATGGGTTATTAAAAAATTGAAGGAACATCAAATCGGTGAAACTGCAAAAATTGAAGCCCCAAAAAGTCATCTCAGTAAAGCAGGAACTCCGACAATGGGAGGACTCATTGTGCTCCTCTCCGTTCTTCTGCCGACATTGTTCTGGGGTGATCTTAAAAATATGTATATCCTGCTCATCATTGTCGTCACCGCCGGACTCGGTGCCGTCGGTTTTATAGATGATTACCTGAAGGTTGTAAGAAAAAAGCCGAAAGGCTTAATTGGAAAATATAAAATTGTCGGGCAGATTATTATCGGGATCATCCTTGGATCCGTGCTCTATTTTTCACCGGAATTAAAATTAATCAATGCTAATACGATTACAACAGTTCCGTTCTTTAAGAATCTCGAATTCAATTTTTCGGTTTTTTATATCCCGATGGTCATCTTTATTATTGTCGGTACATCGAATGCGGTGAATCTCACGGACGGTCTTGATGGGCTTGCGATCGGTATCGTCGGTATCGTCTCGCTAACGCTTGCAGTGTTGGCGTATGTCAGTGGGAACATCGAATTCAGCCGGTATCTCAATATTATCTATCTGCGAGGAAACGGTGAACTCACTGTCTACTGTGCGGCTCTTGTCGGGGCGGCGCTGGGATTCTTATGGTACAATGCTTATCCTGCCCAGGTATTTATGGGCGATACAGGTTCGCTGGCGCTTGGTGGAGCTCTTGGCGCAATTTGCGTGATGATTAAAAAAGAACTGTTACTTCCAATTCTCGGAGGAATTTTTCTGGCCGAGACACTTTCGGTAATTATTCAAAAAATGTATTTCAAATACACAAAAAGGAAATATGGTGAAGGGCGCCGTATATTCAAGATGGCCCCCCTGCATCATCATTTCGAGATGCTTGGTTGGAGTGAACCGAAGATTGTTACACGCTTCTATATTATAGCGATTTTATTAATGATTCTAAGTCTGACAACATTTAAGGTACGGTGAAGAACGGATGAAGCACGAAGAAATTCGGGGAACAACCTTTTCTGTTGTCGGAGCCGCGGAAAGCGGGGTGAGTGTCGCGAGGCTCCTCGCATCGCGCGGCGCCAGGGTCTTTGTCAGCGATATCGGCACAGCGGAAAAGTTGCGTAAGGAAATTGATACGCTGGAACAGTGGAAAATTCCGTATGAGCTTGGACAGAACAGTGAAAAGATACTCGAAGCGCAGGTTGTTGTCGTAAGTCCGGGTGTGCCGCTTACGGCATCAATCGTACGGCAAGCACGCGAAAAAGGACTGCGTGTAGTCGGTGAAATCGAAGTGGCAAGCTGGATGTGCCCCGAAGGAGTCGGGATTGTAGCAATTACGGGAAGCAATGGGAAAACGACAACAACAATATTGATGGGGAGGATATTCGCTGATGCAAAGAAAAAATCTGTTGTTGCGGGTAACATTGGCACGGCGTTCTCATCGGTCGTTCTGGATATTGATGTTGAGACGACTGCTATTGTGGAGGTAAGCAGTTTCCAGCTCGATACTATCGAGTCGTTTCGGCCAAAGATTTCGGTGCTATTAAACATTACTCCCGATCATCTGAATAGGTACGACTATAAATTTGAAAATTATATCGCATCAAAATGCCGGATCTTTGAAAATCAAACTATCGATGATTATCTCGTGTACAACTATGATGATCGGGTAACACGGGATGCCGTGGAGCACAATGCACGGTCAAAAGTGCATCTGCTCCCCTTCAGCCTGACAGAAAAATTTGACGAGGGCGCATTCATTGATGGTAAACGATTACTGGTTCGTCTGGCAGGCAGGGAATATAATGTAATAGGAATCGAAGAGATATCAATTAAAGGAGAACACAACCGGTACAATTCTATGGCATCATCACTTGTATCTATAGCCAAAGGGGTAGGTACCGCCTCACTCCGGGCGACTCTGAGGAATTTTAAAGGTGTCGAACACAGACTTGAATTTGTGCGCGAGGTGGAAGGAGTGAAATACGTCAACGATTCAAAAGCGACAAATGTCGATGCAGTCTGGTATGCATTGCGAAGTTTTACGGAACCGCTTGTTGTGCTTATCGGGGGACGAGATAAAGGTAACGATTATACCCGGCTGCTCGAACCGGTGAAAAATCACGTTCGTGCCATAGTAGCAATCGGTGAAAGTGCCGACAATGTGGTAACAAATTTTGTGTCGGTGGTCCCCGTTGAACGGGCCGGCACGATGGAAGAAGCCGTTGAAGTTGCACGACGGTTGGCACGACCCGGAGACGTGGTGTTACTCTCGCCGGCCTGCGCTTCATTCGACTGGTTTAATAATTATGAACATCGGGGAAAAGTATTTAAGGATATAGTGAACGGTTTTCAATGATGCAAACGCAACGTAGTCATATCGATATTCTTCTCATCATCGCCGTTTTATTTTTACTGGCGGCGAGTCTGGGAATCGTCTACAGCGCAAGCTCCTCGGTTGCATATGAAAAGTGGAGGTCGAGCAGTCATCTCCTTACACTGCATCTGATTAAAGTCATTCTCGGCATAGGAGCGATGATTGTTGCATCGCGAATTCCCTATGCCGTCTATATAAAAGTAACCAAGCCTGTTTTATTTCTTGCCGTGTTGTTTCTTCTTGCTACACTGGCTCTTGGCGGCGAAGTGAAGGGGGCAAGCCGGTTCCTCCGTTTCGGTGGACTGGGATTTCAGCCATCAGAATTTGCACGGTTCGCATTGATCTTTCATCTCTGTACACTACTGACGCTGAAGGGTGATCGTCTTCACGATTTCAAAACCGGCGTGCTGCCGATGCTCCTATGGATCGCCGCTGTTACAACATTGGTATTTCTACAACCAAATTTCAGCACAGGTGCAATGATACTTGTTCTCGGCATGATATTATTATTCGTAGGCGGGGCGAGGTTAAGTCATCTGGCCCTGACAGTTGCTTCACTGCTGCCGATTATTGGTATCTATCTTGTCAGTGCGCCGTACCGTGTGCAGAGACTGATTGCCTTTTTTTCTCCATCAGCAACACCTCAGGGAAAAAGTTATCAGGTAATGCAGGCAGTTGTCGGTTTCGGAAATGGAGGTATTTTCGGTGTCGGTCCGGGTGGAAGCACTCAGCGCGACTTTTTTCTCCCAGAGTCGTATGGTGATTTTATTTTCTCGATTGTAGGCGAAGAATACGGATTACTCGGTACGGTACTGGTGCTCATCGTCTTTGCATTTATCATCTTACGGGGATTCAAGATTGCCAGGAAAGCACAGGATGATTTCGGACGTTATCTCGGCATCGGTATTACATCGGCAATCGGTCTCTACGCGATGGTCAATGCAGGTGTGACGACACATCTGCTCCCGACGACGGGATTACCGATGCCCTTCATCAGCTATGGAGGTTCATCATTACTCTTTACCGCATTTGCGGTTGGAGTATTGCTAAATATTTCGACTTATACGGATTTGCGTCCACGCGAACCCGCCGCGCAGCCTATAATGGCAGCCGAGCCGGCTTCACCCGTGGGGAAAGTCTATTAATGTCGTGAAAGTAATTTTTGCCGGTGGTGGAACGGGAGGACACGTCTTCCCGGCGATAGCGATAGCAGATGAAGTTAAAAAGCTTGACCCATCGTCTGAGATATTGTTCGTCGGGACAAAGGAACGGATTGAGTCGAGGCTTGTTCCACAGAAAGGATATCCGTTCCGGACAATCTGGATCAGCGGTTTTCGCCGGAAACTCTCTCTGGATAATCTTCTGTTTCCATTGAAAGTTCTGGTCTCGCTCATGCAGTCGTTCATATTACTTAAGAGCGAGAAGCCCGATGTTGTGGTCGGCACGGGAGGATATGTCTGTGGTCCCGTGTTGTACGTTGCATCGATTCTGGAAATCCCGACGGTTGTGCAGGAACAGAATAGTCTGCCCGGTGTAACAACACGATTGCTAAGCAGGCGCGCGACGGAGGTTCATCTTATGTTTGAGTCGGCTGTCCGGTATCTGAAACGGAGCGATAATGTAAAAATTACAGGGAATCCGACTCGTGAGATTCTTGGAAGTATTTCAAGAAAAGATGCGCTGCACTATTTCGGATTTGTTGGATCGAAAAAGACATTGCTGGTATTGGGGGGAAGCCTTGGCGCTCTTTCAATTAATAATGCAGTCGTACGGTGTCTGAAAGATTTTGGGAATGCGGGAATTCAAATCATTTGGCAGACCGGCGAGCAGGATTATGAACGTGTCAGGTCACTGACCGGAGAATTCCCGGACGTGAAAGTGTTCAAGTTCATTGAATCAATGGAGTATGCCTATGCAGCCGCTGATCTCACGCTTTGTCGTGCCGGTGCAATCACAATTGCCGAATTGACACGGCTGGGTGTACCGACTGTGCTTATTCCGTATCCGTATGCGGCCGCAAATCATCAGGTAGAAAATGCAAAAGCTATAGTGAAAGCTCATGCTGCCGAGATGATTATGGACCATGAAACAGATCGGAAAACATGCGAAATGGTACTCAGTCTGATCCGTGATGATGCACGATTAAAAACAATGCATGAAAACAGTTTGATGCTCGGCAAACCGGCTGCGGCAAAAGATATTGCCCGATCAGTGGTTGCACTGGGTCATCGATGATGGAAGAACAAAAAAACATATATCGATATAAACTCGACTTCTACTACCAGCAGTTGATCATCTATCTCGTAACATTGATCGTCTATGCCGGAGTCCGGGGAACATTTTCTGTTGATGGTTTTACGGTAGTATGGCGTGATCCAATTCTTTATATCATTCTGATTTTCGTTCTCATTTCGTCTGTTGTACTAATTCTCAATCGTATTCGGGATAAGAAATTGATAATTGAGAATGAAGCCATGGTCTTTAAGAACCGCTTTCATGAAATGCGTGTAGAATTAAACAACATTGAATGGATGCACATCGGCCGGGAACGTCATGTCCAGACAAGCGGCCGATTTCAGGTGGTTGTGATAAAGATGAAACACCGGCGCCGCACACTGCGCATTCGTATGGGCCGGTATGAACGGGACAAGGAACTTATTATTGAAATGCAGCGGATTGCTTTGAAAGTACCCAAAGGACGCCAAAGGCGATTCGGTCTGCGTTGAAAGGACATATGTTTAGCAGCATTAAAAAATTGCATTTTATCGGGATCGGGGGCATCGGGATGAGCGGCATCGCAGAGATCTTGATCGACCAGGGATTTGTTATTTCGGGGTCGGACAGAATGGCAAGCGAGGTCACTGAACATCTGAAGTCCCTCGGTGCAAAAATCTATATCGGGCATAGCCCGAAGAATGTCGACATCGACGTTGATGTTGTTGTATATTCTTCGGCTGTCACGATGGATAATCCAGAAGTGGTGGAGGCACTGCAGCGAAAAATTCCGACGGTTCGCCGTGCCGAGATGCTCGCCGAGCTGACACGGCTAAAATATAGCATCGGAGTTGCAGGAACCCATGGAAAAACAACGACTACGTCGATGATCAGCCTGGTCCTTATGTCCGGCGATCTTGATCCGACGGTTGTCGTCGGCGGAAAGCTGAGCGGACTCGGCGGAACAAATGCACGACTAGGTAAAGGAGAATTTATCGTCGTCGAAGCAGATGAATTTGATCGTTCATTCCTCTCGTTGACACCAACAATAGCAGTGCTCACAACGCTCGAGACCGATCATCTTGATTGTTACCGTGATCTCGAAGATATCAAAGGGGCATTTCTCCAGTTTGCGGAGAAAGTTCCGTTCTACGGCTTTGTAGTTCTTTGCCTCGATGAACCGGCATTACAGGATATTATGCCCCAGATTGCAAAAAAGAAAATCATCACCTATGGTATCAATCCACAGGCCGATTTGCAGGCGGTGGACATTGTTGCCAAGGGAAATACAACGACCTTTACTGTGATGCATGAATATGCAGAACTTGGTCTCGTGAAATTGCAGGTGCCGGGGCTTCATAATATCCAGAATGCACTGGCGGCGATTGCAGTAGGACTCGAACTCGGTGTGCCGTTCATGAAAGTGAAAGACGGTCTTGAAAGATTTGCCGGAGTGTATCGCCGATGGGAGTTGAAATCTGAAGCACACGGCATCAGTGTATATGACGATTACGCGCACCATCCTACCGAAATCAAAGCGACGCTTCAGGGCGTCAAAGCCGGATGGCGGCGCCGGGTCATCTGTGTGTTTCAACCGCATCTGTATTCGCGAACGCGTGATTTTGCCGAGGAATTTGGTCGCTCATTTTTCAATGCCGATATCCTTATAGTGACCGATATTTATCCGGCCCGGGAAGAACCGATTCAGGGTGTTAGCGGTATGTCAATTACCGAAACTGCGCATCGATTCGGCCATAAAGAAGTCCATTACGTTCCCGATAAAGCAAAAGTACCGGATTTTCTTTTGTCGATCGTGCGGAACGATGACATAGTGATTACCATGGGCGCCGGCGATATTTGGAAATATGGTGAACAGTTCATTAAAAAACTTGCCTTGAAGCCATAAACTTATACGCCTTTGGCGTAAAAAAATGACTGAAGATATTAACAGTATACCACAAAGAAAACAAGAGTCTCTACCGAAGACGCAGAAGAAAAAAGAAATCGCAGGATTCCTGCTTCTTGTCATCGGTATTGCGGTGATTGCCGGCGGTGAAATCGGCTGGCGCCAAGAATTAACGGTCGATACGATTGCTATCGAAGGAAATCACGTTGTCCCTGCGCATGAAATTATATCATTGGCAAATATCGTTGCCGGCTCGAAACTCTCGACAATCAAATTGACTGTAATTCGTGAGCGTATTTTGCAGAATGCATTTATCAAAGAGGTTACAATACGACGTGATCTCCCGGGAGACATTGTTATTTCTGTCGTTGAACGTACGCCGGTTGCCTTTATAAATGCCGACCAGTTGATAAGCTGCGATGCAGAGGGAATAGTTATGCCGCATATGATGTCTGCCGAAGTGGTGAATCTCCCGGTTATTTCTGGGATTCAAAATACGGAGAGATTGCAGCAGGGGAAAGCAATAGAAGATACTATTACACGCGAAGCTCTAACATTGCTGTTGTATGCAGCAGAAATCGATTCATCGGTGTTTCAAATGATATCTGAAGTTTGCGCGATTAACGGTGGTGAAATGGTAATATACACCACCGACTACGGTGTACCGGTTATGATCGGCCACGGGAGAATAGCAGAGAAAATAGCAATACTCTCATCATTCTGGAAAGAAGTAATACGTCCTGGAACTAGTCGATCACTCGAATCGATAAACGTCCGGTTTCAGGATCAGGTGGTTGTCCGTTGGGCGGATAACGCCCGGACATCAACACAACCGGGATAAGTGTTTCATGAGGAATGAAGCATGGAAGAAATTATTGTTGGACTTGACATAGGCACAACAAAAGTATGTGCAATTGTGGCATCGACCGAAGCAAGTGATGATGGAGCAGTTGCTCCGGGTGAACCGGCAAAGCACGGGCGGATTAACATTCTCGGTATCGGACGGAGTGTCTCCGACGGTCTTACACGCGGTGTCGTGACCAATATAGACAAAACGGTCCGCTCGATTCAATCTGCAGTCGCCGACGCAGAATCGCAGTCCGGCATAAAAATCAACTCGGTCACGGTGGGCATAGCAGGCGATCATATCCAAAGCTTTCAGAGCCGGGGCGTGATTGCCATCAGCGGGTCCGGAAAAAGAAATCACGCAGGCCGATGTCGATCGGTTGATCGAAGATACGAAACGTGTTGCGCTTCCGGCAGACAGGAAAATTATTCATGTAATTCCTCAGGAATTTATAATTGACGGTCAGGATGGTGTGTACGATCCGGTCGGTATGTCGGGTGTACGCATGGAAGCCAATGTGCATATTATTACCGGATTAATCACGGCGGCACAGAATATTTATAAATGTGTCCAGCGTGCGAAACTCGAAGTGAGCGACATGGTTCTTGAACCACTTGCATCAAGTTACGCCGTGCTGGATGAAGAGGAAAAAGAAGTCGGTGTGGCACTGCTCGATATCGGAGGCGGGACGACAGATCTCGCTGTGTTTGAAGAAAAGACAATTCGCCATACTGCGGTGATCGGCATTGCCGGTAAGAAAGTGACAGATGATATCCGAAAAGGACTCGGTATTCTCGGAGAACAGGCCGAAAAATTAAAAATTGACCACGGATTTGCATATCAACCGTCTATTATCGATAACGAAACGATCATCCTGCCCGGTATCAGCGGTCGAGCGCCGATAGAACTCGATAAACAACTACTGTGTCAGATCATCCAACCGCGGATGGAAGAAATTCTGGAAATTTCAGCAATGGAAATTAAGAGATCGGGATATTCAAAGCATCTCTCGGCCGGAGTCGTGCTTACCGGCGGCGGCTCATTGATCAAAGGAACGGCGGAGCTTGCACGTGAAGTGCTGGGGATGACGACCAAAATCGGTATTCCCCAGGGATTCTATGCAGGATTGGTTCGCGAGATCGAGAATCCGATCTATGCGACAGGTGTAGGACTTATTCTTCATACGCTGCGAAATAAAGATCGTTCAACACTCAATGCCCTGAAAAATGGGAAGAGCGCACGTTCGAGCAGCAATATTTTTAAGAGAATGAAAATGTGGTTTGACGAATTATAAATCATCAATCAATAACAGAAGGAGAGACAACGTGATCGAACTTGCTAGTCCGTATGAGCGCGGCGCGAAAATCCGGGTCGTCGGCGTTGGTGGAGGCGGAGGAAATGCTGTTAATGGGATGATCGACAAAGGTCTCACAGGCGTCGAGTTCATCGCCATTAATTGTGACCTGCAGGCGCTTGATCGCAACAAAGCTCCAAATAAAATTCAGATCGGAAAGAATTTGACCCGTGGTTTGGGAGCCGGATCTGATCCTTCGATCGGTCATCGTGCCGTTGAAGAAGATCGTGAAGAAATCGCCAGATTTCTTAGCGGCAGCGATATGGTCTTCGTAACCGCAGGTATGGGCGGCGGAACGGGGACAGGCGGCGCACCGCTGGTGGCAAATATCGCGAAAAGCGTCGGTGCCTTGGTCGTCAGCATTGTAACGAAACCGTTCAACTGCGAAGGGAAGAAACGCCTTCAACAATCAGAGATAGGAATTGAGGAACTGAAGAAGCAGGTCGACACGCTGATCGTTATTCCAAATCAGAAGCTCCTGTCGATTGTTGAGCGCATGACGCCGCTGCTGGAGGCCTTTGCGGTTGCCGATCAGGTGCTGTACAATGCTACACGCGGCATCTCAGAGCTGATAACGGTGCCGGGTTTAATCAACGTTGATTTTGCCGATGTCCGCACCATCATGCGTGAAATGGGTGACGCGATCATGGGTTCGGGTGTTGCAACCGGGGAACACCGGGCGACCGAAGCGGCGAATAATGCTATATCTAGTCCGCTGCTCGACGGAGTTTCAATTGCCGGTGCGCAGGGTGTGCTGGTCAATGTCACCGGCGGAAGGGATATGTCGCTTGCCGAGCTTGACGAAGCGACGTCGATCATCCACGATGCTGCAGGCGATGATGCTAATGTCATACTCGGTGCAGTGGTCGATGATACGTTCACAGACGAGATCATGGTGACGGTGATTGCGACAGGCTTCGGTAAGAAGGCGGCAGCAATACGTCCGCCAAAAGCTGCAACAAAGATGCTCGACCGTATCCCGACAGGATTGCAGGAATTACAGAAGCTTGATGAGCCGACATTTATCCGGAAGGGAATTCCGCTTTCGATTAATGCATTTCAGGCGAACGAGAATGCGGGTCAGAAAATAGATAAAGCCGATCCAGAAAAGCCGGCGTTCCTGCGAAAAATTATGGATTAGGTCGGAAGTAAAAAGCATCCAATAGTTGGTCAGGTGTACAGAATTTCATAAGGCAAGATGTTCCTTGAATAGAGGAGCATGCTTGCCTTTTTATTTGACTTTCTTATACCAATCGTTTAACTTTTTGCGAAGTGCGTATTGCAAATCACATATTACTCATATTCCGGCTCTATTTTACAATTGTATAAAGAATCTCCAGATTTTAAACAATTGTTTATCATTCTTAAGGAAAAACCGGCTGTAGGTAATATTGCCCCTGCTGATTGGCCGGAGAAAATGTACGCGTATGATAAAAAATCTTGTTCGTTATCTCACTTACCATTGAGTGATAATGCGTTTACAACAATTAGAAAAATGTTATGGGAAAAATAAAATCTACTTATTTCGCATCTCCTCCTTTTGAGTAACTTATTCGGCGAATCTGGCGGGTCCTGATAATATTATGGAGATAATTCAGTTTTCCTGTCCAAGACTTTATATTAGAACTTCCGGAAAAATCTAGGATTTATTTTGCGGTTTTTTAGATAGATTTTTATACTTGAAATTCTACAATTATTTCTGTAAAGTCTCTCAAGCATATGGTTTAAGAAAGATGTCAATATTATGATTAATTCCTTAGAGAGGTGTCTTATGAGAAAATATGCATTGGTTATTTTCCTTGTTACTCTCTGCATTATCATTTCGGATAATCTGCTGGCACAGAAAAAACCTAAAAATCCGACGCCACAGGCACCGGTAACTTCACCGACACTGGAACCGGCACCGGTAATACCGCAGTCGGGTATTCGTGATAAGAAAGGAAATGCGATTGAGCCCGATATGATTCTCATCCCGGCCGGCTCATTCATGATGGGAAGCGATAGTAATGAAACGAATGAAAAACCGGCCCACCAAGTAACCCTTAATGCCTTTTATATTGGTAAGTTTGAAATTACAAACAGACAATATAAGGCATTTATCGAATTCACAGGACTCAAACCTCCGTCAACATGGGAAGACGGAAATTTTCCGGAACAACTTGCCGATCATCCTATTACTGGAATTACATGGGAAGACGCATACGCTTACTGCGACTGGCTGAGCGATTTCGCGAAGAAAAAGTATCGACTTCCCACAGAAGCAGAATGGGAGCGTGCTGCACGTGGCGGACTAAAAGAGATGAAATTCCCGTGGGGGAATGATATCAACAAGCTCCGCGCAAATTTCGGAAAGAATTATTCCGAAGGAACGACTCCAGCAGGAAAAATTAAACCGAATGAATTCGGCGTATGCGACATGGCAGGCAATGTCGCTGAATGGACGGCTGATTGGTTCTTAGATGAGTACTACGCGCAAAGTTCGAAAGAAAATCCAAAAGGACCCGACAATGGAAGTAAAAAAGTAGTGCGCGGCGGTTCTTGGCGTGACGATCCGGAAGATATAAGAGTCTCGGTGAGAAAATATGAAAGTCCGACATCGGCGAGCGAGTATATCGGGTTCCGTGTGGTAAGAGAAAAATGAGGAAAAGATACTTACAATCAGATCAATGGTTAGATGCCGATATCCATCGATATGAAAATTACAATTTTTAAATCGGCTATATCGGGTTTCAAGTCGTAAGGTAGGGATAAAAAAACACCCCGCGAATTTAAAATAATCGCGGGGTGTGTTGTGAAAAGCATATTACATTTACTCGGCAGCTTTCTTCGCTGATTTGCTTCTTTGGATGCGTTCTCCCAGCCATGCTCCTAACAAGGAGAATACAAAAATAATCAGCAATGTAAGAACTGGTTTGCTACCGGTGCCCAATGGAACTGATACAGTGAGTCCAAGCTCGGTCATAATATATAAAAGAGCTGAAACAATAACTGCGGCAATTACAATTTCCCATATGGTTACGCCTTTGGAAAGATACCCTGCAATTGCAGCAATCAGAAAGACACCGGCTACCGCCCAAATCCTGGCGGCTACTTCCGTGCTCAATACTCCTCCTTGCATGATTAGGAGAACGAGAACATAGAGCACGACGTACATGACAAGCGAAATCACAACCCACTTCCATTGGAACTTCTTTAATGAACCCGCTTGATCTGCCATTGTGGATCCTCCTCTTAGATGTGGCTGTTCGGTTAATTAATATCTAGAGACCCTCCAACTAAATCAATATCTAGAAAAGGTGTGTTTTTCGATGCTATAATATATTCCTAATCCAATAATTTATGTAACCCCGGATACCGAATATTGCTTAAACTCGCCCGATGTTAGAGTCCGATTCTATTTGAAGGCGTCTAAACCTTCAGCCTACGGCGTCGGCGATGGAGCGCTTTAACGTATATATGTTTCTAGTACAAGTGAAAAGCAAAAATAGTGTGATCGTTCTCGTCGGTTGCATCTCGGTGGTCTATGTTCTACGGTACGAAGATTTTATAAGGATTGGTCGATGTACCATCCCACTGTATTTGATCTTGATTGGAACCGTAGTAGGGTGAGTATATAAAGAGTAGAGGAAAAATGCAAGCAATTAAAATATGTTTGATATCTTTTTTATTTAATTTTTTGCGAACCTCTATCAACAGCCAATGGTCGCCTTAATATTATCCGGTTTCTTCGAATATTTTGAGGAATTATATGCAAAATTGAGCTTTTTTCTCCGCTATTTCTCCAAGCTCCTTTTTTCCTCGAGAACAATCAAGTTCGTAAAAGTCCCCCTTTTTCTTCAAAAAAGGGAAAAAGGGTCTTGCCGTACTTTGTTACACGTTCATATTTTGCATCACCAAAAATGATTCCCGGAATACCTTATATTCAGCTGATTGATGTTAATTATCCAGTATTCTCACTTCTCTTTCTCGAATATGACGACAAGTTCTTCTCTCGCAGCGCCGATGGATGGAATGGTATCGGTGGCAATTGCTATGACCTCCCATCCTTCCGCTGCGTATGCATTGAGGGCGGCTTCAAGCTTGTCAGAGTCAAACTTACCGCTGAAAAATTTGTCTTTCTGAGTCATTACTTTGTACTGTTTCATGGTGGCTCCTTATGGAGAATGTTGAATTTATCGCTGACAACAAAGTATTGTGCTGTGTAAAGATTGTATCTCTATCCACCGTGGAAAACTCATTTGTATGTACATAATTCTTTTTTCTCTGAAAGTCAAACCGATATTTAATCGAGCGATGTCAGTTAAAAACGGTTGAAAAACGGATGGATAATTCATTTATAAAATAACATTTACCTTTAAAAATTAGGTACTTGACATTTTATTAAGTAGGATGTAATATTGAGTATAAGAGAATTTATAAGGCAGCAAAGCAATGAATTCATTTTGGCGGTGCATTGTTATTGCCCTGCTTCTACCGTCATCTCTCCTAGTGGGGCAACAAACAAACTTCGATATCGACACCTATAAAATATTTCTGACGACACATCAAGATCTGACATCAGGGCAACTTGTCTCCATGCATCCGGCAGGGGTATTCGAAGCGACATCAAATGTAAATCCACTAACAGCTCCTTACTACGACCTCATCGATGCTCGATATCATTTTACAGAGGGTGAAAAAACGCTCCTTCAAAATCATGGCTTCTTTGTAACCGAGCGTCTGTCGTATCCATCGTTTGGTAATGCCCTCACACAAATCTATAATTATGATTTGCCCGTATTTGTTTCGACCGATGCCATTCTCCATCCTCTTCATACGTCATACGATGCACTGCTACAGGAGGTTGAGTTCAGGGTACTTGTTCCTTCGATAGATACATTGTTAAGCCGGCTTCATAGTACTATTCCTTTCCTTGCAGAGCGTTATGCTTCATCAGATTCAATGGAAACAATGCTGAAGGATCTCGATGTGTACCTTGCTGTCCCAAGACTCCTCCTTGGTAAAAGTATTTCGCCGTTTTATGTAGAGAATACAACAACCGTCAACGAGTTGCTGACACTCATCCAGGAATTGGCTCCGCAAAAATATGCTCTTTTCTCCTCCACTCAACGGACAATTGATTTCAGCCAGTTTCAGGTTCGTGGACATTATAGTCAGGATCCGCTTTTAGGAAAATATTTTCAGGCGATGATCTGGCTGGGGAGAACGGAGATTTATCTCACCGCGCCGGAATCAGATGACCCTGAGAAACAAACGCAAGCGGACATCCAACGTCAGGTAATACTTGCATTGCTTGTAACGGAAGCGGCAGAATCCGCCAATACTGTTGCGCTGGTCGACAGCATCGATTCCGTACTTCGTCTTTTTGTGGGAGACCAGGATAATGTGACACTTTCCAATCTATTTTCACTTCGCACGCAACTTGGCATCCAATCTGCAAGCGAGTTGTTGGATACACTACGGTTTCAATCATTCAGGGCACTGCTTTTGGAGCAATCGTATGCATTTCAACGTATTAATTCACAAATCCTGATGTCCGATCCAATGGATCCGGACCAGATTCAAACGGCATCCGCATTTCTCCTTTTCGGCCAGCGATTCATTGTCGATTCGTATGTAACCTGGAATGTAGTATTTGATCGCATCATATTTAATGGACAAAAAGTGAGACGAATGCTCCCCGATCCACTCGACATTATGTTCGCGATTGGCAATAATGCTGCAGGACAATTAATGCAGACTGAAATCGATAATTATCATTACGCACCGAACCTTGCAGCATTAAGATACCTGATCGATTCCTATGATTCTCTGTTCTGGTACAGTTCTTTCTATAATGGATGGTTGAATGCAATTCGGACGCTTAATCCACCTGAGTACCGGACAATGCTTCCGGCTTTTATGCAGACTGCCGCATGGTGGCAGGAGAAATTGAATACGCAGCTTGCTTCCTGGGCGCAGCTGCGTCATGATAATTTACTCTACGCAAAACAATCATATTCGGGCGGTGTCATCTGTTCTTTTCCCGAAAGTTATGTCGAACCGATTCCGGAATTTTATCATGCAATTTCACAGTTCTCATTAATGGCAGAAGAGAAGCTTGCAGGGTTCAACATTCCAACAGTTTCATCCTTCTTCCATAACTTTTCCCTCATAGCAGACACACTTTCATGTGTTGCAGTGAAAGAATTGGCTCACACGACGTTGAGCGAGGCGGAAAAGCTGTTTCTCAAATCAATGCTTCGCCCACCGGATCCCATGTGTGGTTCACCCTATACCGGTTGGTATACAAAACTATATTTTCAATTAAGTGCCGGTGCAAAAGATATGTTCGATCAGGATTATGTCGTGGCAGATGTCCATACAGCACCGACGGATGAATACGGTAATCCTGTCGGATGGGTGCTACATGGCGGAACAGGTCCGATCAATCTGGCAATCATCTCAGCGGAGCTTTCCGACGGAACACCCTGCACATTTGCCGGGCCTGTGATGAGCTACTATGAACATATATCGACGAATTTTAAACGCCTAACGGATGAAGAATGGAAAACGATGTACGCCCTCTCACCATCGCTGCGACCACCGTTTGCTTATTTATATTTAGCCGATGATTCGGGCTCTTTTACTCCGAATGCCCCCTCTTTGGTAACGACAGATGTGAAAGACCGACCGACACAAAATCTCCCGAGTACTCTTGTATTAAGGCAAAACTATCCGAATCCTTTTAATTCCTCGACGCTGATTTCATTCGTTGTGCCTCTTTCTCTTGCTCATTCAACTGTTACTTTGAGAATATTCAATGTTCAGGGTGAGTTGGTCAGCGAGTTAATCCAGAAAGAACTACCTGCAGGTAATTATATAACGCGATGGGAGGGCGCAACGCAAACCGGAAAAGCCGTTGCAAGTGGAGTATATTTCTATCACCTGATTGTAGGTAACCAAAGATTAAGCGGGAGAATGATGCTGCTTAAGTAGCCTGGTATAAATGACAAAGGTTTCCGTCGCTCCGAAATAGTTCGAGACGACGGAAACCTTTTGCTGTTTATTTCTTACTTCAGTAAAACAAGTCGTCTTGTTTCGGTGAATGAGCCAGCTTGCATTCGGTAGAAATAGACACCGCTTGGAATATTCTCTGCATTCCATGTTGTACTGTAGTAACCAGCGTTCAATTCCCCGTTCACAAGTGTTGTGATCTGCTGACCGAGGGCGTTATAGGTCTTGAGAATAACAAATTCACGTTTTGGAATCGCAAACTCAATTGTGGTTTGCGGATTGAATGGATTCGGATAATTTTGTCCGAGAGAAAAAGTTGCCGGCATGTTGATTGATGCGTTTTTAATTCCGGTGGGTGGATAATTAGACCCATCGTACGGAATCGGATTGGTTGCACCGGTCATGTTGTTGGTTGGAATGAATTGCAGTTTATTATCTGCCAGGAATTTCACAGTCCCGTGGTATTTTGGTGTATTGTACACCGCGTTTGACAAAACTGCAGCCCATTGTATTGCTGCCTCTACACGGGCATAGCCGTCGTTATCGTGCTGGTTAATTGCCATACCGAAAACATTATCGACTGCAGGTGTTATGGTTTCACCATTACTAATAATAGCGGACCATTTAATAGCAAGTTCCAGTACATATCCGTCTGAGATACTACCGCGTATCCACTTCTTCGAGTCATCAGTAACGTTAATCAGACTATCGGCATTGACAACACCTGCGGATGCCATACCCAGAGCTGTCAGACGTGTCTCCCATACCGAATTTGTCACACTGTCGGTCGGCTGTGGATCGATTTTGAGTTCGAGGCAATCCTCATCCCATACATTCACGGCATTTCCGGATAGTATATCATCCTTGACTTCTTCGTACAGGTAGAACCACTCGCTGTCCCACGCCGTCCAGACCTTGGCCGAAAGATCGGCATCATTGACAGGAGCGTAAGGGTCGAAATACGCGTACGATCGGATCTGGAGATAACCGTCGTTGGGTCCGGTTAATGTGCTGTAAAAGGAATCCTTCAGTCCATCGACCACAATGGGGGCTGGTTCTGACGGAACCATTTCTGAAAGTGGTCGTCTCCAGATGCCGCCGCCATCAATCCCGGCAAAGAGATTCGCGCCGGAGACGGCAAGAGCCCAGACATTAGTGTTCACGGGCAAGTCGGTACTCGCCGCAGTCCAGCTTGCGCCGTTGTTGGTGGAAAGAAAGACGCCGCCAGAAGTCCCGGCAAAGAGATTTCCCGACAAGTCGGGAGTAAGAGCATAGATATCAGTGTTCGTCAAGCCGGTATCGACCGCAGTCCAGCTTGTGCCGTTGTTGGTGGAAAGAAAGACGCCGCCAGAAGTCCCGGCAAAGAGATTGGTACCGGAAACGGCAAGAGTCCGGACATTAGTGTTTGTCAATCCTGAATTGACCTCAGTCCAGCTTGTG
Source organism: Ignavibacteriota bacterium (assembly GCA_963776275.1). Lineage (GTDB taxonomy): Bacteria > Bacteroidota > Ignavibacteria > UBA10030 > CAVZMI01 > CAVZMI01. The sequence continues at coordinate 56,377 of CAVZMI010000015.1, forward strand.
CCGTTGTTGGTGGAAAGAAAGACACCGTCATTAGTCCCGGCAAGGAGATTTCCCGACAAGTCGGTAGCAAGAGCATAGATATCAGCGATCGTCAAGCCAGTATTGACCTCAGTCCAGCTTGTGCCATTGTTGGTGGAAAGAAAGACGCCGCCGCCCATAGTCCCGGCAAAGAGATTGGTACCGGAAACGGCAAGAGACCAAACATTAGTGTTTGTCAATCCTGAATTGACTTGAATCCAGCTTGTGCCATTGTTGGTGGAAAGAAAGACACCGTCAGAAGTCCCGGCAAAGAGATTTCCCGACAAGTCGGTAGCAAGAGCATAGATATCAGCGATCGTCAAGCCAGTATTGACCTCAGTCCAGCTTGTGCCGTTGTTGGTGGAAAGAAAGACACCGCCATTAGTACCGGCAAAGAGATTTCCCGACAAGTCGGGAGCGAGAGCATAGACATAAGTGTTCGTCAAGCCGGTATTGACAGCAGTCCAGCTTGTGCCGTTGTTGGTAGAAACAAAGACGCCACCGCCCCAAGTACCGGCAAAGAGATTTGTGTCGGAGACGGCAAGAGCCCGGACATTAGTGTTTGTCAATCCTGAATTGACTTGAGTCCAGCTTGTGCCGTTGTTGGTGGAAAAAAAGACACCGCCGCCCATAGTCCCGGCAAAGAGATTGGTGCCGGAAACGGCAAGAGCCTGGATATAAGTGTTCGTCAAGCCGGTATTGACTGCAGTCCAGCTTGTGCCGTTGTTGGTGGAAAGAAAGACGCCGCTGCCCATAGTCCCGGCAAAGAGATTCGAGCCGGTGACGGCAAAGGTAAGAACACCGCCGCCGTAGGGGCCATTTGTTTGTATCCATTGGGCATGCAATTGAAGTGAACATACAAGAATTATGGCAATAATTAAAACGCAGCGAAGAAATGGGATCTTCATAATAATTACCTCCATGAATTAAATGGGATATGCGATACGTGGAGTTATTCTTAAGATAAGCGATGAGAAAATCAGTATATTTAAAAATTTACTAATAGACTGAAGGATGTTATAGAAAAGATGAAATCGAGCCGAATAAAAACAGATTTATGCAGCCGTAGGACATTGCCGCATCTCGGGTGGTCAACAAAACACTGAGTAGCAGTATCGAGGCAAAGTATAGTAAGAGTACTGGTAAAAAGCAAATATAATGGAGATCAGTACAGATTGTTGGTCAGAGGCCGTTTTGTCCATATTTCCTTGAAAGATAAAGGCTTTTATCTCATGAAGACCTCTTATCGTTCGCTTACAACCGGAGCCAATAGGTTATCGACGGGGGCATAATCATCGGTGAGAATCCGGTTGCCGGATTTTTCGAGTAATTGATCTAAGTCTGCTCCACTCAGCACCGATCCGCATAAACCGTACTTCGGGTCCCAATTAGTGAGATCAAGAGGTGCATCGGATCCGACTATGACGAAAGTTTCGCGTTGATAAGGTTTTCCATTCTGATTGGGGGAAAAAAGATAAATATGGTTGAACAATTTCTGGATAGTCAGGTAGGAAGAACTCAGAAATAAACCGCTCTCTAATTTATCTATAACATTAAAAAGATAGGCACCATCCGGTTTGAGATGTTTTTTTATTTTTTGTACAAATTCCAGCGTTGTTAAATGCCAGGGAACGGTGAGATCATCGAATGCATCGCCATAAAAGAAATCATATTTTGCCGTATCCGGAAGATTATCGATGATATTTCTGGCGTCTCCGGTATAGGTGCGGATTGAAGTATTACGCGGCAGCCCGATGGCGATATGATTTGCTTCCACCACGAAAGGATCGATCTCGGCAACATCAACCCTGGCATCGGGCCATTCATACTGCAGCCATCGCGGAAAAGTATAGCTGCCGGCACCGACGATGAAAGCCGAGATACCATCCTTGCCGGCCGAGTAGCGCCAGGTGATTTCCCGGTATATCCGCTCATATTCGTATCCCAGTTCTCCGGGATCAGCAAGATTGAAAAACCCATGGACCAGATGATCCAAACAGAGTACACGAACGCTGCTCTGGCTTACCCGTGATTGTTCATCATACACTAAAACCGTATGATACTGGCTTTCTGCTGCGTAAATATAATTCGATTTTTTATATCGAAAACCGAGAGTTTGAATTTCATCGCCCAATTGATAATGACCTATAGTTACCGAAGGATCAATAACCGAGATATAAAAGAATCCGGCTGCCAGAAAAAACCAGCAGCAGAATACAAATCGTTTTGGTCTTTGGCTCCATCCGATACAGGCCATTACCAGGGCGGCAGCGAGAAAAATGCCTTCCGGTCCCAACGAAGTTATGAGCCAAAACCCTGCGCCGATTGTCCCGCAAATTCCACCAACGGTACTTAGAGCGCTCATCACACCGATTGTTTTTCCTGTAGTGGAAATATTTAAGACCCTTTTTACCATGACGGGTGAGATCGAGCCAAGGAAGACTGAAGGCAGAGAAAAAGCAAGCAGTGCAGAAACTGAAACCCGGACGGGGTAAGAATAGTTTTTAAACGGCGAAAGAGTGCTAAAGTAATAAATAATAACCAACGACACCAACGTGCTTATTGATGAACCGAAGCAAAGCCAGGACGTGATCTTTTTCGTCTCAAAACTGTCGGCTAAACGACCCCCCAGATAATAACCTATGCTAACCCCCGTAAGAATCACGGCAATGATTGAAGTCCACGTATAGAGTGAATTGCCGAACTGGCGGGCAATTAACCGGCCGGCGGCGATTTCAACGGCCATGAGACAGGCGGCGGTAAGAAATGCAATTACATACGCAGCCGCATGATTCGATTTCAAGGATTCCGGTTGGAGTGCTCCGTTCTTTACAGTGAGAGATGGTTCAGTTATGCCACGCCAACTCTTTTTATCAATGAGTAAAAGTACACCGGGGAGAAAAAAAAAGTGATGAGCAAGAGAGAGTGACTAACCTTTAATGATGGAATGAGGAAAAAACCGGTGGCAAGTGTTCCCAGTATGCTGCCGACAGCACCCCAGGCATAGATTGAGCCGATCGCCAAACCTATTCTTGAGGTGCTTTCGACATGCATCTTTGCCGCAAACGGCATAAACATCCCGATGAATACGGCAGGAAGTGTGAATACCGCTGCAACGGTCAATAAAATCCGCAGCGGCCATTCCAGATTCTTAAGCAGTGCCGCATCACCAAAAAAATTACAGAGACCTAATGTTGAACAACATGCAACAACTGTCAGGAGTGAAAGCCACGGCAAAAAAGAAGTTGCCGTATAACGATCGGCTGCTTTTCCTCCTAAAAAATTTCCAACACTCATTCCGAATAAAATGACCGCGATAATTGCGGACCAGGTATAAATCGAACTGCCCAGATAACGACCGACAAGACGGCTGGCAATCAATTCCAACGCCATGGCTCCTGCTGAACTTAAAAAAACCAGCAGAAAAGGGAATAGGGATTTTATTGACAGCCGCCTTTGATTAAAGTACATTCACGTCTCGTATCCAGTCCCTATTTTGGATTGACTAAATTTTTATATTCCCCTTTTATTTCATTTGGTGCTTTATTTATGATCAAATTTCATTTCAACCTTGTGTTCCCCTTCAACCTTGTGTTCCTTGTATTCTTTAGAACCAGGACTTGCGAGCCCAGGGGTTGACTTATCGATGATTTTTAGAATAAGTCGATCACCAATTTTTGGATCACTGAGACTTACGATACGAAGTTCGTATTCTCCCGGCTTAAGATCTTTCGGAACCAGGATGGAAATAGAACCTTTCCCTTTCACACCGACCGGGCATGAGGGTGACAATGTTGCAATGAGTTGATTTCCTTTCCAGAGGGTCAGTTTTACGTTGCCTTTCACATTGCCCCAATCCCAGCTGCACAGCTGATTACTACCGATCGTCCAATCATTGAGTTTTAGAAAATGGATCTTGCCTAATGGATCAGGGGGCATATTCTGTCCTTCTTTTTGGGCGTATACACTGATGGAAAAAGAGAACAGTGTTATTATTAGTAAAACAGATACCTTTTTGAGAAGATTCATGACAGACTCCTTTCTCAGTAATATGGTATTGAATAATTCACATCTAATTTCTATAGATGTGTTTGTAGATTTGAAAGGTAAGAAACATTATGCGATCGCACGATTTTATTGCATCTCAGAAGGCCGATACTCCACAAAAAACCATTATTAAGGCAAAGTATAACAAGAGTGCGGATAAAAAGCAAGTATCGAGTACTGTTAAATGGTTCTCAACTCCAGGGGCGGGTTTTAGGGTAAATAACAAAGGTTTCCGTCACCCGGAAATATCTTGGATGACGGAAACCTTTTACTGTTCATTTCTACTTGAGTAAAACCAGTCGTTTGGTTTCGGTAAATGAACCTCCATATAAGCGATAGAAGTAGACACCGCTTGGTTCACTGCCTGCATTCCACGTTGTTTTGTAGTAACCGGCGTTAAGTTCTCCATTCACGAGTGTTGTCATCTCCTGGCCAAGGGCGTTGTAGATCGTGAGAGTAACAAACTCCCGTTTCGGAATCGCGAACTCAATTGTAGTTTGCGGATTGAACGGATTCGGGTAGTTCTGCCCTAGAGAGAACGTTTCCGGAACCTTGATCAATGCATTTTCAATTCCGGTGGGGGTATAATTAGACCCGTCATACGGAACCGGGTTTGTTGCGCCAGTCATGTTGTTCGTCGGAATGAATTGCAGTTTATTGTCTGCCAGAAATTTCACAGTTCCATGGTATTTTGGTGTATTGTACACCGCGTCCGATAATACTGCGGCCCATTGAACCGTCGCCTGCCGGCGAGCATGGCCGTCATTGTCGTGCTGGTTGATCGCCATACCGAAAACATTACCCACCGAGGGCGAAATGGTCTCGATACCGCTCTTGATGGCCGACCATTTGATGGCCAGTTCCAGCGCATAACCGCCGGGGATTATCGCTCGGGCCCATTGCTTCAGCGAATCCGGAACACCATTCAAACTGTCCGCTTTAACAACACCAGCTGATGCCTTACCCAGCGCCGTCATACGGGTTTGCCACACCGAATTTGTCACACTATCGGTCGGTTGGGGATCGAAATTCACTTCGATTTCATCTTCCTCCCATATATTTGTGGCGTTCCCCGAAAGTGTATCATCCATGACTTCTTCGTAGAGGTAGAACCACTCGTTGTCCCAGGCTGTCCAGATCTTTGCCGATAGATCGGCGTCATTAACAGGAGCGCCATTACCGTTATACGCATAGGATCTGATCTGCAGGTAGCCATCGTTGGGGCCAGTTAATGTTGTATAGAAAGAATCCTTCAGTCCATCGACAATGATGGGGGCAGCGGTTGGCGGATACGAAGATCCATCGTATGGAATCGGATTGGTTCTGCCGGTCATATTATTCGTCGGAATGAACCGTAGTTTGTGACCTGCCAAAAACCTGACCGTTCCAAGATATTTCGGTGTGTTACATACACCATCATTCAATACCGCGGCCCATTGAATCGTCGCCTGCCTGCCATGGCCGTCGTTGTCGTGCTGGTTGATTGCCATGCCAAATACATTATCGACTGCCGGCGCGATCGTTTCACTTCCATATCCACCTTGTATAGCCGGCCATTTGATGGCTAATTCCAATGCGTATCCCCCAGGGATTATTCTCCGCGCCCACTGCTTCTGGGAAGCGGACACTACATTGAGACTATCGCCGGCGAGAACGCCGGGTCCAGTTCCGAGTGCAGTCAGACGCGTATACCATACCGAATTTGTCACACTATCTGTCGGCTGTGGATCGAACATCAATTCGATCACGTCTTCCGCCCATACTTGTGGGTCGTTTCCAGAGAGCGTGTCGTCCATGACCTCTTCGTAGAGATAGAACCACTCTTCGTCCCAGGCAGTCCATATTTTTGCCGATAGATCGGTGTCATTAACGGGAGCGCCATTTTCGTTATGCGCATACGATCTGATCTGCAGATAGCCGTCGTTGGGTCCCGTCAAAGTGGTATAGAAAGAATCCTTCAGTCCATCGACAACGATGGGGGCAGTGGTTGGCGGATACGCAGATCCATCGTATGGAATTGGATTGGTTGTCCCGGTCATATTATTTGTTGGAATGAATTGTAGTTTATTATCTACCAGGAATTTAACTGTGCCGAGATACTTTGGTGTTTCCCACGCTTCATTGAGCAGAACCGCAGCCCACTGAATCGCCGCCTGCCGGCCATGGCCGTCATTTTCTTCCTGGTGGATATCCATACCGAAAATATTATTGACTGCCGGTGTGATTGTTTCGCCCCCTTTCTGGATTGCTGACCATTTGACGGCTAATTCCAATGCGTATCCCCCTGGGATTATTCTCCGTGCCCATTGCTTTTGAGAATCAGAGACGCCGTCCATATTATCCCATGCAGCGACCCCCGCTCCGGCCCCAAGTGCTGTGAGGCGTGTATCCCAGATTGAATTAGTAACGCTGTCTGTCGGCTGGGGATCGATTTTGAGTTCAATGCAATCATTGTTCCATACCTCTGCGGCACTTCCCGAAACTGTATCATCCGTGACTTCTTCGTAGAGGTAGAACCACTCGTTGTCCCAGGATGTCCAGATTTTTGCCGAGAGATCGGCGTCATTAACAGGCGCGCCAACATCGTTATGAGCAAAGGATTTAATCTGCAGATAGCCGTTGCTGGGGTTGGTTAATGTATTATAAAAATCATCTTTAAATCCATCGACAACAATCTTATTGAATGTGTAATCGGACCCATCGTATGGAATCGGATTGGTTCTGCCGGTCATATTGTTCGTCGGAATGAACTGTAGTTTGTGACCTGCCAAAAACCTGACCATTCCAAGATATTTCGGTGTGTTACATACACCATCATTCAATACCGCGGCCCATTGAATCGTCGCCTGCCTGCCATGGCCGTCGTTGTCGTGCTGGTTGATTGCCATGCCAAATACATTATCGACTGCCGGCGCGATCGTTTCACTTCCATATCCACCTTGTATAGCCGGCCATTTGATGGCTAATTCCAATGCGTATCCCCCAGGGATTATTCTCCGCGCCCACTGCTTCTGGGAAGCGGACACTACATTGAGACTATCGCCGGCGAGAACGCCGGTCCAGTTCCGAGTGCAGTCAGACGCGTATACCATACCGAATTTGTCACACTATCTGTCGGCTGTGGATCGAACATCAATTCGATCACGTCTTCCGCCCATACTTGTGGGTCGTTTCCAGAGAGCGTGTCGTCCATGACCTCTTCGTAGAGATAGAACCACTCTTCGTCCCAAGCTGTCCATATTTTTGCCGATAGATCGGCGTCATTAACGGGAGCGCCATTTTCGTTATGCGCATACGATCTGATCTGCAGATAGCCGTCGTTGGGTCCCGTCAAAGTGGTATAGAAAGAATCCTTAAATCCATCGATCACAATGGGTGCAATCCCTTGAGCAGAAGATCGATGTTGCCATAGAAGAATTATGGTAATAATTACAACGCAGCGAAGAAACGAGGCCTTCATAATAGTTACCTCCTTGAATTAAAGGGTGTACGCAATACGTGGAGTTGTTCTTAAGGTATTGGACGAAAAAAAATCAATATAGAAAAATATACTAATAGACCGAAGGATGTTGTAGCTAAAAATGAAATAAAAATGTCAAAACACAAATCAGAATTATACGACCGTAGAATATTGTCATATCTCGGGATGTCCTGATGGAGTATAAGAAGTATGGGGTGAAAAAGCAAGTGCGAGGAAAATTATGTCTAATAACAAAGGTGTCTGTCATATCAGCAAATTACAAAGGTTGCCTCAACGTCCGCACCGCTTTCAGCGGTACGGACGCTCGGCAACCTGGCTTTTCAATTGTGTAGAAGGGCGGATAATCAAGGATACCGTCACTTAAAAAATCCTAAGACGACGGTAACCTTTTACTGTTTCTACATCGCACCCATTAAAGCGTTGATTGCCGCGACATTCACTATATCGTCAACGCTGCAGCCGCGCGAGAGGTCGAACGCCGGTTTCTTCAATCCCTGAATTATCGGCCCTACCGCTTCGGCACCTGCAAGACGCTGCGTAAGTTTGTAACCGATATTCCCCGAATTCAATTCAGGAAAGATAAGCACGTTTGCGTTGCCCTGGATCGGACTCCCCGGCGCTTTGGATTGGCCAACCTTCGGAACGATAGCCGCATCAAGCTGAAACTCGCCGTCGAGTATCAGATTAGGTTGTTTCTTCTTTGCAAGCTCGGTTGCTTTCTGCACTTTTTCGACAAGTGGATGACTTGCGCTTCCCTTTGTAGAGAACGAAAGCATCGCAACACGGGGTTCCTCGCCGGTAAGCTTCTTATGATTTGCCGCAGTCGTCAGAGCAATATCGGCAAGCTGTTCGGCTGTCGGGTCGGGTACAACGGCACAATCGGCAAAAGAGAAAACATGGTCAGGAAATATCATCAGGAAAAAGCTCGAGACTATGTTAATCCCTTCGGCAAGTCCGATCACCTGAAGTCCGGCGCGCAGAACGTCACCGGTAGTCGATATAGAACCGGACACGCTGCCATCTGCCAGACCCTGCCGCACCATCATTGCACCAAAAAAAAGAGGGTGCAACAATGCTTTCTGCGCATCCTCGATCGTAATTCCTTTTGCTTTACGGATTTCAGCGAAGAGCTTTGCAAACTCTTCTTTCTTCTCCGATTTTGCCGGTTCAACGATCGGTATTCCATTCAGCGATACGTTCAGTTTCCCGGCCTTTGTCCGGATCTCCTGTTCATTCCCGATCAATGTTGCACGGACAATCTCCTGGTCTACCAGTTTTCGTGCAGCCTGAATCGCCCTCTCGTCGATCCCATCGGGAAGGACGATATGTTTTTTGAGGGTTCGGGCTTTCGATTTGATTTCTGTAATAAGAGGTAATTCAGCCATGACTCTTTCAGGTTCTGGAATTAATAATCAGTGGACTATAATTTCAGGTTCAAATATATCCCTGAATTGCAACAATAGCAAGGAGATAGCTCCAAAAAATCTGCCGATTTGTCAACCCCCATTTTGAAAAAACCGCATAAATACTTAAAATCTAATTAAAAGAATTTAATGATGCCCTTTCACCTTGACCATATGTCATACTTTGACTATATTTTTTCTTGTTCTTCAATCGGGATTGTGTGCTGAATGCTTGGTAGAAAGCGGGTGTACATTGAGACGTATGGCTGCCAGATGAATGTGGCTGACTCGGAAGTGGTTTCGAGTATTCTCCACAGCAATGGCTTTGCACTTACCCCCGATATCGCAGAGGCCGATATTGTATTCTTAAACACCTGCAGTGTCCGCGACAACGCCGAGAAAAAGGTATACAACCGTTTAAAGCACCTTCGACATTACAAGAAAAAAAGACCGGAGGTTCTCATCGGTCTCCTCGGCTGTATGGCCGAGCGGCTTCGTGCGGCACTCTTCGATTCAAATAGTCTTCTTGATCTGGTTGTCGGTCCTGACGAATACCGGAAGTTACCGTCGCTCATTGACGGGGTCTATCGGGGAGAGAAGGGGCTGGCAGTCAGGCTTTCACGGGTTGAGAACTACGACGATATTACCCCGCTCCGCACCGATGGCATCAGTGCTTGGCTGTCTGTCATGCGCGGCTGCGATAAGTTCTGCAGCTTCTGTGTGGTACCATTCACACGGGGCCGGGAGCGAAGCCGTACTCTCGATTCTATCATCTGTGAAGTAAGAGGCTTAAGTGCGCGGGGTTTTAGAGAAGTTACCCTGTTGGGACAAAACGTCAACTCATACCGGGACGGCGAGGCTGATTTTGCCGACCTTCTAGTACGGGTTGCCGAAGTAGATCGATCGATGCGGGTGCGCTTCTTAACTTCTCATCCGCAGGATATGTCGGACCGGTTGATAGAGACAATTGCACGTCATACAAATATCTGTAATTACATTCATCTGCCGCTGCAATCGGGTTCGGACCGGATTCTGGGATTGATGAATCGGAATTATACCGCCGATCACTATCTCCGGCTGGTGAAGAAAATTCGCGAAGCAATTCCGGGGGTGGGTCTTTCTACAGATATTATCGCCGGATTTCCATCGGAAACTGATGAAGATCATAAACAAACGTTAGCGATAATGGAGCAGGTCCGGTTTGACGGTGCATATATGTTCCGGTATTCGCCGCGGGAGGGTACAAGAGCATGGACATTAAAAGATGATGTTCCGGAGGAAATAAAAATTGATCGTCTGAATGCTATTATTACACGGCAACAGAAGACTTCATACGAGAATAACCAACGATTCATAGGAACGATAGAAGAGATCCTTGTTGAAGGGGAGAGCAAGAAGTCTCCGGATAAATGGCAGGGGCGAACCGACACGAATAGGGTAGTGATTTTTCCCCGTGGTGATGCACAGATTGGTGAAATGATTCGCATAGAAATTCATAGGGCAAATTCAGCGACTCTGTTCGGAGATTATATCATAACAGAATCGGTAATTGATACAGCCGATCAAACAATAAGTGATTGTGTACGATGAAGACATGGATAGTCGTCATTCTTTTTATTATTTCCGGTTTTTTCACAGTCCGGGCGCAGGAAACGGCCGAGCCTGATATTCAGAAGCGGCTCGATCTTATTAAGCTTGGAAAAATTGAGCAAGTGCGTTCTGAACTTCCGTCGCTTCTAGAGCATTATCCGAATAACCCCGGGATATTATATCTCCAGGGAGTATTGATAAGTGATGGCGGTGAAGCAGTCCGGACATTTCAAAATTTAATCGATAATTTTTCGAAGAGCGAATGGGCCGACGATGCTCTTTATAGAATTTATCAATATTATTACGCTCTCGGGTTATACAAAACCGCAGATCAAAAGCTTGAAAAGCTGCGTCAGGATTATCCGCAGTCTCCGTATCTACGAAGTTTTCAGCAGCAGGCCCGTCTGAATCTTGATATTAATCAAGACGCCGGCATACCGGAGGCACGCAAGCAGGTTGGCGGGCAAGTACCAACTCAGCCCGGGTCAACCGATGAGACAACCCGGCAAAAAGCTCAGGTACAATCGCCCGCGAGACAACCTGAAGTCAAGCAACAACCGGTCGTAACTGAACGCGCACCGGCAGTGGTTAAAGAAGAGCCGGCGCCTGCAATAACCGAGAAGAGAGAAACTGTTAAAAAGATTTCCCCAAGCAGTTCTGGTGGATATACAGTTCAAACGGGTGTTTTTTCGAGTCGTCAAAATGCCGAGCGATACCAATCTGATCTTGGAAGGGCCAACATTACTGCCGAAGTCCGGTTGAGACAGGTCGGTGGGAAAGAAATGTATGCAGTCTGTGTTGGCACTTATACGACATATGAAGAAGCACAGCGGTACGTTGAGGCATTAAAAGAGAAAAATATTACAGGGATTGTTATAGGTCGGTGACGATGGAGGATCTGAAACATATCGATCATGTGAAATTCCAGATGGAACACGGGATCATCGGAACATCGATAGAAATGCAGGAGATCGTCAATACAATCCTGCAGGTTGCGCCGACCGATATTACCGTTTTGATCACTGGTGAAAGTGGTGTCGGGAAAGAGATCATTGTAAAAGCAATTCATGCGGCAAGCAAACGAGCCAATAAAGCTCTGGTAACCGTCAATTGCGGTGCTATACCGGAAGGAATCATCGAAAGCGAATTATTCGGCCATGAGAAAGGCGCATTTACCGGAGCAACCGATCAACGCAAAGGCTATTTTGAACTGGCAGATAGCGGAACAATTTTTCTTGATGAGATTGGCGAACTGCCTCCCGCCACGCAGGTGAAATTTCTCCGTGTTCTTGAGAACGGCGAGTTCATGCGAGTCGGCTCATCGCAGACACGTGAGGTTGATGTCCGCATCATCGCAGCAACGAACCGAAATTTGGAGCAGAGCGTTCACGCAAAATCTTTTCGGGCTGATTTATTTTTCAGACTCCGGACCGTCAATATTCAGATTCCGCCGCTGAGGAACCATCGTAATGATATTCCGATTCTTGCTGCAGCATTTGTGAGGGATTTTTGTGAACGAAACAATATGCCGATCCCCGAATTGAATGAAGAAATACTATCGGTTCTTGTGAATTACAACTGGCCGGGGAATGTCAGAGAATTGCGGAATGTTATTGAAAGCTTACTCGTCATGCACGCGGGGGGAACGATCACAGTGGATGATGTGCGAAAAATTTTACGGGGATATTCAATGAACCATCATGAAGATAGGAATCTTCCGGTAGTGTTGAACAAGACTGCGGAACAGGCCGAACGGGAGTTGATATACCGGGCATTGCTCGATATGAAATCGGATATTGTGGAGATCAAGACTCTTTTAAGCCGTTCGATGCCTGCCGGGAGTGTCCCGCTTCCTGTAGGATATGAAGGATCGGCCGTAGAAACCACTGCGCATAATGACGATGGTGATACACTGACGCTTGACGAGATGGAACGGAAGATGATTGCTAATGCACTCGATAAATACCTCGGAAATCGGCGTCGGGCTGCACGTGCATTGAAGATCAGCGAACGCACACTCTATCGGAAAATTAAAGAATATGGGCTTCAGGGGTAGAGCAACGCTCAATCGTCCGTTCTTGTTGATACGGGTTGTTCCCTGCATAACAGTTCTGTGCCTTGCGGGGTGTTTTTATTCATTTCGTGGTACATCAGTGCCGTCTCACATGAAGACCATTGCCATTCCGGTCTTTGATGATCAGAGCGGTCTTGGCCAGGCGGGACTCAGGGACAAATTCACAAGGGATCTTACTGATCTCTTTGTCAGCGATAACACACTTCAGGTGACGGATCGCAAATCAGCCGATGCGTTACTGGAAGGAAGTATTTCAACGATTCAGGATCAGGCAGCGGTTGTTGGTTCCGGTGAAGAGGTGAAGAAACGCAGAATTACGATAACCGTTCATGTCTCTTTTCATGATCTCAAACTCCGGAAGAAAGTCTGGGAAAAAGATTTTTCGAACTGGGGTGATTATGAATCCGGTGGGGGATTATCACAACGGGATATTGGAATTGACGATGCACTGCAAAAAATTTCCGAAGATATTCTGATCGCCACAGTTTCCGGATGGTAATAATGGCGATAGACATTTTTGACTAAATGTAATAACATTAGAGGTCGCGTATTTCCTATGAATGCCTTTATTTTAATTTCGTATCTGATTTCGCTCATTATTCTTTTCAGCTTCGGTCTTCATGGCTTTGTGATGGTGTACTATTATATCAAGACTCGGGATATGAAACGTATGCCGACACCACCACTCACCGACTATCCAAGAGTCACAATCCAGCTTCCGCTCTATAATGAATTCTATGTTGTACAAAGGCTGATTGATGCTTCATGTGCAATTGATTATCCGAAAGAGAAGATGGAAATTCAGATTCTTGATGATTCGACAGATGAAACGGTGGGCGTTGTTGACAGGATAGTAAGTGAAAAGCGTACACAGGGATATGACATCGTTCATATCTGCCGTACAAATCGCTCGGGCTTTAAGGCAGGAGCTCTTAAAGAAGGGCTTGTGACAGCAACGGGAGAGTTCATAGCCATTTTTGATGCCGATTTCGTCCCCAATCATGATTTCCTCAAACAAACAATCCCGTATTTCAATGATGAAAAGATCGGCATGGTGCAAACTCGTTGGGAACATCTTAACAGCGATTATTCACTTCTGACCCGCACGCAGGCGATGGCACTTGACGCTCACTTTGTGATCGAGCAGACAGTGCGAAACAAGGCGGGATTTTTCATCAACTTCAACGGCACCGGCGGAGTATGGAGAAAATCATGCATACTCGATGCCGGCAATTGGCAGGCTGATACGTTGACGGAAGATCTCGATCTAAGTTATCGTGCGCAGCTCCGCGGATGGAAGTTTAAATTCTTGAAAGATGTCACATCACCGGCCGAACTTCCATCGGAGATTAATGCGTTGAAGTCGCAACAATTCCGGTGGACAAAGGGTGCGATTGAGACAGCCAGGAAAATGCTGCCGCAGGTCTGGAAATCCGCCCTTCCACTTCGGGTAAAATTACAATCGACGGTTCACCTCACCAATAACCTTGTCTTTCCGTTCATTCTACTTGCAGGAATTTTAAATGTCCCTCTCGGATTTATCAAAAATGGAGGAGGATACGATTCCTATTTTGCAGTCATGTCGGTGTTTGTGCTGGCATTTATCGGTTCATTTCTATTTTATCTTTATTCACAAAAAGATATCTATCCCGACTGGCGGCGCAAGATATTTCTCTTCCCGCTCTTCATGGCCGGCAGTATGGGATTTGCGGTAAACAATACAAAAGCGGTGCTGGAAGGATTATTTAAAAAGAAAAGCGAGTTTGTCCGTACACCGAAATATATGATACAGGGAAAGAAAGATCGCTGGGTGGATAAGAAATACGTTCCTCTGAAGGTAAGCTGGACGGTGATCGTCGAAGTTATCCTTGCTCTTTATTGTTTCTTTGGTGTTGCATCATCGCTCTATTTTCTCGAAATTGCCGCAGTACCATTCCAGCTGCTCTTTGCGCTTGGATTCGGTTTTGTTGCATTTCTTTCGGTTCGCCATGCATGGGAAGCCAGAAAAATTCGAACAATAGGATAAACTTATGGAAGAGAACGGAAAAATTGCACAACTCGAGGCAAGACTTAATGCCCGGCCAAATTCACCATTATTCGCCCGCTTTGCATCAGTACTTCTGGAACAGGGAGAAGTAACACGGGCAATCGAACTCTGTGAAAAAGGTATAGAGGAATATCCCACCTATCCAACGGGATATCTCATTGCAGCGCAATGCTACTATGCGGCTGGACGGATCGACGATGCTGAGAAAGCGGTTCGATTTATACTGAAGCACCATACGCGCCATACAGGAGCACTGCGATTTCTTGAAGAGATAAAAGATACGAAGGGCGGAGGAGTATTCTCACAGGTAGGCCACACACAGGCATTTGAGACGTTTAGCCAGAATATGCGGAATGAACTTCTGGGAACTGAGAATTCACTGGATATAGATGATTTTCTCGCCGAACAACCTGAGAGTCAGGAATCAATCGAGGCACTCGCAGCTTCGCTTGAAGACGCAAAAATAACTCCGCAACCCTTTGAAAGCAATTCATTTCAAGAAAATGTCAAAGACACGATACCAATAGATCCTTCGATTGCGACGGTTACGCTTGCCGATATTTATGAAAGGCAGGGTCAATACGCCGAGGCAATTGCAATCTATCAAAAACTTATTGAACAGAATCCAGCAGATCGTTTACGGTTTATGCACAAGATAGATGATCTTCAGGCCTTATCAACAACAGGGGATTTGACGTATAGTGGAAATTTTGGATATTTCAAAAAAGGCTTCGCCCATAGGGCGGAACCTTTTTTTATGTCCTCACTACAATTAATAACAGCAACTATCTCGAACAGGAATATAAGGCCGATCCGTTCATGATAATAATATGTAACTGATCTTCGTCCTATTTAATAGGAACAGCGAAAGAGAAACGGATCGATGACGGTATGATTTTAAGTAATGAAAGGACTTAAAACTGGAATAGAATACCAACAGTCGGCATCAGGAGGGCATCGTTGATCGTTTTTCCATTAATACTTACAAATGTTGAGTAATATTTGACGGAGAAATCGAGTCCTATGAATCCAAGAAATGGCATCATAATACCGGCACCGATTACCGTACAACCGCCAGTTTTTACTTCGGAATTTGTAATCGACTGGAGATTTGGACTGACATTATCATAGGTTATGAAACTCCGGTAAATGCTGAGTCCGATACCTCCTTGGATATAGATACGGCTGAAACGATAATTGAGATATGCAATAAGAGGAGAGAATCCTATATAATGTGATGCTGTGGTTTCGTGATTATCATAGAATGCAGAAGTCTTTTGTTCGAAACTTGTAAAGATAAAGCCGAATTCGCCTCCTACACTGACATTATTATTGAAGGGTATAAGAACCTGAATACCACCCCCGAGTCCCCCTTTGAGTGAGACCGATGTTGAAGTTTTCGCCGAAAGAATTGCCTTAGAAGCGTTGCCCGAACTGAGAAGATCGATACAGCCAAAGATCTTAAGGATTGTTCTTTCATCGTCACCAGTAGCATGGAGAGATGAGACGCTCCAACAAGTCAAAGATAATAATATTAAAACAATTCTCCGCATAGATAGGGTACTGTTTGCAGAAATTGTACGAAAAATGAGAGACCCTCTGTCCCGATAATAATACCGGGCAGTAGTAACGCCTCACTTCATTCTATTGACAACTTTTGTAAGCTTCGATTTCTGGTTGGAGGCTTTATTCCAATGAATGACCTTCTTTGCAGCAAGTTGATCGAGCAATTTTACAGCTTTTTTCAGAGCATCTTCGGCTTCAGCTTTGCTGCCCGCCCTGCGTACCTTTCTCAGCGCCGTTTTCATTCCCGTAATATCAGCTTTGTTTCTCAGACGCCGGTGTGCATTGATACGGACACGTCTCTCAGCAGATTTGTGTTGTGGCATTCCTACTCCTGATGAAAATCGATATTCAGAATATAAGTAAACCTCAAAATACAAAAAAAAACAAATATAGTCAATGAGTTTTTCATCAATAAAAGCGGAGAATACTATGAAACATACACACCCTCTCATATAGTCTTTCTCATCTCGTTCATTATGATCGAATGCGAAGCATTCAGTCAATGGGTAACAAAAGAAAATATGTATTCGGAAAAAACAAACTCATCATCGTTTTCTCCGGATACAATGTCTATTGAAAGCGGATAATCTCTCCCGATAAAACATTTCCATTCAATACATCGACGAGGCTATGCTATGGATTGCTGTCCGACGTTTATGTGCAAATCGAAATCTCTGACATTATTTGCCGGCCCGTAATGACTCTTATCAATAAACATCAACGGGCCGCCATCTATTCTCCTCTAATTAATTGTGAATTTTTCCCGAGCGGGGTCTATTGGACCCGAATACAGGCGGAAGAATTTACGGCTGTCAGGAAAATAATATTCCTGAAGTAACCCATTAATTATGAATAGGTTGGAAAATAGACGAATTGATCCATCAAAGTTGCATTTTTGTAGGAAGAACGCTATAATCTTGACATTCGCACGTTGATATTGTACATTTGGCATGAACATAGATCCGTGTTCAGTCTTCAGTTCCACAAGTCGCGTGTTAATGACATGAACGAAGTGGACTGTTGACGCTGACCAGGTCGGTCATCATGATCATCTCCTTGCCACGCCAACCCTCCGCTCGTTGCATGCCGGGGTGATAATTATGCACAACTACATGAGATCTTTTCCAATTAAAAGGAGAGAGCCATGAAAAATGGTCTCATGCGCTTTTCGTTCTTGATGGTCATCATTTTACTTTCTGTTCCAGCTGCGCTATCTCAAAATGTATTGAGAAACCCCGGATTTGAAACGTTCGTCAATGGCGAGCCAGGCGACTGGGCGACGTCGAATATTTCCGGGATGCTTGTTCTCGTATCCCAATCGAAAGAAGCTCATAGCGGAAAAAGTGGAATCAAACTCGAAGTAAAACCGTTCTACGGTACAAAAATGGCTGGCACCGCAACGCAGGAAAATATTAGAATAACAGAGCCTCAGGTGCAATTCAGAGGCTTCTATATGCTTAAATCAGTCGGTGGAGATAAAGCATTGGTCAATGTAACACTGATCAATGAGAACGGAAGCACAATCTGTGTTGAAAATCTCGACCTTGAACCGGCTGCATCATTCGAACGATTCTCACTGCCGGCCAATGCTCCGGATGGGAGTACGGTTGTAAAAGCGAAAGTGTGTATCGCGATCATCGGTGGGAACAACGATCAGCTCCATGAAGGAACGGTAGCAATTTTTGATGATTTTTTGCTGGCACCACAAACGGTGGAAAAGGATACACTCGGCAAAGCTCGGTAGAAAATTGAACATACACTTTGCCGGCTATCCTGGTTGAAATCATGAAATGTTCGGTTTGCGGGGTGACTCTTGTCTCGGCGAGTAGAAGGATTATTATGTCGGCCCAGATGACAATAGAGCGATGTCTCAGATATATAGCAGAGATTACTTCCACCCTATCGTCATCGTACCAGGCGGAGCGTGTACTTCATCTCGTGGTTGACCGGCTGGTTCGGATGTACCAGTGTCAAACGGGTGCCATAATTACGATAAATCCGCGCACCGAATATCTTCAGATGACCAATGCATGCGGGATTTCACTGACATTTGCCAAGCAGTTCCATCGAACAATCAGTATGGGTACTGTGGCAAACCTGATATGGACCGGAAGAGTTGTAATGATTCACGATGCCGCAACGGAGCCGGAGAAAGCGGAAGAATTAAAACTCGAGCATTCGTTTTCATCGTGTATTTGTATTCCACTCACGATCAATCACCGGACTACGGGGTATCTCCATCTCGACAGTTTACAATCCTATGCCTTCAATAGTAACGATCTGCTAATTCTTACGACATTCGCCCAGCTTGCGGCAATTGCCCTTGATCGGGCCCGTCTGTACGATGAGGTTCTACGTCTCGAGCGCATTGATCACGAATCGGGCCTTGAGAAATATTCATTCTTCATTGAACGGCTTCAGGAGTTGATAGAGCGTGCACTTCGGTTCAATGAAACCATGGGGTTGATATTTTTTGATATTGATAACTTTAAAGACATAGTCAATACCTACGGGTATGAACAATCATTGAAGTTCATCAAAGAATTCGGAACGCTTATCCGCCGGTCTATACGTCCGATTGATCTTGCCAGCCGTTTCGGAACCGACGAGTTTATCATTCTTCATCCGAACACTCCGACATCGGTAGTACTTGACCAGGCGGAACAAATCAGAAAACTAGTTGCAGATACAACATTTACCGATAAGAGTATCCATACAACAATTAGTATCGGTGTTGGGATTTATCCACACGATGGATCGGATGTTCAGACATTGATGATCAACGCAAAGAATGCGGTCATTGAAGCACAGCGTTCCGGAAGAAACATGGTATATTATTCACGACGCCCAACATATATCAGTACGAGGTGAAACTATGAAAAAAACAGTATGCATCATCCTCATAGCCGGATCGATGCTCTCGATCCTTGGGGGCTGTGGTGTTCAGCGTGAGACTTTTGAACCGGATGTTCTTCCAAAATTACGGGATTACCAGCCTATTACATGCTCTTCTCCCCTTTTGAGAAATGATGGTTATTATGCCATGGTCCAGTTGAGTATCGATGAAAAAGGTAATGTCATCCGTGCCGTCCTAATAAGGAGCACAGGATTACAGGATCTGGATGACTCTATTGCCACGACGGTGAAGCGGTGGAAATATTATCCGGCCGAAGTTCAAGGGAAACCGATTGCTCTTTCGTTGTTGCAACAGCTCTCAATCCGGTTTGAGCCGCCGGTTCAGTATAGCATGGCCGAGATTGTTGTTTCTACAAGCGCCCTTGCAGATTCAGTTATCCAGGAAATTGAAAAAGGGGTTGAATTTGAGCAGGTTGCCCGCAAATTTTCACAGTCTCAATCCGCCAGCATTGGCGGGTATCTGGGGGCAATTGAATTAAAGAATTTTCGTCCCGATATTTATAATGTTGTACGAAAATTATACCCAGGTGATATATCAACCCCGCTCCTGATCGATCACGGTTACGTCATTTATAAGCGGATAAAATAAGAATGAACAATTCTATCAATGAATTCTTGAAGCAGCGTCATTTTGCCGTTGTCGGTGTGTCACGAAGACGGGAAAAATTCGGGAATGCGGTATTCCGTGAGATGAAAAAAGCGGGATATGACGTGGTTCCGGTTAACAGAAACACTGACACAATTGATAATACCGAGACATATGCAAGTGTAAATGATGTTCAACATCAGATTGATGCCGCAGTTCTGGTGATTCCGCCGCATGAAACAGAGACCGTGTTGCGCCAATGTGCCGAGCGGGGGATCAGGTACGTATGGCTGCAGAGAGGAGCTGAATCGGAACGGACGATTGCACTCGGACAGAAGCTCGATCTCAATATTATTCATCACGAATGTGCCCTCATGTTCATTCAACCGACGCGATTTCCTCATACGCTTCATCGCTGGTTTCATGAACGAATGAGCGGGCATCATCGCGCGTAAGGTCAGAAGTTGATAATTAAACAGCCCCCGTTGGAATCGGGGCTGTTTAATATTCCAAAGCACCCGTATGCATTGTCATTTTCCACTCATTGCCGACTTTTGAGTACACCTTGCATACCCTTCCTTTCCAATGATTTTTATTACCATTTTTGTCAATCCAGAGTGTGTCGATGTCTACAACGGCAAACGCGCCATCTTTTTCATTAGAAAGGACTATTTTTTTATTTCACGATTATTATGGACTAATGTATGTGTATTAAATAGATACAGCCACTCTTTCATCCATCGTTCCTTATTAAATTTTCCTATTACTAATTCCCAACTCATGGGATTGTGCGATCTGGACGTTTTAGGCTAGGGCCATACCATATACGGATGAAATATCGATATTAGTAAATTCACATCCTGAGTATCCCACGCTTTTGTTTCTCTGTTCACAATTTCTATTATTTCTAATTCCTCTTTTGTCATGCCGTTGCAATCAATAATAAGTTGAAGTCAGAATTCTATATTGTAATCGGAGATTTTAAATTTCTGAATTATACCGATTTCTTAATTCTCAAATGCTAAATAAACCGTTCACGGAGTTTGTTCCACCAATTAAAAAGTTTCGGTGCCGACCATATTGTAAAGATCATAAGTAAAGCGCCAGCTATGAGATCGATGACATAATGGTATCGCAGATAAACTGTAGAGATGATTAGAAGCGATCCCATTACTATCACCACCCACCGGAAACGAATCCGGTAATGGAGTGAAAGATACATTACAACCAGTGTTAATTGCGTATGTCCGCTTGGAAAGACATCACGCTGGACATAGTCAACCGGATTGTGAACATGCGAAGGAATCGACTCTCCAAGATTAATGCAGCCACGAAGAAATTCTGTGAGCCATATTCCGGGGAGCTCGACGTTCAGCGATTGAAAATCATGCAATGTAAATCGCGGACCTACTGACGGAAGCGTCAAATAACCGAGATACGAGAGATAAAAACCATAAAAAATGCAGAAGAGAGCAAATGAGAATTCCAAAAACCGTCGCTCCCTGTAAAGCTCGTATCCGAGAAAAATGAGCAGAAAATAGTATGAAGCATAAGCGATCTGAAGAATCTCGGTTATAACCGGATGGGCAAAACTCATCAGCCATTGTGTTGGATTAACCCCGAACATTGCATGGTCGATTGAAATAAGCATCGCATCATAGTCTCTTCCCAGATGAATGGCGCGGTTCATGAAATAGATCTCTTTGAAAACAAGAATAAGAATAAGGACGGCATACCACCCGTGAAAGAATTGAAGAAGCCTTACCTGGCGATGACTGTGATATGCAATCCAGATAATTGCCGCGCTGACAAAGATATTAATAATGATAAGAATCCACCATTCCACAATCCGCGATGCAAAGATGATATTGATACACGACAGAAATGTCAGGAAAAATATTGTAACGCTGTCACCGGCATAAAGACTGGAAGTGTACCGGCGTAACTGAGTTTGTGTCATATTGTCCGTTCTCTGCGAATCTTGTTTATTTCCCTTTTTACTAGAGCATGCCCGTTCACTCCCAATGAAATAAGCGAACGTGTCAAACCGACAAAATCTACAGCTGTCAATGCTTCCGGCCGGAGATCCAGATCGTATCCGCAGGCTTTGAGAATCGCCTCATTAATGCCAAGAGCTTTAAGTCCGTTTCTGAGCGTTTTCCTTCGTTTTCCAAATGACCCTCTCACAATCTGGCGAAACACAAATTCCTCCTCCGATCCCTGTGAGAGCTGCGGAAAAAAGGTTAACCTTACAATCGCAGAATCCACCCGTGGCTTCGGGTAAAATGCGTTCGGCGACACGGAGAAGAGTATTTGCGGGGCTCCCACATACTGACAGGTAACAGAGATTATTCCGTACTGTTTCGATCCTCGCGATGCTGTCAGTCGTTGTGCAACCTCCCGCTGCATCATCATCTGGATATCCTTGATTACCTGACGATGATCAATCAAATAAAAAAGAATCGGCGTTGTAATGTAATAAGGAATATTCCCGATGACACGGAGGGGAGAATGATACTGCGCAGAGAGTTTTTCGAGATCGACATTCAGGATATCGGCATGAAGAATTGTCAGCGATTGATGCCGCTGCAGGCGTGCACGCAAATATTCAACGGCACGCTGATCGATCTCGACGGCAACCACATGACGTACACGCGGAATCAGGAGACCGGTCAGAATGCCTTTACCGGGCCAGATCTCAACAACAACATCGTCCGATGAAGGAGACATCACATCGACAATCTTACGGGCGATGTTCGGATCGGTAAGAAAATTTTGTCCGAGAGATTTTTTTGGCTGAAACACGAACAAAATATAGCAATATGAAGCAAGAGAAGCAATGAATGACTAAATAGACTCTATCAGATTTGTCCAAAAATAAATCACAGAAAGAGCAAGAGTAATTTGTCCCTTTCTTTCTGGAAAGAAAGGGACAGAAAGAAAGCCTGACAAAATCGCAACCCACATGAGATGGCCTCCAGCACGCGCTGTTGAGAGGGCACATTCAAGTCCGTCGATCTCGGCCTTTAATCTAAGAAATATTCAATTGATAGCTTTTATAAGCCTCGATCTCCGCCAAAGGCGGATCTGCCTCACCGTATTCTATGGCGTGGCAGAGAAACGCACGAAATTGCGCCAACACATGGCCCCCCTTCTTCCTCCCGCCAAAGGCGGGACCAGCGATTTTGTCGCCAAGGAATTATTTATTTGAGGAGATTATCAACTAATAATAATATATTTTGGAGAGCACTGAGACCGTATCTCTGAGGATCCATTGTATCCTCCTCGTCTTCCCCGTACAATGTAATATAAGAAACCAGAGAGGATATCATGAACATGTAAATTGTTATTTAATTTACTCAATATTCAAATTCGTTTAAAGGGAACACGGTCGATATATTTGACTTTTTCAGTATCGACCCGTACGGTGTCGCCTGTTTCGACAAAATGAGGCACAAGAATTTCGACTCCGTTTTCCAGCGTAGCAGGTTTCATTGTATTGTCCTGCGCTTCCCGGATGCCCGGCCCTGTGGAGGCAATTTTCAACTCGACGACTTTCGGAAATTGAACCGCTACCGCCCCTTCGCCAAGAAGCTCGACCGTGATTTTCATTCCTTCATTCATAAACTTTTCGAGGTGGCCGATAGACTCTTTCGGAACGCTGACTTGCTCGAAAGTTTGTGAGTCCATGAAATAACATGCCTCGGTATCGGCATATAAAAAATCCATCTGGCGTTTTATAAGTTCAACAGATTCAAATCTATCGGAATGTTTAAAACGGCGGTCTGCGAAATGGCCAAAGCGGATGTCTTTCAGCTTGAGTTCGATGAAGCCGTGCATCTGGCCGCTACCGGCATGACGAATAACCTCAAGGACTTTGTACAATTTTCCGTCGAGTTGAAGAGCCATTCCTTCTTTAACATCCTCAGCGAGAACCATTTTGATCCTCCATTTATATTACGGGGGCGTGGAACGGGGTGATGGTGAAATCTACCCAATGGCCGCTTGAATGTCAAGTAAAGACCTTGTCGGACTATGTATTTGCTATTTTGGAGGTCTTATCTAGGCAACCTGAAAGTGCAGAAAGGACACGGAAGTAATAATGTATAAAAACATTTTTATTTAATACGATCTTTTTTAAAAACTCTTTGTATATTCTCTTCATGGACACGCGTACAATTTTTCTCGTTGATCTCGATGCATTTTTTGCATCGGTCGAGGAGGTTCGCAACCCGGAGTTGAAAAATAGAGCGGTGTGCATCGGCGGAAATGCGCACGAACGCGGTGTGGTGGCTTGTCCGAACTACACCGCCCGGAAGTACGGAGTAAAAACCGCTATGCCGTTAAAAACTGCTGCTGTTCTTTTAAACAACACCGATGCAGTTTTTCTCCGTGGAAATATCCGTTTATACCGGGAATATTCTAAAAAAGTCTTTGACATTCTATACCAATTTACTCCAGATATTCAGCCGATGAGTCTTGATGAAGCATATTGTGACGTAACGGAGTGTCTTCATTTGTGGAGTAATGATTCCGAAGCGATGGCAATTGCAATGAAGGAACAGGTTAAAAAAGAACTCTCATTAACACTTTCAATCGGAATTGCATCGAATAAAATATGCGCGAAAATCGCGTCTGATCTGGGAAAACCCGACGGACTTATATTGGTACCGGCAGGGAAAGAGGTGGAATTCCTTGCTCCGCTATCTGTCGAGAAGCTCCCCGGTGTAGGGAAACGAACGCATGAAAAACTTCTTAGGTATGGTGTGCGAACAATCGGTGATCTGGCACAAATGCCGGAAGGCAGGCTCACGAGGCTTTTTGGTGCTGTCGGCTGCCAGCTTCATCGCCACGCCCTCGGTATCGATCAGCGTATCGTGCACGAACCGGACGAGGAGAAATCGATTTCCCGTGCGACCACTTTTGAAACCGATACTCATGATCAGGAATTTATCGAATCTGTTCTTTTTTATCTTGTTGAGCGTTGCTGTCGGACACTTCGCCGGCGGAACGTTGCTGCACAGACAATTTCGGTTTATGTCCGCTTTGCCGATTTTACACATCACAATCAGCAGTGTTCCCGTCAAGAGGCGACAAACATCGAAGAAGAAATCTATACAGAAGTGCAGAAACTTCTTCCATCACTGCTTAATACCGGCAAGCTTGTTCGCCTTGTCGGTGTCGGTCTTTCAAATTTTATTCCATCGATGATGCAAACCGATCTTTTCAGCGGGCGTTCTTCAAAACTTGTTTCGCTCCGGCAGACAATGGATGCAATCCGTGAAAAATACGGATACCAGATCATTACCGTCGGCCGCACGGCGGAGTTAAAGAAGCGATATAAAGAAACCAAAGAGGGTTTTGAACTTCACACCCCTTCTCTTTCACGATAATGAAATGTCTTCAACAGGATTATAAATACGTACAGGAACTTGAGAAACATTCGCCCTAGAACGAAGAAGAAATACCCTCCCTATGCGGTCCCGAGGAAGAGGCAGAAAGAAACAAAAAAGGTACAGATTGAGCACAATTTTACGATAAAGACCATACAAAAGCGTACTAGCAGCACCGGTGCTATAACGTTCCTTGACTTTCAAGATCGATTTTAATATTATAATCATAACCTTTATCAAAAGGAGAAAGGTTCAAACATGAGTACATTGAACGATAACGAACATGCACCATCTTTGCCTGTACAAACGGAGATTGAAAAGAGTTACTCTGAAATTGTTCAGAAAGGAAAGGAACAGCAGCCCGGAATTAACGAACTCTTAGAACTCTACGGACAATTTCAAAATGGGTTTAAGTTGAGCCAGTATTACCTTAGACTAACACAACCGATATTTAAGACCCCTACGTCAAACACATCTTCTCCTCTAACATAATGCCTACGTGGGGTCAAATTCTCACCGAGTTACAGGCCGAACAAGAGCTCACAAAGCAGCTACCATTTGATTCGGTTCGGAGAAAATATCTGGCCGTGCTTTATCAACGCACAGGTCGTCCTATATCCTCTATGCAACGAAGTGGACACAAGCGGGTCTTATGGGTATGGATCCCGCAATAGTGAGTATCAACGACGAAGATATTCAAGGATTAATGGAGGTTATTTATGGATTAAAGGGACGAGCTCTCGACATCATCCTGCATAGTCCAGGTGGTTCTGCCGAAGCAGCTGAAGCAATTGTCACTTACCTTCGTTCCAAGTTTGACGACATACGAGTGATCGTTCCACAAGCTGCAATGTCAGCAGCGACGATGGTTGCTTGCGCGTCCAACCGTATTGTGATGGGAAAGCACTCCTTTATTGGCCCAATCGATCCTCAGTTCATATTACAGACACCGATCGGTATCCAAGCAGTACCAGCCTATGCAATCTTAGACCAATTCAAGCTTGCACAAGAAGAATGTAAGGATCCACAGCTCCTAGGTTCTTGGCTCCCCATTTTAAACCAGTACGGTTCAGGATTGCTTGTTCAATGTAAAAATGCCATAGATCTCGCGGAAGAACTAGTGGAGAAATGGCTTCACGCTTATATGTTCGAAGGAAAAACTCCAAATCCTTCCTCGTCAATCGCGAAAAAGCTTTCATCGCATAGAGAGCTCAAGAGCCATGGTAGACATATTTCCATTTCCATAGCCAGAGAACTCGGCCTAACAGTCGATGCCTTGGAGGACAATCATGCCTTTCAAGAAGACGTCCTATCCGTTTACCATGCTACAATGCACACTTTCAATGGTACCCCTGCAGTCAAGATAATTGAGAATCACATCGGTCGAGCATTTGTAAAATTACAGCAGATCTCAATACAACCACCCGTTCTTAAACCGAATCCGCCAGCTCCCCCGGATCAATAAACACAACAGTACATTGTATCCAATGTATAAACAGTGTAAAGATTCCACTGACAGGTTTCCGTCGAGAATTACCGGCTCCGATTGACCCCATCCTCTGGGGATCAGAAATATATAGTGAGTAAGCCCCGGAGGTACTCAAATGTAATATACCTCTTGCCTTCCCGATCAATCCTTCGTATGTTTTCCCCGAAGCAGAATAAGTAAAAAATCAGGTTCTTGGATGTTTTTATGGCATATTTGTTGCATGAAACATCCGATTTAAATAAAATTCTCAAATTTTGGCCTAATTATAAAGAATTATGATTCAGGAGTAATATGATCAGAAAAATCATCCTGGGTTTTCTCATTATTATAGTAGGCGAATATTCACAAGCCCAAGCAGGTGATCGTACGGGGGATACTCTCGTCGTCTCAATAATGGAACATTCAGGAATAAAGTCCACATTGCAGGAGTACCATAGCTCTCTCCAGGAAGACTTGGAAAAAACAATACTCATTATCCCGGTATTCCGGAGTATCCGGAAGGCATTCCTTGATTCCTATCATGCCGATTCTTTGTATCGGGATATGCAAAAATTCATCAAAGGTCATCAAAATGCGCATCAATTAAATCTGATCTATGAATGGTATCAGTCCTCGCCGGGAAAAAAATTGTCGGGTGGCAGGTTCGAAGCGTGTCATCGGAAGCGTTTGAGCAAAAAAATAAAATTGCCGCTTCATTCTATCTTCAACAAACTACAGACGAGCGACTCTCCCTCTTCCGAAAACTTGATGTAGCGACGTTGAGTTCCGAGAATAGAAGGATAGTATATGAGTCGTTTTTTAAGACACTTCTTGTACGGATCGATTCTCTACTGACGTTGAAGGAAAAAGAAAAGAAACAGGAATTTGTCAGGTATTTGTACCTGGAACAGCAGAAATTTCAATCGGCAAACAAGAAATTCATAAGTGCAGATTATATATATACATATCGAACGCTCAGTGATCAGGAAATTCAACAGTTTTTGACATTCTGTATTTCACCTGCAGGACAATGGTACTACCGGCTTCTCAGCGAAGCGTTAGGCGCGGCGATCAATGCTGCACTCGACCGGGTATCATTAAATATTAAAAAAGCAGGTCCGGCTATTCAATACGATTTGCAGGGTATTCTTAATGAGAAGGTTGGATACCAGGTGGATGATGGAACGGATAGACAGGGCTGGACGGAGCTTCATTTCGCTGCGGCAGACGGAGATACCGATAAAGTCAATGCCCTTCTAAGGTTTGGTGGAGTCGATGTCGATGTACGGAATACAAAAGGACGTACGCCGCTATATGAAGCTGCAAAACTTGGCAAATACGGTTCTGTTGAGGTGCTTGTGCGAAAAGGAGCAAACGTTAATATTCAGGAAGGGGTATACGGATTTACACCGCTTCACGTTGCTGCAGAAAAAAAACGTCTTGGCATCGTCGAATTTCTTCTGACGCATGGCGCCGATGTGAATGCACGAAGTGATTATGGCTGGACATCGCTGTCTCAGGCTGCCTGGCAAGTATGGCACAATGATGCGGCCGTGGCAGAATTATTATTGAACCATGGAGCAGATATGGAGATAAAAAATATATCTGGATTCACACCATTAATGACAGCGGTAAATGACGGACACACACCTTTTGTAATACTTCTTCTGGAACGCGGGGCAAACGTTAATGCCAGAACAAATGATGGATATACCGCTCTCCATGCTGCTGCTTATAAAGGAGTTTACGATATTATAAAAATGCTGCTCGACCATGGAGCAAATGTAAATGCGATGTATGATGGAATGACGCCTCTGTATTATGCCAATAAATATGGATATAAAAAAATAGCCGATCTCCTTCGGCAATACGGTGGAAGCGATCCGGAAACTAAATCCAGAGCCCTCACGCATGTTGGTGTTGAGCTATCCAATAGAGGGGATTATGAGAGTGCATTGATGGAATTTGACCGTGCAATTAAAACCGGTGTTCCGTCCGCCCAGGACTATTATAACCGTGGCTACTGCTATTATAAACTGGGGAGAATCAATGAGGCAGCCGAGGATATGAAGAGTGCTATTTATCAGGATCATGATTTTGCCGATGCTTATGATATCATGTGTAAGATCAATATTCAGAAGCATAATTATGACGATGCGATTGAATGTGCCCGCAAACTTATTCAATTGAATCCCACAAAGGGTGTCGGTTATTATTTACGCGCATATGCAAGAAATAGGAAAGGAGATACAGCCGGAGCTATCGAAGACCTTCAACGTGCGTGCGATCTGGGATATACCAATGGCTGTGAAATGTTAAAAAATCTGACAGGCCGTTAATTTCAGCAAGTGAGAGTGCAGTGGGAACTTATATGCGCTTTTTTGCCTTATTATAGGGGAAAGTGGTATTATTATGAAGACTTTTTGGAAAATACATTTATGGTAAAACAAGAAATTATAATAAATGGAATGTCATGCGGTCATTGTATCATGGCTGTAAAAGGTGAATTGCGGAAAATGAACGGTGTAACCCTGTTCGATGTTCAGATCGGTAAAGCGGTAGTCGGTTATGATGAAACAACAATATCGAGAAATCAAATAGACGATGCGATCCGAGCAGCAGGATATCAACCGGTTTGATTTCTATGCCTACATTGTCATCCATATCCCGGGTGGATATTCCGATACAGGGAATGACCTGCGCAAGCTGTGTTCAGCGTATCCAAACCGGTCTATTAAAAATTGAAGGCGTTTCTCAGGCAAGCGTCAATCTCGCTACCGAAAGAGCCTCTATTATATTTGATCCGGCCAGAGTTTCGGCTGATGATTTCGTTGCTGCAATCCGCGATCTAGGCTATGAGGTTATCGTACAAAAAACCCTACTTCCTATCCGGGGTATGACCTGCGCAAGCTGTGTCACGAAAGTCGAAAAATCTCTCCGTTCGGTTCAGGGTGTCCTTGATGCGACAGTCAACCTTGCGACGGAGACAACCACTGTCATATTCATTCCCTCACAGACTTCACTGGCACAACTCCAGCAGGCAGTTGATGATGCCGGTTATACACTTGTGGTCGATGACGCCGCTAAAGAGCCTGAAGATTGCGAACGATCTCTTCGTAAAGTTGCATATAAAAAACTGCGCCGCGAATTTGTTATTGCACTTCTGCTGTCGATTCCCATAGTGTGTATCAGTATGTTCGGTATGAACGAGTGGGTGCCGGGTGTTTCAGCGTTTGTCATATCTCTGGTCCCTCATAATATTATGAATCCTGTACTGTTTCTTCTCACGGCGCCGGTATTACTCTGGAGCGGACGGCGGTTTTTTATTGGTTTTTATAAAACTCTGAAGCACTTTACTGCCGATATGAATACTCTTGTTGCAGTTGGGACATCGACAGCGTTTATTTACAGTACAATAGCAACATTCTGGCCTCGGCTGCTGGGCATGGCAGGACAAAATGCCGATGTATATTTCGACACTACAGCCGTTATTATCACGCTCGTTCTGCTCGGTAGACTTCTCGAAGCACGTGCAAAAAGCAGGAACGTCAGAGGCAATAAGAACGTTAATGGGACTTCGTGCCAAGACAGCACGGGTTCTCCGGGGCGGAAGTATTTTTGATATCCCGGTCGAGAATGTTAATATCGAGGACATTGTCATAGTCCGCCCGGGAGAAAAAATTCCCGTTGATGGAGAGATTATCGAAGGTTATTCCTCAGTTGATGAATCGATGATTACCGGCGAGAGTCTACCTGTTGAAAAAACAGTCGGCTCGACTGTCATTGGTGCCACGATCAATAAAACGGGGAGCTTTAAATTCAAAGCGATGAAAATCGGCAAGGATACAATGCTCGCCCATATTGTGAAGCTGGTTGAGGAAGCCCAGGGATCGAAAGCTCCTATCCAGAGACTTGCCGACAAAATTGCCGCGGTATTTGTTCCCACAGTGATAGGAATTGCAGTCCTCGCATTCATCGGCTGGTTCTTTTTCGGTCCGCCGCCATCGATCACAACGGCACTGATCAATTTTGTTGCGGTATTGATTATTGCATGTCCATGTGCTCTCGGACTTGCCACACCGACGGCAATCATAGTCGGGACCGGGAATGGTGCCGAGCATGGTGTATTGATCAAAGGTGGTGAGAGCCTTGAAATTGCATACAAGGTAACGACTGTCGTATTGGATAAAACAGGTACAATCACAAAAGGTACGCCCGAGGTAACCGATTGTATTGCATTTGATAATTTTACATCGAATGATCTTCTCCGGCTGGCAGCGTCGGTAGAACAGCGTTCTGAACATCCGCTTGGTGAATCGATTGTCAACCATGCACATAATAATAAAATTGCGCTTCTGGAACCGGAATCGTTCTTCTCCATTACAGGCCAGGGCGTTACAGCCGTCGTTGCCGGTAAAAGCGTTGCTGTTGGAAATCCGACATTCATGAATAATTGGTCTATAAAAATCGATCATCACAATATTCTCGAACGCCTTTCAAGCGAAGGAAAAACTGTGCTCTGTGTTGCTGTGGACGGACATCTTGCCGGGATTATTGCTGTTGCCGATAAAATCAAACCTACATCGCTGGATGCAATAATGAGATTAAAAGAGCTCGGGCTTACAGTCATTATGCTCACCGGCGACAATAAACGTACTGCAAATGCTATAGCGGATCAGGTTGGCGTCGATGGTGTTCTTGCCGAAGTCTTGCCGGATGCCAAGGCAGAACAAATTAAAACACTTCAGTCTCATGGAAAAATTGTTGCGATGGTTGGCGATGGAATCAACGATGCACCGGCACTCGCCCAGGCCGATATCGGTATCGCTGTCGGAACAGGAACAGATGTTGCAATGGAGGCTTCAGATGTAACAATTTTGAAAGGCGATCTTCAGGGAGTCGTAGCAGCGATAAGACTATCTAAGCAGACAATGTCCATAATCAAGCAGAATCTGTTCTGGGCATTTATCTATAACGTTATCGGCCTGCCGCTTGCAGCGCTCGGCATGCTCAATCCTATGGTTGCGGCAGCCGCAATGGCATTCAGCTCCGTGAGTGTTGTATCTAACTCGCTGCGATTACGATACTTCAAAGCCTGAACTCTGTCGCCTCTGTTGATTCGTTACGTCCTCTACGGTTATTCTCCATGCCGCTGAATTTGCTTATTGAAGGGCCCATGGGTATATTCAATCGAATATTTTCTCGAGTGACAATTATTCTGGAGAGAACAATGAACCGACGCTCATGTTTTTTTATTTTTTTCCTTATCCCATTTTTAGCATTTGGTCAGGAAGAAAGCACTATCCCTCTGCCTAAACCCCAGACAGACGGCGGGAAACCGCTTATGAGAGTCTTAAAAGAGAGAAAATCGATACGTGAATTCTCGACTGAAAAACTTCCACTCCAAATTCTCTCAAATCTACTCTGGGCAGGTTTTGGAATCAATCGGCCTGATGATCAGAAACGCACAGCTCCATCGGCCCGGAACTGGCAGGAGATCAATATCTATGTCACAACAGCAGACGGTTTTTTTCTTTTTGATGCAAAAGCACACGCTCTGAAGAAATTATCTAAAAAAGATATTCGGGGATCCACCGGAAGTCAGCCTTTTGTGGCTACCGCTCCGGTAAATCTTGTCTATGTGGCAGATCTTTCGAAACTCGAAGGAGCATCGGACGCAGATAAAAATTTCTATTCTGCAATTGATGCCGGATTTATTGCAGAAAATGTATATCTATTTTGTGCTTCTGAGGGACTCGGAGTTGTGGTTAGAGGAATGGTACCCAGAGATGAACTGGCGAAGGAAATGAAGTTACGTCCGGACCAAAAAATCATCGTCGCTCAAACAGTTGGGTATCCCAAAAAATAATACAATAGTGCGGCGCACAATACCTGTACGCCGCACACAGGCCTTTTGGGGCTGAAATGAAGAAGAGCCGCTTACTTCTAACGGTGATAGCCTCCCGAGTTTTCACCGCAGAGAAAGATCGTACCCTTTCGTTATATTGTCAGGGGAATGGAACAACCGGTTACAAATTTCTTGCACTCGGCAAAAAAATATTCTAATTATAAGATGTCCCTGGGAATAAAAGCGTAAAGTCTTTTTAGAAAATGAATTTTAAGATGATTGTTTAAACTCTGATAGACGCCTTCGACATACGGAATTGGATGTGAATTTATGGTTTGATATGCTGATTAAGAAAATCGAATATCGTAGCCTCATACTCCTTTCCAGCCACCTCCCAGACATCTACATGACGCGCTTCATCGATTAAATAGATTTTTTTTGGCTCATGGGCACGGGAATAGAGGAGTTTCGAGTATTCGTATTTCACGTATGGGTCCATTTTACCGTGGATAAACAAGACGGGAACGGAGATTTTTTCAACGGCAATAAGTGGTGAGACTTCGCGATGCTTGAAATGTGCAATTCTCTCAGCACGATGCATCACGAGGTTTCGGACAAAATGCCAGGGCAGTTTTACGATTCGCGTTTGATAGTCGACTGAAATTGTGCGGAGGTCTGTAAAGCAACCTTCTGCAATTACCATATGAATACGCTGCTCAATGGCAGCTGTTTGTATTGCAATGGCAGCACCCATAGATGTGCCAAATAGAATAAGCGGACCGGTTCCACCTTCCTGTTGTTCAAGAAGGTTGATAAGTTGACAAATATCATGTTTTTCATGATAGCCATATGTGCAAAATTCTCCGCCGCTGAGACCGTGTGCCCGTAAATCGAGCAATACTGTATCATATCCGTTCCGGCAAAAAACCTTTGCGAGAGGTAACCCCGATTCTTTACAATCACCGACACCATGAAGATAGATGATTGTTCCCCTGCGTTCTGTCAGTGCTTTTAGAAGCCAGCCGGCAAGTGTAATGCCATCTTGTGTTGTAATGCTTAATTTTGCAAAAGGAATGGGGATTTGATCTGGTGAAACAAGACCTGTTCTTGGCTGATAAAATTGTGCGGTGCGCCGGCGGGGCCGGAGAAGTATAATGGGCCCGATCATCGACAGGATAATCACTGTTGCGATGAGAAAAAGAAGAACAATGACAAATAGAATAATAAGTATATCCATACTGTAACATAAAGAATTTACCTCATCGGGGCAAGTTTTTTTCTTTCGTTGACTTTCCTGCGAAATCTCTTAGATTATACCAACAAACGGAAATCAATTCCCATGACCTTCATAGCAAAACTCAAGAATATCTTTGCAGCTAATAATTCTCTTCTCTGTGTCGGACTCGATACAGATGCGGCAAAACTTCCACAATCTGTCCTTCGGGCGGCCAACCCCGTCCTAGAATTTAATCGCCGTATCATAGAGGCCACAAAAGACCTCGTCTGTGCATATAAAATCAATCTTGCGTTTTATGAGTCGCTCGGTGAGCTGGGATGGAAAACCATACATGAAACACTCGGCGTGATTCCCGGTGAAATCATTACTATAGGAGATGCAAAACGGGGCGACATCGGTAATTCAGCCGAGCGATATGCGCATGTAATGATGGACGACTTCAAGTTTGATGCGACTACTGTCAATGCCTATATGGGAAAAGATTGTGTGGATCCATTTATAGCCTGTGACGATCATGGAGCATTTATCCTTGCTCTCACATCGAATTCCGGTTCAAAAGACTTTCAGTATCTCAAAGCAGGAACAAAGCCCATATATATGCATATTGCCGCAAAGGCAAAGAAATGGAATGTGAAAGGGAACATCGGACTCGTTGTCGGGGCCACTCATCCCACCGATCTCAGGCGCATTCGTCGTACGGTTCCCGAGATGCCGCTGCTGATTCCCGGTGTCGGGATACAAGGAGGCGATCTGCGTACGGTCATCAGGTACGGCTGCGATAAACAAGGAAGCATGGCCATCATCAATGCAAGCCGTTCGATTATTTATGCATCCATAAGAGATGATTTCCCGGAAGCAGCGCGTAACGAGGCACTCAATATGCGAGATAAAATCAATAGCTATCGCGAAGAGTTCTTCTTAAAATAAAAAACCCCATCCTCTAAGGTGTAAAAGATTTTTTTACGCTTCTGCTGGAACATTATATCACCGCTCTTTGCCCACGTGCCCCTCACATATGAATTAAATCCAAATTTGGTATTGGAAACACATTGGCTAGGAGAAGGTTTTTTGAAAGCTAATTTCCGGGGATCGACCGAGAATTGTCCGAATAAGCTGGTGAGTAGGACGCTTCCGTTACGGAACGTGCAAGAAGTACTTAATTGATATTATGATCGTTGAAAAAAGATATGTAAAGCTTATCTGTTTCGAGGATATGATTTTTAAACCACCTTCTAAAAAATGCAACCCTCTCTGATGCAAAAGAAATATTTCCCTCCAGATGATCCCGGCGATAAAGTAATATTTTACGCATAAATGTATCATGCATGATCTTATGGGCAGAGAAAGCCGGGTAGTCGATACTACTCATAAGGTTTTCTTCGCATGTGAAATGGTTTTTTATCTGAGTGATGAAATCTTCAAGAATTGGGCTGATAACAATTTGCTCTTTTTTATTATCGATGGCATCGAAGAGCTTATCAATTACTACAAGAATATGGTAATGTTGCTCGTCGAAAGATCTGATCCCGACATGATAGCGCGTGTCCAAATTGAGATACTGTGTACCTGCGTCTCTCATAAACGTTTCCGATGTTATATGGGTGTCAATGAATTATTCATTTGTGGCATTTAATTTTTATTCGATCTTCTCTTGCTTCATAATAGAGAATGGGTAAATACTCATCTTATAGAATTATCGGAAAATATTGTGTGTAACTTGAATCACAAGGAAGGCAATTTGTAAGAAGTGCCGTAAAAATACCCATTTTAACGGTATTTTAGAAATAGTTTCTATGAAGAATGTAGTGAAAAATCGAGAATCTCATATTTCAGAAAAGATTTCATTGTAATATAAAAACCGCTAAAATATCCGTTTCAGCGTTATTGTCAATGTTCCGGGAATATAAAAGGTTTGAAGTTCCAGAAGAAAATGAATCCTTTGTCAATATTTTGCATCCAAATATTAAATCAAAATAAGCACAGCATAATTATACAAGGAGAAAAAACATGAAAAATATGGGTACAACAGACCGGATTATCCGTATATACGCGGCACTCTTTATCGGTGCGCTTTATATTACAGGCGTTTTTTCGGGAACAACTGCATTGATTCTTGGGATAATCGCTATAGTGTTCGTCATGACAGGTCTTGTTTCATTTTGCCCGCTTTATGTTCCGTGTAAAATCAATACGATAAAGAAAGGAAAGAGCTAATTTTTTTCTATTGCAATTTCCATTTTCTTGAAGTATACTTGTGTGGCATGTGATGTACAAAAATTTCGGTTTTATAAACGTTTAGTGCAATCGGGGATTACTTGTCATATACACACAATCCAAATAAACGGGGAAGAATTCGTACCGTCCTTTTCGATCTGGGGAATGTTCTGGTACGAATCCAACCCGAAATGATGGCAAAATCGCTTGGTGGAGAAGGGTTAGGAGAAATCACACGGTACGAAAAAAGTGTCCGTGATTATATCAACAGGTATGAGCGTGGGGAACTTCTTACCGATCAGGTTTTAGGACTTCTGTACGATCTATTCCGTAAAAAATATTCACACGAGACGATCCGGGCAGCCTTTCTCTCGATCATCGGACGGCCGATTGAAGGAATGGATGAGCTGATTCGACGCGTGGCACAATCGGCGCACGTGGCGCTTGCAAGTAATACGAACGATCTGCACTATGAGTATTGCCGTAGAGCTGTTCCCGCTCTCCGGTTTCTTCCACATCATTACCTCTCTTTTCAGATCGGTGCTGTAAAGCCCGAGCCCGAATTCTATCAATATATTATCAATGACCTTGAAAGCGACCCGGCGCAGATGCTATTTGTCGATGATACCGACGTAAATCTTGCCGGTGCAGGGAAAATAGGATTTCGTCTGTACAGATTTTCTACCGTTGAAGGACTTCGAGCGGAATTGAAAACTATTGGATTGGTATAAGTGTCTTTATTCCTGATTGCAGTGCAGTACCTGAACTCCCACCCAGAATTCCCCCGCAGCAAGCGTTATTGCGGGTTCGTAATGCGTAGCCTCGACACAGACCATGGATAAATATTCATTGTCTCCCAGATCATTAATCAGCTGAGCCCCTTCATCCCATGGATTCCAAACAACAGCATCTTTAAATCCTACTTTTTTTATGGTGATGCGGCGCTTATTCTTTAAATCGTGGAGCATTAGAACGCGGGGGGTGTTCAGATAAATACGATCGATCATTTCAAAAATACGAAGCTGGCGGTCAGCATCAATATCCCGACGAGATTTATGAATAGTATCAATATATTCACAGCCATACAATCCTTCAACACAGCACTCACGCACATCTTCGACGGCAAAATATGTATGCAGCGCTGATGTAAAAGAGAATGGTGTTTCTGCTTCGTTCAGTACCCGGAGACTTGTCGTCAGCGATTCACCAAGTGAGATGGTGAATTCAACGACAAATTGATGCGGCCATATGGCAAAAATTTCCGGAATACTCCCCAGGCGGAGTTTTATAAAAACCTCGTTCCGGTCAGAAATTCCACTTTCCACAACATCCCAAAAATGAATACGTGCAAATCCGTGTTTAACCAGTCGTCCGGACCGAATTGAGGGAAAATAAGGGGGATTCCGCCACGTATCGGGATATCTTTTTCTATAATCACTTCCCTGCTCACGAAGAGTCGTTCGCCACTTTCGGGTGTCTTCCAGGATGTAATATGAGCCCCATAGAGAAACAGCTCCGTACTCGTACCGGAATCGTGTACGAGCATTGCCCGTGTAAAACCGGCAGGATCATCCCGAAATTGAAGATGATTGTCAATAGAGAACTTATTAGCAAGCATACTATGCACGGCAGCAATCGTCCGTTATTCCGACTTACTATGAAAAGTGTTCGATGCTCTTAAGATATCATTATTTTATAAGAACTTTAATAAAAGCCTTTTTATTGCCTATCATACTGTGTACTTCATTTTTTTTCGAATATCTGATTTCTTATCATCTTTACCATGTCATAAGGTGCCGGGTCGCCTCCCAGGTATTTATGGAACCAGTCTAGGTGGGCGTTGTAATACAGCGGCATCGATTTTACATTACTGGGCCAGTGTCCATCGTTCGGGAATACGATTAATCGTGAGGGAACATTCATTTCTTGTAGGTCGGTGAAAAATTCCAGACTTTGTGTATAGGGAACCCGATAATCAAGTTCACCGGTGATGACCAGGCAGGGAGTTTTAAAATTCCTCACGAAATTATTTGGCGACCACTTTTGATAGAGGTCCGATTCCCACGGTGTACCGGCCAGATCCCATTCTGGAAACCAGAGCTCTTCGGTTGCACCATACATTGCGGTCAAATCGTACACACCCATCATTGAAACGATTGCTTTAAATCTGTCGGTATGTCCTTCAAGCCACATCATCATATAGCCGCCGAAAGACCAGCCCATCGCGCCCATACGACTGCTGTCGATATATGAGATCTTTGCAAGGGAATCTGTTACAGCCATAATATCTTCAAACGTTTTACCGCCCCAATCTCTCGATATTGCGGCCGTGAATTCCTGTCCGTAGCCCGTTGATCCGTGAGGATTGGGAAATGCAACGATATAGCCCGCCCCCGGATATACCTGCCAGTCACCACGGAATTCATCGACCCACTGCTGCTGCGGTTCGCCGTGAATATTCAGAATGAGCGGATATTTTTTTGCAGGATCAAAATTATGTGGCTTGACGATAAATGTATGGATTTTCTTTCCCGTAGGCGACGGAATCCAGAGTTCCTCTGCCGGACGGATATCAACCGAGTCTTCGACTGGCTTATTGAAATATGTCAGCCTCTGCGATCGCTCACCCCTAGCTGTAAACCTCCAGAGTTCAACCGGTTCTCCAACAGACCGACGTGCGGCAACAATCCAACGACCGTCCGGTGAAATTGAAAAGGCATCTATTGATTTAAGGTCGATGACTTGCGATATCTGTTGTGAGGCAATATCTATAGAATAAAGAGGGATGTGACCCTTCATCTCGGCAGTAAAAAGAACGCTCCGAGAATCGGGAGCCCAATGGAATTCGTCGATCCAGTTGTCAAAGGCATCTGTCAGTATTGTCCGCGTTCCGGTTTTTCGATCATATAGTGCAAGCCGGAGTCGATCAGATTCATAGTTGGGAATTGCCTGGGTGCGATATGCGATATATCGCCCGTCGGGAGAGTATGTCGGATCACCGTCGTATGCCAGATTTCTTTTTGTGATATTTATTGCTTCAGATTCTCCGATAGGAACGACAAAAAGGTCTTTATTTGTTGTTTCTACTTCATTCTTGTCGTGATTTGAGACGAAACATACTTCTTTACCGTCGGGTGATATGCCATAGCCGGGTCCGCCATCGAGCGAAAATGCTGGTGCATCGAAATCGCCTGGTGTCAAATCCGTTGTGGTTTTCGTTTGGATATCATATAGAAACGTATGGGTTCTCTTTCCATCTTTCCATGAGGTCCAATGCCGGTATAACAGCCGATCGGCCATATGAGCCTTGATTGGGCCTTTCGCGATAGCATCGGCGATCTTCTTGTTAGAAGCGTCATCGGCTCCGCACTCGAGATAAACATCGGATGAAAGGATTATGCCTTTTCCGTCGGGTGTCCAGATGGGATCTGAGACATTAGTGGAAATAGTAGTCAGTTGTGTCGGCTCTCCCCCGTCGATTGGAAGAAGCCACACCTGAGTACCGTCTTTTCTATCGGAGAGAAAAAGAATGGACTTACCATCCCTCGACCATCGCGGATGTTCATCGTCAGCCGGGTTATTTGTAAGTCTCCGAAGATCTTTCCCATCGGTATCAATAATATAGATGTCCGAGTTGGTTTTTCCCTCTTCAACATTTGATACCGTGACAACAAATACAATGTGCTTTCCGTCGGGTGAAAATTGAGGGTCTCGTATCTGTTTGATCTTATAAAGATCGATAATGGTAAAAGGTTTTTGCTGCGCAAAAACCGATGTACATAATAATACCATAAAGCATAAAAAATATAAATATTTCATATTATACTCCTTAATATATCGGGCATTTGAATATTCCCGATTGTTTAAAAAAATCTGTCGTACAATAATTTTATCGTTGTTAGAATCACCATTGTAATGAATACCGGCCTGATGAAGCGGACACCTTTTTGTATAACCAATCCTGCTCCGATCCGTGCCCCGAGAATTTGTCCGACCGCCATGGCGATTCCTGCAGTAAACCAAACCAATCCGCCTGCGAGAAATATAAAAAATGAAACAATATTACTGGTAAAATTCATCACTTTCGTATAGCCCGTAGCACGGGTCAGGTCGAATCCTAGTCCTGTCACTAATGCTATAGCCCAGAAAGATCCAACACCGGGGCCAAAAAAGCCATCATAAAACCCAAGTGCTGACCCTGTAACAGCATAAAACATGATAGGTGAAATTTTTGCCCGGCTCTCGATCCGCCCGACCGATGGAGTGAAGAGCATATAGACGGCGATGACGAGCAGTGCGACGGGGATAGCACTGGCAAGAACACGGTTGTCGATTTGCTGGATTACCCATGTTCCAAGTGCGGCACCAATTAATGTGAAAAGAATCCCCGGGAATGCATCATGCAGCGATACAACATTACCGCGTACGTAATAATACGACGCGGTGAAACTGCCAAAACTTGCTTGAAATTTATTTGTTGCAAGGGCAACTTGCGGTGGAAAACCGAGGCCGAGAAGAACCGGCAGGGTAATCAATCCGCCCCCACCGGCAATCGAATCGACCAGTCCTGCAAAGAGTCCTGCAAGAAAAAGAATTGGATAGAATAAGAACGAGTTATGCATAGTGTCATTCTTGGAGAAATTTAATCACAATTCGTGCAAATTCTCCGGGTGCTTCAGCGTGAACCCAATGACCGGCACCGGCAATTGTTGCGATAGTCGATTTGGGAAAAAGCTTTTTTATCATTGGCATGTCTTTTTGCGTGATGTAGTTTGAAAGCCCCCCTTTGATAAAGAGTGTCGGTTTTCCGAATTTCTCTTTGGTCTCGAGTCCGGCGTTGATCTCGGCATAGTTTTTCCGGATTATATCGAGATTCATTTTCCACTTGAACTTTCCTTCCTTATCCCGCATTAGATTCTTCATTAGAAACTGACGGATCGCGAATTCCGGAATATTTTTTATTAGTAACGCATCGATCTCCTTCCTATTAGTAAATGAAGTAAGATCCAGCGATGCAAGAGCCAAAAGATCAGGACTGTAATTTGCGGCGTATGCCTGCGGCGCAATATCAACAACAATAAGTTTATCGACACGATCAGAGAAAGTCAGAGCAAACTGTATTGCCGTTTTTCCACCCATTGAATGTCCCAGAAGAAACGCCGAAGATAATTTTTGTTGCTCCATGAAATCTCTAACATCATCAGCCAGGACCCGGTAATTAAACTCAGTACTGTGCGGAGAACGGCCATGATTGCGTGCGTCGAGAGCAAATGTGTGAAATGATTCCCCGAATTGCTTCCCCATCGTATGCCAGTTATCCGATGAACCGAGAAGACCGTGGAGTATGATTAGAGGGTGTCCGGAACCATATGATTGGTAATAAAGCTGCATAAATCGGATTTTTTGAAAAATTATGTTTTATAAGGTACGCCATTCACGCTCGAATTTCAAGTAAAAACACAAGAGGATACCGGAACAAAGAACTCTGGAAAGATGTTAATTACTCGTGACTAATAATTATTTTTTTGGGGGATAATTTCCAATGGCAGAAAAAGTCGGTATTCTTGGAACAGGTATTGTTGGACAAACAATTGCCTCAAAGCTTGTGTCGCTTGGATACAATGTAATGATTGGTACACGCGATTGGGTGGATCATCGCCGGTGCAGTCATATTTCTGAGTGCGTTCATACTTCTTCGCAGATTAATTCGATCGTTGCGATGGAAACGATGACTCTTTAATGTGATTCTGGTGTTATGAAATTTAATGTCCCTGGTAGGCCAATGCTTTCAAGACCATGATACGTTTTCTTAATGGCGGGTGAGTTGCAAAGAGATCGGCAAAAAAGCCCTCTTTTTCGTTAACTCTTTTTCCCAACGGGTCGATAATACAAAATGCTGCAACGCCCCTCTTGCAGGAGACCGTAGGTGCCGAAGCATTCTCGATTTTTTCGAGTGCACGGATCAATCCGCTGGGATTTCGCGTTAGCTCGACTGCGGATGCGTCGGCAAGATATTCGCGGTTACGCGATATGGCCATTGCAAGAAGCCACGCGATAAGCGGTGCGAAAAGTACCGTGATGAGCCATGTGGTGATAAAGATTATTTTAAAAACCCCCTTGACCTGTACAACGTTGTGTAAACCGTACTGACCAAAGAATAAGCCTTTTCGCGACCAATCGGAAAGAAGCACAACCGAACCGAAAAGTGCAAGGTAGGCAGTCCGTAAACGAATATCGTAGTTACGGATATGGCTCATCTCATGCGCGATCACACCCTGAAGCTCTTCCCTGTTCAATGCCGTTAACAGACCTTTTGTCACTACAATGCATGAATTTTCCGGGTCTCTCCCCATTGCAAAAGCATTTGGATCCTTGTCGTTCAAAATCTGGAGTTCGGGATAGGGAATTCCTGCTGCGATGCGCATTTCATCGACGACATCGAGAAATTCTTTGCATTCGGGATCGGATTCATCTACCGGAACGGCGTGGAGAGCCCAGAGAATCGAGTGTGAACCCCAGTGAAGAGATGTTGCCGCACAGACGATTCCAATGACACCGGCGAATATTGTCCCTAATGGAAAAATCCCATGCAATTGAAATTGTGGAAGAGGCGGACGATGAAAAAGATACTGGTAATATTGTTCCCACCCGAGATATGCAATAAAGGCAAAGACAATAAGGAAACGGATGAAGAACATCATCATTCGACCCGGTTCGAGAATATCCGACTCATCGTCATCCACAGATGACGTAAATCCCATCCTCATCCGGCGCCTTA
The DNA here is from genome assembly GCA_963776275.1 of Ignavibacteriota bacterium. GTDB lineage: Bacteria > Bacteroidota > Ignavibacteria > UBA10030 > CAVZMI01 > CAVZMI01. The sequence goes on from CAVZMI010000015.1 coordinate 99,043, forward strand.
ATCTGAAGAGACTCGATCCGACAATCATTATGATGACCGGCAGTGAGGCAACACGAAATGTAAAATGGGAATTTAATACTGAATCAAAAACGAACCCCATCAAGGTCATCAGTACCATAAATGAAACAATCAGGAACAGCGTCATCCGCTGGTTATGACGCTGCTGCTCGTACAGGTTTCTGTGATACTCATAGGGCTGCATGAGTCTCTGGTGATCTCTGATATGCCATTGCCTGTAAAAGCATTATTCGTTTTCTTATCGGAGGGTGAGTGCCGAATATTTCGGCAAAGAATCCTTCCTTCTCGTTGATTTTCCTTTCATGTGGATCTGCGATGCATAAATGTGCCGTTCCTTTTTTGATCGATGTTGTCGGTTCAACCGCCCTATCGATTTTTTTCAGAGCTTCTGCCAGACCAAGGGGATTTCGTGTTAATTCTGCAGCAGAAGCGTCGGCAAGATACTCCCGTTTACGCGATACAGCCATTGCCATTAATTGGGCGAGGAGCGGAGCGAGAAGGACTCCGATAATCCAGATGACAAAAAGGATAGCACCGAACGGTTCACTGTCCGAACGCGACGAGTCTCGTCGTCTACCGCCGAACCGCATACTGAGTCTTGCCCAGTTGGAGATTAGAATGATCGAGCCTACGAACGCCGCAATAATTGTCATGAGGCGCACATCGTAATTCCGGATGTGACTCATTTCATGTGCAACAACACCCTGGAGTTCATCGCGATTTAACTTGTCGAGCAAGCCCTGAGTCACTGCAATATATGAATTATCAGGACGCGTTCCCGTCGCAAAAGCATTCGGATCGGGATCGGGAACAATATAAACCCCAGGCTGTGGAAGACCTGAAGCAATTCTCATCTCTTCAACGACATTGATTAACTGCTTCTCTGCAGGTTTTCCCGGTGAGGCAGGCACCGCACCGGTTGAAGCAAGGATTGCGCGCGCCCCGCCGCTCATGCTCCAGAATGCCATCACTACGCCGATGATGATTGCTATCGATGTGCCGATCGGAATTGGAAACGAGGATTCGGAATCCTCATCGACATCATAATATCGTGTAAAATGTTGCGATGGATATCGATGAGAGTAAGTGTCAAGAGTTCCGGTAATGTATAGATCGAAACCGAATCCAAGAAAAACGAGAAAGAGTCCGAACAGCAGCATTACAACAACAGTCATCCGCTTGTTGTGAGTCTGCTGTTCGTAGAGATTGCGTGAAAGATTTGATGGACTCATTTATTTCTTCAATGACAGATTCACTGTAGGTGCTTCACGTTCTGCAGCTTCGGTGACTTCAAACAACTCCAACGTCCTGAAGCCAAACATTGATGCGATGATATTCCCCGGAAAAACCTGCTGCATTATATTGAATTTCGTAGCAATATCATTATAAAATTGCCGGGCAAAGGAGATTTTATTCTCGGTGCTGGTCAGCTCTTCCTGAAGCTGGAGAACGTTCTCGTTCGATTTCAATGTCGGATAATTTTCGACGAGTGCAAAGAGTTTCGAAAGGGCACCGGTCAATACATTTTCCTTCAAAGCAGAATCCGCTATTCCCTGTGCGCTGACGGCGGAATTCCGAGCGGCAATGACACGCTGAAGCGTTTCCTGCTCAAATTCCATCTGTCCCTTCACCGTGTTCACTAGATTCGGAATTAAGTCATGGCGGCGTTTGAGCTGGACATCAATCTGCTTCCAGCCGTTTGTGGTTTGATTCCGGAGTGTGACTAACTGATTGAATTTAATGATCGCCCATAGGAGTACTGAGATGATCAAAAAAAGAATAATGAGTGAGATAAGTGCTATCATTGAACGGTCTCCTTAAATAAGAAGGTATACTGAAATAATACAATTTCAGAAAGCGAAAAGCAATATTTATCCTTGAAACACCGGTAACCCCAGTTCCCTTGCATTCAAAATGCTTGGAACTGCTTCCGGCGGATTAATGCCAAGGAAAGGATTCATATCAACATGATGCCAGACAGGATAACCCTTTAGAATTCCAATAATATTCAACGCTGCGAGAAGGGCCATGTTCTTCCGTGTCCAGAGTGTTCCAGAACCTACATGAGGCATCAGGATAACGTTTTCGAGCTGACTTAATCCAGAAGCAAGAACAGGTTCTTCTTCGTACACATCGAGTCCGGCACGGAAATGCGGATGAGCCCGACAGTGATCCACCAGAGCTTTTTCATCGATGACCGGTCCGCGGCTTGTATTCACAAGAATTGCATTGTCCTTCATCATTAGAAGCCTGGATTGATCGATCATATGCCGCGTCGACGGTGTCAGCGGCACATGAAGACTTACAAGATCTGATTTACGGAGAAGTTCGTCGATCGATGATGAACGTTTCCAACGGATCGGGTCTTCTCCCTGATCGTGCAAAAATGCAGCGTACCGTGTGAGATAAATTTCAAAAGCTGCATTCTGATGATTGTCGTAATACACAAGGTTCATTTTATGTCCTTCGACCATCATGCGGGCATATGAAGTACCAATCCGTCCAGCACCGATGATACCCAGAGTTTTCCGCCAGAGAAGCTCACCGAGGAGAAGATCAGGCAACCAGCCGGTAAATTTTCCTTCACGCATGTATGAGTCTCCTTCGACAATTCTCCGTGCTGCGGCAAATGTCAGTGAAACTGCCAGCTCTGCGGTAGTTTCCGTAAGGGACCCCCGGTGTATTTCCGATTGCGATGCCGTGCAGCGTTGCTGCTGCCATATCGATATTATTAAAGCCTACGGCATAATTACTATAAACCTTCCCTCCTGATTTTGCCAATGCATCAAATAAAGCATCGGAACACTGATCGAACAATTGTCCGAGGATACCATCGCAGCGGTTCCCGATTGCTGCGAAGAGTTCCCCGGCCGGCAGAGTATCGCTTCCACAATAAATTTCCACACAACAATCAGCTTCAGCAAATACTTTTTTCCATTCCTCACCGGGGAGATTTCTGGTAACAATAATACGCTTTTTCCCGGATGGATTATATATATTCCATAGCGCATTCATTGGTACATCTGTTTTTTCTTTGAAGAAAAGAAAATACCGGAACTATCAATATACACTTCTAGAATCGTAGCGGTCATAAAATCGCACGATTTAGTAGACTGCAGAATTTCACCGAGATCAAAGAGTGTTAAGGGCCGTTCAATTTAATGTCTCGACTGATGCTCGACACTAGGCCCATAAAATCAACCCATGGCGTAGAGGTTGATCGAGTTCACTATGCCGTGGGAGGACGCGTACTGTATAACCATGCCGGCCACTTTTTTCACTACTGAGTGTGGTGGTGAATTCAACAACGCCGCCGCGTTTGCTCTCGGTGGGTTTCATTGGAATAATCTGAGGCTCGGAGATAGATTCATTGGCATCGAGGACGCCCTGATATAACTCAACTGTGACATCTGCAGACGTCAATTTTCCTAGATCGAGCGTTGCGGTTACCTGCAATGGATCGCCGACTTTCAGGGGATCGCCTATAACGTGCTCCAGCTGCCAGAGTCTCGATACGTTCATCCTGTTCTGACATCCGTCGGACTGTCTGGGCTTTAACATTTAAGATTTTAATACTCGACCATTGATCACGTAGTGTTGCTTTCCATGCTGCGAGTTCCTTTGCCCGCTGCATTTCGTCGCTTCGAAAGTGGATATAACGATTGTATGCGGGGAGATAAGACTTTTCGGTATATTCACGAACCATCCGGTTTGTATTGAACCGTGGACAAATCGCACGCATCGCCGTTTTCATGCGGCTAATCCATGCCCGGGGTAGGTCGTCGGCACTGCGTTGATAAAAAAGCGGAATAATTTCTTTTTCAAGCAGATCGTATAGAGCATTGGATTCAACATCGTCCTGATAATTTTCATCATTATAATCTTCGCCGCGTCCGATTGCCCACCCTGTGTTTATCTCGTAGGCTTCGTCCCACCATCCATCGAGAATACTCAGATTGATTGCGCCGTTCAGAGTTGCTTTCATTCCGCTTGTTCCGCTTGCCTCCAGCGGACGACGCGGTGTGTTCAGCCAGACATCGACACCCTGAACGAGATATCGGGCAACAACCACATCGTAATCTTCAATAAAGACCATCCTGCGGCGGACTTCCGGCAATCGCTCGAAGTGAATGATTTGTCTGATAATTTCTTTTCCCGGTGTATCAAGTGGATGCGCTTTACCGGCAAATAAAATTTGCACAGGCCGCTCTTTGTTGGTAAGGATACTTTTTAGGCGTTCGGGATTACGAAGGATAAGCGAAGCTCGTTTATATGTTGCAAACCGTCGTGAGAACCCGATTGTCAGCGCATTCGGATTCAGTATCTCATCAGCGAGGGCGACCTCGCTGTGGGGAATACCGCGCGATTCGAGTTGAGCACGTAAACGACTCCGTGCGAATGCTACGAGGCGTTCACGGCGGCGTTCGTGAGTCAGCCATAACTCTTCATCAGGGATCTGATGCACACGGCCCCAGAGTTCAGCTTCGCCTGGATTTTCCCGCCAGGTGGGCCCAAGATATCGGTCGTACAATCCTGCCATGTCGCGGCTGATCCACGACGGGGCATGCACACCATTGGTAATTGAGGCGATGGGGACTTCGTCGACGGGGATGGCCGGCCACACGTTCTGCCACATTTTTCGCGAGACGGTTCCGTGCAGTTTGCTCACACCATTACTGTAGCACGACATGCGCAATGCCATGATCGTCATACAGAAACTTTCGTTTTCGTCATTGGGATTCTGACGGCCGAGTCCGAGGAATTCTTTCCGGGTCAGCCCAAGTTCCTTATAATAATTTGAGAAATATTTATCCATTAATTCAGGAATGAAGTAATCGTTTCCGGCGGGGACAGGGGTATGAGTCGTGAACACCGAACCGGCGGTTGTTACTTCACGTGCCTCGGCAAAGCTTAGATGATATTCTTTCATCAACCTGCGGCATCGTTCGAGCTGAAGGAATGCAGAATGGCCCTCGTTCATATGACAGACTGCGATGCGCTTCCCAAGTGCATGAAGAGCACGACATCCGCCTATTCCGAGCATGATCTCTTGCTTGACGCGCATTTCTTTGTCGCCGCCATATAATTGATCGGTGATATCTTGATCTTCCTGAGTATTCGGAGGAATGTTGGTATCGAGGAGATACAACGATACACGACCGACCTGAACACGCCAGATCTGTGCAACGATGGAACGTCCAGGATATTCTACTGATATGGTAATTGGCTTCCCATCCGGATCACGCTCGAGTGTCAGCGGCATTGTATAAAAATTGTTCTCGGGATACCGTTCCTGCTGCCAACCGTCGGCATTGAGGTATTGACGAAAATATCCCTGCTGGTAGAGAATACCGACGCCGATGAGAGGGATACCAAGATCGCTTGCCGACTTCAGGTGGTCGCCGGCAAGCATACCGAGACCTCCCGAGTAAATCGGGAGACATTCGGTAAGACCGAATTCTGCAGAGAAGTATGCGATGGTTGGACCGTCCGAAGGCGGATGGACTTTTTTATACCAGGTGACGGGGTTATTCATATATGTAGTGAAGCGTTCCCACATTCTGTCGAGCTGGGCAAGGAATGCCTCATCGCGGGCAGCGTTAAGGAGTCGTTCCTGCTTAATGCGTCCGAGCATCAGGACCGGATTATGTTGACTGACTTCCCATAAATCCGGATCGAGCCGCATAAAAAGGGCAAGGATCTCGTGATCCCACACCCAGAGCAGGTTATCGGCAAGCTCACGAAGGCGTTCGAGTTCTTTTGGTAGCGAAGGAGCAACAGTGTACTTAAAAATGGGGCGGGTCATAATATCCTCCAGCATCTAATGAATATTCAATATTAACGGGTGGAGAGAAGAAAAGCAAGTCAGAGGAAAGCATGGTAGTGGTATACAAATGGAACACACGTTAGCGGGGAGAAAATTGTAGTGAATTCAGTGTGGATATAGCTATAAAATAGAAACCGAGTGTCTACGATTGACCCCGACATTCCCTGATTGTCATCGGGGTAAACGTCGGGATGACGGGCCCTCAGGGGAGAGATGAGAGCTCTCTTACGACGAAAAAGGGATTAATTCTTTTTTCATCCTTCTGAGCTATTCCCGTTTCGAGTAATTATCGATATACTTATCTACAATGCAGCGCATAGACAACTTACAAACAAAGGAGTATTACTATGAAAATCACGAAGAATCTTGGCATGCTGTTGCTGAGTATCTGGCTCATTGTCTCGGGTCTGGTAGGGATTATTCCGGCTCTCTATTTCAATGGTCTAAGTACGCTCCTGGCGATACTCGCTGTCGCGGCCGGCGTTTTCGTCCTGCTCGACCGCCGGATCGACTGAAAGATATCAAGCTATGAGCTGCGCTTAGGTCTCAACAAAGCCGGGGCAGACTCGTCTCAATCCTCTCTCGCTGAGACGAACGCTTGGTGGAATGGGTTGGCGACCAGGCAGTTTTTTCCCTAATTGTTGGAGATGATTCTTCATTTGCCGGAAATATTCGAAACGAACGGGTGAATATTTTTCCATCGCGCTCACGTAATCCGGAGTATAATATGTGTGGTGCCGGGCAATCGCTTCGAGAACCAGAATAAGGCAGCTCCTTTCAATGAGCTTTCTCAGGCCACCGTCTCCATTAAATCGAGGCCGTGGGGCGAGTGCAAGAGTCCGGTACATAAATGTAATTAGACGGTTGGTAATTTCGTCAAGGAGTTCCCTGCCGGCTGCATCACCGATAATGGTTGTCTGATGGTCGTCAAGGTCGCTCTGGAGATCTTGTAGATCGTCGATGATCTGAAGAAATACCCCATAACCAAAAAGAAACTCCGCATCTTCTGTTGATAAATCTCCTTTAATGAGATATCCATCGGCAAGCACCGATGTTCCACCTTTTTCAATGCTGATGTCAAGAAGTTCGTGCGAGGAGGGTTTTCTGTTGGTGCTTTGTTGGGAAACGCTACGAGTCTGGGCATGATGGATAGCCAGAAGACTTTCGAACACATGGGGATATGTTGCGCGATCGAATTCCTTCTCGATCATCTCAAAAAGTCTGTACATGTCTCGTTCAAGATCGTTCGTTATTGACACCGGCATTCCTGCAAGTCTGAGAGCAAGACGTTGATTGAGTCTACGCTTCGTTTCTCGATCGATATCCGGTGCATCGAGAGTGTTGTCGGTGTATGGATATAACATGCTGTAAGCGAAGCAGGAAGGCGTCATCGCGACTTTTTGATCGAGATACACCTGAATACTGTTCATGATCCAGACATTCCTGAGAGCCTGGTATATGTCATCAATGCTTAATTCCGGATTGAATTTTTTCGCCTCGTTGATGAAATCATCCGTTGATAAAGAAAATTCCTTTTGGGTCTGCTCGTCGAAAGTACAACGGAAAAGTCCGACTGAATTAATAAGTGAATTTCGAACGATGTTTTTTATATGATGAAAGCGGATCGCATCGTTGCGCGTATTGTCGTTTGTCAATGAAGAAGAAGCCTGCGCAATGATACAATCGAGTTCTTTCTCTTTCTGACATTGCTGTTCGGGAGTGAATTGTTCGTGTAATTTTGAAAAACCACCGGAAGAAACATTCCAGAGTCTTTTATAGTAAGACTTTAACGAATTCACGAAAGCGTAAAAGCCTGTATCGGTATAGGAATAAGTCTGCATTCTATCTTTCGTACGAACGATAGGGTGTAAAGTTACAGTAAATTTTCTATTCCTAAAGTATTCTATCAGGTTATTGAATATACGGACGGTGTTGTGAGGTTGAAATTATAGGGAAAAAATCAACAACACCTACGATCTAACGACTTGCAGAGGTCGCAGGACAGATGAGAGTTTAATTTCTTTAGAATGACGTTATTTTGCCGGTTTATAATATTTTATAGCTTCGGGTATTTCCTGTTTAATTTTATCGATCCTGGTTTGATCCGAAGGATGAGTGCTTAGAAACTCTGGAGGCGCTTGTCCGCTTTTCATCTGGGCCATCCGCTGCCAGAATGCTACAGCAGTGTTCGGGTCATAACCTGCCATCGCCATGAAGATTAAACCAAGATGGTCTGCTTCATTTTCATGGAGGCGACTGTACGGCAATAGGGCGCCATATTGCGCACCGAGTCCAAACACGGTCATCCACAATTGTTTTGTTTCATCGGGTTTTTCCTTCAATGCTTCGAGTAATGCTATGCCGCCGAGCTGGGTTATAAGTTCCTGACTCATCCGTTCGTTGCCATGCTCGGCGATCGCATGAGAAATTTCATGACCCAACACAACTGCCAGACCGTTTTCATCTTTTGTCACCGGCAAAATCCCCGTATACACAACGACCTTACCACCGGGCATGCACCAGGCGTTCACCTCTTTGCTCTCAACGAGGTTGAATTCCCACTTGTATCCTTCCAGCCGCTGGCTCATATTCTGTTGTGTAAAATATTGCTCAACGGCAGTCTGGATTTTCTTACCAACTTTGTTCACAAGTTGAATCCCCTTCTGATCTTTGCTGGGCGGATTAGACTTGAGAAAATCGCCGTATTCTTGGGCACTCATCGAAAGCATAGTTGTTCCAGGAATAAGGCTTAATTGACTGCGGCCGGTGACAGGGACAGTACTGCATGAAATGAAAACTATTTCAAGAAGAACAATGATACTTAGAAATAAAATATGTCTACAATAATTCTTTTTCATAATATACCTCCTCATGAATATCCGTTATCTGCTTAACATGGTGTATGAAAAATAAATCTTGAATTCAATCGAATGCAGGGGGGCGATTGGGATCTCTCAAATGTTCGAAAACATCGCTTATATGACGGGTATTTGTACGATTCGAAGACAATGCGGGAAGAGCATCGGGATTGAAAAAGTCAACGGTGAGTGTTTCCTCACTCGCGCACCCTTCACCGCCGATAATGTCGCAGAGGAAAATAATTTTGAAAGCGTGATAAAATTCAATTGGGATTCCCCCTCTGTTGGCGTCATATATGCCGATAATTTTTCGCGGCATAACAATGAATCCACTCTCTTCCCGGACTTCCCGAACGACGGCTTCAGATGGCGTTTCACCGACATCAGCCCAACCACCAGGCATACACCAGCAATTATCGATGCGCTCCTGTACAAGAAGGATTTTACCATCGCGGACAACCGCTCCACGAATGTCGATTTTCGGAGTGGCATATCCCGGTTGTAACCGGAAGTTTTCAACCAGTTCCTCGCGAGGGCAATTGGAATAATTCTCGATGATTTCGGCCGCAATTTCGAGTAATCGCCGGTATCGCTGAACGTCATAGTCGGTCGTACTGTAACTCAGGCCGGTCTGCCCTAACGCCTGAAGTTCACGAGCCCAGGAAAGCCATAGCGGTTGAAGTGAATTGGCCATCATATTTTTTTGTCGGCTATTTATGATTCACGTTTGATGATAACGAGCGAGAGATCGTCGCTCGGATACGCGTCGCCTATGAACCGGTCAACCTCGATGAGTAACCGTTTTCCAATGTCTGCGCATCCTGCCGAACTCAGGGTGAGAATGAGACGATGAAAACGATCATCGCCAAAAAAATCTCCGTTGCGGTTTTGTGCTTCGGTAATACCATCGGAATATACAATTATAGTCTCATGGGGACTGAGTTCAACGTGTTGTTCGATGAATTCCGCATCAGGCATGATACCAAGTGCCGGTGCGACGCTATTTAATTGTTCAATCTCTCCATGCCGGATGATAAGTGGCGGTAGATGTCCTGCGTTGAGAAGTCGGATTGCCCCGCAGTCCGACGAGATTTCCAGATATGCGAGTGAGGCAAATCTGCTTGGAATACTGTCGCGGCAAAAAATTTCATTCAGGCGCGTTCCCAGTTCGGAAAGAGAAGGAAAATAGGGTGCAAGCGCCCGAAGGGTCGACTGTAATTTCGACATCAATAATGCCGCCCCCAATCCTTTTCCTGCGATATCCCCGAGCGCGATTCCCATGCGGTTATCTGAAAGTGGAATAGAGTCGACCAAATCTCCACCCACATCGTTTGCCGGTCGCGAGAAAAGCCAGATCGACCATCCTGAGAGTACAGGATTCTCCTTCGGCATCAGTGCAGATTGAACGACACGGCCCGCTTCGAGTTCACTTCGTGCGAGAAGTTTATCTTTGAGCTCAAGCATGAGAATCAGGAGAATAAGAATAAACCCAAATATGGAAAAATGGAATGATATGTTTGAGGAGTCAAATTGGATTGTCGAGTTTCCTAACCACATTACGATAATACTCAGGACAAGTAAAATTCGACGGGTGGGGCTGAGTCGAAGAATCAATACTCTGAAGAGTTGAAATCCAGTCGAGAAAAAGCGTTTGACCCGGCCTTTTGAGGCAAGACGCTTTTGTGTTTCCTTATCAATGAAAAATTCATACAGGTCATCGAAATCACGACGGATGTTTTTACCGAGATCTTTACGATGAAGATCATCCCAGATAGTTTTACGAATTCCCGTCTTTATCCTTCCCCCGTTTTCATGCTGTGAGGAATTGCCATTCATTGCTGTATTTTTAAACAATGTAGAAAGTCTGTCATTCTTTCCTTATTGATACGCTGAGCCTGTAATATTGTTCCACTGCATATGCTATGCTCCTTGTGGACGCCGTGTACGGAGCAAGCGGCTTAAATTAATTCTTCGACAATCGCTGCGGCATCTTTTACATACTGCAGGCACCGGGTTCTGAAAAGATCCTGTTCTTTTATTACCCTTTGGCCCTCCTCGGTATTCATGTCGGCTCCTAATAACTCGCCACAGTTTATCGTTTTATGGAGCGCAAGAAACTTATTCGTAAAGGTATTAACAAGTTTATAGGTGTGTTCTTTTGCTTCTTCATCCTCCCGGGTGTACCTACCATATTTCAGACCCAGGACAAGAAATGCACCGACAACTGCCCCGCAGGTTCCCTGCATCCGCCCCATTCCCGCACCAAATGGGCAGGCGATTTTCAGAGCCTGCTGTTCGTTGAGTCCGAGTGAAGGCGAAAAGGTCGAAAATACGGCCTGGGCGCAGTTGAATCCTTTACTGAACAATTCAACAGCGTTTTCTGGATTTTTCATAGTCGATAAAATAAATAAGTGACTTGTTAATGTTTTTTTATCACACAAGAAAAATTAAAGCAATCTCCGATGTTGGCGACAATTTATTTTCTCGGTTTACATCTTCTTGCACATTGCAATAAATTCTATTTTGATATAAAACGCAATAGCAAGACGTTACACCTCATAATCGACGACTGCCCGGGATTCTCTTATTGAGCCGGCAAAATCCGATACTCTAACATGATCGGGATGTTTTTGATATGTTTCAAGATCGTCTTTGTTCCGAAATTCAGAGTATAGCACGATATCATATGCCATAGTACTTGGACTAAAATTGCAGCCAACTTCCAGTGCCTGAATAACAGAAATTTTTTCCTTGAGTTCTTCAAGCATCGACTTCATTTTCTTAAGATTTTCTTCTTTCGACAGTTCATCGACATTCTTTTTAATTTTCCACATTACGATGTGTTTAATCATATATACCTATTCTCCGCATCATGTATAAGACTCGTTTATTTTATAATCAGGAGATAATACGTTACCCTGATGCACCGGGTTTAAAACAACAATAACATCTATTAGGATTTTAAATGTTGAGCCCTGAGTAACGAAATAGTTAAAGGTGCCCTGAATGATCGAGATCATCAAAATCGATATAAGAAGGATCTTCGAGACCGTGGTATTAAATTCAGGATGACCTGTTATAAGAAAATAGCTATGAATGCAAAAAGCTGCAATACCAGAGAGAGCTATTGCCAGCGAATAGATATAGCCTGTGAGCGTTTCTTCCATGAGTTTTTTATAACCGTACACTGCTGCAAGAATGACGACAAAATTTAGTATGAGAAATACATTAATTCCTCCTCCGAGGCCGAAAAGATCCCATTCCTTCCAGTATGCCGAATCGATTTCGTGCGTAAAAAGGACTGTCATATTCAGTAAATACAAAAGACAGTTCAACGACTTCATAGTCATGGAGTGCTTCATGAACATTATTTTCCTGGGATATTGAATACGGGGAAGTGACGAACTAATATTCTTTCAACATCATCAAGCCATTCGATACGTTGATCGGGTGTGCTTGTGACTATGACACCATATGTTGTCCTATGAAAATTCCTTACGCCGCATAAGTTAAAAATACAATTTTTCCAGATGGTTTCCAAAGGATCGCCAAAAACTTCCCGCTCTCTTTCCGGCCGGGTATTCGATGTGTTGAAGACGACGGCTGTTTCGGCTTTAAGAAGACCGAGCGGTGTGCCCTCGCCGCTATCGCCATTGATAAACTGATATGTAACAGCAGGACGAAAGACACGATCGATCCACCCTTTCAATATTGCAGGCGGTTGCCCCCACCAATTCGGATGAACAATAACAATTCCATGCGAATGTACAATTTCATCGCAGTGCAATTTAATGGTTTCCGGGATGACGGCAGTCGTCTGAAATTCTTCGAATGGAAGAATAGGATCGAAATGCTCTGCATAGAGATCGTGATAAAACACAGAATAGCCAAGATGCCTTAATACTTCAGCACTCCGGCGGGCAATTGCATGATTGAAACTCTGTGTGTTGGGGTGTGCAACGATAACGGAAATATTTTTATTCACGGGGATTGGTATCCTTTTTTACATCCGAAATTTTTTATGAAGGAGATTTTCGATTGTTGTCGTCGGGGATCAGAACACTGCATCCAACACGTGTTGGATGATCCCGAACAAGTGTTTTAGATTCTAACCTGCGGATTATACAGAGAATAAGTAAGTCTCCACCCGCACCCATGGTAAAAATCAAGCCAAAAAATAATAACCAGCCGGATCCCGTAATCACCGATACGATTGATGGAATAAATCCCTCCAGCAGATACGGCATCACGCACCCAATTCTGTACGAGCGGGCATCCATAGACTCGGTACAATGTGCGAATGGTGAAAGAGATTTCCAGTGCATGCCAAAATGAATCGTTTGAAGAGGTTTACCGGCAAAAAAAGACCACGATAATCCGTGAACGAGTTCGTGGAATGCACTCCCGAGTACGACAAATAGCAAAAGTAGAAAAAGGAATGCCGTGTTTTTCATGAAGGCGATAATTTCAGTATAACCCCAGAAATGATGATAGAGGGCTAAAAAAAACATCGCAAGCGGCAGAGGAATAAGGATACCGAGTATTGTCGCTTTTGTGAAAGAGATAGAAATGTCTTTTTCCATTTTATCAAAGCGTTAATTTTTAAGGTGAATACGCTGCAACCGTTTCCGGTACAACTGCCGGAATTGTGACAGAAATGTTCTCCCAAGGCCAAGGTTCTACCGCTTTATTTCCATTCCGGGAGCATCATCCGGTCGTCTCACAAAACCCAGTTTTTCATAAAACGTCGTTTTCTCTTTTGCACAGAATAGTTGAATATCCCGGATATTCTTCGAGCGGCAATGTTCAATAAGTCGGTTCATGATAGCGCTACCAATTCCCTTGTATTGATATTCAGGAAGAACGATGACATCGATGATAAGAGCATGGAAAACGCCGTCGGAAAGAATTCGTCCGAACCCGACAAGGGAATCTTTATGATAGGCTGAAATCATGTACCAGCTCCGTCCGAGAGCTTCGTGCAGCTGATTCTCATCCAGGCGATATTCTTTATTCCATCCTGCGGATTCGAAGAGTCTATAGAAAGCTTCCCGTGAGGGAAGAGTAACTTGATATTCATAGGAATCCATCGGCATGCTTCCTTTCACTACTCTATACTAATTTAACAGATAACTTTTCTTAAGCAATATTACAGGATTTTTTGGATGTCAGCCAATATAGGCAGGTACTTGTGCGAAGTGTTAATAGGAGAATTTTTTAGATATGCGATGAAAATGAGGAATGGTTGTTCAAGAGAGGCAAGTTCTCTCATATCCGAAGACAGAATAGCATATAAAAAAAATCCATTCGAATTTCTCCTTTCTCACCGTATTACTGAAGGTTCGGTACTTCAGGATGAGCGAGTGAATGTTTTTTCAATTCATCTTCAATGGCCAATGCGACTAGTCGAAGAAGTGATGTCGAACCGGTATCTTGAGAAACAGTATCAAGCCGTTCATCTTCTCGATAGTAATCGTCAACCGACCTGACCACCTCCCGTATCAAACGCGCGGCCTCATGAAGTTTTATCTTTTCGGTCTCGGTAAGCGAAAATTCAATTTTTGGACGTACCATAAATTCAATCCTCCGATAAATTCCTTTATTGATAAGTACCCCCCATTACTTATACCGCAGCCACTACGGATTTTGTGACAGATATTTCGTTTTGGCCTTATTTTTCAGGGTAAAAACGATGGAGAATCCAAGAATATATGAGTTCTGGATAAGTCTAGGGAGTACTTTTAATTTCAGATGCTAGCATGCTGTTCTCGAGTGAGATGCACGGTTAATCTTTGGGGGCTTTCTCAAATATTGAGATGATTTTCTTTAAAACTTCGGTATAGTCGAATGTAACTCCAACACCGACTCCCGGCGTAGTGATATGGTACGGTCCATAGGTCTGGTTTCGTTGCAGCATCATTAATTGATTGAGTGTGGTCGGATCGATTTTTCCATAGCGGGACATTTGTGCGTTGAAATTTTCTTTTGCCCACGCGAGCAAAGAGTCTTTCCGTGTTTTCGGTCGGGTTTTTTTCATTTCTTCACGCAACGCAAACTGTTTGAAACCGGGATAAAGAATAATAAGAGAATCAATTGCACCTTGTGAAACCTTTCCGTTGCCTGACGCGACAGTTGAGGTTGTATCGTTGGAACCGACACCGGCGATGACCGGAGATTCAGATGTGTCGCTGACTTTATCGGGGACAGGAACCGGAAATCCACCGACTGGTCTTCTTGGTTGGTAAACTCCCCCATTGTGAACTTTTATGGGTGATGTGGTTGTCGATAGTGAACTGAAAAGTATGGATGGTGCGTGTGGATTCGAAGAGATGACAACTGTAATTTCCGGTTGATGAACTTCAAGATAGCTTCCGGGATTCAGTATAATTACTATAACAATTAAGAGTGCGAATACAATCAATGCTGTAACAAGGGCGTACTTTTCCTCCTGCGTAACCTTATATGATCGTATGCTCTTCATACTTCCATTGTATTGGTATTCCTACTTAGACAGTCGGATCGAAAAAAAGTTACGCCAGGGGAGGCGAATTTTTTTAAAAAATCCCCCTCGATAATCTTTTAAGGAGAACAATCTCCGGGTGGAAGGTACCCCTGTATTGTCATTCCAACGGAGGGTGATCACTTCTCAGCAGGTAACAATAGAAGCCCCCGACGAGTGATTGTTATTCACCATACCGTAAATCTACGAAGGATATCAATCTATTTTTTCCAGATCGTACGGCGTACGCTGATAGATGTAGTAGTTCAGCCAATTTGAGAAAAGCAAATTGGCATGACTTCGCCACCGAACAATTGGCATTTTTGTAGGATCATTATTGGGAAAATAATTTTCAGGCACTTCAATTTTCAATCCTTTTTTAACATCTCTATCATATTCCTCCTTCAGGGTAAGGGGATCATATTCGGAATGTCCTGTAACGAAGACCTGCCGTCCATCGGTCTTTGCGAGAATATAAAGACCGGCTTGTTCCGATTCCGAGATAATTTCTAAATCGGGAACGGTAGCAACATCCGATTTTCTGATTTCGGTATATCGTGAATGAGGAGCAAGAAAAACATCGTCGAATCCGCGGACAATCGACGCTGTTTTATTATTGACAGTATGGGGGAAAACGCCAAACATTTTTTTTGGCAGCGGATATTTGGGAATACCATAATGATAATACAATCCTGCCTGTACACCCCAACAGATATATAGAGTGGATGTCACATGATGTATTGTCCATTCCATAATATCTTTCAACTCTTCCCAGTAATCCACCTCCTCGAATTCCATCTGTTCGACAGGCGCTCCGGTGATGATCATGCCGTCATATTTACTTTGATTCACCTGGTCAAAAGTTTTATAGAATTTCTCAAGGTGATCTATCGGTGTATTGCTTCCGGTATAAGATTTTGTCCGGAGAAGGCCGATTTCGACCTGAAGCGGAGAATTCGACAGATTACGCAGTATATGTTTCTCGGTTGTGATTTTTAGCGGCATCAGGTTGAGTATAAGTATCCGTAATGCGCGGATATCCTGATGAAGGGCATGTGATTCGCTCATCACGAACACATTTTCATTCCGCAATGTTTCTATTGCCGGCAATTCATCGGGAAGGATGAGTGGCATAACGACTCCTTACTTTATTGATATTCATCAATTGTTTTTAATAAGATACGACATTTAAGGCCACTTTTTCAAGCGCTATTCATTGATCCGTTTGATGGTTACGATGGTTTTATCGTCGGCAAAGGGGGCCTGCGCCGAATAGACCTGAATATCCTCGAGAATTCTCTGGGTAATTTCTTTTGCAGAAAGATGTTTATACGCAAGTAATTTTTCGCTCAGGCGCTCTTCACCAAACATCTCTTTATTAGCATTCATTGCTTCCGTGATGCCGTCGGTATATAGGAGCATAATATCGTTCACATGAAGGTTGATATTCTCGGTCGAAAAACTCTGGTCGGGTGCAAGACCAAGAACCGGGCCGGTGTTTTCAAGCTGCGTGATCGTATCGGTCCGGGCTGAATAATGCAACGGACTATTATGGCCTGCGTTGCAGAAGAGGCAGAGACCTTTCTTGTTATCGAATAATTCGGCATAAAAAAGGGTCACAAACCGCTCATCAGGGAATGTGCGATGAATGAGGTTGTTGATTTTTTTGATTATGGTGTTAATCTTTGTTTCGAAACTTGCACCCATTTTCAATGCACCGGAAATATACAATGCCTGGATTGCCGCTGAGAGTCCTTTACTAGCGGCATCACCGACCACAACCCCGAGGCGATCGTTCGACGCGCCAATATCCAGATAATCGAAGAAGTCTCCACCGACGATACGTTCCGGAAGTGAGACGCCGAAAAGCTGATAAGGCCCGAAATCATGTTCATGTGCGGGCAGAATGCTGCGCTGGATTTCCCGGGCCTGATCGATGTCGCGCTCGAGCCACCGTTTCTGCTCGGCGATATTTCTGTTGCGCATTGCCGATGTCACGGCGCTGCTGATGATATTCATCGTATCTATCAGCTCCTGATTCAGTGAGGGGGAATTCAATGCAAGAATATATTGATAGAGGCGCTGTTCGCCTATTTTAATGCGCTCGCCGACTCCGGTTGCAGAATAACGCTGGATGCCCTTCCTGCGTAAATAGGCATTTGTTTCGTTTGCGAGGATGGATCGGTGTTTCCCGACCTCATAAAAAATCGGATTTTCGGATACACGAAGAGAATATCGATCCTCGATCTGCGCCATATCGCCGAGCTGTTTCAACAGAATATATGATTTTTTCGATGGACTCAGACTCCATAGCCGTCCGCCGGTAATATTTACTGTCTCATGTGTGATAATTTCCCTCAGAACATGCAAAAGGAGTTCTTCGTTCGTCTGGAAATTCTCGGGTGTAAGTCGTTCAATTGTACGGAAGAGTTTTCGTTGATTCATGAAGGAATAATGATATGTGAAGAACAGACAATTCTTTTATAAGATATTAAAAAGTCTCATCGAATTCAAATCGTTTTTTGATTTGATCTGTTGAAATCCCATTTATAATTATAACATAAGTAAATGCAGTTTCGTTGACGGTTTTATTATTAATAAATAGGGAGGAACTTAAAAGAATTATTTTGATTCTTTTACAAGGCAGTGATCATTCTTGCGGTTAAATTTTTTTAGGAATTTACAATACACAGCCTGCTCGCGTCGGCATGCCCCCACTGCAGAAGCAGGAGAAAACGTTGCATAACGGCATAAAAAATCGCAGAACAATGGAAACGACGGACGTGATGGTGCCGATTGTAGGTTGGATTTTTTCTTCGTTTTGGTTCTGCTCTTTGCCATACATATGGTTTAAGTACTATTTTCGCAGCAGCCAGATAAAAAAAGGTGCGCCGAGAACTGCCGTAATTGCACCCACCGGTATTTCTGCCGGTGCCAGTATGGTGCGGGCAATCAAATCTGCAAGGAGGAGAAATATCGCACCGGTTAGAAATGATGTCGGGAAAACAATCCGGTGATCGGGCCCAAAGAGGATACGACAGATGTGTGGAATGACCAGACCCACGAAGCCGATGACACCGCTGACAGAAACAACGATCCCGATCATCATGGATGCAAGAATATATGAGATCACTTTCAGTCTTGGAACATTCACGCCAAGTTGTGTTGCACTGTCTTCACCACTCGCAATCAAATTGAACTGGCGGCCGAACGACCAGAACACCATCGATCCGATAAGAACGACGGGAATAACAATAAAGAGTGATGCCGTATTGGCATTGCTTAAATTTCCCAGAAGCCATAAATAACTGGTACGCAGCTCCTGGTTGTACAATGAAATAAGGAGAAGGATTATGGCATTGAAAAACGTGCCGATCATGACGCCGGCAAGTAATAGAATGTTAGTATCAAGTTGCCCCCGCCGGCGTCCGATGGTATACACAAGAACCATCACGCTTAACGAGCCAATAAATGAAGCACCCGGAACAAGCGTAGCCGTTCCGGCGACCAATGCAATCAGTGTCCCGACCGTCCCACCGCTTGATATGCCAAGGATATAAGGCTCTGCGAGCGGATTACGAAACAAAGCCTGAAACACACAACCTGTGACGGATAGAGCGGCACCGACCATCATTGCAAGTATTACACGAGGAAACCGCAATTGCCAGAGGATCACAAGCTCGCTCGACGGGATGGCGTCGGTTTTTCCCAGAAGTGTGTCTGTAACATGCGAGAAAGGAATCGTCACACTTCCGATAGCGAGTGAAACGACACCCGTAATGAAAAGGATCGCAGCAAGACTGCCGGTACTAATTGCCGTACGCCTGAATGTGAGAAAGGGAGGTTTCATCTGTTTGCAATTTCAATAAATTGCCAGAGTGTTTCAATCAGGCTGTCGATACCCTCGTGTGAGACTGCAGAAATCTGATAAACAGGAATTTTTGTCTCAAATTTTATTTTATCCAATTTCTTTCGTGCATTGTCATCGAGCGTATCGATCTTTGTCAGTGCAACGAGGCGCGGTTTATTTAGAAGCGAAGGATTATACGATTCTAATTCGTTCATCAGGATTTCAAAATCGTTTTTCGGCTTCTTGCTGAAGCATTCGATTAGAAAAACGAGCACTTTAGTTCTTTCAATATGGCGCAAAAACTGCATTCCCAGGCCTTTTCCCAGATGTGCACCCTCGATCAACCCGGGAATGTCAGCAACCGTGAAGCTTTTAAATTCCTTATATCGGACTATACCGAGGTTCGGGACAAGTGTCGTGAAGGGATAATCCGCGATTTTTGGTTTTGCTGCCGAGATACTGGCTATCAATGTAGATTTCCCGGCATTCGGGAAGCCGATAAGGCCGACATCTGCGAGAAGCTTCAATTCTAATTGGATTGTTATTTCTTCACCCGGTTCACCCGGTTGTGCAATGCGCGGTGTTTGATTGGTAGGAGTAGCAAATTCTGCATTTCCTTTTCCACCCCGTCCGCCGCGAACGACAATAGCGGTATTCCCGTGCTGTAGCAAATCGGCAATGATTTCATCAGTAACAATATTGCGCACGATTGTTCCGCACGGAACCTCGAGAACGATGTCATTTCCATTCTTTCCGGTTTTGTTCGCGCTCTGACCGGGGACACCATTACCCGCTTTGTATTGTCGGTTATATCTGAAATCGAGAAGTGTGTTGAGGTGCTTTGTTGCCCGCACGATGACGTCGCCCCCTTTGCCTCCGGTTCCTCCGTCAGTTAGTCCTTTCGGGACGTATTTTTCACGGCGAAAGCTCACCATTCCTTTTCCACCGTGACCGGCGTGAACCGTGATTGTTGCAAGATCGATAAATTGCATCGTCAATTTGTCCTTGATTCGGGGTAGCGGGTATAGATGAGATCTGCAAATCGCATGGCATCTTTTGAATCGGGG
Source organism: Ignavibacteriota bacterium (assembly GCA_963776275.1). Classification (GTDB taxonomy): domain Bacteria; phylum Bacteroidota; class Ignavibacteria; order UBA10030; family CAVZMI01; genus CAVZMI01. The sequence continues at coordinate 119,162 of CAVZMI010000015.1, forward strand.
TCGATATCATTCGTAATAAATATCTCGTCCAGAAATGCCGCGGCTTCTTTCCAGGTATGTATTTTATTCAGTTTAAGGATAGCAGCAGAGTATTCAACTTCGTTCCGCTTGAATATCTTTTTAATAATTCTCTTTTGTTCTGAAGGATCGATTGATTTTCTCAGATCGAGGAGTTTCGGCTCTTTTTTTTCAATCACCCCCTCCTCATCGAATGCTTTAACGGATTTTCGGCGTTGAGACTCAGGGCCAGTAGGTGTCGGTTTTTGGATCTTTTTTTCTACGACGGGTTTTTTAATCTCCGACGGTGGTTGTGCCAGCGCTTCCGGTGTTATTGCTTCGGCAGGTGGTTCTTCGCTCATTTCAATCATTTCGGTTTCGTGTGAAGGCTGTTGTTCTTCTTCGGCGACACCTGAAGAGGGTTTTTCCATCTCAACCGAAGCGTCTTCATTTCCGCTTCGTATTTTTTCAATGATTGTTGCAAGTTGCCAGACGGAGATTTCCTTTACTCCATGAAGCATCTTCTCTTTTTCAAGCCGTGCGCGTATGGTATCCAGGCGCTTGTCATCGAAGAAAATGATAAGAGCATCGACAGTTACTTCATCTTTATGGTCGGTCTTTCCGAAATTGAGAAAGTCAAAGATCGGCGTTGTCAGCCGGGCAAGCTCGATACTATTGTGAGTCTGAACAACACGATCGTCGATTTTCTGGATAAGAAGACGAAACTCGTCGACACGGATTGACACAATACCTTTTTCGGTAAAGTATTGCTCCAGGATTTCATTAAAGTACAGGTATTCTGAACAGTATGTAAGCTTAAAAAGAATTTCATGAATGCTTTCCGTACTTTTTTGATTGAAAAGAAAATTAATCAATGTCCACTCGGGACGGAGCAAATAATTGAAGTAGAAATGGATTGACTTATCCAACGTTGCTAAGAAATCGTCACGGTCAAAAACAAACCGACTCACAAGCAACATATCGATCTGTTGTTGCAGGCTTTGAATTTCTGGTAAATTATAGTTGAACCGTTTCGAGGCAGATGAAGCCGTACGTTCTTCCTTAAGCCATTGCCGGACTTCGGATTTAAAGTATGTTTTGATTGTTGGCGGTATTGCGCTTCGCTGGACCTGCAAGAGTGAGATTGTTTCCGCATCAAGAATCGTCGCAGCGATGAGAGCCTGGTTGATTGCCGTCATCTCCTCTTCAAACATGGGGCGCTGTTCGTTCATTTTTTCCCCTCTTGTTGAACAAGGTTTTTCACGCGACGGATTTCTTTTTCGGCAGCGGCTTTGAATGTTGCATCGAGGCCGGGCCGATCGATGATTTGTTGGTACATACCGATTGCCTGTTTGTACTTACTCATTTTTTCATAGGATTGACCCGACATGTAAAATGCATTCGCGGTCCAATCGATTTTCGTTTTCTTCGTAACCAGGTATGGAACTTTTAAAAACTCGAGAATTGCTTCCTGATATTGGGTTTGATAAAAATAGCACTCGCCGAGATAATAACGGATCTCGGCCTCAAGATCGCTGTCCGCTTCGTCGAGCAGATGTTGGAATTGAATAATAGCCTGATCATAGTAACCGAGTTTTTCGTAAAGAATACCTATATCCACACGTTTGTCGGTAATACTTTCGTCGTTGGGATATAGTGAAATAAATTTTCGTGTCAATTGCAATGCTGCATCGTACACACCGACCTCTTTATATGCTACAATGATGTTATTCAATGCAAGCGGAAGAATCTCGGCATCCGTACTACTATCGACGACAACACGGTAATAACCGATGGCTTTTTCATATTGTTCTTTTCGGAAAAAAATATTGCCGAGAGCAAGCCGGGTTCGTGAAAGGATCGGTGCCGTCGGATATCGCTCCATAACATCCTGTAGAATCTTCACGGCTTCATCGGTACGATTCTGTGTCTCGGTGATGCATCCGTTCCAGTACAGAGCTGCAGGGGCCGATGCCGTCTCGTCATAATCGTCAAGGATTTCATCGAACGCCTTTTTTGCCTTCTGATATTCCTGTTTCCTATAATAATGGGTACCACGCTCGAGGGTAAATTCAGCAATGAGTTCATATTCATTTTTATAGTTTTTCTTGAATTGTTCGGTTCTGCGCTCGGCGTCTGTAATGGCATTGGATCGGAATTGGGCAATGATAATGCGTGATTCGCAATATTTTTTTTCTTCATCGGAAGTACTTTGTTGTTCAATTGTGGAATATTGAATAATAGCATCGGCATAGTTACCGCTCTGAAATAAAAGATCGGCCATTTGACGGCGAGTTCCAGCGGCGGCATTCAATTCACTGGCACGTTTGAAGAAAGATGTGGCCAGCTCAATATTTCCTTCGCTTCGGGCATAATTACCCAGTGCAGTGAGGGCGTCAACGGCGGGTGCACCGGTGTTATCTAGCGTAAGATATTCCCGGTATAATTCTTTTGCATGCATGGCATCATTGAGCTTTGCGTAGAGTGATCCAAGCGCGATGATGATATCAGGCCGTGGAGTCTCTGACGTGAACGCATTTTCTTTTTGTTTATTGAGGAGGGCGTTATACAAAGTAATTGCATCATTGTAGCGTGCAGCGCGGGCTGCAGCTTCCGCCTTGAGAAGTTCTGCCTGCTGTGCATACAATGTATATGAAAACTGACTGAGAATCCGGTCACATAATGAAATCGCATCTGCTGTTTTTCCTTCATCGAGGGAATGTTGCGCCCTCCGGATCAACGCGTCTGCAGTGTGTCGATGGTTGGAGTACAATTCGGAGTATTGTGCATACAGGACTGCAGCAGAATCCTTTCTCCCGCTCAATTCTAGTGCATGGGCTGACAGATAAAGAGCCTCCTGATCGGTTGTACCGAAGGGCTGCAGAAGATGCAAGGCACTGTCGTAATTCTGTGCTGTAATCGCCCGTTCAGCGATTTGAATAGCATAAAAAGCCCGCTTCTCTGGAGAAGAAAGTCTTGCGATGAGTTCGTCTACGCCGGTCAGTAAACCCTCGCGCATCAAACCGCGTTCAAGGGTTACTTCGGGGGCCAATGATGAAGATGGATATCGCTGCAGAAACTCGTCGTACGCCTTCAACGCATCGTCAGAGACGTGCTCATCGATGGCCGAGAGCAGGCGAAGCGATCGCGCGCGAGCCACAGAGGCCGTTTGCTGCTGTGTTGTGTCAGAGAGTCCCTGCGCGATTGCATTCGTGTATTGTGCGGCTGCCGAACGATAGTCTTTCAGATCATTGAAATATATTTCGGCAAGCTTGTATGAAAGATCGGCGCGCGATTGTTGTGCAATTATGTCGGCCATTATTCGTGCGAGTTTGTCAAGGCCGCCGTCGCGATTCTTAAGTACATACGTCTGTAGTGAATCGATGCGATGCTCGATTGTTTCCGTAAAATCGGTTGCCGGATATTGCTGCAGAATATCTTGATATGCTGCAATGGCTTTCTCGGTAGTCGAGGTCGATTCGGTACAGCGTGCAATACCAAAGAATGCTTCGTCGGCATATTCGGAATTGCTATATATGACTGTAATATCGTGGTATAGTTCCAGTGCCAGAGGAGGATCGTTGAGATTCTTTTCTGCGATTTCGGCCGTAGTTAGCAGCATTCGCGGTGTACCACCATCATCAGGGTAGGCAGAAATAAAGTGTCGTGCAAAAGTAATGGCTTCACGATAATGCTTTTGCATTGATGCGTTCTGTGTACAATGGACAAGGGCGAGCCGCGTTTCAGGCGATGCGGGGAAGCGTTGTACAATCTGTTTGAAATATCCCTGCGATTTCTGAAGATCGTTATTCTGTTCCGATGCTTTGCCGGCAGAGAACAACACTTGTGGAAGAAGCGGACTTACTGGAAATCTCCGGATAAAGGTGTCATATGAACTTAAGGCCGTTCGTATATCGTGCAGCTGGTATGCAGTGGTTCCGTATTGAAGAAGTGCATTTTGCTGTAATGTCGTATCAACGTTTGTCGTATCATTAGCCGCTTTTTTCAGCAGGTCGTTTGCAGCCGTAAGATTTCCCTGTTGACGGTACAATGTCCCGAGGGCCAGTGCAGCAGCCGGTGCAATTGAACTTTTCCCATACAATGACAATGCTTCGCGAAGATTTTTTTCCGCTTCTTCAATTTTTCCGATTGTGGCGTTGAGGTTTCCAAGTGAAACAAGAGCTTCGGCTTTAAGTCCCGGAATTGATCCATCAAGAACGCGGCGAAACTCTGCCCGCGCCTGCTCGGTATTACCTTCTTTTGCGAACAGCGAACCGAGACGAAGACGTGCTATTAGCACCGATTGATTTGTAGTGTATTCCTGAATAAGTGCGCGGAGGACTTTCTTCGCATTTTCCATATCGGATGCGCGCTGGAAGAAATCACTCGCTCGGAGAAGCGCATCCGGCGCAAGTTTGCTTGTCGGATAAAAAACTTTCAGACGTTCAAACGCTGAAGCCGCTTCCGCAGCGTTGCCAAGCGCCGCATAAGATTCGCCCACCTGCCACCATGCATCCGCAGCTTTCGGATGCTGGGGATAGCTGATGGCAAAATTCTGGAATTGTGTGCGTGCCTCTTCGTATCTTTTTAACTTCAGCAATGCGGCGCCAATATAATACCGTGCTTCGATTCCCTGTTCGGTGTTCGGATATGCTGTAACGAAATTTCTGAATTGATCCACCGCAAGGTCAAAGAGCTGATCATTAAAAAGGTTCAATGCAAGTTTAAAATCGGCATTTTCCTTGGTATCCTGAGCCGGTGAGAGCGAGGATAATGAACAGACAATGCAGCTAAAAAGGAGAAATTTGTGGATGCGAATCATGATCAGAGCACTGTGAAATTATTTTGATAAATGTACTATTTAATGAACTGCCAATCAAGAGCAGTGGCTCTCACAATAAAATTAGGGTTGGTAGTACGGACTGCAACTCACGGACAGGCAGCTTGAATCTGGAGGCGGAAATCTGTATTTTTCCCAAAGAACGCTCCACTGCCGGGTTACTCACAAAATCGATTTGCCATCTTACACCTAGGCCTTTCAAGTGGGTTCCCTGAGGCATCTCGGAATATCAAAACTCCTCAAGGAGACGGCTATGCGAAATATCATCCTTCTTTCCTTTTCTCTAATTCTCAGTGTCACATCGATGGTCGTTCCCCAAACAAGCGGCAAAGTTGAATTAATCATAACAACACCTATGGGAGAAACTCAGACTATCGATCAAACACAGATGATCGTTGCTACTTTCAATCAGCCAATGGTTCCGCTAAGAGAAGTTCCGGTTAATGAAGACAGCGGTTCACTTCTGATTCGACCGACTGTATCCGGTAAATACAGGTGGCAGGGAACAAGAACATTGAGTTTTATTCCTGCCGACCGCTTGCCATATTCAACGGAATACACTGTGAAGATTCCTGCCGGGACAAAATCAATCTCGGCTAAGGTCATGGATCGTGATTTTATCTGGAAATTCGAGACACCGAGGCCGAGAGTGATTTCCCATTCTCCTTCAAACCAACAAAAGAATGTTGAATTGGATCATGCAATTCTCATTCGGTTCAACCAGCCTGTCGACCCGCAAACCGTCAGCAAATGGATTTCAATTGAAGAACATATCGGTAATAACATCGCCTATATTCCATTCACAGCGAGTCAGGCCGATGATAAGAAAGAAGTAATAGAGAATACTATCCTTTTAAAATCCACAAATGGATGGCAGAAGGAGGGCGTGTACGTCGTCCGGTGCAAAGCAGGTATCGTGGGAACAGAGGGCCTTCTTCCCATGACATCGGATTATTCATTCACATTTAAGACATTTAGGGAATTTAAATTTGAAGGTATTAGAAATGTAGATGGTTTTTATCCAACACAGGCACTTCGTTTACATTTTTCGAATCCGGTACCACGCAAAGAAGTACTCTCTCATTTCTTATGTATTCCACCGGTTCATATCGAACAGGAAGAGTCAGATGAATATTATCCGACTAACGAAATACATATTTCCCTTCAGCTAGAACCGGAAAAGAACTATATCGGTGTTCTCACGCCGGGAATAAAAGATCGCTTCGGGAATATTCTCAAGGATACGGTGAAATTTTCGTTTCGCACCGGATCCTTTTTACCGTCGGTAAAAATGACGACGGTCCAGGGGTCCTTGAAGCATATGAAGCTCATCGATATCCAGTGACATTCACCAATGTCGATTCAGTCATGCTATCGCTTGGAAGGATTGATCCGGAAAAAATTATTCCTGTGATGCGAAGGCTCGACTACTCGGCAGCGCAAGAACTTATCTGGCATGAAGCAATTCTTGATTGGGGCGATGCGCGAAGTGAAGATACATCGAATTTCACCATAACATCACTCTGGTATCCCTCGATTCCACGAAATAAACCGACGGAATGTGATATTAATCTTGATAAGGTGCTGGGGAAATCGAAGTTAGGCATCGTGCTTGTCCAGGTCGACAATCTCTTCCGTGATCCCAACAAACGCCGATATCTCAAAGCATTGATTCAGGTGACGAATCTGGGTGTAACCGCAAAATTTTCGCCCGAGAATAATCTTATATGGGTGACACAACTGAAAGATGCGGAACCTGTAGAAGGTGCAAAAGTCGAAATACGGAATGATAGTAATGTTGTCATCTGGAAAGGAGAGACAGATAGTCATGGATGTGCAAAGAGTCCGGGATGGGGGAAACTCGGATTCGAAGGCAAGAGAATTTCCGATGAAGAAGAGGAATATTGGTACGATTCCGGCCAGCCCCGGCAGTGGGTTATCGTAAAATACAAAGGTGATGTTGCGGTAACAAATTCTGAATGGAACGAAGGGTTGCAGCCGTGGACGTTCGGAGTTCCTATCGAATGGCGCCCGCAATTTGAACCTATTGAAGGAGAGATCTTTTCCGATCGCGGATTATACAGGGCGGGTGAACAGGTCGATATCAAAGGAATTCTCCGTGTCCGCCGTGACGATGAGCTGCGCATTCCCAAATTGATGCCGCTTCGTCTGACGATTCGTAATTCACGCAATGAAGAAATATTTAAAACGACACCGGTGCTGTCAGAATTCGGATCATTTGCGACAAGTCTGATGTTAAAGCCCTCGGCTCCGCTCGGTTATTATTCGATGCGGTTAGAGGTTCAGATGAAATCGAAGGGTAAGGAACGATGGGTGTCGGTCGCTTCGGACGATTTCCGTGTGGAGGCATTCCGTCCCGCGGAATTTCAGGTTATTGCACAGACAGCAAAGAAATTCTGCATTATCGGTGATACAGTTTCCGGGATTTTCTCGGCGAAATATCTTTTTGGGGCTCCATTACAAAACGCACCGGTTACGTGGCGCGCATCGGTCTCTCCCTCCTACTGGCAGCCGGAAGGATTTGAAGATTATTTCTTTGGAACAACCGGATGGTTATCAAAATATCGAAGATCGCAATATCAAGTACTCTCGACAAAAGATACTGTACTCGATAAATTCGGTAATCTTGGTGTCAGTACCGATCTTAACGTTGGAGAAATTCGCGGGACGGCCATGTTAACATTTGAAGCCGAAGTCCAATCGCCATCGCGACAGGCAATTGCCGGCAGAGCATCGGTTGTTGTTCATGGGGGTGAATATTACATAGGAATAGCCCCCGCATCGACATTTGTTAAAAGCGACACAATCTTTTCATATAAAATTATCACAGTAACCCCGGAAGGAAAACCGGTGTCAGGACAAACTCTTAACGGTAAGATATTCAAAAGAATCTGGCGATCAGTGCGAAAAGCAGAGACGGGGGGACGATACTACTGGCAATCGGAAACTGAAGATATCCCCGTTGATAGTCTAATACTCGAGAGCGATGGGAAAGCCGTTGTGCAGACATATACACCGAAGGAGCCCGGTTTTTACTATATCCATTTTCAGGGGAAGGATCAACGGGGAAATACAATCACAAGTGAAGCCTATTTCTATGTCAGTGGTTCGTCATATGTTCCGTGGGAGCGCAGCAATGACGATCGGATTGAATTGATTACGAATAAGAAAAATTATAAGACGGGTGAGACAGCAAGTATAATAGTAAAATCGCCATATGAGAAGGCAATTGCATTGGTTTCACTCGAGCGGAATGGGATTCTACGTCACTTCGTAACGACGCTTGTCGGGAGTGCTCCCCAAATCGATCTGCCGATTTCCCGTGATTGTCTGCCGAATGTTTTTGTTTCTGTAATTTTATTACAGGGACGGGTTGCGCGTCCTGCAGAATCGCGTGAAGCGGATGTCGGTCGTCCATCGTTCAAGATTGGATACACGACGCTCTTGGTCAGCCCGCTGGAAAAAAAGCTTGCCGTTAATGTTGTATCGACAAAAACGGAGTATCGGCCCGGTGATAGCGTGGAAGTGCAAATTTCAACAAAAGATTTTTCGGGACGGGGAATGTCTGCGGAAGTGACACTGAGTGTCGCCGACCTTGGCGTCTTGAACCTGATCAACTATCGGCTGCCGGATATCTTCCAGAGATTCTATCGTACTCAATCCCTTGCAGTTGTCACAACAGAGACGCGCCTGAATCTTGTCAAACAACGAAACTACGGGGAAAAAGGAGAAGATGAAGGCGGCGGCGGGGGTGATGAGAATGCTCAGGGTTACGACGCCGAAGGTATCAGAAAACTCTTCAAACCTTCCGCATATTGGAATCCATCCATTCTGACGGACCGGAAAGGAAATGCAATCGTGCGGTTTAAACTCCCGGATAACCTGACATCGTTTGAAATCATGGCTGTCGCACATACAAAAGAATCGGATTTCGGTTACGGAGAGAACAGTTTCCGGGTCAGCAAACCACTTCTCATGCATCCTGCACTTCCACGGTTTGCCCGTGTGGGTGATTCATTCGAAGGAGGCGTTCTCCTGCTGAATTATACAGATAAGGATAGACAGGTTAAATTGATGACGAATGTGAAAGGACTTTTATTTAACGGTCCTGATTCCATGGCGTTTACACTTAAAGCGGGGGAAGGAAAAGAAATACGCCATGCATTTCGAGCGGAAAAAATCGGAACCGCCGTCCTGACCTTCAAAGTATTATCAGAAACCGATCGTGACGGACTTCAGTGGAAGATACCGATACAAGTCCCACGGCTAAAAGAGACAGTTGCACTTTATGAATCATCGAAAGATCCGTCAGTAGAAGAGCAGACCGTCGTTCCCAGGAACATCTATAAAGAACTCGGTGAAATTAATGTCACCCTCTCCTCGACGGCTATGGTGGGACTGGAGAAAGGAATTAAATATTTATTTGAATACCCCTATGGGTGTCTCGAACAGCGCTTATCGCATGCACTCCCTATTATTATGGCAAAAGATATAGTCGAATCATTTAATTTTGAAGAGTTGAAAGATAAAAATTACCGTGCGGCCGCAGAGAAAGTCCTTGACGAGATACCGGCATTTCAGCGCGAGAATGGTGGTTTTTCGTATTGGAAAAATACTTATGATGTGTCGCCGTATCTGTCTGCTTTCGCGATGTATTCACTTGCGCAGGCACAGCGAAATGGGTATACGGTAGAAAAAAGGGTAATGGATAAAGGATTTCAATATTTAAGGAAAGTCCTTGAAGATGAACAAGATATCTTCTGGTATGATAAAACGGTCTCCTTCTGTACGGATGCGCTCATTCTCTATACATATGCGCTGGCCGGAAAACCCGATTACGGGTATATGGAAAATCTGTATACTCAACGATCACATATGCCGCTTTTTGCACGGGCATATTTGCTTAAAGCCTTGAGCGCTGCAAAAGGAAATGAGATGATGATTTCCAATCTAACTCGGGAACTGTTAAACATGGCAAAGGTTTCATCGACATCTGCTCATTTCGAAGAAGGTGAATCGAATTACTGGGCATGGATTTTCCATTCGAATGTACGAACCACGGCTCTAGTCATGCAGGCAATAGTCGAAACACACCTCGAAAATCCGATCATCCCAAAAGTTGTGCGCTGGTTGATCGATCAACAGAAAATGTGTCGCTGGCGTACAACGCAGGAAAATCTGTATGTTGTCGATGCTCTTGCAACATATTTCAGAAAATATGAAAGTGAAGAACCCGACTTCAAAGCAGAAGCGCTCCTTGAAGGAGGGAAATTGGTGGAATCGATTTTTAAAGGACGAAGTCTGAAAACTGCCTCAGGTTCGATAGCTCTCGCGGAACTTATCCCCGGGGTGACATATAAATGGGAATTCAAGAAAGAGGGTACCGGACGGATGTACCGGAATTTGACGATGAATTATTATCCACAAGGAGAAACGACGGCGAAGGAAGAAGGACTCTCGGTGATGAAAATTATTGTCGATCCGCAGAAACCGAATACTCCTCTGGGAACATTAACAGCAGGAAGCGTAGCAAAAATATCGCTCACGATCGCGACGACACAAGATCGGAATTTCGTTGTGGTGGATGACCCGATTCCGGCCGGATTTGAGATTATCGATCGGTCATTCGAGACGACAGCGTCGAGTATCCTTCCGTCCGAAATGAAACCTGAAGAACAATGGCGATGGAATCCGTTTAAACATCGGGAGTTTTACGACGATCGTGCGCTCTTTTTTGCCGATTATCTCCCCGCGGGAATTCATACAGTGAGCTATCTGGTACGCGCGACACGCTACGGGTCGTTCCAGCTTCCGTCGACTCGCGCAGAAGGAATGTACGAACCGGAGGTCTTCGGTCAGACTAGTTCTAAAATCTTTAAAGTCGAGTAATATTATTTTATCGATAAAAACGTGACAATCATCATTCCATATCGATTTCAATTAATTCGATCCAGGAAATTCCGATGGGTGATCTGTTCCATCGTCGTATTGCTGGTTGCCGGACTCATTTCGATTTTTATCCCGCTTTCCCGGGATGGATTTAGTCCGATCACGATCCGATCAATGTGTGTTGTAGACCGAAACGGCTATATGCTTCGCGAATTTCTCAATGATCAACAGGGCCGCGGAGAGTGGATCCCATATGAAAAAATTTCTCCCTGGCTGATAAAGGCGACAATAGCCATAGAAGACAAGCGCTTCAGATATCACCCGGGTGTCGATCCGTTAGCACTGGCACGTGCTGTCTTGCAGAACGTACAGGCGGGCGCATTTCGGTCAGGCGCGTCAACGATCACGCAACAGGTTATCCGTAATGTGTACCATCATCCTCGGACAATTCCGGCGAAGATCCTCAAGGCATGGTATGCACTCCGCCTTGAACGGATGATGACAAAAAATGAAATTCTTGGACAGTATCTGAACAGGGCGCCCTACGGGAATCAACTTTTTGGTGTCGAGGCAGCATCCAGGACTTATTTCAACAAACCCGCGGGCGATCTCTCACTGGCCGAAGCAGCATTTCTTGCAGCGCTCCCGAATGCACCTTCATCGTTGAATCCATATAATAAATTTGACGCAACCATAAAACGTCAGCACATTATTTTACAAAGGATGCTCGATCAAAAAGAGATCACCCAGGATGAATATGAACGGGCAGTCGAACAGCCAGTGAAAATTCTTCCGGCTGATGTAGCATTTCGGGCTCCACATGCAGTTGAAATGATATCCAAATATTACTCGCAATTTCCTGATGTAGTGAAGATTCAGTCGACTATCGATGCACCGCTCCAGCAGGAGATACAATTTCTCGTCAGAAGCGATCTCGATCGTCTTAAAAAGAAAAATGTCTCCAATGCTGCAGTTGTCGTAATCGAAAATGCGTCAAGCGCTATCAGGGTTCTTCTTGGCTCGGTGAATTTTTTTGACTCAAAGGCCCAGGGACAGATCAATGGTGCTCTGGCGTTACGTCAGCCGGGTTCGGCGCTGAAGCCGTTTACATATGTCACTGCGTTCCAGATGGGATATACACCCGCGACACTACTTGCTGATATTCCTACGAATATTCCTGATGAGCGGGGAGACTATGTCCCGGAGAATTATGATAAAAAATTTCATGGGCCTGTACGTGCGCGAACAGCTCTTGCGTGCTCGTACAATGTACCTGCTGTGCGTGTACTTCGTTCTATAGGTAAAGAAACGCTGATACAAACACTCCAATCCATCGGATTTACTTCGCTTACGCAAAATGCTGAGTATTACGGACTCGGGTTGACTCTGGGCAACGCCGAAGTCTCGCTGCTTGAATTAACCAATGCATACCGCGTACTGGCCAATCGTGGAGAATGGAGACCGTTGCAACTTGTCCACTCGATAAAGAGTGCAGAAGACGTTACTATTGAACTTCCCGTAATGGATATCGAACGAGGCACACCCCGCAGGGTTTTCGATGAGCGTGCTGTATACCTCCTTACAGACATATTGGAGGATCCGAATGCGCGGCGGCCGGCGTTTGGAAGTGCACTGCGTCTTCCTTTTCCATGTGCCGTTAAAACAGGAACTACGAAAGATTATAAAGATAATTGGACCATCGGATATACGACCGAATATACCGTCGGGGTGTGGGTTGGAAATTTTGATGGAACGCCGATGCGTGGTGTGTCGGGCGTAAGCGGAGCCGGACAGGTATTTATCGACGTAATGACATTTCTGTATTCGAGATTGCCCGATCTCTCGCCTCCCGATTTCACAATTCCAAAAGGAATTGCCCGGCAACGAATTTGCTCGCGCTCCGGAATGCTCCCCACCGAGAATTGCCGGAAGACAATGCTCGAGTGTTTTTATGTCTCCGGTATTCCGCGGGAACATTGTACGATTCATCGACGATTCACGGTGATGAACGAACAGTGTGAAAAAGTATCGAGGATCTTCGAAGTATATCCACCAGAATTCAGCGAGTGGGCGGAAGCCGAACGGCTTCCACAACCTCCACCGCATGCACTACCGGTTTTTCCGACTGATGAAAAGGCCGGTTCATCCGCTTCTCATCTCATACGATTATCGATAGTTGCACCGGGAAACGGAGAGATTTTTAAAATCGATCCGGTTTTAAGACCCGAATATCAATCGATAAAAATTGTGGGAGTCGTACCTGAAGGAACTTCTGATGTCCGAATAAGGTTCGATGATGTAGGAGAATTTCCCTATACGGATGGGGGAGTCTGGTGGAATTTGCAGCGAGGGATTCATAAGTTTTGCCTCAGAGGGCATGCTCAAAATAAGGAGGTTGTATCAAGATCGGTCACTATAATGGTAGAATAAGTGGTTATCATTCTTGATTGTTGCATGAAGGAGTGTATTCTATGATTAAAACCGCACTTCCATATATTGCTCTTCTAGGATTTTCCGGTTGTGGAATATTCGGAAGTACAACCTATCCGCCGCTCGATGTAGTTTCCCATGTCGATCTGACCAAATATGCAGGGAAATGGTACGAGATCGCGTCACTGCCAGTGTCTCAGCAAAAAGGGTGCTCATGCACAACGGCTGAATACATACCGATCGATAGTGAAGTCGTCAGAGTAATCAATACGTGTAAAAAAGGTTCTGAGGGTGAGATCGCCCGCGCCGAAGGAAAAGCATTTGTCGTCCCGGGAAGCAACAATGCGAAGCTCCGGGTGCAGTTCTTCTGGCCATTCCGCGGCGATTACTGGATACTCGACCTCGACAAGGATTATACCTATGCTGTTGTGGGACTTCCAAGCAGAAAGTATTGCTGGATTCTCTCGCGAACTCCACAGATGGAAAAGGAATTACTCGATAAGCTTATCGAAAATCTTCGGTTAGAAGGATTTGATGTCGATAAAATGCAAAGGACGGTACATAATTGCGATTGAAAATCTCGGATCATTTTCTTAAAAACCCTAATAAATAAATCTTTTTTGAGAGAACTTTCTCGTATTACTCATCGTTACATATTAAAACGATTATTATTTTCGAGCTCATTCAACTTTTAAAACGATATAATAGTAATATACTATCGTATAATGCGAAAATCTCTCTTCCATAAGATTCCGCTCATCGGATTGGCACTGACCGTCCTTTTTGCCAGTGCTGGATTCATGACAATCATTGAGTCCCGTTGTGCGATGATGGGGGACTCGAATACAGAATCATGCCCGATGATGTCTTGCTGCGAAACTCCTGCATCTAAGATGGATAATGGACTTTCATATACATCGCCTTTGAAATGTCATGCTCTTACACTTGCCGGCTTAACTTCGACGCTTCTTTCCACTCCGGCACAAGAACAAAATGCGACAAAAATCTTTTTTACACTCCATGATTATGTTTCGTTGATTACTCCTTCCGAAATCGACAATTCGAAATCAGCAATTATTAGTACTTCTATTCATACTCCCAGACCACCTTCGGTGGAGAGGTATGTCCTTACATCAGCATTTCTCATTTAAAGAAAACTCCACTTCAACAGCTTTCATTCAATATTCTTGGTATATTCACCGTGTATATTGTGTTTACTCTGTAATTGCCGTATTTATGTTTTTTGAAAGGAAAATCTAAAAACAGGATTTCAAAATCATATTTTACAACACTATTGAAAGAAGATATGAAAAATAGGTTTACTATCGTCCTTATCATTGTCACGAGTGTTTCTTGTATGCGATATTCCATTTCTTCACCGCAGGATAAGAATCAACTCCGGCTCGACGAACTCGTTACGGAAGCAGTCCGGAATAATCCGCAACTTCAGGCAGCACGGTATCAGACCGCTGCGTATCGTAAAAGAGCCGACCAGGTAACCGCGTTGGATGCACCACAGTTGGGAATAGAATTTTTTCAGTTGCCTGTCGGTTCGTTTCCGAATCCATTCAGAAATAATATGGAAACCGATTATTCTATCCAGCAAATGATCCCCTTTCCGGGGAAACTCTCCGCAATGGGACAGGCTGCCGAAAATAATGCCGGCATGGCCGAGCAATCAGCAAGGGCGCTTGAACGCAAGATCATCAAAGATCTAAAAACTGCTTATTACGAATTGTATCTCGTCCAACGGAAGATTCAATTTAATAATGAGAATCAAGAGCTCATGCGGCGGTTTCTTGATATTGCGCGGAGCCAGTACGAAGTTGGAATGGGAAAACAGCCCGATATCCTTCGTGCACAGACCGAACTTTCTACTCTCATTAATGATGGGATAACCCTGCAGAAAGAAAAAACAGTCGTAGAAGCGATGATCAATACGCTGTTGAATCGACCTGTCGCGTCTCCACTCGGAGAAGTACCGGAGATCGAAGCAAATATTCCTCAATGGACTCTCGATCAACTCCGGCCGCTGGTCATCGAGAATCGTTCTGAACTCAAGGAAATGGATTTGAACATCGCGATGAACAGGGCGGAGTTGTCGGTATCGAAACGAGAGTATTTGCCCGATCTCATGGTGCGCACGATGTACAAGGATATGGCAATGACGCGAGACGACTTCTGGTCGGTAATGATTGGAATCAGTATACCACTGTCACCATGGTCCGGCGGGAAATATACCGCCAGGGTCGAAGAGAATGAGTTGAATGTAAATAAAGCAGAAGCGGAATACCAGAATATGAGGAATATGGTTTTTTTCGAAGTGCAGGATGCGCTTGTGAAGGTCCAGACTAACCGGAATCAGGTAGAACTTTATAAAAAGACGATAATTCCACAAGCGGAACAGACGCTTCAATCGACCATCGCAGCGTACCAAACAGGGAAGACAGAATTTCTCATGCTCATCGACGCGTACCGGATGCTGCTCATGGTAAAAAACGATCATGCGATGGCGGTGATGAATTATATGGCGAGTCAGGCAGAATTGGAGCAAGCGGTCGGTTTAGACGTGAAAGAAATTACAGAGAAAATACAATAATTGAGGAATGTCATATGCGAACAACTATTATCACGGCTATTCTGTGTCTCATCATCGGCGTTGGTGGCGGGTGGCTCTTGTTTCGTTCATCAGGTACAAAGACCGGTACAAAAGAACGAAAGATATTGTACTATCGGGATCCGATGAATCCTGCAAACACATCTCCCATGCCGAAGAAGGCATCCGATGGGATGGACTTCGTACCGGTCTATGAGGAGCAAGGGACTTCATCCGCCGAGAAAAAAATAGCCTATTATAAAGACCCGATGCATCCCTGGTATACATCCGATAAACCCGGAAAAGCTCCCGATTGTGGGATGGATCTCGTTCCTGTCTATGAAGGCGAGGGTATCGCAGAGGGTATTAAGATTGATCCGTCAGTTGTACAGAATATCGGAGTAAAAACCGAACTGGTGGTAAGAAAGAAATTATCAAGGGTAATCAGAACTGTCGGGAAAGTCGATTTCGATGAAACGAAAATATTTTCGGTGAATACAAAAGTCATGGGATGGGTCGAACGCCTCTTTGTCGATTACACCGGTAAGCCTGTTCGAAAGGGCGAACCATTGCTCTCGATATACAGTCCGGATCTGGTCACAACACAGGAAGAGTATCTGCAGGCGATCCGTTATCGCCGTACACTCGCCGAGAGCAGTTCTGAGGAAGCGAGAAAAGGTGCAGAAAGCCTTGTGGAAAGTGCTCGGCGGCGGCTTCTTAATTGGGACATTCCTGAGAAAGAGGTTAAAGCTCTCGAAGAACGAGGAACTCCGACGAAAACGATGACAATATACGCTCCTGCCGATGGATTTGTGATGGAAAAAATGGTTCAGAAAGGGCAGAATGTCATGTCCGGAATGGAACTCTATAAAATTGCAAATCTCTCGAAAGTATGGGTCCTTGCCGAAATTTATCAATACGAACTTGCATGGGTAAAGGTCGGGCAACATGCCGATATCGATCTTTCGTATTTACCGGGAAAGAGTTTCAAGGGAATTATCACGTATGTCTATCCGATGGTTAATATGGAAACTAAAACTGCGAAAGTAAGGATAGAACTTCAAAACACATCGCACTATGAGTTTAAACCTGAGATGTTTGTGACAGTGAAAATCGCTTCGCCGCTGTCGATCGAATCGATCGCAGTACCTGAACAATCGATTATCCGATCGGGTGAAAGAAATATTGTCGTCGTGGCTCTCGGCGGTGGTTACTTCGATCCGCGCGAAGTAAAGCTTGGTGCCAGTGCCGACGGTTTTGTGCAGATTCTCGATGGTCTCCATGAAGGCGAGACGATCGTGACCTCTTCCCAATTTCTCATCGATTCCGAGAGTAACCTGAAAGCGGCAATCAGCCAGATGTCCGGTCACGCCGGCTTATCGAAACCGATTGATCAATCGACTCCATCGAATCATACAGAACATCGGGATACGATGGATACAACTGAAATAAAATGACCATAGATCCGTAAAATGATACTGCTTGATCGATACGGAGAACAATCATGCTGAAAAAAATTATCGAAGTGTCGGTTCACAATAAATTTATCGTGATTCTTGCCGTACTGTTTTTAATCGGGTGGGGTATATATTCGATGCTCAATATTCCGATCGATGCGATACCCGATCTGAGCAACGTCCAGGTAATAATTTACACCGAGTATCAGGGGCAATCTCCTCGTACCGTCGAGGATCAGATTACATATCCTCTCACAACTGCAATGGTATCGGTTCCGGGATCAAAAGTTGTTCGAGGCTATTCGTTTTTCGGATATTCGCTGGTATACGTCATTTTCGAAGATGGGACGGATATTTACTGGGCTCGAAGTCGTGTTCTCGAGTATCTGAATTATGCCCGGAAACGATTGCCTGAAAAAATCATTCCGACACTTGGACCGGATGCAACCGGAGTCGGATGGGTTTACATGTACACCTTGACATCGGATAAGCGTTCGCTCCAGGAATTACGGTCGTATCAGGATTGGTACATGAAATACCAATTGACTGCGGTCAAAGGAGTCGCCGAAGTGGCAAGCATCGGCGGTTTTGTGAAGCAGTATCAGGTGACGGTCGATCCGGCGAAGCTCCTTGCATATAATATCCCGCTCGGGATGGTCGAGATGGCTATAAAAAATTCAAATAACGATGTCGGCGGAGAAGTGATCGAGATGGGTGAGACGGAGTTCATGGTCCGCGGTCTCGGGTATATCAAAACCATCGATGATGTGAAAAATATTCCGGTGATGACAGACCGAAAAAGCGGAACACCGGTATTCATCAAAGATATTGGTGATGTGACACTCGGACCTGAGATGCGACGCGGCGTGGCGGAATCAAATGGAGAAGGAGAGGTGGTCGGCGGGATTATTGTCATGCGCTATGGACAAAATGCCCTCGAAGTAATTAGGAACGTCAAAAAACAGATCGAAGTACTCAAACAGGGTCTCCCGGCCGACGTGAAAATTACGCCTGTTTATGATCGGTCCGGTCTGATCGAGCGCGCGATCGATACCCTCAAAGGAAAATTACTGGAAGAAATTATAATTGTTGCTCTTGTATGCATCATCTTCTTACTCCATGCACGGAGTTCGTTTGTGGCTATATTCACGCTGCCGACGGCAATCCTGATGGCGTTCATCGTCATGAAAATGCAGGGGATCAATGCCAACATCATGTCGCTCAGCGGTATAGCAATTGCAATCGGCGCAATGGTCGATGCTGCAATTATTATGGTCGAAAATACGCATAAGCATATAGAACATGAAATGCTTAAGCCGCCCGTGGAGCGTCGGGATCACTGGCAGATTATTCTCGATGCATCAAAAGAAGTCGGACCGGCGCTTTTCTATTCGCTTCTCGTCATTACAGTATCGTTCATCCCTGTCTTCACACTCGAAGCTCAGGAGGGGCGGTTGTTCCGTCCCCTGGCGTTTACAAAAACATATTCGATGGGAGCGGCAGCGATACTCTCGATCACCATTGTCCCCATCCTCATGGGATACTGGATCAGGGGAAAGATACTCCCGGAGGATCGAAATCCCATCAATCGTTTTCTTATCCGGGTGTACACACCGGTTGTGGATTTTGTATTGAAACATTCCAAATGGATAATTGTAGCTGCTCTTCTTTTATTGGGCATCACGATTATTCCATTCAACAAAATAGGATCGGAGTTCATGCCGCCGTTGTATGAAGGTGATTTACTCTATATGCCCACGACTCTTCCGGGAATGTCGATAACTAAGGCCAAGGAAGTCCTGCAACAGACCGATAAGATCATCCGGCAGTTTCCGGAAGTTCATCATGTTTTCGGTAAGGCAGGACGAGCGGAAACAGCGACAGATCCGGCCGGCCTCGATATGTTTGAAACCACCATTATGCTCAAACCGGAGGGCGAATGGCGGCCGGGAATGACTGTGGAGAAACTCGTCGATGAAATGGATAAGGCCATCCAGTTTCCAGGGATTACCAATGCATGGACGATGCCTATTAAAACTCGCGTTGATATGCTCAGCACCGGCATTAAAACCCCCGTAGGAATCAAAATATCCGGACCTGATTTGATGGTGCTGGAAGATATCGGCCGGGAAGTGGAAGCGGTTATGCGCACGGTTCCCGGTACGCTCAGTGCATTTGCTGAGCGGGCAGTCGGTGGGAATTATCTCGATTTCGACATTAACCGCCAGGAAGCCGCCCGGTATGGTCTGACGATCGGTGATGTCCAATCCGTTATCGAAACAGCAATGGGCGGAATGAGTATAACGAATACCGTTGAAGGATTGGAACGCTATACGGTAAATCTGCGCTATAGTCGTGAACTGCGGGATAACATCGAGGCTTTGAAGCGTGTCCTTGTGCCGACTCCATCAGGTCAACAGATCCCGGTCGGACAACTTGCAGCAATAACAACCCGAAAAGGGCCGATGGTTGTCAGGAGCGAAGGTACCCGTCCCAACGCATGGGTGTTTGTGGATATTAAAAATATCGATATCGGAACGTATGTCCAGAATGCACAACGCATTGTGGCGGAGAAAGTAAAAATACCCCCCGGATATAATCTTATCTGGAGCGGAGAGTATGAATATATGCAGAGGGCACAGGAAAGGTTGATGTACGTCATTCCGATGACGCTGTTCATCATTTTCATCATCATCTATCTAAATACCCGTTCTGTGACAAAAGTAGCGATCGTTTTTCTTGCGGTGCCATTTTCGCTTATCGGCGCGTTCTGGTTTCTCTATATTCTCGGTTATAACCTGAGTATTGCCGTCTGGGTCGGCATTATTGCACTTGCAGGACTCGATGCAGAGACGGGAGTTGTTATGCTTCTGTATCTGGACCACGCCTATGATGATTGGAAAAAGAAGGGCTTGATGAGAGGGTTGCAGGCAGCCTCAAAGATGCCATTCATCACGGTGCCGTTCAGAGAGTACGACCAAAAATAATGACAGCCTCGGTGATTATCGCCGGTCTCCTTCCGATCATGTGGAGCCATGGAACCGGAGCCGATGTGATGAAACGTATCGCGGCGCCGATGGTCGGTGGAGTAGTAACATCGGTATTGCTCGAACTTGCAGTGTATCCGGTAGTTTACTATATATGGAAAAGTCGCGGCTTGAAGAAAAAATTAGAATTACAGCCAGACGCCATTAATGTATAATGCTGATGATTGTGAAAACGCGTGATTTCTATTTCTTTTTTTTCTACCTTACTATGTTTTAAAATTAAGTAACCAATTTATCGGTTAATGTAGAGAGGATAAGTTATGAAGAAATCAGTTCGCTTTTGGGGAATTCTTTTGAGTGCAGCACTTGTTGCAGGTTCGTGGGCATACGCTCAACAGACCAAACAGAATACTCAAGATGCGAATATATCGAAAAAAGAAATTATAAAAGAAAAACCATGTGCAAAAGATAGTTGTTGTAATATATGTCTCCAAAAAGATAAATCGAGAGAATGTGGTAAGTCAGAATGTTGTAAGTGGAATTGCCGGAAGCCAGATTATTGTAAAGCAGATTGCTGCTCGATGAAATCCGATTCGACAAAACAATGCTGCAATACAATGATGCATGATTCAAAAAAACATGGAATGGGGTGCTGTGAGAAATTGAAAAAAGGCGGTTGTGAAAAAATGATGAAGATAAAAGGTGAGCAGAATTGAGACTAAAGAAAAACATCGAATATAATGAAATTACCTGAACCCAAGGAAGCTGACAAATGATCCTCGGCAGTATTCTTATTATTGTTGCACTCTGTGCGGCAATTTTCTCTGGCTTGCAATATTTATGGATTGAATTATTTGTATCTGATGTAATGAAAAATCCACGCGGGCGTTTATATGTCCGCGTCGGTTTTACCATTTTAATTGTTATTACATCACACATTATCGCTTATGCCCTGATCACTCATCAATTTATTGGTGCACTCTGTGCAACAATATTCTTTGGTTTGCTATTATATTTTTTAATTAAATTATTTGCATTGGCAGATGCAATAAAAAATCCGCGCGGGCATTTATATGCACGCGTTAGTTTTACCATTTCAACTTTTGCTGTTGGCACTGCGTCGGTCATTCTCATCTATGCCCTGGTCACGCATCAATTCCAGGTTTCGTATGTCTCGCAATATAGTTCGCTCAACCTGCCGCTGGGATATCTCATTTCGGCGTTCTGGGCGGGTCAGCAGGGTACATTCCTTCTCTGGATTTTATTGATATCGGTCATGGGGCAGGTGTTTATCAGAACAGCCAGGCAATTTGAAAATTATGGAATGCTGTTCATTAATATTATTCAGGCCTTGCTCCTTGCGATATTGGTGAAAAGAAGTCCGTTCGAATTACTGCAGCATGTTCCTCCTGACGGTGCAGGTTTAAACCCGCTTCTTCAAAGCCCATGGATGGTGGTTCATCCGCCGATTCTCTTTATCGGATACGCCGCCATGGCGTTTCCTTTTGCAATAGCACTCGCGGCACTCTCACGGCGTGAATATGGGTCGTGGATCTATAAAGCACTTCCGTGGGCGCTCTTTACGGCGGTGATGCTCGGTGCCGGTATTGTCATAGGCGGATTCTGGGCATACGAAGTGCTCGGCTGGGGCGGATACTGGGGATGGGATCCGGTGGAAAACTCTTCGCTTATTCCACTGCTCACGGTTCTTGCACTGGTGCACGGTCTGCTGATTCAAAAAAACAAAGGAGCACTTCAACGGACAAATTTTTTTCTCGCCATACTCTCGTTCATCCTCGTTGTGTATGCAACTTTCTTAACACGGAGCGGTATCCTTGCCGATTTTTCCGTTCATTCGTTTCAGGACCTCGGTATAAATACATTTCTCATTCTCTTTGCCGTTGTCACCACGTTATTTGGTGCCGGGATGCTCGGTCTCCGGTTCGGTGAAATACCCGCTGCACGGATCGATAGTAGTTCACTCAATCGCCAGAACGCACTTTTTTTCAGCATGTGTGTTCTTTGTGCATCGGCTCTTGTCACCTGGGTGGGAACATCACTCCCGATCATCACAAAATTGTTTGGAAAAATATCGCAGGTTGATATAGCATTTTACAATAAAGTAAACCTGCCGATCGGGATTCTCATGGCGCTGTTGCTCGGGATTACCCCATGGTTGATGTGGAAAGAGGATGGATATTTCAATGCACTTCGCAGATCGATAGTTCCTTTTATTCTCGGAATCCTTACGGCGATATTTTCCTTGATCGCAGGAATTACGGAAGTGGAGTTTCTTCTCTTTGCATTTGCGAGTGGATTTGCATTCTGGACGAACCTCCATTTTGCGGGTCCGAAATTGGAAAAACGGATGGCTCACAATCGGTGCACCCCTTTCGCATATTGGCGTATCGTTGATGCTTATTGGCATCATTGTCTCGGGTCAACTTACAAAGACGAAACAGATAGTTCTTACACGAGACGTACCAGGACAAATCTTCGGGTATACTTTTGTATATAACGGTATGACAGCCGGAGAAGACGGGAAAGACCGACTCAATATGAAATTTTCCACACCCGGTGGTTCGGAATATTCTGCTGTCCCGAAGTTATATTTTAATACAACATCGAACGGACTCATGCGCGAGCCCGAGATCCAGACCTTTCCACTTCAGGACATATATATTTCTCCGCTTGAGAAACCGGAACAGGAACGGAACGACCTTGTGTTGGGAAAGGATGAGACTGTCGATTTTAATAAATATCGGATACACTTTGTCGATTTCGAACTTGGAAATCATGGAAGTAGAGACAGCATCCGTGTAGCCGCAAGAATTGAAGTCACGGCAGAAGGAATTACAACTACGCTCTCGCCTGCTATGATCATTGCTAAGGGTAAACGAAAAGCCGATGCGCTTTCCCTTCCTACGCTTTCATCAAAAGCAGGTGGAGGTGCATTCATAAGTCTTGAAGGTGTCGATGTCACGGCAAAATCGGTTCATCTGACGATTGCAGATGATAACTCCGATCAGGTGGTAGTTGAAGTAAGTATGAAACCGTTCATGAACGTACTCTGGCTGGGGGCGATTGTGATGGTCGTTGGCGTTGGAGTCGCAATTGTAAAACGTCTCCAATGTGATCCGTTAATGTGATTGGGAGTAATGAGGAGAAGGAGAAATTCTGTAACAATCAGAAGTGAAAACGAGTCGTTATCTGAAAAAGAGAATAGCAACGTTCTCTTCCGAAAATGGCCATAGGGTAAATTTTCAATAAAAAGGAAACAGTAATTATGGAGTGCACTGGAATACAATATCGGTCTTGGCGAAACATTCTTTACCATTATCTATGGCTGTTTGTGGTGATTATTACAATCAATTCCCTTTGTCTATTTTCACAGCAGGTTGATCCGGGGTGGAATGTGATTCGCTCAACTCCATCGGAGTTGATTATCGAGTATCGTCCGGTATATCTCCCGTCGAAAGAGGTGCATATTGGTCAGCAAACTTTTACAACGATAGATTTTCTCGGATCCATTTCTTTTTCTTATCAGCATGAGGGATATCCCGATATTCGTTTCGCCAGCAGTTGCATCGGTGTTCCATCACGCACGATTCATACGACAATTATTGCGGCAACATATGATGAGGTTCCCGGAATAAGTCTTCCTCCGATTCAAGTAATGGACGGCCGGATAAATGAAGCTGCAACCGAGAATAACCGGCAAAAAAATCCTGCATTCAATCAGGCGGCATATTCTTCGATGATATACTTGCCCGATACACTCGCACGTGTTATAGAAATCCGTGAAGTACAGCAAATGCTTGTGGCAAATATTGAAATCTTTCCTGTTCAATTCAATGCAGCGGCGCACAGTGTACGGAAATACAACCGAATTGTAATACAAATTCAATTTGGGATTCCAGCAGTCTATACTGTCCCAGCTGCATCCCCATCTCCGATTCTCTCGGTGATGTTGAATAAAGAGACGGCACGCAGTTGGAGAACCCGGCTGCCGGTCCTGAAAAAAGTACCGACCCCGAGTGTTCTCGCCAGTGGCGAGTGGTACAGGATTGAAGTAAAAAACACTGGTC
The DNA here is from genome assembly GCA_963776275.1 of Ignavibacteriota bacterium. GTDB lineage: Bacteria > Bacteroidota > Ignavibacteria > UBA10030 > CAVZMI01 > CAVZMI01. The sequence goes on from CAVZMI010000015.1 coordinate 143,467, forward strand.
TTTATAAACTCGATTATACGATGTTAAAAATTGCCGGTATAAATGTCGATCAAATCGACCCACGGACAATAAAAATTTATAATAACGGTGGAAGAGAACTCCCCGAACCTCTCTCGGTATCCCGCCCAAGTGATCTTGTTGAAAACTCAATCCTGGTGAACGGTGAAGAAGACGGAAAATTCGATCCGACGGATGTCATTCTATTCTATGGAAGATCGCCCCGCGGGTGGACGTACGATCAACTTAAAAAAACATTTCGTCATTATATCAACGATTATGCGGAATCAAATTATTACTGGTTGACATATAACGGGGTTCCCGGTAAACGGATGTCGGTCGTACCCGAAACGGAATCGCAAAATCCATATCGACCGTCGGGTATTGTCGGTAAAATCTTCTATGAAGAAGAAATGAACAAGATAATTCTCGGCGGTGCAGATGGATCCGGCCGCGCGTGGTATGGACCCAAATTGACCTCTCAGTTAAATTCACTTTCACGGCGAGAGACGCTCTCTGATGCCATTCCGGGAAATCCTGTCAGAATCAGAGTCAAAGCTGTGGGTCGTGCTGATCAGAGAACGACCATGCTTGTGTCGCAAGATAACAATGCTCTGGGCTCAATCGCCTTCTCTGCGGCGTCAAGTAGTGAGGAAGCGGATGAACCGGGACAAGTCGAATTTATTGGAAAAGTTCCTACAGGTACCGCTCAAACGATGATCCAATTCCAGTACGGGTGCCAAAGCGTTGCTGCAGAGGCTTATCTTGACTGGTATGATATCCTTTATTGGCGGGAGTCGCGTGCAATCAACGATGAATTACCGTTTGATGCACCTGATACGAATGCAGTCGTTCTATACCACCTCGATGGATTTTCTTCGACAGATGTGAAGATTTTTGATGTTTCGGATTATGCTAATGTGAAAATCATGCAAATGCATGCGGCGGCATTGACGGGGTATGAGCTACAGGTTCGGGCATCCTCCGGAAGCATATCGTCATATTTTGCCGTCGTATCGTCCGCATATAAAACACCCCTGGGCATTCAAAAAATGGCAAATTCGAACCTGCATGAGATCGATCCAAGTGCCGATTTGCTCATTATTACCCATAAAGATTTTTGGGATGCGGCATCACGTCTGGCAACTTATCGAAATGCGGCTGGACGAAATTCCATGAAAACCGCAGTTGTCGACGTGGCAGATATATATAATGAATTTTCCTCAGGTCAATTGGATCCGGTGGCGATCCGCGATTACATCCGACTTGCATACACTTCTTGGAAACATCCGCCAAAGTATGTTCTCCTCTTTGGAGATGGGACATATGATTTTAAAAATATTCTTGGCCGTGGACTGGAATGGATCCCGCCATATGAAACCGAAGAATCGCTTAATTACATTGACAGTTACACCTATGATGATTTCTATGTTATGCTTGATCTATACAGCAAGCTTCCAACAATTGCTATCGGACGGATTACATGCCGCTCACTCGATGAGGCCAATATATGGGTAGATAAAATTATCAACTATGAAACAAGTACGGATTTTGAAGAATGGAGAGACCTCCTGGTGTTTTGTGCCGATGACGGACTGAAATCGGAATCGCAAATAAACAGCGAGCCATATCATACAGAGGATACAGAGGCACTGAGCAATCTCTCTGCGTTAAAACGGTTTGATCAAAAAAAGATATATCTCGTTGAATATCCAACTGTGTTAAGTTCAAGCGGGCGCACAAAACCAGATGCAGCAGAAGCATTAATTAATCAGTGGAATCGCGGGGCATTGATGATCAGCTGGATGGGACACGGCAATCCAGAATATTGGGCTCATGAACATGTTTTTGACCGGACAAAAACAATACCGCGATTAAACAACGGCAGTCGACTCCCTCTTGTTACTGCAGCGACATGCGATTTTGGACACTACGACGCACTCGAGCAAAGTAGTGCTGAAGATCTGGCAAGCAGGAAAGAAGGAGGATCGATAGTCACAATTGCGACCTCACGTCCTGTCTTTGGTTCATTCAATGCAATGTTCATGATTTCATTGTATAAGGAATTACTCGGCCGGACCGATTCGATAGGACAAATTAGCCGTCTCGGCGACGCATGGATCCGGGCAAAACAAAATCCTTCAGATCTCACAAACAACCAGAAATTTCTCATCATCGGAGATCCATCGATTCTTCCACTGGCACCACGAGCATTAATAGTAATCGATAGTATTAACGCCATAGGCGCAGGTGAAACCGGCACGATTCTTATTCCAGCCCTGAAAAAGACAACAGTCCAGGGTCACCTTCGCCCGCCTCTTGACGTTCCGGGCACACAACCGATGCAAGTTTCATTTGTTGTCAGAGATGGAAATAAGCATGTATCTCTTGTTGATGAATTGGACGGCCATTTTGATTTTAACAAATCCGGTGAAATACTTTTCCGAGGAATTGTTACGGTCCCGAATGGAAAATATACCGGCACATTTATCCCTCCTAAGGATATCTCGTACTCGGATAATAACGGACGCATCACCCTCTATGCCAATGATGGTACTCAGGATGCAGTAGGGTATTCAAATTCTATCTTGATAGGAGCTGTAGACAGCACGACAGTTACTGATACACAGGGACCACAAATTTCGCTCTTCCTCCAGTCACGGAATTTCCAATCGGGCGATGTTGTCAATGAAAATCCCACACTCTATATCGATCTCTTTGATGAAAACGGTATCAACCTTTCAACGGCAAGTATAGGTCACGGACTCGATATGTGGCTTGATGAAGCGTCGAAAAGTGTTCCTTTATCAGAATATTATCGCAGCGCACCCGATTCATATCAAAAAGGGACAATTGAATACCCGCTTCAATCACTCTCATCAGGCGATCATACGCTGAAGGTGCGAGCTTGGGATGTGTTTAATAATTCAACAACAGCTGAAACAAAATTCCGGGTTGTATCGAGTGACGTATTCGTTGTAACCGATGTCATGAATTATCCAAATCCATTCTCGTCACAAACAACATTTACATTCAATCAAAATCAGATCGAAGGCGTCGATGTCGAAGTAAAAATTTATACAGTTGCCGGCAGATTAATCCGAACATTGAAAGAACCGGGAATATCCGAGAGTTTTGTACGAATCCCATGGGATGGAACTGATGGAGATGGATCGCCGCTTGCCAATGGTGTCTATCTGTACAAGGTAATTGTGAAAACTGTAAGCGGTGATAAAACGCAGGAAGTCCTTGGCAAACTGGCAGTCCTGAAATAGAAACGTTGTCTGCACCGTCGCCATATCCATTTCAGCGGAATTATAGAAGTAGGATTAGTCCGCTATGCGCATCGGTATCGCGAGTCGGGTGTAAATATACCCTCCGCCTTTCTGGAAGAAGAATGGGTAAGAATCAATCCGGATCAACGAATATTGTTTATGCGGTTCTTCGCACTATCGTGATTACTTTTCATGATGTTCGGAATGAGCGTGAAACGCCGGTTTTCATCCGATAGTTTGTTCTCTAGACCGATGTACTTTAGGTAATAGGCCTGGTTCATCTCCCTCATAGTGTTTGTTTGGGTCTTCGGGTCATTGGTCTTCGTTTGTACAGCCTTATTCAGATCTGCCTGCCATCGATTGGCGAGATCATAAAGTCGTTGGCTGGAGTTTTTCAGCCACAGGGTAAAACGATTCGCCTCGGTTTGTTCGGAGGCGGGAAGATTCGCAGGAAGAGGTTGATTTGCAAGTTCTTGCAGAGCCTTTGCCGTCTGCCGTAATATCTCGATTCGCTGCCTAGCAAATTTGGGTGTCTCCATTTGTTTGTCCTGTCCGAACGTCGTGCCGTCTATGACAGGTATAATAGCCAGTGAAGAGATTAAAATAAGGTTACATAGGAACGAAGTAGTTTTGGATTTCATTTTTTCCTCTCTGTCTATTACACCATCGTGGGGACGTTGTCAACAGCGTCCCCACATTTATGTACCGGTGGCCCGATTCGAAGCGATCTCAGTAAATTGTTCGAGAAAGTCTTCACGATTTCTATAGGTGACTTCAGCCGTAAAAGTGCAAGGTTTAAACGAAAATCATAATCGCAACAGAATCATAACTGCGACAATATCTTCCGCTCGTGAGAGTTATGGGATTGAGTTGCAGTTACGATTCTAATTGCACAGGATTCTTTCATCCGAATGTCATTACTGGACTGCATATCCTGCAGGAACTTTGAATTTTTCTTCTGATACTTTTACATTTTCCTCTACTTTAACAGCTTTTTGTAATGTTTCAACACTTGTTGTCTTAACATGTAAATACATCAGAATCTTATTCCAACCTCCATATACAGTGACGGTTCCTTTTCCATCATCCGAGCCGAATGACTCACAATTCTTTCCAGCAATAGACATTGCAGGCATTTTTTTTATCTTACCCGACTGACGGTCTTTTTCAGTTCCGAAATCCGTCCATTCTATGCGTAATTCAGTACCCCTATATGCATCGCCCCGCTTGTAAGCGATTTTTTTTGTAGGGCTCACTGAATATAAACTTTTTCCGTTGCTAAAGTAGGTTTCTTCCAATTTATTATCTTTAGAAAACGTTTCTCTGCATTCCTTCATACCGTAATCGTCGAAATACACAATTGTATTCTTTTTAATTTCCATTGTACCCACTTTCATAGTCATATCATATTTTACGATACCGGACTTGATATCGTATTTTTTGATCTGACTCCTGAGCGGAGATGCAAGCATTAAAAATGTTGCACAGAATAGTAAAAATATTGTATAGGTTTTCATTCGACCTCCTGACAGAAAAATAGACGATTATTGACGATAAAACTAATGAATCTCGGCACGAATGGCAAGCTTTTTTAGCTTCCCATGTTGAATATTCGTTTGGTCTGGAAAACTCTGAGAATATACATATAAATATAGAGCCCCTCATCATCCACAGACAAGGGCCTTTTTTATTTCGTCGTAATGTATCAGTATTCTTCAGGCGAAAGAATAATGAAAAAGCCGAACTAAAACGAATCCGGCTTTCTTCTGCGCACAAACAATACGCTGTTTTAAATCAACAGCGCTCCTTTAAACATTCACAATTCTGAACTCTGAATTCACTATTTACATGTACCGGGGGAGCGTCTTAAAACGCTTTCAGCAAATTGTCCGAGAGAGTATTCACAATTCCGGTAGCCGACTTTAGCCGGAAGTCTCGAAAAATAAAGCAATAATCGTAACAGTAACAGGATCGTAACTGCGACAACGACTTGCGCTCGTGAGAGCTGTGGATCTGAGTGGCAGTTACGGTTTTCCATTGTTCCCCACTTTAATCCATATCATCCTTTTTACAGACTTAAAATAGACCACTTTGGGGGGAAGGTCAGATACCCTCACAGAATTCCGAATATTTTTAAAACTATCACGAGAACACCTAAAGCCATCACACAGAGAAGAAATATCAGTATAAATTTTTTTCCAGGACTTAATTCATCGGTCATTTGTTGTTGCTTTGAAGAATCATTATGTGTCATGATAACCTCCCATTTGGTGGAACACGTTAAAATACAAATGACATCGACATTCATCTACCGTAGATGAAATCGACGTATTGCATTCCTGACTACTGAATAATACTGTTATAGGAAGAATATCATGATACAGGCGGGTCTCTGGAAAGGTATCGGAGATAGATAGCCTGCGTAAATTGATTAACCTCAGGCTGAATGGGAAGTAATACAGAGATTGAGTGAATCACCAATCCATCGACAGCAATGATCGCTGCGGAATGGACTGTGGTCTCCTGAAGGAGATGCTTCTGTGGGATTTGGAAACGATGTTCTTTCGGAATTGGATATTTTGAATCGTGAGTGGGCGAACCATAGGTATACGCACTGTCGATAACTATTGTCGTTTCTGATTTCACGGATTGACCGGCATATATGGTCGTCGGAAATCCGGCAATGACAAAAATAAATATACTATGGAGTAATACAGATTTCATTGCGAGAAGATAAGGAATTCCTGTTCTACAAACAATACATTTTTCAAATGGCTTTCTTGCTTAGATCTCTCTAAATCGATTATGTCAATGAATTTAGAGTGAAGAATGGAAGGTTGAAAAGGAAAAAGAAAAAAAGGTGAGAATTTAGATATGATAATTAAAGGGCGGTTTTACTTTAGCCAGCCACCGAAACATTCACAATTCACTACTCACAATTCACTATTGACTTGTACCGGGGGAGGGATTCTCCGCCGCAATGGACCGAGCTCTGGAGGCGGATCAGCCTCACCGATTTATAATGCGTGGCTGAGAATACATACCATCCCTTCGGGATGGTAGTACTGCTCGCTCCGCTTGCTGCCCACGACCTACGTATTTCAATACTAAGCACAAGACGATGCGGGAAAAATCTAATGCTAAATCACAGCCGAGTTTTTATTCACAAGTCAATCTTCACAATTCACTATTTGTTTGTACCGGGGGAGCGCCATGTAACGTCGGGAAGAATTCTCACTCCCTCTTTTTTGCTCGAAACACCCACTTTTTGTTGGGAAGAGTCATCTTTTCGGATTAATGACAAATCATTCCTACCTGTTCGTCTTCTAGAACTGCCAAGCGGATACATTCACGGGAATCTGCCTTGTATCTTGTCTTTAAACTTGTTACAGCAATACAACAAAGGTTCAGAAAAATCAATGCTTATAAACCTGTAAATGAAACAATTAACCAATTAAAACTAAAATCTAAGCCCGGGTTACGGCGGGTCGCTTAATTATTTTTTAAAAAACTATTGACATTAACTCATTTTTATACTAATTATGGTTAATAAAATTAACTTGTTTATATTTGTATCAATATTTATTTTTAAACATAAAACAATGGACAAAACAATGGACAAAACAACTTTAACACCTGAAGAAAGTCTCTTGTTAATAACAAAGACAATAGAAGAGACTAAAAAAAGATTTGAAGAAAATGGCTTCATTATTATTATTTTGGGGCATACTTATCTTTTATTGTATCACTAAGTCAGTTTGTACTCACAAAACTGGGAATAAACAAGATCGTTTATATAGAAAATTATACAATTCGTAACTGGACTGTTATTTTATACCCGTTGTTTGGTGGGATAATACATTTAATATATGTTAAAAAAACATAAAAAAAATTACCCAAAACCATCATAGGAAAGATCATTGGAGCAATGGGTTGGTGATGGTTCTGAATTTTATGATATTAGGTTTTTTCTTTGGGGACACACTTGGTGGACGCCTTATCCCTATATTTTTAATTTTACTTGCCTTCTGGTGCATAATCAATGGAGTTTCAATTAGTTTTAAACCGCTTATAATTGGAGGTATTCTGTTAAATTTGATTGGATTTGCTGCTTTTCATATCAACTGGCAATACCAGCCGTTAATGCTTACAGCAGGATCATTAGTAGCTTTAATAATTCCGGGTATATTACTCAACAAAAACAAAAAACAGGAAAATGTTTAAAGATTTAGACCCATATTACACTCGCAGCTTCGTTTGTCAATAGTCTCTATTTTAATGACAGTTGATGAAGCCAATTTTAGTTTTATAAAAGAAACTACTAAGGCTGCAGCCGGCAATATAAGTATCCAAATAAAAAAATTACAGGAGGCGGGATATGTTAAAGTAAAAAAAACTTTCAAAAATAATTATCCAAATACTACTATATCAATAACAAGTAAAGGAATAGAAGCATTTGAGGACTATGTAAATAATCTTAAAAAATATATAAATCCCCAAAAATAATTTTTTTACCAAAATGGTTAATATTATTAACTACTTAAAAGGATTAATTATGAAAACTACAATATTTATCTTAATGATTTCCATCCTGATGGAATTAAGTTGTGCTCAAAATAACTCGCAAAAGGTTGATGGGCAGATTCTGAAAAATACATTTAGTAAAGACGACATCCAGGCATTAAACTTCTATCGTCAATATAGTTCGTTTACCGATCCGGGAGAATATAAATATTTGTATAAAAATCTGCCTGATTCATTACCGGAGCTTTGCAGTTTAATAAGATCCCAGTTTATTCATCCCTATGAGGAATTGCCAAAATATCGTGAACAAATTCCCAAAGAGAGATGGGATGAAACATTAAAGTATCCAACAGTTAAATCGATTTTGAAGGGTCTTTTATCCTATGACTCCAGGGGTTTAGTGAAAGATCGGAAACCTGAAAACCGATTAGTACTTGCTTGCCGGGAAAATGCAATTTTACTGGCGTCAATATTAAAATATCGTGGCATTCCGGCCAGGGTTCGTGGTGGTTATGCTACTTATTTAATTCCTGACTTTCATACGAATCACGCAATTTGTGAAGTATGGAATGAAAATGACAAGCGTTGGATGCTTGTTGACCCTAGCACAGGTATGATTGATTTCAGCAGAGATAAATTTGACTTTAGTAACGATGCATGGTTAAAAATGCAAAAGAAGGAAATAGATCCAAACTTATTTGGGATGCCTGGCCAACATCCGGGAGTTCTTTCGATAATTGCGATAGTTTGTACTGATCTGGCATTCATATTGGGTACTGAATATACTATTTATCAATATGCACCAATATTGGATTATGCCTTTCAAAACAATAATCAACTAACTTCAAAACATATAGAAACCCTAAACAGAATAAGTGAATTAATGAAATCGCTTGATGCCGATAACCTTTCGAAATTACAAGATATTTATAACAATACACCTGAAATTCAAATTACAAAGACATTTGAATCTGATACAAAAAAATCAGAAAATTCGAAAATAACGCGAAGGCTAAAAATACTTCAATAAATAAACCAGATATTGAATTTGTAGATATACCAGGAGGTACATTTATGATGGGAAGCCCTGTTACCGAGCAGGGAAGAAAAGATGACGAGATACAACATCAAGTTACACTGAGCGCTTTTAAAATGAGTAAATATCCTATCACCTTTGAGCAATACGATTTATTTTGTGACGCGACAGGAAGAACTAAACCCTGGGGACGTGAACAGGGAAATATTCCGGTTTCACGGGTTACCTGGTATGATGCGGCTGCATTTGCCGAGTGGATGGGTTGCAGGCTGCCAACTGAAGCAGAATGGGAATATGCAGCTCGTGCAAATACAACCACTCCTTTTTACACTGGTGATTGCCTGACATCTGATCAAGCAAATTTTAATGGGGAAGAACCTTATACAAATTGTGCTAAAAGTGAAAACAGAAATAAACCATTGCCAGTGGGTAGTTTTCCACCCAATGCCTTTGGATTATATGATATGCATGGTAATATATTGCAATGGTGCAATGATTGGTATGGTGAATACAACGTAAATGAAAAAATAAATCCGAAAGGACCTGAAAAGGGAGCCAATAAAATAATTCGCGGTGGCGGCTGGCATAACGCGGCATGGGAATGTCGGTCAGCCTATCGAGGAGGAGTAGGTCTTTATCCAGGAACCAGAGGTACGGGTATTGGTTTTAGGATAGTGAAAGATAAATAATAATCAAAAAGAAACTATATGATTGATGTTTCAAACCTAAGAAAAACATTCGATACCATTGAGGCGTTGAAAGGTATTTCATTCAACATTCAACAAGGTGAATGTTATGGACTTTTGGGTCCCAATGGTGCAGGTAAAACAACTACGATCTCCATCATGAGTACAATAGTAGAACCAAATGAAGGAGAAGTGAGAATTGCCGGATATGATTTGAAGAAGAATCCGTTGGAATGCAAGAAAAACATTGGCGTTGTTACACAGGAAATAGCACTTTATAATGAGCTCTCGGCATATGATAACTTACTATTTTGGGGAGGCTTATATAATGTTCCGAAACCGGAATTAACTAAGCGTATTGATGAAACAGTAAACCTGCTCGGACTGACCGACAGGAAGAATGATAAGGTAAAAACCTATTCCGGTGGAATGAAACGCAGAATTAATATCGCTTCTGCATTGCTTCACAGGCCTAAAGTTCTGTTTATGGATGAACCTACTGTGGGTATTGACCCTCAGAGCCGGAATTTGATTTTTGAAGTGGTGGAAAAGCTGCATAAAGAGGGAATGACAATTGTTTATACCACTCATTATATGGAAGAGGCTGAGCGTTTGTGCGATCGTATCGGAATTATTGACAATGGAGAAATCATTGCGCAGGGAACATTGGATGAATTAAGGACATCAGGTTCGATGAAAGAAACCGTTGTAATCTCTTATACAAATCTTACAGATGAACGTTACAATACAATAGAAAAAGAATGGAATGATCTCCAACGTTTTGAAGACACGATACATTTTTATTCCATGAATATTCAGGGTGATTTATCAAAAATAATATTGAAGTGCAATGACGTTTGGTCTTGATATCCGGCATATTGATATCAAAAAGATTAACCTTGAAACCATATTTTTAAGTTTAACCGGAAAAAAACTAAGAGACAAATGATAAAACTAGTTAAGAAAGATCTGAAATTATTCTTCAGTAATAGGCAAGACATGATGCTTACTTTTGTATTGCCCATAATATTTATTACCCTGTTTGCTTTTGTTTTCGGGAAAATGAACAATTCTGAAGAAAATCATTTAGTGAGTCTTGTTCACTCGGTGGCAGGTACATCAGTAATGATGCTATTATTTTCAGTAGCTGGAATAGGTGGAAGTTTTTTGGATGAAAAGCAGGAAGGTATGTTGAAGAAGTTACTTTGCTCACCCATACCTCCTAACTATATCCTTTTTGGGAAATTGGTATTTGCTAATATCATTTCCATTATTCAGCTGTCAATCATGTTTATTTACGCCTGGCTGTTTTTTGGCTTAGACATTATGCACCATCTCCCTTCTCTTATACTTATAATTTTAACAATGGCATTTGCTTGTTCCGGTTTTGGTATAGTTCTTGCCTCATTTGCTAAAACACGCCAACAAGTTCAGGGATTTTCATCAATAATTGTACTTATTATGAGTGGTATTGGAGGTAGTATGATCCCTATATTTGTAATGCCTGAAATTATGCAAAAGATAGCTGTTTTTACAGTTAATTATTGGGCGATACAGGGGATTTATGACATCTTCTGGAAGCTTGTTCCGATTAACAGATATTACATTCTTATCAAGAGTTTTTGTTTTAATTGGCATTGGAACTTTATTGAATTTCATAGCTCTTCAGATGTACAAGAGAAATATTTTAAAGATTGTTTAAATGGGCAAAAAAGTGCTGGCTATAACATCGTGTATAAGTAATGGCGGGGTTTATAGCGTATTTAACGTCTCGTTTAGCAGCGTAGGTCTGTAACGTGTGATACGGACGCAGCTCTGAAGTCCCTTACTGTTCCTACCGTCGACCGTTAGTCGCAATTTCACGCCAAGCAATTGGTACTTTACAAACATTATAACTATGGAAGAAAATTTTTTCATTAGAGATAGTTCACATATCGGATACTGTTCATTTAACCAAAATACAAAATCCCCCAAAACATCTGGAGGAATTTTCACTCAATTCTTCAATCTTCAATCTTCCCGCCTACGCTAAAGCTTCGGCGGGTGAACCGGGCATTATCAATCTTCATTCTTTCCGTCCAAAAAACATGGCGGATTTCGTTCAGCCCGCCTATGGCGGGCTTCACTCAACAATCTTAAATCTTCAATCATTTGTACCGGGGGAGGGATTCGAACCCACGACCTACGGATTATGATTCCGACGCTCTAACCAGCTGAGCTACCCCGGCATTGAATTGCGATGATGAAAAATGGCGTCATTCAACGACGCCATTCATATGACCGGAAAAAAGATAAGGAAAATATACTCGAAAAGCAATGGAGAAATGCCGTTCGAAAACAACTCCGGCTCTCGTGCATCCTCAAGGACAGAGGCAATTCAGAGGAGATGGTCAAAGGCTGTCTTTGCTCTCAATAAATGTTCCGGGGGAGGGATTCTCCGCCACGACTGATGATACGAGAAGGCGGATGCCTGCCCGCCGCTCCGCTCTTGCAGGCGGGCGCCTCTGGCGCAGAACACTGGGCTGCCTTCTGCAGCCCAGTACTGCTCGTCCCTCAAGGGACTTGCTGCCCACGACCGGAGTTTATCCCGCCGTTATTTGGCGGGAGATTATGATTCCGACCTGTCCCGATTGCTCTTGATCGGGACGCTCTAACCAGCTGCCTGCCCGCCGTGCTTCATCTTTTGGCGGGAGCTACCCCGGCGCCTACTTTTCAATATAAAAAATAAATCCTTCGGTTGCAATCTATCTATAGTCTGCCATCTCCACGTTGCCAAATACTCTATAGATAATACTGACACACTATATGTCAAATAGAAAAATTGGTTCCTGGGCATTATAGGGTATCCGAAAACCGACATTATTAATTGATTCTAAATGCATATTTTCATTCCTTTCTAAGAAAGGAATATGTCGAATTCTATCTCTTAATTTCAATCCTGTTTTGGTATGCTAGGCTTTGAAACTATGTACAGCATTTTACAAAGCATGACATCTTCGTCGGGGTTTCTGTGGAACACATAATTGCTGTTTTAAGCCGAAGCCTTTTGCGATGTCCTGTCACGCTTCGGCACTCAGTCATCCTGACCAGCGCAATCTTCGGACTTTCTGGAACTCTCTATTTACAGGAAATTCCTAAGAAAGGAAGGAGAATTTGATGATTTATAAAAGGAAAAAAAAGGAATCTCGAGCCGCTTCTATACTTGGATATCCTGCTTCTTCACAGAATCTACTACCGATCGAACTGCCGAGGCCCACACTTGATCGTGGTAAATCAGTATTAAAAGCATTACAGCAAAGAAAAACTATCCGTGAAATAAGTGATAAAAAACTTACTTTGCAAGTACTTTCAAATCTCCTCTGGGCAGCATGCGGAGTAAATCGTAAAAAAGGTCCGTTTGGAATTCCTGGAAGAACTGCTGCTTCAGCAAGTAACTCACAGGAAATTGATCTTTATGTTGCCATTCAGGAAGGAATTTATTTATATGATGCATTTCATCACAGGCTGGTTCCAGTTGTTGCGGGTGACCTGCGTACCCTGGCAATTGGTCATGGCCAGGCGAATTTTGTAGCTAAGGCTCCGGTTCATCTCATTTACATTGTGGATGTCAATAAACTTTCCAATACATCCGGTTATCAGGAACCTGGATTGCAAGATCCTGAAATTCAAAAATCATATTATTATGTTGATACAGGTCTCATTGCAGGCAACGTATATTTGTTTGCTGCTTCTCAAGGTCTGGCGTCATGGTTCCATAATTGCAATAAATCCGGTCTTACAGCAAAATTAAAATTGCGTGCCTGACCAGCGGGTACTCTTTGGCCAGACAGTTGGATATCCTGTTAGGAAATAATAAAATTAGCTCTTTCCGGAATATTGGGAAAATCTACCAGTCAAATATAGATCTCGATTCACGGAAATAAAAAAATAATGCAGGAGATTTCAAATGGAGATTTCAGGAAATACCGTATTAATTACGGGTGGGGCGACGGGTATAGGTTATGCAATGGCCGAATCTTTCTTGGAAGCGAAGAATGAAGTCATTATTTGTGGTCGTAGGAAAGAAAAACTTCTTGAAGCCCAAAAAAAACATCCGAATTTCCATATTAAAGTATGTAATGTAGCCGAAGAAGCGGATCGAAGAACACTGGTGGAATGGATAACTACCAGCTTCAGCAATTTGAACATTCTGGTGAACAATGCCGGTGTGCAAAGGGATATTGATTTCACGAAAGGTATTGCCGAGTTTCTGGCCGGAGAAAATGAAATCAAAATCAATTTGGAAGCCCCGATAGTTCTATCCGGACTGTTTATTCCATATTTGACCGGAAAGAAAGGAGCTGCCATCATCAATGTTTCATCCGGATTGGGTTTTGTGCCTGCTGCCCGAATGCCGGTATATAGTGCGACCAAAGCCGGGATGCACGCTTTTTCAATGGCGCTAAGACAGCAACTTTTAAAACTTGGGATCAAAGTTTTTGAGGTGGTTCCGCCGGCGGTTGATACGGAATTAAACCCGGAAGGAAGAGCTAAAAGAGGAAATTTTAAAGTGGATCTAAAGCCTGAGGAATTTGTGGCCTCGGTAATGAAAGGTATCAAAAATGACGTATTCGAAATAGGTTATGGGATGACGGAAGGAACTATCAAAGCGTCCAGAGCAGAGTTGGACAAAAGCTTTCAACAGATGAATAGTCGGTGGTAAATCTGTGTAGAAAATTTTTAAGCAACCAACAAAAACAATCCCGACTGGTCGGGACACAGAGTGGTCACTTCGACCACTCGACTGAGCTCGCGGCAAGCAAGCTCAGTGCAGGCTTTTTGTCAATTGTGCGTCGTTTCTTGCCCATTGATGCCTCCTTTGATCCATAATATACTTTTTACTAAATTCAAAATGGATCACTTTTTGGGGGACAGGTTACATCATGAAAGGATAATCTCATTGAAAAAGTTAATATTGGTATTACTATTTTTACATCCATTGAAATTATGTGCCGTTCTTCCAGTTGATAATGCTGAGACTGGTACTAATACAAATACTCTGGGAGGTGCATGGATAACATTCAATGATGAATTCTCTTCGACAGTTTTTACTCCGAATGTATCCCCGGGTTATACAGGAACGTACTGCAGATTATTTGAATGGATGTTTAATGCAGGTAGTTCTGAGACCTTTTGCCGGAGCTTCAACAGGCCTGAATTCCAACTGGACTGGAGTTGATTTAAGCCAATATTTCGGTGTGAGGTTTTATGCAAGGGGAAACGGCAGATACGACATTAGTCTTGCCACAAACCAGACTCGTGCTGATAATAACCACTATGTTAAAGCAATTAATTTAACTTCTGAGTGGAAGTTATATGAACTTCCATTTTCGCAATTTGCTCAAACATGGGGGCCACCAAAACCTTGGGATTCTTCAACCGTTTTTGCAGTCGGATTTAACGCAGTTGCTTCCTATGGTATGAGCGGACAAATATGGATAGACGATATTGAATTTTATCTTGCATCGGAAGCTCATCAAATTACTGACCCAAATGTTATTATTCTAGAACCAAAGGTGAACCAGTTAGGATACTTGCCTGGTGAAAAAAAATATTTTTGTATCGTATCGGATATTGCTTCAGTCGGGGATACATTTCATATCCTCAATTCTTCTAATGATACTGTCTTAACCGGGACAATATCCGGTACACCAATTAACGATACTGCCTCAACAGGGGAAAATGTTTGGAAGGTTGATTTTTCCAGTCTTAATATTTCTGAAAATTATATTATAAAAATGAACAATAGAGAAAGTTATCAATTTCAAATAGGAGATAGCGTCTATAATAATCTCTTTAAGGATGCCTTGAGGTGTTTCTACCTTATTCGATGCGGGTTGGCTGAAAACGATCCTGTAACGGGAATTAATAGACCCGCATGTCATTTAAATGATGCAAAGATTAGAGCAGGTTCAGGCAGTATAGATGCTACTGGTGGATGGCACAACGCTTGTGATAAAGGAAAATTTGTCAACGAAACAGCAATCAGTATCGCCTATATGCTGTGGCTTTATGAATTAAGAGGAAACGTTTTAAAAGATCTTAATATCGATATTCCTGAATCCAGTAATGGAATTTCAGATCTCTTGAATGAGGCAAGATGGGGATTAACCTGGCTGCTTAAAATGCAGAAACCAGACGGGACAGTTTATCATAAAGTTGATAGCGAGCCTTATCTTTATTATTGTCCCGATCAGGCGCCGGATATGGATCCTTATGATAGTTACCGATTTGCTGAGTTCCAGAAAAGTGACGAACCACAAACACCTTCTACAATTGATGCTGCTGATTTTACAGGAGTAATGTCTCAAGCTGCAAGAGTATTCAAAGATATAGATAGCTCTTTTGCAGCAGTATGTCTTAATGCTGCCCAAAAATCATGGACATGGGTTAGTAGTAATACAAATATTGGACAGAGC
Source organism: Ignavibacteriota bacterium (assembly GCA_963776275.1). Classification (GTDB taxonomy): domain Bacteria; phylum Bacteroidota; class Ignavibacteria; order UBA10030; family CAVZMI01; genus CAVZMI01. The sequence goes on from CAVZMI010000015.1 coordinate 159,443, forward strand.
GATCCTTATTATGTCGACCCGGTACCATGGCAGGAATATTTATGGGCTAAAGGTGAAATGGCAAGAACTTTAAACAGCGGTGTTTTACGTTCGGAATTTAGTGCTGATATAGATACAGTATCGCTTACATCCGGAGGGTGGGGAGAGCCGCAGCTTTTTGGTTATCTGGCGCTTTATCATGACAGCAATACAGATGCTGCACTTAAAGATAAAATAAGATCCAAATTTGTTTCTTTGTGTAATTCAATTGTAACGATATCGGAGAACAGCGGTTATGGCGTAGCTCTCCAGTCGTGGGAGTATTGGTGGGAATCGAACGAGAATATTATGAATAAAGGTAACTTACTCCTATTCGGTTACAATATGACAGGTAATAGTGTCTACAAGGATGCAGCTCTCAGGCAATTAAACTATATACTCGGTCTAAACAGCTTGAATAAATCTTTTGTTATGTGCCATGGAAGCAATCCGATGATGCATCCGTTTCATTGGATTTATAATGTTTATGGAAAATCTATACCGGGATGGACTGCAGGGGGTGCGAACAGTTATGGAGGCGATGTCTTTCTGTCTGAACTTATACTTGCTGGGACTCCAAAAGCAAAATGTTATGCAGACAAATCGGAATGTGGACTGGGATCGTGGGCAAGTAATGAAGGTGAAACATGCGAAAATGCTGCTTTGGTTTTCCTTTCAGGATACTTTTACAAAGGCAGCGGCAATCCGAATGATGTACGAACAGGTTTAAATATTCCATTGGAGTATTCCCTATCTCAGAATTTTCCAAACCCTTTCAATCCAAGCACTACAATTAGTTTTTCCCTACCACACTCCGTCCATGTGGAGTTAAAGATTCTTAATATTTTAGGACAAGTTGTCGCTACACTGGTTGACCAGAATTATTCTCCAGGTTACTATAGTTTTAAATGGAATGCTGACAACCTTGCGAGCGGCATTTACATATATCGCCTTCATGCGGGCGAGTTTGTAAATTCAAAAAAACTTATACTACTGAGATAGAGACGGCAACTGAAACTAACAGGTGTGGTTACGTCTGTATGTCTTTTGACCAATTCATACCACTTAGGTTTTAATTTAATAGAGACTTATAAAGAGTCCCACCATGCGGCAGCTCTAGTTAGGGCTGCCGTTTGATTATTGGTTGCTGATTTCGTACAATTCCCTTGTACCTTCAGGAACATCCGACGACCAGCGTTGTATTGAGTTATGGATAGAGATTTAACTTCTTCAATTCAGATATTCTGACGGTATATTAATCAAAATGATCAGTGCGGCAGTTTGGTTCGGGTCCATTAGGTTGTGCCATAGGAAAATATTATATGTGGAATGATTTTGATAATGGATTTGATGATATTATTATAATAGATAATTTAAATTGGTAGTAAAAATTATGTATAAATATTGGATAATATTTTTTTTAATATCTCCACATTTTATTTTTGCCCAGGACGTCGTGATTAACGAAATCATGGCTTCAAATCAGACAACAATTTATGATGAAGATGGGGATACCCCTGATTGGATTGAGTTATATAACAAAGGCATAGAACAAATCAGTCTGTCCGGATTCAGTCTCAGTGACGACACACTGAATATTCAAAAATGGGAATTTGACAGCACAACCATAGATCCCGGGGAACACCTGATTGTATGTGCTTCCGGTAAAAACAGAAGAACAACCTCCTTGCACACAAACTTTAAAATTAGCGCATCGGGTGAGAGAATACTATTGAGCGATGCAAGTGGCACTATTATCGATCATGTTGTTGTACCTGCATCAACGACGGATATTTCTTATGGCAGGATAAGTGACGGCTCTCTGCCGTGGATATTCCAATATGCTTCGCCGGGTTCGGGTAATACAGGTAATGAGTTTGTAGGTTATGCAGACCCAGTATCCGTTTCTTTGCCTGGTGGATTTTATTCATCGGCAATTTCCGTCGAACTTTCCGCGGGCGACAGCAGGATTTTCTATACTCTGGATGCCAGAGATCCGGATACTACCTCAATGGAATATTCAACGCCAATAAACATTCAAAATACGACCGTCCTTAAAGCGTTTAGTATAAAAGCAGGCCATTTGCCGGCACCGACTATTTATCATACATATTTTATAAATGAAGAGACAGATCTTCCCGTCGTTTCTTTAACATCAGATCCATATAACCTTTTTGATTACAATTACGGCATTTATGCGGATGGTCCTGGATGGACACCGGGTGAACCAAATCATGGCGCTAACTTTTGGATGGATTGGGAACGTCCGGCTCATATTGAGTTCTTTGAAGATGATAAGAGTCCGGGTTTTTCAGAAAACTGCGGTATCTCTATCTATGGTGCCTACACAAGATGTTACGCTCAGAAAGCTTTTGCGGTAAAATTTAAAGAAATGTATGGTATCTCCAAGATCGAATACCCGCTATTTCCGGATTTTAGAGTAACAACGTTTAAATCATTTCTTTTAAGAAACTCAGGTAATGACTTTAAATACACGCATATTCGTGATGCGATGATGCAAACTCTTATAAAAGATCTGGATATCGATTATCTAGAATATCGCCCGGCTACTACTTTTATTAACGGCCAGTACTGGGGGATCTACAATATCCGTGAAAAAATTAGTGAAGATTATATTGCGTATCGGCATGGTGTGCACCGAACAACATCGATATGCTGGAAGGTAACATGGATGTGATTCATGGGGATTCCCTGCACTACCAACAATTAATAGATTATATCAGCACACAAAATATGGCCACGGATGAGGCATACAACTTTATTAACAGTATGATCGATTTGGATGAATGCCTTTTATATTTTGCGGCTGAAGTATATTATAATAGTCAGGATTGGCCCGCCAATAATATTAAATACTGGCGGGAGCGAAGTGAAAAGGGAAAATGGCGCTGGATTCTGTTTGATGTAGATTTTGGTTTTAATCTTTATGAATCCAATGGTCAGGCTGAGAACCACCTTGTGTATCTTTTATCGGGTGAGGAAACGCGACCCGGTTCAAATCCGCCCTGGTCAACATTGCTGCCACGTAAATTAGTGGAAAATCCCACCATAAAAAATCAGTTTATAAACCTAATTGCAGATTTACTCAATACAAAATTTAAGAGCACCCGGATTGTCAGCATTATCAATGAAATGGCCGGTCATATTGCCGGCGAAATTGGCCGGCACCGGCAACGCTGGCAAATAGACACGGCATTTGCAAATTATCATTTGAATACACGAATGATGTCATTTGCTCAGGAGCGTCCGGGGTACTTGCGCAGTTTTGTTCGTGATTACTTTAAGTGCGGTAATGATGGTAGTATTACGATCAATTCCACAGGTGGGGGCAAGGTCAAACTAAATTCTCTCTATTTTGAACCAACCGATTTGCCGTGGTCGGGAATCTATTTCCGAAACAATGCAATTCATCTTAAAGCTATTCCTAAGCCCGGGTACAAATTTGATGGTTGGAGCGGAACTATAACATCTAAAGATGTATCTTTGACCCTGTCTGTAACCAGTACAACAAATTTATATGCTTCTTTTTCAATTGATAGTTCTGTTGCAAAAGAGATAGTGATAAATGAAATTAATTATAACTCATCTGATTCGTTTGCAACAGGTGATTGGATTGAATTGTATAACAGAAGTAATCATACCATTGACATCAGTGATTGGGTTTTTACAGACAGTAAAGCGGGCCATAAATTTACTTTTCCTGCGGGAACAGTTTTAGAACCGGATCATTATCTAGTTTTGGTAGAAGATGACAGCGCTTTTACATCCCTTTTCCCTACTGTCTTAAATTATATTGGTGAAATGGGTTTTGCATTGGATGGTGCAGGGGAATTTGTAAAATTAGTAGATAAAGAGGATCAATTAATTGATTCACTAACTTATGATGATCAGGTACCCTGGCCTATAGAAGCTGATGGTTTGGGAGCAACTTTAGAATTAGTAGATCCTGCAAGTGATAATGCTAAAGCCGGGAGTTGGCAGGCTTCAACAGGGCATGGATCGCCAGGAAAGTTAAATACTGTTCTAACATCTATAGAAAAAATTAAAAATGAAAAAATCCCTGAAAAGTTCTTATTATTTCAGAATTATCCGAATCCATTTAATCCAACAACAATAATAGAATACTCGATTCCTCATGAAGAACTAGTCGATTTGTGTCTATATGACTGTCTCGGCAGAAGAATTCGAGTTCTGGAAAGAGGAGTTCAGCAAGCTGGTCACCATTCAGTGGTCTTACAAGCAGATGGTTTGTCTGCCGGTATATACTTTTACCGTTTTAATGCTGGGACCTACTCATCGACCAAGAAACTGATTTTGATGAAATGACAGTAGCAGTTTGCCTGACCCGCGGTTCAAGCCCCAATTAATCCCACTGGACCCCACATAAAACATGGGACGTGAAGAGCACGGTACGTGGGACCGTAAATCTCACTGTAGAACGTGAGACGGGAAAAAACGGAACATGGAATCATCCCGATTGTCATCGGGACAAGCATCGGGGCAGGCAAGCTGACGGAATTAGCTGAGATATTTTTTACGTGGCATGAATAGGTGTTATCGTAATTTGAGGTTGATTCAGTAGGCTTTTTTCCATCACTTTCTACGAAAGGAATAAACCAAATACAATCTATCTCTTATTTTCAATCCTGTTTTGGGATGCTAGGCTCTGAAACGATACAGTCTTCTGTAGGAAGTGATTAAAATATTTAGTATCCTGTGTATAGAGCGATACTCCACAGGATTCGTAAAACATTTAAAATAACACCTCTAGAGAAAATCACTTGTATCGGTCACGCATCAAACAACAGTACACAATAACAAAGTACTCAAAGGAGAAACACCATGAAAATGTATGTCGGTAATCTGTCACACGATATTTCGGAAGATGAATTGCGAAAGGAATTTGCAGCGTTCGGGGCAGTTGATTCCGTTACCCTCATAAAAGACAAATTTTCCGGAACGGCGAAGGGGTTCGGATTTGTAGAGATGCCGGTACGCTCGGAAGCAGAAGCAGCTGTTGCCGGATTGAATGATAAAGAAGTAAATGGGCGAAAAATGGTGGTGAACGAAGCCCGCCCGACGGCCGACCGAAAGTCGAACGACCGTAGACGCGGCGGCTATGGCGGCGGTGGAAACCGTTCTCGGTATTAAGCACTCTGTATTTTTAAGGAGGGATTCTCCGCCGGAGATAATGTCAAATGGCAGTGCTATAAATTGGTTACCCCTACGGGGTGTCCTAAAATGGCAATTTGTTTTTTGGGATTGTTTTTGTATTTAGATCTCCGGCTATATATCTCCATTGCCATTTGGTACAAACAGAGGTGGATGCCTGGAAAATAAAAAATTGGCATAAGAAATTTAGGGAAGAAATTCAACGGTAAATCACCGCCGCTCTTTCATTCACCACTCCCTACGGGCCGTAGGCACAATTCATAAACAGTGAACGGTTTTCCTTTAACCAGACACCGAAACACTCACAATTCACTACTCGCAATTCACTATTTACATGTGCCGCGGGAGAGACTCGAACTCTCATGCCCTTTCGAGCACTGGATCCTAAGTCCAGCCTGTATACCAATTTCAGCACCGCGGCGTTCAGCGCGGTTGATGGGTTGGGACGTTGCATGCAACGTCCCAACCGAATTTGATGTCGGCGAAAAAGATACCAAATTTCACAACGAAATACAAATCCCGCCTATTGTACCGCTTACGCCTGTCACGTATGTCATCGACGAAGAGAAAAATTTTCAGATGGATTATGGAAGAATAGTCACCGGACGGATCCAATCGTAGGCTTGCAATTCGTGCGGCTGTTTGGTACATTAGAGCCGCAATGCACAGCCTACTCAATAAAACACTAATACTTCGATTAAGTTCCATAGGTGATATTGTCCTTGCATCGCCTCTCATACGAGTGTTGAGAAAGCGGTTTCCGGAAGCACGTATCGATTTTGTCGTCAAATCGGAGTTTGCAGAGCTCGTGCGTTACAATCCGTACATCACGTCGGTAATTGAGTTTTCAAACTCGGCAGGATTTGCTGGTCTTGTTTCTCTCAAACGGAAATTGCGAAGTGTCGGGTATGATTCGGTGATCGATATTCATAACAATTTTCGGAGCATGTATCTCCGCTCTTTTATTGGTGCCGATATATGTGCCGTTGTTGATAAACGTTTGTGGCAACGATTTATTCTCGTTCGCTTTAAATTGAACAGGTATAACGGATTTGTGTCGGTCGCAGATCGGTATATCGAACCGTTAAAATCATTCGGCGTTGAAAATGATGGAGAAGGACTTGAGATTTTCATTCCTCCATCAGTATTAACCCGAGTCGGAGAATTATGGAAAACATATCGTGTGGCACCAAATTCCCGGGTTATTGCGATAGCGCATTCGGCAAAACATTTAACAAAAATGTGGCCCGCTGAGCAATATGCAAAGCTCGGGATTAAGGTATGCCGCAATGGAGGTGTTGTCGTTCTGTTCGGAAGTCAGACCGATGCCGCGCGAAGCAGATTTATTATAGAACAAATGTATGCTCAGGGCGTTCCGTCATCGCATGTTGTAAATTGTACGGGTCAGCTCGGTCTTCTTGAAACTGCAGCATTCATGGACTATTGCTCGGTGGTTGTTGCAAACGATTCCGGACTTATGCATCTTGCAAGTGCCCGGAATCGTCCGGTGGTCGGGATCTTTGGTCCGACCGTAAAGGAATTCGGTTTTTTCCCGATAGGTGGCAAAAATCGGGTAATTGAACGGGCCGGACTCGAATGCCGACCCTGCTCACATCTCGGGGGACCACGAATGCCCAAAAAGACATTTTCGATGTATGAATGATATTAGCGTCGATCAGGTGTATCAATCGGTTCAAAACTTGCTCTCATCATGACGAAAATCAGTCTCTATAGAATTCTTTATAATAGTCTTATAGTTCCGCTGCTGTGGATTCTTCTGTATATTACAGGATTGTTTAATTCAAAAGTCCGTAAAGGAATCTCAGAACGCCGGAATCTATTTACGAATGTGGAAGAAGCTCTATCAAGACTCCCCGTCGGCCAGCCGCGATTCTGGTTCCATTCCTCATCGCTCGGTGAATTTGAACAGGCGAAACCAATCATTGCGGAATTAAAACAAATCAATCCCACGGCACAAATTATCGTTACGTTTTTTTCCCCGTCGGGATATGAGCCCTCGAGGAAATACAAGCTTGCCGATATTATTACCTATATTCCGTTTGACTCTTTATGGAACGCGCGGAGATTTGTCAAGATAGTCCATCCTACAGCTGCAATCATGGTGCGATATGATGTATGGCCGAATCATATATGGGAGCTTGCATGTGCGGGCATTCCAATTTTTCTGGCTAATGCGACAATGCGTCCGGCATCTAAACGCTTCCTTCCGGTAGTGCGGGGTTTTCATACGGTCGATATATGGAATGTTCCAATCAATTCTTACTGTGACGGAAACCGATGCCGAGATGTTCGGTCGGTTTGGTTTGCACAATGTAGATGTGCAAGCCATTGGCGATACCCGTTTTGACCAGGTGTTGATCAGACGAAAAGAGGCAGAATCGAAACATCTTATTCCGCCCTCGATAATTATGAGAAAAAAGATTTTTATTGTTGGGAGCAGCTGGGAGAGCGACGAAGATATACTTTTACCTGTATTCAACAAACTGCAGCATGAAGAACCGGCGCTCCTGATGATCCTTGTACCGCATGAACCGACAATAGAAAACATCGAGCGAATTGAATCTATGTTAAACGGAAAAACTACTCATATCAGATTTTCCAGCTTGATCGATTATAACAAACAACGTGTTATTATTGTTGATAGTATTGGGGTTCTGGTTGCACTGTACAAATACGCCCACTTTGCATATGTCGGCGGCGGGTTCAAATCGGGAGTCCATAATGTTCTTGAACCTGCGGTCTATGGAATCCCGGTAATTTATGGGCCACGTCATCAAAATTCTCAGGAAGCGGTGACGTTGTTGAAAGAAAAAGCAGGTTTTGTGGCCGAGGATGAAAAAAAGATGTACCGAACGCTCAGAAGATTTCTTGATGATGAAAAAATACGGGTCGCAGCCGGTAAACATGCCGCAACATTTGTAAATCGCAACGCCGGAGCGACGCAACGGTTCCTTGCCTCTTTGAATGAATATTTACAAGGGAGTTCACGGTGAAAATAGCATATTTCGATACGATTGCAGGAATCAGCGGCGACATGGTGCTGGGCGCATTCCTGAATGCAGGACTCCCGATTGAAGTGTTGAATTCAGAGATAGCTAAACTTGGCATTCCAGGTATCTGGATTGAAAAACAAATGCTTCAACGAAGCATGATCACAGCCATAAAAGTCAATATTGTCGAACCACCTCAACATCATGATGAACAAAAACGTCACTCCCGTCATGAAAGAAGCTTCGAAGAAATTCGCCGCTTGATTGAATCAAGCGGGTTGAATGACCGGGTAAAAGGAAAAGCGATGGAGATTTTCCATACACTTGCCGCGGCAGAAGCGCATATTCACGATACATCAGTCGAGAAAATTCATTTTCATGAAGTGGGTGCGATTGATTCTATTGTAGATATCATCGGAGCAGCGGTATGTATGGAGTATTTCGGCATCGAAGCAGTATACTCATCACCCGTCCGGCTTGGAAGTGGCGGGACTGTCTCAACACGACATGGTGAAATGCCTGTTCCGGTTCCTGCAGCAGTGGAGATTCTCAAGGGATATCCCACCATCCTGACCGATATACCTTATGAGCTGACAACTCCGACAGGTGCGGCTATCATCAAAACGCTTTCCCGAGGAGTGCTTAACAATGAAACCTTTATTTCACTGGCGGTCGGGTACGGTGCGGGATCGAGGGAGATTCCTCAGGTACCCAATCTCCTGCGGGTTGTCATCGGCGAGATGAAATCATCATACGATGAAGATGAAATTGCAATTGTTGAGACGAATATCGACGACATGAATCCGGAAATCTATCCCTATCTGATCGAACAACTGCTCTCATGCGGTGCGCACGATGCATATCTTGTACCCATCATTATGAAGAAAGGGCGGCCCGGAATATTGCTATCGGTGATGGTGCATACTGCAAAGCTCGATGAAATTATTCGTGTCATCTATAATGAGACAAGTACGATCGGATTGCGGATTCAACGAATCAAACGGATCAAGCTGCAACGGCAGCAGAAAGAAATGAACACTTCATTGGGAAAAGTCATAGTTAAAGTAATCACTCACGATGCAAAAGAACAATTGATCCCGGAATTCGAAGAATGTAAACGACTTGCAATTGAACATAAAATACCGTTGATCGAAGTATATAAAATAATCGAACGGGAAATATCGCCGCCAGAAGTGTGATTGTTAAGTATTGAAAATGTAATAATGATCGGGAAAATACGGCGGAGAATCTCCGCTGTTTGTTTTCTGAACCGATCTCCTTTATTAGCTTCGGGAATCGCAAATCCGCCTTTGTCCCGATTACTTGCCCTGAGCTTGTCGAAGGGAATCGGGACTTCCGCCTAAGCTCCACTTCGGCGGATGAATCGGCGGCCTACGGCCCGATAGGGACAGGTCAGAAATCGGCAAATACATGGTTAACAAACTTGTACAAATAGCTCTTCCGGTCCCTGTCGACAAACTTTTCACGTACCTGGTTCCGGATGAGCTTGAACCTTCAATAAGTATAGGTTCCCGGGTGCTTGTTCCTTTCGGAGCGAAGTACATGAGCGGGATTGTCGTAGGATTTACTGCTGAACGCCCGCAGCAGGCGCTCAAACCTGTTCATGATATTCTGGATGCAGTTCCGATTTTTTCCGAAGAACTGCTAAATCTCTGCCGGTGGATCGGTAAATACTATATCGTCCCGCTTGGTGAAGTGCTCCGAACCGCTACACCGCAAGGATTATCGCTTGAGAGTAAGCGCAAAGTTACTCTTCTTGCAGAAATCGATGATGAGCAGCTCCGCTCGATGCAATCCGCATCGCGCCGCAAAGCGGAGATTCTCCGTGTTCTCCGTCGTTCTCCGAACCAGACCGCTTATCAATTGAAAAAAAAGGTCGGGGCAAAGAATATTCATGCCATACTAACCGATCTTGCGTCGCAAGGACTGGTAAAGGTTGAGGAAGAAATACCAGGTCAGGTCGTCCGTCCGAAACGGCAGCGTTTCGTTGTGATCGATCCTGAAGCAAGAAGTGGATTGCAGATACAAATTGCACAGCTATCACACAGGTCACCGAAACAGGCAGCCCTTCTCTCGACTATTCTCAACCTTGGCACAATTACAACTGAACCATTAAGCGTGAAAGAGTTGCTACTGCAATCACATGCCCCGTTTTCCTCCTTGAAGGGACTAATGAAATTTGGTGGATTGAGTATTGTCGAACGCGAGGTAATTCGTAGCGTGGAATATTTGCCGGAAGAACAAACAGCATCAATCGTTCTTAACTCATATCAACAGCAATGTCTCGAACAGATTTCCGGTGCAATCCGGGCCGGAACATATAGAGCTTTTCTTCTTCATGGTGTTACCGGGAGTGGTAAAACGCAGGTCTATATCGAAACGATTCGTGAAACTCTCGCTCAGGGAAAGACTTCAATCGTTCTCGTACCGGAAATCTCGCTCACTCCGCAGACAGTCCGGAGATTTAAAACGCATTTCGGCGACGATGTGACCGTTATGCATAGCCGGATGTCTGTCGGTGAGCGGTACGATTCATGGCGGCTTCTGCATGCAGGAAAATGCCGGATTGTGATCGGACCGCGATCCGCTATTTTCGCTCCGATGAAAAACATCGGGCTCATCGTTGTAGATGAAGAGCATGAATCATCTTATAAACAATATGATTCAGCGCCGCGCTACAATGCACGCGATGTCGCAGCCGTGCGTGCACTGCAATCAAAAGCTGTTGTTGTGTTCGGTTCGGCAACGCCCTCTGCCGAATCTTATGCAAATGCACTCGGTGGAAAATATACGCTCCTTGAGCTGCCCGAGCGGGTCGACAACGCAAAACTCCCTTCGGTTACAATTATCGATATGGTGGAGGAACGGAAACGCGCCCATCTCGAGTGGCTCGATGAATTGAAACGGGAAAAAACAAAACAGAAGGAAAAGAAATGGATCGAACGTAAATTCATATTCGGTTCGGTTTCACGGCCGCTGCAGCAGGCAATCGAAGAACGTCTCCGGCGTAAGGAAGGAATCATTCTCCTGCAGAATCGTCGCGGGTATTCACCCTTTGTTGAATGTCTCGAATGCAAACATGTCGAGAAGTGCAATCACTGCGCCGTAACTCTCACCTATCATAGTACGAAGAAACATATGCGCTGCCATTATTGCGGTCATGTGCGTTCTGTACCGCACGAATGTCCCGTATGCGGGAGCAAAGATATTTTACTCCAAGGTGTCGGGACGCAGCGTGTCGAGGAAGAACTTGCAGCATTGTTCCCCTCGGCGAAGATTCTGCGGATGGATCTCGATACGACATCAAGAAAAGGCTCTCATGTCCGGCTCCTTCAGAAATTCGGCAGCGGGGAAGCCGATATTTTGCTCGGTACGCAGATGGTGGCCAAGGGGCTCGATTTTCCCCGCGTCACACTGGTCGGTGTGATTTCAGCCGATACACAGATGCTGCTTCCCGATTTCCGCTCATCGGAACGGACATTTCAACTGTTGACTCAGGTTGCCGGCAGGGCGGGACGAAGCATACTATCAGGCGAAGTTACTGATTCAAACATACCAATCCGACCATTTCTGTCTTGCCCATGTCGTGGATCATGATTTCAAAGCTTTCTATAAAGAAGAACTGTATCACCGTCAGGAACTTCACTACCCGCCATTTTCACGTATCATCCTGATCGAGTTTAAAGGTGAGGATGAAACCGAAGTAGAGAAGCACGCACGAACGTTTCTCGGAATTTTCCGTCAGACGGACGGCCGGTGTGAAATTCTAGGTCCGGCCCCGGCAGCAATAGCCAAGATCAAGAATAATTATCGCTGGCATATCATGATTAAAGATTTAAAACGAAGCGATCCTTCAGGCGGTTCATTGCAGTCATTGCTCATGGGTGTCACTCAAAGATACAACGAGCTCTTGTCATCCAGAAAAGTTCAGATGACCATCGATGTCGATCCGCAGGGAATGATGTAGGAGAGAAAAGGAAAAAGTAAAAAGGAAAAATTAAAAAAGGAAAAAGTGAGAGTTGAAAAGGAGTGGGGAGGTTGAAAGTTAGGAAGTTTAAAGTTGAAAGTTACTAAATGCAAATTCAGTAGCGTGCAGATAAGATATGCTGAAAAGCTCTCCAGAGAAATAGGAGCATTCATCTCCTATCTCAAGAGGGCGCCTATCAAAGGTAAGAAATTCTCAAAACTGAAACCTCTAACTTAAAAACCTTAAACATCCCAACCTTAAACTCTTCAACCTTCAACCTTAAACTTCCCAACTTTAAACTCTCTAGCCTTTCACTCTCTCCTATCCAGCAGCGATCGCACCGCCTGTGCGAGCGATGCAATCTGAAACGGCTTCTGCAGGAATTCGACACGTGAGAGAGTAAGAACCGACTGTACATAAATTTCTCGTGAGTAACCGCTGGAAATTAAAATTCGAATCTCGGGGTTAATAGCACGAAGCATCGGAATAACGTCGATTCCCCCCAACCCCGGCATATTCATATCCAGAATCACCAGCTGTATTGTCGATGAGTGCTCGCGGAAAAGCTTGAGCCCCGAAACCCCGTCTTTTTCTGCAAGTACGGTGTAGCCGCGGGTTTCAAGGACTTCACGCGACAGATTGCTGATATCTTCTTCATCGTCGATCACAAGGATTGTCTCTGTCCCGCGGGAAGCATCGACTGTCGGGAGATGTTCTTTGTGTGCACGATTTGTCCCCACCGGCAAAAAAACCCGGAAAGTCGATCCTTTACCCGGTTCGCTCTGCACGGTTATAAAGCCGCCGTGGTTGCGGACAATGCCGTAAACAACCGCCAATCCCAATCCTGTCCCGCCGCTCTCCTTTTTTGTTGTGAAATAGGGTTCAAAGATCTTTTTCTGAATTTCCGGTACCATCCCTGTTCCGGTATCGTTGACGCTTATTGACACGTAAGTTCCGGCTTTTGCATCAAACGTGTTACTGATGTCGCGCTGGCTGAGAGCGACCTGGCGGGATTCGATTGTGAGGACACCGCCGCCGGGCATAGCATCACGCGCATTCACGCAAATATTCAATAAAACCTGATGGATTTGTGTCTCGTCTCCTTCGATCGACGATATCGATGATTCGAGTGCCGTCCGGATCTGAATACTTTTATCGATAGTTCGTCCGAGCAGACGAATAACGTCGTGCACGGTCTTGTTTGGATCGACGGCTGTAATTTTATATTTTCCACCGCGCGCAAAAGCAAGTAGCTGCTGTGTAAGTTCTCCGGCTCGTTCGGCCGAACGCTCGATCGTTGCGGCATGTTGAGTCAGTTTTTTATCAATATGCTGCAAGGAATTTTTCAGGAGTGTGGCATATCCGAGTATTGCTGCTATAATATTGTTGAAATCATGGGCAATTCCACCGGCCAGATTCCCGATGCTTTCCATTTTCTGACTCTCGATCAGCCGGTTCATGAGCTGTTCCTGATGTGTGACGTCGCGCTGGACACCCCATATGCTAAAGAGTTTGCCGCCGACGATTTCGGTGGTATAAGAGTTCTCAAAATGGTGGACGACACCAAATCGGTCTTTCTCAATTGTAGGGATGTTGCTGACAACAAATCCGTTTTCAATTAATGTCTGTGTCCGGCGGATGTGCGCTTCGCGGTCGGCAACAACATCGGGACTTTCTGATTCATAAATTTTACCGGAGTGTCGAATCCATACATGCGGGCGAGTACGGTGTTTGCTTCGACAAATTTTCCTTTTTCTAGAATCCATTCCGTGTTTGTTGTGTATCAACACTTAGATGGCGGTGAGGAAATGTGGGTTCGTCCAACCACAATGTTTCTTGAAGGAGATAGAAGTCGATGGTAAAAAAATTCCAAGATTTAAATATATAAAAGAATGAAAATTGCGATTATTTCCGATACCCACGATAATATGGCTAACATCAGGAAAGTTATTGGTTGGCTAAATAAAGAAAAAATCAGCCTGGTTTTCCATTGTGGAGACATCACAAGACCGGAAACATTAAACGAAGCCAGAAAACTTTTTAAAGGGGAAATAAAAGCCGTCAGAGGAAATGGGGATATTGCTTTAGAAAACTTGCCGGAAACAGAAGAATTAGAAATTAACAACAAAATTATTGCCTTTACTCATTTTAAAGAACCTGCCATAGAATTATGCAAGAGTGGGAAGTATAATTTAGTTTTTTACGGCCACACCCACAAGCCTTGGATGGAAGAAATAAACGGCTGCCGCCTGGCAAACCCCGGGCGAAACAGCCGGCCAATTTTACAAACCAACCTTTGCCGTTTATGATATTGAGAAGGATAAATTAGAACTAAAAATCATAGAACGTCTGGGTATTGATTAATTGGCCAGAATGGTTATAATAAAAAGTACTTTTTAATTTCTCATGAAACAGAAAAATTTAATTTTTATCGGTATTGTGCTTCTGGCTTTTTTGGCCGGGACTTTTGTTTTCCCCGACTATTTTAACAAAGGGGTAGATTTTTTGAATAAAGAAGCGGGTTTTGGCTTCCTCATTTTTGGACAAAACCTTTCAGGTTGGGCCTTGATTTGCAGGGAGGGGTAAGTTTAATTTACGAGGCTGATTTAAGCAATATCGGCGATAAGAGCAAATCAGAGGTGATGGCGGGTTTGAGAGACGTTATAGAAAGAAGGGTTAATCTTTTCGGCGTTACTGAGCCGTTAATACAGGTGGCAGGGGGAAAACAGATTGATTGTTGAGTTGGGCTGGAAGTAACCAGATGTTGACGAGGCTATTAAATCAGTGGCACTCGGTGCATCCCCTGGCCGCGGGCTTCATCGCGGCGTGGCCGGGCCGCTGCAGCCCCCGGCCAGCGGGGTGGCGCACACCATCGGCGGAGGCGTCGAGGGCGACGTCGGGGGGACACCGCGTGGTCGTCGGGCTCGCCGGCCTTCGTGCGGGCGCGCGCGCCCGGAGGGGCAGATGGAGAGGGCCTTCCGTGGGACGACTCTCTCTCACGGTCGGTGAGGGTCGCGGTGGACGGCGTGGTGGTGGCGCGCGCCACCTTCGGCGACCCCGTGCGCGTGGACGCCGCCGCCGCGCTCGCGGCCCCTGCGGGCGCGCGGCTGGCGGCTCGGAGCTGCTCTCGGGCGACGAGCCCCGCGTGGTGCGCGCCGTCGGGGCGACGCTCGGCCTCCCCGCCGACGCCTGCCGGGGCGGGGCCGGCCCCGAGGACAAGCTGCGCTTCATCGAGGCGGCGGCGCTCGAGGGGCCGGTCGTCATGGTCGGGGGACGGGGTCAACGATGCCGCCGCCATCTCGCGCGCCACCGTGGGCGTCGGGATGCACGG
>CAVZMI010000016.1:0-34106 GCA_963776275.1 Ignavibacteriota bacterium
CGGTTTCGGCATAAATGTCACAGTCTTATTCATTGCTCTTGCGGTATTTTTGACGATATATTTGAAGAGCATCAGATTATCGGCCATCCTCACAAGCGGTGCATATCGGAGATCAATTTCAGCCTGACCCGCCGTTGCGACTTCATGATGTGAAGCCTCAATATGTAATCCGACTGACAAGAGGTTCTTAACCATTGCATCGCGTACCTCGAGGGTTGCATCGGCCGGCGGGACGGGAAATATCCCTCTTTGTAGCGAGGTTTATATCCAAGATTTGGTTTTTCTTCGCGTCCACTGTTCCATCGGCCCTCGTTCGAATCAACATAGTAATAACTTGAGTGTTCGTTAGTGTCGAAACGAACATCGTCGAGAATAAAAAATTCTGCTTCCGGTCCATAATAAGCCGTATCAGCGACACCGGTGGATTTCAGATATGCCTCTGCTTTCTGGGCAATATTACGCGGACAACGTCCATATTTTTCTTTTGTGAGTGGTTCGTACACATCGCATATGATGCTCATTGTCTTGAACGTCGAGAATGGGTCGATAACGGCTGTTTCCGGATCCGGGATAATCAGCATGTCGCTTTCGTGAATCGTTTTCCATCCACGAATGCTCGATCCATCAAATCCATGGCCATCTTCGAAGCTATTCTCAGTAAATTCGCCAACTGGAACAGAGAAGTGTTGCCATAATCCGGGGAAGTCCATGAATTTAAAGTCCACCATCTTGACATTTTCGTCTTTCACGAGCTTCATGACTTTTTCGATTTCACCAATGTTTTTCTTCATCATAATTTGTCCTCACTTTTTGTTTATATTTTTTCCTTTTTAATTTTTCCTTTTTAATTTTGAGTAAGTATTCTTTTCTTTTTCTATCGCTGTTGATGTTCAACTTTGGCAAACTGAACCTTCGGTATTTTTACATGCAAAGATTCCTTGATCGGCGAGAGAACTACATTTGTTGTCGTCTTGACTACACCAGGCCATACCTGGATTCTTGCAAGGAGTTTTTCCAGTGCCAGCGTGTCCTCGCAGCGAATTTTGATAAGATGAGTTCCTTCGCCGGTGATGGAATGGCACTCCATGATTTCATCGACGGGCTTCACATGTTCAATGAAAGTCGGATAATGTTTTGACGAATCCACCGTTACCAAGACAAATGCAGTAAGCCCTTTTCCGAGCTTTTGTGGATCAAGAAGAGCAAAATATCCCATAATGTAACCGTCATCCTCCAATTTCCTCATCCTCTCACTTGCCGCAGGGATCGAGAGTCCGACCAATGAAGCTAGATCGCTCCGTCGTGTCCGTCCGTTTTTCTGAAGGATTTCAAGAATCTTTAGGTCGATTTCATCGAGGATCATTGTCGACTCCTTCTCCTTTTATTATTAATAATAAATACTATTAAACTTAATTTATTAAGGATATCAATAACATTAACGTTATAATATAAATAATAGTTGCATAATGTCAAGTATTATTAATAAAAAAATGCCATTTATTAATAATTTTTAAGGAATTATTGCACTTTTGCTTTCATTTTTAAGGGTTGGAAAAGAGCTTGCTCGAACACGTTAGGGACAGCGATTGGTTAACAATAGGGACCACTTGGAAGAAGAAAAATTGGAACAAGAATAGTTTGTCAGCTATACCTGGGCAGCTTTTCTGATCTCTTTAACTGCACCTGCAATATCTTTTTTCGAGAATATGGCATTACCTACTACCAACACACTCGCTCCTGCTTTCACGACGTTTGCAGCCGTCGTCGTATCAATACCACCGTCCACTTCGATAATAGCCTTTGAATTACTCGCGGCTATCAATTCCGCAGCCTGTTCGATCTTCTGGAGCGAATGTGTAATAAATTTCTGGCCTCCAAAACCCGGATTCACCGACATGATCAACACTATATCAAGAGGCATCTATAATCTCTTTGAGTGTCGAAACATCCGTTGTGGGATCAATGGCAGCACCGGCTTGTGCTCCAAGTTCCTTAATCCTCTTCACCGTTTGTTGGAGATGAATGCAGGTTTCTTGATGGACTGTCACAATTTTAGCTCCTGCATGTATAAACTGCTCAAGAAAATCATCGGGCTTCTGGATCATGAGGTGAACATCAAGAGGCAACGTTGTTATCCTTTTTAAGGCTTCAACGACCAACGGACCAATTGTGATATTCGGAACGAAATGACCATCCATGATGTCACAATGGATCCAATCGGCTTTCCCGGCCTCGGCTAGTCGAATTTGCTTTTCAAGACATGCAAAATTTGCTGAGAGAATCGAGGGGGCTATTCGAAGCATGAGGAGCATCCCTTCCGAAATAATATAATTTTAGAACAGATTATATTTTGAGCGACCATATTTAAGAACCGCACCACAGCTATTCCTTGATTTCTGGTAATTTCTTCGCACCCGGTTGAACAACAAAAAGATCAATCGCCTGTCCCATTGCAACCTGATCCCCAGGATGAGGAAATTGTGTCAGGATCGTATTAGGAACCAGCTCAGGAGTATTTTGGTATGTGATGTTGCCTACTTTAAGTCCTTTTTGCGCCAGGAGTCTTTGTCCTTCCTGAACAGATTTCCCTATAAGGTCTGGGACACTGACCTTGCCGGTTCCATCTCCAAGACTCATAGTTATTCCGATTGAACTCCCCTTTTTGATACGCGAATTGGCGGGCACTGACTGTGCCATGACCGTGTTTTCTGGAAATCCAGGAGAAATCTGGTATTCGACTTCACCAAGATTAAGTCCGTTACGAGTCAGTGAAAACTTTGCATCCCGTAGTGAACGACCCTTAAGATCTGGTATGAAAACCGTGAGTTCGCCTCCGCTGATGGTAAGGTATATCCTTCTTCGATATTTCACGAATGATCCTGCCGGCGGATTTTGTGCTATAACCTGTCCTGCCGCACGTCGTAGATCGGGACGTATGTCACCCTGTCGTGTGTCGAATCCCAATGAATCCAGCTTCTCCTTTGCATTTTCGAATGTCAATCCTTCAACATCGGGAACTTCAAGCGTACCGCCACGATTGACTATCCAGGGCATGAGAAGATTATTGAGGAATAGAAAGGAAAGAATAAGGATGCCAAAAGCGATATAGACTTTTATTGCAATCCGCGAGGTAAAAAAACCGGTAATCTTTCTTTTCAGGTCCATTGCTCTCCCACCGTTAATAAGAAATATAGCCATTCCCGACCATATTCTCAAGTCACAATATTTTTATAATTGCTTTTCCCGCCCCTTTTTTATATATTTTTCAGCACATTTCTGCACATAAACAGAATAATGCATGCGCTACATCCGTTTTTTATCGAAAAAACTCAAACGTAATTAAAGCTCATGGATACGATCGGTCCGTAATTCACCAAAAGAAATCGGATGGATTGAAATCATATGTGGTTGTATGTTCAGCGGGAAAACAGAGGAATTGATCCGGCGTATACGGAGGGCTCAAATCGCCAGACAGAAGGTTATAATATTTAAACCGCGAATTGACAGTCGCTTCAGCAAAGATCATATCGTTTCCCACAGTGAACAATCATTCATCTCAACGCTGGTCGACGATGCATCGGAAATCCCGGCACTTGCCGCAGACGCTCAAGTGATCGGAATCGATGAGGGGCAATTCTTCAAGGAAAATCTTGTCTCGATATGCGAGGAACTTGCCGACGCGGGAAAGCGAGTCATTGTAGCAGGACTTGATCAAGATTTTCGCTGGCCGGCCATTCGAGCCAATGCCGCAACTTCTTGCTGTCGCCGAGTACATTACAAAAACGCTTGCAATCTGTGTCGTCTGTGGAAACCCGGCTGATAGAACACAGCGAAAGAGCCGGACATCGATCGAACGGATTGCCGTGGGTGCCGCCGATCTGTATGAAGCACGATGCCGGAAATGTTTTGATCCCCCGAAAGAATAATAAAAAATATATTCCTTCACTGCTGTCTTTTTTTTTTTGGAGAAAATCTGCATGGATTTCATCTCCCTCATTCGCGGCCTGATTGGCATGTGTGTTATTCTCGGAATAGCATTTCTCTTCTCGAACAACAAACGGAAGGTCAATTGGCAGCTTGTCGGAATGGGAATATTGATTCAGGTCATTTTTGCTATTTTTATTATCTACAGTGAGCAGCTTCGTAGCTCTTTTTAGACCACTTGGCTGGCCGAAGGATATTATAGCCTGGCTGGGTGGTGCAGTTGTGAGTCTACTCGGTTTCACTATGGAAGGGGCTAAATTCGTATTTGGACGCCTGGCTGTAAACTGGGTTTCGGAATTCTCTCGGTGTATATTTCGCTTTTAAAGTTCTGCCGACAATTATTTTCGTCTCCTGCCTTACTTCGGTATTGTATTATCTTGGAATTCTACAGCGGGTTGTACAGGGGATGGCGTGGGTGATGTCGAAACTCATGGGAACAAGCGGCGCTGAATCGCTGTCGAATACTGCAAATATTTTTAATCGGCCAGACCGAAGCCCCTCTGATTATACGACCGTATATCTCAACAATGATTGTCCGAAGCATCCGAAGTATATGCCACCATCACACCTCCGGCAATTGTTGCCATTCCTCCAATCATGATCGTAAGAAGCTCGGAATTCGTCATTGTTGAAGTATACGGTCGTATAATCAGAGGGGCTTCGGTCTGGCCGATAAAAATATTTGCAGTATTCGACAGCGATTCAGCGCCGCTTGTTCCCATGGAATTCTTCGACATCACCCACGCCATCCCCTGTACAACCCGCTGTAGAATTCCAGATAATACAATACCGAAGTAGAGGCAGAGAGACGAAAATAATTGTCGGCAGGACTTGAAAAGCGAAATATACACCGAGAGATTCCAAACCCGAGTTTACAGCCAGGCGTCCAAATACGAATTTAGCCCCTTCCATAGTGAAACCGAGTAGACTCACAACTGCACCACCCAGCCAGGCTATAATATCCTTCGGCCAGCCAGAGTGGTTTAAAAAAGCTACGAAGCTGCTCACTGTAGATAATAAAAATAGCAAAAATGACCTGAATCAATATTCCCATTCCGACAAGCTGCCAATTGACCTTCCGTTTGTTGTTCGGAGAAGAGAAATGCTATTCCGAGAATAACACACATGCCAATCAGGCCGCGAATGAGGGAGATGAAATCCATGAGATTTTCTCCGAAAAAAAAGACAGCAGTGAAGGAATATATTTTTTATTATTCTTTTGGGGGATCAAAAACATTTCCGGCATCGTGCTTCATACAGATCGGCGGCACCCACGGCAATCCGTTCGATCGATGTCCGGCTCTTTCGCTGTGTTCTATCAGCCGGGTTTCCACAGACGACACAGATTGCAAGCGTTTTTGTAATGTACTCGGCGACGGCAAGAAGTTGCGGCATTGGCTCGAATGGCCGGCCACGAAAGTCTTGATCAAGTCCTACTACAATGACTCGCTTTCCCGCGTCGGCAAGTTCCTCGCATATCGAGACAAGATTTTCCTTGAAGAATTGCCCCTCATCGATTCCGATCACTTGAGCGTCTGCGGCAAGTGCCGGGATTTCCGATGCATCGTCGACCAGCGTTGAGATGAATGATTGTTCACTGTGGGAAACGATATGATCTTTGCTGAAGCGACTGTCAATTCGCGGTTTAAATATTATAACCTTCTGTCTGGCGATTTGAGCCCTCCGTATACGCCGGATCAATTCCTCTGTTTTCCCGCTGAACATACAACCACATATGATTTCAATCCATCCGATTTCTTTTGGTGAATTAGGACCGATCGTATCCATGAGCTTTAATTACGTTTGAGTTTTTTCGATAAAAAACGGATGTAGCGCATGCATTATTCTGTTTATGTGCAGAAATGTGCTGAAAAATATATAAAAAAGGGGCGGGAAAAGCAATTATAAAAATATTGTGACTTGAGAATATGGTCGGGAATGGCTATATTTCTTATTAACGGTGGGAGAGCAATGAACCTGAAAAGAAAGATTACCGGTTTTTTTACCTCGCGGATTGCAATAAAAGTCTATATCGCTTTTGGCATCCTTATTCTTTCCTTTCTATTCCTCAATAATCTTCTCATGCCCTGGATAGTCAATCGTGGCGGTACGCTTGAAGTTCCCGATGTTGAAGGATTGACATTCGAAAATGCAAAGGAGAAGCTGGATTCATTGGGATTCGACACACGACAGGGTGACATACGTCCCGATCTACGACGTGCGGCAGGACAGGTTATAGCACAAAATCCGCCGGCAGGATCATTCGTGAAATATCGAAGAAGGATATACCTTACCATCAGCGGAGGCGAACTCACGGTTTTCATACCAGATCTTAAGGGTCGTTCACTACGGGATGCAAAGTTTTCACTGACTCGTAACGGACTTAATCTTGGTGAAGTCGAATACCAGATTTCTCCTGGATTTCCAGAAAACACGGTCATGGCACAGTCAGTGCCCGCCAATTCGCGTATCAAAAAGGGGAGTTCAATCGGAATAACTATGAGTCTTGGAGATGGAACCGGCAAGGTCAGTGTCCCAGACCTTATAGGGAAATCTGTTCAGGAAGGACAAAGACTCCTGGCGCAAAAAGGACTTAAAGTAGGCAACATCACATACCAAAATACTCCTGAGCTGGTTCCTAATACGATCCTGACACAATTTCCTCATCCTGGGGATCAGGTTGCAATGGGACAGGCGATTGATCTTTTTGTTGTTCAACCGGGTGCGAAGAAATTACCAGAAATCAAGGAATAGCTGTGGTGCGGTTCTTAAATATGGTCGCTCAAAATATAATCTGTTCTAAAATTATATTATTTCGGAAGGGATGCTCCTCATGCTTCGAATAGCCCCCTCGATTCTCTCAGCAAATTTTGCATGTCTTGAAAAGCAAATTCGACTAGCCGAGGCCGGGAAAGCCGATTGGATCCATTGTGACATCATGGATGGTCATTTCGTTCCGAATATCACAATTGGTCCGTTGGTCGTTGAAGCCTTAAAAAGGATAACAACGTTGCCTCTTGATGTTCACCTCATGATCCAGAAGCCCGATGATTTTCTTGAGCAGTTTATACATGCAGGAGCTAAAATTGTGACAGTCCATCAAGAAACCTGCATTCATCTCCAACAAACGGTGAAGAGGATTAAGGAACTTGGAGCACAAGCCGGTGCTGCCATTGATCCCACAACGGATGTTTCGACACTCAAAGAGATTATAGATGACTTGATATAGTGTTGATCATGTCGGTGAATCCGGGTTTTGGAGGCCAGAAATTTATTACACATTCGCTCCAGAAGATCGAACAGGCTGCGGAATTGATAGCCGCGAGTAATTCAAAGGCTATTATCGAAGTGGACGGTGGTATTGATACGACGACGGCTGCAAACGTCGTGAAAGCAGGAGCGAGTGTGTTGGTAGTAGGTAATGCCATATTCTCGAAAAAAGATATTGCAGGTGCAGTTAAAGAGATCAGAAAAGCTGCCCAGGTATAGCTGACAAACTATTCTTGTTCCAATTTTTCTTCTTCCAAGTGGTCCCTATTGTTAACCAATCGCTGTCCCTAACGTGTTCGAGCAAGCTCTTTTCCAACCCTTAAAAATGAAAGCAAAAGTGCAATAATTCCTTAAAAATTATTAATAAATGGCATTTTTTTATTAATAATACTTGACATTATGCAACTATTATTTATATTATAACGTTAATGTTATTGATATCCTTAATAAATTAAGTTTAATAGTATTTATTATTAATAATAAAAGGAGAAGGAGTCGACAATGATCCTCGATGAAATCGACCTAAAGATTCTTGAAATCCTTCAGAAAAACGGACGGACACGACGGAGCGATCTAGCTTCATTGGTCGGACTCTCGATCCCTGCGGCAAGTGAGAGGATGAGGAAATTGGAGGATGACGGTTACATTATGGGATATTTTGCTCTTCTTGATCCACAAAAGCTCGGAAAAGGGCTTACTGCATTTGTCTTGGTAACGGTGGATTCGTCAAAACATTATCCGACTTTCATTGAACATGTGAAGCCCGTCGATGAAATCATGGAGTGCCATTCCATCACCGGCGAAGGAACTCATCTTATCAAAATTCGCTGCGAGGACACGCTGGCACTGGAAAAACTCCTTGCAAGAATCCAGGTATGGCCTGGTGTAGTCAAGACGACAACAAATGTAGTTCTCTCGCCGATCAAGGAATCTTTGCATGTAAAAATACCGAAGGTTCAGTTTGCCAAAGTTGAACATCAACAGCGATAGAAAAAGAAAAGAATACTTACTCAAAATTAAAAAGGAAAAATTAAAAAGGAAAAAATATAAACAAAAAGTGAGGACAAATTATGATGAAGAAAAACATTGGTGAAATCGAAAAAGTCATGAAGCTCGTGAAAGACGAAAATGTCAAGATGGTGGACTTTAAATTCATGGACTTCCCCGGATTATGGCAACACTTCTCTGTTCCAGTTGGCGAATTTACTGAGAATAGCTTCGAAGATGGCCATGGATTTGATGGATCGAGCATTCGTGGATGGAAAACGATTCACGAAAGCGACATGCTGATTATCCCGGATCCGGAAACAGCCGTTATCGACCCATTCTCGACGTTCAAGACAATGAGCATCATATGCGATGTGTACGAACCACTCACAAAAGAAAAATATGGACGTTGTCCGCGTAATATTGCCCAGAAAGCAGAGGCATATCTGAAATCCACCGGTGTCGCTGATACGGCTTATTATGGACCGGAAGCAGAATTTTTTATTCTCGACGATGTTCGTTTCGACACTAACGAACACTCAAGTTATTACTATGTTGATTCGAACGAGGGCCGATGGAACAGTGGACGCGAAGAAAAACCAAATCTTGGATATAAACCTCGCTACAAAGAGGGATATTTCCCCGTCCCGCCGGCCGATGCAACCCTCGAGGTACGCGATGCAATGGTTAAGAACCTCTTGTCAGTCGGATTACATATTGAGGCTTCACATCATGAAGTCGCAACGGCGGGTCAGGCTGAAATTGATCTCCGATATGCACCGCTTGTGAGGATGGCCGATAATCTGATGCTCTTCAAATATATCGTCAAAAATACCGCAAGAGCAATGAATAAGACTGTGACATTCATGCCGAAACCGATCTTTGCAGATAACGGATCAGGAATGCACGTCCACCAGAGTCTTTGGAAAAATGGAAAACCGCTGTTTTATGGAAATGGATATGCAAACCTAAGTGAAATGGCGTTGAATTATATAGGTGGACTGCTCAGACATGCTCCGGCGATTTGCGCTATTGCCAGTCCTACAACAAACTCATACAAGCGTCTTGTTCCGGGTTTTGAGGCTCCCGTGAATCTCGCATACTCACAGCGAAACCGGAGTGCGGCTATTCGTATTCCGATGTATTCGGCCAATCCAAAAACGAAACGCATCGAATTCCGCTGTCCTGATCCTGCATGTAACCCATATCTTGCCTTTGCAGCGATGCTCATGGCCGGTCTTGATGGGATCATCAATAAAATCGATCCGGGTGATCCGCTTGACAAGGATATCTATGACATGTCGCCCGAAGAATTGAAGGATGTTCCTTCAGCTCCCGGATCACTTCCCGAAGCTTTAATGGCTCTCGAGCGTGATCATGATTTCTTGTTGCGTGGGGATGTGTTTACCGAGGATGTGATAAATGCATGGATTGACTATAAAATGGAAAAAGAAGTAAAGCCGATGGCTCTGCGTCCGCACCCTTATGAGTTTGGCCTTTATTTCGACTGTTAATGCACAGGGAAAGCTTTCTGCATAGGGCAAGTTATGGCCGCTCCATAGATATTACTCATTATGTGATTGATGGAGCGGCACTAATATAAAAAGATATGTACAGCCTCACCGGCAATTTCTGGTGAGGCTTTTTTCTGACATCCCGCAAGTACCAAATGATTTACATCACTTTTCTCACAATCTGAAAACCGTATCTTTCAGCGTTTCACTTTAGAAAATGCTTTAAGAGACTTGGAAAACTTGCTTTTAATTGAAGAGTGCATTAATTTTCATAATATCGAATAAATATACAGCCTTTATGACAATGCAATAGGGGAATTCAATGAATCATTCAATCTCTGATCGTCTACAATCGATCATCCGAAATGTCACCGATTTCCCGAAAAAAGGAATTGTGTTTCGCGATATTACTACTCTCTTACAGGATAAAAATGCATTCACATCGGTCATCGATACATTTGTCGAACAATACCGTAACATTCCCATCGACGCAGTCGTAGGGATTGAATCAAGAGGGTTTATAGTAGGTGCTGCATTGGCACATCGGCTTGGTGTCGGATTTGTCCCGATTCGCAAGCCGGGAAAGCTGCCCGCGGCAACCCTTCGCGAGGAGTATGCGTTGGAATATGGAACTGATGCCATAGAGATTCATGCCGATGCGTTGAAAAAAGGAAGTCGTGTGCTGATTCATGATGATCTCTTGGCGACCGGCGGCACTGTCGCAGCTTCGTGCAAACTTGTCGAACGGCTCGGTGCAATTGTCGTTGGAATTTCTTTTATTATAGAGCTTACATTTCTCCATGGCCGTGCAAAACTGCAGGGATATCAAGTGACATCATTAGTACAATACGATAGTGAATAAAATCATCAATGTAGGGGGATATTATTTATGAAAACAGGATTGCTGGTTGCTCTGATCGTCGTTGGGCTTCTCATTCTTTTTAGTCTGGGAATTATTATGTGGGGTACCGGAATTTACAATAATTTTGTGCAGCAGGACGAAGGAATAAAAGGAGCATGGAGTCAGGTAGAAAATCAATACCAGCGTCGGTACGATCTGATTCCAAATCTCGTCGAAACCGTCAAAGGATTTGCATCTCAGGAGCAGAAAGTCCTGATTGGTGTCACAGAAGCCAGGGCAAAAGTCGGCCAGATGAAGGTAACGCCAGAGGTACTTAATGATCCACAAAACTTCAAACAATTCCAGCAGGCACAGGATAATCTTTCGGGTGCTCTTTCCAGGTTAATGGTCGTTGTAGAACAATATCCCCAATTGAAATCCGATAAGAATTTTCTTGAACTTCAAGCACAACTCGAAGGAACCGAAAATCGAATCGCAGTAGAGCGGAAAAGGTACAATGAAGTTGTCCAGACGTATAACACCAGTGTCCGCGTATTTCCACGATCGATGATTGCCGGCATGTTCGGATTCCAGCAGAAACCATATTTTGAGGCCGAGACAGGCGCCGAGAAAGCACCTAAAGTCAATTTTCAATGAAAAAAAAATTTGTTACATGTCTTGTAGTGTGTCTCGGACTGATATCACTCCATCTGCAGGCACAGAATCTTAAAATCCCGGTACTTCATTCGCGGGTAACAGATTTATCGGGAACGTTGAGTTCTTCCGAGCAGCAATCGCTCGAGCGGCTGCTGGCCGCTTACGAAGATTCGACGACGACACAGATTGCCGTTCTTCTAATCCCGACCTTAAATGGTGAAGATCTTTTCGAGTATACACAGACTGTTGCCGAGAAAAATAAAATCGGAACCAAAGAACATAACAATGGTATTTTACTTCTCGTCGTAATGAACGATCATAAAATACGTATACATGTCGGATACGGACTTGAAGGAGCATTACCCGACGCTACTTCAAAATTAATCATCGAGAACGAAATATTACCTCAGTTTCGCGATGGACAGTATTACGACGGAATTCTTTCGGGTACCAGAGCGATCAAAGAAGCCATAGGGGGTGAATATAGAGTCGAAAAAACCCGGCACCGGTCGAGTCGTAATTTCGGTTGGCCCATAATTGTCACTATTATTATTTTGTTCTCGATCATCTCACGGATGGCTCGTGGAGCAGGTGCGATGGTTCACGGACGGGGATATCGACGCTATTCGTCAGGATGGGGTGGATTATGGTGGGGCGGGTTTGGAGGGGGTGGTTTTGGAAGCGGAGGTTTCGGAGGCGGATGGAGTGGAGGAGGGGGCTCGTTCGGCGGCGGGGGAGCGAGTGGAAGCTGGTGACATTTAAAAAATAAATATTGATGGAACAGACTCAAACGAACATATCACTGGATGTCGCAACGCTGCTGCACAACATTCATGATGCACTTCTCATTTGCGATCCGAATGGCATGGTTCTCGAAGTAAGCAGCGAGACTTCGCATCTACTCGGACAACCGGTAACATCTCTTCAGAATCGATCGATCGTCAGTTTCCTACCGCATGATCATCGTGATTCAGTAACTAGATTTTTTTCACCCAAATCCCGTTTGAACCGTCATACTGTGATATTCCCGTTCCACCGGACACATAAAGATGTACTCTCCCTCAAATTGGTGCTCCAGCGCTCGAAAAATTTTACCTTCTGCTCGCTAAGACCGGAAAACGAACACCCGACGGACGGGCATGATGTCCACGATAGGTACCACAAATTCATCAGTAGTTCGAAAGAGGGAATTGCAATCATTACCGAAGGAAAAATCGAGCATGCCAACAAGACCTTCCTGACGATCTATGGATATCGGTCGCTTGCTGAAGTGAAACATAAGCAGTTCTCTTCTTTCATTGCACCCAAGGACCGGAAAAATATTCTTGAATTCATCGATGCACTTCGTTCGGGTAAGCCTGCACCCACCCGCTATGGATATACCGGAGTGAAAAAAGACGGTAAACCCATTGATGTCGAAGTGATTTCTACAATGATTCCTCATAAAGGAAAACTCTCTGTACTTGCTTTCCATCAGGATATTACTGATCGAAAGCGTCATGAAGCGGAATTCAAGGAATCAGGGAATCGGCTTCGATTGCTATCGGCGGCATTTATGAATTCCACCGATGCAATTACAATCATCGATCTTGAAGGGAATGTTCTGTATATCAATAAAGCCCGTGAAAAATTGCTCGGACACGGCGATATAAAGATTATCGGAATAAACGGCGATATCCATGATACCCAAACAGAACAGACAATCTCACGTAGTATAGTCGCAGAAACAGTCGAGCATGGGACATGGACGGGTGAAGTCCAGTATCAATTGAAAAATGGCAAGACGATTACGGTGCTATTATCCACTTCGCTAATTTCGGACGAGAAAGGAATTCCGATCGCGGTTGTAGGTAGTGCACGTGATATTACAGAACGAAAGCACCTGGAACTTGAATTAAGTGAATCGGAACGTCTCTTCCACAATGTTGTCAATACTATGGGTGATGCGGTGCTTCTTACCGATCTGCAAGGGGCCGTTCTTGATGTCAATAAGGAATTTGAATTAATCACGGGGTATTCCAAGAAGGAAGTTCTCGGGCTGCCGTTTCCATATCCGTGGCTTATTGAAGAGGACATGCCGAGGTATGTTACGTGGATTTCAGAATTACGCACTAAAAATTATATGCATGATTTCGACATGCGCTGGATCACTAAGGATCGTTATGAAGTCCCAATCAGCCTGAATACGACATTGATGCGAAACGAACTCGGCGATCCAGTTGCGATGCTGAACATCGCGCGGGATATTACGGAACGTAAAAAGCTTTCGGTTGCGTTGGAGAACAGGACGCGTCAGATTGAGATGCTCAATCGGATTATCGGTCATGTCAACGTCGGTATGATGAATGACGATGTGCTTCAGGTCATCTGTAACGAATTGTTGACGTTTTTTTCCTTCGAACATATAACCATTGTACTCCTCGATCACACACGACAATTTTTGAACGTATACGGAGTAATTCATCGTGTCGAAGGCGTTCTCAAGCGGGGATCACGATTTCCGCTGAGTTATTCACTTGCAAAATTTCCCATTGAATGGATGCAGCCTGTATTGTACAACGATCTGGATCTTGAAAGTGAAGAAATCAAAGATACGATCGGATATCGGCATGGAGTTCGGGCGTTTTTATCGGTTCCCATTCTTTTTCAGGGGAATGTAATCGGCGCATTCAGCCTATCGAGCCATGAGAAGAATGTTTTCCCCCCGAGTGCGCTTTCAATTCTTCATCCGATTGTCGAGCAGATCGGTCTATCGATTGAAAAGACACGACTATACACCGAACTTAGGAACTCCGAAGAGAAATACCGGCTATTGGTCGAGACAGCACGCGACATGGTTTTTTCGATCGATCTTGAAGGCCGATTCCGGTATGTGAGCCCGAGTGCCTTTTCACTCACCGGTTATACTGTGGAGGAACTGCTTGATCTTGGCGTATCCGATAAAATCATTTATGAAGATGATTATCCACGTCTCAAAGCCTTACTCAGACTTCTTAAGCACAGCCGGGACGTCTTCACGAATGTGAAGAATATCGAATCCCGGTTTATTCATAAAGACGGGATGACGATATGGGTCTCGATATCGTGGACACCGATCTTCGATGAGGAAGGGTATATCAGCGGTGTCCAGGGAATTCTCCATGATATCACGGAACGGAAAACATCAGAACAAAAAATTAATAAGCAGCTGAATCAGCTGAATGTTTTATACGATTTCAGCCGTCGGATTACTTCATCGCTTAATGCCCGGGAAATCGGTGAGTTGATGTTCAGGTTTGCCGAAAGGATTATTCCTTTTGATGCGTTCTTTATCGATACATACGATCAAACACGCAAGATGCTTTTACCGCTGATTTCGGTAGATACGGTAGGTGGGAAGAAAGTCATGCTGCCCGGACCGTTTGATCAGATTAAATTGGATCCTGCAACAGCCCTCTTCACCGCAATTGTCGAAAAACGTTCCGTCATGATCGACAGAGTAGATGACGATTCTCAAATATTTATTTCAATACATCAACGTCCCTCACATCATACAGCGTCGTTAATTTTCGTTCCGATGTTCTCGAAGGAACGGATATTGGGAGGCCTTTCTATACAGAGTTCGATGTCGGAAATCTATACAAATGATCACCTTCATCTGATCGAGAGTATTGCAAACCTTGCCGCTCTTGCAATTGAAAAGGCAACCCTTTATGAAGAGACTGTAATGAAATCTTTTGAGATCCATGCCGGAACAAGGAACTTGATGATTTTACTTATGTCGTTTCCCACGATCTAAAAGAACCGCTTCTCAGCATTGAAGGATTCAGCAAGATTCTATTTAACGATTTCGCGGAGGGACTTGGGGAAGAGGGGGCGGATTTTCTTCATTCCATAACCGAGTCATGCCGGCGTATGAAGACGTTAATTAACGATCTTCTTGAGCTTTCACGCATCGGCCGGATGGTTGATTCATCGGAACAGGTCTCTATCGAGGAGGTTATTAAGGAGATTCAAGAAGATCTCGAGTTTTCGCTTCGGGATCGAAACGCAGAACTTGTTGTCCAGCATCCGCTTCCGTCTATCACCGGGAACAGTATCCATTTCAAGATTGTATTCCGAAATCTGATCTCGAACGCCTTGAAATTCAACCTCTCAGCGACGCCGCGTGTAGAGGTCGGATGGGACGAAGATCCGGTCGTGTACCGGTTCTGGGTTCGTGATAATGGAATTGGTATTGATGAGAGGTATTTTGATAAAATATTTATTATCTTCCAGCGGTTGCATCCCATCGAGGAATATGAGGGGACGGGAGCGGGGTTGACAATCGTGAAGAAAATTATTGAAATCCACAAAGGGAAGATCTGGGTCACGTCGACAGTGGGTGAGGGTTCGACCTTTTTCTTCACCATACCCAAGTAATAGCACCGTCATATTCACAATGCACAACCATAGGGGGAATAGTTGACTAACGTAGGACAGGAATTATCGATACTCATTGTTGACGACAATCCAGACCATATTCGAATTATTTCCTGGGCTCTGGAACAAAACAAAAATAAAGTACGGACTATTCTCGTCCGCGACGGACAGACAGCCCTTGATTATCTGACGTCGAAAAGTTCAGTCGATGAATCAGGTAACCCGGCGGCACAGCCCGATTTAATTTTTCTCGATTTGAATTTACCAAAAGTCGACGGACGGGAAGTCCTGAGGTTCATCAAATCAACGCCGACATACCGTCGTATTCCGGTGATCGTATTCAGCAGCTCGGAGCGGCAGGAAGATATATCGATTGCTTACGAGCTGGGTGCAAATACCTATATTAGCAAATCTACAGTGTTCGATGAATTTTCCCAGGCGATGGATATAATCAACCGATATTGGGGGCAAATCGCACTGTTACCACATACTAACCCGGAAGGAACCGATGCAATCACCAATTTCCATTCTGCTGATCGAGGATAACCATAATTTTGTTCGTCTGGTCAATCTCTATCTTCAGAAAAATGAAACAACCAAATTCGAGATCACCGCAAAGGAAACCGGCTCCGATGCGTTGAAGTGGCTCGAGGAAGGTCACTCTGCCGATGCGATCCTCATGGATTACTTTCTCCCCGGACACAATGGGCTTGAGGTGACACGAATGCTTAACGAGCGGGGATTTACTATACCGGTTATTTTTCTGACCGTTAATAAAGATATTTCCCTCGCAATCGAAGCAATGAAACTAGGTATCGAAGGGTATTTGGTTAAAGAAGAGATTTCGACGCCTGTCTTGCCCCGCACAATCGTCAGTGTTCTTGAAAAAGTGAAACTCCGCCACCGCCTCTCCGAACTGGAAATCAGTCAGAAACGGCTCGAAGCCGTACAGGAAATGGTCGTGAGCCTCAGTCAGGAATTGAATAATCCCATCACGGCGATGAAACTAAATGTGGATAGCCTCCTCCAGCGTGATTCGACAAAAGATGTGAGAAGTTATCTTGTCATCATCCGCGATAATCTTGAACGCATGGAGAAAAAGATAGAACGACTTAAAGAATTAAAAGAAGATAAAACGGTTGTGTATATTAAAGATCTTCGCATGTTTGACATATCATCATAGCAATGGGACGAAAAGATATCCATAAAATCCTATCCGAACAGGATATGCAGCAAGTTGCGGAAGTCATTCGTGAAATAGAAAAAACGACAGAAGGAGAGATTCGGGTCGCTCTTCGCGAAAAACGTCATTGGGGGGAGGGAAAACTATCACTCCACCAGCTTGCACTGAAAGAATTCCATCGGCTTGGCGTGCATAAAACAGAAAAGCATATCGGCGTCCTGATTTTTCTCCTGATATCTGAACGGAAGTTCCATATCATAGCAGACGAGGGAATTCACGCGCAGGTTGAAGATGGGACTTGGGATGTACTTGCAGAGCAAATGAGCAGGCATTTTCGCGAAGGGAAGTTTTACGATGGGATTTGCGCAACGGCTCATGGAGTAGGCGATATTCTTGTGAAACATTTCCCGGCAAAAGCTGGTAATATTGATGAACTACCAGACAATGTCAGCGTATCATGAGCGATGTCCGGCGGGACTCGCTGACATGACGTTATATTATCACAAACCGTTTGAGTGATCCTCCACTTATTCTTGATAATCACCCCTTTTTTTCGTACTTTTATCAAGTGTCTCGATTCAAAAATAACTTTAATAGGTTATAGCTAATTCGATTGCCATTTCCGGCAATCTAAAGTTGAACGGCGGCTTTCGGTCATTAAAGTTATTTTTGGTACTCGATATCAATTTAAATTTGGTCGGTATATCCTTCAATGGTTTGGAGTATCAGTGCGTGCATTGATGATCGTCTCATTCTTTTTTTTGTGCGTGGGAATGATACATACGGGATCAGGACATGCTCAGTCTCCTTCGCAATTACGACCGACCAACGTCGAACAACTACAGAAAATCGTCCGCTCTACAGTAGAGAAAGTTATTCAGGCAGAAGCATTTCAGCCTGGTCAGCGTATTCGGGTCAGGAACGTAAAAGATGAAAATAGCTGGCTCGTTAATCAGAGTACTTTCGATGTTTTATTTGCGCACGGTATAAAGGCGGTGGTCGCAGAAGCAGGGGATTCGGCGAATGCCGATGGAAATCTTGAAATTTTCCCGGTATCCCTCGGTGTTCGATATTCGCCGGTATTTCGCGATGGTCTCTTCAGTGAAGCACGGAACCGGACGAACCGTCGAGGGAAAATTCTCAGTCAGTGTTATCTGGAAGAATGGATCGGTGGGTCTCGCAAAAGACTATACTGAAACTATCACGGATACAATCGCTGTCAGCGATCTTCCATCAATCGAGCATCCAACGTTACGGGCTGCACGGGGTGAGCCACCTGCACAGGGTTTTTTTGATTCGCTGCTCGAACCGTTCGTCATTCTCGGCACACTCGCAATTGCCGTGTATCTTCTGTTCACAGTACGAAGTTGAATGATGCGCGTACTCAGGACAATCCTGTTGCTCTCGATGGTGTTTGCGGCATCATCATACTGCCGGAGCGAGGAAGCGAATGACAGCTCGAGCAAATATGTGTCAATGTTGACATTCGGAGATGTTAATCTCGGGCGGCATGTCGGGAAAATGTTGCTACAGGGCGATACGCTTTATCCGTTTCGCAAGATCAGGCAGATCTTTACTACAACGGATATCGTATTTATCAATCTTGAAAGTCAGCTTTCAGACCAACAGGGAGAGACGCAGAATCCGAAAAATAATTTGATTTTTACAGGTCCGCCGCAGGGCGGTGCATCGTTAGCGCAGGCGGGAATCAACATTGTTTCAACGGCCAACAACCATGCATACGATTACGGATTCCAAGCCTTGAAAGAAACAATAGCAAATCTCGATGCGTCAAGAATATGGCATGTGGGGACGGCCATTGATTCAAGCCGTCGATACCGTCCGCTTGTAAGGCAGATTTCCGGGATTTCATTCGCTTTTTTTGCGGTCACAGAACCGATGAATTTCTCCTGTTGCGAATGGAAACCGTATATTGCTCTGGCCGATAGTGGAAAGCTTTTTCCGGAAATTCGAGCGATTCGTGACTCCGTTAACGTCGTAATTGTCAGTTACCACGGTGATGAAGAATACAAGGACAATCCGACAACCCGGCAAAAAAGATTCTTCCATCAGCTTGTTGAGGCAGGGGTCAATATCGTCTTGGGGCATCATAGCCATGTCCTGCAAGGAGTAGAAGTATATAAAGGGGGATGGTGTGTTTATTCGCTGGGAAATTTTGTGTTCTCTCAGCCGAAGCGGAAGTGGACGCGGCTGAGTGCGGGTATTCGTTGGGTGTTTGAAAAGTATGAAGGTAAGGTAAGCATCCGTTCGGTCACAATAATTCCGATCATGGCGGGAGTTCAACCTTCAGAATGTACCGATGCACGCGAACATAAGGAAATTCTTGATCGTGTCCATAGATTATCAAATATCAAATTTCCGTGGTCGTTCAGTGATTCTTTACACATTGATTAAAAGGAGATCGATGCGATATTTATTGCTGGCAGCATGCTGTTTTCTTTTCCTCATGGTAAATGGATGTGGGAGCGGTAAAGACTCGACTGCTCTCACGCCGGATGAGCGTTGGGAGCGAGCTAAACAGGCTTTCGAGAACGAGGATTATCTGGATGCAATAGAAGATTTAAAAATCATCACGCTTCAATTCCAGGGAAGCGGCTATGGAGATTCGGCCCAATTTTATCTGGCAAAATGTTATTATAAACGGAAAGAATATATCCTGGCTCAATACGAATTTGAAAATTTTATACGCACCCGTACCAGCAGCAAATTGCTTCCAAGCGCACGCTATCAACTGGGGATATGTTTCTACAGGTTATCGTCACAATCATCGCTTGATCAGCAGAATACGCGCAAGGCAATCGATGCATTCCAGTCGTTTATCGAATATAGTCCTGCAGATTCGCTTGTTCCTGATGTCGAAGCAAAAATCCGGGAATTGAACAACAAGCTTGCAGAACGAGAATATAAAATCGCCGAGCTCTATATGCGGATGCAATATTATCGTGCGGCGGTCATTTATTATGATGCGGTGCTTGAAAAATTCCATGATTCTGATCTGGCGGATGACGCACAGTTCGGCAAAGCGCGCGCGATGTTTATGAGAAAAAAGTATCCGGAAGCACACGATGAGATAGCGAGATTCTTCGAGCGATATCCCTCGAGCGACCGGCGTAGTGAAGGAGATGAGTTACGAATGGAAATTAATGCAAAGCTCAAGGGGCTGACCGACAAGGAGAAGACTCAGAAACCATAGGCATTGAAGGGATCATGAACGACTTCCCGAGATATGTGAAAAATTCGATCGTTGAAATGACAGAGTACGTCTTCCCCAACGATACAAATCAAATGGGAAATCTGTACGGCGGACGATTGATGCACTGGCTGGATATTTGTGCCGCAATTTCGGCATCACGTCACAGCAATCGAGTATGTGTTACAGCATCGGTTGACGAGATCAACTTCATTCATCCGATTCATGTGGGTGAAGTTGTGATCCTCCGTGCGGAAGTGAATCGTGTTTTTCATACATCTATGGAAGTGGGCGTCAAAGTGTTTTCGCAAAATCTCCTCACTGGATCTCTCGCCCATACCAATACGGCATATTTCACGTTTGTGAGTATTGATGAGAACGGGCATCCGGTCGAGGTTCCGCAAATTATCCCGGAATCCGAAGAGGAAAGACGCCGATACAATCAAGCCCTCAAACGAAGGGAGATCCGACTTCAACATAGGCAGAAACGTGGATGATTCTGATCATTGCCGGTTTCGTTCTCTACTGGACATGCGAGTCCTTTTTTTGATCACGGTAATTTTTCATATCTCAATCGCTTTTTCTCAACGTCAAACGGCGTCGTTTGCATTGTATTTCGAAATACCCACACACGCAAGACCAGTGTATACCATGCTGGCTGATATCAACGCGGACAGTGTGAATGAAATTGTAACGCTCTCGCGCAATCCATCCTCACTTACAGTTTTTCGAATTCAACCCAGCGGAATATTCGAAACCCGTCAGGAAATTGATTTTACTGACTCGTGCGATATCGGTGCGTCCGGTTTTTTAAATGCTGATCAATATGCTGATGTCGTCGTTTTATTCCGGCAGGCACATCTTGTCCGATTCTATTTCGGCCAGGAAAACGGGACACTACGGGTTGGCGGACAGTTCTATCTTGACGGCATCTACGATGAGATCACTATTGCAGATATAACGCAGGACGGCCGTCCTGATATTATCCTGTACGGGAAAAAATCTCTCGGTATCACCGTTCTTCCCGGAAATGGTGATGGAACGTTCCGATTGCCGCAGACGATTCTTAAAGATATCCCGGTAGGGAAGACTGTCGTCAAATCGCTTAACAGCGACGGCATTCCTGATCTTGTGACCCTGGATTGGGTGACCAACACGATAAATATTTACTACGGGGATGGTATCGGTGGATATTCAGAAGAAACATCATTCCAGCTGAGCGATGAGATTGATGATCTTGCTGCGGTTGATCTTGATGGAAATAAAACAATCGACCTTGCCGTCGTATCATCAAAATCAAAATCGCTTCACACTTATTTCGGTACCGGAAGTGGAGAATTCCTAAAGGCACAGATCATTCGGCTTGAATTCAGTCCTACCTCGCTCTTTGCGGCAGATTTGAATGGCGACAGAAAACAGGATATTATTGTTATTGACAGACAGAATGCATATGCCGGAGTGTTTATTAATCAGGGGCGTGGATTTTTTGGCGAAGTGACGGTGTTCGCAACAGGAACTCAGCCGACATCATACGTTCTAGGTTCATTAACGCATGACCGTTATCCCGACCTGATAATAAGTGAACGGCGCAGCCAGAAGCTCATTGTGTACTGGAATGAAGAAAAAAAGGAAGTGCAGGGGAGAGAATATGCACTCGGCCGGCTTCCCAAAGGAATCACTGTCGGTGATTTCAATCAGGATGGATTACTTGATGTAGCTGTCGCCAACGAATCGTCATCGACTCTCTCAATCCTTTACGGTCGGCGCGATAAATGCCTCAGGGGACAGATTGCCGTCAAAACTGTTTCATCGCCCCAATATCTGAACTACGTTGGTTCACAAAACGCTCATGCGGCATTCATCGTTTCAACAAATTACGCCGAACAGATTTCGGTCTACAACGTCGACCTCCAGGGTATGACGGCAAATGTATACCAGATTCCCACAGGAGGAATCCCATCCTTTGTTTATGGTTGGATTACACGATCGGGATTGATAGACTTGCTGACTGTGAATTATTCGAATTTGATCCCTGTTTCTGTGTCATTTTTTGAACAGGTCCGAGAGACCCGGTTTTCCGAGAAAAATTATCAACCTGCTGCTCCAAATACAATGCTTGGAGCAACTATGAGCGATATCAATAACGACAACCATTTTGACATCGTCTATGTAGTCAAGGATAAACGATTCTCACGTCCATATCTCGTGACATCCTTCAGCGACTCGCTGCTGGAGCTTCACGAACGGCGCGTATCATTCTATTTTCCCGATACCAGCTATACGTCTGTCATCATATCCGCCGGGGATTTTAATAATGATGGAAAAAACGATCTCGTTTTTATCAGCGGTAATAAGAGTTCATCGAAAATGTATATCGCACTTGGACGGGGTGATAGTACTTTTACATTGACAAGCCAGTCGTTTCCTCATACTCTTGTCTCATATTCTCAAAATATAAAATTACGCGATGCCGATGGTGACAGAGTTCTTGATATTCTTCTTGTCAACGATCTGACAAAATCTCTACTCTTCTTTCGTGGAAAAGGTGATGGAACATTTTTTCCGCCACGAACCATTGCAGAGGCAGAAGAAATTGGCGACTTTGAAAGTGTCGACCTTTTTAAAAATGGCACACCGCAATTACTGATGACAAATCTACGACGAAATACACTCACTATTACTTCAACCGAATGAAACGCTTTTCATTTATACTTTTGTGCGGCCTAATCCCCATCGCCCTGAAAGGGGAAGTACAAGATACGCGGCGACCGCTTCTTCAACAGATGCAGGAGCATTTTGCACTCCGAGAGGGAAGGACACTACCTCCACAGCACCCTACCAAATGTTCATTCAGCCTTGTTGCCAGGATTCGTACACTGGGCCGCAAGTTGACAGATGAAGAAAAACAAATGCTTCATCTTCTACAGACACGACCGACATGCCAGACGTTGATTCTTAGCGCAAATGGACACTTCCGCATCCATTTTGACACGACAGGGACAAATGCGGGAGCGCTTTTTTATCAGGATAGTGTGCAGATTCCCAACTCTGCAAAGGAATATGCAGACTCCGTCGCGGAAATATTTGAAACTGTATGGGAAAAAGAGATCGCTGAAATGGGATATCCACCCACGCCATCGGATGACGGAATCGGCGGAGATGACGCCTATGATATCTATATAAAAGAATATGGTGGTATGGCATACGGTGAGACATACCCTGATTCAGTATTAAATCCCACAGATCCGACTCAAATCTCATCATCATTCATCATGATCGACAATGACTTTTATCGTTATTACAGTAAAGGTCTCAATGGAGCCAGAGTCACTGCAGCCCACGAATTTTTTCATGCAATACAGATCGGCAACTATCGACTCTGGCTCGAAGATGCGAGTCCTTTTTTCTATGAGATCAGTTCGACATGGATGGAAGATGAGGTTTTTCCCGCTGTGAAGGACTATCTTCAATATGTCAGGTTCGCTTTTTCAATGACCGATATCCCTCTCAATGAAGCCAATGGTCTGGTTGAATATGGGAGGGCGATATTTGCAAAATATTTAGAACAAAAATTCGGACGTTCTGTCATCCGTGAAATTTGGAACGCGATACACAGTGTCCCGAGTCTCCAGGCAATTATCCTAACTCTCCAAAATCATCAAACCTCACTTGAGAGTGAATATCCAGAATTTGCTTTTTGGCATTATTATACCGGTCCCAAGGCCGATTTAACACAGTTTTTTCCCGATGGATATCTCTATCCGGAAATTAAAATCTACGATCATATCGAGTTTATTCCCCCGACAAGTCAGAGTAATTATGAGCTAAGGAATCTGGCTTTCAAGTTTTTTCAGGTAGCCAAAAATGATACTAAAGATACGGCAACTCTTATAGCGACAAATGTGAATATTGTCTCAGCGTTGAATAATGCAACTGATGAGTATCCCTTTAGCTACCTGATTCAGAGTAACGGCGGAGACGAAACCTTTACACGACTGTCGAATGGTTTGTGGATAAAGCTGCAGGCCAACGATCCGCAAAACTGGAAAAGCATTGCCTTTATTAATCCGAGCATCATCGCGAGTGATGATCCACCGTATCCGAATCCTTTTATCGCCGATGGGATGCGGCAGATCGTTTTTCCGATATGGATCCAGACGGCTACGGATGCAGAGCTCGCCGTTTATTCATCTGATCTCAGGGAAATTTATTATGGACGAAAAGAGGCCAAACCGAAATTAATGAAAAATTTGATTTATTGGGATGGTGTCATGAATAACGGATTGCTGGCTCCAAGCGGAGTGTATTATTACGTCATAACTGTGAAGGGTGAAACCAGGCATGGTAAGATTGCAATTCTTCAAAAGTAAATGAGACAGCATATTCTTCATGTTGAGTCGCTCCGGAAAGATTTCAACCGGAGAACCGTATTCTCGGATATTTCATTCGAGATCGGGAGCGGTCAGTCGATTGCGATCACCGGCAAGAATGGGAGCGGAAAATCGACTCTGGCGAAGATTCTCAGCGGCGTCCTGAGCGCAACCTCGGGAAAAGTACTTCTGAAATGCAGTGGAAGCGAAATTTCGGCCGACGAACGTCATGAACATATCGGCTTTGTCTCTCCCTACCTTCAACTGTACGACGAGTTTTCTGCACTCGAAAATCTCCGGCTTTGCGCATCATTGCGCGGTCTTCAATATGAGGACTTCCAAGGCGATGCACTTCTCGATCTTGTTGATTTATCGTCGCGCAAAAATGATCCTGTTCGTATCTATTCGTCGGGAATGAAACAGAGATTAAAATATGCATTTGCACTTCTTCACCAGCCGCAGATTCTGATCCTGGATGAGCCGACGGCGAACCTCGATTCCGAAGGTATCGATATGGCCCGATTGGTAATGAAAACACAATGTGAACAAGGCATTCTCATCATAGCAACAAATGACAAGGACGACCTCCGCCATGTTGATACGGCTATATCGGTCGAGAAGGGAGGAGGCCGATGAAGCAATGGATCCGTGCAACACTTGGTGTATTCCTGAAAGATATGGAGTCGGAACTTCGTACGCGATACGCACTCAATGCTCTGATAATGTTTGTGATAATAACGCTCTCGATGATTCTTTTTTCATTTGGAAATGAAATCGCTCCGCATTTTGTTCTCTCGGGGATACTATGGATTATCATATTCTTTGCAGCGATGTCGGGACTGTCCCGCACATTCGTGAGTGAAGAAGAACGGGGAACCGTCTTAACATTACAACTTCTAACGCATTCGAGCTCGGTGTTTTTCGGAAAACTCCTTCTTAACATCTTACTGTCATGTGTGATCAATACGCTAACAGTTGTTCTGTACTTGCTTTTAATCAGTAATTTCACAATTCAAACATGGTCTATCTTTTTTCTCATACTCTTATTGGGGAGCCTCGGATTAGCTTCCGGGGCGACGATTGTCGCAGCAATCGTCGCTAAAGCGAACACAAAGGGAACCTTGTATCCGGTACTCGCGTTTCCAATACTGCTCCCGCTGCTAATTGCAGTCATCAGCGGAACACAGATGGCCGTCGAAGGTGCATCGCTAGCATCTGCAGGCGGTCTCCTGCAATTTCTATTTTCCTATTTGATTGTTTTTACGACATTACCGTACCTGCTATTTGACTATATCTGGAAAGAATAGAATATTGATAGTTAATTGGAAGGATTGAGCCGTGTTCTGGAAATTTGCTCTTGGAATCTGGATGACCGTCGTTATTATTCTCGCTTTCACATTGCCTGCGGCGCCGAATCCGCAAGCATGGTACGAGATACCAAGCATTCCGGGTCTTGAAGAAAAAGGGCGCATTATTTTCTTTCATGTCCCCACGGCATGGGTCACTGTTGTAGCATTTCTGGTCTCGATGTCCTATGGCATACAATATCTCAGGAAAAATCGCATCGACGACGATATCCGGTCGGTGTCGGCTGCAGGACTTGGATTTTTGTTTTGTATCCTGGCAACAATCATAGGATCGATATGGGCAAAATTCAACTGGGGGTCTTTTTGGAACTGGGATCCGCGCGAAACTTCGATCTTCATTCTATTGTTAATTTATGGAGCATATTTTGCACTACGCTCTGCAATCGAAGGTGATGAAAAGCGTGCACGGCTCTCGGCTGTCTATTCCATTATTGCGTTTGTAACGGTTCCGTTTTTTATTTTTATTTTACCCAGAATTGTCGAAAGTCTCCACCCCGATCCCATAATTAACCCACAGGGGCAGCTTCACATGAATCTCACGATGTTTATTATTTTTTTGAGCTCTCTTGCAGGATTTACGGCATTATTTTTCTGGATGTGGAATCTTGCCGTCAGGATCGGGAAACTTGAATTCATCCGCCATTCCGAAAATTAATAAGGAGCATACACGTGTCGTTTCTTAGTGGTTTTTTCAACCAGCATTCTCTATATATTGTGCTGACAATCGTCCTCGTCATCTGGACCGGTATCTTTTTTTATCTTTATCGTCTCGAAAAAAGGATTAGCAGGCTGGAAGAGGCAATGAGGAAATGAATGTGAAGCTTAAATTTATTGCTGCTGCCATTGTTGTCGTCGTTTTTGTTATTTTTGGCGGGAAGGCTTTCTTTGAGAGTACAATGGAGTATTCCAACTTTGCGCATGCGAAGGAGACAGGTAAAAAAGTACCGGTGAAAGGCCGGTGGGTTCAGGAAAAAGGATCATACTACGATCCGAAGTATAATCAGTTTACCTTCTATATGCGGGACACTACCCAGATGGAGGTAAAAGTCGTTCTTGACGGACCTAAGCCGAATAATTTTGAACTGGCATCGCACGTCGTGGCAACAGGACGTTTTGAAAACGATTATTTCCATGCGTCACAGGTTCTGACGAAATGTCCGTCGAAATATGAAGGTGTGCTGGAACAGAAAAATAAAACATCTCCATAGATTTAAAGTTCTTTCGGCTTCCGTTTAAATTGTAATAGAGAAAATATCCTTTATTCCAATCGCCTCGTATGAATAGAATGGCTCGCCATATCGGACACCAATCTGATTCCCCCAATAACGTAATCGAGTCTCAATATGCTCGAGAAAATCAGGCCTGCTTAAAAGAGTTTCTCGTTCACGGCTGTTTGGATCGTAGAATTGTGAACGAAAGGCTCTGACTGCATTCATGCGGATTTCAAATTGTTCAGAGATATCGACGATGAAAGAGGGCGGAAATCCGTATCTCTGCATAAAGTGAAAAATTTTCTTCGGTCTGAATGGCTCTTGAAGTTTTCCGTTGTCGTATGTGTGCATTTTCTCGAGTCCGGCATAATACCAGGCTTCTTTCGCGAGTAAATGGGCATGTTCATGATCGGGGTGTCGATCAAGATGGTGAGGAATGATAAGTATCTCGGGTCGATATCTTCTGATCACTGTCATGGTTTTCAGACGATTTTCCAAGGTCATTTCAATATTTCCATCGAGGAGTTCGAGATTCTCGCGAAGTTCCACGCCGAGTATTTTTGCAGCGCTCATTGCCTCTTTATGACGAATTTCTCGCGATCCACGGGTACCGAGTTCTCCCTGCGTCAGATCAAGAATGCCTACTTTTTTTCCCTGTTGAACGAGCCTTGCAATTGTACCACCGCAGGCAAGTTCGATATCATCGGGATGAGCGCCGACAGCCAAGACATCAAGCTTCATGGATTTCTTC
This sequence comes from Ignavibacteriota bacterium, assembly GCA_963776275.1. GTDB lineage: Bacteria > Bacteroidota > Ignavibacteria > UBA10030 > CAVZMI01 > CAVZMI01. The sequence goes on from CAVZMI010000016.1 coordinate 27,748, forward strand.
CTAAGTTGTTGAAAAGAATATACGATATGAAGCGTAGAGAAACAAGATTTTTTGCCTTTAAGAGCGAAATATTGTATATTCACCTCAGTGTCTCGATTGTACTCGACACAGGTGTCTCGATTGTACTCGACACAGGTGTCTCGATTGTACTCGACACAGGTGTCTCGATTGTACTCGACACAGGTGTCTCGATTGTACTCGACACTTAGCATCCGGGGGTGATTTGGATTCGACGGGGAATAGGATGCTCGAAACTGCATACCGTGCTCTCCGAGTTGCACGTAAATAAAGCGGAAAAAACTTAAGTGCTAACTACAATTACGCACTGGCTGCTTAATTAGCAACCCGTTCTTTTACGATCTCACCTGATGGATTGTAGAAGGGCGTCGACTTTAGTCAGGCTCGCGGCTCTATGATCGGGCGGAGTACGCTAAACTCAAAGTCCCCATCTAGCTTCTGGAGTATCATGTCCGCCTCGAGTATCCAGCGGCGAAATAATAAAAGGCAGACTATGTATGGAGACGTTTTGAGGGTCTTATCTTCGGACGCGGGTTCAACTCCCGCCACCTCCACAATAGAAATGTCCGCTGATTGCAAAGCGGACATTTCTCAAGACACACTGTCAGAGATTCAACCATGGAGTTAAAAATACCATTTGCAAAGATGTCAGGAGCAGGTAACGATTTTGTCGTCATAGATAATCGTTCTGCCGCCATAACGACTGAGCATCAACGGCAGTTTGCGCGCCTTCTCTGCCATCGAAAATTTGGAATCGGCTCCGACGGACTTATCCTCCTTAATACGAGCAAAGAGGCCGAGTTTGAAATGGTTTATATTAATTCGGACGGATCATCAGGCGCTATGTGTGGGAATGCCGGGCGTTGTATAGCACGGTTTGCTTATAGCAAAGGTATTACGGGGAGAATTTTGACTTTTAACGCACTTGGATATCTATACCATGCCACTGTTGATGAGGATGTAGTGAAACTCTCAATGAAGAATCCTATTCGAAAAAAGACCAATATTAAAGTTTCACTTGAAAAAATAGAAACTATTGCACATTTTATCGATACAGGCGCTCCACACTCGATAGTTTTTGTAGAGGATCTGAAACTCAGTCATGTCGACGAGGTAGATATCATCAAACTTGGTCCCTTACTCAGAAACCATACGATTTTCGGTCCTTTAGGAACAAACGCGAATTTCGTTGAAGTGATTAATGATAATACCATTAAAATGAGGACTTATGAGCGGGGTGTTGAAAATGAAACATTAGCATGTGGAACAGGAGCAGTTGCTTCTGCTATCATATCTAATCAGCTACGTGGTGTCGAAGAGCCTGTTAATATCATTACAAAGGGCGGCGATACACTTAAGATACATTTCGAGAAAGTAGGAGATGATATTAAAAATGTTCTACTGGAGGGGGGAGCTGATATCATTTATCGTGGGAATATTAATGTAGATATGGAGATTATGAAGATAACTAGTAAATGATCTATAACAATAAAGAAAGTTTTTAATCAATCTTACCATAAGTACCTCTCGTTCTAATAGAAAATTTTGAAATAAAAGATTAATGAATGGGGAAGGATAAGGAAGAGAAAAAATATAGATTTACACAGGATATTGTATAATAATCTTACTTTACATAATACTGATTATTTGAATTTCTTGTATTTGTTATCTCTTTAATGGCTACTATTTTTCTATGATTGATTCAATAGCCTTATAGTACTTTTCTCTCATCTCTTCAACCGAAACATCTATAATTTCATCGATCCTGAGTCTATCACCTTCAACAATACCGATCTCAATGCATGGAATTTTTCTTTCAGAAAGCTTTCTCTTTATTGTATCTACGTTCTTCTTTTCTGTGGTGATGATAATACGTGATTGGTCCTCTCCAAATAATCTCCTATCGCTTCGTAATCCGTTCTTTGGCAGTTGTATCTTTGCACCTATACATTTCTCCTGATTACCCATACAACATTCTGCCAGTGTCACCGCAAGACCGCCGTCCGATATATCATGTGAAGATTTAACTATATTAATTTTAATTAGCTCTCGTAAAGAGTTTAGAAGTTTTTCCTCAAATTCTAAATCGATATATGGTGCGTCTCCAGCGACTATTTTATGCAGATGAGAAAGGTATTCACTTCCTCCCAATTCACCTCGTGCTTGAGCTCCGATAAGCAATATTATATCATTAGTATTTTTAAAGTTGGATGTCGTAATATGAGCCTGTTCCTCAATAAGTCCAACCATCCCAATAACGGGTGTTGGAAAAACTGCAGCATCTGGATTTTCGTTATAGAAGCTTACATTACCACCTGTGACCGGAGTATTTAATACCCTGCACGCATCACCCATTCCAAGAACTGCTTCCTTGAATTGCCAGTACATTTCAGGTTTGTATGGATTTCCAAAATTCAAGCAATTTGTTACTCCAAGTGGCGTACCGCCCGTACACGTAATGTTTCTCGCGCATTCAGCTACAGCTATTTGTGTGCCTCTACGCGGATTAATATACACGTATTTTCCATTACAGTCGGTCTTCATCGAAAGAAACTTGCCGTTTTCTTTGATGCGCATTACGGCAGCATCGGCTCCTCCCGGAGGAATAACCGTATTCGTCCGGACCATCATGTCATACTGATGATATACCCAGCGTTTACTTGCAATATTTGGTGATCCCAGCAATTCAAGTAGAACCTTATTGTAGTCAGATGGCTCAGAAATAGATTTTGGATCAAACTTGCGCACACTGGTGATATATGAAGGCTCTTTTGTTTGACGTTGATAAACGGGGGCACCACCACCAAGAACAAGACATTTTGAAGGGATCTCGGCTTTTATCTGTCCGTTTTTACGTACACGGAGAATACCATCATCTGTCACACTACCAACAACGACGCTGTGTAAGTCCCATTTCCTAAATATCTTCTTGACATTTTCCTCATCCCCTTTTTTCACGCATAACAGCATACGTTCCTGTGATTCAGATAGCATGATCTCATATGCAGTCATACCCTCTTCACGTACCGGCACTAAATCCAGGTCGATGTCTATACCGGCATTACCTTTTGCACTCATTTCAGATGTTGAACAACTAATTCCAGCGGCGCCCATATCTTGTATACCAACAAGATAATTACTGCGTATCACCTCAAGCGTTGCCTCTAGGAGAAGTTTTTCTGTAAATGGATCCCCGACCTGGACTGAAGGACGTTTTGCTTCCGATTCTTCAGAAATTTCTTCCGATGCAAATGTTGCTCCATGGATCCCATCGCGTCCCGTAGAAGACCCTACAATCATCACCGGATTGCCTTTCCCGGACGCAATTGCCCTTGCCACTTCCCCATGTTTCACGATGCCAACAGCCATCGCGTTGACAAGCGGGTTTCCCTGGTACGATTTATCAAAGTATACCTCCCCTGCCACCGTTGGAACACCGAAGCTGTTGCCGTAATCACCTATACCCTTCACAACTCCTCGGAAAAGATGCTGAACATGGTCATCATTGATATCACCGAACCGGAGAGAATTAAGAGATGCAATCGGCCTGGCACCCATTGTAAAAACATCGCGCATAATACCGCCGACTCCCGTCGCGGCACCCTGGTACGGCTCTACAGCCGAGGGGTGATTATGGCTCTCGATCTTGAAAGCGACGGCAAGTCCGTCACCGATATCGACAAGTCCGGCATTCTCTTCGCCGGCACTCACGAGCAGCTTTCCACCGCTTCTCGGCAGTGTTTTAAGTAAAGCAATAGAATTTTTATAACTGCAATGCTCGCTCCACATGACACTGAAAATTCCGAGTTCCGTGTATGTCGGCGTGCGTCCAAGAATGTTTATAATAGTATTGAATTCTTCTTCTGTGAGGCCATGTTTTGAGGCCAGCGCGAGGTCAACAATCGGTTCTTCGAGTTGCATGGAAAAAGAAATTTTTCCTTTCTTCGCAATATTCTGATACTACAATATACGGAAAAAGAAATAAAAAATCTCATCCCCTTTTTCAGGAGATGAGATTTTTTAAACCAACCTTACAATGACGAAATTAAAATTTGAAGGTGAGATCAAGACCAATCAGATTTGCTTTCGACTTATACGTTCCATTAAAGCCGTGTATATTCGTTGTTATCGGCCGGTCCTTGAATGCAACCAGCATATAAGCAACATCTACTTGAATTGATTCGTCAACTTTATAGCCTACACCGACTGTAAAGTCGTTCCGATTCGCATCGGGTAAGAGAGGCTGGACATATGGATCTTCAACCGGCGAATGATCATAAATATATCCTGCACGGAGCTGTAAGTCGCCCATTGTATATTCGGCACCAAACCGAATCATGTAGGTATCCTTATAATTCTCCGGTTCAACAGTGCTCTTCTGATATGCAGTCTCGGTCTTGAATGTTATCGGCAATACGTCGAATGAACTCCAGACAATTCCCTGATAATCTGCCTCAAGCTCCAGATCCGGCATCAGTTTTACGGAAACACCGATGAAGTAATTCGCCGGCATCGCAATGGATGTCGATACATCACCACCCGGGAGCACCGCAGCGATCTGAGCTGGAAAGTTATTAAAATTTGCAGTACCATCCAGGTCCATTTTCACTTTGCTTCTGTATGAAGCACCGATTGAAATCATTTCGATCGGTTTATATTGAACTCCTGCATTGAAACCTGCCGCGTATCCACTTCCTTTTAATGATAGATCACCTTCAATTACCATCGTTGCGCTTACCGGGACAGGCACTTTTCTTTTCAAAGTAACATTTGCGATGGCATAGTCAAAACCGACGCCGATTGAAAGTTCAGGCGACACACGATATGCAACTGTAGGATTAATATAAAAACTCTGAAGATTCGTTTCTGTGGCAATTGCACGACCTACCCACGTATCAGCCCATTTTGTACCGAGACCATATGGAGTAAAAACTCCCAGACCAAAACTCAATCCATTCCCCCCACCAGATGTGTTATATGTTATATACACATTCGGTGGTACGAAGGTTTGTTTTTCAAGTTTTGTTTCGATTGTCAAAGGAGTCGGGCCCGTGAATGTCGTTGTAGGTAGAATTAATGTCGCACCTGCCATCACCTGTGTACCCGGTAAAGATGTGATTCCAGCAGGGTTAAAGAAGATTGCCGATGGATCCCCCGCTCGTGCAACAAAGGCGCTTGCCTGCCCCAAAGCACGCGCACCTTGCTCGTTCAACTGAAAACCTCCCGCGGTAGCAATCTGGTTGCTGCATATAACAGCGATCAAGACTGCCAGGAGAACAATCGTTAGTTTTTTGCTCACAGCTTCCTCCATCAAGAATGTTTGGGTGTTGTTAATTATATGGCGATGCTATCGATTAGAAATCAGGGTAAGTATAATCAAGTAATTGTACTCATTATGACGGCAAAAGTCAATATGGAGCTTCTTTTCTTTTTTATCGTCTTTTTTGGTTACTTTCATATAGGTTTAATCGCGTAGCTCAACAACTGTAACACCCGTGCTCCCTTCATTCCATTCGCCTAAACGTTGCGACTTTACGTGAGGATGGGTCTTCAAGAACTCGTTGATTTTCTTCCGTAATGCCCCTGTTCCCTTTCCATGAATGATATCCACGCGTCTAAGACCCGCTACAAAGGCTTCATCGAGAAATTTATCGACGGCGGCAATTGCCTCATCGCCAAGCATGCCTCTTAGATCTATTTCCCGCCGGAATTCTTCAGACCCCTGAAACGACGTCGTGTTGACGTATTGTGACGCGGGTTTTGGACTCTGGACTTTCCTGAGATGGGCTATCTCACATCTCATTTTCAAAGACCCAAAAGCTACTATTGCCTCATGGTTATTATTGATTACTTCAACGACTTCTCCAACATCGCTGCCCGTGTGCAGACGGACACGGTCACCATGATGGATTTCCTCAGGTATCATTTCACCCTCTTCGGGTGCAAGTTCCTTACGAAGCTGCTTCACATCATTCTGAATTTGAGCAATCTCTTTCTTGGTCTTTGCCAGAATTTCTTTCGATGCGTCCGATTCCCTGATCTCGCGCACAACCCGCTCAATTGTTGTATTAATATGCCTAGTAATTTCTTCAGCCTGATCGACTGCCTGTTTTCTAATCTCCTTCAATTCCTTCTTGAATGTTCTATTCTTAAGTTCATATTCATCCCTCGATTGTTTCAGTTCTTCTTGAGCTTTTTGGATGGCTTTGATCTCTGATTGAAGCTGCTGTGACCTCAATTCGAGATCGGCGAGGAGGTTTTCGAGCCGGTCTTTTTGTGTACCGATAAGTGTCCGTGCATTCTTGATAATATTGTCGGGTATTCCAAGACGTTGCGCTATT